>NZ_JADPQC010000006.1:0-201004 GCF_017612575.1 Halomicrobium sp. IBSBa
GGCGGGGCAGTCAGTCGAGCGCCAGACAGTGGTTACAACGCTTCAGACACCATTACAACCACGAACGACCCAACCAAGCACTCGACGGTCGAACGCCAGCTCAGGAGGTCCAGAACTAGACAGTGCCGTGTATACACAAACCTCGTCCAGCTAGCTACCGTCGTCGAGTCTGCCACTGCGGGCCGCTCTCGACGGGAGCACACCCTGCCCAGTGTCCTCGCTCGTCCGTGCTGTCGGTCACCCGCCGCAGAGCTTTACAGCACTAAGTGTGTAAAGCAAACCGTCGGCCGGTGACGATCAGTGCGGGACGTTGCCTCGCCATCTCGGCAACTCCGGTGTTCGTTCTTTTCCCATTACGATCCAGCATTGCTGGACTATCGTGCTGTCGTCCGGTATCGATCACTGTTCGTCGAGCGATGCTCGACCCTCGTCCGCTCGCTTCTCTAATACGGAACGAGATTCGTCTCTGTACGAGTCCTGTCTTGTATGGCCCGATGCCTATCACTGATGCTGTACAGGCGCTAGATAGCATCACTCGGTACGAAAGACTACCCAACACGTGCCGTCCGTCGCCGCCTCCAAGAGTCTCACCAGCCAAATGTCACTTTCGAGTCGTGTCTGCACGCACTCTCTCTACAGATCGCCGTTTTCTCCCAGCTTTTTCTGACTCGTCAGGCGTCCGTCGTCGCCAGATCCCCGAGAACGCGATCACCGAGTACGAGGACGAGCGCTGCGCCGACGAGGTCGAACAGCAGATCGAGCAGCGTATCGCGCTTGCCGTAGTTCACGAGGATCGGCTCGACGCCGATCTGATCGGCTCCGACGTGGATGGCGTACTCGACGAGTTCCCACAGCAGGCCGCCACAGGCGACGGCGGCGACGACTCTCGGACCGGGATCGCGGCCCGTCCGCCGACAGATCGCGAAGACGGCCCCGCCGAGAATCGTCGCCGAGTGGGTGTGGGTGACGTGGTCCCACCACCGAATGTCGTCGTACGGCCCCAGCATTCCCACGGCGTGAGTGATCATTGCGGTGTCGACGTACAGGTGGTGCCACGGCTGCAGTGTCACGCCACACGTTCGCTCGACGAACTCGGTCAGGTAGGTGCCGACCACGCCGACGGCGGCGTTGACGACCGTGCCGGGGTCGCGACGACGGAGCCCCAGGACGAACACCGCAACTAACCCGTATCTGATGGTCCGCTCGATCGCTCGTTCGTCCGGTGGCATCGTTCGTGGTCGTACTGCTCGGGCGACACACATAGCGGTGTCGTGTGCCACCGCCGCGTTCGTCGACGTGCTCATACTGCCGGCTGTCAGTCTGGAAAAATTCTTCGACCCCGTGGTCGCACATCTCTTGCAACAGTGACGGCCGGCAGTATCAGGACGATTCGACCGGCGTCTTCACGACCGTCACGGGCCGTTCCGACAGTCGAGCGACCCGTTCCGCGACGCTGCCGAGCAACCGACGGTACTCGCCGGCTCGGTTCTTCGACCCGACGACAGTCAGGTCGATGTCGGCCTCGTCGCCGTACGCGAGGATCTCCTCGTGTGGGACGCCGTGGCGGATCTCGCTCACCGTGTCGATCCCGGCGTCGGCCGCCGTGGCGGTGATCGCTTCGACCGCGTCGCGGCCGGCCTCTTCGAGCGCGTGTTCCAGCCCCTCGAACTCGTGGACGTACTCGTCGCCGGGGTAGGAGCTGTAGGCGTCGGCGTCGACGACGTACAGCACGTGGAGGGCGGCGTCGTACCGCTCGGCGGCGTCGATCGCGTGCTCGATCGCTCGGTCGACACCGGGGCTCATGTCTGTCGGGAGGAGGATTCGGTCGTACATCACCGCGGTGTTCGCCCAGCAGTCAGATAAATCGGTGGCATCGTTCCCGATCGCAGGGACTACCGACTCTCGCGGTAGCGTTCGGGGACGTACGACACGACGGGTGTCGGGAGCAGGCCGACGAGGCGCTCGGCCAGCGTCGCCAGCGGCTTGCGCACCAGGACGTACACGGCCGAGACCGCCAGCAGCGCGACGGCGACCGCGGTGACGGCACTGCCGGCGACCGCGGCGAGTGACACGGTCGCGATGCCGGCGACGGCGAGATCCTCGGGGGCACCGTCGTAGCGGACCCACCGCCGGGGCCGGATCCAGCGGCCGTGATAGTGGCTGTAGACGGCCCGGTCCGAGTCGGCGAGCCACGGCCGGAGTTCGAGGCCACCGCCCGCGGCGTCGGTGACGGCGTGGAGCGCCATCGCGGTGAGGCCCACGGCGACCCCGACCGTCACCGTCGAGGGCGTGGCAATCGCGAGTGCGACCGCCGGGACGGCGGCCAGCGGCGCGTACACCGGATAGTGCAGCGTCTTCCGGTGGCCGGCGTAGAGATCGAGGTCGGGAAGCAGACCGCCCACGAGTCCCGCTCCGAAGGCGACCGGCGCGAGTGTCGGCTCGCCCGCCAGGACCGGCAATGCGACCGCCATCCCCCAGAGCGCGTGCGTCGTCGCCATCATCGTGACCGCTCGTAGCCGACGGAACGGTAAATAGTTCTCGGCGGGGGGCTCACAGCTCCGTCATCGGGACACAGTAGACCGGCACGTCGGCGTTGCGAACGACTGTCTCGGTCACGCTGCCGATGAGGTACCGGTCGATACCGGAGCGGCCGTGGGTCCCCATCACGATCAGATCGATGTCGTGGTCGCCGCTCTCGGCGAGGATCACGCGCGCGGCCGGTCCGCTCCCAACGTTGCCCGCGACGCTGACGCCGGTCGCCCGAGCACGCCGTCGGACCGCATCGAGCGCGTCTCGGCCGACCTGTTCCAGCGCTCCGTGGATCTCGCTCGCTCTCTCGGAGCCGGCCAACAGGCTCGTATCGACCGAGTAGATGGTGTATACCATCGCACCGTACAGCGTCGCCAGCGTCATCCCCCAGTCGATCGCGACCGACGCGCCGTCGCTGTTGTCCGTCGGCAGCAGGACGTTCTCGTAGGTTCCGCCGCCGGGCTCGATCTCGTCGACGGTCGACGGGACTGCAACGACCGGAACGTTCGCGGTCCGAAGGACCTTCTCGGCGACGCTGCCAAGCAGGAGTCGCTGGAGACCGGTCCGTCCGTGGGTTCCCATCGCGATCACGTCGATATCGTGTGCCTCGACGTACTCGTTGATCGCCTGGAACGGCACCCCTCGTTCGACTGTTCCGGTGACTCGACCCGAGAGGTGTGTCTGTGCGAGCCCGGTGACGCTATCGACCGCACGCCTGGCCTCGTCTTCGAACAGCTGTTCTCGGTCTGAACGGTCCTTGCCACCGAACCGCGACAGCGACGGCTCGATCTCGCGGGTGTCGACCACTGACAGCACGTGTACGTCCGCGTCGGCCGTCGCCGCCAGGTCGATCCCGCGCTGTGCGCCGACTGTGGCTCCCTCGCTCCCGTCGGTCGGCACGAGAATCGAATCGATCGCTGGGCTCATACCGACTATTCGCTCCGCTGGGGTTTATACTGTTGGCTGTCACTTCGCGGCGATACTCACCACCCAGGGGTGGGAAATCGTTCGCAGATGGACAGCCGACAGTAGGGCTCTGGTCCGATCCCGCTGTGGCGACCCATTGCTCGGCGCTCGTCGTATGCGACGGCGACTCCCCACCGACAGTGGACTTATTGTGTTCCCCGCCATCCTGTCAACTATGTCGAAAAAGACCCCGGTCAATATGTCGGCCGCGGAGCGCGACGAGATCCTCGACAGCGGCGGGACGGGCGTCCTCTCGCTCGCTGCCGGGGACGAGCCACCGCACTCGATCCCGGTGTCGTACGGGTACGACGCGGCGGCCAGTACGTTCTACTTCCGACTGGCCGTGGGCGTCGACACCGCGAAGGGCGACCTCAACGACCGGCCGGCGTCGTTCGTCACGTATCGGGAGGAGTCGGGTGGCTGGCAGAGCGTCGTCGCCCGCGGCAGACTCGAAGACGTCGAGCGCGAGGGTATCGAGACCGAGACGCTAGCAGGGCTCGAACACGTCGACATCCCGCTGGTGGACATCTTCGACCGACCGCTCCGAGAAGTGTCGTTCGAGTTCTACCGGCTGGTTCCCGACGAACTGACCGGACGAACGGAAGTCTAACGATGACCTGAGAACAAAGGGAGAGATCGAACGAAAAACTCGATTATACAGATTCAAATATCACTATCTGTACAGAACACCTCTGGTATGTAGTTAGAAACTACGAAACCGTTGCTATCTGTCACTGTTCTCTGTCTACCTGGCAGTCATCACGGGGATCGACCGCCGCGTTCGCGGCGTCGCTGCCGTCGGTCGGGATCAGCACGTCTTCGAAGGGCGTCGGGCGCTCGTCGGCGTCCTCCACGAGCACCTCGTGTGCCGCGTGCTGACTCTCGTCGCCGACGGTGTGGTCCTCGCGCGCATCGACCACGGACAGGAGATGAATCGTCGCTCCGTATCGCTTCGCCGCCACGACGTTGCGAGCCGGTCGAGTCACACCGCTGTCGCTACACGTCGCTCTCGGCCGCTGTGCTCTCCTCCGGATACGCTCGCTTCCAGAGGCCCCGCAGCGGGAGGGTGGCGAACGGCAGCACGAACACCCCGTACAGCAGCGCCGTCGACGAGGACAGCGCCGGCACGAGCACGACGGCCACCGGAGCGAGGACGATCACGCCGACACAGCCCGCGACGACAGCGGCCACCCGCCGATCGATGGGCGCGAGTGCCGTCGTTCTGACGTGCAGGTCGAACGCCCTCACGAGGGCCTCGGCGTCGGCGACGGGTCCGAGCGAGCGCCGCGGATCGTCGCCCCAGCCCGCTGCCAGCGAGATCGTGCGCGTCCCCAGCAGCCGGTCGGGGAGCCGATCGGACACGACCTCGGCGTCGCGCAGCGACCCGATCGAGGCCCACCACTGGGGCTCGTCGAGCAGGCTGTCGTACGCGACCAGTCGGTCGTCGTACCGACGGTATTCGAGCGTCCCGTACCTGAGGTAGAACGTCCCGACACGCGCCGCCAGGAGTGCGACGAACAGACAGACCAGGACGAGACCGGAGCCGAGCGCGACTGCCCGAGAGGGCTCCTCTCCGCCGAGGATCACGAGCGAGAAGAGCCAGACGATGACGAAGGACGTCGCGTAGACGGGCGCACGCTCACTCAGCGCCTGGAGTGCGCCGGTGGACAGCACCGCGCGGCCGTCCGTCCGAACGCGCGCGTCCGGTTCGCCCGCGGGCACGTCGTCGACCGCTGGCGTACGGCCCGACTCGTCGGGTCCGGAGAGCCACCCGGTGAGTCGCCCGCCGTCGCCGTGGGTCGCCCGATAGCCCGACCACTCCACGAGGAGCTTGACGACGACGAACACGCCGAGCGTCGCAGCCGTGCCGGCCACGGCCGTCACCGGGACGACGAACAGGACGAACGCCAGGAAAAACGCCTGTCGGGCCGGCGTCTCGATCACGGCGTACGGCGTGGTCGTCTCGTGGTGTCCGTCCCGCAAGTCCCGCCAGGTCTCGACGGTCTGGCCGACGACCAGCGTGCCGACGCTCAACAGGACCTCCGGCTGGCTGACGACTGCCGCCACCGGGATCGGCCTACTGACCACGACGCCGATGGCCATTCCGAACCACGCGGCGACACCGCCGACGGCGAGGGCGAAGGGCACGTTTCGCGGGTAGACCGGCGGCAGCCACGGGACCACCGTGACGCTCCCGCGCTTTCTGGTCAGCTCGTCCGAGACGCTGACGACGGTCGACCCCTCGTGGTCGGTGCGTGGCGGTTGCTGTGCGAACAGCGCCTTCACGCCCGCCAGCGGGAACGCGAACAGCACTTCGAGCGTGTAGACGACCACCAGCGTCTCTGGCTCCCAGCCCAGTCGGACGACGCCGACCAGCGGGACCAGATTCGCGAGGACGACCGGCACGAACCCCGCCGCTGTCGGCAGGCGCTCACTGCTCGTGGAGGGCATCGCCAGGGAGTTACGGACAGTGGCTCATAAGCGTACTGACCGGGGAGAGCGTCGACGACACGGGAACGGGCGACGATCGCGACCGCGCCGCCAGCCACCGACAGAGCGAAGCAAACTGCTGGCAAGGCAAACCCAGCCAACCACCAGCAACCAACGACGACAGCAAAACCGGGATCATACTGCCGGCTGTACCTTCGTGACGATCTTCGCCACCCCGGGGTGGCGAAATCGTTCACAGACGTACAGCCGGTAGTATCAAAAAAGTAGAAAACGCAGGACCAAACTCAGACGAAACAAACATCCTCGCACTGAGACTACCGGAAAACAGAGACTGGGGAGACAACAACAAAGCATTAGGCAGAGACCACTACACCTGCAACTTCGGACTCCAACAACAAATCACAAGCTCAGACTACAAACCCACAGTCGACGACGTATTCACAAGCACCGGCAGCCTCATCGGAGAAGTCACAGACTGCGACTCCGGAACATGCTACATCGTCGCCGGCAGCAACTCAATCAAACCAATCACAGTAAAAACAAACGAAAAACAACCCACCGACAACATACAAACAACACTAGAAAAAGCAAACACAAACACCCAAACTAACATACCCACAAACAACATCTTCGGAACATTCCCAACAGGAGGCGGACTTGCAGGAACTGATTCTAGAGATCCTTTAGATGTATGCCAGCGATTCCATGGTTGTCCTACTTACGAGTGATGTATATTAAGAAGAAAGAGTGGAATAGTTATGAGGCTGTTGCTGGGTAGCCTTGTTCCCAGTTCCAGTCTGGTTTTTCTCTTAGTTCGAAGTCCCATCCATCAGCTGTTTTTTTCAACTCATCAATGACTACTGGGTTATCTACTTCGTCGTATCCTTCGTTCATGTATCTCTCGTTGATGGCCAATTGAAGATCCATTCTGCCATGTGTCCCCAATGGGTTACCTTCTTCATCATCCACTCTGTCTCCCTGCTCATAACCAATCTCATCAATCTTCTCATGGATATCCTTTGAAGCAGGAACGAGCATCTCATCTGGTCTGTACTCAAAACCGTCACTAGTACTGTGTCCCCCGGCAAATAACTGATAACCCATTAGAGGGGCACCAGACTCTGGAACATTCTCAGCCATATCAGAATCTCTTTCTCTCTCTTCTAATGCTTCTACGTCGTGTGGTGGGAGATCTGCATTGTTGTCGCTTTCTCGGACGCCGCTCATTGTTCTTTTGTATCCTGCGTTGCCTTTGTCTTCGCCTGGTGTGTGGGTGGTGTGGTTCATTGTTTCGTTGAGTGCGGCGTTGATGATTGCGTATTCGTTTTCTCCGGTGTCTGTTTTTTCTCCTGTCTGGACTTTGATTTCTGAGTATTGGAGTGTGGCTCCGACGGTTTGTGTGTAGTTCATGTTGGAGAAAATTTCGAAGTCCCATTGGCTGCCTTCTTTTTGTTCGAGTGTTTGGTGGAGTGCGGAGAGGATGTGGGTGTGGCGGTCTTCGTAGTTGTTGTTTTCTTGGTATTGTTCTGAGGCGGTTTCGAGTGCGTTTGCTATTGCTTGGTTTCTGCCGCCGTTTTCGATTCCTTCTTCGAGTGCGTTGTCGATGGCTTCGAAGCTTATGCTGGTGTTTTGTTGTGTGCCTTGTACTTCTTCGAGTATTTGGTCGTCTTCTCCGTGGATCCAGTTGAAGTAGTGTTCTCGCCCGGTCAGGTCCGGTTCGGGTGTCTCGGTCTGGGTCGCTTCGTCGGTTGTCTCGGTCGGTTCGGGCGTCGCCGTGTTCGTCGGCGTCGTCGTGTCCGTCTGCGTCGGCGTCGCCGTCGACTCCGGCGGTTCGCTCTCTGACCCCGAACACCCGGCGAGTGATCCCGCGCCAGCCAGCGACGCCGCGCCAGCGAGGAATCGCCGACGGTCCCAGTCTGCAGTCATGTTCTCCTCTATGTACAAACGGGCTAAAAAACATCCCGCCGGGCGTCGTTCATACTGCCGGCTGTAACTTCGTGACGATCTTCGCCACCCCGGGGTGGCGAAATCGTTCACAGATTTACAGCTGGTAGTATCATACTGCCGGCTGTATCAGGAACGCCGTGTTGCGAGGCTGTCGGGTTCGTCCCGCGTCGTCTGTCGAGTCCGCTCCGTTTCACGAGTGTGTCGCGTACGTCTTCCCGGAATCAAAAGCAACAGGCCACTCGCAGGGCAAATCCCTCCAATGAGCTTCGAAGGCTACGGTGAGGACATGGAGCCCGGCAAGCGGGACATCATGGAAGCCACCCACAGGGCCGTCAGGGAACACGGCTACAGCGACCTCACGATCCAGCGCATCGCCGACGAGTTCGGTCGCAGCAAGGCGTTGCTCTACTACCACTACGACGGCCGAGACGACCTCCTGATCGACTTTCTCGACTACATCCTCGGGGGCTTTCTCGCGAATCTCCCCGAGGGAGGAACGGCACCGCGCGAGGAACTCGACGCCCTCGTCGATCGCCTCCTCCCGACGACGGTCGACGAGGAACCTCATCGACTGATGCTGGCGATGTTCGAACTCCGCATGAACGCGCCCCACGACGACGCCGTGCGCGAGCAATACGTCGAGGTCGAAGCACAGCTGCGGGACATCCTCGAAGACATTCTCCGGCGGGGGATCGAGGCGAACGACTTCGTCGACGTCGACGTCGACGCCGAGGCGGAGGCGCTGCTCTCGCTGCTCGTCGGCACTCGTGCCCGCCGTCTCACGGTCTACGAGCCGGACACGTCCATCGAACCGCTGAAGCGAGCGATCGACGCCCACGTCGCCCGCATCTCGACGGCGGACGCCGACAGCGACGACTGACCCTCGCTCCGATCGGGCCGTCGTCGTGTGCTTGGCTACACCGATCCGTCAGTGAGAGAGTCGCTGCGGGACTGCTTCGAGCGGGCTCGCAGCAACCGTCTCGCGCAGCAGAGCGAGCCGCTGGCGATCGGTCGCCGACACCGCGCTCACGATCGTTCGCACCTCTTTCCGAGACACCTTCACCGCCTCCTCGGCGAACGCCGCTCCGGGGTTCGCGCGCAGTTCTCGCAGCGTCCCGACCGCCAGCAGGTACGGCACGGCCCACGCGACGACGGTGTTCCCGCCGCCCAGTGGCATCTCCTCGATGTACGACTGGGCGGGATCGAGATGCTGCTGTGCCCGGTCGAGTGTCCGTGACAGCACCACGACGGCCTCCGAGCGGAGGTCTTCGTCGACGACCCGATCCTGTGGCACTCCCTCGGCGGCCAGCCACTCCGCGGGGAGGTACACGTTGTTCTCGGCGACGTAGTCGTCGTGTACGTCCTTCGCGATGTTAACCAGCTGGAGGAGCCGGCCGAAGTGTTCGCCGTTGTGCCGCAGCGCCGTCTCCCGAGCCTCGGAGAGGGACTGCTCTGCGAGGAGGTTCGTGATCAGGGTCCCGACGGTGCCCGCGACGTAGTGACAGTAGCTGCGTAGCTCGGTGCCCGTCTGGATGCGAATCCCCGGCTCGTCGGCGTACCGCTCGACGAACCGAGCCATTCCCGTGGTCATCTCGCGGACCGGCGGCAGCATCGCCTCCCGCGTGGGTCGGTCGAACTGCTCGAATGCCCCCATCACGGTCGGTGCGTTCCCGACGAGTTCCCAGTCCGGTGAGGGGTTCTGGGCCGGTATCCACTCTCGGGCCTGCCGAGTGAACGACTCGATCGACGTCGACGAACCGGGCTGGAGGACCTCGCGATACGTCGCCAGGAGGTCCTGCTGTGTCGCCGCCGGGACGTGGTTCGCGTCCTCGACCGTGTCCGGAATCCGACAGAGCAGGTAGCCGACACAGATCTGGTCGGCCAGCGGCGAGTCGAGCGCGTCGATCGTCAGTGCGAACGTGCGCGAGACGCCCTGGACAGCCTCGTGACAGTACGCGAGGGGGGACTCGGACGGACCGGTGTGGTGGTGGGTCATTGTCGACGGGTGGCTTCGTCCGTTACGAAGAAATAGTCAATACTTATAGCTGCCGCCTTCGGAAAACGGCGAATCACTCGACAGGACTGGTCGTGTTCCCGCCTGAGGCCCGATACCAGAAACTACTTGACTAAATTTTCAATATAAGTATCTGATGTACGACTTCGAGAACACCGTCGCACTCGTCACCGGTGCAGGATCGGGGATCGGTCGCGCAACTGCCACGCGGTTCGCCGCCGAGGGGGCAACCGTCGTCGTCGCCGACATCGACACGACGGGCGGTCCAGCGACCGTCGAACAGATCGCAGCCGACGACGGCGACGCGACCTTCGTCGAGGTCGACACCAGTGAGAGCGAATCGATCGCCGCGCTCGTCGAGGCCACGCTCGACGAGTACGGTCGACTCGACTACGCGGTCAACAACGCCGCGATCGGGAACACGCCGGCCCCGCTCCCGGAGATCGACGAAGACGAGTGGGAGCGCGTCCTCGACGTGAACCAGACCGGCGTCTGGGCCGGCATGAAACACGAGATTCCCGCACTCTCGGACTCCGGCGGCGGCGCGATCGTCAACGTGTCCTCGAAGGCCGGACTCCGTGGCAGTCCCGGCCGGTCACCGTACGCCGCCAGCAAACACGGCGTCGTCGGCCTGACCCGGACGGCCGCCCTCGAAACCGCGACGGAGGGCGTTCGCGTCAATGCGGTCTGTCCGACGATCGTCGAGACGCCCGCGCTGGCGTCGATGTCCGAGGCGGAACGCACCGCGGCCGTCGAGGAGGTCCCGATGGGGCGGGCCGCTTCCCCGGACGAAGTGGCGAGCGCCGTCGTCTGGCTGTGCTCCGACGAGGCGTCGTTCGTCACCGGCCACGCCCTCCCGGTCGACGGCGGCGAGACCCAGCAGTAGACGGCGGACTCTCGCGTCCCAGAACGCTCGGCACCCCCTCGCTCCGGCGGCATAGCGTCGCCGTACAGCAACGGGCGTCCGCGATCGACGACTCGCCAGAATACAGCATAGCTCAGCTGCTAAGCTAATCTGAGATGTCCGCTGCTTCCGCCCTCACGACAGCAGAGCATATGCCCCAGGCGGGCGTCGCTCGGCCCATGACACGAGACGAGGAAGACTCCGAGACGGACGACGGGAAAATCGAGTGGCTGGATCGGCTCGTGAACTTCCTCGCGACCTACCTGCCCTGACCGAGTGTCCGTACGTCAGGCGGTGTCGACGACAGCGACGCCGTCGGGGTCGATCGCGACCGAAACTGTGGTCCCGACGGTCGTCTCCTCGGCGGTGCCGTTCAGGCGCAAGCGCAACTGCCGTCCGTCGGGCAACTCCCCGACGGCGCTGGTCGTCTCACCGAGATACTGGTACTCCCGGATCGTCACCGGGATCGAACCGCTGCCGACCGCGATGTCGTCGGGTCGGACGACGACCGTCGCGTCCCCGCTCGTGTCGTCCGCGACCGCGTCCAGTCGCGCAAATCCCAGGTCGACCGTGCCGTCGTCCAGCTGTGCGTCGAGCAGGTTCGCCGAGCCGACGAATCCGGCGACGAACTCGTTTGCGGGCGACTCGTAGATCTCGCGAGGCGTGCCGACCTGTTCGAGGCGGCCGTCGTTCAGCACCGCGATCCGGTCACACATCGCCATCGCCTCCTCCTGGTCGTGGGTCACGTACAGCGCGGTGACGCCCAGCTCGTCGAGCAGGCTCCCGATCTCGCGCCGGAGCCGATCCTTGAGCTTGGCGTCCAGTCCCGTCATGGGTTCGTCCAGCAGGAGGATGTTCGGCTCGATCGCGAGCGCACGCGCCAGGCCGACCCGCTGTTGTTGCCCGCCCGAGAGGGTCTCGGGCGCTCTGTCGGCGAGTTCGGCGATGTCGAGCAGCTCCAGCAGCTCCGTGGCGCGGTCCCGTCGCTCGGACTTCTCGACGCCCTGCATCTTCGGACCGAACGCGACGTTCGCGAGGACGCTCATGTTGTCGAACAGCGCGTACGACTGGAACACGAGCCCGACGTTTCGCCGCTCTGGGGGGACGTGGGTTACGTCCTCGTCGGCGAACCGGACCCGGCCGGCCGTCGGCGTCTCGAAGCCGGCGATCGTCCGCAGCGTCGTCGTCTTGCCACAACCCGACGGCCCGACGACGCCGAGGATCTCGCCGTCGGCGACGGTCAGGTCGAGCGCCTCGACCGCGACCTCGTCGCCGTAGGTCTTGCGAACGCCGTCGAGTTCAACGGCGACCATGCGTCTGCCTCCCGTGAGTGTGTGTTCGAGTGTTCATGTCGTAGTGAATCCGTGTCGACCGACGGTCTGTAGCACGAGGATGGCGGCGACGACGAGACAGAAGTACATCGAGATGGCCGCCGCCGACTGCAGGAACGGAGCGCGACTGATGTTCTCGTAGAGAAACAGCGAGAAGGGCTTTGGCCCGCGGGTGTACACCATGTAGGTGAAGTTGAACTCCGCAGCGGCCAGCGTCCACGTGATGATCGAGCCCGCGAGGATCCCGCCCCTGGCGTTGGGGACGATGACGGTGACGAACGTCCGTGGCCACGACGCCCCCAGCGAGCGGGCGCTCTCTTCGAGCTGGCGGAGATCCATCGACTGGAACGCGCTCTGGACGGTCAACACCATGTACGGCGACTTCAACAGCGCGTAGCCGACGACGAGTCCGAAGGCCGTTCCGGCGTTGTCGGGATAGGTCCGCAGGAACGCGATCCCGAGGATGATCCCCGGCACGAGCGGCAGGACCGCGAGCGTGTTCAGCCACTCTCGGCCCCGAAACTCGTAGCGGGTCAGCGCGTAGGCGATCGGCACGCCGACGACGAGGTTGACGACCATCCCGCCGGTCGCCAGGAGGACGCTGAACCACAGGCCGGAGCCGATCCCCCTGCGCGCGCCCACGTCGGTCAGGCCCAGCGCCGTCCGCCAGTGTTCGAAGGTGACGAAGCCGGTGGGAACGACACCGGTAGCCGACTGTGCGAACGAGGAGACGAACGTCAGCGCGATCGGGACCACGAGCACCGCGAGCACCAGTCCCGTCACCAGCGTGACCGCGGTCTTCCCGAGCGATCGGGGCGTCCGGAGCGTCGTCATCGCCGGATCACGTCCGCTTCCGTGTAGCGCAGGCCGACGAACGTGACCGCGAGGATGAACGCGAAGTACACCAGCCCGATGCCGGCGGCGATCTGGCTCTCGTAGCCGACCGAGATCACCTGACTGAGCTGGAGCGTCGCGACGTTCAACCCCTGCAAGACCAGGACCGTGCCGAAGATCGCCAGTGCCGTCCGGAACGTGAGCAACAACGCGGCGACGATCCCGGGACGGATCTCGGGCAGCGTGACGTAGTAGAACGTCCGGAGCGGATCGGCACCGAGCGCTCTGGCCGCCTGCTCGGCGTCGGTGTTGACCTCGGCGTAGGTCCCGCGCAGGACCATCGTCGCCCGCGGGAGCAGCGAGTAGACGTACCCCACGAACAGCCCCGTCACGGTCGTCGCGGTCGCCAGGTCGATCGGCCCCTGGCCGCTGAAGAACGCGACCGCGTTCGTCACCAGTCCCTGCCGGCCCAGCAGGGCGACGACCATGAACGCGACGACGATCCCGGGGAGTGCGATGGGGAACGAGACCACCGAGACGAGCACGCGTTCGAAGGGCAGCGAGTACTTCGCGAACGCGTGTGACACCGCGACGCCAAGCGCGACGCTGACGGCACTCGTCGCGGCCGCGAACCAGAGCGTGTTCACGGCGACCTGTCGATACAGCGGGTCCGTCGCCAGCGTCCGCCAGGCCGACGCCGAGAACCCGACGTTCGCAAACCGGTCCGCGGAGACGCTCATCCGGACCATCGTCGCCAGCGGGACGAACGCGGCCACCGCGGCCAGGACGAGGAAGGGCGCACACAGGACGAGAATGCGTCGCCGTCGCCGGTCGCGCTCGGTCTCGGGTGTGAGGGTGTCTCTGGCAGCCGACAGTTCGAACCAGGTGGAGGTGCTCATAGCTGCGCCCGAGTTACCCCTGGATGCCGGGGATGTCCGACTCCGAGGTCACCTGATCGATGATGGGCTCCTGTCGCTCGACGAGATCCAGCTGGTCGACGGTGAACTCCGCCGCCTCGTAGGTCGCCTGGTCGGGGAACTCGTCGGGCATCTCCAGCTCGCCGGCCCGGATCGGTCGGACGAACGCGTCGAAGAACAGCCGCTGGCCCTCCAGCGAGAGAACGAAGTCCATGAACAGCTTCGCCGTCTCCGGGTTCGGTGCGCCCTCCAGCATGCCGTAGCCGTACGGGATGTTCATCGCTCCGGCGTCGCCCTCGGGGCCGGGCAGGATCGCGACGCCGACGTTCTCCGCGGGCACCTCCTCGTGGTTGTACTTCATCTCCAGGGCGGTGTAGTCGTACTGGGCGACCGCCGAGACCTCGCCGCTAGTGAAGTCGCCGGTGATGTTGCGACGCACGTCTGCCCCCTCCTGGGCGATGTCGTTGTAGTACTCGACGACAGGTCCCAGATCGTCCATCGTCCCGCCGTAGGCGTTGTTGATCGACAGCGCCGTCGCCAGCCCGTTGGCCGAGTGTGGCGGAGTCACGCAGAAGTCCTTGGCGGCGTCGGGGTGTTTGAAGTCCTCCCAGCTCTCGGGCTCGCCCAGCCCGCGCTCCTCGTAGATGTCCTTGCGGTAGGTGACCGCCGTCGTCATCTGCCGGGTCGCCGTGAGGTGGCCGTTGTCCGTCTTCAGATCCGACGGGACGGCGTCCCAGTTGGCCGGCTTGTAGTCCGTGGTAAACCCCTCCTCCATGGCGGTGATGCCGAACGAGTAGCCGCCGTTGTACGCCGAGTGGGTGGGGTTCTCGGCGTTCGATCGGATGTGCGTGAGCGCCTCGCCGGAGGTGCGCTGGTCGTCGTTCAACTTGACGCCGTAGCGCTCGTCGAAGGCGTCCATGACGGCACCCCAGTTCGACCACCCCGTCTGGACGGCGTAGATGTAGAGTCTGTCCGAGGGGAAGTCGCTCTCGCTGACGGTCGTCTGGTAGTCGCCGTGGCCGACCTCGTAGGTCTCGCCGCCACCGCCGCCGATGGCTTCGGTGCCGCTACACCCTGCGACTGTGGCAGCCGCCGCCGAGCCCGCCACGGTCAGGAACCCGCGTCGTGTGTGATCAGTCACACGCGGTGGTCCGGCAATCCGGCTAAAGGTGTTTTATATTACACCTCTATACCGCGATCACCGGGTAGGGACGGTACGTCGTGGTACCGACCGGGCGTGAGGGCTATATAGACCCGGACCCCTGGGCCGGCCGAGGCGACGCCGCCGTCAGATCGACTGTCTCGCTACTCGTCGGCGAGACGGCCGGGCGTCCACTCGCCGTCGAAGTCCTCGTGGGTGAAGGCTCTGGCGTCGTCGCCCGCGTAGGTGGCCACGAGCTGGCCGTCGCCTTCGAGGTAGTACTTGTAGGTCGTCAACCCGGCCAGACCGACCGGGCCGCGAGCGTGGATCTTCCCCGTCGAGATGCCGACCTCCGCGCCGAGGCCGTAGCGGTAGCCGTCGGCGAAGCGCGTCGAGGCGTTGTGGAAGACGCTCGCGGCGTCGATGCCGGTCATGAACAACTCGGCGGTCTCGGCGTCCTCGGTGACGATCGACTCGGTGTGTTTCGAGCCGTGAGCGTTGACGTGCTCGACGGCCTCGTACACGTCCGAGACGACCTTGATCGACAGTTCGAGGTCGCCGTACTCGCTGTCCCAGTCGTCGTCGGTCGCCTCGCCCACGTCGACGATCTCGCGGGTCGCCTCGTCACCGCGGAGTTCGACGCCGACCGCCTCGTAGCGCTCGACGATGGCCGGCAGGAACGTCTCTGCGACGCTGTCGTCGACCAGCAGCGTCTCGACGGCGTTACAGACCGCCGGGTACTGGACCTTGGCGTCGAAGGCGATCTCTTCGGCCTGTTCGAGGTCTGCGGCCTCGTCGACGTAGACGTGACAGATCCCTTCGGTGTGGCCCAGCACGGGGATCTGGGTGTTGTTCTGGATGTAGGAGACGAACTCCGAGGAGCCACGGGGCATCAGCAGGTCCACCTTGTCGTCCATCTCCAGCAGCGCGTCGACCTCCTCGTGGGCTTCGATGAGCTGGACCCAGCCGTCGGGCAGCTCGGCGGTCGCCTCGCGGATGAGTTCGTAGAGGACGCGGTTGGACTCGCTGGCCTCGCTGCCGCCCTTGAGGATGACGGCGTTGCCGGACTTGAGCGCGAGGGCGGCGATCTGGACCAGCGCGTCCGGCCGCGACTCGAAGATGGTGCCGACGACGCCGATCGGCACGGCGACCTTGTACAGTTCGAGGTCCGCGTCCAGCTCTCGGGCCGCGAGCGTCTCGCCGAGGGGATCGTCCTGTTGGGCGACGCTCTCGACCATCTCGGCGATGCTCTCCAGTTTCGCGTCGTTGAGCTTCAGGCGATCGACGAGCGCCTGGGTGTACTCGCCGCGTTCGAGCATGGCCTCTGCCTCCTGTACGTCGGTCGCGTTGGCCTCGCGGATCTCTCCCTCGTGGTCGCGAATGGCGTCGGCGATCGACTCCAGCGCAGCGTCGCGGGTCGCCTCGTCGACGTTTGCCAGCCGCAGTGCGGCGTGCTGTGCGTCGGTCACCTGGGATTCGGTGTCGTACTCAGTCATCTGTGGCTCCGTTTATCGGGACGAATAGCGTGCCTACCGATTTGGCAGTAGCGATCCGTTCCAGCACGTCGCGGTCCGCCGAGCCGGCGATGATCGCCGGTGTGCCGTGTTCGCTCACGTCGCGCGCGCCCTCGACTTTCGTCTGGATGCCGCCGAACTCGGCGGTGGTGCTGTCGTCGACGAGCGACTGGACGGCGTCGTAGTTCGTGCCGACGGCCTCGATCAGCTCCGCGTCGTCGTCGTCTTTCGGGTTGCCCGTGTAGACGCCGCCGACGTCGGTCAGGGTCACCAGGAGGTCGACGTTGACGCCGATGGCCACCGACGCCGAGAGCATGTCGTTGTCGCCGATCTGGATCTCCTCGGTCGCGATCGCGTCGTTCTCGTTGATGATCGGCACGATCCCCCAGTCGAACAGGGTCTCGATGGTGTTGCGGACGTTCGTGAACCGTTCGGGGTTGGACAGATCGTGCTCGGTCAGCAGGATCTGTGCGACCGTCTGGTCGTAGCGGTCGAAGCTCTGGGTGTAGTGGCGCATCAGGTGGCTCTGTCCGACCGTCGAGAGGGCCTGGCTCTCCTCGACGGTCTCGGTCTCCTCGTCGATCAGCCCCTTGCCCGCACCGACCGCGCCCGACGAGACCAGCAGCACGTCCTTGCCCCGCTTCCGGAGGTCCATGATGTCGCTGACCAGCTTGTCGAGTTTCACGCGATCGAGCTGGGAGTCGGCGTCGGTCAGCGAGTTCGTCCCCGCCTTGACGATCACGCGCTGGGCGTCGGCGGCCTGCTCGCGGGCCTGCTCGACGGTCGCCTCGTCGACGGTCGCGATCGCCGACTGCTCACTCATCGTCGAACGCCTCGGCGAGTTCTCGGGACCGCTGCTCGGCGGCTTCGACGGCCTCGACGACGGCCGTGTCGGCGTCGCTGTCCCACAGGACTTCCATCCCCTCGATGGTCGTCCCGTTGGGCGAGCAGACGGCGTCGATGAGCTCGGAGACGCTCCGGTCGTCTCGGAGGACCGTCTCGGCTGCGCCCTTGAACGTCTGGGCCGCCAGCGTTTCGGCCTGCTCGGGGTCGAGACCGCCGTCGATGCCGGCCTCCTTCATCGCGTCGATGAGGTAGAAGGCGAAGGCCGGGCCGCTGCCGTTGACTGCCGTCGACACGTCCATCAGTTCCTCGTCGATCTCGACGAATTCGCCGACCGCGTCCAGCAGTTCCCGCACGTCGTCGTCGATCCCCGTTCGGGTGGCCGCCGCGGCCATGTCGCCGGTCTCGGCCGCCAGGTTCGGCATGATCCGGACGACTGTCGCGTCGGTCTCGCCCGCGACGAACGACCGCGGGACGCCCGCTGCGATGGTGAGAAGCGACTGGTCCGGTCGGAGATCGAGATCAGCGAGGACTGCCGAGACTGCCTTCGGTTTGACTGCCAACACGACGATCTCTGCTTCCCGAGCCGCGTCGACGTCGTCGGTCGTCTCGTCGGCGTCGTCGGCGACCGACGCCAGCGCCTCGGGATCGAGGTCGATCGCTGTCACTTCGTAGGCTCCGGTCTGGGCGAGCCCTTTCACGAAGGCCCCACCCATGTTACCACAGCCGATAACGCTCACGTGTGTCATCCTATCTCCACAGGGGAGACTGAGGTACATACCAACTACGGCTTCGTCCGAGCAGCGCGACGCTGCCGGGTCGAGCACACGTACCCGAACTCACGCGGTGTACTGTTCGACGAGCGACCGTAGCTCGTCTTCGCCCTGGACGCCGACGATCTCCTCGACCTGCTCGCCGTCGGCGAAGAGGACGAGCGTGGGCACGCCGCGGACGCCGTAGGCGGTCGCGAGCTGCTGGTTCTCGTCGACGTCGACTTTCGCCACGGCGGCGTCCGTCTCGGCCGCGAGGGCCTCGACGACCGGTTCGAGCATCTGGCAGGGGCCACACCAGTCGGCGTAGAAGTCCGCCAGGACGACGTCGTAGTCGGCGACTGCGTCGTCCAGCTCGGACTGTCCGTCGACGTGTACTGGCTCCGTCGGCGCGCTGGCTTCCGTTTCGATATCGGTTGTCATCACTCCATCGTAGGTGGCTCTCGTAGTTAAGAGTTTTGGACGTACTAAACAATACTACTGGCAGGCCCAGTCAGTCCTCGACGGGCTGTCGCACTCTCTCCAGCACGTGCGACTCGGGAGCACGAATACGGTGAAAATCCACAGCGGGCAGTCTCGGCGGGACTGGCGTCGTGTGGCGGGATCGAGGCTGTCGAACCGGAGCTCAGCTCTCGACTGATGGTGCCGTCGCGTCGCGATCTTCGTACTTCGTCTCGAACTCCTGGATGAGCTGGCCCATCTTCGCGTACCAGTCGTTGAGGAGCCGCTGCATGTCGTCTGCGATGTTCGCCGGGTCGGTCGGCTTGTAGACGTGGTAGTAACCACCCTGGTCGTAGTTGACCTGTTCTTTCTGGATGAATCCGGCCTGGAGGAGCCGCTGTACGGCCCGGTAGGCGGTCGATCGTTCACGGTCGACGGCGTCTGCGATCTCGTCGACGGTGAGCGCGTCCTCGGTGTCGACGAGCGACTGGAAGACCTCTCGATCGAGCTGTTTGAGTCCGTGGAAACACTCCAGAAGCCCCTCACACTCCATGTCCCGCTGAAGCTGTTCAGACATCGAATCTGGCATCGGTATCGAGTACACGTACGGTCTACCGCGTTAAAAGACTTGTGTGCGAATTCCACAATGCCGCACGAACTCCTGCCGGCAGATCGACGGCGTGAGCCAGTGGCGGACACCGTTGCTCGTCCGGCCGTCGATCTTGTCTCTTTCGCGAACTATCACCCGGCGGACGGGACCCTCCAGTCTGCACGACGGCCGGCAGGAATCAGGTCCACTCTGGTTCGAGCGCGTCGAGCAGGCTGTCGATCTCGCTGCGGGTGTTGACCGCGTGGACCGACGCGCGGACTGCGTTCGGTGTCGGCAGAGCGCGAACGACGATCCCTCGCGAGGCGAGGCGATCGACCGTCGCTTCGGGGTCGTCGACGTCGATCGTGACGAGTCCCGACTCCGGTTCCGCCGGACTGTGGAGTCGTTCGTTCGGGACGCCGTCGGTCAACTGCCCGGCCAACTCCTGAATCTGGCTCTCGATGCGGTCGACGCCGACCTCCTCGATCACGTCGATCGCCTCGGCCAGCGCGACGTGTGGCGCGGGGTTCGACGAGCCGACCTCGAATCGCCCCGCGCCGGGTACGAACTCGTATGGATCTGCCGTCGGTGTCTCGACGCTTCGGTAGCCGACTGTCGCGGGCCTGAGCGATTCTGCCGACGCCCGGTCGACGTAGAGGAAACCACCGCCCCACAGCCCAAGCAGCCACTTGTGACCGGCCGCCGCGACGGCGTCTGCGCCCCACTGGGCGACGTTCATCGGGAGCTGACCCGGCACCTGTACGGCGTCGACGAGCGCGAACGCGCCGGCCTCGTGGGTGATCTCGACGAGGTCCGCGACGGGCAGGCGAGTGCCGTGCGTCCACGTCACGGCACTGAAACACGCGAGCCGCGCGCCGTCGACGGCCGCGGCGAAGGCGTCGCGGTCGACCCGTCCGTCCTCGGTCTCGACGACGCGAACCTCGACGCCTTCCCGTTCCAGGCGTTGCCACGGGAGCGTCCCGGCCGGATGTTCGAGATCGGTCCGAACGACCACGTCACCGGACTGCCAGTCGATCGCGTTCGCGACGGCGTTGATCCCGGCAGTCGTACTCTCCGTGAGCGCGATCTCGGGGGGCGCTGCACCGACGAAGTCAGCGACCCGTTCTCGGGTCCGGTCGTAGGCGTCGAACGCCACGTCGTACGGATCGTTTCGAGCGCTCGTCTCGTACTCGTGTCTCCGGACGAACTCGTCGGCCGCTTCGACGACGTACCGCGGACTCGGCCCGTGAGCGCCGAAGTTCAGGTAGATGTCCTCGTGCAGGGCGGGCGTGTCGGCGCGAAGTTCTCTGGGATTCATGTCGTTTTCGATGAATCAGTCGCTATACCGGGCGATCAGGTCGCGAAGTGACTGTTCGCTCTGGCCGCCACGAAGCTGTTTCACCGGCTGCCCGTCGGCGAACAGGACGAACGTGGGTGTGCTCTGGGCACCGAACTCGATCGCGGTTTCGAGGTTCGATTCGATGTCGATCGTCAGGATCGTCGCATCAGTGTCGTTCGCGAGTGCTTCCAGAACCGGCTTCATTCGCTTGCAGGTGCCACACCACTCCGTGTAGAATTCCGCGAGCGCGACGCTACTGTCTTCGAGGACCGTGCCGATGTCGTCATCACCGAGTGAAACCACGCTGTCCGTCTCCGCTGTCTGTGTCGACATTACCGGGTACTACGCGCTGGCTGTTTAATAGTCTTGGGCCAACTATACAATACAATTGCGCGCAGTCCCCCTCTCGCCGGTGCCAAGAGCGACCGCATCGGTGTTCTCTAGCGTGACTCTCCGGTGGCGTGTTCGCGACCGATCGCGCCTGCAAGCGCCAACAGGTAGCCCAGTCCGTACTGGACATCCGGATCGCGCAGCCCGCGAAGCAATCCGAGGAGACCGACGCGTTCAGCCGGTTCTCGTTCCGCGCTACCGACACTCTCCAGTAGCGTCTCGATTCCGTCACGAGTATCGTCGTCAGCGGCCGTCTGTGCGACCTCGCCGAGCCCGGTGCCGGTGGCGGCCAGCGATCTGACCATCTCGTCGTCGAGCGCCGCGGTCGCCAGCGATCCGACCTCCGCCAGTTCCGCCAGTTCGTCGAGCGTTCCGCTCTCTTGCAGCGCGAGCAGGGTTTCGAGCGCGTCCTGTAGCTCGTCGCCGTTGTCGCCGACGGTCTCGGCCAGCGCGACGGTCTCGTCGGTCGCGAGCCCGTCTGCGGACTCGACGAGCGTCGATCCCGTCGACGAGAGCTCCCGTACCATCTCGTCGTCGAGGGCGCTCTCACCGAGCGAGAGCACGTCGAGCAGTTCGTTGACGGCGTCGAGACGTGCCACGAACTCGGCGACTGCCTCTGGATTTTCCTCGATCGCTGCTTCGAGCTCGGGTTGCTCAGCAGCGCGCTCTCCGGACATCGTCAGAGCAACCCCCGTGCGGTGAGCCAGTACGCCTCGTTGTACGCTAGCTTCGACCAGTGGAGCTTCTCCGACGGCGGTGCGGGCGCGGGCGGCGTCTCGTAGTCGAACTCGACGAACGACGCCGCGTCCATCCCCGTTTCGATGAAACACAGCGTCTTGCCGTCGTAGGTCGCCGTCGCCGGCCGACCGCGGGTCTCGCTTGCGAGGCGCTGGCCGACGACGCCGGCCTGGTAGTGGGCGACGCTGCCCGCGTTCGGGACGCCGGTGTCGGCGGTGTCGCCGAGCGCGTAGACGTTCTCGGCGGCCTCGGCTTCCAGCGTGTGCTTGTCGACATCGACCCAGCCGTCGTCGCCCAGCCCCGCCTCCTCGATGAGGTCGACGCCGCCGTGGGGCGGAATCGTCACGAGGAGGTCGTAGTCGAGTTCGGTCCCCTCCATGGACGTGATCGTCTCCGCCTCCGGGTCGACCGACTCGGCGTTGAAGAACGTCTCGACGTCGATGTCCCGTTCTTCCATGATCGGACGTGCCCACTCGGCGATGTGGGGATTGCCGTGGACGCGCTGGATCGGATACGTGTACGTGATCTCGACATCCTCGCGGAGGCCTCGCTCCCGGAGCCAGTCGTCGGCCATGAAGACGAACTCCAGCGGTGCCGCCGGGCACATGTGGGGCGTCCCGATGACGCTCAACACGAGCCTGCCCTCGGTCAGCGACAGCAGTTCGTCGCGCAGATCGACCGCGCCGGACTCGCTGTAGTAGTCGTGGCCGCCGTCGACGAGGCCCGGAATCTCCTCCGGTACGAGCGTCGATCCCGTCGCGAGGACGAGGTGGTCGTACTCGATGGTGTCGTCGCCTTCCATGCTCTCCAGGCGCTCGGCGTCGGTGTCGATCTCGGTCACGCGATCGATCCGGATGTCGACCCGGTCGTCCACGAGGTCTTCGAGCGGCCGCCGGCCGTCGTCGGGCTCGCGCTGGCCGAATGGGACGTACAGCCAGACCGGCTTGTAGACGTGGTCGGCGTCGTCGTTGATCAGTGTGATCCGCACGTCTCCAGCGTCGAGTTCGGGTTCGAGGCGGTCGGCGAGATCGTTCGCGAGGACGGACCCACCGGTCCCGCCGCCGACGATGACGACGTGCTCGGTCATGCTTTCTCCACGTAGAACTCGTGGTAGTCGTCCAGTTCTTCGACGGCGCGCAGTTCGTTGCCGGCTTCCTCGGCCCACTCGGGAACGTCGGACAGTGACTGCTCGTTGTCGCTCAGCAGGCGGATCACCTCGCCGGAGTCGGCGCTCCGAATGGCTCCGATGAGGTCCATCAGTGGGCCGGGGCAGGCTGCGCCCCTGGCGTCGACGGTTTCGTCGGGTTCGATGTCGGTCATAGATCGCTCACAGGTATTCGTTGGGTCTCGACCGTATTAGTATTGCACACCAATTCCAAGACTCTGGGAATCCAGAGTTCGGACGGACCCATCATGAGGAAGTCCGGCGACAGCGTGAACGAGCTGTCAACTGTCACTCGTTGGTCTGGGAGTGCCACGTCGCCGGCAGCTGCGTGTAGACGACCGCGTTGTCGACGAGCACGTCGACGGGCACGTACTCGTCGGGCGCGTGGACGGTGTCTGTGCCGAGCGCGAACTCGACGGTCGGAATGCCCGCGTGTCGGAGTTTCTTGGCGTCGCCACCGCCCGTCGCACTCCGTCGAAAGATCCGCGTTTCCGTCACGTCCGCCGCCGTCGACGCGACTGCTTCGACGAGCGGGCTGTCGGGTGCCTCGGCGGTGCCGACGCTCCAGGAGACGTCGGCGATCGTGATACCGTCGCAGCCGGCGACACACTCCCGAATGCCCGCCAGTACGTCGGGCGTGTGGACGCCCGCCGTCAGCCGCACGTCGATCTCGGCGCGGGCGGACTGTGGGACGCTGTTTATCGCGTCACCGCCCTCCAGGACGCCGAGATTGATCGAGGGGTACCAGAACAGTTCCCGAGCGACGCCTTCGCCCATCGAGGGGGCGTAGTACTCGACGGACTCTTCGACGATGGCTGCCACGTCCGGATCGATTTCGAGGCGTTGGGTTCCGAACCGCTCGCGCACGGTCTCGACGGCCTCGTAGAGCCGCTCGATCGCGTTGACGCCGACGACTGGCCGGGAGCCGTGGGCACCCTCGCCCGCTGCTTCGAGCGTCAGCCAGATGCTCCCTCGATCTGCGACCGTGACGGAGTGGCGGCCTTCCGCACAGGTCGGTTCGCCGATCACGCAGGCGTCGGCGTCGAGCATCTCTGCGTCCAGTAGCGCAGGCAGTCCGGCGTCGCCGCCGACTTCCTCGTCGCTCACGAACGCGAACTGGAGGTCGACGGGCGGGGTCGTGTCGGTGGTCACGAACGCCTGTATCGTGAACAGCATCGACGCCACGGCACCCTTCATGTCGGTCGCACCGCGACCGTAGACCCGATCGTCGGCGCGTTCGCCGAGTGGGTCCCGCGTCCACGCGTCGGCGTCGAACGGGACCGTATCGAGGTGGCCGTTGTACAGCAGCGTGCGGTCGGACTCGCCCGGAACTTCGACGAGCAGATTCGGTTTCGCTGGATCGACCGCGAACCGCTCGCTGTCGACCGAAAGCGGGTCGAGGAACCGCTCGATCTCGGCGACGATCTCGCGCGTGTCGCCGGGCGGGTTCGACGTGTCGACCGCGAGCAGATCGAGGGCGATCTCGCTCAGCTCCTCGCGATGTGCCCGAACGAACGTCGCGGGTGTCGTGTCGGTCATGTGTCTGTCTTGGTGTGGTCACCACAAAAACCGGCTAGTCGGCTGTCGACGTCTGCTGACGACGTGTCACGCGCAGCGACGACAGCGCCGTATAGATGATCGCCACGGCGACGACGACCGCCGCGCCGACGACGAGCACCAGTCCGAGCAGTTCGAGCGTCGGGCTCCCGACGTAGGACCCGATCTCGCCGACGCCGACGGCAACGGCACCGACCAGCAACATGCCGCCGAAGTAGATCTTGATGCCGTCGGCGTCGACGACGGCGGTCGCCGCCGAACCGATACGCGCACCGAGTGCGCTCCCGAACAGCAGCGGTGCGACGATACCGAGGTCGACGCCGCCACCCTGTCCGTAGAGGTAACTCCCGAGACCGCCGGAGAAGACGATCTCGAAGAGGTCCGTCCCGACGGCGACGGGCACGGGAACACCGATCGCGTAGATCATCGCCGGCATCCGGATGAACCCGCCACCGACGCCGAGAAAGCCCGACAGGAGACCGGTCGCGAAGGCGACGGCCGTGATGACCCACACGGACACGCGGATGTCGCCTCGGAGCGTCACCATCGGCGGAATCCGAACGGTTCGTTGAATCGTTTTGGCGACGTCGGGGATCTCGTACTCGTCGAGGTCCTTGTCAGTAGCCTCGTGATCGATGCTATCCCCGCCGTCGCCGCCCAGGGCGTCACGGGTCACCATCGCCCCGACGCCGCCAAGCAAGACGACGTACGCGACGCTGATGATCCCACCAGCCAGTCCCAGCGATTCGAGGTAGTAGACGCTGGCGCGCCCGGCCTCGATACCGATGGTCGTGCCGGTAATCATGATCACGCCCAGCTTGTAGTCGACCTGTCCGAGGTCGTGGTGCTTCAGGGTCGCGATGACGGCCGTCCCGAAGACGAACGCCATCCCGCTCCCGACTGCGACGGGGGCAGGGTAATCGAGCATCAGCAGGGCGGGGGTGACGAGGAACGACCCGCCCATGCCGAAGAATCCGAACAGGACGCCCACGACGAGGCCGAATCCGACGAACAGCGCGAGCATTTCGGGGCTCGTCCCCAGGATCCCGGACCCGCCGAGCAGGCTATCGAGCATTCGTCTCACCTCCGACCAGGAGTTCCATCAGATGGGGACCAAAGAGTCGTTCGAGACTCCCATAGCCCACGTACAGCACGATCGCCTCCAAGAGGATCGTGCCGATGAGCACTGCCGTTTCGGGGTCCCACGTGGGTATCTCTAGTCCAGCCATCGATTCTCCCTCTGACGTCCGACCGCGGAAATTCGTTGTCGGCACATTTCTGCTCACCTCTCTCTATCCGGTTCGTCCCTATAACGGTTTTGGGAATACTATACAATACTATATTCGAGTAACCTTCGCTGGAGTACCGATAACGTATAGAGAACGTATCCCCCTCTCGGCGGCGTTCCAAGCGCAACTCGTCGCCTGGACTGTGGCTGTCGCTGTCACACGTTGGAGTGCTCGACCGAGAGCTATCGTAACAATTGAAACGATTGACACACCGATCGCACTGCTGTCGTGCGATCGGGTATGCATTGACTTTCAATGGCTACTATACTGGGGTGTCTGTCACCGAGGGATATTGTGTCGGCCCTGCTACAGCAGCAGGTCCGCGGCGGCGTACGCGAGCACGAACGAGAGGCCGAACGACCCTGCCCACGCTCCCACAGTCACGAGTATCTTCCGTGCGTCGACCGCGTCGCGTCCGCCGACGGCGGCACCGCTTCCGATGATGGCGCTGACGACGATCTCGTTGAACGACACCGGAACGCCCAGCAGGACGGCCAGTTGTGCGATCAGGAACGACGGCACGAGTGCCGAAATGGAGCGTCGCGGTCCCAGCGAGGAGTAGTCCCGTGCTAGCGACTTGATCATTCGAGGCGCGCCCGTCCACGACCCGGCGAGCATCCCCAGCCCGCCGCCGACGAGCACGGTCATCGTCGACACCATCCCGATCTCGTTGAGCAGCGGCAGCAACGGCCCGACGGCGAGGCCGACCTGGCTCCCGCCCGCCGAGAAGGCGACGAGTGAGCCCAGCGCGAGCAGTACGCGCCGCAGGCCGCCGCGTTCGTCACGGCGAATGTCCCACCGGACGACGGCGGCGACGGCCAGCGCGGCGGCGCCGGTCACGACGAGCCCCGACGCGAGACCGTCCACCGCCAACACGCGTTGCCCGAGCCCGCGGACAGTTCCCGACGCGCTCCCTTCACCGAGAAAGCTGAACTGCACGTTCACGAGGACGGTCCCGACAAGGCCGGCAAGGACGGGAATACTGTACCGTTCGGGGACATCGGAACGCGGAAGCAGGCTTGCGATGACGAACGCGATGCCGCCGCCGACGACGGGCGTCAACACCCAGACGGCGGCGATCTGCTGGTACTTCGCCCAGACCGGCGTCCCGCCCAGCGCGAGGCCGACGCCGATGACGGCACCCGTCACGGTGAACGCGGTCGCGATCGGATACCCCGTCGTGATCCCGACCGCCATCAGCCCCGCGCCCAGCACGAGCACGAGGATGACGCCGGCGACGGGCAGACTGCTGCCGCCCACGAGACCGCTCCCGACCGCTTCCGAGACGCTCCCGCCCTGTGTGACCGCTCCTGCGAATCCGAAGATGCCGACCAGAAAGGCGGCCCGCATCGTCCCGATGGCGTTCGCGCCGACAGCCGGTGCGAAAGGGGTCGCGCCGCTCGATCCGGCACCGATGACCCACGCCATGAACAGGCTGGCGAGCGCTGCACCGACGAAGAGAGCGATGAGGGCGGGATCCATGGAACTGGTCAGTCCGCGCCCGTTACGGCGGTGTCACGTGCCTGGCTGCGGCTCCGCCAGTAGCCCTGAGCGTATGCGCCCAGGAACATCCCGGCCAGCGCCCAGAGGATCGTGATGTTGCCGACGCCCAGGCTCGCGTACGCGGCGCCCGGACAGATGCCCGAAAGCCCCCAGCCGACGCCGAAGACGGCGCCGCCGACCAGAACGTTCCGGTCGAACGGCTTCAGACGCCGCCCGTAGGGGTCGCCCGTGAGCGGTGCCGCGTCCCGAATCCGAGGCATCACTGCGAACGCGATCCCGGAGACGATAGCGGCCCCGAACATCACGAACGGCAGCCCGAGATCCTCGAACTGGAGGAAGTTCAGCACGACCTCCGGCCGCGCCATCTGACTGAACCCGAGCCCGAAGCCGAACACGATGCCGCCGACGAAGATCAGCGGCTTGAACAGCGGGTGGCGGTCGTCGCTCACGTGTCGCTCCCTCCGTTCGCTCCCGTTCGCGTCTGTCGAGGCCTCTCGCAGGTCGGCCTCGCTGCCCACGTGTCGCTCCCTCCGTTCGCTCCCGTTCGCGCATTCCGAGACCCTCGCTGCTCACGGCTCACAGTCGTTCGCCGTTCGCTCTTCGAGGTGCTCACTATGTTCGCACCTCGCACCGCTCGCGTCTCGCGCGTCACGGGCTCACCCCCAGCGCGGCGACGACCTGGGCGGTCCCGATGGCGACGGTCAGAAACGTCACCACGCCGACTAGCGACGTCTTCGACGCGGAGCCGACGCCGCAGACGCCGTGCCCGGACGTACAGCCCTTGCCGATTCGGGTACCGATTCCGACGAGGATGCCGCCGAGGAACAGCCGCCACGGCTGCACCTCTGTCATCCAGAGCGTCACCCCGGCGACCTCGTACAGCTGGCCGGTCGTCCCGGGTTCGTACAGCGAACTCGTGACCAGCCCGGACTGGACGGTCGCCGCGAACGCCAGCCCGCCGAGGATGATGCCGGCCGTGAACACGAGTCGCCAGTCACGCGAGCCGACGTACTGCTGGAACCGCGACTGGTCGGAGACGTACGACAGCGTCGACTCCAGGAACGTACTCGCCCCGGCTGGGATACCCGTCCCGATGTAAATCAGAACGGTGCCGAGCCCGACGAGCAGTCCGCCGACGGCGTAGCGGCTGATCCCGTTGGGAAACAGCTCGGCGGTCACCTGAAGCGCGAGTGGATCAGTCACCATCGCCCGCCTCAGTCATCCGCCAGCGAGCCCTGGCTGGCGGCGCAGTTGTTCGGGCCGAGTTCGAGCGTGAACGCCTCCTCGTCGTCGACGGTGTTCTGGCCGAGGTTCGTCGCGATGATCTCCTCGTAGTTGGCCGGCCGCGGCGGCATGTCCGAGAGGATCAGGTCGACGAAGTCGTCCTCGTCCATCGTGAGCGCGTCCATCTCGGCGACGAGCTCGCCGATGGGCGCGGTGTAGGTGCCGTCGTCGGCGGGCTCGGCGGCGTCGCTGAAGTGGGCACCACCGACGAGCGTGTCGTCGGGCAGCGCCAGCACGCGCTCCTGCAGGGATTCGTAGAGCATGCGCGCGGCGTCGGGCGCGCCGTCGTCGCCCTCTTCGAGATCGGGGCGGGCGACACTCTCGACGAACAGCCCGTCGCCGGTCGCGAGCAGGCTGTCGTCGATCAGATACGAGGTCATCCCGGTCGTGTGGCCGGGCGTGTAGACGGCCTCGATGGTGGCATCGCCGACCTGGAAGGTGTCGCCGTCCGCGGCCGTGGTCAGCTCGTCTGCGTCCTGTCGAGCCTGCGAGGCAGGGCTCGCGGAACTCCCGTCCGCGGCGTACGTGACACCGCGGTCGACGGCGGCCTCGGGGATGACGCCCTCGACGCCCTCGTCGTCGAGGTCGCGCACGCCCGAGATGTGGTCGGCGTGGATGTGGGTGTCCAGCGCGTACTGCAGATCGACGCCGAGTTCCGCGGCGTCCTGCCGAGCCTGCGAGGCAGGGCTCGTGGAACTGAGTTCCGCGGCGTCCGCGAGGTAGCGGTCGGTGAACGCCCGCAGCGGGTCGATAATCGCGGCTTCACCGTCGTCGTAGAGGAGGTAGCCGAGACAGCCCGAGGAGGGGCGCTGGTACTGCAGGAGCGTGCCCGCGCCGTCGTAGCGTTCGACCTCGACGACCTCGTAGATGCTCGCCCAGCCGTTCATCCCGTCTTCGAGGTGGTCCACGTCGTAGCCCTGTTCGACGAGCGTGCCCGCGACGTACTCGCTGGCACCGCCCTTCGCACAGAGGACCGTCAGCTCGCGGTCGTCGGGAATTTCGGCGAGCACGCTCTCGTCGATCTCGTCGTCGAGGAACTCGAAGTACGGGACGTTGATCGACGTGACGTTCTCGCCGTCGATCCGCCACTCTTCGTAGTCCGATTGCATGCGCGCGTCGAGGAGCGTGACGTCCTCGCCGGCGTCGATTCGGTCCTTCAGTGTCTTCGGTGCGACGCTCGAAACGTCTGCGTCCGGGGTCGGAAAGTCTTCGGCATTCATGTCGTACACCCTCAGCTATCGGGTCGATGCACAAAAGGGTTTGCAAAGAAATTCACTAACTGCACAATACAACATCCCGGGAAGGAGAGCAAAGAGCTGCTGAAAGCCATTTAACGGTATTTTGTGGGCGTCCATATCTATATTCGACCACATAGACTGTTGCAGTACACACAATAACCAACATTCTTTTAACCCCGAAGGCGGTATTGTGCGATAGCTCCAATACGAATCAACGGAGCAGATACACTATGAGTGCTGAATTCGACATCGCAGAGACGCTCGACGTGAAAGGTGCATCGTGTCCCATGCCAGTGGTGAAAACGAAGTCCGCTATCGACGACCTCTCCGAGGGTGAGGTTCTCGAAGTGCTGGCGACGGACTCCGGCAGTATGAGCGACATCGACGGCTGGGCCTCCGGAACCGAGGGCGTCGAACTCCTCGACCAGGCGGAAGGCGACGACGTGTACAAACACTACGTCCGCAAGACGGAGTGACGATGAGCACGGACACGCCAGACGCGCCCGGCGACGAGACGCCCTCTCGCGCGGAACTCGCCGCGCGCGTCGACGAACTGGAAGACGCGCTCGCCGAGGCCACCAGCGAGGACGACGGCAAGAAGATGAGCATCATCGCCACCAAGGGGACCCTGGACATGGCGTACCCGCCGCTCATCCTCGCCAGCACTGCCGCCGCCTTCGGCTACGAGGTGACGGTCTTTCACACGTTCTGGGGGCTGGAGATCCTCCACGAGGAGCGCTCGAAGGACCTCAAGCTCAGCTCTGTGGGCAACCCCAACATGCCGGTCCCGAACGCCGTCGCCGCGCTCCCCGGAATGGACCGCGTCACGACGAAGATGATGGAGAAGAAGATCGCGGACAACGACACCGCCACCATCGAGGAACTCGTCGAGACGAGCCTCGACATGGGCGTGGAGTTCCAGGCCTGTCAGATGACGATCGAGCTGATGGACTACGACGAATCGGAGTTCTACGACGGCGTCACGACCGGCGTCGGCGCTGCGACGGCGCTACAGGACATGGCCGATGCCGACATCCAGCTTCTCGTCTGACAGCGCTACTGGTTTAGGCTAACCTAAGGATGGAAACCGTTTTGTAACATTAGGCTGGCCTAAATTGTATGGGTGACGAGGCACATTCCGACGTACCGACTCGGCGCGAATACATGAAATACGGCAGTGCAGTCGTTGCTGGTGGCCTACTCGCCGGCTGTAGTGAGCAGTCCGGTTCTGACGCGACCCCGGCACAGTCGAGCACTCCGACGATGTCGACGCCGACGAAAACGTCGACGCCGGAGGACGAGAGCTACTCTGTCACGATGGAACCGGTCGGCACGCTCGAATTCGACGCTGTCCCGGAGCGAGTCGCACCGTTTACCGCCGATTACATCGACATGATGGTGGCGCTTGGTCACGGAGACGCCGCCCAGTCGATCTGGTACCAGGGTCGGTACAAGACACGCCACTACGAGGAACTCGACGGCGTTTCGATCGATCTCGACTCGCTCACGCAGATCTGGAACGACGGGATCTCCAAGGAGACGTTCTACGACATCGACGCGGATCTGCATCTCATGGATCCCTCCGCGCCCACCGACTGGTTCCAGGCCTGGGATCAGCAGGATCTCGAAGAGATCCGAAGCAACGTCGCCCCTTTCCTCGGCAACGTCATCTTCCGCCGGACGGACTCGTGGCACGATTACCGGTACTACTCGCTGTACGAGGCCTTCGAAAAGGTCGCCGAGGTGTTTCGGGAGCGCGATCGGTTCGAAGCGATCCGATCGATGCACGACGAACTGGTCGCGACGGTTCAGTCGCGTCTCCCGTCTCCCGACGAGCGGCCAAACGCCGCGCTCGTCTTTGCCGGCGAAGAGCCCGAAGAGTTCTCGCCGTACCGGCTGTCGGGCAACGGTGCGAACAAGGAGCACTACCACACGCTGGGGCTGTCAGATGCGTTCGCCGGGAGCGGCATCGACGGACTCTCCACGACCGACACAGGGACCATCGACTACGAAACGCTGCTGGAGATCGATCCCGACTCGCTGCTGTTGCGCTATCACAAGCAGGGCAAGAGTCGCGAGGAATTCGAGGCGTCGATCCTCTCGTACATGCAGGACCACCCGGTCGGCAGCCAACTGACCGCCGTTCAGGAAGGGCGGGTGTTCCGTGGCGGCCCGATCTATGCGGGGCCGCTTCACAACCTCTTCATGATCGAGCGCTACGCGACCGGCTACTTCCCAGAGGCGTTCACCGGGGACGAGCTGTTCGATCGACAACGCCTCGCCGACATCATTAACGGCAACGTCTGACCGCTATCCGATTCGGCGCTCACCTCGACCGTGGCCGTCGAGCGCGTGCCCGAGCACGCTGGGTGGTCGGGCTACTCGCGCTGTCTGTCGTCTGGCACAGCGGTTGTGCTGAGAGTGAGGCCGCTCGCAGCAGGCCACGGACCGTAGCGTTTTGTCTCCGGGGTTCAACTGTCAACCATCCATGTCCACGTCAGGTACGCTCGACGTTCGTCGTCGCCACTTCGTCTCGCCCCGCCACGACGCAACGACCTGCGGCTCACTCGCCGGTTGCTGATGGCTCCAGACACGCTTGCGTCTGCCCGAACTCTGTTGGTCGGGACCTCGGAGTGGGTCGACGACGCTGCGACGGCGTTCGACGAGCGGACGACGCTCCTGCGGGCCGACACCGCCGAGGCGGCGCTCACGCTGATCGCCGAGCGGTCGCCTGACTGTCTGGTCACGGCGTACGACCTCCCCGACTCGACCGGGGTCGACCTCCTGCGAGACGTTCGCGACGTGGCCTCGGCGCTCCCGGTCGTCGTCGGCGCGGCCGACGGCAGCGAATCGGCGGCCAGCGACGCGATCGCCGCCGGTGTCGACGACTACGTCGTGATCGACGAAGCGGCCGCGCAGCCGAGCGACGCCCTCCTCGACCGGACGGGAGCGGTGCTGGAAGCGACGCCGGACGGCGACGGTCACGAGCGACGGGCACGCCAGTTCGAGGCGGTGTTCGCGGACGCGCGGACCGCGACGTGGGTGCTCGATCCCGACGGCTCGCTCGTGCGATCGAACCAGACCGCTCGCGAGATCGGCGACGACGCGGCGTCGGCACAGACGGGGGCCCCGTTCTGGACGCTCCCGTGGCTGTCGGGCGACGAACGGACCAGGGCCGACGTGCGACGCCTCGTGGAGCGTGGCATCGATGGGGCTTTCGCCCACGCCGTCGTCACGCTGGCGGCGATCGACGGGCCGTCGCGAGTGTTCGACCTGTCGGTCCGGCCGGTCGAGGACGGCGGCGGTGTCGATTCGATCGTCGTCGAGGCCGTCGACATCACGGACCGGGTCGAACTCGAACGGGACCTTCGCCGATCCGAGGCGCTCCACCGAGTGACGCTGAACAACATGACCGACACCGTCCTCATGACCGACGAGGACGGGGAGTACACGTACGTCTGCCCGAACGTCCACTTCATCTTCGGCTACACGGCCGCGGAGATCCGCGAGCAAAAGCCCATCGAGGAGCTGCTCGGAGCGGACCTCTTCGACCGCGAGGAGCTGGCTCGACGTGGCGTCTGCAAGAACATCGAGTGTACGGCCACGGACAAGGCCGGACGCGAGCACACGCTCCTGGTCAACGTCCGGGAGGTGTCGATCCAGGACGGGACGCTCCTCTACAGCTGTCGGGACATCACCAAACGCAAGCGCCGCGAGGACGCGCTGGCCGCGCTGCACGGGACTGCACGGCGATTCCTCTACGCGGAGACCCACCAGGAGATCGCACAGCGCGTCGTCGACGACGCGCCGGCAGTCCTCGGCGTCGACGCCGTCGCGGTGTACCTGTTCGACGACGCGGCCAACGAACTCCGGCCGGCGGCGTACTCGCCGGCGGCGACAGAGCTACACGGCCCACTCCCGACGGTCGCGGTCGACGACGAGACGCTGCCGGGACACAGCTTCGTCGCGGACGACACGCTGTTTTTCGACGACGTTCACCACGCGGACCGACTGGACAACCGGGCGACGGAGTTTCGCGGGACGAGCTACATCCCGCTGGGTGACCACGGCGTGTTCGTTGCCGCCTCGCCCGAGGTCGGTGCCTTCGACGACGTGACCCGTGAGCTGGCGGACCTGTTCGCCGCGACCACCGAGGCGGCGCTCGATCGCGTGGCCCGCGAGGCACAGCTCCGCGAGCGAGATCGGCAACTCCAGCGCCAGAACGAGCAGCTGTCGGCGCTGAACCGCATCAACGACACGATCCGCGAGATCGGGCGGACGATCGTGCGAGCGGAGACCCGCGAGGAGATCGACCGAGCGGTCTGTGAGCGACTGACCGACGGCGACCGGTTCAGCTTCGCGTGGATCGGCTCCGTCGATCCCGCCAACGAGCGCCTCGAACCGCGGGCCTGGGCCGGCGACGAGCAGGGATACCTGGACTGCCAGTCGTTCGCCGTCGACGCGTCCGACGCCGAGCCGTCCGGCCAGGCCGCGGCGACGGACACCGCGGCTCTGGAGACGAACGTCGCGGCCGGACTGCGAGACGAGCCCTGGCGAACGGAGGCGCTCCGGCGCGATTTCACGTCCGTCCTCAGCGTTCCGCTCGTGTACAACGACCTCAGCCACGGCGTCCTCTCGGTCTACGCCGACTCCAAGGACGCCTTCGACGAGACGGCGCGGGCGGTGCTCGCCGAACTCGGCGAAACGATCGCGTCGGCGCTCAGCGCACTCGAACGGAAGAACGCGCTCCTCACGCCGTCGGTCACCCGCGTCGAGTTTACGGTCGACGATCCGACCTTCCTCCTCTCGCGACTCGCCGACCAGGCGGGGTGTATGGTCGGCTACCAGGGCGGCATCCGACAGACCGAAGCGGGCAGTGCCCTCTTTCTCACCGTCGAGGGCGCGCCGGTCGACGCCGTCGTCGACCACGCCGCCGAGATGGCGTCGGTCGACGAGGTACAGGCGGTCAGCGCCGACGAGAACGGCGGCGTCGTGCGGCTCGTCGTGGCGCGCTTTCTCGCACAGGAGCTGGCCGACCACGGCGCGCTCCTCCGGGAGGCCACCGCCAGTCGAGCGGGCACCGAACTCCGAGTCGACGTGCCAGAGCGCATCACCGTCCGGGAGATCACGGAACTGATCGGCCAGACGGTGTCCAACGTCGAACTCCGTTCCAGACGGAGCGTCGAGCAGCCCACACAGCACGACGTTCGCTCGACCGTCCTCGACGAGATGACCGAGCGGCAACTGGAAGTGGTCCAGACCGCCTACTACAGCGGGTTCTTCGAGTCGCCCCGAGAGACCAACGGCAAGGAACTCGCGGCGATGCTCGACATCTCCCCACCCGCGTTCTACCAGCACGTCAGGGCCGCCCAGCAGAAGCTGTTCACGGCGGTGTTCGAGGCACACGGACTCCTGGAGTCTGGTGGGTTCAATAGTTAACCACGCCCATCGCTACACCCTTCGATGGTGAACCACTGGATACTCCCTAAAACACCTAATACTCCTTAACCGAGTGCCGCCGCTGGCACTCGTGACCCTACATGAGAGATGTCAACCAGGAGCCCGAGGAAGAGACGCCGTACGAGTGCTTCGACTGTGGAACGATCGTCGTCACCGAGGACAACCCGACCGCCTGCCCGGACTGTGGCGGCGAGATACGGAACCGTCTGACACCGATCGAGTGATGGCCTCCGAATCAGTAGCGGCCGACCGCGACGACTCGGAGGCTGAGGTGGACACGGAGTCCGCCGTCGAGACGGCGCGCCGACAGCTCCACCGGGCCGCGGCCCACCTCGATATCGACCCCGCCATCGTCGAGCGGCTCAAACACCCCACGAAGGTCCAGGAAGTCACCGTCCCCATCGAGCGTGACGACGGCTCCGTCGAGGTGTTCACGGGGTATCGAGCCCAGCACGACAGCGTCCGTGGACCCCACAAGGGCGGCCTCCGGTACCACCCAGAGGTGACCAGAGACGAGTGTGTCGGCCTCGGGATGTGGATGACCTGGAAGTGCGCGGTCATGGACATCCCCTTCGGCGGGGCGAAAGGCGGGATCGCAGTCGACCCCAAGCGACTCAGCCCGTCCGAGAAAGAGCGCCTCACGCGTCGGTTCGCCGAGGAGATCCGCGACAGCATCGGCCCGAACAGAGACATTCCGGCCCCGGACATGGGCACCGATCCCCAGACGATGGCCTGGCTCATGGACGCCTACTCGATGCAGGAAGGCGAGACGGTGCCCGGCGTCGTGACGGGGAAACCGCCGGCCGTCGGCGGGAGCCACGGCCGCGACGAGGCCCCCGGCCGGAGCGTCGCGATCGTCACCCGCGAGGCCGTCGAGTACTACGAGATGGACCTCTCGACGACCACGGTCGCGATCCAGGGATACGGCAGCGTCGGCGCGAACGCCGCCCGACTCCTCGACGACTGGGGCGCGACGGTCGTCGCCGTCAGCGACGTCAACGGCGCGATCTACGATCCGGACGGCCTCGACACGCACTCGATTCCCAGCCACGACGAGGTGCCAGAGGCGGTGACACGCCAGTCGGTCCCCCACACGATCACCAACGAGGAACTCCTCGAACTCGACGTCGACGTGCTCGTTCCGGCCGCGCTCGGCAACGTCCTGACGGCCGAGAACGCCGCCGACGTGCGGGCCGACCTCGTCGTCGAGGGTGCCAACGGACCGACGACCAGCGCCGCAGACGAGATCTTCGCCGACCGTTCGCTCCCCGTGATCCCCGACATCCTCGCGAACGCGGGCGGCGTCACGGTGTCGTACTTCGAGTGGCTCCAGGACATCAACCGCCGCTCCTGGTCCAGAGAGCGCGTCAACGACGAACTCGAAAGCGAGATGCTCGCCGCGTGGCGCGACGTTCGCGACGCGTTCGACGAGCGAGGGATTCGGTGGCGCGACGCCGCTTACACCGTCGCCCTGGAGCGCATCGCAGCGGCCCACGAGGCCAGGGGACTCTGGCCCTGAGCTGTTTACTCTGGTCCTGAGCTGTTTACTCCGCCCTGCTCCCGCCGGGGACGACGAGCGTGACGACGCTCCCCCGTGGCTCGGCGTCGTCGAACTGGAGCGTGCCGTCGACGGCGGTCACGATTCGTTTGACCAGCCAGAGCCCCATCCCGCTGCTGTGTAACAGCGGCTCGATGCTGCTGTCCTCGGTGATGACCTCCCGTTCCCGGGCCGGGATTCCCGGCCCGTCGTCCGTGACGGTGATCTCCACCGACCCGGCGGTCTGGCGGCCGACCACCGACACCTCGGGATGATCGCGGTCGGAGTGGACGACGGCGTTCTCGACGAGTTCGCGGATCGCGCGCTCGATCTCGCCGGCCGTCGTCAACTGGAGACCGTCGTCGACGTCGACGGCGATCTCGGCGTCTGCGTGCTCTGCCTCTAGCTCGGCGACCAGATCCGTCACGATCTGCGTCAGGTCGAGCGTCGCGTGCGTCGGCGGTTCGGTCAACAACTCGACGATCTCGCGTTCCTTGTTCGCCTGCGTGAGCAGCCGCTCGACTGCGTCTTCGATCGGCGCTGCGAGTTCTGCGACCTCTTTCGAGGCACGAGCGTCGATGATCTCTGCCCGTCCGCGGATGACGTTCAGCGCGTTGTGCAGATTGTGCCTGAGCAGTCGATCCAGCGAAGCGAGCTGTTGTTCGCGCTCGACCTGTTCGGTCACGTCTCGCATCGTGGCGACCAGCCCCTGGATCGTCCCGCTCTCGTCGGTCAGCGGCGTGTACTGGACGTTGAACGTGTGGTCGGATCTGCCCGATCGCGTTCGTGTCGCGCGAAACTGGACCGTCTCGCCCTCGAAGCCCCGATCGAGGTAGGGCTCGACGGCCTCGAACTGTTCGGGTGCCAGGAGGTCGATCAGTCGCGTCTCAGTGACCGATTCCGGGTCCATTCCGTGGAACTGGCGATAGGACTCGTTGGCAAAGAGAAACTGGTAGTCGTGATCGACGGCGGCGATCAGCTCACTCGCACCCTCGATCGCGTGCTCGTACTGCCGGAGCTGTGACTCCCGTCGGCGCTGTTCCGTCGTGTCGTTTTGAATCGCGACGTACGACACCACCTCGCCGTCGTCGTCGGTCAGGGGAGCGATCGTCTGGTGGGCGTAGTACAGCGCCCCCGACTGCCGGCGATCACGGATCTCCTCTTCCCACACGTCGCCGCTCGTGATGGTCGACCACAGGTCCTCGTAGTACTCCTCGGACATCGTGCCAGAGGAGAGAACTGCGGGCGTCTTCCCGAGCACGTCGTCGCTATCGTAGCCCGTCATCTCCTCGAATGCGGGGTTGACGTAGGTGATCGTGCCGTCCGGGTCGGTCATGTAGATGGCGTGTCCGGCCGCCTCGACGGCGCGGCGAAACTGTCGGAGCATCTGCTCGTCGGCTCTCCGGTCGTCGATATCCCGCACCACCAGCACGGTCGCCGGGCCGTCGCTCCAGCGGACTCGCGTCGCGGTGACTTCGACCGACAGCTCTCGGTCCTCGCTGGTCGTCAGGGTCGTTTCGAACTGCTCGACTGGCTGGTCGCCAGACTGTACGGTAGCTAGCGACGCGGCGAGGTCTCGTCCGTCGGGCGGCGACAGCCACGACTCGATGGGATGGCCGGCGGCTTGAGTTCGGTCGTCGAGGGCCAGCAGATCGAGGCCGGTCGCGTTGACGTACTCGCAGTGACCGTCGCGAACGACGGTGATCATGTCGTTTGCAGCGTCTAACAACGTAGTTGCTCGCGTCTCTGGATCGAACAGGTCCTGTCGGCTGCGGTGGTAGTCGACCGCGTCGACGACGAGCGTCGCCAGCCGATCCCACTGGTCGTCGTGACGCCCTTTGATGAGATACTCCGTCACGTCGGCGGAGATCGCGTGGCTGGCGATCTCTTCGTTCCCTTCGCTGGTGAACAGCACCAACGGGAGCATCGGTGCCTGCGTCCGGACCGCTTCGAGAAACGCGAGCCCGTCCGTGTCGGGCAGATCGTGGTCGCTGACGATACAGTCAACACCGCTGTCGCCAGCGAGTCGTTCGATCGCCTCCCCGACGGTCTCCACCGTGGTGACGGTGAGGTGGTCGTGATCGCCGAGGTGGCGCTCACAGGAACTCGCGAACGAGGGGTCTGCCGTCACCGCGAGCACGCGCACGCGCTCACTCCTGTGGGAGGTCATACTCGACCGGAGTGGATTGACGGAGATATGTCTTTCACGACGGGCCGAATATGTTCCCAGCCACGGTCACGGGAATCTCGACGGTGTCGCCGACGGCCGCGTCGTGCGGTGATTCGTCCCCCGACGTGGCGACGTGCTGGACTGCCAGCAACGTCACTCTGCGAGTCGCTCCGCCGTCTCGCTGATCTCGTGGATCGTCTTCGTCTGCTCTTCGTTGGCGGCTGCCACGGCTTCTACCTCGTCTGCGACCTGGTCGGCCTGATCGACGAGTTCGTCGACCATGCCCGCCACCGCCTCCGCAGAGGCGGCCTGATCGTCGGTCGCGTCCGAAACTTCGTGGATCCCACGAGAGGCCTCGGCCACGACGTCGACGATCTCCTGGAGGGTCTCCGTCGCCGATTCGACCCGCTCGATCCCCCGGTCGACGTCGCGCGCGGTCGCTTCGAGACTGGCGACCGCGTTCTCGGTGTCGGCCTGGATCTCCTCGACCATCTCTTCGATCTCGCTTGCGTGTGTGCGAGACTCCTCTGCGAGGCTCTTGACCTCGTCTGCGACGACGGCGAAGCCGTCGCCGGCCTCGCCGGCACGGGCGGCCTCGATGGAGGCGTTCAGCGCCAGCATGTTCGTCTGATCGGAGATGTCGTTGATCATGTCCACGATCTCGTCGATCTCTGCGACGCGCTCTTCCAGCCGGTCCACGTCGCTGACGACGTCTCCGGACGACGCCTGAACTCGCTCCATCGCCTCGATCGCGTCGGCGGCGGCGGTCCGCCCGTCCTCGGCGAGTCGCTCGGCACGCTCGCTCGTGGCCGCCACCTCGTCGGCCGTCGAGGCGATCTCTTCGACGGTCGCGCTGACGTTGCTGACCTCGCCTCCGACGGTTTCGGTCGTCTCTGCCTGTTCGCGAGCGATGTCGCTGATCTCGTCTGTGCTGGTGGCCACGTCCTCGGCGGAGTCTCGGAGCGTCCGGATCGGATCTGCGAGGTCCTGCTCGATCTCCGCCATGAGCTGCTCGCGCTCTTCGATCGACTGTTCGAGTTCCTGACTGTATGAGTGGATGTACGTGTCGGCGACGACCTGCATGTCGAGGTTGATAATTCGCAGGACTGCGAGGATCTCTTCGAGGCCGCGATCCAGTTCTTCGCCGACGATCTCCCCGACTGACTCTCGGGTACCTGTCTCGACCGCCTGAGGACCGCCGTCGCCCGCGAGTGTCGCCGTGTCCGTCAGGCGGTCGACGAGCCGTTCCTCGATCCGGTCGAACAAGAGCGGGAAGATGAGGTCGTAGTAGACGCCGTACTGACCGATGTAGTGTTTCATCGGCATCTCGAGCAGATCGTGGATCTTGCCGATCCGCGCCCGGTCGCGGAAGTAGTCCATTCCGTACTCACCGCTCGCGAGGGTCACGAGATACGCGGACTGGGTCTCTTTGAGCTGCTGGAGAGACTTGTCCGACCGACCGATCACGTCGCTGGTCTGCTGGTGGTCGGTCAGGTTGTCGTAGAAGCCGTCTGCGATCTCGTCGGTGTGGGCTCGAAAGAGCTCTTCGAGTTCCGAGAGGTGCTGTTCGTCGGTCTCGTCGAAGCCGACGAACTCCTTTCGCCACTCGATCTCCGACTCGTCGATGCCACACGCGGCGACGAGCGAGTCGACGTCGAGGAGGGCGTTGAGGCCGCCGTCTCCGAAGGTGTTCGACCAATCTTTCATACCCCGAGAGAAAAAACGCCCGGAAGTAAGCTTATCCCTCCGTTCCCAGCAGTGATAATTCCAGCGCCACGTGAGAAATACGAGGGCACCACCAGCCAAAATCCGCCACCGCAGGGAGTTGTCGAGGGACAACCCCTGATTTAATTAGCGGTGTGGCGTACCGGAGCCCATGGCACGGATTCCGCTCTCGTGGCTGCCGCTGGTGGGACTGCTCACGATCCCGTCGGCGCTCGCGTTCGTGATCTGGCTAGAGCCCGTCGCGGTGCTCGCCGTCCTCAACACCGTCCTGATCGTGGCGGCCGTCCGCATCATGTTCGATTCGGCGGACGAACGGCGGCTGCCCGGCGGCCTCGCCTGACGCGATGTCCGTCCCGCAGGTGTCTGGTGCCCTCGCTGGCCAGGTCGAACTGGCCGTCTTCGCGCTGGTCGGACTGCTGGGTGGCGTCCACTGTCTGGGCATGTGTGGGCCGCTGGTGACCGTCTACGCCGATCAGATGGGGGCGGACGGTCCTGCGACCTGGCGGACGATCCGCCAGCACCTGCTCTTCAACCTCGGGCGGACCGCGAGTTACACCGCCCTCGGGGCGCTGTTCGGCGTGCTGGGTGCGCTGCTGTACGACGCCGCGGCGGTCGCGGCCGTCGCGAACGACGTTCGCGCGGTCGCCGGTCTGGTGATCGGCGGTGTCATCCTCCTCGTCGGCGCGAACTACCTGTTGACGGGAACTGGGGGACTGTTCGGTCACGCCCCGACACCGGCGGTCTTCGAACGGGTGAGTACCGCGTTGCTCGACCGGATCGAGCGGTGGGTTCGTGGCCCCCGGATCGTCGCGCTCGGCGCGGCTCACGGGGTCCTCCCGTGTCCCCTGCTGTACCCCGCGTTTCTGTACGCCTTCGCGACGGGGTCGCCGGTCCGTGGCGGCGTCGCGCTCGCCGTGCTGGGGCTGGCGACGGTGCCGACCGTCTTCGCCTACGGCGTCGCGTTCCAGTCGATCTCGCCGCGGTTTCAGGGACCGCTCCACCGCGTCCTCGGCGTCACGTTCTTGCTGCTTGGCTACCTCCCGCTGGCACACGGTGCGATGTTGCTGGGAATCCACCTCCCGCATCCGAGCGTTCCGATCTACCAACCACTGGGATAACTATGGGCGAGTGTACGCTCTGTGGCCTGTCGACGCCTGAGCCGCCCCACACCGCTCCGGACGTGGACGGTGCCTTCTGCTGTCAGGGATGCCTGACGGTCGCCCGTACGCTCGACGACGCGCCCGCCGACGCCGATCCCCAGACGGCCGTCGACACCGGGCCAGACGTGGACACCGTCGAGGGCGACCGGGCCTACTTCGACGTCGACGGGATGCACTGTGCCACCTGCGAGACGTTCCTCGAAGCCGCCGCGACCGACGCTGCCGGCGTTCGGGCCGCCGAGGCCAGCTACACCGCCGGGATGGTGCGTGTCGTCTTCGACCCGGCGACGGCCGAACCCGACGCGATCGCGGACCGCATCTCGGGGCACGGCTACGACGCGACGCGGGAGGGCACGGCGTCGGCCGACGACGCCCAGGAGACCGTCGGTCGTCTCATGGTCGGTGGCTTCTTCGGGATGATGGTGATGGCCTGGTACGTTCTCTTTCTCTATCCCGTGTACACCGGCGTCGCGCCGTCGTCGCTGCTCGTCGACCTGAACGGTCCCGCGGGTGGGTTCCTGTTCGCGAACGTCTGGGTCATGGCGACGGTCGTGGTGGCTTACACCGGCTATCCGCTGTTCCGTGGTGCGGTCGTGAGCCTGCGGGTCGGCCACCCGAACATGGACCTGCTCGTCGCGATCGCGGCGGCGACGGCCTACGGCTACAGCACGATCGCGATGGCGCTGGGCCAGACGGATCTGTACTTCGACGTGGCGGTCGTCGTCGTCCTCGCGGTGACCGTCGGCGACTACTATCAGGAGCGTGTCCGCCGACGGGCCATGGGCCGCCTCGCAACGGTCTCCGACGAACGAGCGGACACGGCGCGCTGCCGGACGGCCGACGGCACCGAGGCGGTCCCTCGGTCGGCAATCGACGGCGGCGACGAACTGGTGGTCAAAGGTGGCGAACCGGTCCCCGTCGACGGGACGGTCGTCGAGGGCACGGCCGCGGTCGACGAGTCACTGGTCACCGGCGAGTCGCTGCCGGTCTCGAAAGCCACCGGGGACGCGGTTCTGGGCGGGACGACGGTCACCGACGGTGGGATCGTCGTCCGCGCCGACGAGGACCCGACGAGCACTGTGGATCGACTCGCGGAGACGCTGTGGGACGTACAGAGCGCGACGCCCGGCGCACAGCGCCTCGTCGACAAGATCTCGGCGGTGTTCGTCCCGCTCGTGTTCGTCCTGGCTGTCGGGACGCTGGTCGTCCACCTGCTCGCGGGCAGCGGGGCGACCGCGGCACTGTTGACCGGCCTGACCGTGCTCGTCGTCTCCTGTCCCTGTGCGCTGGGGCTGGCGACGCCGATGGCCGTCGCCGCCGGGATTCGAGACGCTCTCGACGCGGGCATCGTGATCACCGACGACACGGCCCTGGAGACGGCACCGGCGGTCGACACCGTCGCGCTCGACAAGACGGGCACCCTCACCACGGGATCGATGACCGTTCGGACGGTCGCGGGCCACGACGAGGCCCTCGCGTACGCCAGCGCCGTCGAACAGTTCGCGACCCACCCCGTCGCGGAGGCGATCTCCGAGGCGGGGACACCGCCCGACCAGCCCGTCACGGCCTTCGAGACGATCCCCGGACGGGGCGTGCAGGCGACAGTTGGCGACAGGACCGTGCTGGTCGGCGACGAGTCGCTGTTCGCGGCGCGAGACTGGACCGTCCCCAGCGACGTGGCCGCCACCTACGACGGTGCCGGTGACGACGCGATCGCGAGCTACGTCGGCTGGGACGGGCGCGTTCGCGGTGCCGTCGTCGTCGGTGACGAGGTGCGCGAGGGGTGGCAATCGGTGCTCGATCGCCTCGCTGCCGACCGCCGCGTCGTCGTGATCACGGGCGACGACCGGGCGGCGGCCCAACAGTTCGCCTCTCACCGCTCGGTCGACGAGGTCTTCGCCGGTGTCCCGCCCGAGGCCAAGGCCGCGGTCGTCGATCGGCTGGGAGCCGACGGCACCGTGGCGATGGTCGGCGACGGGAGCAACGACGCGCCGGCACTGGGGGCGGCCGACCTCGGGATCACCGTCGAGAGTGGCACACGGCTCGCGTTCGACGCGGCAGACGTGGTTGTCACCGACGACTCCCTCGCCGCGCTGCCCGAGGTGTTCGCCACGACGGAAGGGACCCGCCGACGGATCCGCGAGAACCTCGGCTGGGCGTTCCTGTACAACGGGATCGCGCTGCCACTCGCCGTCGTCGGTGTCCTGAATCCCCTGTTTGCCGCCGTGGCGATGGCGACCAGTAGCCTGCTCGTCGTGCTCAACTCGACCCGCCCGGTCGGTGGCGAGGCGGGGTCGTAGCCGTCGACCACGGCGGGCCGTCGTCCCGAAGTTGTCCTGTGACAACCCAGAGTACATGTCAGTCCGCTCGGACCCAACCGAGTATGAGGGGTCTCGAAATAGCACTGGCCACAGCGTCGGGTGGTGGTTCCGGCGGGAGTCGCATGTTACTGCTGACGACCGCGATCGGCCTCGGAGTCACCGCCGGTATCCTGCTACTCAGCTATCGGTTCGGGTGGCACGATCGGCCCGACACGTCGTTCGAGTCGCACGGCGACGAGCGGACGGACACACAGCGAGCAGCCGGGGTGATGTACGAGTCGTCGGTGGCCGAATCCGAGACGGAGTCGGTCGACCACGACGCGTTCGACCCCGTCGGGACGGCGACGTTGCTGGCGCTCTACTTCGCCGTCGTCTCCCTGACCTGGCTGTTCATGTACTTCGTCGAGTTCCTCGACAACGGACCGACGGTGATCGGGTGACTATGCACGTCCACAGATTCGAACGCATCTGGCTGGTGGGATCGCTGCTGTTGATCGCTCTGTTCGTCGCGACGGTGACCTACGGGGCCGTCGGCGCTGGCTACGGGATGGTCGACGCGGGGGGTGGACAGGTCGACGGGACCAACCCTACTGCGAGCGAGAACTTCCGCGAACCCGGCGTCTACAACGGGAGCGAAGACGGTCACTACGACGTCTACGTGCGGACACAGCGGTTCCTGTTCGTCCCTGGAACGAACGAGCCCATCCGCGTGCCGGCCAACAGTACCGTGACCTTCCACGTGACCAGCAGCGACGTCCTCCACGGCTTCGAGGTCGTCGGCACGAACATCAACACGATGACCGTTCCGGGACAGAAGGCGATGGTCACGGCCGAGTTCGACGAGCCGGCCGAGTACGGCATCGTCTGTAACGAGTACTGTGGCAGCGGCCACCACACGATGGAGGGATCACTGCAGGTGGTCCCACCGTCGGAGTTCAACGAGACGAGTGAGGTGCAGTAACGATGGCACACGCACACGACGACCCGACCAGCGAGAACCGAGCACAATCTGAGCTGACTGCCGGCAACCGAGTTGCCTTCGTCGACCAGTATCCCACCGCGGCACGCGTGACGCGGCTGTGCTTTGGCGTCTCGTTTACCGCCCTGTTGATCGGTGCGGTGCTCGGGATCGTCCAGGCGCTGCACCGAACGAACGTCTTCCGGGGCGTGATCAGCTCGGTCGACTACTACACGGTGCTGACCGGCCACGGCGTCTTGCTCGCGCTGTTCTTTACGATCTTCTTCCTCTCTGGGGTCTTCTCCTGGGGCGTCGCCCGGAGTCTCGGCCGCGACCTCCTCTCGCGGCGCTTCTCGCTGTTCTGGTTCGGGCTCCAACTCGCCGGTGCCACCGCGGTCGCCCTGGCCATCTTCGGCGGCTTCGTCGGCGAGATTCCCTTCGAGGCAGACGTGCTCTACACCTTCTACGCGCCACTGCAGGCCCATCCGCTGTTCTACGCCGGACTGGCGGCGTGGCTCGTCGGCACGTGGCTCGCGGGTGCCGACTGGATCCGCCTGTACCTCCACTGGCGGCGTGACAACGGCGGTGAGCGGATCCCACTCCAGACGTTCATGGTGTTGACGACGACGCTGATGTGGTATATCGCTACCATCGGGGTCGCCGTCGAGGTGCTCGTGTTCCTCCTGCCGCTCTCGCTGGGGCTGATCGACAGCGTCGATCCGCTGCTCACTCGGACGCTGTTCTGGTACTTCGGCCACCCGGTCGTCTACTTCTGGCTCATGCCGGCGTACTTCGCGTGGTACACGATCCTGCCCAAGCTCGCCGGCGGCCGACTGTTCAGCGACCCACTCGCGCGCGTCGTGTTCGTCCTCTTCTTGATCCTCTCGACGCCCGTCGGGTTCCACCACCAGTACGCGGACCCCGGGATCGCGGAGGGGTTCAAGTTCGTCGCGATGACCAACACGATGTTCCTGTTGCTCCCGAGCTTCCTCACCGCGTTTACCGCCGTCGCGAGCATCGAGTACGGCGCGCGACAGCGCGGCGGGAAGGGCTACCTTCGCTGGATGACCGCCCTGCCGTGGTCGAATCCGGCCTTCGCCGGGTGTGCGCTCGCTGGCCTGATGTTCGCCGCGGGCGGGTTCTCCGGGATCGTCAACGCGGGCATGAACATCAACTCGCTGATCCACAACACGCTGTGGGTGCCGGGCCACTTCCACCTCACCGTCGGGACGGCCAGCGCGCTGACGATGATGGCGATCAGCTACTGGCTGTACCCACAGGTCACTGGCAAGCGCCTCCAGTTCTACGGCCTCGCACAGATCCAGCCCTACGTCTGGTTCATCGGGATGGCCCTGATGTCGAACGCGATGCACCGGGCGGGACTGGCCGGCGTCCCGCGTCGGACCGCCGAGCCACAGTACCAGCAGTTCTCCTTCGAGGCGGTCTTCGGATCGGTCCCGGAGATGCGACTGCAGATCGCAGCGGGGGCCATGCTGCTGACGATCGGTGCCCTGCTTTTCGTCACCGTGATGGTGGGCACCTGGCTCGCAGAGCGTGGCCGCGGACGGCTCCGCGTCGACAGTCACCTCCCCGAACCGATCTCCGGAGTCTCGGACAGCCCGCGCGTGCTGGACAACATGAAACTGTGGGTCGTCGTGGCCGTCGTGCTCGTGGCCATCGCCTACGGCTTCCCGATCTACTCGATGCTGGCAGACGGGGCCTTCAATCCGGCTGTTCCGCCGGTCCCCGTCTGATCTGGGACCCTCTCGGCCGATCCGCCGTCACGTCGACGAGAGGAAGGTGTCGACCAGTTCCGCCTCGGCTCGCCTGAGTCGGTACGAGACGGTCGAGCGGGGCTCGTCGAGGCGCGACGCGACCGCTTCTAGCGTCGTTTCCCGCGGCGTCTCGTAGTACCCCATCTCCGCTGCGAGTTCGAGCACGCGGCGCTGTTCGGGGCGCAGCGACAGCGAAGCCAGCGGGTCCGTCGGGGGCGTCGTGACCGTTTCGAGGTGTTCGAACCGGAAGGTAATCTCCTCTCTGAGCTTCCCGCTGATCGTGTCGTAGAGCAGTCCGATCCGCTCGTCGGTCTGCATCAGGACGCGCCAGCGCTCTTCCGGCCCCCGGCGCGTGACTTCGATGAGCACCGCACCCGGCAGATAGCGGTTCGCGACCAGCGAGACGGAGTCACAGCTGCTCGCGTCGACGACGTGCGTGTACACCGTCGCCTGGCCGGCCGAGGACGCGAGCACCTCGCTGTGGCGATCGCCGCCACAGCGCCTGTCGCTGATCGAGAACCCGCCGTACTCGTCGCTCGTGAGCAGCCCAGCCGCTCGTTCGACGGACTCCGAGCCGCCGCTGAGACGATCGAGCCGCCAGAACTCGCTGTCGGTCATCGGACAGATCAGCGTCGTCGCGTGCATCTCGGGAGCGTCGATGAACACGTCCATCACGGCGTCGGCCCCCTCCGCGTAGTTCAGTGTGAAGACGAACTCCCGCATCTAGCTGCACTGATTCCCCGAGGGGCCAGTCTCTTTCGATCTCTCTGTCGACGGGTGGTTGTCCTGAGCCAACGGAGGATTCACGTAGTCGAGTCCCTGACGGTGAGGTATGAGCGATACGGGCACTGGTGAACAGTCGATGCCGTGGTTTCTCAAGACGATCATCCTCGTCGCGATTCTCGTAGTGCTTTTCATCGTCGCCATCGACCTGCTGACCTTCGCGGGCGCGCTGTAACGGCGGGCCGGGGTGGCCGTGTACCGGCGTTTCCGTCGGCATCGTCCCCGCGTCACTCACGGCATCGTCAGTTGCATTCGGCTCCAGTCCTGAGAGCCAGTGATGAGCGACGGGCCGACGGCGGTGACACCCGGCGACGTGCCGACGACGACGAACGGCTGTGTCGTCTGGCACCGCCGCAATCTCCGGACGACGGACCACGGTGCGCTCTCGTACGCGAGCGAGGAGTACGACACCGTCTTGCCGCTGTTCGTCTTCGACCCACAGTTCTACGGTGACGACGGACTCGCCTGCGACGCCAGACTCCAGTACCTCCACGAGTCCGTCGAGAGTCTCCGTCGACTGTACGAGGCCGTCGGGGGGACGCTCAGCTACGCCCACGGTGATCCGCTGTCGGTGCTCTCGACTCTGGCAGCGGCCGGCTGGGACGTCGTCGCGACGGCCGACCCGACCGCACGCTACGGCCGCCAGCGAGACGACCGGGCCGCAGCACACTGCGACGTACGCTTCGTCGACAGTGACGGGCTGGTTCGTGACCAGGCGTGGCCGCGTGAGGGGTGGAGCGACCACGTCGAGGCGTGGTTCGAGTCGTCCCCGTACTGCTGGGACCCCGACGACGTTTCGTTCGCCTCGCTGCCGGAGACGGTGTCAGTCGCCGATATCGAGCGTACGTACGACATCCACTCGGCGAAGACGACGGTCCCTCCCGGCGGCCGAGCGGCGGGAGCCAGACGACTCCGACAGTTCGTCGCAGACATCGAGCAGTATCCCGGCAACATCTCCGCGCCGACGGACGCACGGACCGGTACGAGCGGGCTCTCGCCGTCCCTCCGGTTCGGATCGCTGTCGGTACGCGAAGTCTACCAGTACGTGATGGACAACGCACCGTCGTGTGCCGGCCGAGAGATGTTCGTCTCCCGACTCTACTGGAACAAGCACTACCACCAGAAACTGGAAGACTGGAGCGGCTGGACGACGACGGCGGTCAACCCCGCAATGCGCGACTGTCGAGCGGAGTCACACGACCCGGAGCTGGTGACCGCCTGGAAGCAGGGTACCACCGGCTTTCCCATGGTCGACGCGTCCATGCGGTGTCTCGTCGAGACCGGGTGGCTCAACTTCCGGATGCGAGCGATGTGTGCCAGCGTCTTCGCCGACCTGTTCCAGCAACCCTGGCAGATCGGCGCGGACTTCTATCACTACCACCTGATCGACGCCGATCCGGCGATAAACTACACCCAGTGGCAGTCACAGGCCGGCACAGTCGGGACGAACCTCATGCGCATCTACAACCCGATCAAACAGGTGCGTGACAACGATCCCGACGGCACGTTCGTCTCGACGTACGTTCCAGAACTGGCCCCACTCCCGACCGAGCATCTCCCACGCCCCGAAAAGACCCCGCTCCACGTTCAGGAAGCGTGTGGCGTCGAGATCGGCACCGACTACCCGTACCCGGTCGTCGAGTACGAGGCCGCCAGACAGCGCGCGATCGAACGCTACGAACGTCTCGAACCGGCCGCCCGTCAGGCCCTCGAAGAGCCGGCGGTCGCTCGGCGAGCGTCACTGTCCTCGCAGCCACGGCCTCCGGACGGGTCGGACGACACCTCGACGGCGACCGACGAGAGCCCACAGCAGCGCGGCCTGGACGCGTACACGGAGACGGACCGGAAGTGATACTGCCGGCTGTCACTTCGTGACGAGCTTCGCCACCCCGGGGTGGCGAAATCGGTCACAGATGTACAGCCGGTAGTATGAGCGACAGAGCCAGTTCGGCCAGCACGTCGGCGTGTGGACGGTCGGGGACGACTTGACGCCGTCTCCAGCGACGGTTTTCTGGCTCGGAAAAAGAGCGTCCGTGGTTATGTCGTCGGGCGTCCTCTGCCCATCCATGGGTGTCCTCCAAGCACTCCAACGTACGCCCGGCGCACTCAAGCGTGCCCCTGGGCTGTTGGTCCCCCAACTGATCGTGTTCGTCCTGTTGCTCCCCCAGCTGCTGTTGCAGTCGGCAGCGCCGCTCCTCTCCTCGCTGGTCTCGCTGGGCGTCTCCGGTATCTTCCTCGTCGTGACGCCCTTCATCCAGGGTGGGATGTTCGGCATGGCCGACGAGGCACTGCGAGGCCGTAGTTCCCTGTCGCGGTTCTTCGCCGACGGGAAGTCGAACTACGTGCAGTTACTGATCGCCTACGTCCTCCTACTGGTCGTCAACGGCGTGCTCGGCGTCGTCGCCGTGTTCGCTGGCGTCGGTGCGTTGCTGGGCCACGACACCACCGGACTGGTGCTCCTCGCCGTCGTCGCCGTCGTCGGCCTCCTGTACCTCCTCGTGACGTTCTTCGTCCAGTTCTACGGACAAGCCATCGTCGTCGACGGGGAGTCCGCGATCGCTGCGTTCGCGCGCAGCTACCGCGTCGTCCGAGCGAACCTGCTCGGAACGATCGGCTATCTGGTGATCGCGGTGCTCGTCGGCGGCGTGGCGGGCGGACTCTACGGGGGCCTGTCGGTGCTGGCGATGCCCGACGCCGCGGCGTACGGCTTGCCGGCACTTTCGACCCCGCTGCTCGTCGTCGTCGGCCTCCTGGCAGCGGTCGTCGGGAGCCTCGTCTCGGCGTTCTCGTTGACGTTCTCCGTCGCGGTCTACGACGAGTTCACCGCCTGATACTGCCGGCAGTGACGCCGTCGCGGGTCTGCCACTTCGAGTGGTCATCCGCTCCTCGGGCAGATCCACGCAGAGGTGCAGTCTCCTTCTGACAGCAAAGCTATCTCTCCGGATAACTGCCCCCTGAAAGCGTTCGAATCTGTGACAGCCATCGTGTCGGCTCTCCACGCCGCCGAGTCAGGTACGGCGGTACAGAGAGTAGAGGATGGTGACGAGGCCGACGACCTCGATCGTCCTGGTGAGAATCGGGACGTAGTAGCTGTAGACGATCGGCCCGAAGCCGAGGACAGTCCCGGCGGACGTGACGACCAACGAGACAACGAAGGGGACGACCGTGAGCAAGACCAGTCCGACCGCGAGCAACAGCATCGGCTGGCTGTCGTTGCGGCGGTACCCACGATACGCCTGGAACACGATCGCGAAGCTGAGCACCAGGCCAAGCAGCGTCACCGCCAGTAACGCGAGGTAGTGTACGTACAGTCCCGTGCTGCCGGTTTGTATCATGTTAGATCCCCTCCCAGAGGTTGGTAAAGCGGTCGGCGGGGTCCTCGGGTTCGCCCGCGTCGATCGTCACCGAGAGCTCTCCCTCGTCGAGTTCGACGGTGAGTCGATCGAGACACGCCTCGAAGACACTGTAGTGGTGGCCGTTCTGTCGCACTTTCGTCTGTTCGACGAGCAGGTCACACTCGACGAGCCGTTCGGTCCGCCGGTAGATCGTCGGCAAGGACGCGTCACATCGGTCGCTCAACGTTTTGGCTGACATCGGTTCGACACTCGTCTGAGTAAGGATCTCCCGTGCGTACTCGTCGTCGAGGAGTGCGAAGATATCCTCGTCGGCGGGACCCTCACTCACGGTCGCCCCTTCTGGACGGACCAAGTAATAGCTACCACTTCTTTTCCGGGTCGGAAAATCGGGTTGCGTTCATACTGCCGGTCGTCCGTCTGTGACGCTCTCGCCACGCTGAACGGGGCTGTGTCGGATACGCTCCCGTCGGTCGACTTCGCCGACACGGGGACACTCCGTAGAATTGAACTCAGGAGGTGACAAATCCCACGTATGGCCCTCCTCGTTCGACAGACGATTACCGGTGGTCTCGCACGTGCGCTCTCGCGAAACGGTGCTCTCCTCGTGGCGACGTTCTTCGCTGCGAGCCTCCTCCAGGGCGCGTTCATGTGGGTGCTGGCGACGACGTACATTCCCCTCGGCACGAGCGGAGCGATGACACCGGCCGGCGCGCCGGCACCCGGGACGGCGCTCCCAGCGTTGGCGTCGGCGGGCGCTGCGCTGCTGGGTGGACTCACCGGCGGGATACTCACGGTCCCCATCCAGGTCGTCGCCGTCCGTGCGCTCGTCGACGACGGGCGCGACCACATCCCCGAACAGCTGATCTTTCGGTCCCTCGGCTGGGCGACGCTGCGGCTGTTCGTCGCCTCCCTGTTGAAGACGGCCGCCATGTTCGTCCTGACGGTGCTCAGTATGATCGCCGTCTTTCTGGCGGCGATCGGGGTTTTCCTGGTGCTACCGGAATCACTGCAGACGACACTCCTCGGTTCGTGGTACGCGCCGCTGCTCCTGGTCCCGGTGTTCTTGTTGGCCGCCCTTCCGATCGCTGTCGTCGTCGTGGTGTTCGCTTTCGTCGAGCACGAAATCGTCGTCCGGGACGCGTCGGTCCCGTCGGCGTTCGTTCGGAGCTGGCGCGTCGTCGCCGGCAACCGACTGCGACTGGGGCTCGCACTCGTCGTTCCCTACGCGGTGAACATGGCCTTCAGCCTCCTCTTCGGACAGCTCACGCCCGACGTGACGTTCCAGTCGCCGATGTTCCTGGCCAGCCAGGCGATCTTCTCGCTTGAGTCTGCGGTGGTCTCGATCGTCGTCCTCGGTATCACCGCTCAGGCGTGGGTCCAGCTGACGGGTGTCGACGGCCCGCTCGAAGCCTACTGGAACGCGAGCGACAGGGAATCGAGTCCGGCTCCAGACGGCGCGGCGACAGATGCGATCGAGTGAACGCGGCTCCGTTCTCGACGGTATACGAGAAATTTCGGCAACGTCTCGATCCCTACGACACTGAGACAGCGAAACGAGCGCCCGACGAATGTGATCGACTTCTCGAATAGAATTTCATTATTATCACAATACTGTTGTCCGATGCGGTCGACTCTCTCCGACAACTGTCACTCTCTCGTGTCGTACCGTCGAAATGTATGTGCTATCTCGTACGGTTGTGTGGAAAAGGCGGCCAACACCGTCGCGCTTCCCGGCGTCACCTCGTTCGTCGGCACCGCTCTCGCTCGCCGCGCTGGGACGACGACGCCGAAAGAGTTTTTCTGAGTGGGCCCAATATTCCACAGGAATGACGCTCCCTATCGACCCGACACAGATCGACCCCGACGACATCGGCGAGGCCCAGACGACCCTGGAGATGGACCACGAAGACGCCGTCGAACACGTCCGCGAGGTGTTCACGGCTGCGGGCTTTGGCATTCCGGTCGAGTTCTCGCCGTCGGAGATGCTCAACGAGAAGGTCGACGCGGACCGGGACCCCTACTACGTCCTCGGTGCCTGCAACCCGGCCGTCGCGGATCGAGCGCTCGACGCGACCGACAACCGACTGGGTGCGCTCATGCCGTGCAACGTCGTCGTCTGGGAGGAAGCGCCCGGCCGACAGCGTGTCTACCACGTCTCGATCATGCGTCTCGCGCGCCTGGTCGGCATGGCTCCCGACGACGACGTGATGGCCGACATCGTCGCCGACACCGGAGAGATGGTCGACGAAGCCTTCGAAAACCTCTGAGATGGGGTTTCACACCTTCGACGCCGCGCGGGCGGACAAGCTGGAGGACGCGGCCCGCCGGTACCGCGCGCTCTCTGCCGAGGAACTGCTCTGGGCGCTGTCGCTGGACGGCGACGACGTGATCGCGGACCTCGGCAGCGGGACCGGCTTCTACACCGACGACGCTGCCGCCATCGCCGACACGGTGTACGCCGTCGACGTACAGAGCGAGATGCACGACTACTACCGGGAGAAGGGCGTTCCAGACAACGTCGAACTGGTGACCAGCGGCGTCGCCGACCTCCCGCTGGCGACCGACGCTCTCGACGCCGCGTTCTCGACGATGACGTACCACGAATTCGCGGACGAGGCTGCCCTCGCGGAGATCGCGCGGGTGCTGACCGACGGCGGGCGACTCGTCGTCGCCGACTGGGCGGCCAGTGGCAGCGGCGACGCCGGTCCGCCCCTCGACGAGCGCTTTACCGCGTCGCAGACGATCGACGCACTCCGAGACGCCGGCTTCACCATCGAACACGACGCCGTTCGCCCGGAGACGTTCCTCGTGATCGCCACGAGACAGTAGGCCGCCGTTCTTTCCAGTAGCTATTTTCGAACAGCCCAACACGTGCCCAGTGATGTCGCCTCCGTCCCGCCGCGATGCCCTCCGACTCGCCGGTCTCGCCGGTGTGAGTGCCCTCGCTGGCTGTCGTTCGGTGACGCCGTGGAGCGGACCGAACGAACAACCGCCACGATCGGTCGGTACGTCCTGGTCGCCGTCGGCTGAGACGTGGCGCTTTCCCCACGGCGACCTTCGAAACACGGCGAGTTCTCCTCACGGAGTACAGACCGCTCCGAGCGTCGCCTGGCAGGATTCTTTCGACGGCGGCCGCTCGACGACACCAACCGGTGCTATCGTCGCTGCAACGCCGGAGCGAGTGATTACCGCACGGCGGTTCGGTAGCGAGGTCCAACTGCACGCCGAAGACGCGACCGACGGCACGCGTCGGTGGAACCGATGGATCGTCTATCCACCCGACGGTCGGACGCCGACGTTCGGCGGTCTCGTCGATGGAACCGTCTACGTGACCGACGGCGGCACCGACCTCGTCGCCGTCGATGCGAGTGACGGCACAGTTCGCTGGCGTCGCTCGCTCTACGACCGCGTCGCCGACAGCGTTCCCGACAAATACCTCTCTGTCGCTGGTTCACCGGCGGAATTTGCAGCCCGCGCACTGGCGACGCCGGAGATCGTGTACGTCCAGAGCAGCTACGGCGTCCACGGAATCGCGCCCCGCGACGGAACCGAGCAGTGGCGGTTGTACCTGGGCGCACACCACGACGCCGACGCGCTCGAAGAACCTCGTGGGCTGGCAGTGGCTGATCGACGAATCTGGGCGGTTTACGATGGCACCGTCCAGTCGCTGTTCACCATCGAGCTGTCGGACGGGCAACCCGAGATCGAGCGGGTCCCCTCGCCGCTGCAGTCTCCGTCGAGGCCAGTGGTACCCGGATATCGGGATGCCGTCTTCACGCACGATATCGTGTGGGCGTCGAAGCCACAGGAGACGCTGGCAGTCGGGACGACCGACGAGGGGGCCGAGTGGGAGTGTCCCGGACACACGGGTTCGGGCGGGGTGGCGTACTCGTCGCTGGCGACCGACGGAGAGCGGGTGTTCGTCTGTGTGAGTCACGAACAGCAGGATCGATTGCTCGTGTCTGCCTTGCACGCGTCGACGGGCAAGCTGGACTGGCTCTTCCGTGAGCCGCTGGCCGATCGAGACGCATCTCCGAGTGATAGTGGGGAATTCAGGCTCTGCCGGCCCGCCGTGACCGGTGACTGTCTCGTCGTGGGATACGGGACCCTCCCGGAGACAGCGGCGGGGCGGGGCGAAATCGTCGCGATTTCGCGGACAGACGGGCGCGTCTGCTGGCGAACCTCTCTCCGGCTCGCGCCGCGTTCGGTGTCGATGACCAGCGCTCGACTCTTCGTCACGGGTCGACAGGGGGGCGTCGTCGCTCTCACCGAAGAGTCCGGATAGCCGTTCCAGGCACCCGGAGTCACCGTACGGCGCTGCCACGTTTGCCAGCTGTTGTGAGTTGCTTTTAGGCTGGACTAAAAACCGAAAGCCATTTATTACTTTAGGCTGGGCTAAAATCTATGGCAAGAGACGACGGAGACGAGCCACGACCGACGCGAAGAAAATGCATAGCGTACGGCACTACGCTGCTGGCCACCGGCTCGCTGGCCGGGTGTTCCGCACTTTCGGGCCAGGAGGCCGAGTCGACCGAGACGGAGACCCAGACCGGGCCGTCCTACTCGGGGACGATCGAACCCGTCGGCGAACGCAGTCTGGCGTCGGAGCCCGAACGTATCGTGGGCGGGTGGGGGTTCGAGGAAGACGTACTGACTGCCCTGGGCATGGCCGACAAGCTCGTCGCCGCCGAGGGCAACCAGTTCTGGTTCACCGGGTTCTACGACCAGCTGCCCGGCGTCGACGTGCCGGACCCGGCGTCACTGGATCTGGTCCGGACCGAGGACTGGTCGCTCAAGACGGAGTACCTGTACGAACTCGATCCCGATCTGTTCGCCACCGACCCGAACCGGTTCATCTCGTACTACGGTGCCGACGAGGCCGACATCTCCGAGATCGAGGACACGATCGCGCCGTTCTTCGGCAACGCCAGCCGCCGCAAGCGCGGGGCCGACTGGCCGACCTGGCCCGGTGACGAGTCCTACGCCTACTACGACATCCCCGAGTTCGTCAGCCGGTACGGCGACCTGTTCGGCAAGTCCGAGACGGCGGCGGCGATCAACGAGATCTACCGGTCGGCGATGGAAGACATGCGGTCGCGCGTCCCGCCCGAGTCCGAGCGCCCGAGCGTCGGACTGTTCAACGCACAGATCAATCCCGACACAGAGGGGGCGTTCCACGCGTACAACCCGAAGACCGAGATCGACAAGGCGTACGGAAAGAAGCAGTACCGAGACCTCGGTGTCGTCGACGCCTTCGAGGGCGAGTACGGCGGTCAGTCGGGGATCGAAGTCGACTACGAGACGTTGCTCGACGCCGACCCCGACGTGATCGTCTTCCACTTCGGCGTCAACTACCGCGACTGGAACGACGAGAACGCGCTCCGGAAGACGGTCGAGGGGATGCGCGACAGCCGACTGGGCCAGGAGCTCACCGCCGTTCAGGAAGACGAGCTGTACGTCGGCGGCTCGGCGTATCAGGGCCCGATCATCAACCTCTTCCAGACCGAGATGCTGGGCAAACAGCTCTATCCCGACGAGTTCGGCGAGTGGCCGGGCGAGGTCACCGCCGCCGAGCTGCCGACGATCCCCGAGGACGAACAGCTGTTCGACCGCGAGGCGCTCGCAGCGGCCGTCACCGGGTCGAACTGACCTCTGATCACGCGATCTTTTCGCCGTCTCGTTACACCGGTTTCTCTGCCGTTCCAGTCGCCCGAAACCACCGGACGACGACCCGATAGACGAAATCGAGGGGAACACTTATTACGTTTTAGGCTAGCCTAAAGATCAACGGGTGACATCCTACATGAGAGACGAGGCCAGTCGTGGCGTCTCGAGTACAGCGGTCGAGCGGCTCCGGACGACTCTGCAGACGGACCGCTGGCAGAGCGCCGATCGCGCGTTGCTCGCGAAGATGCTCGCGGAGTTCACCTACGAGCAACTCCTCGACCCCCAGGAGTACGCCGTCGACGGCGACTGGCGCGTCTATCGCGTCCCGCTGAGCGACACCACCTACGAATTCCGGGCACAGGAGCGGGTCTTCGACAGCTACCGCGTCGATCCATCGTCGATCCGGAAACGCGTCGGCGACGGTGCGTGGACGGCGGCCAGCGACGCCATCCAGTTCCTGCTCGACGCCCGCGAGACGCTGGGCATCGACGATCAGACGGCGAGTTACCTCGTCCGGGAGTACAACAACACGCTCCTGGCGGACACACACGTCGACGCCGACGACGACGCCGCGGACAGCATCCTGGATCTCGACGCGATGGAGATCGAAGGGGAGATGCGGGGTCACCCGTGGTTCACAGTCAACAAGGGGCGTATCGGCTTCGACTACGAGGACTACCTCCGGTACGCGCCGGAGAACCAGTGTCCCCAGTCACTGCAGTGGGTCGCCGTTCGTCGGTCCGAGGCGACGTTCGCGAGCGTCGACGGGCTCGATTACGACGGACTGATGGAGACACACCTCGGCGACCACGTCGAGGAGTTCGAACGGCTCGTCTCGGAGCAGGGTCTCGAACCTTCCGAGTACTACCTCATGCCCGTCCACGAGTGGCAGTGGCGAGACACGCTTGCCCAGCTGTTCGCGCCCGCGATCGCGGCCGACGAGATCGTGCCACTGGGGGCCGGTCCCGACACGTACCTCCCCCAGCAGTCGATCCGGACGCTGACCAACCGTTCGGACCCGACGAAACCACACGTCAAGCTCCCGATGCGGATACTGAACACGATCGTGTATCGCGGTCTGCCGGGCGAGCAAGCGCTGGCCGCGCCCCGCGTGACGGCGGCGGTCAAGGAGATTCGCGATCGGGACCCCTTCCTCAGCGACGAGTGTGACCTCGTGCTCCCCGGCGAGATCGCGAGCATCAACTACGAGCACCCCCAGTTTTCGCAGCTCTCCGGCGCGCCCTACCAGTACCAGGAGCTGCTGGGTGCGGTCTGGCGTGAGAGCGTCCAGTCGCTCACGACGGCCTCCGAGCAGGCGGTGCCACTCTCTGCGCTGTTCCACCGCGACGTCGACGGCTCGCCGATCGTCTCCGAGTTCGCCTCTCGGGCGGGGCTCTCGCTGTCGACGTGGATCGACGAGTTCCTCGACGTGCTCTTCGAGCCGTTGCTGCACTACCTGTACAAGTACGGACTGGTGTTCATGCCCCACGGGACGAACGTCCTCGTGATCCACCGGGAGGGACGGCCGGTCCGGATCGCGGTCAAAGACTACGTCGACGAGATCGCGCTGAGCGACGAGCGTCTCCCCGAGGCGTCCGTGATCCCCGACGACCTGTACGACCATCCCGACATCCTCCACCAGAAGGGGCCAGAGGCGCTGTGTCAGCACATCTTCGGGACCGTGTTCATCTGTGTCCTCCGGTACGTCTCCGACCTCCTCGAACGGGAAGCCGGCTACGAGGAGACGACCTTCTGGCGGCAGGTCCGGGACAGCATCGAGCGGTACCAGTCGGCACACCCGGAACTGGAGGGGCGCTTCGAGCGCTTCGATCTGTTCGAACCCGAGTTCACCCGCCTCTGTCTGAACCGCGGCCGCCTGACCGATTACGGGTACACCGACGGTCCCGAGCCACCGGGGGTGACCGCCCACGGGACGGTGACGAACACGCTCGCCGAGCTGGGCGACGATCGGCACGACTGATACGGATTGTTGTCGGTCGTTACCGAATCGATCGCACGCCGTCGTGGGGCCGGAAGTGTCGGGATTTCGACGGCTCCAGTCTCCCGCCGGCTGCTGACGGTCCGTTAGCCCCCAGCAGATTATTTCCAAATCCTCGAATCTTTAGAGCTTTTCTACGAACTTTTACTAGAACTCTAACTATTACCAGTAGCTTTTTGTTTTTAGGCTTGCCTAAAACAATCGATGACGAGCCATCACACGCTGTCCGGAGGGACGGCTTTCCGGACCGGAGGTGATCGTGAGTGAACTACGCTGACGCGACGGCCGACCAGTTGCTCGCCCAGCAGTCAGATCGCGAATCGAGCGCACGGACCTATCCGCGATATCTTCCGCTGGCGATCGAGAGCGCCTCGGGACTGACCGTCGTCGACGTCGACGGCGACGAGTACTACGACTGCCTCGCGGGGGCGGGAACGCTCGCGCTCGGACACAACCACCCAGCCGTCGTCGAGGAGATGGAGCGCGTGCTCGCGGACGGGCGAGCCATCCACACGCTGGACATCACGACGCCGGAGAAAGAGCGGTTCGTCGACACGCTGTTCGACTGTCTCCCCGACGAGCTGACAGACTCCGCGAAGGTCCAGTTCTGTAGCCCCGCCGGGACCGACGCGGTGGAGGCGGCACTGAAGCTCGTCAGGACGGCCACCGGAAACCGGCCGATCCTCGGCTTCCAGGGCGGCTATCACGGGATGACCGGCGAGGCGTTGAGCCTCATGGGCAACACCGGGCCCAAAGAGCCCCTGCCCGGATCGTCCTCGGCCGTCCACCACCTCCCGTACCCCTACACGTATCGGTGTCCGTTCGGGGCGGGGGGCGACGAGTGCTGGCGCACCAGCGCCCGGTACGTCGAACGCGTGCTCGACGATCCCGCCAGCGGCGTCGTCTCGCCGGCCGGGATGATCTTCGAGTCGGTCCAGGGCGAAGGGGGGTCCGTTCCCGCGCCGGTCCCGTGGCTGCGCGAGATCCGGCGTCTCACCGACGAGCACGACGTGCCGCTGATCGCCGACGAGATCCAGACCGGGCTCGGTCGTACCGGAGAGCTGTTCGGCTTCGAACACGCCGACATCGTCCCCGACGTCGTCACCGTCTCGAAGGCCGTCGGCGGCGGGCTCCCGCTCGCGGTCGTCGTCTACGACGAGGAACTCGACGAGTGGGAACCGGGGGCACACGCGGGGACGTTCCGTGGCAACCAGCTCGCGATGGCGGCGGGGACGGTGACGATGCGACACGTTCTCGACAACGACCTCGACGAACACGCCGCGGCGATGGGCGAGCGGCTCCGCGAGCGTCTCGCAGACACCGCTACGATCAGCCAGGCGGTCGGAGACGTTCGGGGACGGGGACTCATGCTGGGCGTCGAGTTCGTCGATCCGGCCGGCGAGCCCGGCCCGCAGGGCCAGTATCCGCCCGACGGTGACCTCGCAGAGCGCGTCCAGGCCGAGGCGTTCGATCGCGGACTCATCATCGAGACCGGCGGGCGCGACGGCGCGACCGCTCGATTCCTCCCGCCGCTGGTCGTCTCCCCGAGACAGGTCGACGACATCGCCGAGCTGTTCCACCGCAGCGTTCGCGCGGCGATCGACGCCGACGACCGCGCGGAGGTGCTCGCATGAGCGGCGGCGCTCCCGACGCGACCGAGGGCCTGGACCAGCCGCCGGTCGACGACGCGTTCCTCGGGAGCGACGACGGGAACCGCGCGTACGCGGCTGCGGCCGACGCGGCGACGCGCGCCGTGGTGACCGCGACCGACCGCGCGACGCCGTACTCCGGCGCTGCCCCCGACACGCTCCGCGAGCGGTTCGCGGAACGGCGTGTCCTCCCCGAGCGTGGACAGTCGGTCGAAGCGACGCTCGGCGAGGTCACGGACGAGGTGCTCTCGTCCGTCGTCGGCGTCTTCGACCCCGACTGTGTCGCTCACCTTCAGTGCCCGCCGACGATCCCCGGACTCGCGGCCGAAGCGCTCGTCGCGGGGACGAACCAGTCGATGGACTCCTTCGACCAGGCCCCAGCGCCCTCCGTCTGCGAGGAGCGGGTCGTCGACGCGCTCTGTGACCGCCTATCCTTCCCTGCCGGCGCTGACGGCGTGTTCACGAGCGGGGGCACCCAGTCGAACCTCCAGGGCCTGCTCTTGGCCCGAGAGTGGTTCTGTCGGGAGCGACTGAACTGTGACGTACAGACCGAGGGGCTCCCCGCCGACGCCGACGACCTCCGGGTCGTCACCTCCGAGGCGGCTCACTTCACCGCGGCCCAGGCCACGGCACAGCTGGGTCTCGGCGAGGACGCCGTCGTCGAGGTCCCGACCGACGACGGTCACCGGATGGACCCGGACGCGCTGGACGCGACCCTCGCGGATCTCAGCGCGGACGGGTGCCGACCGTTCGCGCTGTTCGGGACCGCGGGGACGACCGACCACGGTGCCGTCGACCCGCTCCCGGCGCTCGCCGACCGCGCGGCCGAGCACGACCTCTGGTTCCACGTCGACGCCGCCTACGGCGGCGCACTGCTGCTCTCCGAACGCGAGCGGTCGACCCTCGACGGGATCGAGCGGGCGGACTCCGTCGCAGTCGACTTCCACAAGCTGTTCTACCAGCCGATCAGCTGTGGGGCTTTTCTGCTCCGAGACGGCAACCAGTTCCGGCTACAGGACCGCAACGCGGCGTATCTCAACCCCGAAGCCGACGACGATGCGGGCGTCCCGAACCTCGTCGGGAAGTCCCTCCAGACGACCCGCCGGTTCGACGCCCTGAAACCGTACGTGACGTTCCGGACGCTGGGACGCGAGCGCCTCGCCGACTGGGTCGAGTACGTCGTCGACCTCGCGACCGCTGTCGGCGACGACGTTCGTGACCACCCCGAACTCGAACTGGTGTGTGAGCCGCAACTGAGCACCGTCCTGTTTCGCTACCGGCCCGAGGAGGGCGACCCGGACGAGATCAACCCGGCCATCCGCGATCGGCTGCTCCGAGCGGGGCGGGCAGTGATCGCTCGCACCGAGGTCGACGGAAGAGCGACGCTCAAGTTCACCCTGCTGAACCCGCGGGCGACGCGCTCGTCGCTCCGTGCGCTGCTCGCATCGGTCGTCGAACACGGCACCGAGATCGAACGAGAGAGATCGACATGACGCGACTGACACGACACCACGACGACTCGGCGCGCGAGATCGCGCGCCACGCCACGACGCACAGCTTCCTGAACTGCTACTGCCACGAGACCGCCAGTGGGGAGTTTCGACCCGGCGACGAGACGCCGATCGACGCCGAGGGGCTCGTCCTGTACTGTCCGCTCGAAGCCCAGGGCATCGACCTGTATGCGCCGGTCGCACACCGCTCGCCGACCGGTCGGCACCTCTTCGAGACGCCGGTGCAGTACCGCGTCGAGGGGGCGAACCACGACTGTGACTACCTCACGCTCGCGACGCTCCTGACCAAGGAACTCGAACTGACGCGCGGGGGCGACGCCGATCGGGACGAGCTGCTGGCCCGGGTCGTTTCGAGCTGTCGGGCGACAGCGCGGTTCGTCGACGCCCGCCGGGGCGACGACGCGCTCACCGATCCCGAGGCGACGTTCCGCGAGGCCGAGCAGTCGCTCGTGTTTGGCCACCTCATGCATCCGACCCCCAAGAGCCGGCGCGGGATGGGTCGGGACGGGCCACGCTACGCGCCCGAGCTCGGGACGAGCTTCTCGCTTCACTACGTCAGCGCCGATTCGGCCGTCGTCGATCAGGACTCCACGCGCGAGCACAGCGCCGCCGAGTGGGTCGCATCGGCGCTCCGAGACGATCCGACCGTCGCCGACGAGGTCGTCGACCGCCACGTCGACGACGGGCGCGTCCTCCTCCCGCTTCACCCCTGGCAGGCCCAGTACCTGCTCGACCGGGAGCCCGCACGGAGCTTGCTCGACGACGGGCGTCTCGAATCGCTCGGACCGATCGGCCGCGAGTTCGCACCGACCTCCTCGGTGCGGACGCTGTACGCGCCCGAGTCGCCGTTCATGGTCAAGGGCTCGCTGGCGGTCAAGATCACGAACGCCGAGCGGACGAACAAGCGCCCGGAGCTGGACCGCGGCGTCGCGATCTCGGAACTGCTCGACACCGAACTCGGGGACGCGATCGACGACCGATTCCCCGCGTTCGACGTGATTCGAGACCCCGCCTATCTGACCGTCCAGAGCGAGAGCGCCGAGTCGGGGTTCGAGGTGGTCCTCCGAGAGAATCCGTTCGCTCCGTCGGGCCGGCGGCGGGCGACGCCGGTCGCGGCGCTGTGTCAGGACGGCATCGCGGGACCGTCCCGCCTGGAGCGGGTCGTTCGCGACATCGCACAGCGAACGGGACACAGCCCCGACGCGGTGAGCGTCGACTGGTTCGAGCAGTATCTGGAGACGGCGATCAGACCGGTCCTCTGGCTGTTCCTCGAGTGGGGGCTCGGACTGGAGGCCCACCAGCAGAACACGGTCCTGACCCTCGACGACGACGGCTACCCGGACCGTGCCTTCTACCGGGACAACCAGGGGTACTACTTCCCGGAGGGTGCCTACGATCGGATCGACGCCGTCTGTCCCGGCGTCGGCCAGCGGGCCGACACGATCTGCCCGGACGCTGTCGCCGACGAGCGGATCCGCTACTACGTCGTCCTGAACAACGCCTTCGGCGTGATCAATGCCTTCGGCACCGCCGGTCTCGTGGACGAACAGCGACTCCTCGGAGTCCTGCGCGATCACCTCTCGTCGCTCCGGCAGTTCGACCGGCCGTCCTCGTCGCTGCTCGACCCGCTCCTCGAATCCGAGACCGTCCCGCGCAAGGCGAACCTGCTCACGCGGTTCCGCGGGCTCGACGAACTCGACGCCCCCTCGCTCGACGACCAGTCGGTGTACGCTGCCGTCCCCAATCCGCTGGTCGAGACGTTCCCACCGGCGGTGATGCGATGACCGCGCCCGCGACGTCCGTCGTTCGCGACGACAGCTTCCGGGTCCACGACGAGACGATCGACCGGACGGTCGCCTTCCGTCCGGTCTCGCTGTCCGAGGATCTCGGCCGACTGCACGCGTGGCTCAACGCCGACCACGTCCAGCCGTTCTGGGACCTCGCAGAACCGCTGTCGGTGTTTCGCGAGACGATGGCGGAGAAGCTGGCGACCGAGGGCGTGGGCTGTTACGTCGGCTCCGTCGATCACGTCCCGATGAGCTACTGGGAGTGTTACTGGGCAGCAGACGACGAGGTCGGCGAGCACTTCGACGCGAACCCGACAGACCAGGGGCTCCACCTCCTCGTCGGCCCCCCGGAGTTCGTCGGACAGGGGCTGGCCGTCCCGCTCGTCAGAGCGATGCTGCGCTTTCAGTTCACACACGCCGAGACCGACCGGATCGTCGTCGAGCCCGACGTTCGCAACGAGGTCGTCAGACACGTGTTCAGGCGCTGTGGGTTCGAACCGGTCCGGGAGATCGCCATGGCCGAGAAAGACGCGATGCTCATGTACTGCCACCGCGAGCCCTTCGAGGAGACGATCTGGCCCGACGGCCACGCGGCGGGGGAGGTGAGAGCGAATGACTGAGACCGACCGTGGCCACGTCGACGTCCTCGGTGTGGGACTCGGCCCGTTCAACCTCGGGCTCGCGGCCCTGCTCGCGGACACGGACGTCGAGGCGGCGTTTCTCGAACAGGCGTCGGCCTTCGCCTGGCACGAGGGGATGCTCATCGAGGGAGCGACCCTCGAAGTGCCGTTCCTCGCGGATCTGGTCACGCTCGCCGATCCGACCAGCGAGTACAGCTACCTCAACTACCTGCGCGAGAACGACCGGATCTACGAGTTCTACTTCTACGAGACGTTCCAGGTGCCTCGTCGGGAGTACGACGCCTACCTCGGCTGGGTCGCGGATCGACTCGACAGCTGTCGGTTCGGCCGCCGAGTCACGAGCGTCACCGAGACCGACTCGGGCTTCCGGGTCGAAGCCGTCGATCCGGAAACCGGCGAGCGGTACGCGTTCACTGCCGACGACCTCGTCGTCGGCGTCGGCTCACGGCCCTACGTTCCAGAGCAGTTCCGCGACTGCCTGGGCGACGCCGTCTTCCACACCGCACAGTATCGCGACCGCCGCGACGGCGCTCTCGACAGCGACGCGATCGCCGTCGTCGGCTCCGGCCAGAGCGCCGCCGAGGTCGTCCTGGACCTGCTCGAACGACAGGCCGATTACGGCTACCGCCTCGACTGGCTCACCCGCTCGGACGGCTTCTTCCCGATGGAGTACTCGAAGCTCGGGCTGCAACACTTCACTCCGGAGTACACGCGGTACTTCTCGGACCTGGATCAGGAGACCAGAGACGAGACACTCTCAGACCAGGACCTCCTGTACAAGGGGATCGACGTGCAGACGAGCGCTCGGATCTACGACACGCTGTACGAGCGGTCCATCGGTTCGGGCGAGCCCGACTTCGGGATGCTCGCGACGACCGCCGTCGAAGATATCGAGGCGACCGACGACGGGTACCGCCTCGCGTGCCACCAGACCCAGCAGGACGAGCGATTCGTCCACGAGGCGGCGACGGTCGTCCTCGGGACTGGCTACCATCGGCCGACGCCGTCGTTCCTGGGACCGCTGGAAGACGCGCTCGAACGCGATCCGAAGGGGCGGCTCCGCATCACCGAGGAGTACCGCGTCGAGAGCGACTGTGCGGGGCGGCTGTTCGTCCAGAACGCCGGGGTCTACACCCACGGCGTCGGCACCCCGGATCTGGGGCTGGGCTGCTACCGCAACGCCGTCATCGTCGAGCAACTCACCGGCCGCGAGGTGTATCCGATCGACGAGGACACCGTCTTCCAGGATTTCGCCGTCGAACGGTTCGTCGACGACGCCCCGGCGAGGCGAGCCCGCGAGCCCGCCCGTTCCGACGACTGACCGGCGTGGTCCGACGCGACCACTGCTCTCGACACCCCGGAAAGCCCGTGACGGTAGCGGCCAGCTCAGAACGTGTCGCGGAACTGGTCGCGTCTCCACGTGGCCCCGCTGTCGGTGAACGCCTCCCACTCGCTGCGTTTGACCGTGAGATACGACGCCGCGAGTGGCTCGCCCAGCGCCGACCGCAGCACCTCGTCGTCGGCCAACGCGTCGAGGGCCGCTCCCAGCGTCGTCGGCAGTCGATCGACGCCGCGCTCGGCCAGCGTCGCCTCGTCGCAGTTGGCCGGATCCGCTTCCAGCGGGGGGCCGGGATCGATCTCGTTTCTGACGCCGTCCAGCCCGGCCGCGAGCAGTCCGAGAACCGACAGGTACGGGTTGGCGGTGTTGTCCGCTGGCCGGAACTCGACGCGGGTCGCCGTGGCCCGTTCGTCGGGCGCGACCGCCGGGATCCGCACGGCGGCCTCTCGGTTGCCCACGCCCCAGCAGCCGTACGCGGCTGCGCCGGCCTGGGGCCTGAGGCGTGCGTAGGAGTTGACCGTCGGGGACGTGAGTGCGAGCAACGCCGGGACGTGCGCCAGAATGCCGCCGACGAAGTGCCGCCCCATCGGGCTCAGTGCCCGGTTGTCGTCAGTCGGTGCGAACCGGTTGTCGTCGTCCCACAGCGAGAGGTGAACGTGGCAACCGTTCGTGGCACCGTCGAACGGGTACGGGAGGAACGTGGCTCCCAGCTCGTGAGCGTCGGCGACAGCGTCCACGGTCTCCCGGAGGAACACGTAGTCGTCGACGGCCCCGATACCCCGGCCATACTCGGTCACGATCTCGTGTTTCCCGGCGGCGTACTCGGGATAGTACTTGGCTACGTCGATCCCCTGGGCTTTCAGGGCGTCGACGATGTCGAGGATCACCTCGTGGCCGTTGCGCATGCTCGCCGTCGAGTAGACGCCGCGGTCGCCGTGTGGCGACGGCTCCTCCTCGTCGGTGACGAGGTGGAACTCGCTTTCGAGCGCGAGTGCCGCTTCGAGCCCCTCCGCTGCGAGGTCGGCGAGCTGTCGCGAGAGCGCCGAGCGCGGGTCGGCGTCCCAGGGATCTCCGGAGTCGCGGTCTCGCAGCGAGCAGAGCACCGCTGCGACCCGATCCTCGTGGTCGAGTACCCTGAACGACGAGCCGTCGGGGACGAGCCGCACCTCGCCGACGGCGTCGAACCGAGCGTCTTTGACGCGGTGGCCCAGCGCGTTGAACGACTGTACCAGCTCCGGCAGCGGGACGCCAGCGTCGAGCGCGTCCCGAACGTGGTTCCGTTCGACCGCGTGGCCACGAACGACACCGTCGTTGCCGACGTACAGGAGTCGCAACAGCTCGACATCCGCCTTTTCACATCGATCCGCGATCGTCTGAGTGTTCATCGAACGTCTTCGTCTCGAACCCTCGACCATATAATTTTTAGGCTTGCCTAAAGTATACGCGAGTGTGTCCAGAGACAATTCTCACAGCGACTTCGACGACTGGCGGCGAGTGGGAGGCGAATCGTGAGCGGAACTGACCCCCAGCGGAACCGCCTCGCGGGACTGGGCGACGGCGAGCGCGTGTACGCGGGTGCCGCCGTCGAGACGGCAGCGGAGTCCCTGATCGAGCTGTACGGGGCGGTCGGTCTCGACTGGGTCTGGATCGATCTCGAACACAAGAACGCCAGTCCGCTGGACGGCCCGACACTGGAGCGACTGACCCGCGCGGGAGAGTGTAGCGGTGTTGCACTCGTCGTCAGACTCCCCGACGGCGATCCCGCGACCGTCCGGAAGGTGCTGGACGCGGGCGTGCGAACCGTCGTCGTGCCCCGCGTCGAGACGGCGGCCGACCTCAGACGCGCGGCCGAAGCCTGTTACTTCGAGTACGATTCTGGCGCCGGAGCACGCGGCCTCTCCCAGAGTCGATCGAGTGGCTACGGGACGGCCTACCTCGGAGACGAGTCCTACCACCGAACCGAGGACGCCGCGGTCCGGCTCGGTGTCCTCGTCGAAGACGAGCGGGCGGTACAGAACCTCCCCGCGATCCTCGACGTGCCGGAACTGGACTTCGTGTTTCCCGGTCCCGGAGACCTGAGCGTGTCGATGGGCCACCCACAGGAGTACGACCACCCGGACGTGCGTGCCCAGATCGAGTACGTCGAAGCGACCTGCCGTGACCGATCGATCCCGATGCTGGGGACGTACCACAGCACCTTCACCGGCCGGGACGGCACTCGACAGGCGATCGAGCGAGGGTACCGACTGCTCAGTGTCGGCAACGAGTACGACTTCGCCGCCGAGATCCTGCGCGAGCGTCTGTCGTGGTTCACCGACGACGAGCGAAGCTGAGCGTCCAGCAGGCGACGGAGCGGGTCCGGTCGTTGCTCGAAGACGACACGGCCCGCGAACAGCTGGGGGAACGCATGGCCCAGTACAAGAGCGCCAACAGCTTCGAACGGGTCGGTGCTCAGCACCGTCACATCTACCACCACGTCGACAGCCAGACGGTCGACGCGCTCGGCGACCCGACCGCAGAGTCCGAATCTACCCGGTCCGGACCGCTCCTCGGGGCCTGTAGCGCCGCCCGCGGGACGCCGTCCGACGACTGATACGCTGGCTGCTCTATGTTCACCATCACACCGGGGTGACGCCAGTCGTCACAGACCGAGCCGACAGCATCAGGCGTCGATCTTTTCGGCGATCTGCTCCGCCTGCTCCCGCGCCAGTGATTCCTCTCCGTCGACGAGAACGCTCTGGACCGTCCACTCTTCGCACCCACGCTCCTTCCCGATGCGGACGCGGGCACTCGACGAGACCGACCACGCGACCCACTGGGCCCAGTTGGGCTCTCTGACCGTCTGGAACGCGTCTGGATCGCGAAACTGTACGTGGACATACTCGTCTTCCCGTTCGACGATCTGTGCCATACCTGCTCTCTCGGCTCGAGCAGCAAAACCGGTCTGCAGGCACTTGCAAGCGATTCAAGGCGTGACACGCCGGACAGACACGTGGACCGTCACCGAGGTCGTCGACCCCATCGCAGAGGGACGCCGACCCGAGGGGAGCGCCCGACCTCGTTACGCGTTCGCCATCCGCCGACAGCTCTCGGCACACGTCTGCACGACGTCACGACAGACCTGACAGTGATCGGCGTCGTGTGTCTCACACTCCTGGGCACACGCTTCACAGACCTCGGCGCAGATCGCTGCGAGATCGGTGCTGTAGGTCGAGCCCCGTGCCACGAGGCGAGCGTGCAGCGACGCGATGTCGGCCACGTCACGGCACAGTCGGGCACACTCCTCCATCTCCGACTCCCCGAGACACTCGTCTGCACACCATTCACACACCTCGGCCGCCTCGTTGCAGTGTTCGATGCATTCGCGCTGTTCGTCGCTGAGGGTTTCGATCTTCGAGACCGTTTCTGTGAGAGACATTCCCGTGCGTCCTTCGACCGGAGGGTGAGAAACGGTTGGGCCTGCCATCGCAAGGAGCACTCGCTGGCCACACGCCGTCGGTCATCAGCCACGGCGTCGCCCCATCGGGTGTCGGGCCTCGTTCCACCAGGTACCGCATTCGCGCTTCACCGACGGCGTCGGGGTACGTCAATATGATCCTGATTATTCGTGTAATCACGTTCAGACGCTTATTTGCCTAAAGTTCCGAATTCCGGTAGTAACAGTGGTAATAGCCAAGAAACCGGATTTATAAATTATATATCGCTATACCAAACCTGAGCCGCCAGTAGTTGAGACTACAATGGGTATAGCAGGGCTGTAATGCGTGGACTTTGTCGATTTAGTCAGCGGAAACTACCTCAATTCACTCTACAAGCGGCCATTCTTGTTATACTTCCAACCGAAAGGGCGAATTTTCGAATATCCAACAGTGTAGCCACTCGGACCGCGGGCTAACCCAGACTGAGTGTCTCTCTAACCGATTCCAGTCTCCTTCTTCAGCAGCGTCAGTGTGTTATCTGCCGTCACCATCGGCGAGTGCTCGTAGTTACCAGTCAACGCGACCTGAACGAGCAAGTCGACGGATCGCCAGATCGAGTACAGCAGACACGCAAACGCGAAGTAGAAGAATCTAAGCCCGAAATTCTTCGACGTGGTAGCAGCCATGAAGCGTTTGATCGACTTGTATCCGCTCTCGATTTCCCAGCGGTAGCCGTACTCCGTGAGGTGTCCACTCCCTCGATTCGTCATGAACACCGAGTACTGCCGGTGATCGCCATGCTCGGAGTCCTCTTTCCGACGGTAGATAAGCGTCGTCTCGTGCCATTCGTTCTTCCCGAGATGGAGCTTCCGGTCGGTTTCGTATCGGTCCTGACCCCGTCGGAGCAACCGCTTGGCTTGGGCTTTTTCGCTGGTCTGCATCCGCTTGGGAACGACGTAGGAAAGCCCGCGCTGGCTGATCATCTCCAAGATGTGCTGACTGTCGAACTCTCGGTCCATCAGCACGTTATCGACGTAAACGAGGTCCTGGGCAGAGTCGAGCAGGTCCTCGACGATCTCCTTCCGTGACTCGCCTTTCCGTACTGGGCGGGCATCAAGGACGAGTGGAACAGCGTTGCCGACCAACTGGACTGTCGCCCACTGGTGGGCGTATTCGTCGTTCCTCTCTTTCGTTCCAATTATCTCGTCCTCGTGTCCGGTGCGGTCGCCTGTGAAGGGGTCGGCTTCGGTGATGTCGATGGCGACGATTCCGGCTCGGTAGAACTCTTCCGTCTCTGCGAGTTCGTTGATCAGCTGTCGGACCGCCTGTCGGTACATCTCGCGAATCTGGTGGATAGAGAGATCTCGAATGTGGTCGCGGTGGGCGTGTCCGAGTGGTGTTCGATTCCGCGAGGACTCATGAATGAAACTGCGGGCTCCTTCGTTCGCAGCCAGCCGCTCGCGCAACCCGAGATATGTCTGGAGGTCCCAGTAGGCGTTCTCGTGTATCTCACAGCCGTCCCCACGGTCCAGCGAAAACGCCGGGAACACGATGCGGCTGACGTGGTCGGTGATCTTCTCTGCCTGCTCCAACGTGGTTTGATCGGCTGGTTCTAGCTCACCAGGCTCGTCATCGTGGTGCCGAAGCTTTCGTTCCGGTTCACGCGGAATCCCGACACCTGCATTCTGGGCTTTGATGAGGATCGTTCGAGCCGCAGTTTCGACCGTCTCTCGGAGGTCAGGGGTGAACCGCTCGTGCCAGCTCCGCCATAGTGTTGACTGCTCTGGGATCGTCTCGAAACCCAGTTGCTCACAGAGTACAGGTCGGTTCTCTAGGTACTCGCCCAGTGCTGTCTCGTGCTCCAACTCGTGGAGTTCCTTCAGGACGAACACCCGAAAGAGGGAGTCCATCTCATAGCGTGTCGAGCGTGTGTAGCGATCGTGAGCCCCGAAGCTGAAGTAGGCCAGTGGAAGTACGAGGACGAACTGCTCAACCGAATCATGGTTGGGATGCGTAAACCAGGTTTCTGAGACGATCCGAACGTCCGAGCGTAATCCGGCAAGTGAGGTACGATCATAGATTGGTGTCGAATCATATGTTGGCCACTCAACGTGCGCTCGTTGTGCGATTTGTCTGAAAATAGCACGCCGGGACGCAGAGGTCGAAGCCATATAGAAATACTTAGAAAACACCAGAACTGGTGTTAGCAGCAGTCGCTTCCAGCGCCGCAGACCTCACCGTACTCGAGACCAATCTCGTCGTTGATCGCTTCGTTGCACTCGATCAGCAGCGACTCGAACTCGTCAGCCGTTACCTCCGATTGCGCCACATCCAGGTCTTCACCGAGCGCTTCAGCGGCGGTCAGAACTTCATCGTCGGAGGCGCTCAACAGCACCCACCCCCAAGAGACTGCGCGAACTCCTGCCTGATTTGTTCGCTGATGACGTCGTTCGTCTCTTCAAGTAGGGCGACGAGTTCCTCTTGTGCTCCTCGGTGCTGTTGGATGGTGTCGTTGTTCGAGATCTCGGATTGTAGCTCCTGTAATTCGCTCATGATCGACGAATCGAACTCGTCCGCCTGCAACTTCTGCTGTTTTTCTTGGTACGCTTCGAGTAGGGACTTTGCCTCCTCGTCGGCCTCGAGTTGTTCGTTCGCGTCCACGAACTGTTGATAGGTCGCTGAGTCGCGGAGCGTCTCGATGAACGCCTGAAGTGACTCCTCGACGGCTGTCGTTTCCGACACAGTTTCGCTCACGACGCCGTCACCTCCGGCTCAGTATCCTCAGTGATGTCGTCCAAGCCGGTTATTTCCTCACCGAACGCGCGCAATGCGTCCAGTCCGACCGGTTCGTCCTGACGCAGCGGAGCGAGCATCATCGGCACGTCGAACCGATCACTGATCTCGCCGAGGTACTCCGCCTGTTGGGCGCGGCGATTCTCGAAGAAGGCGTTGTTGCCGTATTCCTCGGGGAGCAGGTAGTTTGCGACCACCAGCGAGGTCTCGATCCCGACTTGATCTTTGAGGTCTGCGGCGGCCCGGTAGGCTTCCATCATTGGGGTGTACTCGGGGTACATCACGAATGCGAACGTACTCTGTTCAGGGTCCTTCATCGTCTCGATGACCTCGTCGTACTGGTCGCCTTTCGCGGGCGCGGCACCCTTCGTAAGCGAACCCAAATCCATGAAGCCCTTCCAGTCGGAGGGGAGTTCGAGCAGTCGGAGCGTGTGCCCCGTGGGGGCGGTGTCGAAGACGACGACGTCGTAGCCGTCTTCGTCGAAGTAGCTCACGAACTTCTCGAGGGCGGCCATCTCTTCGGCACACGGTGACTCCAGTTCCTCTTCGACGTTTGCGATTGCGGCGTCCACGTCGATCTGAGTGTCCTCTTTGTCCTCGTACATCTCGGTGACGTGGTCGAGGACCTGTGTGCGGTACTCTTCGAGCGCTTTCTCCTGATCGATCCGTGCCGCGTCGAGGTTTGCTTGACCGACCGAGGTCGGCTCGTGGCCGACCGGTTCGCCGAATATATCTTCGAGGTGAGCGGCCGGGTCGGTTGTGACGACGAGCGTTTCGTGGCCAGCTTCGGCGAGCTTCGTCGCCGCCGTCGAAGCGATCGTACTCTTGCCGACACCACCCTTCCCGGTGAAGAAGAGGTACCGTGTCTCGTCACCCGGTTGCAGCTGATCGGCGACTTCCTCGGCGTCAGCCATCGACTCGAAGTCGACCGCAGTCTCGGCGTCTACGTCGGTCGCCGTCCCGACATCGACGGTGGCCTCGTTGCCGTCGTACAGAACGCCGCCGACATCTGCGAGTAGGTCGAGACCGGCAATTTCACCGGGCTGAAGCGGATACGTCGCCATCGCATCGGCGTCGAATTCGGTTTGTGCTCGTTCAATGACTGCCTGTTCGTCCTCGCGTTTCCCCTCGAAGAAGGGGTCCTCACAGACCGACTCGGGGAGGTACCCGTTGACCACGAGGAACTGGGATTCGATGCCCAGTTCACCGAGGTCCGACGCGCTGCGTTCGATCTCTTCGAGTGAGGAATCCTCTGGCTTGCCGACGAACGCGAAGGTCGTCCGTGCTTCATCCTGAAGGGTGTCGATGGCTCGCTCGTACTGGGCCTTCTTGTCCTCCATGGAGGCGGCGGGACCGATACAGGTCGAGCCGCCCTTCTCGAGTTCGGCGTTCCAGTCCGAAGGGAGCTCCATCAGCCGAATCGTGTGGCCGGTCGGCGCCGTGTCGAAGACGACCACATCGTACTCTGGGCTGTCCATGAAGTCGACGAAGTTGTCGAATGCCGCGATTTCTTCGACACACGGGCTGTTGAGTTGTTCTTCGACTGTCTCGATTTGCTCGTCGTCGAGCAGTTGTCGCATCGGCTCGATGGTCTCCTGCCGGTACTCTTCAGCCGCCGTGTCGGGGTCGATCTCGATGGCAGAGAGGTTGTCGATGTCGTTGATCTCGGTTACTTCGTGGCCAATGTCCTGCTCGAAAATGTCCGAGAGGTTCGGGGCTGGATCTGTCGTTACCAACAGTGTCTCGTAGTCGTTATCGGCCAGCCACGTTGCCGTGGCACAGCTAACAGTGCTCTTGCCGACGCCACCCTTCCCGCTGAAGAATACGAACTCTGTATCCTCGTCATTCGGCTCGACAACGTCTTTTGCTGGTGTTTGTGTGGTGGTCATCTACGCTTTTTGTGGATCGGCGGAGTTATCGATAGTTGATGCGAGTTCGTCGTAGGAGAGATACGCCTCTTTGGCGACGATCTCGTCGTCGACGACGGTAATCGGGAGAATCGACGGGCCGTGCTCCTCGACCAGATCAGCGATTTGCTGGGTTTCGAGGAACTGCTCGATGTTGTGTTGCATATTCGCACGGGATACATCGACATCGAACTCCGCTTCGAGTTGGTCGAGGGCGGCACTGACCTCGACGAGTTCGTCGTCCGGATCTGGTCCACAGACGCCTGTGGAACAGCACATCGCTTCTTCGTACAGGGTGAGTTCAGTCATTCGTGTGTTGATAGCGTTTGTTCAATTGAGTTGGCGATACGCCGAATCTAGTTCCTGTCGTGTTCAGGATAATCTGATTCGTCTCGTTTGATTGTTTGTTCAGATGTGTATAAGCGCTTTGGTCGGCGTCCCTACAAGATAACAGTCGCCTGAACAGCCCAATAAGCGTGATTGTGCCCATACCGTAGTTATAGATACTACCCCTCTCAGCGAGACGGTTGCCTGTGCACAAATATGAATGAGGATATTCTAAGCAACCAGACGCGCAATATCGCTTGTACACCCATGACTCAGTACACAACATTTACTTTATCATATGCTCAAATCTATCCTATGTCTTCAACCGAGCGGTTACAGCGATATCTTACAGACGAGCGCGATGGCTGTGGCGATGAAGCGGTGGCCCAACGACTAGATGAGCTTGAAGAGCTAGACGCGGCGGCTGGTGGGCCTGCGCTTGAGGCGGACGTAGGTGTATTGTCCGCCCTTGCCAACGAAACGCGGTACAAGATAGTCCGTATCCTGCACATAGCGGGTGAAGAACTCTGTGTCTGCGAGTTCTCGCCACTTCTCGATGTCAGCGACAGCGCGATTAGTCATGCGCTCTCGCAGCTCACCGACGCTGGACTCGTGACACGTCGGAAAGACGGGAAATGGCGAAAATACCAGACGACTGTGCGGGCCGACGCACTCCTCGTCGCACTCAACGGGTCCCGCAGATGAGGCGGCCCCACGCGAGGCTCCCGGATGGCTCTATTGAGAGATATGGTGGGTCCTATAGTACACATACGAGCGCTAAAGACTGCGACACTGAATCGAGTAACCATGTCTACTGATTCGACAACGTTCGCGTTCGTGTGCGTCCAGAACGCCGGCCGCAGCCAGATGTCGACGGCGTTCGCGGAACGGGAGCGAGAGCGACGTGACCTCGAAGATAGCGTCGAGATTCTCACCGGTGGTACCCACCCAGCCGACAACGTTCACGCGGAAGTCGTCGACGTGATGGGTGAAGAGGGATTCGACCTCTCCGACCGGACGCCGCGTGAAGTCTCGACCGCCGAACTCGAGTCCTGCGACGTCGTTGCGACAATGGGCTGTTCGACGCTCGAACTCGATGCGGAGTCGGTCGATGTCCGCGACTGGGCACTCGACGACCCAGATGGCCAAGATATGGACCAAGTCCGGGAGATTCGAGACGATATCGAACAGCGCGTCGTCGCCCTGTTCGACGAGTTCCATCCCGAAGACTGATCGTCCATATCGGCCATGGACTATTGTCGCCGCCCAGCGAGTGGCAGGAAAAGCGTCTGTGACTGAGTCGACGGCACTGCTCTTCGAGGTTGATAGACTGAGCTATCCCCCGATAGCGACCGCGACGACCTGCTCGACGGTGAAGAGATCGAGGAGTACGGGACGAACGCGACGGACCCGGACACCGACGACGACGGCCTCGACGACGGTGCGGAGATCCGACTCGGCACCGATCCGCTGGTCGCTGACACCGACAGTGACGGCGTCCTAGACGGCAACGAGACGTTCGAGACAGAGACCGAAAACAGTTCGCTGGGCGTCTCGCTGGAGCTGACTGGCGAGGGCGACGTGGCAAACGACACGACCATCGCTCCGCAGAACGACTCGATGTTCGATACTGGCCGCGTCGACAATATGAGCCAGTCCCCGGTCGTGGAACTCACTGCCGACCAGGAGTTCGACTCTGCCAACGTCACGATGGAGTACGACGACACCGGCCTCGAGAACGAATCTCAGGAGGTTGCCATCTTCACCTACGACCCAGAGGCAGGTATCTTCGTTCCGTTGAATTCCACTGTCGACCCCGCAAACGACACCGTCACCGCACAGACGGAGCACTTCTCGACGTTCGCGGTGTACAACATCGAAAACTGGGCCTCAACGTACGATGCGAAGGAACCTGTCCGGGAGACGGGCGATGATGGGGTGACACCAGTCGACGTGGTGATGCTGATGGACGTTTCGGGGTCGATGAAATCTCAGGACCCCGATCGGCTGGCCAAGGACGCGGCGCAGCAATTTACCAGCGGTCTGCTGGACAGAGACCGTGCGGCTGTCGTCTCGTTCGCAAACTCAGGACACGTCGAACAGCCTCTCACGAGTGACTTCACAGCAGTTAATCAGTCAATTCGGAACCTGAAGTACGAGGGTGGCAACGGCGGAACCGACTTCGCGTCGATCGGTGCCGCCAACGAGCACTTCATGGAGCGCAGCAGTCCCGACCGCGGAAAGATCATGATCTTCCTGACCGACGGGAGGTCGCTCTACGCCGACGGGACCGAGAAGGCAGCTGAAGCGGCGGAGAACAACGTCACGATCTACGCGATCGGGTTCGGTGGTGCGAGCAGGAGCCAGTTGGACCCAATCGCGGAACGGACTGGCGGGAACGTCTCTCTGGTCGACAGTGCAGCGGATCTCCCCGAGGTCTTCTCTCGTGTCGCCGAGAACACCACGACGATCAACGACACTGACGGTGACGGGCTCAGTGACGAACGCGAAGTCTCTGGGATCGTTCTCGGTGGCCCGGACGGCGAGGTCGTACGCACCGATCCCACGTCGAACGACACCGACGGAGATGGGCTGTCTGACAGTCGAGAAGTAGGGGAATTCAGGACGGTATCATTTACTTCCAATGGCCAAGAGTACGAAGGATCGTACTTCGATTACACTGCGAATCCCACTACTCCCGATACTGACTTCGATGGTGTCGACGACGGGAAAGAGGTTCACACGCTGGAGACTGATCCACGTGACAGGGAAACAGATAACGATGGTTTGATCGACTACGTCGATCCCGATCCACGCACGCAGAATTTACCTCCAGAATTCGGCTATAGTTCGTGGGATACACCACAAAAACCTCCACTAGTGCCAAACCCAACTACTCTCTTGAAACATACTACAGATGCTATCTCGGTTAACGCTCGGTCCGAAAGTCCTAACTCAACTATCGAGACGATCCGAATCAGGCAGAGAGTTGATCCCGATGTACCATTCACGGGGACCGTCACTGGGTGGAACAACAGAACATACAATGTTACCAGCCAAAATGGCTCAGATGAACCTGTTACCGTCACTACGACCTATGGAGATGTAGTGGGACAGATCGCTCCGGATTACGTCAAGGTGGAGGTGATCGATAGCAACGGCAACTACGCAGCGTACGGCGAAAACACGACAGAGTACAGTCGCTACTTGGCAACTGGTAGCTCAGGTGCGAAGTCCGCGCTCCCCGCGGTTGCCGTCGGCGGGACTGCAGGCGGGACAGCAGCAACTTCAACGGGCACTGGTATAGCGTCTGGTGTCGGTCTTGGAGCAGTCGGAACTGCTGCTGCCGGCGTCGTCGTTGTAGGAGGTGTCGCCGGCGGCACCGTCGTCATCATCGAGACATCTGGATCGGCAGGTGCCGTCCAGCAGAATTTCGAGCGAACCACTCCGTACAGCGAGACGGTCCAACAGTGGGAACTTAGTGAACTCTCCAGTCAGTACGACAGCAGCGGATTGCCGGAAGGACTCGCTTTGCGTGCAGGTGCGACCACTCCGGGTGGAGGATATGGAGCAGAGCACGTCTACGAAACCTCCCCTCTGGAGACGCCCGGTGACGTCGAGTACGTACTCTCCAACGTCGCTGCCACATCAACGTCGGTACGACATCGTCATCGGTGCGAACCTGAACGGCGATGGCCACATCGCACTGTCCATACTGGGCTCGACGATCGTCAGTGCCACCAGCGTCGAGACAATTGAAGATACGATCGAGAGAGAAAAAGAGGACGAACAGAGTGACGAGGAACTCACGGACGAAGAAGAGATCGACGACGCACCGGGAACTGAACAGGACTGGAAGCTCAGCGAGCGCCAGAAACTGTGGATCAGGACTGTCGGTGACTTCGCCCTCGACGTCTACAAGGCGTCCAATATCTACGATCAGTATCTGGATGACGACGATGATGACGAAGATGACAGTGCTCAGTTGGAGACGACGGCCATCGATATGGGCAAAGGACAGAGTACATTGATCAAAGCTCCTGCCGAAGGGCGCGATAAGACGCTTCTCGTGGGCGCCGGCTCAAGCGTGAGTACTTCACGTTGGAATGATCACTACCGAAAGGATTTGACTTCACGACTCCCGACAAACTCTGAGGGGAACTATGTCATTGATCATCTTGTTGTGAGTCACAACCACACTGATCACATCTCGTATGTTGATGAGATAATCAAGAACAACAATATAAAGGTCAAGAATATATATTTCAATGGTATAACCAATGTCGACAGCAATGGTAACACCATTGAGGTGCAAACTGAAATTGATGATAACCTAAATAGAAACACAAACTCCCACATCGCAGGCGAAGGAGACACATTCTCGCTTGGTGAGAGTACGGTTGAGGTTTTTAGTCCCAATGGTTCGGTAGATAATATCGAGAGATCCGCCAATTCAGAGGTTCACGACAGCTATTCTATCGTTCTACACGTACAACATTCGAGCGGTGAGTTGTTGACAACTGGGGATATTCGAGGCTCTGAAGAAGACTATATTGCTAATAGGTACAGCTCTGAGTTAGGAAACGTTGATGTCCTCATGGCAAGCCATCACGGAACAAGTAGTGGTGGGTATAATGTCACAAAAGAGGAAATATTGAAAGTGACTTCGCCTCGGGCAGTGATAATATCTAACAGTAATGAAATGAGATTTTCACCGACTGACCGTTATGCTCCAGACTGTGCTATCTTTGACAGGGTCAGTAGTCACGGTTCAGCACTTTACTGGACTGCTATTCACGGTGATATTCAATTCAATGGAGGATCGTATAGAGGGGCAGACAAAGAGGCCACGTCCGATGCTGAGGAACTCCAAATTGAGTTACCATACCAGTGTGACTGATGGCTGAGGTATAACACCGGCAAATCGGACGACCCAATATATGTCAAAAATAGCCGATAAGTAACTTAGTATTGGCCTTTGTCTAAGCAAATAAATGGCGTTCGTTGAATTCACCTTTACTGCTTGGGAAGAGGAGAATGCGGCTGAAAATTTCGTTCACTTGACTGGAAAGCCCAGTTTTTTCTCACTGGATTTCAACAAAGAGCATCTGCCAAAAAGACGTTCAACCGGAGCAAACTATCACATTGAGGTAACACTGACTTCTGACAGACAGGAAATCAGTAGCGACATCGGACCGAATATAGATGTACATAAATGTAGGGCTGAAGTGCACTCGGTCGTGTTTAGTTAAGCGTGAAAAGTGAGGCGGGAGAATTTCTTGGTGCTCTATGCCAGAAATCACCCGCCTCAGTGGGAGTAGAGAGTGGATTGATTTGGATTTTATGGAGCGTGAGCGGACACCCGAACCGGCGATGGCGCTGGGTATTCAGTCCCATCTTGCGGGACTCTCGCTGTCGAATACCGTCGATTTGCTCGAAGCTCTGGGTGTCCAACGCAGTCGGAAGGCGATCCACGATTGGGTTCAGAAAGCCGATCTACAGCCAGACTCTGGCCGATCTCCGAATCAAGTTGCGGTGGATGAAACAGTGATTCGGATCAACGACGAGCAATTTTGGCTGTACGCCGCCGCAGATCCCGCCACAAACGATCTGCTTCACGTTCGTCTCTTTTCGACTACCACGACTTCCCTCACCGAAATCTTCCTGCGCGAACTCCGGCAGAAACACGATGTCGAAACTGCCGAATTTCTCGTTGATGGCGCTCAACACCTCCAAACTGCGCTACAACGTTCAGGACTGCGATTTCAAATATCTCGCCACGGAAATCGGAATGCTGTCGAACGGATTTTCCGCGAACTGAAGCGCCGAACCTCGTCGTTTTCGAACTGCTTCAGTCACGTCGAACCGGAGACAGCCGAAAATTGGCTCCAAGCCTTCGCCAGCTGGCACAATGCTCCAAACTAAACACGACCGTGCACTCTGAGGAAGGATTTTTACAATTAACTGATCAACACGGGGTCTTTGGGACATTCTCACTTGAACCGTTCAATTATGAACCGGCGGGTGTGCATAGAGCAGGTGTTGATTGGGACCCCGAGAACTGTTATGTGAAGTTGCAAATTAGGCATGATACGGGCGACGAAGTCCGACTTAGCAGTGATCTAAAGGTGGATTATCGTGGCCGAATAACCGGGTCCAAAATGGAGCAACGCTTTACTAACCCAATCCGCAACTGTATCATGTATAAACAAACTGCATTAGTTGTACTTAATCTGAATGAGGAGGGCGTTACCGAGCCCACATGTCATTCCGAGGATGGGGAAAATCTCTTTGCCATCGATCCAAGCGGTGAAATTACGTGGCGTGGCCAAGTCGTTACTCTGGGCGACGAGCAATTTTTGCACCGAATCCACTGGCTCGTCGGCGATCATCTGTTTTCAAAGATGGCTTCTATCGACACCGGAGAGAGGATAGTTGCTGAACTTGATCCGAAGACGGGAAAAATAATGGCAACAGACATCTAAACGGAGACTGCTTCGGTTGTAGTGAATCACCAAACTATGCGCCATATAATGGTTTCACGGCTAGTGTGGTGTTGTGAGCGACACATTCCGGGATGAATTCGTGCACAGTCATCAGATTCTGGAGTTGATCAGTGCGTACACTGAGGAAGCCAAGGAGCGACATGGTGACGCGGAATTCGAAACAGCAGCTGAATACTATACAGCCGCAGGCTACGGTGAGTTGATGCTGTGTAAACAGCTACCAGACCACGCCGACACTGGCGACGTCACACTGCCATCGGCTTCGCCACTCGCCCGGTTAGGATACGGGATGAAACGGCTACTTGCGGCGTGTCTCTGCTATCGGCTAGCTGGACGTCCTGCCCGCTGTCAGAACCTCTCCGAACGTGCACGCCTCACACTCACAGACAACAGCGAGTGGCTATTCACGGAACGACCGAAGGTCGGACTCTGTCACGAGATTCGAGGCGACTTCATGATCGTCGCTGGGAACGAGGATTTCCACGCGGCCTACGATACTGCGGCGTTGCAGTACGAGGACATCGAATCGGACTTCGGCTGGCAGATGGAAGACGGATTCGGGGACTTTACACAGATCGTCGAGGAGTTGGCTGCCGACGTCGGTTACGACCTCCCGGATGACGTGACAGAACTGGTGTATAAAAATTCTCTCGACGAACGAATCGAGTACAAACGCACACACTTTCCGGATATCATCGACCGGGTCATAGCGTCCGGAAACTGGAATTCAGACGTACTCTGACAGTATTCTATAGTCACCAGCACCAAGCAGTCAAGTGTAATCCAGTGGTCCGTGCCACACTACTCCCGACAAGGGTACGAAGCAGAGCACGTCTACAAAACCTCGCCTCTGGAAACCTGATCTAAATTTATATTACCACTGTATGTGGCTATTATAATGTCACTCGCAAAGCTGTCTGGTACTGCGATAATCGAGAAAGAGACTCAGGACGGTTTTTTTGATATTGGGGGGGCCGGGGAGGCGATCAGCCTCGCTCTGACACCAGACTTGTTTCCTGAACAGGGACAATATGTATCTGCTTGGTATTGGGTCACCGTCGAAATTACTGCTGACCCACAACGTTCCAGTGATCATATGGACTCAACGGCAGCTGTTCACGAATTTCGAGCAAAGCAGGTGGCCAATGGTAGGGCCCTCCGTCTCACAAAAGGGCCTAATGACACGATTGGTGGCTCACTGGATATGGAGCCATTTTATCTGTCCTGGACGGACGAAGACGGCGTTGATTGGCTCCCTTCGGAGTGTTTCGTGACGGTGACATTGAACTACGATACCGGAAAGAGCTCTCCACCGGCCGAAGACAATGGAGAGTCCACAGATGAGGTACATCAGGTGACCGCCTTTCCGGAGTTCGATTGCCAGATAGACTATCAAGGCCGGATCGAGGGTCCAGATACTCAATTACGACTCCCCAGTAGAGTCAGAGATATATTGCCGGTCAACGGTGTGCTGGTGATGGTTCTCGATTCCGAGATGGATATGGATATGAGAGACATCCCGAGCCTCAAACCGACCCGGAATCTGCTTGCGATCAAATCCGGTGGCGAGGTCGCCTGGACGGCTCAGTCGAGAACTGACGACACCGGTGTACAGTATACATATCGAAGAATTTGGGTTTACAATGACCGTCTATTCTGCTCTACCGCGGGGCTAAACGAAAGCGCAGGGAAGCCGACAGTAGAAATTGACATAGAATCGGGAGACATTATTGCGACGGATGCTTAAAATCATAATCACAGTTTGGAGCTTCATCGGGTGAATCGCGTTCAATGATTTCGCACTGAGACCACCATGAAGAAGGATATCATTCATAGTGTTCACATTTACTGCTGGAACAAGAAGATCAGAGCTACTGATGTGGCCACCGAAAAGCTGGATGAAATCCTCCGCCCAGGGTCAGCGTTGTCCGACTGGGTCGCGTTCAAACGACGGCGTTTACCAGAAGTTATGAAACAACTGGAAGAGCAGTCTGCCTGGTCGTACGTATTCTGAGTTTACAGTATGTCAGGCCCCAATTCGGAAAGCAATCAATCTCATACTGTAGTGGATAAGTTCTTGATATAAAATCCTCTCCTGATAAATATGATACAGATGGAAGATTTCGCCACGGCAGAGAAAGAAGAGGTCGAAGGGAGATTCGACCTCTCGACAACGGCAGTGCCCCCAATACAAATAGCAAAAGAGTTCTTACCGAGCCGGGGTCGATACCTTCGAGCGTGGTACCGAATCGCAGTCACCATCGACCCTGATTCGGCCAAAGAGAAATCTGAGTTAACTAGTCCCCAAATCGCTATCAAACAGCTTTGGGGAGATGTCTGGAAGAAGAATAACAAGATCTATCTCTACTCTAATCCTGAAAGCGAAGACGTTCGCGGATATCTCAATCTTGAGCCGTTTATGCTCTCGTGGACGCAGGAGAAGGGCATGGAGCGCCTACCAGCAGAGTGCCAAATTACACTTGAGATCGAGTACGACCCCGGCAAAACACTGAATCGGACATCATACAAAGAGGTAGTGAGAGAGGCAGACCCAGAGATTGGGTATAGAACAGAGTTTTCGGAGACTGGGATTACCGTCGATTATAGGGGCCAAATTCAGGGTGGAGACTGGGATCACCGGCTCCCGATGGATATCAAATACGCGTACCCGGTTGACGATGGGTTACTCGTCATGCTCCAGAAGGGGACCGGAGGCGTTATTGATCCAAATATCGAGTGTGTTTTCTCCCAAAATATCTTGAAATTCGACTCGAGAGGTGATATTAAATGGAGGGCCCAACCGACCAAAGGCGACGATGATGAGTATACGCACTATCGCTACCTCTGGCGGTACGACGACCGACTGATGACGAGGACCGCCGCTCAATCATACGTAGAATTAGATCCTGAAACAGGATCAGTCGTTCAAAATATTCCCAGGTACACGGATCAGGAAGAAACGTAAATACGAGTTAGGGTGGAATGCTCAATAGGCTCTACAATCTGTGTCGACTCGCTGTTGTCTCGATATAATACCACTCGGTCGTTATCTCATAACGAGTGTAATCCATGACGAATCCGACCCACCGAAACGAGACGACGGTTGCAATTCCAACTGGTGATCTCACCGTTTCCTGGCAGCTTGAGCTGGGTAACACGATTAGAACCCTCACTGCAGGCGGTGAGCAAATTTACGCGGGTACCAGTAACGGGCTCGTTGCTGTCGAGGACAACGGCACCGAAAGGTGGCGTATCGATGGCAAGGCATCCGGGGCAACCCCAGCTCATTGTGATGAAGTAGTATACGTCCCCATTTGGAGAGAAAACCCTGGCCTTCACGCAGTCGATACACAGACTGGTGAAACGATGTGGCACTATTCGACTGAAAATCCGCGCTCACCCTGTGTAGTAGGGGACACAGTCTACGGTGCCGGAAGGGACTCGGTGTTCGCACTTGATCGCACATCGGGCGAGCAGATTTGGTTGTGTGAGGTATCAGGTAGTGTTGACCTTGCAGTAGCAGATGGTCGAGTTTTTAGCGGATCAGCTGAACTCGAAATGTATGCGATTGATGCAGGTTCTGGCGAACGTCTGTGGACAGCTAACATCGATTCGATGCCAGCTGAGGGCGGTGCTACAGTCGTCGACGGAATACTCTATTCCACCGGCCACGCGGGCCTTGGCCCGGAGCGCCAGACCTACGCAGCTTCGGCTGAAACAGGCGCACTCGAATGGGTGTCGGGTGACATCGGGTCTGACTCCGGAGCACCAGCTGTCGTCGACGGGGTCGTGTACACTGCGGATTGGGGCTTGTCTGCTCTGGATGCTGACTCGGGGGATGTTCTGTGGCAGTACGGGGATGAGACACTATTTAATCCATCACCTTTGATTGTTGACAACACTGTTTTTGTCGGCGGCCGAGATGCTCAAATCCGTGCTGTGAACGCAACCGATGGCACAGAGCGGTGGACCCTCGAAACTGCCGGTGAGGTGAAAGCGCCACCTGTTACTGCCGATGGAACACTCTACGTTGCCGGTGGGAGCCATTTGTACGCTCTTAGTGCAGACGAGTGAACACAGCGTTCAAACGCAACAATGTTCAAAAAAGAGGCCATCGTTCGATATCGTTAAAGAAGCAGACGAAAACGTCAACGTCACTACGACCATGCATCACGGAAGCTCCAGCACCGATTACCTACCACCAGACAACACTGTCGAAATGCACTTTCTTGCATATGCGGAGGATGCAATAGATGAGGGTTGGTATGGTCTAGGGAGTCGGTCATACGGCATTGGGCTCTCAGAGACTCTTTTGCCTGATCGGGGTCGATATGAGGGTGCAAATTATCGTATCACTTTGATTTTCCATGACCTCGAGCAAGGCTTTGAGACCCAGATTGGCTCAACATCGACAACCATCGAGCTTTCCTGCGAAGTGACGAGTACAACAGTTGATTTTCTTGCTGAGGGTAATATGCAGGGATACATCCCGATCCATGAGTTCGAGTCTACTGACAACCATCCGGCGGTTGAATGGGAACCGTCTGACTGTCATGTGGTGCTTCAGTTGGACTACGATCCTGGGATGAGTTGCACACCGTCGCGTCTAGAACAGGACCCGCCGCTAGATCCGAATCTTGATTACACGACACAGCTGACACCAGATATTCAGATAGACTACCGTGGCCGAGTGACGGGTACTGAAACTGAACAGCGATTTCCCAAGGCAATCGATCATTGTCTTCTATTCGATGACCTGGTGATAGTCGGTCTTGATCCAGATTCTGATGGTTTTGATGATCCGTCATTTCAGTACGAGAAGGCACAGAACCTAGTCGCTATCGATTCGACTGGCCAAGTCGCCTGGGTTGCCGAACCAGCCACGAGCTACGAAGGGGACAGAGGGTACTATTATACGCTCTGGCGGATCGATGATTCACTCTTCGCCAAGGTGCGAGGACTCGGAAAGGCGGGTCGAATGACCGTCGAATTGAATCCCGAGACGGGTGAAATAGCTACTACCGACATCTAAGGAGAGTGATTGAATTATGATGGATTCCGACACTAACGGTCCCGTCAGAACACCAACTCTCGAAGAAGTTGGGGGACAACGGGTAGATTCTCTCCATAAATCGAAGTTGATTTAGAAACCGGAAATAGTATCGAGATCATCACGAAATATTCTGAGCTGGAGGATGTTTTGCGAGTTCTTGATACAGGGGCCGCTCTCTCTTACCACGGTAGCCCGATTTTGTATTGACAGGAATCAGGTACAGGCTTAAGGGGGTAACCTGTATTTACCTCCAGATAATGGGTTCGACTCCAGCTGTCTATCTTGCGCCGTGTAGTAATAGCGACGCACAAGAACATCTTGAGCGAACGGTCGTTGAAGGAGTCGAGGCTGAGCAATATGGTCAGTACACGTCCGTGGATTTCGGAGACTCTGTCTCTATTTGGGGCGTCAAAGAAGGAAATCAGTCCCACTGGGATCAACTGACTGCCGGTGACTATCTCTTCTTCTATACCGGAAACGAGGAGTATTCTCAGGTTGCAGAGGTCCTTGCTACTGAGCAAAACGAGGATCTCGCGAACCACCTATGGCCCGGATTTGACGATACCTGGAAGTATATCATCTACCTCAGCTCTCCGATTCCGGTCGAAATAGATTCCAGTGAGGTCGCTGATTACGCCGACTACAACCAGAACTACATCCTCGGTCATCCGTCTTTAGCTAAGAGAACAACCACATGACAGCGGCGGCTTATCGAGGCTACTTTTTGAGAGGAATGAGGAGGAGAAGTCTGTGCACAACCCTCGCTCCTCATCGAGAATTATGCGTCGACTCACTACGCTTTTTCCATCTGAGCTCCTTGAAGAGCACGCCGAGCATTCGTCTTTAGCTAAGACTTACACCTCGGTTGTGTAGCGGTAGCGAGCGTCTCTTGTAAGATCGGTCGTTGTTGGTGTATCTTCTGAGCATCCTCGATCAGCCGCTCCAGCAACGGCGGTGGCGAGTAGCCGAGGAACTCACCGAGTTCGTGAAGGATGAGCTGGGCGTGCGACCGGAAGGTCGCCGCCCAGCGTTCCGGCGGAAACACGATCTCATCGTCGGCCTGCTCGGTGACCAGATCCAACAACTCACGACTCACTAGCAGTGACAGCAACGCCGCGTACAGTAGAATCCTTACGACATCTGGGTTGCTCGTATCAAACTCGTCCAGTTCATACTGCGTCTTCAACTCACGGAACAGCGTTTCTACTTCCCATCGACACCGGTACAGCGTCGCTAGATCTGACGGGAGGAACTCCTCTCTCGGCAGATTCGTTATGTAGAGATGGTAGTCGTCGGCGTCCTCGTTGCGGACGCCGACGACGCGGAATCACTTCGTATCGAGCGACTGCGTCCCGTTGTACGGCCCGCGCTTGAACTCCGCTTCGACCTCTACGTCGATGTATTTCCGCAAGAGGTCATCGACCACATCCTGGATCTGCTCGCCTGCCAAGGGAATGGCGCGCCCGCGCCATTCCCGTAATTCCTCTGTTATCACCGGATTCGCGTTCTGCTTCAACCGGCTGACGAAGTAGCCGTCGTTCTCGTCGATCAACGCGAACCGTCGGTACTTGAAATACGCCAGATCGAACAAAACGAGGCGTCCGTGCAGCCACGATCCCGTCTGGAACAGCGTGCTATCGTGTGTTTTCTCGTCGGTCACGTCGAGGCGTTCGATCGTCTGGTCGGTGGCGTTGTGGAGCAGGTGGAGCTTCGCTCCAGCCTGCTCCTCGTGACGGGCTTGGAACTCATCAGAGAGAAACTCGTACAATCGCAACACGGTTCCATCTGCGATCATCACGTCCCTGAATCGGTCGATATCCGCGTCAACAGCGTCGGGAACAGCGACCTCGTCGAGGCCATGCTCGACGAGGTCGCGGAGGTACTCTGCGAGTGTCGGTGTCAGACGGTGGTAGAAGCCGCCGGGCGAGTTCGTCTCATCGGCTGTCGAGTTGTAGCTTCGCCTGAAGCCAGCGAGTGTTCGGCTCTCGCCTGCGGCGAAGCCGAACACGAGCGCCCACACGAGGACCGGAATCTGGAGCTTCCCCTCTCGCTCGACCACGCCGAGTTCCTCGGCGTGCTCTTCGAGGAACTCGGAGGGAAACAGTGTAGTGAGCCGACGCATAATTCTCGATGAGGAGGCTCTGTTGGACACAGCTATCGCCTCCTCATTCCTCTCGAAAAGAAGCCTCGATAAGCCGCCGCTGTCACGCGGTTCTTCGCTTAGCTAAAGACGGATGTTTGTTACAATGTAGCTACTAAAGAGTTACCAGAAGGCCATATCCCCTCTTAATCCGGATTCCTGATCTCAAAGTCTATTTGTCCCTAACTTGTTGGTGCCAACCATCCGCTTGTTTGTAGAAGTCCAAACTGCGCAGTCGGAGCGTGTAGTTTCCGAATCCTCTGCCTTGTTGAATCCACGGACGGCGTAGCGATCACCACTTGATGGCTTGTTCGAGGTTGTAGACGGCGACGGTGAGCACCAGTTCTTGAAATTCGCGGTACCAGGCGCTCGGCCTGACAGCGGACCCGAATCGGCGCTTGATGGCCGAAAACGCTGTCTCGGCCATCCATCGCTGCCCGTAGAGATCGCTGTCCAACCGTGCGTTGTGTGCGTGATCGTAGTGCGCGAACAACCGGTGTCTGATGACCGGCCGGACGCCTTTGGCGCGGAGTGCGTCCCGCAGCGACTGATCGTCATAGCCTTTATCGCCGGCGAGACTCTCGATTTCGTCGGTATTGCGCAGTGCTACCCGACGGCCCACCTGTGTATCGTGGGGCCAGTGTGCCGAACAGTGGAGGTCGAGGACGGCACACGACTCTGTATCAACGAGGGCCGTCGCTTTCAGCGTCTGTATGTGGCGATCCGACCGGTCGACGTAGTAGCTGGATGCCGCTTCGCGGTCGAAAAACGTCGCATCCATCGCTCCGTGTTCACCGGGATCGCAGCGGGTCGCCGACCGACGGAGCAGTTGCCGCCAGATCTGGGTTGGCACCCGCTCGAAGGACCGCCACAGCGTCGAGGGTGCCGGGAATGCTGAGCGAGCCAACTGCAACAGGCCACGAACGCGATCCATCTCGCTCGCCCAATCGACGATTTCGCGGTACGTCGCGTCCATGTGAATCCGCAAGAAATGCAGCGTCAGGTGTTTCCAATCCGCGAATCCGTTGCCAGCCGGGTCACTCACCACCGCCGTGGGGCTGGCGGCACAGCGCTTTTGAGCCAGCGATGCGGCTTGTTTAACGAAGCGGAAGAGTACTCTAGTCACATTCACTCTTTCCGCTTCGCTTCCACCTTCACAACAGCGCTATCCTGCTGCCGTCATCGGATTCAACAGAGCACTACCGTCTATAATTACGATCCGTCCTCGCTCTCTGACGTTCGATTGATCGGCTACACTGAACCGGAATACGATTATCTGCGGCGAATCGCAGACGCTGTTCAGTCATCGTAATACGGTCGATTACCCCTTTCACGCGTTTCTTGATCGGGTTCGCAGAGACGGCCACATCCATCCATCTAATTGATACTTCATCAGTAGCAGGTCGACGAGATCTACTTCCAATCTAGTCGAGTTCCCGCCAAGTGCCGAAACGTATTTGCCTGAGACGAGACAACGGTTGGTTGAACTCGGGCTTGGTCCCGTCCTTTTCCGTTCGCCCATCGGTTCGCCACCACAGCGGGGGCGTCCTTCGATGGTACTGCTCTGAAATGCGCCGTGCCGGATGCCGCGCCGTTTTGGTGACCACCGATTGGTCCGACGGGACGTGGCTCCCACTCTCTCTATACATGATACACGAAATAGATATCCCCTGTTCGGACTGCGGGACCGCTCTCGTCGAACGAACCGTTGCTATCGACGAGTTGCCGGTTGCGACGAACGTCGGCGGAGAGGTTGCACTCGCCGAATGCCCGGTCTGCGAAGCCAGGTACTACCCCCGCGAGACGCTCACTCGATTGTCGGGTACATCGAACGATCCCCATGCAAGAGGTGACAACTAATCCCTCATGGACGGGTCCTCCGAGTCACCGCCAAATCGTGACGGGGATCAAATCAACCCGTTCCCGGACGGACTGGCCGGCTCGACAGTCCTCCTCGCCGGAACAGTCGAGCCCGCCTCGTACGATGTTGGGCTCCGAGCACTCTCGCGATACGGTACTGACGGTGATACTGCGCTCGTCGTCGCTACTACGGAGAGTGCTGACGAGACAGTTGCGCGGTACGATGCGCTCCTTCCAGACGCAGGTGGGCCGAAACTCGGTCTCGTCGATACGGCTTCCGAGCAAAAGTCCGTCTCGGCGCGGTACGGAGAATATCCAATCGTCTATATTCCGGCACCGAACGACCTCGAGCGACTCGTCATCGGACTGTCCGACCTGACAGGGGATCTGCCCCCATCGAGCGGAACGCGCCATCTTCTCGTTCGTTCCCTCACACCGCTTCTCCAGAGCAGTTCGGTCGAAACCGTGTCCCCGATTCTCGAACGGATCAGCGACCTTCGAACGGAGTCCGGCCTCACACTCTTCTCCATCGATTACACGGCTCACAGCGAGGACATGTTAGAGAAGCTGTCCGAACACGTCGACGGGATACTCTGGGTTACCGAGCAGTCGGGAACGCTGTCATTCGAGTATCATCGGACCGATGGTCGACATAATCGTCCTGCAGGGATCGGTGATCTCGATAACTAAATCTCCCATCGATCTTCCCTCTGATTGGACGAAGCGGAGTATGAATGAACGGGCGAGAGAGCCACTAGCAGTGTTCCAATATCAATCACCCAATGACACGACGTTCATCGTCGCCGTTCAACAACCGGAAGAGATCGACGGCTACCAGCTCCGGCTATCCACCGTCGTCCCAGGGTCGAAGCAGATCAGACACGATTACCCGGTCCAAACGTACGAAACACAAGCGGCGGCGCTCGCGGGGGCTGAAGACTTCATCGAACAACTGTCCACGAGATTCCGTGACGGATCACTCTCCCGAGATTCACCGAGCATCGAAGCGACACAGGCGGCGGTCCGGGATTTTGCCGACCACAGACCGTTCCCTCTGTTCCGTCGCCTCGTACGTATTCTCAGCTGATAAGTCCAGTTTGCGTTCCCGTTACCGGTTCCGCTGAACTATCACGGTGTCCGGACTTCGTCGGCGATTTCCTGTAGTGTCCGGTACTCCGCTTCGGTGTAGCCGATGACGCGGATGTCTTCTAGCGTCTCGGGTTCGTACTCCCAGACAGTTTCACAAACGATCGTTGCTCCCTCTTCGAACGGAAATTCGGCTGCACCGGTTCCCACGATCGGGAGTACTATCGATTCGCAGTCCATTTCGTCGGCAGCTTCGAGTGAATGTCGAGTCGCATCGCGGATGCTCTCCGCCGATGCCCGACCATTACCGTAGTGTGGCATCGCAGCGGCGTGGATGACGTGCTCGGCGTCCAGTTGATACGCGTTCGTGACGGCGACATCACCGAGGTCGATCGGTCCCTTCGAGACGGCCTCCTCATTGATCGGACCACCGGCCGCTCGCCGAAGAGACCCGGCGACACCGCTTCCCATTTCGAGGCTCGTACCGGCAGCGTTCACGAGAGCATCCGCCCGTTCGTCAGCGATATCACCCTTGACGACTCGGAAGTCCATGTAGGTAGGTACACAGTCCACGCGGTAAAATATCAGTCATTTTTAATTGAATTCTGACATACTGGGCACTGCTGCTCACCCTCGTCTTCCTCTAGGTCAGATTCGTTCCCTGTTCACCCGCAAGACGGACACAATGAGATTGCAGAGGCCATATCCCGAATGATGCAGGTAACAGACAGATACGACTGGTGTCAACCTCGCATTATCCCTTCGATCTGACATCATCATATTGAATGGAAATCGAATCGCCATTATCGGGGAAGAACGCATTGGATCCGAAGATATCGGTTGCACTCTCCGCCAGTGGTTCGATATCAGTTGCGTATCGTGAAGAGATGTGTGTTAACGCGAGGCGCTCGACATCGGCTTCAACTGCCAGTTTTGCAGCTTCTCGTACGGTCGAGTGTCGTGTCTGCTGTGCCCGCTCGACGCGATTGTGAGTGAACATCGCGTCGTGGATCAACAGATCGGCGTTCGTGGCGACTGATTCAGTCGATGCTGTTGGTCGTGTGTCACCAGTGTAGACGACTCGTCTGCCCGGACGCGGCGGTCCAACGACCTGTTCGGGATCAATGACAGTCCCATCGTCGAGTTCAACGGGCGTCCCCTGGTGTAGTTGCCGGAACTTCGGTCCGACGGGAACACCCAACTCTTCGGCGCGTTCTCGATCGAAGCGGCCTTTTCGGTCTCGTTCGACAAGAGCATACCCAATCGATCGAGTACGATGATCTGTCTCGAACGTCTGTATCGTGTATTCGTCGTGTTCGAGGGCAGTGTCACCGGGACAGATATTCCGAATCGTGAGGGGATAGCTGGGATCCGTAGCGGTCGCATCAAGGAGTTCTTCGATATCGCCGCGCGTTCCAGCCGGAACGTAGATTGAGAGGGGATCTGTTCGATCGTTAAACTCCATCGTCTGGAGCAGGCCCGGAAGCCCGAGGACGTGGTCTGCGTGCATGTGTGTCAAAAAGATCGCAGAGACACCGAATCCCGTCTCGAAACGCATCATCTGACGCTGCGTGCCCTCACCTACGTCGAAGAGGAAGCGTTCCCCTTCTCGGCGAAGCAAGATCGAACTCGTGTTCCGTTGGATAGTCGGGACTGCTCCGCCAGTTCCGAGAAAGGTCACTTCCATGGAACGGGCTCGTTGGCCGAGAGTGAAAGCGGCTTCGAGAGCGGCTCACGCCGAGCAGGATACTCAATTATCTAAGTGAGAGCCGAACCCAGAGAAGTGTTCTAGATATCCCCAGTAGCATCCAACCGTGTCCTGTTACTGTGGAATTCCGAGGGCGCAACCGGTTTCTGAGTTCGCGAGACTAGCAGACACTGTGGCTCTCGACGATGCACTTTGGGATCGCATGATCCTCGTCGGCGGTAAGGTAACGGGCGTCGAGTGTCCGGATTGCGAGTTCGACGGTCGAATACTGGATATCGACTCACACTCGACGGAAGAAGTCCTTTGTCCGGTGTGCGGAGCGATCATTCTCACCTCGGATCAAAAATCGGAACTTCGCAGAATGGACAAACTCTGAAATCCACGACGGATCGGAAGTTAACACATATATCTGGCACCCGTGTCTTCCTCCATTATATGCAATTCTGTGACGAGTGTGGTTCGCTGATGCACACGGAGGGCGACACGTGGGTGTGTCGTTCCTGTGAGAATGAGGCGTCGCGGGACTCGCACGCAGAAGCGGCGATGACAACCCAGGATGGACAGCGCGACGACGGGGCACCCGCCGTGGCCGACGCGACCCAGGACTCTGGCGAGACGATGCAAGAACCCTGTCCGGCTGAGGACTGCGACAGCGACCGGGCCTCCTCCGAGATGATGCCGAAGCCAGGTGGCTCCTACGAGGTTCGGCTGTTCACCTGCGTCGAGTGCGGTCACAAGTGGCGAGAGTCCTGACGGCGCAGTCGCGACTTCCGCCGTTTAAATATGCACAGACCGCCACAGCAGACTCTCTACTCCCGGGGCGATCAGTCTCAAGTGGAGCCACAGATCGACTCCTGACCGCTCCGACAATGTTCTCGAGGCTCTCAACAACCGCTGTCACAAGAGCCAGCAATGAAAATAAATCCTGGGAGAGTCCCAGAGGTTGCAGTCTTCTAAACATGTCTAGTCCCGTTCCACGGGGTATTTACGTCGGGCCGACCGACTCAAACATAACCGAAACACGTGCTGTCCCCGGGCAGGTCGTCGTATCGGGGGACATCGCCGTCATCAGACGTTCGATCCTCTGGATATCGAGTCAGTCCTGCTCTCCGTGTCACGGCGAACTCCTCGTCGAGTTCTGGGATCGCCCTGATCGGATCAGACACATGGAAATCGAAATCGCAACTATTGGCGGCTACGAGGAAGTCGGACGCCAGATGACAGCCATCCGTGCCGGAGACGACATCGTCGTCTTCGACATGGGCCTGAACCTCTCGAAGGTACTGATTCACGACAACATCCAAACGGAGGGGATGCACTCGCTCGATCTCATCGACATGGGGGCGATCCCGGACGATCGCATCATGTCTGAACTTGAGGGAGACGTAAAGGCCATCGTCCCGACACACGGCCACCTTGACCACATCGGCGCTATCTCGAAACTCGCACACCGCTATGACGCACCAGTTGTCGCGACGCCATTCACGCTCGCATTAGTAGAAGAAGAGATCAACGACGAGAACAAGTTCCACGTGCAGAACGATCTCGTTGAGATGGACGCCGGCGAGACGATGTCCATCGGAGATCGGTGTGAACTGGAGTTCGTCAACGTCACGCACTCGACGATCGACGCGATCAATCCTGTCCTGCACACGCCCGAGGGAGCGATCGTCTACGGGCTGGACAAGCGTATCGATCACACTCCGGTGGTCGGCGACCCCATCGACATGAAGCGGTTCCGGGAGCTCGGTCGCGAGGGCGTTCTCTGTTACATCGAAGACTGCACCAACGCGAACCGGAAAGGGCGCACACCGAGTGAGTCAGTCGCTCGCAGTCAGCTCAGGGACGCCCTGATGAGCATGGAGGACTACGACGGTGGTATCGTCGCGACCACGTTCGCGTCCCACATCGCGAGGGTGTCGTCACTCGTCGAGTTCGCCAGAGAGATCGACCGAGAACCCGTTCTCCTCGGTCGCTCGATGGAACAGTACTCCGGGACGGCAGACCGAATCGATGCGGTCTCGCTTCCTGCCGATCTCGGGATGTACGGTCACCGAAAGTCCGTCGATCGTGCGTTCGAGCGTATCATGAACGAAGGGAAAGAGCAGTACCTGCCCATCGTGACTGGCCATCAAGGAGAACCGCGCGCGATGCTCACCCGGATGGGACGGGGCGAGACGCCCTATGAGCTAGAGAACGGTGATAAGGTCATCTTCTCGGCGGGGATCATCCCGGAGCCGACCAACGAGGGACAGCGCTATCAGGCGGAATCGTTGCTGAAGATGCAGGGCGCGCGTATCTACGACGACATCCACGTTTCCGGACACCTCCGCAAGGAAGGTCACTACCAAATGCTCGACGTACTCCAGCCACACCACATCATTCCGGCCCATCAGGACATCGGTGGATTCTCCGGCTACGTCGACCTGGCGACGGATCAGGGTTACAAGCTCGGTCGCGATCTCCACGTGACCAGTAACGGAAACCGGATTACACTCGTCGAGTAGGGACGTGGCCGAACGGTAACTCGTATCCCGCTTCCCTTCTGGCCACTATACATGGTCGACGAGCAACTCACAGTAGAACTAGAGTTTGGCGACGACGGCCTGATCCCGGCTGTTGCTCAGGACGCAGAGACGGACGAAGTCCTCATGCTCGCATATGTCTCGCCCGAAGCCCTGACCGAGACACAGAACACCGGACTGGCTCACTACTACTCTCGCAGCCGCGAAGAGCTGTGGCAGAAAGGCGGCTCCAGCGGTCACGTCCAACGGGTTCGTGAGATCCGTGTCGATTGCGACGGTGATGCAGACGGGAAAGTTCGAACGTGAGGTATGACGGCGACGAGATGTGCGCCGACGTCTCTTTAGCTTGAATCTGTCCCCACTGCAGCTACCATCGAGCTAGTTCCCGTATGCCGAATCGCTGGGAGATGATCCCGAGGAACGTTACGACGCCAATCAGGGCAGTGCCCCCGCCAACAAGGAAGACCCACGCCATTCCAACGCTATCCATGAGATAGCCACCGAGCAACGGTGCGAGCAAGGCACCCGGCCGCCAGACGAGACCACGGATTCCGATACTACTCGTGATCCCACTCCCCTTCCCCTCGTCAGCGAAGAGCGCCATACTGGCCGGCTCACGGGCGCTGTCAGCGATGCCGAGCAGGGCCTCGTTCGCGAACGTGGCGAACTGATCGTCCCCCAGGCGTTCGATCTGGGCTTCGAGTTCATCCCGGACGACATCGTAATCGAGGCCGGCCTGCACGAGCATATTCATGTCCTCGATGTCGTCGTCGCGGCCTGCGATCGCCTTGAACAGGAAGATATCCTCGTTGCTGACCAGCCGGACCGTCAGTCGATCCGTGTCGAGGAACGGCTCGCTGCGCTCTTGCATCCCGTCGGTGAGCACGAGCTTGTTCGCGACCTGCTGGTTGAAGATGTCGAGGCGACACCCGTCGTCGTTCTCGACGCAGCTCGTCGCCCCCAGCGCCCGGTAATCTGGATCCAGCGACTGGACCTCCGCATACCCGAGGTCCATCAGGACCGCCCACAGCTGACCGTATGCGTCGCCATCCGGGACGACCAGGTCGATGTCTTTCGTCGCCCCCTTGAGGTCGCGCAGCGACATCGCGCCACCACCAATCAGGTAGACCGTGAGCGGGGCTGAGAGGCCATCCCCGATGCGCTGGAATTCGTTCTCGATGTACTCGCGTCCGAATGTTGGTCTCATTATGGTAGTGGCACCTCGTAGTCAGCCGCCAACTCCTGGAACTCGTCCCACTCCGGGAGCCGGTCGTCGTCGACCTCGCCGTGCGTCTCGAGGTAGCGCAGCAAGGCGTCGATTTCGTCTTCGAGGCCATACTTCGCCGCCTGCTCTCGGAGGTCCGCCTCGTCGACGTCGACGTGGCTGAGCAGGAGGAGACAGTACGAGCGGTGGCGACTGCCGTCGTCGATCAGCAGCGTGTGACAGCAGAGCTCCGCCGGCGAGACTGCGTCGAGGTCTTCGGAGTAGACGTAGTAGCGGTGGCCGGTGAGCAGGAACTGGAGGTCGAAGGCTGCGAATCGAGCGAGGCCGGTTTCGTGGAACTCCTCTGCATCGATCTCCGTCTCGGCCTGCGCGAGGAATTCGTCGTAGTCCTCCCAGAGAATCGTACCCTTCGGGGCAACGGCTTCGAGGCGCTGGCGATGCAGATGGTGTGCGAGTTCACGGGCGAACTCGTGGAGGCGGTCGAAGTCGGCGTTGAACTCGTAGTGGCCGTCGGCCGTCCCGACAAGCCCACGGTCACGAAACCGCTTGAGGACGCGGTTAACCGTGTTGCGGTAGTTATCGCTCCGGTCGGCGATCTCAGAGACGGTTCGCGGCTGGTCGAGGTAGTACAGCACCTCGAGTGCCTTGCCCGTCAGCAGTTCGGGGAAGTCGATGTGGGAGTGCTGGCGGACGAGGTCCTGGTAGAGTTCGACGGCACGAGCATCCGACGGGACGACTCGTTTTCGCCGCCCGTCGCGTTCCGTGTAGACGAGTCCCTTCTCGACGAGTTCGGCGACAGCACGAGAGAGGTAACTCTCGCTGTGGTTGAGCTTCGTCGCGAGTTCGGAGATCGTGTCGCCGCGGTCGACCGTGGCGAGGACCTCGAGTTCGATGCGCCGGAGCACGGTGTAACATAGTACGAAACTTATATATAAAAAAATTTCGAGTAGTGTTACAGCCAGCAGGCACGAGAGCCGTCTCCATCGTCTTAACCAACAAAACTATGAATTCGTGGGCCGTGTTGGTTAACACGAGATTAGCCGATGTCCTACGAACCCCCGACCCCACCAGCGAACCTCCCGACGGAGATCGTCAACACGCTCAACGAGTCGGACCCGGAGCAGCTCCGAGACGTTGCGACGTACGCTGAAGCGCTCGCCGAGCACAAGGAACGAGAGGCCCGTCTCGAGGAGTCGGCAGATCAAGAAGAGGTCGAAAAGCGACCGGACGATCTCCCGGACGACGTCCCTGCCAAAGCGACGATCACGATCAAGGAAATCAACGACAATCGCTACTACTACTGGCAGTGGCGGGAGGGTGATTCAGTGACCTCCAAATATAAAGGGCCAGTCAATCCGGATGAATGAACCAGGAAAGGAAGACAACGGGTTGTACAGGAACTCTATCTAGGGCTAGAACTTGATGCTACCACTCCATGTGCAAAGTGAAAATAGAACGGAGCTGTATCACCATCCAGCGCCCTCCACTATTTCCGAAGCAACAGCGTGTCATAGAAGTCTTCACATGGTACAGTCAGATATATCATCTTTTCAGAGCGTTACAGTTGCAGAAACCCGTGCACTAGGTGCACGGCGCTTAGAACTCCCCAAAGATCCTGAGTAGTTGTAACAGCGCAATCAGCCAGACTGTTATTTTGATTTAGTGCCAAAAATACCAATAGTGGTGGGCGTATTCGTAGGGATACCACTAATGGAGCGAGATGACTTCGACGAGGCAGCACCCGGTGAGATCGTTCCCACGACGACGTCGAAGGGGACGTATTCGGCGTTTCAACCTGACCCGCTTCCGCCCTCAATCAATACTGAACAGCTCATTACACCGCTGGCGGAGGCGACACAGGCACTTGGCCGACTTCACGGCATCGGTCCACGTGTCGGCTCAAGGGAGATCCTGATCGAGCCGTTCATCCGAAAAGAAGCGCTGGAGTCCTCGCAAATCGAGGGCACACATGCTACTCTTTCAGACATCTACGCCTATGAGGCTGGACAGGAGGCTCTCATCGACGAAGACAGGCAGCAGGGCACCCAAGAAGTCGTGAACTATCTACACGCGCTGACGCACGGATTGGATGCGATCACAGCTGGCGATCCAATCACCGTCGAATTGCTATGCGAGATGCACGACCGGTTGCTTTCGGGTGTCCGTGGGGATGAGGCTGACCCAGGAGAACTCCGTACGACTCAGAACTTTATCGGCAGTACGCCATACATCCAAGACGCCAGGTACGTGCCGCCGCCCCCGAACGAGATCCCCGACCTTCTCGAAGACTTGCTCGAGTATGCGAACCAAGAGACAAATCTGCATCCACTTCTCCGAATCGGGCTGATCCACTACCAGTTCGAGACGATTCACCCGTTTCTCGATGGGAACGGACGACTCGGGCGGCTATTGATCAGTCTCCTTCTGCAACGTGATGGTCTCTTGCCCGAGCCGTATCTCTACCTGAGTTCGTATTTTAACGCACGACGGTCAGATTACGTTGATCATCTCTTGTCAGTCAGTCAGCACGGTGAATGGGAAGAGTGGCTCCTGTTTTTCCTGCGTGGCGTGCAGTCGCAAGCAGATGAGGCCCACCAGCGGGCCAACCTGCTAGTCGACCTCCGAGAAGACTATCAACAGCGCTATCAGAGCGAGCGGTCTGAGAATATCCTTGAACTGGTGATGCGGCTCTTCGAAGATCCGTACCTGGACGTGAACACAGCAGCCGACTGGTTGGATGTCGAATACAGCACGGCTAACCGACTGATCGGACAACTCGAAGATGACGGAATACTCGAAGAACTCACCGGGAAAGATCGGAATCGGTTCTACCGGGCGAGCGAAGTCTTCCAGATCATCAACAAGCCGATCGATCAGCTCTGAACGGCTGAGCAGAGAGGGCTTGAGGCATACGCATTGAGACAACCGGTCTCAACTTCTGCAGCATGGGGAGATGTGCTACTTCGGAGGATAGTGCTCTGTTCATCCACAGACGACAGGAAATGGTGTCGCTCCGAAGATAGAATCAGTGGAGAGAGAGTAACGTCGGCGATTCACTCACTGCGGACACGCACAACGCGCAGTTGAACACGGTCTCTACGGGCAACGGTTGATTGCCGAGACGACGTTTTCGGCCATCAAACACCGATTCGGTCCGCTGTCTGGCCAGCCGCGTGTACCGCGAATTTAGAGAACTGGAGCTGACCGTCGCCGTCCACACCCTCGAACAAGCTATCAGAGAGTGATCGCTCGCCCTCTGTCGAATCAGAGACGACGGGACAGGACTCTAGAAGTCCCCGTTGATGATGTCTGCGACGCGTTGACGGTCAAATAGTTCCGTGTCGCCCGTCACGTCCCCGAACACGTCGGGGTAAATCTGTTTCGCGGCCCGTTCGGTCAGAAACAGGTTGTGGATCGGCCCTTGATGGAGGTATCCGCCGCGGTAGACGCGACCGTTCTGGACGGCCGTCAGTTGGCTTCCAACCGGATGGTCTTCCATGTACGCGAGGACGGTGTCCCGGAACTCTGCCGCCGACATCTCGGCAAAGTTTCGGAACAAGATCACGTCCGGGTCCAGCTCGAGCAGCCCCTCGTAGTCGAGATCCGTGTTCTCGGTGGTACTCTGATTCTCGATGTCCGTCCCGCCGAGAGCGTCGTTCACGCCGAGGTCACGCCACTGCTTCTTGCTCGTTCCCCTATCATTGAGTCGGTACGGTGTGAACTCGTCGGGTTCCTCCGTGACGCCGTATGTGAGGAAAACGTTCGGTCGCTCATCGGCTGCCGGGAGTTGGGTCTGTATGTCCGCAATGAACTCGTCGTGGAGTCGCTTGAACGCCTCGTAGCGTTGTTGTTCTTGGAACACTTGGGCGACCTTCTCGAAAGCCTCGTACAACGTATAGTACCGATAGTCGTGCCAACTGTCCGATCGGCGGAAAATCAAGTTGCCGACGAAGGGGGCGACGTTCGTGGAAATTTCCTCGATGTCCGACTCGTCCCAGTCGAACCAATTGATGAGCATGTATGGGTCATATAAGTGGACATCATTATCGAGCTCGTAGAACTCTTCTTTTGTCCGAACTTCTGGAGAACTTTCAATGGGATCGGTATCGACCGTCACACCTGGTAACTCGTCGTACAGGTGTGTATAGTATCGATCAGCCCCACCAATGCCGGTCATACCGTCGGCTTGGCCCAATGCGACCCCCATATCTGCGTAGCTGCCATCGTAGGCAATCCACCGTTCGGGGACTGAGTCGAACTCGACGGTGCCCGTCGGTTCCATCGTTACAGAATAGCTAGTGGATTCAGTAGATGTCTCGGTCGACTCTTCAGTCGTATCGTTAGTCGGAGTTGATTCAGAGTCAGAACCGGACAATCCCGCACAACCCCCCATCAATCCGCTACCTGTAACAGCACCGCCGTACTTGAGCACATCTCGCCGCGTCGGTGTCTTCTGAGAGTTATAGCTGCCGGCCATACATTTTAGGCCCGCCTAATCCTACTTAAAAGTGGTGTTTTAGGTTAGCCTAAATATTGTGTCGGGTGGATGTTCTATTTAGGTCCCAGAGACGATCTCCAGAGTGTCTATACGATTCGGACGGGTGGCTCTCTGTATGCCCTCCCGCCGTTCGTTTCTCGCCACTGGTGGTGTGCTCTTGGCGGGGCTGCTCGGAGACGACGCCGTCAGAAACGCCGAAGAGGATGCGATGAACCGCGTCAGCTCCCAGGCCGGTGTTGCTCACCCTTCGATGCGGATTCGCCCATGTCGATACTGCCCATCTCGGGAGTCGCTTCCTCGCCGAAGGCGGTCTGGAGCTTCCCGAGCACGACGGCGACGACGTAAATCGCGACCGCGACGAGGACGATAACACCTCCGGCAGTCGCCTCACCGTAGTACGACGCTCCGATGCCGAGAATAACTGCCAGTTCGGCAAGCACGACCGAGATCAGGAGGGATTCGTTGAAACTCCGTGCGACCTGGCTCGCGCCAGCGACGGGGACGACGAGCATCGCCGCGACCAGGATGACGCCCATGATCTGCATCGCGCCGACGACGACCATCGCAGTCAGCATCACCGTGATGCGGTTGTACCAGCTCACCGAGAGACCCGACACCGCAGCGGCCGTCTCGTCGAAGGTGACGTACAGTAGCTGGTTGCGTGTGAGCCCGATCACGCCGATGATGATGCCAAACAGCGCCAGCAGTATCGCCGCACTCTCGTTCGAGACGGTAGAGAGGTTGCCGAAGAGGAACTGATTCACGCCGACAGCGAGCCCGCCTGCGTTGATGCTGATCAGTGTCGTCCCCAGCGCGAAGCCCGTCGAGAGCACGATCGCCATCGAGACATCGTTGTAGGCGTCCGTCGCCTCCGAGATGAGCTCGATGAGCAGGGCTGCGATCATCGCAACGACGACGGCCGTCAGATACGGCGAGACCCCCAGGTCGATGACGGCGTTCAGGAACAGGCCGATCGCGACGCCAGCGAATCCCGTGTGGGCGAGTGCGTCACCGATGAGCGCGAGCTGGCGGTGGACGAGGAACGTCCCGATCAGCGGTGCCATCACACCGATACAGAGACCGACCAGAATCGCCCGGTGCATGAAGCCGTACTGGAGGATTTCGAGGCCGGTCTGTCCGGCGAGCCACGACATAATCTCCGACCAGTACGCCAGAAACCAGTACAGTGGCCCGAGCACAGAATCCAGCAGTCCCGTTTGAAGCGAAAGAGCAGCGAGGAGGGTCATCGAGAACCACCCAGCAGATTCGCCGTGGTGCCGAACGCGCGAGCCAGCGCGTCACTCTCGACGAACTCACTAGCCGGTCCGTCGAAGTAGATTTCCCGGTTGAGACAGACGACGCGTTCGGCGTGTTCGGTGACTGCACCGAGGTCGTGCTCGATGAGCAAGACCGTGATACCGTTGTCGTGCAGCGAATCCAGGAGGTCGTAGAACGCCTCGACGGACTCCATGTCGACGCCGACGGTCGGCTCGTCGAGCACGAGCAGGTCAGCCTCACCGGCGAGCGCACGGGCGATGAATGCCCGCTGGCGCTGACCGCCCGACAGCTGTGTGACGCGACGATCGGCGAACGCCGTCATACCGACGGTGGCAAGCGCCTCGTCTACGATGACCCAGTCCGCGCCCGAGAGCCGACCGAAGCCGACGTGTGGGAACCGACCCATCTTCACGACTTCGCGGACGGTGATCGGCATCTCTTTCGAGGCACTGGCGTGTTGGGCGACGTAGCCGAGACGAGAGCCGTCGTCGAACTCGTGGGAGGGCTCGCCGAAGAGCCGAGCGATGCCCTCGTCCGGTCGAACCAGCCCCAGCAGCAACTTCATCAGCGTCGACTTGCCCGACCCGTTCGGGCCCACGATCGCAACGTACTCACCGGGGTCGATCCGAAGCGAGATGTCCTCGACGACGAGGGTAGACGTGTACCCGAAGTCGACGCCGGACAGTTCGACGATCGACTCGGTACTGTTGGCTGACTCTGCGCTCGTGGTGCTCTCGGGGTTGTGTGTACTCATTGGATGCTCACTCGAAGTTCAGCCACTCGTCGGCCCAGCCGTCGGGTCCGGCTTCCTCGGGTCGTTTGTTGCCGAGGACGACCTCGAACGTGGGCATGTTGATGTTGTAAGCGATCTCCTCGTAGCCCCAGTCGTTCTCGACCCAGTCCTCTCGGACCCCCGCGTAGGGGGTGACGGGGAGATAGCCAGTGACCTGTGTTTCCGCGAGCAGTTGCTTGGCCGGCTTCCGTGACTCGAAGACACCGTTGGCGATGTAGTCGATGTCGTTTTCCTCGATGACCGCCTTCGCCTCGGCGATGTCAGAGGGCTTGACGTCGCCACTGGCTGCGAGGTTCGTGACCAGGGGTACCATCTCGGCGTCGTACGTGACCCCGATGTACTGGAAGGCGTTGTGTGCCGCGAGTTGCACGACGTTTCGGTCGGCGGCATCGAAGATGGCCCGGTAGTCCCGGTCGATCCGTTCGAGGGTCTCAGAGTTGTACGTCTCGGCGTTTTTCCGGAGCGTCTCTGCCTGTTCGGGTGCGAGTCGTGCGAGTCCGTCGGCGATGTTGTCGACCGATTGCTTCGCGCGGTCGGGATCGAGCCAGAAGTGTGGGTCCTTCCCCTGTTGCTTTCCGACCCCCTCTTCGTCGGGATCCAGCGTCGCGGCGAGATCGACCATTTCGACGCCCTCACGGACGTTGATCAACTGTGTGTCGACGTCGTCGTCTTCGAGTGTCTGAATCGCGCGGTCGGCCCACGGCTGGAACCCCGGCCCGACGTGGAGAAACGCGTCCGCTTCGATGATGTCTTTCGTGACGCTCGCATTCGGCTCCCACCCGTGACCGTGCAATCCGGTCGGAACGAGATTTTCCACCTGGATTGGCGTCCCGTCGACGATGTTCCGTGCGAAGTCGTAGAAGCTGAAGAAGGAAGCGACTGCAACGGTGGGTCCGTCTCCGTTCGCGCCGTCCGCGTCGCTCGTGGGTCTGGTATCGTTGCTACCGACACTGGTCGTACAGCCGGCGAGGCCGGTGGCGAGAAGTCCGGCACCGGCAGTGATGGCTCTTCGACGTGAGAAGCTGTGCTGCGTTCGCGACTGCGTCGTATCGTCCATCGTCGACTAGCTAGAGATTAGTCAAACTATATAATAGTATCTATCAAAGATAAAGATTAGACTAGTCTAATTCGTGGTCGCGGAATCCTCCGCCGAGGTATCGCTGCCGGTGATACTGCGGTATCGTGTGAGCAACAGTGTTCACAGCGACAGCTTCGAGGCATCCCTCGGCCGGCGTGACGAGCCCTCGAAGTGGAAGCCGGCCGCAACTGCTGGCACACCCACGGACGTATCGCTGGCAGTGGCTCGGGAAGTACCGGAACGCTTTTGATAGATTAGGCTAGCCTAAAACGCATGGAAGACGACAGCAGCGGTCGGTAGCCACCGACACGACGTGAGTACATGAAGTGCGGCAGCGCAGTCATCGGCGGAGGTTTGCTCGCCGGCTGTACGGGCGACGGCGGGTCCGGCAGTGACGGCGAGTCGACGGACGCCGGGACCTCAACGTCGGCGGTCACAGCGACAGAAACGGACGCCGACACCAGTTACTCGGTAACGATGGAGCCGATGGGTACCGTCGAGTTCGACGCACCGCCCGAGCGCTGGGTGAGCTATCTCAGTACGTACGGCGACATGGGCATCGCCCTGGGCAAAGCCGACAGCCTGCAGGGATTGTGGGACCCCGACGGAATGCCCGACGTGTTCTACGACGCGCTGCCTGGGGTCGACATCTCCTTCGAGGACGTCTCGCCGATCTCCGGTGACGGCGAGTTCGACAAGGAGATCTTCTACGAGCTAGACGCCGACATGCACCTGCTCGATCCGAACTGGATCGGCGTGTTGGCCGACGACTGGGACGAAGACGACGCCGAAGAGATTGCCACCGGCGTCGGTCCGTTCCTCGGGAACTACATTCGGCGGCGTGGCGACGACTGGCACGGCTACCCGTACTACTCGCTGTATGATGCCTTCGAGATCGTCGCGGACGCATTCGACGAGCGAGAGCGCTACGAGGCGCTCGCGTCCGTCCACGACGACGTGCAGGCGACTATCGAGGAGCGGCTGCCGCCGGCAGCGGAGCGACCGACCGTCGGTCTCGTATCGGTCAACTCGCAGTTCGAGAACGCCACGTTCTACGTCTATCCCGTCCAGGCGGGGAACAACCACAAGCAGTACCGCGACCTCGGGATGCGCGGAGCCTTCGACGACCACATCGAGGGAGGCTACGGCCAGTTCGACTACGAGCAACTGCTGGAGGTCGATCCCGACGCGATCGTATTCCAGTACGGCTTCTCACACGTCTCGACCGAGGAGTTCGAGTCCCGAATGGAGACGATGCGTGCGGATCCGGTCGGCAGTCAGTTGTCGGCGGTTCAGAACGACCGGCTGTATCGCGGCGGCACCGCGTACCAGGGGCCGATCGTCAACCTCTTCCAGACGGAGGCGGCGGCGAGACAGTTCTACTCCGAGGCGTTCGGCGAGTGGAACGGGATAGAGACACTTCGGGAGGAGTCGCTCACGCTGTTCGATCGACAGCGGGTCGCAGACGTCATCGGCGGGGACTTCTGATACTACCGGCTGTAAATCTGTGACCGATTTTGCCACCCCGGGGCGGCGAAGATCGTCACGAAGTGACAGCCGGCAGTATGAGCGTACTCGGGACGGGCCGAGAGACAGTCGTCGACTCGATCGAGACCTTCGACTATCAGGAAAGAGAATCGGTGCACGTGATTGATTAAACAGCACCGCCTCTGTACAGTAATGAATCATACAGAGAACGCCACGTCGGAGGAGATTCGTCTTCTGTATGTGAACGACGACACCGACTTCGTCGATCTGGCACGCACCAAACTCCAGAATCACTCTTCGGCGTTCGAGATTTCGACTGCCGGCACCGTCGCAGCCGCCCGTGAACAGATCGAGACAGCGGCCATCGACTGTGTGGTCACTTCCTACTCGCTGCCGGACGGAACTGGAATCGAGCTCATCGAGCAGCTCCGATCGGCAGACACCGAGTTGCCGACGATCCTGTTTACCGGCAGAGGCAACGAGCGGATCGCCAGCGAAGCGACGCAGGCGGGCGTCTCGGACTACATCCCGCTGCGGGCAGACCAGCACAACTTCGAGCTACTCGCACGCCGCATCCACACGCTGGTCGAAGCCACACGCAAAGCGGCCATCGCACAGCGGCTCTCCGACCGGTTCCAGCGGACGCTCGAACGTGCCACAGACGCGATCTACGCGGTAGACGACGACTGGCGGATCGAGTACATGAACGAGAAGATGGCCGACCGGATCGGCAGGGACCCAGAGAGCATCGTCGGCAGCAGAATCTGGGACGAGTTCCCCTCGATCGTCGGCACAGAACTCGAAGAGCGGTATCGGACTGCCATGGAGACTGGCGAGCCGGTGTCGTTCGAACAGCGCCTCGGCGACCCCTTTGACTACTGGGTCGAGGTGCGGGCGTTTCCCGACGATGACGGCCTGACCGTCTTCTCGCGTGAGATCACCGAAGAACGGGAGCGAGAACGAGAACTGGAGCGCAGCGCGGCCATCCTCGAAAACATCCACGACATCGTGTTCGTCGTCGACGAGGACGGCGTCGTGAAGTTCGCGAACGGAGCCGGAAAACGCCTGGTCGGGGGGAACCAGTCGACGACACTCGATGGGCGACAGATCGACGCGGTCGTCGAGGAGCGACTCTCCGACGACGAGGCAGAGCAGCTACAAAGCGTCATCGACGCCGCGCTCGACGGGCCAGAGGGCGACGGTGGCCTGACCGGCCTGTACGACTCGGACCTACAGGTCGATATGGCGGTCGGAAACGACGAGCGGACCTTCGACATCCGCGTGACGCCGTTCCGGAGTGGCACCAGCGAGCAGGTCCTCGTCGTCGCCCGAGACATCACGGAACAGAGCGAAGTCGAGCAACGAGTAGAGCGAGAGCGTGACGCGCTCCGAGAGCTTCAGAGCGTCATGGCAAAGAGCGACATCTCGGGCGAGACCCGACTCCGGGAACTGCTGGCGGTCGGCTGTCGGACGCTGGACCTGGAGATCGGGATCGCATCGCGCGTTCGGGGCAGCGAGTACACCGTCGAGGCAGTCCACGCACCGGAAGCCAACATCGAACCGGGAGCGCAGTTCGAGCTCGAAGCGACGTACTGTGCGGAGGTCATCGACGATGACGGGATCTGTGCGTTCACCGACGCGGTCGCCGACGGAAAGCGGACCCATCCCGCCTATCGCGAACTCGGACTGGAGTCGTACATCGGTGCGCCGCTCGTCGTCGACGGTGAGCGCTACGGAACGATCAACTTCTCGAGCCCGACCACACGAGTCACGCCGTTCGGGGTGGCCGAGCGGACATTCGTCGAACTGTTGTCGGAGCTGGTGAGCACCGAAATATCCCGAAGTCGCGACCAGACCGAACTCGAACGGCAGGACTTCCTCTTCGAGCGGGTACAGGACATCGCAGAGATCGGTGTCTGGGAGTACTTCCCCTCGACTGGCGATCTCGAGTGGTCCGACGGCGTCCGTCGAATCCACGGTGTCGATGACGACTACGACCCGTCACTCGAAAACGCGCTCGACTTCTACCATCCCGACGACCGGGAAACGATCGCGACTGCTGTCGAGCAGACACTCGAACACGGCGAGGCTTACGACCTCGACCTCAGGATCGTTCGAGCCGACGGCGAGATCCGGGACGTGCGCGTGTGGGGCGAACGCGTCGACAGCACACCCCACGGCACGACCGTACTCCGTGGCGTCTTTCAGGACATCACCGAGCGAAAAGCCCAGGAGCGCGACCACCGAGAGCTCGCAGAGGAGTACGAGGCGCTGCTGGAGACGTCCGGTGACGCGATCTTCCTGCTGAACGTCGATACGACCGGCTCGGAGCCGGCATTCGAGTTCTCACGGCTCAGTTCGGGATACGAGAATCAGACCGGGCTCACGACCGAGGCCGTTCGCCACCAGACGCCAAGCGAGGTGTTCGGAGCGGAACGCGGCGCAGCGCTCGAATCGAACTACAGCCGCTGTGTCGAGCAGCGAGAGCCGATCTCGTACCGCGAAGAACTGGCCATCGACGAGGGCGCGCGGTTCTGGGAGACGAGCCTCGCACCGGTGATGGTCGACGGTGAGATCGTCAAGATCGTCGGTATCGCACGCAACGTCACCGAACAGGTCGAACGTGAGCGGGATCTCGAAGCGACGAACCAGCGGCTCGAATCGCTCATCGAAGCGACGCCACTCACGGTGATGGAGATCGACCGTGGCGGCACCGTCGTCCGCTGGAACGACGAGGCCGAGAAGATGTTCGGCTGGTCGCGAGCAGAAGTGCTCGGGGAGCCGAACCCGATGATCCCCGAAGACAGGCAGGCCGAGTTCGACGAACACCGACAGCGAGCGCTGAGCGGCGAGCGGATCCGCGGCAAAGAGATACGACGAGAGACCAAGGACGGCGACGAACTGGACCTACTCTTGTCGGTCGCCCCGATCAGCGATCCCGACGGCGAGGTGACGAGCATCCTCGCAGTGCTCGAGGACATCACCGAGCAAAAAGAACTGGAGACAAAACTGCGCTCGCTACAGGAGACGGCCCAGCGGCTCAGCAGGGCACAATCCAGCGACGAGATCGGTGAGATCGCTGTCGAGACAGCCGTCGAAATTCTTGGCTTCGAGCTGACGGGAATCTGGGAGGCAGACGAACGAGCGGACGAGCTCGTTCCGCTGGCGTCGAGTGAGGCCGTCGGGGACCTGCTCGGCGAGTTGCCACGGCTCCAGCCCGATGAGAATCTGGCCTGGGAGGCGTTCGAGTCCTCGGAGCTGCGGACGTACGACGATCTCCAGGCGGAGCCGGGAATCGACGAGGCAGACGCGCTGCCGGCGAGTGGGCTGTTCGTTCCACTGGGTGAGTACGGGCTCGTCGGCGTCGGGACCTCGAACGAGCGAGGGTTCTCCGAGACGGACGTAGACCTGTTTCGCATCCTCGGAGCGACCGTCGAAGCCGCCTTCGGTCGGGCGAACAGGGAGGCGAAGCTACAGCGCCAGAACGAACGGCTGGACCAGTTCGCGAGCGTCGTCGCCCACGACCTCAGGAACCCGCTCAGCGTCGCGATCGGGTTCACCGACATCGTCCAGCAGACACAGGATCCGGCACACTTCGAGAAGATCGAGACCGCACACGAGCGCATCGAGCGTCTGATCGACGACCTGCTCACGCTCGCGCGTGGCGAGTCGACCGTGACCGAGACCGAGGAGATCGACCTCGAGACGATCGCGACGGAAGCGTGGGGGTACGTCGACACGAGCGCGGCGACGCTGACGGTCGAATCTGTCCCGGTCGTCGCGGGCGACAGTGGTCGCTTGACCCAACTGTTCGAGAATCTCTTTCGGAACGCCGTCGAACACGGCGGCGAGGAGGTTGCAGTGAGCGTGGGACGACTGGCAGAGACGGACGGCTTCTACGTCGAAGACGACGGTGTCGGCATTCCGCCGGAGAAGCGAGCGACAGTGTTCGAACACGGCACCACCACCAACGAGGGCGGCACCGGCTTCGGACTCTCGATCGTCGAAGACATCGCGAAGGCCCACGGCTGGACGGTCAGTGTCACCGGCGGGACAGCGGGCGGAGCGCGGTTCGAGTTCGAGATGTCCCCGTGACACTGCCGACGGTCTGTCACGAATGGCTCCGTCCGACGAGATCGGACGGCGACAGCAGTCCACCAGTCCCGACGGCGACCAGCGACAGACGTGGGGGCCGCAGTAATACTACCGGCTGTCCATCTGTGACCGATTTCGCCACCCCGGGGTGGCGAAGATCCTCACGAAGTTACAGCCGGCAGTATAAACAGGGTGCCGTCGAGAATGTTTGGTCAGCCTAAACCGCAGTCCCTTTATATCTTTAGGCTAGCCTAAAAGCATGGTCGAAGACGAGACATCGACGCGACGTGACGCGATCAAGTACGGGTTCACCGTCGCCGCATCGGGCCTGCTGGCCGGCTGTACCGATCAAGAGAGTTCGGGTTCGGACGTGACCGAGACGGCGACGCCGACCCCCGAGCCGACGGCGACGGCGTCGAAGGAGGACACGCCCACCGAACAGTCGTACACGGCGACGATGCCTCCCGTCGGCGAGGTGACCCTCGAAGCGCCGCCGTCCTCGTGGATCGGCGGGCTCGGGTTCACTGCCGACGTACTGACGGCGCTCGGGCAGGCAGACGGCGCGGTCGGGATGGTCGACCCGAGCTTCTGGTACACCGGGTTCTACGACTTCCTCGACGGCGTGACCGCACCGTCGACGGACGACCTCGCCCAGATCACGACCGAAGACCGGGAGACGGACATCGAGATGGTGTACGAGCTGGATCCGGACCTCATGGCCGTCGACCCGAACGCCCTGATGGGCATTTACGGGCTCGACGAAGAAGGGGCGCGCCAGATCGAAGCGGACGTGGCCCCCTGGTTCGGCAACGAGAGCAGGCGAAAGCGCTTCGACGGCTGGACGCACTGGCCGGTCGGAGAGCCCTACGACTACCTCTCGCTCCCCGAGTACATCCCGAAGTACGCGGCGCTGTTCGGCGAACGAGAACGGGGGAACGCACTGCTGGAGCTGTACGAACCGTTCGTCGAGGAGGTCACCACTCGGCTCCCACCGGCCGAGGAGCGGCGATCGATGGCGCTGGTCAACGGCCGGTACAACCCCGAGAACCGGGACGGATGGGTCGTCTACAACCCGAAATCCGAGGTCGAAGCGACGTGGGGCAAAAAACAGTATCGGGACCTGGGCGTCGTCGACGCGTTCAAGGGGGCCTACGACGGCCAGTCCTCGGTGACCGTCGACCACGAGGGACTGCTGGAGTACGATCCGGACGTGATCATCTTCAACTTCGGGATCACCTACCGGGACTTCGACGGCACGAACTACATCCAGCAGCAACGCGAGTTGCTCGAAGACCACCCCGTCGGGAGCAGAGTGACCGCGGTCGACAACGGGGACCTGTACGTCGGGGGCACGCCCTACCAGGGACCGATCATCAACATGTTCCAGACCGAGATGGCGGCAAAGCAGCTCTACCCCGAGGAGTTCGGCGCGTATCCGGGCTACGGAGAGCTGTCGGCTGACGAACAGCTGTTCGATCGACGACGGCTGGCAGCGATCGCGACCGGCGATTTCTGATACTGCCAGCGGTGCGAACGGCTCACGCGAACCGCGCGAGCCACGACTCGATGTCGTCGACCGGCGCGGTGCCGGCCGTCGAGTCGACGCGCTCGCCCACGAAGGTGATGTGCCCCCGGACCGTCGCGTCGTCGAGCTGGCGTTCGAGCAGCCAGGCGTAGAAGGCAGTCTGGAGCGCGTATCGGTCGCGGGTGGCGTCGGTGTCGGCGAGGACGAGCTTGATGTCGTCGACGTACCACGTGCCGTCCGGGGCGCGCGAGACGATGTCGGCGTGGTTCCGGGTCTCGATGGTGTGGTCGGCGACGGGAATCACGGCGTCGAGTGGCTCCTCGACGTAGACGGCGCTCGACTGCAGGCGCTCCCAGACGCCGGTCGCGGCGAACTGCGGACAGACGGTCTCGCGGACGTAGCGCACCACCTGCTGGCGCTCGCGGCCCCCGACGGCGCGGCACTGCTCGTCGATGGCGGCTTCGAGCCTCTCTGCCAGCGGTTCGGCACAGTCTTCCAGCGTCGCGGTCGAGACGCCTCGCTCGACGGCGGTCGTGAGCACGTCGTGTGCGATCGTGCCGAGGTCGTCGGGACCGACCGCGTCGAAGGCCAGCGGGAGGTCGTCGGCGGGAGCGGGGCGCTCGCTGTGAAGTGAAGTCCCTTTGAGGTGGTCGAGCCAGTGCTCGTCCAGTCCCGTCGCCAGCGGGTAGAGCGTACTGCCGTTGACGAAGCGCGGCGTCCGGCCCGTCCGGGTCGGCGACGACGCGAGCGCGGTCCGTGGCGTCGGGCGACGCGACGGCGAGACGCTGGCGTCGTAGGCCACGTCGAGACAGCCGATCGTAAGCGGGTACTCCCCGGTGGGTCGCTGGAGCGCGGTGTCGATCCGACCGCGCGAGAGCGAGTCGGGGAGATCGAGTGCTCGCCGGATCGTCGTCACCCAGCTGTCCTGTGGCGGGGTTCCGACGCTCGTCGCGTCCCGTGGCACCGAGAGGACGAGGTGGTCCCGAGCCCGCGTCATGGCGACGTACAGCGTCCGCCAGCGGTCCGCGCGGTGTGCGGCCGCGAGTTCGCTGAACACCGGCGGGCCGCCGATTCGCGGCTGCTCGTCCCCGACCCAGCGGTTCGTCGCCCAGCGGAGCCGCGGCACCGACTCGACGCCGTGGGCACCGGGTTCGTCGATCGGGACCGACGGCGCGGTCGCTGGCGGTGCGAGCGCGAGCGTCTCACCGCGGGCCACGAACGAATCGCGGTGCGGGCCGTTGACTCCGAGCGGGCGGCTCAGATCGGCCAGACAGACGACGTCGGCCTCGTCGCCTTTCGCGTTGTGGATCGTCCGGAACACCACGTCGTAGTCGCTGGCGTCGGGGACCGGAACGAGCGGCCCGTGAGACGGGGACGCACGGTACTGCTTGAGGACGCCGGCCAGCTCGGACAGCGCGTAGCGGTCGGTCCCCTCCCATTCCTCGACGGTCTCGACGAGGGTGTCGAGGACGGCGAGACAGCGCCGCGGATCGTCGACCTGGTCGAACGGATCGGTCGCCAGGGCCAGCGTCTCGACGACGTTCGCGACGCTGAGCGCCCCCGGATCGGCCGTCCGTCGCGCGAGCCGCCCGCGGAGTTCGGCGAGGCCGTCGAAGAACGTCTCGACGCGGGCCGGGAGTCGATCGTCGGTCCCGATCTCGTCGAGGCGGTAATCGGCGGCCGCAGCGATCTCGTGGAGGGTCGTCCCGTCGTCGCAGGTCACCGCTGGAACCGCACCGTCGAGGAGCGCACGCGTTCGCTCCGGGTCGAACGGGTCGACGAGCCACTCGACGACGCCGACGACGAGTTCGACGAGCGGGCTCTCGAACAGCAGTTCGCTGGCGTCGGCGACGGACAGCCCCGTCGCTTCCAGGCGGGCGGCGAGCGAGCGCATGTTCGTCCGCGTCGGGAAGAGGACCTCCACCGGGCCGTCGGCGTCTCGGCTCGCGAAGCCGTCGTCGGCCAGCGCACCGTGGAGGTAGTTCGAGAGCGGCGCTGCTTCGCTCTCCTCGAACCACGTGGTCGTCCCCGGTGAGCCCCGCGCCCGGTAGCTCGCGACGTGGACCGCCGGCTCGCTCGTCGGCTCGCGGTCGGTCTCGACGAGCGTGTAGTCGTCGCCGGTCCGGTGTAGGCCACCGCGTGCGGGATCGGTGAACACCGTCTCGAAGACGGCGTCGACGGCGGCCGAGACGTCCGGTCGCATCCGGTAGGTCCGTGCGGCGTCGGCCCGCTCGTGGGGCGTCCAGGATCGCCCGAAGTACTCCCCCGCCTCGAACGCCCGCGTGAACAGCGCCGGCCGGGCGTCGCGCCAGGCGTAGATGCACTGGTCGGTGTCGCCGGCCAGCAGGACGCGGGCGTCGTCGGGGACCAGCGGCGCGAGCGCGTCGTGCTGTGCGACGGACACGTCCTGGGCCTCGTCGATGACGAGCGTCTGGAGGGCGTGCGCGTGGCGCTGTCGGACCCGCTCGCGGAACGGGTCGTCGCCGTCGCCAGCGTCCTCGAAGAAGTCGGCGACCCAGTACGCCACGTCCTGGTGGGCGAGCACGCCGCGCTCGCGACACCGGCGGTCGTACTCGGTCTCGTAGGCGGCCACGAGCGAGCAGAACTCCTCGACGCGCGCACGCCAGCGGTCGAAACACGTCCGGGACTGGGCCGTGACCGCCGCCTCGTCGTCGTGTCGCTGCCGGAACGCCGCCGCGGTCTCCTCGTCGAAGAACCGCGCCACGTCACGGACCACGGCCTCGAACGTGGCCGGGCGACCGTCCGGGTAGGCCTCGTCGATCGCGCCCAGGAGTCTGTCGCGGAACTGCTCGTCGGAGAGTCTGCGGGCCCGCTTGGCCGAGCGGGCCGCTTCGAGCAGCGTGTCCAGCGTGCGCTCGTCGGCCCCCCGTCCGTCGCTGGCCGTCTCGTCGCCGTAGGCCTCGTCGAGACGCTCGAACCGGGCCGTCAGTGACTCGCGGTCACGCAGGACGTCAAGCGCCGCCTCCCGGAGCGAGGTGAGGTGCGCGTCGTTACCGACCGTCGGCATCTGGTCGAAGCCGTACTCGGCGTGAATCTCCGTGAAGACGGTGCGAAAGATGCTGTCGATGGTCCCGACGTGGTCGGCGTGGCGGACCCGCTCGCGGAGCCGCTGTGAACGCTCGGGGCTGATGGTCGTCGCCGTCGCCTGCTCGTCGTCGGCGAACGCGGCCAGCGCGGCAGTGATCCCCGGAACGATGCCGGCAGCGTCCTCGCGGGAGAACGAGACCACGCAGAGCCCCCGTTCGGGAGCGGGCTCGCAGGCGGCCGCCTCGACCAGCGCCTCGGCGGCGACGCGCTCGACCGTCGTCGACTTGCCGAACCCCGCCGTGCAGTTCAGGACGAACAGCCCCCGGTCGTGAGCGAGGAACGCGTCGCGAATGCGTTCCTGTGCGCCCTCCAGGGGCGGGACGCCGTCGGTCACCGGCCACCACCCCCCACGCTCGGGCCGTCGTCGATCCAGTCGTGGAGCGTCGATGCGTCGCCGGCCCGCAATCGACGGACCCGCTCGGGCGCGAGGCGGTCGGCGTCCAGATGGGCAAGCAGCGGCGACCGCTCGTAGCGGACGCCGTCCACGTCACTGGTGTAGCGAGTGACGATGAGGTGGTCGGTGGCAGCCCGGACCGCGTCGGCGAAGTGATCGAGGTCCCGCTCGGTCGACCAGGCCCCCCGAACGGGGAACTGACGGGCCGACCGTGTCTGGCCCCGGACGATCGCCGCCCGCAGCTCGGCCGGCAACTCCCCGTGGGGACGCTGGGGCCACTCGCCGTCGACGAACCCCAGCGCGACCACGAGCGGGTACGTCCGGAGCCAGGCGTCCGTCGCGTCGAGCACGTCGATGCGCTCGGCGTTGGCGTGTTCGCGCCGACCGGGTCGAGCGGTCGCGAGCGCGTCGAGGACCGTCAGGACGGTGTCCCACGAGCGGTCGAGGTGGCCCCGTTCGAGCCAGTCGGCGTACTTCGCCCGCGTCTCGCGAAGGAGGTGATCGCCGTCGTCCGTGCCGGCGACCCGCTCGACGGCGCGGGCGGTCTGGGCGGTCTCGGTGTAGTCCGGTCCGTCTGACGCGGCCCGGCGGGGCAGGACCGACTCGTCGAACGCGTCGACGACAGGCACGAGGACGGGACAGATGTCGGCCGGCGCGGGCTCTGCGGGCTGCTGGCCGATCCAGTTCAGCAGGCCGGCCGCCGCTTCGCGTGCGGTCGTGTCGACGCCGTCGAGTTCCCGGACGGCCGTGAGCCATCCGACCCGCGAACGGGACGCGCCGTCGAGCGCACGGCCGAGCGCGTGGACCGTCGACGGTGGCGTCGGGCGGTCGTGACCGCCGCGGGGCGGGGTCCACTGGAGTGCGAGCGGTTCCAGCAGCGTGTCGGCGGCGATGTCGTCGGTCGCGGCCGCCCCCAGCAGTTCACAGACGGCGACGACGAGCCGGTAGGGGAGCGTCCGCGTCAGCGGAAGCTGCGTCCAGACCGACGGGTGCCGTCCGTACGTCGACAGCGCGCGCCCCACCGGCCGCTCGTAGCGATCGACGTCCCGAGCGACGAGCGCGACGTCGTCAACGCTGGCACCCGCTTGGAGGGCCCCGTCGACGATCGCCGCCGCGGTGCGAGCCTCGTCGTGTCTCGTCTCGACCGCGATCTCGGTCGTCCGCGGCGGCTGGTCGAGCCGGCCGTCGGGCGACTCGTCGACGCGATCCGGAGCGGTGTCGGCGATCCCGGACCGGGTAGCCAGCCGACGGGCGATCCGAGGGCCGGTCCCGGCCCGGAGGTAGTAGTGTACGTCGACGTCGGTCGCCGCCTCGACCGCCGTGAGAAAGTCCCGGACCGGCGCGCCGAGGGTGCTGACGCCAGCAAGATCGATCCGCTCGATCGTCGGGAACGTCGCCGACCACACTGCGCCGTCGGTCGCCTCGATCGCGCTCGCACAGGCCCGAAAGACAGCCCCGGAAGCTGGATAGGCCGCGACACGCTCGTCGAGAGCGTCGACGAGAGCACCCACCCCGGTGCGGAGCGCGCGTGTGTCGGCACTGGCAGCCGCCGACAGCGACGAGCGAACGTCGTCGAGCGCCGCCGCTCGGTCGGCTCGCCCGCCGGTCAGGAGCTGGAGCTCCTCGCGAGCGACCTCGATCGACTCGGCGTGCTCGGTCAGCGCCGTGCCGTAGACGGTGGTGAGCGCCTCGACGCCCGCGGGCGGCTCGTCGAGGAGCGTGCGGAACAGCCGGAGCCGGTCGAGCCGATCGAGCGTCTCGACCGCTCGGCCCTCGTGGGTCGAGAGGACCCGCGACGCCACGTCGATCGGCGTCCGAAACAGGACCGACGAACGGGGCCGGCTGCGCTGTGCGAGCGCCCGCTTGCAGTTGCGCTGGTGGAGCTGCTCGGGCGTCATCACGATGTCGAGCGGGTCGCGGGCTCGCTGCGGGCGTTCCAGAAGAGACTGCTCGTCGTGGACGTGGACGGCGGGCGAACAGCGCCGGGCGGCGGCAGCGTCGTCCATACCTGTGAGAGAAGTGCAGTTGTGCCCTAAAGGTGCTCGCCTCGAAGTGAAAGTAGACGCGTCGTCACTCGGTCCCGCCGGTGACGGTCCCCTCCATCTCGTCGAGGGCCTCCGTCGCAACGTCGCCGAGTTCGCCGGCCTCGATGTGTGAGTAGCGCTCGCGGATCATCTCCTCGGAGTTGTCCAGATAGCGGGCGGCGACCGTGTAGCCGAAGGCCCTGACGAGTACCTCGCCCATGCCGCGCCGCCCGCCGTGGGGCGCGAGATAGTCGTGTTTCGGGTGGTCGACGTCGATCGCCGCGTCGTCCGAGAGCCGCTGGAGGATCGAGCGAGCGCCGTCGGTCGTGATCGACGGCGGTCGAACGTCCGCGTCGAGGGCCAGCAACAGGTCCCGAGCGAACGCGTCTCGTCGCTCGCTGATCTCGTCCGGACGTTCCCCTCGGTCGGCCAGCTCGTCCTCGACGAGGCCCCCGAGCGTCCGCTGGTCGAACGTCGGGAAGACGGGCCACCGCTCGGTCGGCGGAGCCAGCAGCCGGCGGTAGCTCCGCAGCGGCGATATCACCGGGTCGGGGAGGCTGGCGGCGTCCCACTGCTGTTTCTTCCGATACACGTCCATGCTGCCCTCGTCGAGCGAGAGTTCCCCCCAGCGGACGCCGCGCCGACGCGGATCGTTGGGATCCCGGAGAACTTCTCCGACGCGGACGGCCGTGTACGCGAGGACGAACACGAGGGCGCGGTCGCGGGCCGCCTTCAGCGCAGCGTAGCGGGCTCGCTGCTTGTCGAGGGGGTCGGTGTCCGCCGGCAGCGTGGTGTAGGTCTCGATGGCCGTGCGGGCACGCTCGTCGACGTGTCGGGTGAGCGCGTGGCGCTGCTGGGCGGTCCAGGCCTGCTGGTCGCCGGGCTTGCGGCCGTCGTCCTCGGGCAGCGGGGCCATCGCGCTCGCCCGCTGGGCGTAGTGGGCTCCGAGGTACCCCTCGTTGACACACCAGCCACACCACGCCGAGACGTAGCGGTAATAGGTGTGGACGGTGTTTTGCTTGAGCCCGCGATCACCGGCGAGGTGGCGGGCGTAGGCGCGAAAGACGCGTTCGTCGAGGTCGGCGAAGGTGGGTCCCCGGTCGGCGTCGTCAGCGATTCCAGGCCAGTCGTCGGAACCGGCGTCGCCAGCGGCCCACGCGGCGAATCGATCGAGCTCGCGCGCCGCGTTGCGTCGGTAGTTGCCCCCCTCGCCGCCGCGACCCTTCCCCTTGTCCGTGAGATAGCGCTCGAAAGTCTCGGTCAGCGGCGTCGAGCGCGACCGATCAGACACCGCTGGTCACCTCACGACTCCGGCAGGACTTCGGCAGCGTCGAAGCGGCGTCGGCGTGTGGCGGTCGCATCGTTCGTGCGCCCCGACGACGCGGGGCCACTTCAATCTGGTCGTGATTACCGGAAACGGCCGCTCGGGTCCGTGACGTGCTGGCAGACCAGTGGTGAGCGTCGCTCAAAGCGAGATTGGAGCCACCGCCGCTCTCTTGTGTCGGTTACTGCAAGCACCCGCATGAACAGACGAGAGTCCCTCGCCGCGTTCGCGGGGGTCGCCGCCGCGCTGGCCGGCTGTAGCGGGTACGGCAGCGCCACCAGCGAGTCGACGCCGACAAGGGCAGCCGAGGGCGGAATCGACACGGACGCGCCGGGGGCCGGGTCCGCGACCGACCCCGAGCTGATCCACGTTCGTGGGGCGACCGAACGGGCACCGCTCTGGCTCGCCGATCCAGACGGCGAGACCGAGCGAGAGCGCAGGTCGCACCGCGAGCGGCGTCGACACTCGCGGACCGTCGTAGACACGCCGGCCCGAGCGGAACGGCTCAGGGTCGCCGACGGCGTCGACGCCGACGGGCTCGACTCGTTCCTGTCGGAGACGGACCTCGACAGCCAGACGCTGTATCTGGAGAGCGTCGAGGTCCGGGCCTGCTTCGAGCTGACGCTGTGTCGGATCGAGTGGCAGCCCGACGAAGTGTCGACGGACTACGCGCGCACCCAGCTCCCCTACGATACGCGCTGTGGCGTCGACGACCACGTCTTCGAAGCCCGTCTCGTCCGCATTCCGGCCAGCCTCTCTGCCGACGAGGTACGTGGCTACGGCTCGTCGATCGGCACGGCCGGCTGTGCGAGACGGAATCGGGCCGAGGCCGGGAGCGGCGACGGAGCGAGCGCCGCGTCGACGGGAGGTGACCAGTGATGGGCGACGACGCTCGGAACGTGGCGGACCGACAGCGCCTGACTCGTCGCGGGCTGCTGGCCGTGGCCGCGACGGGTGCCGTCGCCGGCTGTCAATCGATCGGCGGGCTGAGCGACGACACAGACGAGCAGATCAGCGTGTTCGACCTCCCCGACCTCGACCGGGAGTCGATCCCGTCGCCGATCGTCGCCCGATCGGTGCCAGTCGACATCGCGCCCTCGCACCTCACGGCGGCCCGCGAGCGCGTCGACGCGTTGCTCGGCGAACTCCCGACGCCGATGGGACCCGACGACATTCCCAACGGGTACGTCCGCGAGCGTCTGACCGACAGCGCCAGCGACGCGACGGACGCGCTCGACGACGCACGCACCGCCCGGACGGAGCTGGAAGCGCTGACGGCGCTGGGCGAGGCGCGCGAACGAGCCAGATACGCGGCCGCCGGCTGGGCGATGGCCGACGATGGACTGTCAGTCGATGGTCTCCGCGGCGAGCACGGTGAGATCGTCTCGAACGCCCACGCGTTCTGGGACGAGCACACGTACCGCGGGACCGACCCCGTCCGAGCGGCGCTGGTACACGCTCGCATCAAGGACGCGTTCGATCGACTCGCCCAGATGGACGGCCCACGGACCCACGGCGACGGGGTGCTGCTGACCGTCGCCGAGTGGGGCGAAACCGTCGAGTCGGCACAGGTCAGTCTCGACGACGCCCGCCACATCGACAGTCAGTTCACCGAGTCGCTGCCAGCCGACGCCGGGACCGTCGAGGACGCGCTCACCAGCGGCGCAGAGACGCTACTGGCCGACGTTCGATCGCGTCAGTCCCAGCTCCCACCGGAACCGACGCCGGAGGAGTGGGGCGTCGCCGAGAACCTGGTCGCGGACCTCCGGCGATCGATCGAACGCGGCCCCGCCACCGTCGAGGACGCCAGCGGACCGGCCAGTGCCGTCGTCGACGCGACCGGACGGGTGGCACGGTCCCGAGCGCTAGAGCAGATCCAGGAGCGGATCGATGCCGGCGAGATCACCGGCGTCGAGAGCGCCGACGAACTGCGAGCACTGCGGACGACGGCCTACGACGCGCTCGATGCCGCCCTCGAAGCGAGTAGCGACGCCGCGCTCGCCCGGACTGTCGTCAGCGACGTGTCCTGGGCGGTGACCAACGCGGACTGGCGGCTCGCTCGGTTCGATCGCGACGTGAGGCCAGACCGTCTGGACGATATCGTCGAGGGATACCTGCTCGCGACGGCCGTCACGCGGGCCGTCCCACCGGCGTGTGACCAGACGATCGACGCCCTGAACTGAGCCCGAGAGCGCCGACGTTCACTGTCGGCCGTCGGAGAGACGCGCCGTCCGGCAAAGTGACAGCTGTCAGTCCCAGCCGTAGCCCCAGCCTTCGAGCTCGGCGACGACGAGCTCCGGGTGTTCCTGTGCGACGACCATCGCGGCCTCGGTCACGTCGGTCTTGTACACGTCCTCGCCGAACTCGGCTTCTACCGTGGCGACGAGTTCGTCGATGCCCGCCTCGACGTCGTCTCTGAGAAAGACCGGGCGCTGGGTCCGACCGTCCTTGACGCCGTCCCGAGCGTGGATGTAGGGCAGCGAGTGGCGTTGCTGGTCGTCGGACTGGCGATCGGCGGGCCGCTGGCCGCTTTGCTGGCTCGACGGCTCGGAGTCGAGTGACGGGTCCGTCCGCTCGTTGCTCTCGAGATCGCTCAGCGACGGGTCGGCAGCGTCGCGTTCCTCGCCGTCGGTCGGTTCGTCGGCCGTCTCCGCACTCTCGCCGTCGGGGTCGTCGGCGAACGGATCGTCGGTCGAACCCTGCTTCATGCTTCCACCGCCCGCATCTCGCGGATGTGTGCCGCCAGCTCGTCGTACTTTTCGAGGGTGTCCAGTTCGTGGTCGCGTTCGCGCTCCCGGTGGACATCGATATAGCGGAATGCGGTACATTGCTCAGCCCAGCACCCTTCCAGCAGCGACGACCGCTCGCGGAACTTGATCGGCAGCTCCCAGCCGTCGGCCGCCAGTTCGTCGAGGAACCGATCCTGGTCGTTCATCCCCTTGTAGCGGTTCGGGACGACCGAGAGGACGCCGACCTCGATGTCGAGCTGGTCTTCGAGTCCGCCGACCAGCTGATCGAGTCCCTGCACGGATTCGTACCCCTTGCCGCTGGGCTCGAAGGGGATGACGACGTGGCGCGTCGCGTGGATCGCGTTGTGGAGTTTGATGTCCGCGCTGGCGGGCGGGTCGACGATCAGCGTGTCGTAGGTCTCGTGGACGCCGGCCTCCCGCAGGACGCGGAGGAGTTGCTTGTTCGGGTTCCACGACTCTCCGAAGTCCGCGGCCTCCTCCTCTCGTCGGCGCAGGTGTTTCGAGGCGTATTCGAGGATGTTGTGGGCCGGCACGACGTCGATGCCCTCGCTCGTCCGGACGAGATCGGAGAACTCCCCTCGCGGACGGTCGATCATGTGCCGCAAGAGACTGTCTGCCTGATCGTTGTTCCGGTCGTCGGCGACGTCGAGCAGGTGTGACAGCGACGCCTCCTGCGTGTCGAGGTCGACGACGAGGACGCGCCGATCGGCCCGAACCTCGGCCTTCGCGAGGTTCGCGGCGAGGGTCGTCTTCCCGACCCCGCCGGCCTCCGAGTACACTGTGTAAGCCAGCATAGCTACCCAGTCGAGCGCCGCAGCTATAAAACTCAGTCAGACGACTCGGCCAGCTAAGCTAGCTGAGTTACTCAGCTAAGCTGATTAGCTGAGTTATCTAGATATTCAAAATAGCTAACCCAAATAACTATCCTACTCAGCCAGCAGAGCCAGGTGTGCGAACCAGTAGAGCGAGCCACCGGAGAGAGTTCGCCGGCCGACCCAGCCGGCCGGCGACCCCGGAATCGAACGCCCGGTGTCGAGCGTCGGCTCTCGATCACCCATAGACGACCCAACGATGCGCGTCGGCGACCATAAAACTGCACACAGGCGGCCGTCTAGTCACACAGCGCGTCCCAGAACTGGTCGAGACGGTGCAAGACGGGCCTGATGTCCTCGTATCGGTCGGCCGGAGCGCGCTCCAGACAGCGGAGAATGACATCTTCGAGCGCTCTCGGAACGCCGGGACGGATCTCCGCGGGTCGGGGCGGCTCCTCGTCGAGGGCACGCTCGGACGTGTTCCCGTACGGATGGCGGCCGGTAAAGAGTACGAAGAGGAGGATGCCGAACTGGAACACGTCGACGCGCTTTTGCTGGCGGCTCTGTACCCGTCGGGCGTGCTGTTCCGGGGCCGCGTACCGGGGCGTGTACTCGCCGATCGTATCACTCGGCCCCAGGAGCGCGCTGGCGGTCCCCCAGTCGCCGATCTTCGGGACGTTCCAGCCGTCCTCGACGGTCCGAAACAGGACGTTCTGTGGCTTGATGTCGCAGTGAGCGACCCCGCGGTAGTGGGCTTCCTCGATGCCGCTGGCGATACACCGGGCGATCCAGAGCCCGTGACAGAGCGACTGGACCCCGTCGCGCTCGACGAACTCGCCGAGGTGGCCACCGTCCATGTACTCCATCGCGATCCAGGGCTTTCCCTTGCTCTTCCCGTGATCGACCAGGCTGACGACGTGGTCGTGGCCCTCGAACTCGGCCCAGTTCTCGGCCTCTTGGAGGATGCGCTCGATGCGGTCCGCCGTGTCGATCGTCCCCGAGGTGTCGGGCACCTTGACGGCGATCGCAGTGCCGTCCGAGAGCGAGTGTCGATACACCTCGCCGCTGGCCCCCGTCGCGATCCTATCTGCGAGCTTGAACGACAGCACGTCGAGTTCCGCCGAGAGATCGACCGAGATCGGCGGCACGTCCGGAATCTGCTCCGGGACGGACTCACTCGCCGTCATCGAGCACCACCCTGTCGCCGGCTCTCGTCAGGTAACCGTCGCCACACGCCCCACAGCGGTCGCCGACCGACGCGGCCGACGGGTCGAACTCCGTCCCGCAGTTGGGGCAGGTGAGAGATCGATCCGTCTCGGCGTCGTCGTCGTCGGGCGCTGTGTTTGCTGCCGGTGTCTCGAACTCGCCGACATCGACATCAGGAGTCGAAGGCTCGGAGTGCCACGGTGGGATTCCGTAGATCGCGACCAACGTCGCACCGACGAGAACGACACTGGTGATCGCGCCAGCGAGACTGGTTTGCAGGGGAGTGAACGAGAGGCCGAGGACGTCGACCACCATCGATACGACGAATCCGATACCGAGGCTGACGACGAAGACTGCAGGGAAGACGACTTTCGTCGACGTGCTGAGTCGGCCCATCTCAGTTACGAGTTGCTTGCTGGATGACGGTAATAAAGGTGCCTACCGCCACTCAAGACGGCCGGAGTGGAGATCCCTCGGGCGACGGGCTCCGACGCCGCTGGGACACGTCGTCGACTGCACCGGGCGAGGCTGGCGGCTGGGAGAGTGGCTGCCCTACAGCGACGGGACGAGCTGTGAGCGCGTCAGCAGCTCACAGAGTCGCTCACCGTCGACGAGGCGGACCTGTTCGCTCATCCGTTCGACGCTCTCTCTGGCGTTGTCGGTGAAGCTCGAACTGGTGACGACGGCGACGGAGTCGGCGTCGAACTCGACGAGCAGTCCGGCGGTCCGCTGGACCGTGCGCACCCCCACTTTGTTGCCCGGCTCGTACTGTTTGGCCTGGATCAGTTCGCGCGTGCCGTCGGCCTGGGCGATGACGTCGACGTTGTAGTCCTGGACGTACTTCGTGGTCCGGGCGTCGAACCCGCCCTCTCGCCAGAGATCCGCGATCAGCACCTCGAACTCGCGGTGTGAACAGGACAGCAGATCGTCGCTGGTCCACTCGCCGTCGGTGGCGGCGTTCAGCCGTTCGGCGACGGTGTCGATGCGGTCCGTGTCGCGCTCGGCGATCGCCTCGTCCAGTGTCCCCCCGAGAGTGGCCTCGGCGCGTCCGAGCTGTGGTTCGCCGACGGCCGACAGCGCGGCGAACAGCTGGTCGGCACGGCGGACCACGACGGCGGTGCGATACAGCTCGTGGCCGGCCGACCGGAGCGACGAGAGACCGCCGCTCAGATCGTCCGCGACGGCGGCGTCCCCGGCGTCTCGGAGTCGATCGACGGCCGTCGCGACCGGCGCACTGGGATAGCGCTCCTGGAGTTCGAACGCCAGCGCGGCGAACGCGAAGAGAGCGTCACAGTAGTCGAGAACCGCGGCGCGCCGACGCGCTTCGATCGACTGGTCGTTGGCCACGTCGACGAGTCGTTCGGTGATCGCCTCGATGGGCAGTGAGAGAGACTCCTGCTCGGACAACGTCTGTCCGCGTTCGATCGTCGAGCGAAAGCGTCGTTTGCGGCGCTCTCCGACGGTCTCGCGTGGCTCGGTATCGTCGAGCGCGGGTTCGAAAAACTCCGTGAGGTCGAAGGCGGGCTCGACATCGGAGTGGGCAGCGTACTCAGCCGTCAGGGTCTCGACAGCCCTCGCAACCGAATCGAACATTGCCGGAGGTATGCCACCGTGTGCGCATAAAACGTCTCCATAGCGCCGTCACGTCGCCCCCGTGCGTCTGTACACTCGCGGTGAGCGTCGTCGTTGCGAGGAGAGTACGGTATCGCTTTCGTATCCGCTGTCAGAGTGGGTTTTCACCTTTCTTTCACAGGTTTCTTCGCCACCACACAGTGGTTTCCAAGCCGCAATCGCATTGAACCGTGAGGACGTAGTAAGAACTGTCGCGGACAGACCCACACCCGATCGCACGACGGCAGTGTGCCCGGTGCAACGGAACCAGCACGAGACAGACGGTCCCTGGAGGAACGATATGTCACACAACACAGACAACACACGACAGGTCGCGATCCTGCTCCTCGTCGTCGGAGCGGTCGTCGTCTTCCCGATGATCGTCGCGGGCCTGCGGACGGTCGGATTCGGGTCGATGATGGGCGGTGGGATGATGGGGAGTGGAACCTGGAGCGGCGGGATGATGGGCGACGGAACGATGTCGGGGTGGATGTACGGCATCGCCATCGTGGTACAGTTTCTGCTCCTGGCTGCCCTCGCGGGCGGTGGCTACCTCGTCTACAGAGCAGCGGCGGGCAGTGAGAGTGGGTCGGATCGAGCGCTCGAAGAGCTCCGAGCCGCCTACGCACGCGGCGACCTGACCGACGAGGAGTACGAACAGCGACGAGAGACACTCGAACACGACGCGGAGTCAGGGTGAGGGCGACCGGCGACGGACGGACCGATGTCCGCTCGGCGTTCGGCCCGACCCTCGAATGCTGTTCCTTCGAGGGAAAGAGTGGTTCGAGAGGAGCGATGGAGAGCCCACCACAGGCAGCGTTCAGCTGTCGTCCAGCAGATCGAGTGTCTTCTGATCACGGTCACCGTCGTAGTACCGTTCCAGTGCCGTGGCGAACGGCGTCGGATCGTCGGCGACCGTCTCGAACAGCGTCATGGACGACCGGAACTTCAGATCGTCCGGCGAGCCGAAGATGTCGTTCGCGGAGCGCCCTTCGAGGTCGTTGACGATCGCGGTACACTCGCGTAATCGGGCTCCGAGAGTGGGATGGCGCAGGTAGGCGTCGGCTTCCGCTCGCGAGGCGATGGCGAACCGCTGGGCCATCTCACTCCGGCCGAGCCCGGCGACCTGAGGGAACACGAACCACATCCAGTGGCTGCGTTTCTGGCCCGACCGGAGTTCCCGCTTGACCGTCCCGATGACCGACTCCTGTGCCTCGACGAAGCGCTGTAGGTCGTGAGGGTCCGCTGCACTGGGCATCGAGTGTCCCGTTCGACGCACTGGCGCTTAGTTGTCCCGGCGTCACCGTCGAGACCCGTCGGTAACACGGCGGGGGCGCGCAGACTCAACAGTTTTGGCGCTGGCGTGCCGTCGTGGGCACATGGCAGGACTCGACTCGGAGATGGAGCGCCGTTTCGACAAGTCGATATCTGAGTTACAGGCCGAAGCCGACCAGTTCAAGACGCGGGCCCAGTCCGACCCGGCGGTCGTCGCTACGTACCTGCCACGGCTGCGAAAGCTCCTGGAAGCCGCGGGCTACAGCCGCGACGAGATGATGGTCAGAGACGACGTGCAGCGGACGATACTTGCGATCGCGGACCAGCGGCCGGAGGCGCTCGCCGACGAGTACCCCGACCTGGTGGCGGCGTTCCTCGACACGCGCGAGACGAGAGTCCTGGCCCAGCGACTCCTGCACAACTGCGCCGAGCTCTGGGCCGATGGCGTGACGCGCCAGGAGATCACCGACGGGCTCGACGTGGTGGAAGGCGAGATCGTCGATCAGCTCGCAGACATCGCAGAGCAGGTCGACGACGACGGCCGGGTGCCGGGCAACGGTGCCACGGCGATGGTGCTCAGCCAGCGGGTGGCCGACTTCGCTCACAGCGTCGCGGGCCGCCAGCAACTCGTCGTCGAGGCCGCCTCCGACGCGCTGTTCGACCTCGTCCGGTTCCACGCCAGCGAGAAAGGAGTCGACCCGATCGACGGAGCCGTCGATCTGCGATCTCGATACGAGACCGCCAGCGAGCCGTTCGTACGCGGCTTCTCCGATCGGGGGACGATCGAAGCGATGCGAGAGACCGAGGAGACCCAGACGAAGAACTACGTCCTCCGCTACGTGGTCGACGCACTGGTCGGCACGTCCCTGATCGTCAGCGTCGAGCGAAGCGAGGCCCGAATGCTACGGATCGAGGCGGTCCTCGCCGAGCGAGATCAGTGATCGGGAGCGTCCATCGCGGCGAGCACCGCCGCGAGAGACCGATCGTCGCACCTGTCGATCGCGTCGGCGAGTGACAGCTCGGCGGTACTGGAGTCGATTCCGTCGATTGCCGCCGCGAGGTCTCGCTCGCTGCCCTCGGGGAACGCAGCCGGGTCGAACCAGCCGTCGGTCCGCAGGTCGCCACTCCCTCCAGCGTCGTCCTCGGACGTATCGCCGTCCGTCTCGGGGCTGTCGTCCGAACCATCGTCCGAGGGTGACTCGCCGTCCTCGGACCGTTCCTCTCTGATCTGCTCGACGCGTTCCCTGAAGCTCAGATTCTCCTCCTCCTCGCTCTCGTCCGCTTCGGCGGTGTTCGTCGTGTCGTCGTCCGAGGGTGATTTGCCGTCCTCGGACCGCTCCTCTCTGATCTGCTCGACGCGCTCCCTGAAGGTCAGATTCTCCTCCTCCTCGCTCTCGTCCGCTTCGGCGGTGTCCGAGTCGTCGTCTGGCGATGGTTCGCCGTCCTCGGACCGCTCCTCTCTGATCTGCTCGACGCGCTCCCTGAAGGTCAGGTCCTCGTCGGGATCGTCGGTGTCCGTGTCCGTCGCGTCGTCATCGCTGGAGGTAGCTTCGGTCGACTCGGCGTCCGTAGATGTACTCTCGGCGGCGTCGACGCGGGGCGAGCGGTCGTCTGCCGAGAGGCGGTCGGCGACGATGGGAGGGAGCGCGCGATCCGTCCGGGCCGCCCGGAGTGCCTGCCTGAAGATCTGGATGGCGTCGTAGCGGTCGCGCTTGCTCGTTTCGAGGGCGGTCGAGACGATGGCGTCGAGTGCCGGAGACACGTCGTCGCGGTGCGCGCTCGGCGGTGCTGGCTGGTCACCGTACACGACGTCGTGCATGACGCTCATCCGGTTGCCGGCGTAGGGCGGGCGACCGGTGAGCAGCGCGTAGACCAGCGCTCCGACCTGGTACACGTCGGTCAGCATGTCCGGGTCGCCGAACTCGTCGGGTTCGAACTGCTCGGGCGCGGCGTAGGTGACCGAGAGCCCCTCCATCGTGCGGGTGTGTTCCGAGAGCGAGCGGGCGAGCCCCCAGTCGGCGAGCTTCGGCACGTCCCAGGCGTCGCCCGCCGTGGTTCGAAACAGCACGTTCGACGGTTTGACGTCGAGGTGGGCGACCCCGTAGTTGTGGGCGAGTTCGATCCCGCGACAGACACACTCGCCGATCCACAGGGCTTCGTCCAGTGCCAGCCCGTCGGTGCCGTCGAGGCGCTGAGCGAGGTCGCCGCCGTCCATGAACTCCATCGCGATCCAGGGCAGGCGCTCGCCGGTGTCGATCACGCCGACGACGTGCTCGGAGTCGGCCCACCGGCGCTTCTCGCGCTCGCGACGGTCGACCAGCTCCCAGGTGCGGGCCTCTTCCAGGAACGTCTCGACCACGTCACCGGTCAGCGTTCCGGGGTCTGCGGGCTCCTTGAGAGCGATCCGATCGGGCGGCTCGTCGTCCGGGACGGCCGCCTCGTAGACGAGTGCCTGTCCACCGGCGTCGAGCGGGGACTTCGCGGCGTCGATCGTCCGGTAATCGAGGTCCCGACGCGGCGGACTCGCGACCGCCGAGCGGTCGGGAATCCGAGGATCAGTCATTGGCCAGGTGTTGGGCAGAGAGCGACATCAAGCTTGGCGACGACAGCGACCGTGGTCTACTCCTCGCCGAGCGCGGACACGACGCCGTCGTGCGTGGCGACGTACACTGTCCCGTCTGCCACTGCTGGCGACCCGTCGATGAGACTGCCGGCCCGGTAGTGCCACCGCTCGTCCCCCGTCGCGGCGTCCAGCGCGTACAGACACTCGTCCCAGCTCCCGACGAAGAGGGTGTCGGCGGCGACGACCGGCGCACTGTTGATCTGTCCCGTCGTGTCGTAGCGCCAGCGTTCGGTGCCACTGTCCGCGTCGATCGCGATGACGTAGCCGTCGATACTGCCCGCGTACACGGTGTCCCCACAGATCGCCGGTGCCGACCGGCCGTTACCACCGGCGTCGAACGTCCAGCGCTCGGTGCCCGTGTCGGCGTCGAGGGCCACGACGCACCCGTCGTTGGTGCCCGTATAGAGGACGCCATCCGAGACCGCCGGTGTCGACATCGCCGGTCCGCCGGTGGGGTAGCGCCAGAGGTGCTCGCCGGAGTCGGCATCCAGCGCGGCGAGGATGCCGGTCCCACTGGAGGCGTACACCGTCCCGTCGACGACGGTGGGGACCGCGCCGATCTTGCCGTCGGTCTCGACGACCCACCGCTCGTCTCCCGTCGCGGCGTCCAGCGCGTACACGTGCTTGTCGTAGCTGCCGACGTACACGGTGCCCTCTACCACTGCGGGCGCGGCGTCGACCATCCCGCCCGTTTCGACCGCCCAGCGAGTCTCTCCGGTCGCGGCGTCGAGCGCGTACACGTGCTTGTCGTGGCTGCCGACGTACACCGTCCCGTCGACGACCGTCGGCGGCGACTGGACCGGATTGTCCGTCTCGTAGCTCCACCGCGTCTCGCCGGACTCCGTCGCCAGTGCGTAGACGGCCATATCGTCGCTCCCGACGTACAGCGTGTCGTCGACGACGGTCGGTCCGCCCTTGATCGAATCGCCCGCCTGGAACGTCCAGCGTTCGGTGACGGGTGGCGAGGGACCGACCGCACTCTGTCGCGGACCGGACCGCGACGCGCTCCCGTGAAGGGTCGGCCAGTCGCGGTCGTCGGCCGTCGACCGCGAGCGGTCCGTACTCGTCGTTTCCGGCGCGGAGTGATCGGTCGTCGGAGTGGAGTCGCGGTCTGCCGTCGCGGGCTCGGTCGCGCTCTCCGGGTCGTCCGGCGTCGACTCCCACTCCCCAGCGATCCGCTCCAGGGCGCGACGGAGGTCGATCGTCGCTTCGTACCGATCGGCCGGGTCCCGCGCCAGTGCGCGCTCGAACACGTCGTCGAGAGCGGCCGGCAACTCTGGACGGCGCTCGCTGGGCGGCCTGTGATCGGCGTCGAGGACGCGCTCGATGCGCTCCCGCTGCGGGGTGGCCGCGAGGTCGTCGACGAACGGATGCGTCCCGGTGAACAGCTCGTAGAGGACGATCCCGAGCTGGAACTGGTCGGTCCGCTGGTCCGTCGTGCCCTGGCCGTCCTGTTCGGGGGCGCAGTAGCCGGGCGTCGAGATGCCGACGGCGGCCCCCTGGCCCAGCAGCGACCGGGAGAGCTCCCAGTCGGCGACTTTCGGAATCGGCCACCGGTCGGGCTCGCCGGAGGTAAACAGGACGTTCGACGGCTTCAGATCGAGGTGAACGACGCCGCGGTGGTGGGCGTGCCAGACCGCGTCGACGAGTCGCTGTGCGGTCCAGAGTGACTGCTCGACGGTCGCGTCCTCGGCGACGGCGCGAAGGTCCGGTCCGTCGACGACCTCCGTGGCGATCCAGGGCACCGGCGCATCGCCGCGGAGCCAGGGGAGTGGGTCGTACCCCCAGTCGATCACCGAGACGACGTTCGGGTGGTCGTCGAGGCCGGCCCACTGGCGGGCCTCGTGATCGAACCCGTCGATCGTCTCCTCGGTCAGCGTCCCGTGTCGAGCGGGGTGTTTCACGGCGATGTCGTCTGGCCCGTCCTCGCCGGGGCGACGGACCCGATGCACGACCGTCGTCGCGGTGCGGCCGATGACGTCGTCGTGGCGCAGTGCGGACGGGTCGAGCGACACCGACGGCGTCTCTCCTCCCTCGTCGAGATCTGGTTCGTGAGCAGAGTCCATGGTCGTGGTTCGTTGGTGTTGCTGGCGATTCGACGCAGCCTGAGCGGTCTCTTCGGCGGCTGCGCTCTCGACGGAGTCACCGTCGAGCACCGCAAGCGCCCGTTCGGCGGCTTCGCGTACGCGCTGGTCGTCGTCGTCGAGTGTGTCCTGCAGATCGTCGACGGCCGGTTCGATCGCAGTCGGTCGTTCGCTGGCGACGTTTTGCAACGCCTCGGCGGCCGCAGTACGTGTCGCGGCTTTCTCCTCGTCGAGGAGTGTCAGAAGCGAGTCGACGACGGGGACGACCGATCCGGGATAGACGCTCGCGACGTTTTTGAGTGCGATGGCACCGGCGGCACGCGCCGTGTCACGCTCGTCGTTTCGCAGCGACCGGAGCTCCGCGACCAGCGGCTGGATCGATTCGGGATACTCTGCTGGCGTCACAGTGGCGCGTGTCGCGTTGCGCGCCTCATAAAGGAGCGTCCGGAGGTCGGGAACCGCCGGTCGGACCTCCTCGGGGTGTCCCTCCGCGACCGAAGCGAGTGCGAGGGCGGCGTTCCCACGTAAACCCGGATGGGTGTCAGTGAGGCACTGTCTGAGACCATCCACGGCAGGAACGACGGCGTCTGGTCGGTCCCGAGCGACGGTCGCAAGTGCCAGAGCCGCCCCAGCGCGAACGTCCCCGCCGTCCAGAGGGGCCTCGGCCGATTCAGCGGGCGATGCAGGAGCTGTCGGTTGGCGATACTCCAGCAGTTCAGTGAGTTCCTCGATCTCGTCTGCAGTGACAGTGTGGCGCTCGGAGTCGGCTTTAGATCGGAGACGAGACACCCGCTGCAGTGCATCGACACGCATTCTCTCACCGAACCCTCATCTCTCAGAGAGTACGTCGGAACGGGTGTTGAACGTTTTCGTGAGAGAGTGACGGCCGACGGCGTCAGTTGATCTCCGGTTCGATCGTCAGCATCGTCCCCGAGATTCCCAGCGCCGCTCCGATGCCCGCCAGGACGACGATCAGTCGCTTCTCTTCGAACGTCAGCGAGAACAGCTGTGCGCCGATAGTCGCCTCTGCGTAGACGACGATGCCGCCGATGACCAGCCCCGCGATGGCCCCGAGCAGGATGCGCTGCTCCATCAGCGTGAACACGCCCAGTACGAGGACCGCACCGAGGACGAGATTGACGAGCAGTGCCAGCGCCAGCGTCCACAGTGGTAGTGCCATATTGGATCGCTCCCAGTACATCGTCCGATGCACACCAGATACATAAAGATTTAGCTTTGAAAGATGCAATATTGAGTCTCTGAAGTGGAGACAAATGAGATCAGAACCGCGACGGACCACCGTCGGAAAACGCGCGTCGAAACGCCGGAGCGATCCCGAACACTCGGGACAAGCTATTACTTTTGGCACGCGGATGCTGTGATAATGACTGATTCCGAGGAAGAGGAGACGCCGACGCTCACGGAGATGTTCGAAACGGTCGAGAGCGAGGCCGAGCTCACCGGGCGGAATCTGACCGTGCTCCGAACCGTCCTCGAACGGGAGCCCGCGGGGATCACTGATCTCGCCGAAGTGCTTGACCACCCCCACCACGAGCTCCGATACTCGCTGCGAGTGCTGGAAGAGGAGAACCTCATCGAGCCGACGGCAGAGGGCGCGGTGACGACCGGTGACGTCGTCGGGACGATCGAAGCGGCAAACGCCGGGCTGGCGGAGCTTCAGTCCGGACTCCGGACGTGTGCAGCCGCCTTCGGCTCGGACGAGGGACAGTCGAGCGAGGCGACGGAAGCGGATGCCCTCGAAGGAGAGAGACGGACGGAAGCGACAGCAGGCCAGGACACAGAGCAGGCGGGAGGACAGCAAACGACCGACGCGTCGCCGGACGAAGCGAGCAGCGAGTCGGCGTCGACGGCCGAGACGGAATCGGCGGCCGAGAACACCGAAGAGACCGAATCGACGGCGGCCACCGAGGCGTCGGCCGACGCGCAGTCCTCTACTGCGACGACGGTCGAGACGGCCTCGAAAGTGCCCGACGTGGCGAGCGTGCAGAGTCCGGCCCGAGAGGAGCTGGCGTACGCCGATTTCGAGATCGAGGAGCAACTCGGACACGGGGGCAGCGGCGTCGTTCACGAGGCACAGTACCGCGTCGACGGTGAGCCGACGACGGTCGCGCTGAAGGTACCGAACTTCGAGGGGACGATCACGTCGTCGGTGATCGAGGACTTCGAGCAGGAGGCGGAGACGTGGTCGTTGCTGTCGCCCCGGGACCACGTCGTCGGCGTCGTCGACAGCGGGACACAGCCCAAGCCCTGGATCGCCATGGAGTACATGGACGGCGGCACGCTGCGCGAGCGGCTCTCGGAGTTTTCCATCGAGCAGGCCGTCTGGACGTGTGAACGGATCGCGCAGGGAGTTCGCCACGACCAGACGGGCGTCCTCCACCTGGATCTCAAGCCCGAGAACGTCCTGTTTCGCCGGACCGGCGAGGGGAGCTGGGACGTGCCGAAGATCGCCGACTGGGGGCTGGCACGCACGCTCGAAGAACACCAGCCGACCGTCGAGGGCATGTCGCCGACCTACGCCGCACCCGAGCAGTTCGACGCCGAGGAGTTCGGCGACCCCAGCAGCAAGACGGACATCTACCAGCTCGGCGTCCTCATGTACGAGGTACTGACCGGCCGGCCGCCCTTCGAGGGCAACAGCGTCGCGCTGATGAACGCGATCCTCACCGAGGAGCCCGAGCCACCGGCGGCGGTCGACGATCGCGTCCCGCAGGCCGTCAGTGACGCCGTGATGAAGGCGCTGCGAAAGGAGCCAGCGGAGCGGTTCAGTACCGTCGAGCGCCTCCAGTCCCAGCTCCGGGCACAGCTCTGAGCTACAGCTCGTCGAGGTGGGCCTGCAGCCGCGACTGCAGCCGTTCGATCGTCTCGAATCGGTGCTCGGGCTCCCTGGCGAGGGCCGTTTCGACGGTGTCGTCGATTCCGTCCGGGAGAGCGTCGACTCGCTGGCCCGGTAGTTGGGGGTCCTCGGACAGAACGCTCTGCATCACGGCCACGTCGGAACCGGTGAAGGGAGGCTCCCCGACGAGGAGTTCGTAGAGGACGACCCCGAGCTGGTAGATATCCGTCTTGCTGTCGGGCGTCCCGTAGGTGTCGGGATCGAACTGTTCCGGTGCCGCGTACGTCGCGGTCATCCCGCCGGCAGTCGCGCCGTGCTCGTTCAGCAGTCGGGCGATTCCCCAGTCGGCGACCTTCGGCACGTCCCAGACGCCCTCGGGCGTCGACTCGAAGAGGATGTTCGCGGGTTTGAGATCGAGGTGTGCCATCCCGGTCTGGTCGTGTCGAACCGCCTTTGCGACGCGCTCACAGATCCACAGCGCCTGGCGGTCGTCACACGCGCCGACCCTGTCCGCCAGCGATCCTCCGTCCATGTACTCCAGGGCGATCCAGGGGAGAGGCTCGACGTCCCAGTCGATGACGCCGACGACGTGAGCCCGGTCGGAGAGTCGTTCCCACTGCCGCGCCTCGCGCTCGAAGGCGGCGATGTCGTCGGCCGTCTGTGTCCCCTCCGTGACGGGCTCTTTGACGGCGACCGTCCGCGACTCGCCGTCGATCTCGACTGTCCCCTCCCGGACGATCGCGTTGCCGCCACGGCCGACGACTCGGCCGGTCTCCACGTCGCCGTAGTCCAGCGACAGCGACGGGGCCTGTGTCGGCTGGCCGGTCGGTATCGCCGTCGAAGCGGACTCGCTGGTGGTCGCCGACTGCTCGTCGCGGACCCGGTGATCGGTCGCCTCGGACCGTGCCCCCGCCGGGCGCTCCGAACCGGAGGCCGCGTCGGCCGGCGACTCCGCATCCCGCTCGGTCGAACCGTCGGGGTCGTAGTCGAGCGCCGCGAGTGCGGCCTGGGCAGCCGCCCGCACGTCGTCGTCGTAGTGCGTGCGGAGTGGCGCAATCTGCTCGGCCGCCGACGCCGCGCCGAGCGCTGCGAGCGCCCCACAGGCTTCGACGCGGGGACTGGGGTAGTAGTCGTCGAGCAGGTCGACGAGCGGATCACGCGCAGCGCGGAGCGTGCGACCGCCCTCGGCGAACGCGCCGATCGCCTCGGCCGCGGCCGCCCTGACCATTGCGCTTACGTGTCCCAGCCGAGTGACGACCGACGAGACGTGATCGTCGGTCACCACGTCGGGATGGGCCTCGCCGATCTGGCCGAGCGCCTGGAGCCCTCGTTGCTCGACGTGTGGGTCGCCGTCGTCGACGGCCGCGAGAACGGCGGGGAGCACGGCGTCGACCAGTTCGCGATCGGCCGCGCCGATCCGTCCGAGGGCGTCGACGGCGTCCGCCCGGACCGATTCCTCCGCGTCGTCGAGGAGATCGAGGTGGGGAGCCGTCCCGGCCGAAACGACCGCTCCCGTGGCGTGCTGGTCGATCAGCGGTCGAACGGCCGCTGGGCGTTCGCTGCCGAGTCGACCGATGGCAGAGGCCGCACTCGATCTGGTGGCCCAGGACTGGTGGTCGAGGTGGTCGACCATCCCGTCCAGCCCGTCGACGACCAGGTCTGGACAGTGCTCGGCCAGCCGGCCCAGCTCGCCAAGCACCGTGCTCTTCTCGAAGTCCGGTGCCGACGACAGCGCCGAGAGGTGCGCGCGTGTCGCGCGCTCGGCTGCCTCGGCCAGTCGGGACTCCAGGGGCGCGAGGGCGGTCACGACCGTTCGGCGTATCTTCGGATCAGAATCGTCGGCGGCGGCTACGAGGTCGTCGGTAACGCGTTCGAGGACGGCCGGCTCCGTCTCGCCGAGCGTCCCGAACAGGTCGATCGCCCCCTTCCTGACCATCGACTCGTCGTCCGTCAGGAGCAGCGTGAGCCGGTCTACGTGGGGATCGAGGAGCGCCGGCCGGTCCTCGGCGATCGTCTCGAGTGCGCCGACGACGTGCCAGCGGGACGCCTCGGAGACCGCGCTCTCGACGCCGCTTTGCATCGTCGCCTCGACCAGCGGCTCGACGAGCGACGCCCCCGAGTCCGAGCGGCAGATCACGAGGTTCCGCACGCCGTACACCACCCCTTTGTTCGGGAGCGCGCCGCGGTCGAGTTCGCGCTCGAATCGTTCTACGACCTGCGCGCGCACCTGCTCGTCTTTGCCCGCGATCGTCCCCAGCGCCTTCCCGGCGGCTTCACAGAGCAGTCCGAGATCGTCCTCGGTCGGTTCCAGACAGTCGAGCAGCGTGGGGACCGTGTCCCGGACTTGCTGGGGAAAGAGGTCGTAGATCGCGGCGAGTGCGGCCGCCCGCTTCGAGCGGGCGAGCTCCTCGTTTTCGGAGTCGGCCAGCGTTCGGTGGTACTGACCGACGGGATCGGCTCGCGCGACCGGCGTCCGGTCGAACGCTGGCTCTGCCGCCGCGACTCGTGTGCGATCGAACTCCGCGATCGCACCCACCAAGGGTGGACGGCTGATCCGGTCGGTGTGAACGATCGCGTCGATCAGCGGTTGTACCAGCGGTGCCATTGCCTCTGGGTCCCGTGCCGTCGCCTCCCGGACCAGTTGCGCCGTGACGTGGACGACGCCGTGGTTGTCCGACAGCAGCAGCTCCTCGATGCGCGACCGGTCGGCCTCGGTGTACGCAGCCGGGTCGTCGGGCAGCGTCGCGAGGAACGCGCGAGCCTCGTCGAGTTCGACCTCGCCCTCGTCGGTGTCGCTCACGAGTCGCCCCTCCGCTCGCTAGGGGCCGTTCGACAGTCGCCGAACGGCTCATACTGCCGGCTGTCACTTCGTGAAGATCTTCGCCACCCCGGGGTGGCGAAATCGGTCACAGATGTACAGCCGGTAGTATCACTCCTCGGTGACATCGGTCACCCCATCGACGGTGAGGACCGAGATCCCGACGCGCCTCCCGGCGTCGATAGCTTCGAAGTCAGCAGCCATGGTCAGAGTGACCAGTGGACGGATGTTAAAACTAGAACTCTCCGCGAAGCACAAGAGTTGAGACGGTGGCACGGAAACAGTGGCGACGACAGAATGGTCCAAACATCGTGCGGAACAGGCCTCGTCGGAACCGCCAGCTTCCAGCGGAGCGCGCGATGACGGACGACGAGCCGCCGCGGTTCGTGACGACGACAGAGCAGTTCTCGACGGACTTCGGGACGACGACGGTCGAGTCCGAGCCGGTGCTCGTCCACAGCCTGGCGGGCGAAGGCGGCCAGGCGGTCGTCGGGGTCTACTCGACCGAGATCCACGAGGGCGAGTGTCACCTGGCGGTCGGGATCGACGAGACAGTCTCACGGAAGACCGCCGAGCCACAGAACTCAGACACCGCAGCGAACGACGAGCCCGACGCCGCGGCGACGGTCGCCAGACCCGCCGAGAAGGTGCCCGAGCCGGTCGAGCCGCCGCTGCCCGAGTCGGTCACCTACAGCGAGCTGACGATCGGCGAGCGCGTCGGCGACGGCGGCTTCGCAGAGGTCAGGGCGGCGACGGTCGAATCGTCCCCGGACGCGGAGCTCGCGGTCAAGCGCCTGTCCGACGAGGGGACGCTGGCCAGAGCGACGATCGACCAGTTCGTCGAAGCGGCGAAGCTGTGGGGCCAGTGTGACGACCACCCCCACGTCGTCAGCGTCGTCGACTGGGGGAAGGTACCGCGGCCCTGGATCGCGATGGAGCGTCTGACCGGCGGCGACCTGCGCCAGCGCCTCCAGACCGCCGACGACGGACTCGCGATCGACGAGGGGCTGTGGATCGCGAGCGTGCTGGCCGAGACCCTCGCCGACGTCCACCACCTCGGCGTCCGGCACTTCGATCTCCGGGCCCAAAACGTCCTCTTCGCCCCGACGCCCGAGGGCGTCTGGGACCTCCCCAAGATCGGCGACTGGGGCGTCGCAAAGACACAGCGCAGCGGCGACGATCCCGCGGCGCTCGATCCCCGCTACGCCGCCCCCGAACAGTTCGAGTCCGACCGAGAACTCGACCACCGGACAGACATCTATCAGCTCGGGGCAGTGCTCTACGAACTGCTGACCGGAGCGGTGCCGACGGCGACAGGAGCCGAGGGCGAGTCGGTCGCCGAGCGGTCGCTCCCGACGCCGCCGTCGGAACTGCGCCCCGAACTGCCGTCGTCGGTCGACGAGGTCGTCCAGACCGCGCTCGCACCGGCCCCCTCGGAGCGGTACAGTCGGGCGATCTACCTCGCCGACGCGCTGGACGATCTCGTCGACGACACGCCGTAGCAGCCGTGTCGAGTGACTTGCGCCGGGCCGACGAGTATCTCGCCGCCGTCGCAGACGCACTGGCAATCGACGATCGGTACCTCCCCGACTGGTCGCTCGATTTCGAGGTGGCCGACGACGAGTGGACGCTGGACGACGTGATCGACCTGTGCGAGTGACGTGACACCCACCGAGCGGCCTGCGAAGCGGGGTGAGCGCGAAGGTGTCGGAGCCGACGCGTCGCACCCAGATTCCCGGCCGACGGACAATTGTGTCCAATGTGGAGAAATTGTTTATAGTTGGAGACGGAACGTTGTACCAGAGAGATGAGAGACGCGACGAATGGGTGTGTGAGTCGGTCGACGCCAGCCGGCGTCGCGACGGAGCACCCGGATCAGTGGAGGGCAGCGCCGAGATGAGCGAGGACGGTGCGCACCTCGTCGTCGTCGACTACGAAGACGAGCGCGAGCGAAAGCGCGCGGAGTACCTGCTCGACAACTGGGAGGACGGGACGATCGAGTCCCTCGACGGCATGTCTCGCGTCGTGCGAGACGTCGACATCGACGAACTGTACGACCAGCTGGCGGCGAAAGTGCCAGAAGAGGAGCTGTCGGCGTACGAACTGAACCGCGTCGACACCGAGGCGACGCAGGTCCAGGCGACGATCGACGAGACGTTCGACGACGTCGATGCCGAACGCGTCGAGTGGGCGATGGAGTCGATCATGAAAAAGCGAAAGGCCGTCGACCAGGGGTCGACGGCCGACGGCGAGAGTCTCTGGGCCGTCTACACGAAGAAGGGACGAGCCGAGATCCAGTACGACATCCGAGAACGAGAACAGAACGCGGTCCGACTCCACGTCGTCATCGACGGTTTCGGAGAGGCACCGGAGTTTCTCCGCGAGTTCATCGAAGAAGAGATCGGGTACATGATTGCCTAACAATGGGAACGATCAAAGACAAGCGCGAGGAGCTGACGTATCCGGCCCACCAGGTCTTGCAGAAGGACCTGGTCGAACTAGCGAACTACTCGGCACAGCGCCGACGAGACCTGTACAACCAGCTCGAACAGAACAAAGAGGAGTACGAGTGGGACTTCTACCCCGAACACCGGGAGTCGATCCCCGAGGCGACGAAGGAAAACGAGCTTGCCTCCTTCGAGGCCGCGAAGTTGCTCCTGGCGACTGCGATCGAGGAAGCGTCCGAGACTGACCCCGAGTCGAAGGGGTTCGTCGACCAGTTCGAGGCGGGAGAACGCGAGTTCGTCAGGCAGTTCGACGACTTCCGACGGAAGTTCAAGCAGATCGACGAGGAGAACCTGGAGACCAACATCAAGAACAAGGACGGGAAGGTCCACGAGTTCGTCACCGAGGAGCTCGAGGCCCAGGCCGACCTCAGAGAGTCGCTGCTGGACACGTCGTCGAACGAGATCCGCGGGGCGACGATCTCGTACTTCCAGCAGGAGTTCGAGGAGTTCTTCGAACTGGCCGACGAGGCCGTCTTCCTCTACATCAAACACCACGGGCTCCCGAACACCATCGAAGGTATCGTCAGTGCCGCGAAAGCGGCCCGGGACGCGAAATCCGAGCGAGAGGCCGTCGAAGCGACGGTCCGGGACGAACTGGAGTCGCTCTCGGAGACGATCCACCACAGCCTCCGGGATCAAGAGCGAGCCCTCCGGACCGAGATGAGCCGCCTCCAGTCGGAGATGGCGACCGGCGGCGTCGACGCAAACGCCGTCGAAGGCGAACTCGACGAGATCAAAGACCAGATCGCGACCCTCTCGGAACAACGCTCCGCGGACAGACGGGAGATCTCGGAGAAGCTCGACACGATCTCGACGCTGGAAGACGATCTCGAAGCCCAGATCGACCAGCTAGAGGCGGCCCGCGAGGAGACCCGCCAGGAGCTACAGGACGAGGCCGCGTCGAAAGCCGCGTCGCTGCTCGAAGACGAGCTCGAACGCCTCTCGGAGCGGAAAGGCGATCTCAGCGCCGAGATCCAGCGGCTACGGAACGAACGCGAGCGCCTGGAGACGACCGGGGATCGACTGGACCAGGAGTTTGGCGACCTCGAAGAGCGGGTCGCGACGGCCGAACAGCGGGTCGACCAGGTCGACGAGCTGGACGACCGCGTCAGTGAGATCGCCGAGTCCGTCCGGAGCCAGCGCGAGGAGCCCGACGGGAAGGCGATCCGCGCGGAAGTGGCGCGGCTGTACGAGATGGACTACGTCACGCGGTTCGAGACCTCCGTCGAGGAGGCGAGCCACCTGACACTCCCCGGTGGCGAGCGCTTCGAGATCCCGGAGGGGTTCTGGGAGGACCGACGGCGACACTTCACCGGTGACCATCGATCGATCGTCGCAGACGTACTGGACGACGAGACCACGGTCGACCGGTACCCGGTCGGCCGGTTCTCGACCTACCGCGTGCGGACGAACAAGTTCGTCGCGTTCTCGGAGACGAAGCTGGTCGTCGAGGCCGTCGTCGCCGCCAACCTCGAAGCCTTCGCCGCGAACGGCTTCGACGCGCGACCCGCCGGCCTCGACGACCTCATCGATGTCGTCAACGAGACGGTCGCCCGCGCCGAGTCGAACGACACGACCCACCTGATCGGCATCGCCTCACCCACCGGCTGGACCGACGACGTGGAAGCGTTCGTCCAGAACGAGGACGCCGCCCGGTCCCGGTTCGACCAGCAGGTGAGCGTCTGTCTGGTCGACATCCAGTCCAACGAGTTGCTCTACGACCGGAACGACCGCCTCGTCTCCGAGAACGTCGATCTGTTCACGCGTGCGGTGGACAGCGAGCGCGTCGCCGACTGCATCGAGGTCCTGCGAAACGACTACGTCGACGACCCGATGACCGAAGTCGTCCAGCACCACGCGGTCGTCGACGAACACGACTTCGGCCCACACATCGTGCGGGCCGCCTTCGAACGACTGGCCGACGACGGCTACGGCGAAACTGGCTACCCCAACGCCGCCGACGGGCTCTGTTTCGTCGTCGACTGAGACGGATTGCTGTCACCGTTTTCCCGGTTGACCGCACGACTGCGTGCAGTCGATCGGGGAAAGATCGACAACCATCCGTACGAGACTGGTTCCGTGAGTGGGAGGTGTTCGCCACTCCGGGGCCGCGAACTGCCCGGCAGACGCGGCCGGCGGGCGGGTGCAGTCCCCGACGCGGCGACGAAGCGGACACCACGTGTGGCTACGCCGTGTCGGTTCGACAGAGACCGACGGTGACGTTGTCCGGTCCGCCTCGATCGTTGGCTTCCCGGATCAGATCCGTCCCCGCGGCTTCGAGCGACGTGGCGTCGAGACAGGTCGCCTCGATGGTGTCCTCCGGAACGGGGTCGGTGAGCCCGTCCGTACAGAGCAGGAGCCACCCCTCCGAGATCGACTGTGTGTACAGGTCGACATCGAGGTCGTCGGCGGTCCCGATCGCCTGGGACAGCACGTGACTCATCGGGTGGTTCGAGGCCTCTTCTGGCGTGATCTCGCCCGCCTCGACGAGTTCCTGGACCTGTGATTGGTCGGTGGTTACCTGCCGGAGTTCCTCGTCGACGTAGTAGGCGCGGCTGTCCCCGACGTTGGCGATCGTCGCGGTGTCGTCCGCGACGAGTGCAGCGACGAGCGTCGTCCCCGGCGTCTTGCGCTCGCCCGCCGCGAGGTCGGTCACGGCGTCGTGTGCGGCCCGGAAGCCGCGTTCGAGCAAGTCCGCCGGCCGGTCGGCGTCCTCTGGCGTCTCCGACGTGACCGTTTCGAACAGCCGCTCGACGGCCGTTGCACTCGCCTCGGCACCCTTCGGGTGGCCTCCCATACCGTCGGCGACGACGACGAGTTCGCGCCCGTCGTCGAGCGACGCACAGCGAGACGCATCCTCGTTTTCGGTACGTTGCTGGCCGACGTTGCTGTGACAGTAAGAGATCATAGTTGAACTGCGACGAACGGATCGTGACCGATCGGTTATCACGCGTCGCAGATAACTGTACTGCCGGGCGAGGGGACGACGGTTCGGTGGCCGGGCCATCGCATCGGTTTTCACGCTGCTGGACCAACACCGAGACGATGGCGGACACGACAGTGACGGTGTACACCCGGGAGGGATGTCACCTCTGTGAGGACGCACTCCAGACGATACGGACGGTGACACAGTCGGTGGCTCGGTCGGTCGACATCGAAGTCGTCGACGTCGACAAGGCGTCGCTGGGCGAGGAGTACGGCGATCGCGTCCCCTACGTGCTCGTCGACGGCCGACCGGCGTTCAAGTTCCGCGTCGACGAACGGGAGCTACGACAGAAGCTGGTGGCCTGACCGCTCGCGCTCGATCCGGCCAGCGGACTGGTCGGTTTTTGTGTGGGAAGGTACACGGTGGCGTTCGCCCGGCTAGCGTTCCTCGGTTTCTCTACCAGACAGGACTCTGTCGCGCGAATATCTCCGGCAACAGAGGAACGGTCGGCGACGTAGTCGTCGAGAGCGCCACAGAGTAAATGTGTCGTCTGAAGGTGAATACAGCTCTCCGGCCATCCTGTTTTCCTCGAAGACGACGACACTGTTTGCCTACCGTAGAACAGCTGTTCACCGAGCGAAAGACTGCCACGAGTGATGTACACCCACATGAACACCAGAAGGCTGGCAAGCATCCGAACAGACACGAACATCATCCTGTCGACGGGCGTGAGAGCAGTCAACTGAAGTGCGATCGTCGAGGGGATCGCATGCCCGACTATGCCTGGCCAACGAGTACGGGATCGAGTACTCCCGCCGCATGAATTCCGATCGACAGCGTCGTGGACTGTGCCGCTGCGCTCATAGACGGCCGACGCCGGGCACCGGTATATCAACGGAGCGAAGTGAACTGAACGCGGCACTTGTGACCAGGTTCATCGTCGAAAGACCTCGTGAAACGCTTTCGTCGGCAGTACGGGGTGACGAACGGAAGTGAACGGATCGGCCGCAGTCTGGCGATTTCGGTCTGAACGGCGCATCATCGAATCGTTCTCGCTACACCCATTCTGTCGGATCTACGTCGAAGCGACTGTTCGCTGGGCGTACGTGGGATCGTGGTGTCGTCAAGCAGAAATGAAGATGCTATCTCCACTTACAGGAGTATGAACGTCTGCAGCAACTAGATAATCTGTGTGAGGTGCCGAAAAAAGCGAGGGTGCAGTGCATCCAGCGAGTGGATCGCTGCACTCAGTAACAGTTGAACTCTACTTCAACGCCGTCGTCGACATCGATTTGTGCATCTCCCCTCGACATTTCGAACGTGTAGTAGGCGTGCTCGCCCACATTTGGTTCACCGTCAACCTGACCTGCGAGGAGATATGTTTCCCCGTCCTCGTCTTCGAAGACGGTATTCCCATCAGTGGACCCTTCTACCTGCGCTTCAACCTCTTTGGCATTGAATATGATCTCGTAGTGACCGTGGCCGCTGATCACGATACTACCATCCGTATTCACACATACCTCACTGGGGTCCGGCGTTCTCTCTTCTGCCGCTGCCTGGCCAGAGAGGGTTGCTGCGCCGACAGTGAGTCCGGTCGCGGCCATAGCGCCTCGTTTGAGCACTGTCCGACGATCAATTTCTGCAGTGGAGTTTTCACTCACATTTCCAGTTGTGTAATGAAGTACTATTTTAATCTATATTCTAGGAACATTATAGACATTAACCAAAAGAGCGTGTCATAGAAGAGTTCACATGGCTTGGTGAATCAGCTTAGACAAATTGAAACCGCCGTACACTTGGTGCACGCTGTTTTTAGATGGTTTTAGCTATGGCGAAAGAGAAGTTCGGCGTCGCTGTTGACGAGGAAATCGTGCGAGAAGTGGATGAACTGGTCGATGAGTGTGACGATCTCGGAGCCAGCCGCTCCGAGATCGTCGAAGCCATCCTCACAGCATTCGTTCAATCCGAGACGAACCACGTTGAACGGGTGCGAGAAGTCATTATTCGGAAACGAAAAGGCACTCTCTAACTGATTTTGAACTACGTGCACCAAGTGCACGTAGTTCTAAGCTAATAATCTGCTATAACAGTAACCAGACTGACTATAGTGTGTGAAGAGCTCTATGACACGCTCAAAAGGAAATAATAGTCATTTTCCCTCTTACTGGGGTCGTGTTCAGATAAGGATGAAGAGTGAGGCGGTTCGTTTTCTAAGTTGTCTATGCCCGAAAACGACCGCCTCATCGGGAATTTAGACGAGATCGACTTAGAGTTTGTTGAACGAGAAGCGACACCACGATTTCTGATGAAATTCAGTATTCAGTTGCATCTTGCTAGATTATCGCTTTCGAATACTGTTTCAGTTCTTGAAATATTTGGTGTCGAACGTGCTCGATCTACTGTTCATAATTGGGTTCACAAGGCCGAGCTACAGCCAGAATCTGGCCGATCTCCGGATCAGGTTGCGGTCGACGAGACGGTGATCCGAATCGACGATGAACAGTACTGGCTGTACGCCGCCGTCGATCCTGGCTCAAGCGAATTGCTACATACAAAGCTTGAGCCGACGCGTACGAACGCTATTTCTTACGCATTCTTTGCCGAGTTGCGCGAGAAACACGACGTCGACGATGCCGTGTTTCTCGTCGATGGTGCGACTCCGTTGAAATACGCGTGTTCACGTCACGGTCTCGATTTCAAATACCAAAAGCATGGAAATCGGAATAGCGTCGAACGTGTCTTTCGTGAAGTGAAAAGACGAACCTCTTCGTTCTCAAACTGTTTTAGCCACGTCGATCCAGACACAGCTGACGACTGGCTCAGATCATTCAGCTTCGCATGGAATCAGCTAATCTGAACACGACCCTTACTGGTGAGTAATCGCTCTTGGAACTATGCGAGAACCTATGCTCACAGGAGGTCTTCCTCAAGGTCAGCCAGCTCACTCTTCTGAAGCGACACAATTTCAGGCGTCAGTAGTGCATCCACCCGCTGGATCCCGCCAGTGTTGGTTAAACTCACACTGCCCGATCGGCAAGTTCGTGGAACCAACCGGCCTCGTCACTCTCGACCGGGACACCGCCGCCGGAGGACTCGATCAGATCGGCGTCGACGATCTCGACCAACACAGCCGCGCCGCCCAGGAATCGCTCTTCGAGGACGCCAAGGGAAACCTCGGGACGCACAAGCGACTCCTGCTCGATATCGTCCAGGCGGCAGGGGAGATCAGCGGCTCCGAGCTGCGCGCCGAGTACGAGAATCGCACCGGAAGCCCGAACTCGGGTTCGACACGACGCCGGATGCTCAACTCGCTGAAAAGCTATAATATGATCGCCGACAACGGTCGGAGTGGCCCTGCTCGACGCTACTACACCGTCGATGAAAGCGGGTGGAAGTCTGGATGATGAATCCGCACACCCTCTGACCTGAGCATGATCGCATAATCCTCATGGAGAACCTAATAGAGTCAAATAAAGGATATATAAGTGCCGAAATCGTGTAATCGACAAATGGCACGATGGCACCTCTCTTTTGATCGCAACTCTGACGAAAGGGCATATGAAGTCTGTGAAAAAGCAGGACTGCAGGTTACTGGGGCTAAGAAAGAAAACCGCTATTATCTTCGCACGTATGGGAAGCGAGCGATTGATAATGTAAATTTTATTGATTTTGGAGATGACTGGATATGTGTAGCTGGAACAATCATTTCGAACGGTTCGCTTGGCGAAGCAGCTCTCAAAGACTTCTACGACAAATTCGTTGGCGAAGGGCTCGCTGCAGCACGGGAGAGTGTGATTGGACATTATGCGATAGCAATTCAGCACGACGGCCAGATTACGGCATTCACTGATCCACACGGTGCATATCGACTATATTATAGTACATCACACCCAGTAGTCACAAACTCACTTCACGTTGCTGCAGAACTCATCCCGACATCTGCTGTGGAACAAATGGGGGTGCTTGCACACTCGGCACAACCTCGGTCGACAGGTGAACAGACGCTTTTCAACGATATCAAGCGGCTGTACGGTTCGCAACTATTGAAGATGGATCCAGAGTCAGGTGTGGTATCAAGTGAATCACTCGACTTGGGAATCGATAGTGTTGGTGGATATAACTCTGTCGAGGAAGCTGTCGAGCGATATCAGTTGCGGGTCGACGACGTCTTCTCACACTTCGACGGCATTGATTCACTTGCAGTTAGTGCGACCGGCGGTCTCGATTCTAGAACGATCCTTGCTTCGCTATTTCAACAGGGAATCAAGCCACAAATCGTCTATGGCGTTGGAAATAGCAAGTTGACGAACACAAAGAGGCGTGATCGTGAGGTTGCAGCTCAGCTCGCATCGAGGTTCAATCTCCCATTTTATGAGATGGACTGGTCTGGTGACCATCCACACAGCCAAGAAAAGATGCAGGAAGGGTTTCAGCAGTACGGTTTCAAGTACACGACGTACGGTCTCCCCGAAGCACTTATCTCTGAAATGAACGGCGGAATAACCCCGTACCCGGACCTACAAATTTCTGGATACGGTCCAACGTTCACCAATTCGAAGATTTGGGCTCGAGACGATGATCCATATTCGTTCGAAGATCTGGTAGAAGATTACATTCGGGACTTTGCTACTGAGCCCATGTTTAATTGCTATCCAGAATATCATAGATATATTGAAGAAAGTATACGATCAGCACTAGATCACTCTCCAGTTGAGTATCCAGACCAAGGAGCATCACTTGCCACTTTTGCACAAACGAAGATGTTTCTAAAGGTTCGTATTGCAGCGGGTGGAGTCAATTTCTTCAATGAGTTTGGGTACTATATTGCCCCGTTCTTAATGAAGAGATTACATGATCCATTGCTTAATGTCCCGATGAAGTACAGAGAGAAGGACACGTTCCAGATCCGAATGATTGAGAATATGGAGCCCTCGTTACTTGACATTCCGCTATATTCTGGAACGAAACCGGCAACCGTAGACCGAAGGTCCCAAACAATGCAACGACCACGCAAATATCGTATTAAGAACGGGCTGATCCAGGTCGCAGGTGCGGTTTTACCTCAGAGTATCAAGCCGAAAGCGAAGGATCTCTACCTTCGGATGACAGCGGATCCAGGGGATAATATGACAGTCAATGATCTGATCCGTGTCAGCGGGTCAGAGTTCGTCTTATCGAATCGGCTCGTCGGTGACTGCTTCGAGAACTCTGACTGCCTGACGCTCCGGGATCTAAACCGTCTCCATCGCAATCTGGTCGGAATACATAGTGTGCAGAACGAGGATGACCCGGTGGTTTGAATATAGGCGATCAGTATCGATTCTATCACCCATATCAAACCAATGCATTATTTAAAAACCGGTCATAGGGTCAATACATAATATGTATCGACACTTTACGAATGAAGCTGGATCATCGCCATATGAAGTTGGTGATCCGGTACTATCCCTAACCGGAAATACACCTCTGATTAAATATCCGAGTGATACCTCTGGAAATATTCACGTCAAGCTGGAGATGGAGAACCCAACGCGGTCGATGAAAGATCGAGTGGCACTCGGGATGATCCTTGAGATGCAAGAACGGGGGCAGATCAATGCCGACGACACGATCGTCGAGGCCTCCTCGGGAAATACTGCCGGCGCGGTCGCAATGGTCTGTAACCGACTCGGATACAAGAGCGTGATTACGACACCGGAGACGACCAGCAAACAGAAAAAAGCGTATATAAGAGCATTAGGTGCTGAATTGGTCACCTGCCCACCTGTTGACTCAGACGAACCGAACCACTACAGAACAGAGGCAGAACGAATCGCCCAAGAGCGAGATGGGGTCTTCCTCAACCAGTACCAAAACCAGCTCAACCCAGAAGTTCACGAGAAGTGGACAGGCCCGGAACTTTGGCAGCAGGCAGACGACATTACACATATTGTCTGTCCGATGGGTACGGGTGGAACGCTATCCGGGATTGCAAAATACATTAAAGAGGTCGATGAAGAAGTTACAATAGTTGGTGTTGATGCAGAGAAGTCTAACATAAGTACAGTGTTTTACGATAAATCTCCCGTTGAGTATGATACAACTATTGAAGGACTGGGGAAAGGTAAAAAAGCACCAACGATGTGGTTCAACTATATCGACAAAATTGTTTCTGTCGGGGACAATGAAGCTATAGAGAACTCTCGCCGCGCTGCACGGGACGATGGCCTTCTGATTGGAACGTCGTCGGGTGCAGCACTGAGTGTCGCAAAAGACATTGCAACTAAAAATGGTGATGCAACAGTTATTCTCATCGCTTGTGATGGTGCAGAACAATACTTCGACCGTCTTGTCCCGCAAACGGACAACAGCCAGTAGTAATTGATAGATATAGTTACCAGTTTCGCAAACACTGCTAGACGACGTAAACGACCAAAACCCGGTCCATTTTGGTCACACGACTGCACCCCACTCTCAATGGAGGTGAAAACGTGGGAGATGACCGAACGCAGATCAACATCCCCGACGAGCTGTACTCCGACGCCCAGGCGATGAAGTCGAAAAACGACATCCGCGACAAAGAGGCGATCGAGCGACTGGTCTCCGATGCACTCGGACACGAGGACTTCGCCCCGGTCGTCGACGCGATGTTCTCGGCGTGGCGACAGATCGGCCACAGCACCGACGCCGAGTCGAAGGAACTCATGATCGAAGCGATCCGGCTACAGAACGAACCTGGCGTCTCCGAGCAGGACGTGATCGAGACGCTCTCCGACCGCGCACTGCCGCTGCCGGCAACATCCACGAACGAGAGCACATTCATCTGTGACACAGTCCACTTCTGTTGTCCCGCCGTCCCGTTATCGATGCGTGAGAACTGAACGGGGTGTTTTCAGGCCGTGTGAGAAAGCGACAGTATGGTCCTTCAGGACGACTTTGGGCGGGCAGTGACGGAGGTTCGTGTCTCGCTCACGGACCGCTGTAACTTCGACTGTGTGTACTGTCACAACGAGGGACTGGGAGAGACGCGAGGACCGGCAACACCACGCGAGGACGAGCTTTCGGCCGAGGAGATCCGTCGGTTCCTCGGCGTCGTCCGCGAGTTCGGCGTCGACGCCGTGAAGCTCACCGGCGGGGAGCCGATGTTGCGCTCGGATCTGGAGGCGATCGTCCGCCAGGCCCCGGACGAGATGGAGGTCTCGATGACGACCAACGGGACCTTCCTCCCGGGCCGCGCGCAGGCCCTCGTGGACGCCGGTCTCGACCGCGTCAACGTCTCGCAAGACGCGATGGACCGAGAGGCGTTTGCCGATCTCACTCAGAGTGGTACCTACGAGACAGTTCTCGAAGGCGTCGAGGCCGCACTTGATGCCGGGCTATCGCCGGTGAAGCTGAACATGGTCGTCTTCGAGCCGACCGCTGGCTACGTCCCAGAGATGGTCGACCACGTCGCCGAGCGCGACGGGCTCCGGCTCCAGCTCGTCGAGTACATGCCCGAGCTCGCCGGCCACCCAGAGTGGGCGATCGACATCGACCGCGTCCACGGCTGGTTGGAGGACCGCGCCGACTTCGTCGAGACCCGCGAGATGCACGATCGACGGCGGTACCACGTGCAATCACCGGACTCCGAGAGCACGGGTGTGGTCGAGATCGTCGATCCCGTAGAGAACCCGCAGTTCTGTGCGAACTGTCATCGCATCCGCGTGACCCACGACGGTCGGCTGCGGGGCTGTCTCAACCGACGTGACGATCACGAATCGATCCGGGACATGTCTCGGGCCGAGATCCGCGAGGCGTTCGTCGAAACGGTGAGCAACCGCGTCCCGTACTACGGAGAGTACCTCGTCGAGGAAGATGGCGACTGGGTGCGCAACGAAAAGTACGTCGAGACGACTGCTGCAATCGGTTCCTCAGATTGATACTATCGGCCGTCACTGTTTCGAAAATTTAGAGCAGCGAGATCGCGAGCTGCGAACCGACAGACGGCGACGGTATCAGATACGTCAACGTCACCCGTTCGTTCTCAGTGAGTGAGAACCAGCCGGGTTCGTATACCTGCGTTGGCTGTAGATACACCTATTGGATATGCAAGGTACCACGACAAAACAGCGAGACGACGGCCGGGATCTGTATGTCGCCTTCGATATCAGACCCGTGCTCGACAGTGACTGTCCGCTCGACGAGTTCGAAGACGCCGACGGCGACGTCGTCGAGGTACGACAGCAGTTACTACACGACCAGTGTCAGACCGAGATGACGATTCAGTCGGAGGAGGCTCCCGCGTCTCCGGGTTGCGAGGAGGCGGACATCGTTCACTCGGCGAGTGAGGTCGACGGAGCCTGTTTCTGTGCTGTCTTCGGTGCGTTCGACTGTATCCCGGAGATCGTCGACGTCACCGAGGAGTCGGTCCGCGTCGAGACGTATCTGCCCGACAGGAACCGGCTCACCGAGTTAGTCGAGTCGTTGAGGGACGTAACGAGTGAGTTGCATCTGCGACAGCTGAAACGAATCGACACGGGTACGGACGAGACGAGCGGACAGACCGTCACACTCGCTCTCGACGACGTTACGGAAAAGCAGCGTGAGGCCGTTACGCGGGCCGTCGCCGCCGGCTACTACGCGACGCCACGCGAAACGTCGCTGGAAGAGCTGGCCGACGATCTCGACATCTCGAAGTCGGCGTGCTCGCAGCGTTTGAACGCCGTAGAGTCGACGCTTACCGTCGGGGCATTTGCGAACGCGACCACCAACTAATACGGCCGGCTGTACGTCTGTGAACGATTTCGCCACCCCGGGGTGGCGAAGATCCTCACGAAGTTACAGCCGGCAGTATAAAGATTGCACCGGTCGAGCGACGACGACCAACACCGCCAAGCCTTCGTTTGTGACGCATTTCGGCAGTCCGAGGCGACGAGTTCTGTCAAACGGCGAGAGTGATCTCGGCGGCCGACGAGACGCGACACGTCCCGCTCGACGACGATGTCGACAGCACCCCCTACTTGAATCCCTTCATAATTCACAAGAAGGGATATCGACGAGAGCGGGCGATATTGAAACGTATGACAAAAGAATCGCAACCAGCCCACGAGCCGATACCAGAGTGGGACGAGGTTGCCGACGAGATCCTCGACGGGTGTGGATACGACCCGGATCTCGGGAAGCGGATGGCCGAAGACGCCATCAAGATCACGAACGGTGAGCTAACCGAGGAGGAGTTCCACGAGAAGTATCACGAGGAGGTCAAAGCAGAGTTCGGAACGGACGAGCGACCCACGAAACCGGAGGGATTCGATGACTGACGACGAGTTCACGGCCTCTCGCCGGGACGTTCTGAAAAGCGGTGCCGTCGCCGCGGTCGGACTCGGCGGCGCGGACAGCGTGCTCTCGACGCTCCAACCCGCCGACGACTCGGGAGAAGCCGTCAACCAGGTCACCAGCTTCCTCGGTGAGGACCAAGTCGTGAAGACTGCCTGTTCGCCGAACTGCCGCGGGAAGTGTCCGCTGGACGTTTACGTACGAGATGGACAGGTGAAGAAAGTTGAGCAGCAGGTACCTGCTGCGACTGACTTCAAGCGTGGCTGTACGCTGGGCATCTCACACTTACAGCGGGTGTACAACGCGAAACGGTTGAAGTATCCGATGAAACGCGCCAGTTGGTCGCCAGATAACCCCCAGCCCGGCAAGCGCGGTGAAGACGCAAGCTTCAAGCGAATCAGTTGGGACGAAGCACTCGACCTAGTGGCTGAACAGATACAGACCACCAAGGACGAACACGGCCCGGAAGGCATTTTTTGGCACTCCGGTTCGGGTGACGGTGGGACGACTGGCTTCGGTCGCCTGAAACAACTAGTCGGTGGCATTCAGGACAGTTTCGTCTTCGGGATCGACACTAACGTCGGCCAGGGCTTCAACCGAGTCACCGGCGAAGGTGGCGTCTTCATGCCACCGACGAACACCGCCGAAGACTGGGTCAACGCCAGAACGATCATCATCTGGGGGTCAGACATCTTCGCGAGTCAGTTCCAGATGGACGCCGAGTGGGTCCTCGAAGCCAAGCGCAACGGCGCGAAGCTTGTCGTCGTCGACCCCATGTACACGAACACGGCGGAGAAATCGGACCTCTGGTTACCGATCCGCCCGGGGAAAGACACGCACCTCGCCCTCTCGATGATGCACTACATCTTCGAGAACGAGGTTTACGACAAGTCATTCCTCCGGCAGCGGACAAACGCACCAGCACTCGTCAGTACTGAAGACGGAACACTTCTTGACCCAGCCCGGGTCGTCGACGATCCTGCCGATGACGCAGTCGTCGTGATGAACGAGGAAACTGGCGAACCAGAGGTTGTCGGCGCTGAAACTGGAGGTCCATTCGCGCTCACGGGCGAGTGGTCCATCGACGGGACGACTGTCCGACCCGGGCTAGTGGCGCTCCGTGAGCAAGCCGCGAACTATCCGCCGGACAAGGTGGCTGATATCGCCGGACTGACGACTGAAGACATCGAGACGGCAGCCGACTGGTTAGCTACTCGTGGCGCAGGCGGAATTATGCCGAGCTACGGTGTTGGTCGGTACCTGTACGGACACGTGTTCGGACAGGCCTACGCGACGCTGCTGGCACTGACCGGCGACTACGGCCGTCACGGAAACATTCACGCACAGCACCCATCGTACAACGGCTCTTACCTTCAGACAGGTGATTGGGGAAGTCCAGACGATGCGGTCGGTGTCGAGACGTATGGGTACCAACGCGTCCTCGACCTACTGGAAGACGGTGGCCCCGCTCAACCCCGGTTCCTCTATGGGATGAACTCGAACATGCTCGGGAACCAGTTCCCAGACAGGGACCGCTGGCTAAACGCGATGGAGAACCTCGACACCATCGTGTGGGCGGACATGTACCATACGCCGACTACGCAGCAAGCAGATATCATCCTGCCAGCCGCTCACTGGTTCGAAACTGAAGACTTGCTCACGACGTACACTCACCCCAATCTTAGTTACCGGCAGCAGGCCCACGAACCACTCTGGGAGGCCCGTGACGACTACTACATCATGGCAGGATTAGCCGAGCGACTCGGCCACGGGAACAAATTCCCCGACGACAAACACGAAGTGCTCGACAGGTTCGTACAGAACGACGAACGACTCTCGTGGGAGGCGCTTCGAGAGAACGGAACCGTCGCGACTGACGAAACTCCGGATGTCGCGTACACCGACGAGTTCGGAACAGAATCCGGTCGAATCACGGTGTACGACGATGACGCGCCAACTGAGAAGGGGCCGGGACTGCCCGACGAGGGAGTCTCGCTCGAAGTTCCGGAACCATTGGAAGCCAGAACCGACGACAACTGGGAAAAACAGGATGAGTACCCACTGGTGTTCATGCAAAAACATTCGAAGTGGCGGATCCACTCCCAGTGGGCGAATGTCCCGTGGCTCAGAGAGGTCAACCGAGAGCCACAGCTTGACATCCATCCGAAAGACGCCAAGCGTCGAGGCATTTCAGATGGGGATTACGTGCGCGTCCACAACGACCGTGGCTCGGTAGTAGTTCGTGCGAAGTACAACAAGGGGATTCGTCCTGGGCTCGTGAACACGGACCAAGGATGGTGGGCAGAGGACTTCGTTGAAGGTCACTACCAGGATCCGATCTCCGCGGAGACTGCAAAAGTCGGACGCACATTCGCCTTCTACGATTGCAGAGTAGAAGTCGAACCCGCAGCTGAGGAGTACCAGTCTAACCAGTACACGCAAGACAATCCACGCGGTACGGCTGGCAGTTCGGCTGGAGGTGATTAGTAATGACAAACTACGGACTCGTAATCGATCAGGAGCGCTGTATCGGCTGTCACTCCTGTGCGATGAGCTGTAAGCAGGAGAACAACGTCCCGATGGGACAGGCCTGGAACCGCGTGCTGACCGTCGGTGGCGACCACATCGACACACCCGAAGGCTCGTATCCAGAAGATGGAGACGACGGAACGTTGGAAATGAGCTATCAGCCGACGGCCTGTCAGCACTGCGAGAACGCACCCTGCGTGAAGGTCTGTCCAGTCAACGCGACGTACAAGCGCGACGACGGCATCGTGGAGATCGACTACGACAAGTGCATCGGGTGCCGGTACTGCATGGCTGCGTGTCCCTACAACGCTCGGGTGTTCAACTGGGACGAACCACAGCACCTCCCAGAAGAGGGGACTGGAGACGTCGAAGAACGACCCCAGGGCGTCGTCGAGAAGTGTACGTTCTGTAGCCACCGCGTCGAGGAGGGTCTCGATCCGGCGTGTGTCGTAAACTGTCCCGCCGATGCCCGAATCTTCGGGGACCTCGACGACGATGGGAGCACCGTCTCACAGTACGTCGCCGAGTACGATACCAATCAACTGCTCGACGAGAAGGGCACCGATCCGAAAACGTACTATATCCAAGGTGAGATGTCACCCGGTCGGCCCTGGAAGGGCAAAGAACTCGAATCGGAACTCGACGAACAGCCGACGGCCGAGGAGGCCGGCGATCCCGACAGCGAGAAGTCGATGCAAGGAGCCACTGCCGATCCAGTGTGGGGTGACGACTGATGAGTGGTGAAGTGACCGAGAGATCGGCGACGTCGACGGCCCGCAGCCCCGTGTTGTCCTCGTTCGGGGTCGTTTCGAAGGTCTGGCTCGGCCTCCTGGGCGTGCTCCTGGTCGCCGGACTCGGAGCGTGGGCGTACCAGCTCCAGCAGGGGCTGGTCGTGACCGGGATGCGGAACGTGTTCTCTTGGGGGCTGTACATCATGCTGTTCGTGATGTTCGTCGGGCTGTCGGCGGGCGGGCTCATCATCTCGAGCGCGCCGAAGTTCTTCCACTCGGACCGATACGAGGGGTTCGCACGGCTCGGTGTGCTCGTGAGTCTGGCCTGTATCATCGTCGCGGGACTGCTCATCCTACCCGACATCGGCCGCCCAGAGCGGCTGTATCAGTTCTTCACGTCGCCGGACTTTCGTTCGCCGATGGTCTGGGACTTCGGGATCGTCGTCCTGTACGGCGTGTTGAACGTCTGGTACCTCTGGTTGCTCACCCGGCGAGACCTCGCCGCCCGCGGATCGCGACTGGCCTTCGGGGCCGAGGACACGCAGGCCGGCCGGGATCGGGACCGGAAGCTGCTGTTCTGGACCGCCGCGGTCGCGTTGCCGACGGCAGTGATGCTCCACTCCGTGACCGGCTGGATCTTCGCGACGCAGGTCGGCCGCGGTGATTGGTTCAGCCCGCTGGTCGCACCGGTGTTCATCGCCAAGGCGCTCGTCTCCGGACTGGGGCTCCTGCTCGTGGTCTCGATACTGGCAGACCGCTACACGGGCTTCGACGCCGATCGGGACGAGCTGACGAGTCTGGGGAAGATGCTGGGTATCTTCCTGGCGTTTCACGTCGTCTACCTCCTGGCTGCCGAGCGCCTGCCACACGCGTGGGCAGACCACTTCGGCTTCTGGGCGATCACCAGCGAGTTCCTCATCGGAGACTCGATCTACTTCTGGCTCTGGACCGGCGTCGGCGGGGCGCTACCGCTGGTGCTGTTGGCGACACCGCAACTCAGGAAGCGACTGTCCGTGATATTCGTCGCGGGCGTACTCGCCGTGTTCGGCACCCTGTTCGAAGGGGTTCGGCTGGTGTTCACCGGCTACGAGAGCGTGAACATCGACGCCGCGCCGGGCATCTCGCTGGGCGGCGAGTACGCGGGTGTCACGACGGATATCTGGGCCACGACGGGGGCGTACACGCCGACGGTGATCGAGCTGGTGGTGACCGCAGGTATCGTCGCATTCGGCGCACTGATCGTCACCGTCGGGCTCCGATACGTCCCGCTCCAGCGACAGACCGAGCAGGAGAGATACGCCCCAGACGGCGGAGGTGGCGGGTGTGACTGACGACACCGCGACGGCGGTCGACGACCCGGCGGGAGAGACGAGACTGCCGACAGCCGACACGCTGGGCACCCTGGCGGTGTGCTGGCGCGAACCGTCAGAGGAACTGCGTACCGCCGTCGAGTCGGATGCGATCGCGTGGCTCGACGAGAGCGAGGCAGCCGTCGATCTGGACGAGCTGCGTGTCGAGTACACGCGACTGTTCATCGGCCCCGGCCCCGAACAGTGTCCGCCCTACGAGAGCGTCTATCGGGACGGCGACCACGACGACGAGCAGAGCGTCGGTCCGGTGTACGGGCCGGCGACACAGGCGGTTGCGCGCTGGTACGCCGAGTACGGACTGGAGTTGCGGGACTCGAGATCGGCACCCCCAGACCACATCGCGACGGAACTCGAATTCGCCGCCTACCTCGCCGCCACAGAGGACGACGACACGCTGGAGCAGTTCCTCGACGAACACCCGCGCACGTGGATCGAACCGTTCGCGGCGCGACTCCGGGAGAACGATCCGGGGCCGTTCTACCGGGCGATAATCGAGCGAACGATCGAAGTCCTCACTCGGTGACCCGCCAGTAGCGCACCGTCGATGTCACCCTCCGCGACGGACGACGGCGTCCCTCGCAGGGTCGGTCCACGAGTCGACCAGTTCGCGCGCCGTGCAAAGAGCTCCGGGCCGCCGTCGCTGATACGACCGTTCTCGTGTGATAGCCACTTGCACGCATATTTATGCATCTGTGACTAAAGATAGCAACTATGTTTGCTACCGTGAAGTCGTGGTTCGGCTCACTGTTTGGCGACAGTGACGACGGCCACCTGCTCGATCGTCCGAAAGAGGACCATCAGGTCAAACGTCAGGAGGCCGAACGGAAGCTCGACGAACTCAAGAGTCGGCGAGAAGAGCTGAAAGAAGCGCTCGAGGACAAGCGCTCGAAGTACGAGTCGGCGAAGGAAGCCGGTAACGAAGAGCAAGCACAGGACTTCCTTCGCGACGCAGAAGAGATCAAAGAGGAGCTCGAAACCGTAAGAGGGCGTATCGACGAGACGAGCAAACAGCGGAATCTGGCCTCGAACCTGGCGAACATCAAGGAGATCGGCGAGAGCCGGGGCGACGACTACTGGAGCCAGCTCCGGGAGATGGAACAGAGCGAACTGGTCCGGCTGTTCCAGCGAGAGGAGATGAAAAACGAGGAGCTACACGACGTGCTCGGTCAGACAGATACGCTCTCTTCGAACACCCTGGACTCGTTCAGTGAGGGCGCGAGCCAGCTCCACACTGGCTCTGAACTCGAAGAAGAGTGGAGCGACGACACCCCCGAGACCGACGAAGAAGTGAGCGAAGAGCCCACAGCAGTGGGGGACATCGAAACGGAATCGGACACACTGAGCGAAGACGGCGACGACGAGACCGTCGAGTTTTCGTAGCGGTTTTCTCCGATATGGAGATCCAGTAGAGTGGGTTTAGTGCCAAAGTTTTATTATGGTGCCTACCATGTACTCGTATATGGTTCAGTTCAGAGACTGGATACCAGGTAGCTGGGGCGGAAGTTCGAACGAGCTCATGGAGAAAGACGCCGACGAACTCGATCTCGAAGCGCGGACCTTCGAAACTCAGATCGAGCTGAAAGAACAGGAGCTCGAACGGCTGGATCACCAGTTCGAGCAACTGGTCGAGAAGGGGCGGAAGGTCGCCGGACCTAAAAAAGAGCGACTGAAGCGAAAGGCCAAGCAGCTCAAGCGGGACTACGAGAACAAGGAAGCCGCGTGGCAGGAGATGCTGGAAGAGTACACCACCCTGCTGGCTGCCAAAAACGCCAAAGAACGGCTCGAAGAGCAGCCCCAGTCGTCGCTCCGAGATATGAGCGAGGAGGACGTACAGGCGTTCATGAACGACATCGTCCGCGAGATCGAGAAGCGCAACAAGGACACGGAGTGGATCCAGCGCAAGGGAGACCAGCTCAACCGGACCCTCACCAGCGTCTCGCAGGACTTCGGGGCGACGATGGAGGAGTCGGAGATCGACACGCTGTTCCAGGACACCAACGAAGACCCGGTCTCGCTGAGCGAGCTCACGAAGGAAGAAGACGAGAGTGAGGACATCTTCAACGAGGAGCTGGGTCGCTAACGCGCTCGCCGCGTTCCCATCACACTAATTTTGTAACTATGGATCTCGGACAGTACAAAGAGGACATCCTACAGGAACAGTACGAGGAGTACCTCAAGAAGGGGAAGTCACACCTCGATCAGGAGAACCACGAGAAGGCCGCGAAAGCGTTCTCACAGTCTCTCGATCGGTTGGAAGAGCTCGAAACGATCCGGGAGACGACGTATCCGGATCGCAAAGAGCAACTGGAGTCGTCGATCTCGAAGCTAAAGAGCGGCGAGTCCCTCTCCGAAGAGGACATCGGCGAGGACCACGGCGGCGAGGCCGAGGACGCCGAACAGCCGGAGTCGGACTTTCGTGAGCAAGTCGAATCGTTCATCTCCCAGACGGAGGTCACGTGGGACGACATCGGGGGCCTCGACGAGGTCAAAGGCGAGTTGAAGCGGACGATCACGCTGGGGGGCATCGACGACAAGCCCGACGCCGTCGCCGCGACCGATCGCGTCCTCCTGTTCGGCCCGCCGGGAACCGGGAAGACGCTGCTGGCGTCTGCGGTCGCTGGCTCGCTCGACGCGACGTTCTTCGACGTCAAGCTCGGCGGGCTGCTCTCGAAGTACTTCGGCGAGACGAGCAAGCAGATCACCGCACTGTTCGATCTCGCCGAGGAGATGAGTCCGAGCATCGTCTTCCTCGACGAGATCGACGCGCTGACACAGTCCCGCGAGTCCGACCTGGACGAGACGTCTCGGCGCGTGTTGAACACGCTGCTGTCGGAGCTGGACGGGATCGACAAGAACGACGATAGTTTCGTGATGGTTTTGGGCTCAACAAATACCCCTTGGGACCTCGATCAGGCGATCCGTCGTCGCTTCCCGCGGCGGGTGCTGATCCCGCTGCCCGACGTGGGCGCGGCCGAGGAGATCGTCGCGATCAACACCGTCGAGGGCGGAATTACCTTCGAGGGAGAGCCCTCTGCGTTCCAGTTGTCAGACACCGGGCGACGCGTCGATACACCAGTCGAGGCGATCGCCAGCGAGTGTATCCACCGCGATTTCACCGGCAGTGACGTGGAGGCGGTGTGTCGGGCCGCCGTCAACGCCATGATCAACCGGTCGAACACGGGGCTGGCGTCCGTCGCCGACCGCGGCTTCGACGCCGTCAGGGAGTACGAGCTCTCGGTCGACGCCGTCCGGCCACAGGACGTGCGAGAGGCGTTCGAACGCACCTCGGCCTCGCTCTCCGAGGAGAGCGTGCGGCGCTTCGACGAGTGGGACCGAGAGTTTGGCTCCGGCGCGTGAGAGGACAGTGGCGTGATCCGCGGACGCCGCCCGCTATCGAGAGCGGTCCGGAAGCGAGAGGGCGACGACGCCGAGATGGGCGTTACGAGCTGAGGAAGTAGTTGCGAGCCCGTTTGGTTGCACTGGAGACTTTCTGGACGGCCTCGGTCGGTAGCTCGTCGCTTCTCGTGTTCTCGACGTTTTCGAAGGCCGTCTCCACGTCGGCGAGGATGTTGCGGTACCGCTCGTCGGAGATCGAGGCCTCGTGCATCATCGCTTTGAGTTCGCGCAGTTCGCTCTTGACCTCGTTGGTCGACCGAACGTCACAGATCTTGAGCACGAGGTCGGCCTTGTACGGGATCGGACGATCGTCACCACGGGACTGCTCGATCTCGACTTCGAGTGCCGTACTGTAGCCGATCTGTACCGTGCAGTCGCCGGTGATCAGCGAGGGGTCGCCGTCGGAGAGGTCGATCTCGCCGAAGGCGTTTTGCTGTACCGTCTCGCTGCTCGACCCCGCGTCCTGGACGTACAGCTGGCTGTCCTCCTTGTAGAACTCGATGTATCCGGGCTCGCCGTCGTCGTCGAACTCGCGGGACACGGAGATGTCGTGGACGCCCAGCGAGGTGACGGATCCGTCCTTGTCGGCGACGACCGCCTCCCCGCGCTCGGGGACGCGGTAGACGCGTACAGCCGACTCGTCTGTGACAGAGAGAGACGCCGTCGACTCGGGATCGGCCGCACGGATCGTTGCACGCATACCAGGTAGTTAGCAACCGGTCAATTCAATCTTACGAGTCGCTCACGAACCGACGAATCAGCCCCGGATACACCAGAAAAAGATTAATGAGAGCCAGCCAGACAGCAGAGACGATGAGCGATCGGAAGCCACCCGATGTCGAAGCGGTCACCAGTCCGCCGCGTCGGTCGTTGCGATACGAGCACATCGAGACCAGCGACGAGCCGATCGGGCGAGGGGGACAGGCCGTCGTGTACGAGGGACGGGTCACCGACGAGGAGCCACCGGACAGAATCGCACTCAAGGAGCCACCCCGAGCCGGGACGCTCACCGGCGACGCGATCGAGCGGTTTCTCAGCGAAGCCCAGCGCTGGGAGACGGTCGACGGTCGGGAACGGAACAAGCAGCGCTGGACGGAGTCGGAGCACATCGTCGGCGTCGTCGACACCGGCGACCGGCTGCCGTGGATCGCCATCGAGTACATGGGCGGTGGCACGCTCGCCGATCGCCTCGACGCGAGCGACGGCGGACTGGAACTGCCCCACGCGCTCTGGATCGGCGAATCTCTCTGCCGGGGCCTGGCCGTCGCCCACGCCTACGGGATCGTCCACCTCGATCTCAAACCGGCGAACGTCCTCTTTCGCGAGACGGCCGCCGGAACGTGGGACCTCCCCAAGATCGGCGACTGGGGGCTGTCTCGGGTCCTCTCGGAGCAGACCGGAACGATGGACGGACTGTCGGTGGCCTACGCCGCGCCCGAACAGTTCGAGTCCGACGAGTTCGGCGATCCCGACACGCTGACGGACGTGTATCAGGCCGGTGCGATCGTCTACGCGCTGCTCACCGGCGAACCGCCTTACACCGGGAGTCAGACCGGGATCATGCACGACATCGTCTACGGAGATCCGCCGACGCCGCCCAGCGAGTACCGTGACGACGTGACCGAGGCCATCGACGCGGTCGTGTTGACGGCGCTGGAGACCGAGAAGCGGTCGCGATACGAGAGCGTCCAGTTGTTCGAGCGGGCGCTACACGCCGTCCGGAGCGGTGGGCGGCTGCCGACGATCATCGCAGAACGGGTCGAGGAATCTGGTGGAGCCCCCGATAGGGGAGGCCAGACAGAACAGTCCGGCGGATCCGAGAGCGGCCGGGACGAACAGACGAGCGAACCGGATCGTGACCACCACGAGGAGTCGAACACGACAGCACAGCGGTACACGACGACGGTGCTCGCAATCGTCGACGAGCTCACCGACAGCGGGGAGCGGACGGTGTCCAGCGAGACGGTAGCAGAGCACGTCGAGAGCGGACGACAGTCGGTGCTGGATCGGCTCGACGAACTCAAGCAGGCGAACCTGGTCGAGTACACCTCCGACGGCCCCTCCGGCTACCGGCCGACGCGGCGCGGGGTCGAGCGCGCGAAGACGATCGAAGTCGACGTGTCGAGGACGGACCAGAGTGGGGAGAGCGACGGTCGTGAGACCAGCGAGTCTCAGCACAGAGCGTCGAGCGTCGGTGTCGAAGCCGTCTACGAGGCGATCAGGGAGCGATCGCGGCGTGGAACCACGCCAGTTTCGAGCGTCGAGTTGAGCCGCGATCTCGACGCGAGCCGCGGAGCCGTCCTCGACGCGCTCGACGACCTGAAAGACGACGGCCGCGTGGCGTATCGTTCGGACCCTAACGGCGGCTACCACCGCACGGGCTCGCGGAGTTCGGTGGAGCGATCGAGCGACCGGGGTTCGACGGTGTCGTCCTCGCGGACGGCGACCGTCGAGTACCTGAACGACGAAGTCGTCGCAGATCGGGGGTGGGACCCACAGAGTGAACGGGCGTTCACGCGAGCGGCCGCGAGCGACCTCCCGCCGGAGGACTACGGGACGATCGAGGTCGAGCGTGACGAGTACGTCCTCGAAGCCGCCGAGGCGGCGGGGCTCGATTGGCCCTTCTCCTGTCGTGCCGGGGCGTGTACGAACTGCGCGGCCGTCGTCGTCGAAGGCGAGATCGACATGGAGATGCAGCAGATCCTCGCCGACGAGGAGGTCGAACAAGAGGACATGGTCCTGACCTGTATCGGGACGCCCGCGACGGACCACGTCAAGCTCCTGTACAACGTCAAGCACAGAGACCGGCTCCAGAACAGAGTGATCTGAGAGCGGCGACGCTCGGGCGGCATCGACTCGGAGCGGTCGGCAGGAGTTATATGCGTGCCGGGCGACGGTGATCCATACCGTTGGCTATACTCGTTTCGATCGGGACGGCTCTCGTGATATCGGATCGCTTTACAGACGAACAGACGCCAGTATCGGGAGGAACACGATGCTCGGAATCCTGACCGTCGTCGGGATCGGCGTCGCCGTGTTCGTGGGGTTCAACATCGGCGGCTCGTCGACGGGGGTAGCGTTCGGCCCGGCAGTCGGCTCACGCCTCGTCCGGAAGACGACAGCGGGAGCCCTGTTCGTCGCGTTTGGCTTCCTGGGTGCCTGGACGGTCGGGCGAAACGTCATCGCGACGATGAGCAGCAGTATCGTGCCGGCAGCCCAGTTCACGCCCGTCGCGAGCGTCGCAGTGCTGTTCTTCACGGGCGCGTCGCTGTTGATCTCGAATCTCTACGGCGTCCCGGCCTCGACCTCGATGACGGCCGTCGGCGCGATCGTCGGGCTGGGGCTGGCCTCTGGCACCCTCAACCAGGCGCTCATGTTCGTGATCGTCTCGGCGTGGATCGTCGCGCCGCTTTTGTGCTTCCTCATCGGCGTCGTCGTCGGACGGTACGTCTACCCGTATCTCGACCGCTACGTCGCGTTCACGAAGTTCGACCTCCACTTCGTCCAACTCGACCGCTCGGGGACGATCCCGCGTCCGTATCTGAACGTGAACGCGTCGCTACAGGACATCGTCGGCTCGCTGCTGGTGATCGTGATCGCCTGCTACATGGCGTTCTCGGCGGGCGCGTCGAACGCGGCCAACGCCGTGGCCCCGCTGGTCGGGGAAGGTGGCTCGCTCACCGTCAACCAGGGCGTCTTGCTCGCGGTGGCGGCCTTCGGGCTGGGCAGTTTCACCATCGCTCGGCGGACTCTGGAGACGGTCGGCGACGACATCACGGAGCTGCCGATTCTCGCGTCGCTGATCGTCTCCGTGGTCGGTGCCTCGGTGATCACGGTGCTGTCTTACTTCGGGATTCCCGCGAGTCTCGCGGTCAGCACGACCTCGACGATCATCGGACTGGGCTGGGGCCGGGCGAGTCGAGCCGCGACGCTGACGGAGTTGGCGACGCCGACCCCCGAGCGTCCGGATCTGGATGTCGCGACGGGCGCGCTGGTCACCTCACGCGCCGAGGAGGCACCCGCCGGTCCGACCATCGGAGATATCGCCCGCGAGGAAAAGCCCGGGGAGAAGCCCACAGACATGCCGGACGTCCCAGACGTGGGCGCGGAGGGGCCGGCGGATCTCGACGAGCGGAGCCTCTTCGATCCGGGCGCGGCGAAGCGGATCGTGACGATGTGGCTGTTGACGCCGTCGCTGGCGATCGCCGCCTCGTATCCGGTCTTCCTGTTCCTGCTGTGAACGCCACGCGGCGGAGAGATTCCAGGGCGGGTGATTACTCCCGGTCGTCCAGCTCGGAGAGACACGTCCGGAGGTCGTCGGCCACCTCGCCGTCGGCCCGCGCCGCCCGACGTTCGAGTCGCTCGCGGTGGGCAGCGAGTGGCTCCGGATCGATCGCCGCGAGCGCGGCGAGGTCCTCGCCGGCCCGCTCTCTCGCCCAGCGGTCCGAGTCCGACAGCGCCGCGAGCAGAGTCGCCACCGCTCGCGAGCGGACGGTCGCGTGCCGCGTCGCCAGTCGCCCGAGCAGCCAGACGGCGAGTCGACGACGCGCTGGGCCGCCGCGTTCGTACCGGACGGCCATCGCGGTGGCTACCGTCTCGGGCGTGCGTTCGGCGTGGCCCAGCAGGTCGAGGACTGCGTCGGCGATCGCCGCCTGCGTTTTCGGTTCCCGCCCGGGCTGTCCCAGCAGGTGACCGATCGCCTCGTCGGCCGGGAGCACCGCGGTGGTTCCCAGCGTCGCGAGCGCCTCGATCGCGTTGACCCGCACCTCCCAGTTGTGGGCCTCGCAGGCGTCGAGCAGCGTCGCGACGCCGCGGCGGTGCAGTCGCTCGTCGTCGCTCAGCGGGAGGAGCCGGGTGAGCGACGCGAAGACGGCCTCGTAGCGGTGGAGGTTCACCGACTGGGAGAGCAGTGCCGCCAGAACGTCGTCGCGGTCGGCGGGCGAGAGGGCCGTCGCGACGTGCTCGAACGAACGCGTCCGAGTGGGTTCGTCGGCGAGGACGAGAAACTGCGCGACCACCGTCGGGTCGAGGGCCGGTTTCGTCGGCTCGTCCGGCCACGATTCGAGGATCGTCTCGTAGGACGAGTCCCCGCCCAGTCCCGCCGCTCGCGCGGTCACCGTCGTCAGTCCGTCCGTGGTGACGCTGTCCCGCGGGAGATCGTAGTGCGGTGACGCCGCCGCGGGCGAGGTGAGAAAGTCGACGGTCTCGGCCAGCGCCCACCCGAACGACGCTGTCACCGTGTGGTTGGCCCGCGCACAGGTGGCGACGACGCGAAAGAGCCAGTACGTCGACAGCGGGCTGGTCGTGATATCCTGGAAGTTGGTGACGATCTCGTCGTCGTACTCCTCGTGGAGGCGCTCTCCGACGGCGTGCAGCTGTCCGTGGACGGTGCCGGGCGTGTCCTCGGCGGCGGCGACGAGCAGGCGACCGGCCGCCCGGGTGACACACGGCGGCGTCTCGGCGACGAGCGCGGTGAGTGGCAAGCACCGCGAGCCGTCCGGTTCGTCCTCGCGAGCGCGCGTGAGGGAGTCGAGCGTCACCGCGTCGTTGGTCCAGAGCATCGACACCACGGGGAAGAGTGCGGGCCAGGTCACGCGATCGGCCCCGATGCGATCACACAGCGTGTCGGCGACGGGTGCGAGAGTCCCGGGATCGGCGTGTCCGATGCGGGCGAGTCCGCCGGCCGCGGAGCGCCTGACCCCGCGTTCGCGTGCCCGCAGGTGGGTCGTCAGTTCCGCGACCACGCGGTCGGTGACCGACGGCTCGGTCGCGCCACAGCGGCCCAGCGCGTGACAGGCTGCGACCGCGACGTACCGCGGTCCGTCGACCGCGTCGACGAGGGCGTCGACGAGCGACGGCGTGACGGAGAGCGCGTCCCCGACCAGCGCGGCGGCCGTGTGTGCGGCCTGAGCGCGAACGGTACCGGACGGATCTCGCAGTCGCTCGATCACCACGCTCGCGAGCGCTGCCGACTCGTCCCCGCCGCGGACACGCAACGCGGACAGCGCAACGTCTCGGACGCCGGGCGACGGCGCGGCGGCGTACTGACAGAGCAGCGGGGCGACGCGCTCGGCCGGCGGTACCGACGAGCGGGCTCGCCCGCCCGGTTGATCTGGACGGGGCGCGAGCGTCGACAGCGCGCCCAGAACGGCGGTCGGCGCGGCCGTCTCGGAGAGGGCGACGGAGCTCGCGAGGAGGTGCTGTCGGACGGCCGGGCGCAGCGACGGGTCGCGTGCGGCGATCGAGACCAGCCGCTCACACGCGCGCCGACAGCGGGTGGGATCTGTCGAGGCGAGACGGGACGCGACCTCGGCGACCGTGTCCGTCGTCGCCGCGCTCGGATCGACTGGGTCCGGTCGATCGGCGGCCGCCTCGCCGTCCAGCAGCCCACGGGCGGCGTCCCTGACCGCGGGGTGGGGATGGCGACGCCAGGCGTCGGTACCAGGGAGTGTGTCGGCGCGTCCCATCGTGTCCAGCAGCGACGCCGTCAGCTCGCCGTCGTCGGTCCAGAAGCGGTCGGCGAGCCAGTCACGCGCCGGGACAGTCTGGGGAGCGTGTTCGGCCAGCGCCGCCGGCCACGCCGTCTGGCTGGCCCGTTCACGAGAGCGAGCGCCGTCGGGGAACGGCGACCACCCGGTTCGACACCGAAGCGAGAGCCGCGGGTGGGCCGTGACGAGAGCCGCCAGCCGTTCGGCCCGCGGAGTCGAGAGGGATTCTGCCGGCGGATACGAGCAGAGGATCTCGGCGACGACGACCGGGTCGTGATCGACCAGCAGGGAGAGACACGCGAGCAGCGGCGTCTCCTCGCGCCGCTCGGCCAGCGAGTGCAGGCGGTCGCGCGCCCGTCGCTGCACCGCTTCGTCGCCCCCGAGAAAGAGCGCCGTCGAGAGCCACGCGAGCAGCGGCGGGGAGACCGACGCCGATCGAACGACAGCCTCGATACGACGAACCGTCTCCGGGGCGAGTCGCCCGCCCTCGGCGACGGCGGTCGCGAGCGCGGTCGCGACGCTCACGTCACCCTCCTCGGAGAGGAACTCGACTAGCGTGGGGGCGGCGTCGGTGACGGCCCGTGGCGTGGCCTCGGCCAGTCGCTGGAGCGGGCTGGACTCGGGCTCCGAGTCGACGATGTCGAGGCCGTCGCCGTCGTCCTCGGCGTCACGGCGCTCGCGGAGGACGCGACACTGCACGGCGACCGGTCCCAGACGATTCCGGGCGTCCGTCTGCCTGGTCGCGACGAGCACCGCCACGGCCCGCGGCCGCACCGCGGGATCGTAGGCGGCGACGGGCCAGGCAATTTGGCCGAGGACCGGAGACAGAGCCGGGGTATCCTCGGCGAGTCGCTCGAACACCGACAGCACGCGCCGCCGGACCTGCTCGTCCTCGTCGGCGAGCAGCGACTGCAAGACGCCGACGGCCGCGAGTCGGTGGCTGTCGGCGTGACAGGCGATCGCCTCGCAGATCGAGAGGCTCGCGTGTCGGAGCCCGCTGTCCTCGGCGTCCCGCAGAGTGCGCGCGACCTGGAGGTACCGGTCGCGGTCGACGACGCCGACGAGTGCCGATCCCAGTTCCTCGATCGGGTCGGGAACGCCCAGCCCGCCGTGGGGCGAGAGCTGGAACCACACGAGCACGTCGACGAGATACCGCGCCGTCTCCGGGTGGTCCGAACGCAGTGCGCGGGCGGCCGCCAGGAGCGCGTCGACGGCGGCCCCGGCGACGTCGTCGTCCCCGTCAGTCAATCGCCCCACTGCGTAGCGCAGGAACCGGTCGCGGTCGAACGCCGACGGCTCGAACGTGTCCGCGATCGCGTCGAGGGCCGCGATCCGGACCCGCCGGTCGTCGTCCGCCGTCGCGGTCAGGAACAGCGCCGAGTCCGTCTCCGCGAAGCGGGGCTCGTGTCGCGCCACCTGCCCCAGCGTCTCGACGGCCGCTGCTCGGACCGCCGGGTCCGAGTCGGTCCCACGGGCGGCGACGCGGTCCAGAAACGGCTCGACGCGGGCCGGCGCTGGGACGCCAGTGTCGAACTTCGCCCCGCGGCCAGCGGTGTCGCCGAGGGTCTCGACGGCGGCGGCCCGAACCTCGGGAGACGGGTGATCGAGCAGCGACGCGACCGTGTCCAGTCCCGCGAGGTGATCGGGGAGGAACTGCCCGATCCGGCCGAGCTTCCCGAGGGCCTCACAGACGGTGGCCGGGTCCTCGCTGTCCAGATCCCAGACGAGGCCGGCGACGAGCGGGCGGAGCATGGCCGGTTCGCTCGCCGCGATCCGCACGACCGCCCAGGCGGCCTCGACCCGGTGTTCCGAGTAGTCGTTGGCGGTCAGCGCGACCAGCGGCCCCAGCAGTGGCTTCACCACGCCGGGAGCCGCCGTCCCGATATCACCCAGCAGCGCCGCGAGCGCGCCGTGGTCGATGGTGGAGTCGTCGGGGTGTGCGAGCGGTCGCCGGAACGTCTCGACCAGCGGCGTGAACGCGCGCGGTCGGTCACAGCCGAGATCGCCAAGCGCCGCCAGTTCGGCCCGCGTCGGGATCGCGCCCGGCCCGATCGAGGACTCGACCGCGTCGAAGATCTCGGTCGCCCGCTCGGGTTGCGAGTCGGCGGCCACCGTGAGTGCCGCGAGTGTGGCGCGTCGCCGCCCGATCGTCGCCGCGTCCAGCGCCGGAAGTGCGCGGTCGATCACGGTCTCGCCAGAGACGCGCCCGGTCTCGAACCCGACGCGGAGCGCCCGCGGCGTCCGGTCGAACACGGTCAGGCCTCCGTCGAGAACAGCGCCCTGACGAGGCGCTGGATCGTTCGTGCGAGCGTGTCCGTCTCCGCGTGGACGATGCGGTCGAAGTACTCCGTGTGGGTCCCCGGTTCCGACCCGATGTAGACGCCGAACACCGGAACGGTACAGGCCGCCAGTTGGGACCGGTAGCGGTCGGGGTGGTCGGGCTCGCCGTCGGTCACGACGACGACGAACGGGTGAGACCCCCGCCCGTCGGCGAGGCGCTCACGGGCGACGGCGACGGCCGTCGAGAGCGGCGTCCCCCAGTCTGCGCGTTCGGTCATCAGGCGGTCGACGTGCTCGGACGGGCGACCCCCGAAGGGGAGTTCCAGGCACGGGTACCCCTCCCAGATCGACAGCACCGACGCGTCGACCCCGACCGCGAACAGCGCGTGGACGAGCTGGGCCGTCGCAGTCTCGGCCGTCCGGATCGGTTCGCAGTCCATCGATCCCGACCGGTCCAGCACGACCAGACAGGAGTAGTCTTTGGCCGTCCCGGACTCCCGGCGGGTGAAGACCCGCTGGGTCCCGTGGCTCGCGTCGACGAGTCGTCGCCCGTCGAGTCGGCCAGTGCGATGGCCGGGCGCGTCTCTGGGACGGCGCTCTCGACGTAGCTGCGTCGAGAGGTCCCGCTGGAGCTGCTTCGAACGCCCGACCGCGTCGTCCCAGCGGTCCCGGTCGCCACCGTCCTCGGCGGGGTCGACGACGATCACTTCTTCGAGGGCCGTCGACTCGTCGTCGACGACGGCGAGCAGTTCGCGAGCCTCGCGTTCGAGAGGCGACCGGCCCGAGCCCGCCCGGTTCGACTGGGCGCGCACGCGCTGTCGCCGGACCCGTCTGACCGTGTCGGCCTCGACGCGGCCCGGCGGCCGACGGTCCTCGTCCCGATCGGCGACGCTTCCTGCATCGTTGGTCCTGGAGGCAGCACGCCCGTCGGCAGAGCGGTCTCCGTCGACGTGGGCGCTGGCTGCACCGTCGTCTGGCAGCTGGTCGGCCGCGTCGGCGGTCCAGCCGGCGCGGGCCCGGGCGTCGCTTGGCCGGACCGGCGCGGTCTGGAGCCGGCCGTTCTGTCGCGGCGGGAGCCCCGCGAGGGTGTCTCTGGCGGTCTCGAAGAACTCGTAGGCCCGCTCGACCCGCCGGGTGCCGTCGGGCTCGGAAAGCACGTCCGCGACGAACTCGTCCATCGCCGGGACGAGCTCGCGGACCGCCTCCCGCTGGCCGTCGTAGACGACACGCCGGTCGTCGTCCGGGTCGACGATGGCGGCGAAGCGACCGCTGTCGACGAAGCCACGGTCCAGCAGTCCCACGGCCAGGGCCTCGAAGACGGTGTAGGACTGGACCGGCTCGCCGTCGGCGGTCGCGAGGTCGAACAGCTCGACGTACGCACGGTGTCGCTCGTCGGCCCGCGAGACGAGCACGTCGTTGAGGACGAGAAAGTCGTCGCTGACGGTGAACTCGTTGGCGATCTGGGTCTCGACGACGCCGTCCTCGGCGGTGTTGTACACCATCCGAAACAGGTCGCGCCAGCGCCCGTCGACCCGCTCTAAACAGTCGCCGAACCGGTCGAAATCGGAGTAGTAGACGTGGCCCAGCTCGTGGAAGAGGAAGGCGACCTGGATCGAGCGATCCCACAGCCCCGGCGGCAGCTCCGTGCCGGGTTGCTCGTATTTCTCCGTCGGCAGCACGATCTCGTAGGCGTCCGGGCTGCCCTCGACCGGCCGAGCGAACGCTCGCTGCTCGTCGAAGGCGATCGAGATCGTCGTCTCCCTGTCCGTACACAGCGACGCGAGCCGTTCGAGCTCTCGGCGGCGCTCGCTGGACGCTCGCTCGGGCGTCGAGAGCGCGGCCAGATCCGCCGCCTCGGTCTGTGCTGTCAGTCGCATCTACAGTCGTTTGTCGATGAGCGTCCGGACCAGCGACTCGTCGTACTCGTCGACGCGCGCGACGAGTTCGCTCCTGGCCGCCTCCCCGACGGTCATGAAGTCGTCTTCGACGAACCGGGCGATCCGAACGAGTTCCCGGGTCGTGACCGGCGTCGACAGCTCGCCGTCGACGTACGCCTCCCGGAGGCGGCTCGCGAACGACACCAGGTCCCGGATCTGTGCTGCTTTCCCCCTGTCGAGGTCCGTCCGGTCGAAGACGAGTTCGACCTCGACCGATTCCGGGAGATACGAGAGTTTGACGTGGCGAAACCGGTCCTCGAAGGCGTCGTTCAGCTCGTAGGTCCCCTGATAGCCGGGGTTCGAGGTCGCGACAACGCGAAACTCCTCGTGTGGGACGATCTGCTCGCCGGTCTGTGGGATCGTCAGCGACCGGGTCGCGCGCTGTTCCATCACGGCGTTGAGAGCGGCGACGGTGTTGGCGTCGGCGGCGTTGATCTCGTCGAGCAAGAGGACGGCCCCCTCCCTGACCGCGCGAGTGAGCGGCCCGTCGATCCACTCCGTGACCGTCTCGCCGCCGTCGCCGCTCACGAGGTGGAGGTGGCCAAGCAGGTCCTCGCGGTACGTCGTCTCCGACAGCGTCACGCGGTACAGCGGCCGGTTGGTCATCGCACAGACGTACCGCGTGAGAAAGCTCTTGCCGACGCCGGGCGGGCCCTTGAGGACGACGTTCATCCCCAGTTCCAGCGCCCGCGTGACGATCTCGACGTCGGTCCGATCGCCCTCGATCTGGCGGTGGTGGTAGTCGTCTCGCCCAACGCCCGGCACCTTCTCGTGGCCGACGTCTTCGAGCACCGAGAGTTCGCTGAAGGTCTCGTCCGTCCGGGAGCCGACGGTACGACCGTCGGCGTCCGACTCGGCCGCCGTCTCCGGGCTCATAGACGCCGAGCGACTCCCTTCGACGCGGCGGTCGTGTTGCGATCGTGCGACAGGACGGACGGCGTTGCTGAAAAGACCACGTTGGGTGCCACGTTCCGATTCGACTACTAAATGCTTTGTTCCGGGGTGTGATCGACACCCATCCGGGAGGGGACCGTGCGGTCCCGACGCGAAGTCAAGACTGTTCGATGAGTGCGCAAAGAGTCCCCTCACGCGTCGCGGCGAAGAGGTGCCCGTCGACGGGGACGGGCGAGCCGGCGACGGTCGAGTCCAGTTCCCGCCGCCACCGTTCTCGGCCAGTCGCGCCGTCGAACGCGACGACCGTACCGTCACCGAGGCCCGTGTACACGGTCCCGTCCGCGATCGCCGGGGTCGTGTCGGTTCCGAGGCGGCTCGTCGATCCGTCGAACCCGTAGGAAACGACCTGTTCGCGGCTGTAGATCTCGATGCCTCTGACCTCGGCGTCCGTCACGTAGTAGGCCGTCCCCTCGGCGACGGCTGGCAGCGACCGGACCCCACGGGCGAGCGTGTCCGAGACCGTCTCCCGCCGGAGATCGACCAGCGTGTCGCCGATCAGGACCGTCCCGGAGTTGTGGGGTGCGACGATCGGCGTACGGATGCGTCCTCGTCCGCTCAGGTCGACGCTGGCTTGCTCGGAGCCGCCCTTGGTGAGGACGTGGACAACGCCGTTGTCGTCGCCCACCAGCAAGCGCCGCCGGCCGTACTGGGTCACCGGCACGCGGATGCCCGGCGTCGTCTCCACGGTCCACATCTCGTTGCCGGTCTCGGTGTGGATCGCCCTGACAGCGCCGGAGCGAGACGTGACGACGACGCGGTCGTTCGTCACCAGGGGCGGCGCGTAGATCCCGCTCCCGGTGTCGGAGGCCCAGCGCTCGGTGCCGTCTTCGCGGTCGATCGCGTACACGTGGGCGTCCTTGCTGGCCACGTAGAGCGTGTCTCCAGCCACCGCTGGCGCGGCGACGACGGCGTTCTCCGTCTCGAAGTGCCACCGTTTCTCCCCGGTTCGCGCGTCGACGGCGAACACCAGCCCGTTCGTGGTACCGGCGTAGACGACACCGTCAGCGACGACCGGCGACGCTTCGAGCCCGCTCCCGATCTCCGACTCCCAGACTACGTCCGGCGAGTCGTCGGGCCCCTGCTGATCCGGCGTGTGGAACGTCCGTCCTCGATCGTAGCCAAATCGCGGCCAGCTGCCGCGTATCGATCGGTCGCTGGCGGTCGCCGACGACGATTTGGACGCAGCCTGGGCGTCAGAGCGTCGGGTGGCGTCGGACTCGCCAGCCTCTGCCGCGTCGGCCTGGTCGAGTTCGTCGACCGGCACTACCTGCGAGATATCACTCGCCGTCGGATCGGATCCCTCGTAGCGAAGTGCGACCGCGTCACCGGTCTGGAGGGTCGCCTCGATACCGCTGAGGTAGAACACGCCGTCGTTGGCGAGGGCGGTCTCGACGGCCGCCTTGCTGTCGCCGGTCGTGTCGACGACGACGCCCTCGCCGAACGTCTCGCTGTCGCCCACGGCGGGCGGGCCTTCGTCGCTCTCGACGGGCTGGACCTCGATGATGTCGCTCGCTCCCGGATCGTCTCCCTCGTAGTAGAGCGAGACCCGTTGGGTGGGTTCGAGATCGTGGTCGGTATCGCTCAGGTAGAAGGTCCCGTCGTCAGCCAGTTCGGTCCTGATCGCCGCCGCCCCGCGGGCAGTGGTATCGAGGACCACGCCAGTGCCGACGCCGACGCCGTTCCAGTCGGCCGTCTGGGTCGTCTCCGAACGGGAGTCAGGGCGGGTCTGGGCGGTCGGGTTCGGCTCCGGGTCGTCGTCTCGCCCGATCGCACGCAGGTCGTTCCGGACCTGCAGCATCGCCTCGTAGCGGTCGTCGGGGTCCTTTGCCAGCATCGTCAGGAGAACGTCGTCCAGCGCCGACGGCAGCACGGGTCGACGCTCGCTGGGCCGGACGGGATCGTTCTGCAGGATGCCCGTGATCAGTGCCGCTTCGGGAGCAGACTCGGGACCGTCGACGAACGGGTGTGTCCCCGTGAACAGTTCGTACAGGACGATTCCCAGCTGGAACTGGTCGGTGAGCTGGTCGGTCGACTCGTTGTGGGCCTGTTCGGGCGCGACGTACTGTGGGGTGGTGACGCCGACGCTGTCGGAGTGGTTCAGGAGCGTCCGGGCGAGCTCCCAGTCGGCGATCTTGGGCACGTCCCACTGCCGGCCGTCCGTCTCCCGAAAGAGGATGTTCTCGGGTTTCAGATCGTGGTGGATCAGGCCGCCGCCGTCGTGGTGTGCGTACCAGACGGCATCGGCGAGTCGCTGGGCGACCCAGAGCTTGCCCTCGACGGAGAGTCCCTCCGTGTACTCTCCGAGGTCCCCGCCGTCCATGTACTCCATCGCGACCCACGGAACGTCGGCGTCGTGGTGGAGCCACGGCAGCGGGCTCTCGCCCCAGTCGACGACGCCGACGATGTGAGGGTGGTCGGCGAGCTGGGCCCACCGTTTGCCCTCCCGTCGAAACGAATCGAACACGTCCCCGCCCAGGGTCCCGTGGGTCGCCGGGTGTTTGACTGCGATCGGATCGTCCGATCCGATCCCGATTCGGTGGACGACCGTCGTGGGAGTTCGGCCGATCACCGCCTCGTGATCGAACGAGTCGGGCGACAGCGACCGCCGACTCGGACTCTCGACGGTCGAGGGGTCCGGTTCCCGTGAGTCACGCATCTGCAGGTCGTTGGACTGGGAGTGGCTTCAACGTACTGACCGAGCGGAACGTGACCGATGAGTGTCCGTATTCGCTCCAATTCGAGACGTGTTCTAGTGGGAAGATAATTTGAACTGGAAGTCCTACGCCGAGAGGAGTGATGGACACCGACGAGGATTCGACTCGCGAGATCGACAGTCTGCGGCGTGACGCCGATGCCGCTCCGGCCCGGGTAGATCTCGACGCGGCCGGTCGGTTTCTCGATAGCAACCAGCCCGAGAACCGCCAGACAGCGACCTACGTGTTCAAGCAGGTCGCCAAATCAGACGCACAGCGAGTGAGCAGCTATCTCGACAGGCTCGAACCGCGTCTCGACGATTCGAACGGCAAGACGCGAAACTTCACGCTGTTCGCGTTCAGCGAGGTCGTCGAAGTTGCCCCCCAGCGGGTGAACGACTATCTCGACGCGATCGAGCCACGGCTCGACGACGAGAGCGAAAATACGCGAAATCTCGCGACCTACGTCTTCAAGGAGGTCGCTCAGGAGGACCCCCGGCAGGTGATCGACTCTCTTGACGCGGTCGAACCACGGCTCGACGACTCCGAGGAGTCGACACGGAACTTCGCGGTCTCGATGTTCAGCGAAGTGGTCGAAGTCGACCCCCGGCGAGTGAGTGAGTATCTGGACGCGATCGAGCCACGGCTCGACGACGAGAGCGAGAATACGCGAAATCTCGCGACCTACGTCTTCGGAGAGGTCGCCAGGGAAGAGCCCCGACAGGTGATCGACTATCTGGACGCGATCGAGCCACGACTCGACGATGCCAAACGATCCACCCGGAACTTCGCGACCACCGCGTTCAGCGAAGTCGTCGAAGTCGCCCCCCAACCAGTGAGTCGTTATCTGGGCGCGCTCGAACCACGACTCGACGACGAGAGCGAGAACACGAGACACCTCGCGGCCTACGTCTTCAAGGAGGTCGCCAAGGAGAAGCCGCGGCACATGAGCGGCTATCTCGACGCGCTCGAAGACTGCCTCGACGACCGGGAAGAGAAGACGAGGAACTTCGCAACGTACGTCTTCAAGCAAGTCGTCAAAAAGGAGCCACGCCTCGCATATGACTATCTCGACGCGCTCGAAGACTGTCTCGACGATCAGGGCCAAGAGACGAGAAACTTCGCAGCCTACGTCTTCAAGGAAGTCTCCAAGGAAGATCCACGGCTGACGATCGACTATCTCGACGCGCTCGAAGACCGCCTCGATGACGAAAGCCAAGGAACGAGAAACTTCGCAACCTACGTCTTCAAGCAAGTCGCCGACGAGAAACCGAACCGGGTTCTCGACTATCTCGACGCGCTCGAGGACCGCCTCGACGATGCGAGTGGGAATACGCGGAACTTCGCGACCACCGCATTCGGCGAAGCCGCCGAGGTTGCCCCCCAGCGAGTGAGTAGTCATATAGACGCGCTCGAACCACGGCTCGACGACGAGAGCGAGAATACGCGAAACCTCGCGGCCTACGTCTTCGGAGAGGTCTCCAAGGAAGAGCCCCGGCAGACAATCGGCTACTTAGACGCACTCGTACCACGGCTCGACGACCCCAAACGACCGACGCGTAACTTCGCGACCACGTCATTCAGTGAGGGCGTCGAGGTCGCCCCCCAGCGAGTGAGTGGCTATCTGGACGCGCTCGAACCACGGCTCGACGACGAGAGTGAGAACACGCGGAATCTCGCGACCTACGTGTTCACCGAAGTGGCCAAAGAAGAGCCCCGGCAGGTGATCGACTATCTGGACGCGATCGAACCGCGACTCGACGATCCGAAGCGATCGACACGAGAATTCGCCGCCTCCACGTTCGCAACCGTATCCGAAGAAGATCCGTCACAGGTCGTCGACTACCTCCCGTCGATCGTCCCACTGCTGGCAGACGGGAACGACACCATCGAGGACCGCGCGGGATCCTGCTTCGCCCAGGTCGCCAGACACGATCCCGAGCCGTTGCGAGACCTGGTCCGCTCTTCCGAGTCGAAGCAGTTCGGAGAGGCGGCGGTCGAGCGAGTAGCAGCAATTCTGGCTGCAAACACGTCACAGGACGACGAGGACGACATCTCAGAGTCGAGCCACGTCGACGAACACGTCGACGAACGGCGACCGGCAGACATCCCAGGTGCGCCAGAAGCGGAGATCGCCCTCGACGAGATCGAAGAGGAACGGACGATCGGACAGGGAGGCAACGCCGACGTGGTGGAAGCGTCGGTTCCGGGGACGGTGGACAGGTCGATCGCGATCAAGAGACCGCGGATGTCGGGGACGATTCACGGCGAGACGATCGAGCGGTTGCTCGACGAAGCCGAGCGGTGGGAGAGGCTGGACGGACACGATCACATCGTCGGCGTCGTCGACTGGGGGGCGAGCCCGGTCCCGTGGATCGGAATGGAGTTCATGGACGGCGGACACCTCGGCGAACGGGCCGGGGAGATGAGTCTGGCCCAGAAGCTCTGGACCGCGCTCGCAGTCACGAAGGGCGTTCGCCACGCCCACAAACACGGCGTCGCTCACCTCGATCTCAAGCCCGAGAACGTCCTCTTTCGGGCGGTCGAAGACGCCTGGGACGTGCCGAAAGTAGCGGACTGGGGACTCTCGAAGCAGTTGCTCGAACACTCCCAGAGCGTACAGGGACTCACGCCACAGTACGCCGCACCGGAGCAGTTCGACGACGACTACGGGACCAGCGATCACAGCACGGACATCTATCAGCTCGGCGCGGTCTTCTACGAGCTGTTCACCGGACAGCCACCGTTCGACGGGAATCCATCGAAGGCGATGTACCAGATCCTGGAGAGTGAGCCGACGCCGCCCAGCGAGATCGCAGCGGTCCCACCGCGCGTCGACGAGATCCTGTTGACGGCACTGTCCAAATCGAAGACCCAGCGGTACGACGACATTCTCTACCTCCGGGACGCTCTACAGGAAGCGTGTGAAGACCTGTAGCCGTCGATCATTTGGACCACTCGAAGTGGAGGGGAATGGGGACGGTAACGGCACGTAAGGAAGACATGGGAGAGAGCAACACGAAAAGAAGACAGAAGAACGTCGGGAGAGAGCGTAACAGGAGAACGAGAGAGCGTAGCGAGAAGAAAGAGACAACAAAATACAGAGGGCGAGTTGTTCGGTCGGTGCTGTGGTGATACTACCGGCTGTACATCTGTGAACGATTTCGCCACCCCGGGATGGCGAAGATCCTCACGAAGTGACAGCCGGCAGTATGAGGAGAAGCGCGAGTGAGTGGATGAGTGGGTAAGTGGGTGAGTGAACCCCCTCACCCCGTGTGCGATATGAAATCGGTGAGAGAGTGGGGGTGGGGTGTTAGCGAGAGCGGGCGAGTTGAGACGGAAAACACCAGATATTGGCGTTTTTAGCAGGGAGAAGGTCTAATAAGACAGGATAGAAAATAAGCTATTGTATGGGAAAGATTTATTTATAAGAGTGTGCAACCATAGCCGTACTGTAAGTCGAAGACAGAAATATAGTAAATATATTGTTATCATTAGGTAACTTGGGCTAGATAGTTTAGACGATCTAGATAGAATCTATCGATCGTCAATTACCTCTAGATACACTTCTCCACATCTCAACCACAGATTTTCGGCTGTTCCGGCGGTATCTGTCGCCGACTCTGACTGGAGGGGGACTCTTTCTCTTTCCCAATTTCATCTCGCACACGGGGTGTGGGGGTCACTCTCCGCTTTCTTTCACCCATCTCTTCTTTCCCTTCCTCTTCCCCGCTTTACCCCTTGTTGGCGGAAAAAGGGCGACGACAATCCGTATCACTCCACAGCGCTCGGACTTCGGGACAGTTCACCAGTCTGTCCTCCGCTCCGATTCACTTCGCACACGGGGTGTGGGGGCGGCGGATCTCGACTGCTGTCGTGATTCGACTTTCTACCAGTACCTTCCCCGTTCGTCTACATTTCATTTCGCACACGGGGTGTGTGGGTTCACATGTCATCCGAATCCGGACGCACTCCGGGCTCGCTGGGACGACGTTTCCTCGATCTTCACAGTCGTCGTGGTTTCCGGATTGTCGTTTCATCTCGCACACGGGGCCCGTGACCTATCACGTTCGTCCCTGATACTGCCGGCTGTACCTTCGTGAGGATCTTCGCCACCCCGGGGTGGCGAAATCGTTCACAGATTTACAGCCGGTAGTATGAACACATCCATACCTGGACATCTGTGTATTTGAACACGATCGAATTTGACTTTGCCCACGGTATGTCCCACCACTCTCATTTCGTAGACATTAGCCACTCTCTGCAGTATATTCGCCATATTTAATCTCGCAGGCGGTTCCAAATCTTTATCTGCGAAGTGGGCCATATCACGGTATCATGGGCGACGGCGACGACCAGCAGTCACTGTCCCAATCTATCAAGGGACGGCTTCAGGAGGGCGTCCAGGACTCCGTTTTCAGGGACAAGGGTCTCCTCGATCCGGATGCCGTTATCGACGAGGACCGCATCGTCGGTCGCGACGACCAGCTCGAAGACATCATTACCTATCTCCGGCCGGCGCTGCAGGGCAATCGCCCGCCGAATATGCTGCTCTACGGCCCGTCCGGGACCGGCAAGTCCCTGATCATCAACGCCGTCTGCCAGCAGGTGCTCGAACTGGCAAACAGCCAGGACATCGACTTCGGCGTCGTCGAAATCAACTGCCAGACGCTCAAGTCACACGACCGGGCCGTCTACCAGCTCGTGGAAAACGCCGCGGCGAAAGCGGGCGTCGAGGTCGGCGTCCCACAGAGCGGGGTCTCGACGAGCCAGAAGCTCAACCGCTTCTACGATATTCTGAGCGAACACTTCGAGTCGGTCATCATCATTCTCGACGAGGTCGACCTGCTCGTCGGTCGCCAGCGGGATCCAAACGACGAACCGGCGTACTCGAAACTCCTGTATCAGCTGTCGCGGGCCTCCCAACTTGGCCGGATCGACCAGCACGTCTCGGTCGCCGCGCTCACGAACGATCCGCGCTTCATGGAGGAACTCGACGGCCGTGCCGAGAGCTCGTTCAACCCCCAGGATGTGGTGTTTTCCGACTACGACGCCAACCAACTGCAGGCGATCCTGGAACGCCGACGCGACGCGTTCCAGGAGGGAGTCCTCGAAGACGGGATCATTCCGCTCAGTGCTGCCTTCGCGGCACAGGATCACGGCGACGCGCGGAAGGCCATCGACCTGTTCCGGACGGCAGGCGAGATCGCGGATCGTGCCGGCGACGACACGGTCCACGAACAGCACGTGCGCGACGCACAGGAAGAGGCCGAACGCGACCGGACGCTGACCCAGATGCAGGGCCTCTCCTCGCAGAAGAAGCTCTCGCTGTACGCGACGGCGATCGTCCCGGTCTACTCGAATCGCACCCTCAACGCCGTCCCGAGTACGGTCGCCTACCGCGTCTATCAGTACCTCACGGACCTTCTGGACACGGACGAGAAGTCTCGGGACTCCTACCTCCGGTACATGGGCGAGGCCGAGACCTACAACTTCGTCACCTCGGAGAAGCGGGGCCGTGGCTACGGCAGCGGCGTCCACAAAGAGTACACGTTCGTCGACGACCCAGAGGTCGTCGCCGAAACGCTACGCTCGGACATCCGACTCGAAGAGGTCGAGCAGGACGAGTCACTGATCAAGTCCGTCGTCAACGCTCAGATCGAGGACTTCTTCGAGGGGTGAGGGCGCGTGACTTCTGATGCCCTCCGGCCCAGCTCGCATACGCCGGACGATCTCTCTCGCTCGCACTGACAGTTTCATCTCGCACACGGGGTGGTCATCTCGCAGACGGTGTGGTGCCGATCTCGTGGCCTATCGTTTCGCAGACGGAGAGCGCCCAAGTCATTTCGCACACGGGGTGGGTGTGTATCACTCACTGGCGGCGGCGACACGCCTCCGGCGTGCACCCAGCACGGGACTCCGTTTCACTTCGCACACGGGGTCGGTCCCGCTCTCGTCGAGATTCATCTCGCACACGGGGGGTGGTGCTCCGGACACGACCCGAGAATCACTTCGCACACGGGGTGTGTCACACTCCTCATACTGCCGGCTGTCACTTCGTGACGAGCTTCGCCACCCCGGGGTGGCGAAATCGTTCACAGATTTACAGCCGGTAGTATCAGCCACTGTCGCCTCGGGCGACGACTACGCCGGATCAACGGGACCTTCGTACTGCGAACGGATCTGTTCGCCGTCGCGCCACTGCCAGTAGTAGTAGCGGTTGTCGTTGATCTCCTTGACCGTGATCGTCGCCTTCGACGGGACGCCGTCGGGAGGGTTCTCGGGTCCGTCCTCCCGTTTGTGGGCTCTGTCGGCGTGCTCGCCGTCGCCGTCGTCGGCCCCATCCAGACGATCGTTCCGTTCGCGAAACGCTGCGAGCGCCTCGGCGTACTCCGCGACCTGGCGGAGACGAGTCAGCGAACACTGTTCGAGTCCGTCGCCGAGGTCATCGGGCAGGTCTGCCGGCGGCGTCGGTGGCTCGTCGCTCACTTCGATCTCCCTGTTAACCAACACGGACTCCAGCACCGTCGTTCTGTTGGTTAAGACGGTCGGACCGATCCCTCTGTCGCCGGTTTCCCGCCACGTCGACCGTGTCTCGCCTGCGTACTGATCGAGAGAGCACGCGTTTCCATCGACCCCCAGGGGGTTCGAGGGGTATCGAGGGTCGACGGAAACCATGAAATGCAAACGGCAAATAGCGATGTATACGTGGTCAAATCGGCCATGGTTTCAGACGGACCCTTGTGGGATCGAAGCTCTGCCTGTCGAGCGCCCACGTCGTCGATGAAGCGGGTTTCAGACGGACCCTTGTGGGATCGAAGCGGATTCTGGAAACCGAGGGTGGGAAGGACTCGTTCGGTTTCAGACGGACCCTTGTGGGATCGAAGCCGCGCCGGGGCCGACTTGCTCGCGCACCAGCGGTTTCAGACGGACCCTTGTGGGATCGAAGCGCTTACGGCTGGCGCGGCAATCTGTTTGAAGAACACAGTTTCAGACGGACCCTTGTGGGATCGAAGCCTCCGTCACTGGGATATGTAGGTTATCTAGCTCGGGTTTCAGACGGACCCTTGTGGGATCGAAGCTAGCCGGTATCGTCCGGCGACTTCCACAGCGCTTCCAGATCGTCCCGCAGATACCGGATCGATTCGTACCGATCCCGCTTTGCCGTCGCCAGCGCCGTGCGTACGATCTCGTCGAGTTCGGGCGGCACGTCGTCACGGCCGTCACTCGGGGCTGGTGGTGGCCCGTCGTCGCGGACGATCCGCTTGCGGACGGCGAGGCGTCCGCCGCTCACGGGGGGCTCGCCGCGTAGCATCGCGTACAGCACAGCGCCGACCTGGTAGATGTCCGTGACCGGGTCCGGTTCGCCGAAGGCCTCGGCGTCGAACTGTTCGGGCGCGGCGAAGTGCCGGGAGAACCCCTCCATCGAGTCGGTTCGGTCCCGCAGTTTTCTCGCGAGGTCCCAGTCGGCGAGCTTCGGCAGGTCCCAGCGTGACGGTGCCGTTTCGGTGAAGAGGACGTTCCCCGGCTTGACGTCCAGGTGGGCGATCCCGTACTCGTGTGCGACTTCGAGCGCGCGGCAGAGACACTGCGCGATCCACACGGCCTCTTCGACCGCCAGCCCGTCGGTGCCGTCGAGTCGATCGGCGAGGTCGCCGCCGTCCATGTACTCCATGGCGATCCACGGGCGGGTGTCCCCGACGTCGACGACGCCGACGATGTACTCGTGGGAGCGCCACCGGCGACCCTCTCGCTCGCGGTCGTCGACGGTCCGCCACGTCTGTGCCCGCTGGAGAAACGAACTGATCGCGTCGTGTGTCAGGGTCCGCTCGCCGCGAGCCGGTTCTTTCAGCGCGATCCGGGCCGGCGACTCGATTGCGGGATGGGTCGTCTCGTACACGACCGCCTGGCCGCCGGTCCCAAGCGTCGCTGTGATCTCGAAGTCCTCGTAGCTCACCGACCGTCGCGGTGGGCTCGGGAACTGTTCGACAGCCGGGGCGCGCGCGTCTCTGATCGCCTGATCGAGTGTGGCGCTCGACCGGTCGGGATCGGTCTGCTCCGTGGCCGCTGTGACACGTTCCGCTGGAGAACCGGCGCTGACGATCACCTTCGCCTCCCGGCGCACCGCTCCGTCGCGCTCGTATCCGATCTGCTGGACGGAGACGATTCGCCCCTCCGGGACGGAACTCTCGGTCGAGGAGACCACCCGATGGCGGTACGGGTCCGTTTCGGCCCCGCCGTCGGGATCGACGAGCACGAGTCCCGCCGCTTCGAGCCCGCGGTCGATCCGGTCGACCAGCCCTTCGAGGTCGTCGAACGCCAGCCCCGTCGACGTGTCCTCGTCGAGCAGTGCCCGCAGCGACTCCTCGACGGCCGCCAGCTCGTCGACGAGCCGGTCGGCTCGCTGGCTCTCGCCCTCATTCTCGTCATGGCTGTCTGCTCTCTCCGCGTTCGTCCCGAGAATCGACTCGACGTTCTGGGCCGTTTTTTCGAGATTGTCGCGGAGGTCCGCCACGTCGTTGTCGATCGACCGGCGACAGTAGAGGACGCCCCGGTGGAGTTGGTTGCGCACGTCGAGGGTCTCGTCGATCAGCGTCTCCAGATCCCTCGGGGCGCTCGTCTCCCGGCTGGCGTCGGCTGCCGTCGCCTCGTCCTCGTCCCGAGCGGCAACCAGTCGGGGCGCTGGCCGTTCCTGTTCGGACTGCCGTCTCGTTCCATCCTCCGGCGGTAGCTCCGTCGTCGGATCGATCGTGATCGATTCACTGCCGCCGTCGTGGGCTGCCTCGACGTTGATCCACCGGTTCTCGTCGATGCTCACCGTGACCTCGATCGCCGGTGTCCCAGCCGAGGCCGGTGGCACGTCGGTCAGGACGAACTCGGCGAGCAACTCGTTCCGTGTGGCGGTTTCGTGTTCGCCCTGGAACACGCGTATCGGCACCGCCGTCTGGTCGTCCACCGTCGTGGTGAACACCACTGACTCGACGGTGGGGATGGTCTCGCCTCGCTCGACGATGCGCTCGAAATCACCGCCCTCGACCGCGATGCCCAGCGGCAGGGAGGTCACGTCCAGCAGCACCACGTCGTCGACCTCGCCCGAGAGGATGCCAGCCTGCACGGCCGTCCCGAGTGCGGTGACCTCGTCTTCGTTGACGCGTCTGGTCGTCTGCTGTCCGACCAGCGCCTCGATTCTGTTTCGGACCTGCGGGAGCCGGCTCGCGCCGCCGACGAGGAGGAGCTCGTCGATGTCGTCTGCCTCGTGTCGACTCTCATTCAGGACCGCGCTGGTCGACTCGACGACGCGCTCGACGAGGGGCTCGGTCAGTGACTCGTAGGCGTCACGATCGAGTGTCGCGTTCAGGTCCAGCGGACCGTCGTCCGTCGTCGCGACGTAGGGGGTGTCGATCCGCGTCCGCTCGCGCGAGGCGAGTTCGATCTTCGCGGCCGCCGCTGCGTCGGCCAGCCGTCTACGGGCCTGTGGGTCCTCGCGCAAATCGATGCCGTGGTCCGCCTCGAACCGATCGGCGAGGTGGTCGACGATCGCCGCGTCCCACTCTTCGCCCCCCAGCTCGTCGTCTCCGCCGTTGGCCACGATCTCGTAGATGCCGTTCTCCATGTCCAGCAGCGAGACGCTCAGCGAGCCACCGCCGAGATCGCAGACCAGCACGGTCTGTTCTCCGTCGCTCCCGTAAGCGTATCCCATCACCGCCGCCGCCGCGTCGTCGATCGTCCGTTCGATCTCCAGCCCGGCGATCTCGCCGGCTCGCTCGATGCGGCTCCGCTGGCGAATCGACGCCACCGCGGGGACGGTGACGACCGCCTTCTCGACGGGCCGCCCGAGGGCGCTCTCGGCGTCAGAGCGAAACTTCTCGAAGAGCGATCCCGCCAGCTCTACGGTCGAGTACTCTCGCTCGCCCAGCTCGACCGTGCTGCCCTCGCCGAGGAGGACGCGCTTGACCGACGTGACGGTCTGTTCCGGTCGGGAGACCGCTCGCTTCCGGGCCGCTTTGCCCACCAGCAGGGCTCCGTCGTCGTCGACGGACAGCGCGGTGGGTGTCGCACGGTCCCCCTCGCTGTTGACGACGATTTCGGGCTCGCCGTCCACCGGCACTGCACAGACGCTGTCGGTCGTCCCCAGATCGACGCCGAGTATCACGTCGTCGGTCGGGCCTGCGCCGGTCCTTCCTGCCGTCTCGACCGCGATGTCGTCGAACTCACGCTGTCCCTCGATCTGGAGTGTCGCGTCGCCGGTCGCGTCCTGGACCGAGACCCGCAGGGTCCCATCGCTGTCGACGGTGAACATGACTGCTACTTCCGGCACGCCCGCGGGGGCGGGTGCGAGGCCGGAGACCGTACACTCGCCGAGCAGCTCGTTTTCCTCGACACGTTCATGCTCGCCCTGGAACACACGAATCTGGACCGTCTGCTGGTTGTCCTCGGCCGTCGTGAAGGTCTCCCTCGCCGACGCCGGTAGCGACTGCCCTCGGGAGAGCAACTGCTCGCAGTGACCGCCATCGACTTCGATGCCGACGCTCGCGGCCAGCGTCGCTCCTGGCTGTGTCCCTCCCATTCCGTTGTCTGCCTTCTCTGGCTCCTCTGAGATAGGTATTGGGGAGTGTCCCCGCGAGCCCGGCCGATCAGGGCGCGCCGTCGAGGATGTCGGTCAGCTTCTCGGGCTCGATGTTCCGGCCCGAGATCGGGAACACGACCGTCGATCCCGCCAGTTCGTCCGCGCGCTGTCTCATCGCCGCCAGGCTCGTCGCACAGGCACCCTCGATGGGCACCCCCTCGTTTACGAACAGATCGCGAACGCCTCGCCGGAGGGCCGCATCGCTCACGAGCCGGAACTCGTCGAGTCGCTCGCGGAGGACCGTCGTCGTCAGCGCGAAGGGGACGCGCGTCGCGACGCCCTCGGCGAACGTCTCCATCCGATCGTGGGGTTCGAGCGTGTCCTCGGCCCAGGCGCGGTGCATCGCCGGTGCCGCCTCCGACTGGGCTCCGATCACGGTGGCGTCCGTGAGCGCGCCCACCGTCAGACAGTAGCCGGCGGCACTCGATCCGCCACCGACGGGACAAAACAGGTAGTCGAGATCCGGCAGCGTCTCGACGATTTCGAGGCCGGCGGTCCCGACCCCGGCGACGAGACTCGGCTCGTTCGCCGAGTGGACGTATCGATAGCCCGCCTGCGCGGCCAGGGACTCGGCGTGCTCCCGGGCCTCGTCGAAGTCCGCGCCGTGGAACTGTACGTCGGCACCGAGCCGTTCCATCGCGGCCACCTTCGCTGCGTTGGCCGCTTCGGGCACCACGATCGTCACCGGCACGTCGAACGCGCGGCCGGCGTAAGCGACCGACTGTCCGTGGTTGCCGGTGCTCGCGGCGATCAGGCCCGACTCGCGGAACTCGTCGTCGAGGCGCGACGCGAGGGTGACGCCACCGCGGACCTTGAACGCCCCCGTCGGTAGGGTGTCCTCGCGCTTCAGGTACACGTCGGCGTCGAACTCGGCCGAGAGGAACTCGCTCCGGACGAGCGGCGTTCGCGGGAGGTGGTCGTCGACGACGGGACGGGCCTCGTACACGTCGGCGGTCGCTGGTGGGGTGAGATCGTGATACGGGAACACGGTCGTCGCATCGGGGGAGGGAACAGGGCTGTACTCGCTCACGGGGGCCTGTTACAGGCGCTCGGAATTAACCTTTCACATCGTCTGGCCGACGGTCCCGGTCCCGCAGCCAGCGAGGTCGACGGTCGATCATACGGACCGTTGTCGCGATGTACTGGTGAGCATCGACCCCGTCCCAGCGCTCACCGGGAAGCAACGACAACTGTCCGTCTCAGGTGAGGACGACGACGTTCCCCATCCCGCGGCGCTTGCGCTCGATGAGGTCCCGCGCTTCGAGGTTGTCCAGCGCTCGGCTGACGGTCGCTTTCGACACGTCCGTCTGCTCGACGATCTCGCTCTGTGGGAGCACGCCGTCGGCGTCGAGTACGGCCTCGTAGACGATCCGCTCGTTGTTCGCGAGCCGGTCTGCCACTTCTTCCCACTCGCTGCGCCGGGCCGCCAGCAGTTCCGACGGCGCTGTCTGCTCGTCGTCGTCGGCTCGGCCGTCCGGCTCTGGGACCGGTCGGTCCGCTGGCGACGCAGGCTCGCCCTCGACGAGGAGGACGGTCGCACTCGCGCCAGCGGCGAACGCCGCGATCGTGAGTGCGATCGCGCCGCCGGGGCGAAGCGACGGACCCAGCGTCCCGGCCCGCACGGTGGCGTCTCCCATCGCGACCGTGATCGACGGCGGCGTGGCGAGGCGGGCGGCCAGCGCGACCGTCACGGCCGTCGCGGCGACGAAGGTCCCGGCGGCGACGACCGTTCGTCGGTCGCGGCTCTCGTTGTTCATCGTCCACGAGGGGACCCGCTGGCCCCCTCTCTGAGTCGGACGAACGCGTCGACCGTCTCGTTCTCCAGATCGACGACGACGCTGTACCGCGTCGCTCGTTCGACCGGATCGACGACCACCAGCGCCCGCCGGTCGCTCATTCGCCGTTCGGTTCGCTCGACGACGACGCCGTCCGCTCGCTCTCGCAGGGTGAACGCGGAGTCGTTGGCCGGCGCGAGCTGCGTCCACGCCGTCCCCGGGTCTGCTCCTGCCACTGCGGCGGTGTCGCTTCGAACGGACTCGGGGATCGGTCGGATCGTGTACACCGCGCCCTCCGGCGTGGACTCGTCGGCGAATGCCCCCGTCGTCGTCACGATCTCTTTGGCACGCTCTCGGGTCGCGAGCGGGAGCTCGATCGGCTCACGCGGCGTCGTCGTCACGACGAGGGAACTCCCGTGACCGGCGATCTCGACCCGCTCGACGGCACGCAGATCGGCGACTACCGTCCGGTCGCGCTCGCCGCTCGTTTCGACGAGCTGTCCGCCGTCGATCGCGAACTCGTGTTCCGCAGGTGGCGTGACCGCCGCAGTGACGCCGGTCACGGTCGCGAACACCGCGATACTGCCGCCGAGGACGCCGAGTGCGAGGACCAACACCACTCGGGACCGCACGACCGTCTTCATGTCTTCCGAGACCGAACGTCCTCCCAAGAAGGTGCTGATTTCCACCGGTTCGAAACGCCTGAAACGGGACTGAAACGCGTTTCACGCCTGTTTCACGGCTGTTTCCAACGGACGCTTACAAGCCCTTTCTGTCAACCCACGGGTGGCGCGATCGGGTCAGTCCCCTGCCGGCGGCTGTTCCCCGAGACGAACCCCGTCACACGTTCCCCCTCCACGAGCCGCTCTCGGCCGCTCGCGGGCTGGTCTGATCGCCACACGAACACATGACACGATCCAGTCCCCGCCAACGGAGTGGTACAGATGCGACGTGAGTACCGGCTTGCAGCCTACGCGCTGGCCGTTTCGGCGCTCCTCCTGGCCGCCAGTGGCGCGGTCGTCGTCGCCGACGGCAGCGTGACCGACTCGACAGACGAGTCGCCCGAACCGACGAACGGCACCGTCACCTCGTCCGGCACCTACACCGACGCCGACACAGAGACCGTCGACGTATCGGTCACCAACACCAGCGCAACGACGTTCACGGTCAGCGAGGCCGGCCGAACGTGCAGCGGCGCGCTCCGGGTCGACGCTCCGAACCGGACCCGGACCGACGTGCGCGTCGACGGCGTCACCGTCACGCTGATCGAGGCACACGGCGGCGAGGCCTTCGACGAGATCGACCGCCAGCGATTCGCGGCGCTGGTCTGGGACGAGTTCTCGACCAGCGCCGGACTCAGCGAGTCCGAGCACGTCGAACTCCGGGTCAACCAGTACTACGAGAGCGTCGACCGCGAGGAGCCGACCGACACCGTCGGCGTCCGCGCCAGTCCCGCCGACAGCTGTCTCCCGAGCGTCGCGGGGACGGTCTCGCTCGACAACGAGTCGGTCGACGTGCGCTCCGCACAGCCGGCACTCGACGATCTCGACCTGACGATCACGGACACGATCGGCGTCCTCGACGACGAGGAACGGACGCTGGTCGAGCGACTCGTCGAGAACGACTCACAGGCCAGCTACACCGTCCAGCAGCGGTTCGACGATCCCAGCGCGCTGGCGGCGACCGTCGTCGAAGCGACCAACGACGGCGAGGTCGCACTCGAACTCACGGCGTCGTCGTCGGACAGTCCGACCGTCGTGGTCCGGATCGATCTCGAAACCGAGAGCGTCGTCACCGCCTACACGAAGCTCTCGATCGAGGTCGTCGACGAGACCGATACCGTCGTCGTCGACGGCAACGAGACGGTGACCTTCGAGACGAACGGTACCGCGTCGTCGGCCAGCGGCGACTGACACCCACACGTCGGCGCTTTTTGTTCCTCTGTCGTAGTGCTATGCGGTCGTCTCGGCCCAGAACCGCCGACAGAGCCGTAGCTGGTCGACGACGCCCCGGACGGTGCGGCCCCACATCGCGGCGACCGGCGCGGCGGTCTCTCCGTCATCGTATCTGGGCTGCGTGAGAACGCTGGTCCGACACTCGGGGCAGCGATAGCGGGTCCGGCGGGCCGTCTCGGCGACGTTCCACTCCCCGGTCGCCGGACTCCGATGGTCACACTCCGGGCAGTACAGCGTCGATTTCCGTGGCGTGTCCTCGCCGGTGGCTGATCGCCGTCGCCTCATCAGGAACACACAGTGGTCCGACGGGTAAACCGTCTCCCATTGTCTGCATCTCTGGTGCAGGAATCGGCGGGAGAGTGGTAACAAACCGAGAGTCGGGAGCGTCGAACGGCACTCAGACCGTCAGCGCCCCAGCGCCGACGTGATGCCACACAGTCGCCTCAATTGCGCTACTCGAACTGCTCGACGACCTGCTCGTAGCGCTGGCTGGGCTCTTCCCAGTCGACGACCTCGAAGAAGTTGTCGACGAACTCGCCGCGGGCCGGCCCGTAGTCGTGGTAGTAGGAGTGTTCCCACACGTCCAGCGCGAGGATGGGGTGGCTCCCCCAGAGTGCGCCCTGGTCGTGCTTGTCGACGACGACGTTCCGGAGCTGGTTGCTGAACGAGTCGTACACCAGCAGCGCCCAGCCACCGGCGGCCGAGGCGGCGGCCTCGAACTCGCCTTTCCAGGCCTCGTAGGAGCCGAAGTCCTCCTCGATCCGGTCGGCCAGCGCGCCCGACGGCTCGTCGCCGCCGGTCGGGCTCATGGACTGCCAGAACAGGTCGTGGAGGACGTGCCCGGAGCCGTTGTGCGTGACGTTCCGGAGTGCGCCCGACGAGGAGGAGAAGTCGCCCGCCTCGCGGTTCGCTTCGAGTGTCTCCTCGGCGGCGTTCCAGCCGTTGACGTAGCCCTGATGGTGGGTGTCGTGGTGCCAGGTCAGCACCTGTTCGCTGATGTGTGGTTCGAGTGCGTCGTAGTCGTACGGCAGCGGCGGCAGTTCGTGTTCGCTCATCGTGCGTTCATCGGTACGCGCGAAAGCGACTTGAACGTTCTCTGAACGAGATTTTTGTAGCCGTACTGACCGCTCAGCCGTCGAAGAACCGACCCGGATCGATCCGGGACAGTCGCATCGCGTTCCCGGTCACGCCGAGGCTCATCCCCATGTCACCGACGACGACCGCCAGCGCGACGCTGACCAGTCCCAGGGGCACCCCGAGTGCCAGCACCGCCTTCACGCCCAGACTCGCCCAGATGTTCTGTCGGATGACGCTGTTTGCTTCGTTCGACAACGCATACAGATACGGAAGCTTCCCGATGTCGTCCCCCATCAGCGCAATGTCCGCCGTTTCGAGAGCGGTGTCGGTCCCCGCAGCGCCCATCGCAACCGCGACGTTGGCGGTCGCCAGCGCGGGCGCGTCGTTGATCCCGTCTCCGACCATGGCCACCTCGCCGTGGCTGGCCTGCAAGGACTCGACGGCGTCGACCTTCTCGTCGGGCAACAGCTCGGCGCGGTACTCGTCGACCCCGACGCGCTCGGCGATCGCGCGGGCGGTCCCCTCGTTGTCGCCGGTGAGCATCACGACGTGTTCGACGCCGAGTTCGTGTAGCCGCTCGACCGCTCGTGACGCCGCCGGGCGAACCTCGTCGGCGATGGCGACGACGCCGAGCAGTTCGGTGGCCGTGCCGACGAGGACGACCGTCTTGCCCTCCGCTTCGAACTGCGAGAGCGTACCGGCTTCGAGGTCGGCACAGTCGTCCCGGTCACACTCCTCGTCGGTCGCCTCGACGACGGTGCCGCCGTCGGGCCGAGCGTGGGCGTGTGACAGATCGAAGCCCAGCTCCTCGAACAGCGCGGGCTTGCCGGCGTAGTACGTCTCGCCGTCGCTCTCCGCGCGGAGCCCCTTTCCGGTGAGGCTCTCGAACGCCTCGACGGCGGGTAGCTCGCCGACCCCCGATTCCCGGGCGCGCTCGCGGATCGCCTCGGCGATGGGGTGCTCGCTGCGCTGTTCGAGGGCGGCGGCGTACCGGAGCAGCTCCGTCTCGCTCGCCTCGCCGAGGGGAACCACGTCGGTGACGGCGAGTTCGCCCTTCGTGAGCGTCCCGGTCTTGTCGAGGGCGACGGCGTCGACGCCGCCCATCGCTTCGAGGTGGTTGCCGCCCTTGATGAGGACGCCGTTCTTGGCGGCGCTCGTGATCCCCGAGACGACGGAGACGGGCGTCGAGATGACGAACGCGCACGGGCACGCGATGACCAGCAGCGTCAGCCCGCGGACGAACCAGGTCTGCCAGCTCCCGACGAACGTGTGGCTGAGCCCGGCGACACTGACGGTCGCGCTGCCCTCGACGAGCAACGGCGGGAGCGCGGCCGTCAGGATCGCCAGCACGACGACCGTCGGCGTGTAGTAGCCGGCAAACCGGTCGACGAACTGCTCTTTCTCGGTCTTTTTCTCCTGTGCGCCCTGGACCATCTCGATGATCTGGGAGAGCGTCGACTCCGAGGCCGACGACGTGGCCTCGAACTCGAAGTACCCCTCCGCGTTGATGCTGCCGGCGTACACCTCGTCGCCGACGTTCTTGTCGACGGGGACGCTCTCGCCGGTGATCGGCGATTCGTCGACCGCGCTGGTGCCCTCAACGATCGTGCCGTCGAGTGGGATCTTCTCGCCCGGGCGGACGACGACCGTCTCGCCGACGGCCACGTCCTCGGCGGGCACGGTCTCCCCGTCTCCGTTCCGACGGACGGTCGCCTCGTCGGGGGACAGCTCCATCAGTTCACGCAGCGAGTCCCGCGCCCGATCCATCGCGTAGTCTTCGAGGAGCTCTGCGATGCTGAACAGGACCGCGAGCGTCGCGGCCTCCACGAAATAGCCGATCCCCGTCGCGGCGATGATCGCCGTCCCCATCAGGAGGTCGATGTCGAGGCTCCTGTTTTTCGCCGAGTAGTAGCCCCCGCGGACGACCGGGTAGCCACTGACGACGATCGCGACGAGGAACAGCCCGTCGGCGAGATGGATCGGGAGCTCGAAGACGCTCCCGAGAGCGACGTTCTGGCCCCCGAGGACGAACTCGAAGAGGAGGCCGAGCGTCACGAACGCGGCCCCGATCCACGTCTTGACGGCCCGTGAACTCCGCCAGATCTCTGCCGGGGGAGCGACCTCGATCCCCTCGCCGGACGAGTCGCCCGGCTCTCCGCTGACCTCGTAGCCAGCGCTCTCGATGGCTCCGACGACTTCGGCCTCGCTCGTCTCGGCCGTGTCGATGGTCACGATCGCCGTTCCGGTCGTCGGCTGGAGGGTCGTCTCACGCACGCCCTCGACGCGCTGGAGGCTCTTGTCGACCTTCTGTGCGCACGACGGACAGTCCATCTCGGGGACGGTCACCCGGACGGTCGTCTCACCGGGGTCCTGTCCACCGTCTCCCGCCGTCTCCGATTTGCTCGTCATTACGTACTCGTTCGGGCCACAGTTCGATAAGCCCTTGTTGGAATATTCCAACTGCGCCGTCGGTCGCGCTCGCTCGCCGGCTCACGCCGTCGACCGTCTCCTTCTGGCGCACCCCGCTCGGCGTTCCGCCCGTCGTCGCAGGCCAACAGCCTGCAATCACATACTGCGAGCTGTCAGCGTTTCTCGCCGGCCGTCACACGGAGGTGACGCCCGTCGTCGCAGGCCGACAGCCCGCAGTATCAGTCGTAGCTCGCCAGCTCACCCATCAGCTGCTCGTCGGCCACGTACTGCTTTGCCAGTCGCTCTTCGGCCCGTCGCAGCCGGTAGGTGAGCGTCGACCGCGGCACGTCCAGGTGGGTGGCGAGTTCGCCCACGTCGACCTTGCGGGGCGATTCGTAGTAGCCGTGTTCGACGGCGGCCCGGAGCGCGGCCTCCTGTTCGGCCGAGAGCGACCCCGATCCGCTCGTCTCGCTCTCCGTCGACGTTTCTGCCGTCCGGAGCATCTCCGTCCGAGCGCAGTCCCCGACCGCCGCTTCGAGCGCGTCGAAGAAGGTCGTGACGTCACCCGCTCCCGAGTGTATGATCCGCCAGGTGTAGTGGCGACTCTCGTGGCGCGTCTCGAAGAGGACGCCGTTGCCGAGGTGGTCGCGCGCGATGTGGGGCACGGAGTCACAGTCCGGCGTCCGCTCCCAGTTCGAGTAGAACACGAGCGTGTCGTCGTCGTGATCGAGCACCTGCGTCGTCTGGGTCGCGCCACAGTGGTCGGTCGCCAGACAGTCCGCGTAGTAGTCCGCGTCCAGAAAGGCGTCTTCGAGGGCGCTGAGTGCCTCGGGAGATCCGGTGGCGTGGTCGACCCGCCAGAGCCGATCCGCGGTCGCGTGCAGCGAGAGCGACCGAATCCGAGCCTCCGGGTGGTCGGCGAGCGTGTCGGCCACCCTGTTGCAGCCGGGTTCGTACTCCAGAGCGAAGACGAGTTCGCGCATACCCTCGCTACGGGTCCCCGTGACTTGACGGCTTCTCTGTGCACACTCTCTCGGCGACGCCGCCGGAGACCGGGCGATTCGCCGCTGCCGAACCGCTTCGGCACAGGTGTCTTGCCCCCACTTCGGGAACTAGCACGGGATGACCGTCGCGATCGCCCTGCGAGATCGGCCGCTCGACCGACTCCGTCGATGTCGTTCGGTGGAACCACAAGCGACGCCTCGAACGAACACCCTCTCTCGATCGCTCTGTCAGCCATGACTGAACACGACCGACTGGAACGGACCGGATCGGGGACCGACTTCGACTTCAAGAACGACGTGCTGGCCGAGTTCAAGTCCCAGACCGGCTTGACCGAGCAGACCGTTCGGCTCATCTCGGCGGAGAAAGACGAGCCCGAGTGGATGCTCCAGCGGCGGCTGGACGCTCTCGAACGGTACCGACAGCTACCGATGCCCGAGGGGTGGCCTGGACAGCCCGACCTCTCGGAGATCGACGTCGACGGGATCGTCCCGTACCTGCGGCCCGATCTGGAGACCGACGACAGCGTCGACTCGTGGGAGGATCTCCCCGACGACATCGCGGCCACGTTCGACAGGCTCGGTATCCCGGAGGCCGAGCAGCGGGCACTCTCGGGAGCCGGTGCGCAGTACGAATCCGAGGTCGTCTACCAGAACATGCAAGACCACCTCGAAGAGCAGGGCGTGATCTTCTGTGATATGGACACGGCGGTCCAGGAACACCCCGAACTGGTCCGCGAACACTTCATGACGACGTGTGTCCCACCGTCGGACAACAAATTCGCGGCGCTACACGGTGCCGTCTGGTCGGGCGGCTCGTTCGTCTACGTTCCGGAGGGCGTCACCGTCGAGATGCCCCTCCAGGCGTACTTCCGGATGAACGCCGAGGGGATGGGACAGTTCGAGCACAAGATCGTCATCGCGGAACCGGACTCGGAACTGCACCTCATCGAGGGCTGCTCGGCACCCCACTACGGCACGCACAACCTCCATAGCGGCTGTGTCGAGGTGTTCGTGGGTGAGGGTGCACACGTCCAGTACTCGACGGTCCAGAACTGGTCGACGAACACGTACAACCTCAACACCAAGCGTGCCATCGTCGAGGCCGACGGGACGATGGAGTGGGTGTCCGGTTCGATGGGGTCGAAGGCGACGATGCTGTATCCGGCGTCGGTCCTCAAGGGTCCCGGCGCGACGGACAACCACATCACGATCGCCATGGCCGGCGAGGGCCAGAACATCGACACCGGCGCGAAGGTCTACCACAACGCGCCCGACACGAAGTCGACCATCGAGTCGAAGTCCATCAGCAAGGACGGCGGCCGGACGAACTACCGCGGTCTCGTCCACATCGCCGACGGGGCCGAGAACGCCTCGACGAGTGTCGAGTGTGACGCGCTGATGTTCGACAACGAGTCCACGTCGGACACGATGCCGTACATGGAGATCCAGGAGTCGAAAGTCGACGTGGCCCACGAGGCGACCGTCGGCAAGATCGGCGACGAGGACGTGTTCTACCTCCAGAGCCGCGGTCTGGACGACGACGACGCAAAGCAGATGATCGTCGCCGGCTTCATCGAGCCGATCACCGAAGAACTGCCCATCGAATACGCGGTCGAACTCAACAGGCTGATCGAACTCGAAATGGAAGGGAGCCTCGGGTGATCGTCGCCCACTCGCGCCGCCGCTCCGAGTAGCAAACTGTTTAGGGCCACCTAAATTATCTGTGCCTTATGACGGCGGCAAACACGGACGAACAGATCGAAAACAGTCACGAACCGGCATTCGGGGACGACGCGATCGAGGCGGTGGCGTTCCTGGCCCGCTCGGAGCATCGGCTTCGCGTTCTCGCACTGCTCGACGACGGCGTCCACTCGCGTCCCGCGCTCGGCGAGCACACGGGCGTCTCGCGTGTCACGCTCAGTCGCATCCTCAACGACCTCGCCGACCGCACACTGATCGAGCACGATCCGACGGAGAACACGTACGCACTGACCGGCTTCGGCGAACTCGTCTACGCGGATTTCGCCCGCCTCCTGGGCACTGTCTCCGTCGGCCAGGCGGTTCCCGATGTCGTCGATCGACTGCCCACGGAGTGGTTCGACTTCGAGCTTCGGTGTCTCAGCGAGAGTACGCTGGTGGCCCCCGACAGCGACGACCCGCTCGCTGCCGCGAGGATCGTCGCCAACGCCGTCCAGGATGCTTCGAGCTTTCACGCGCTGCTCGGGACGTTCATCTCGCTGCCGATGTACACGTTCGAGGACGCAGTTCGATCCGGCGATCCGCCCGACGGTGTGGTCCTGTTCGACGCGAGCCTGACGGAGACGATGGTCGACGACGCCGACCTCCGCAATCGGTGGCGACACATCGAAGCCGAGATCGGTTCGACCGTCTACTACACGGTCGACGACCGCGTCCCCTGTAGTATCGATCTCATCGACGGCGAGACGGTGTTTCTGACCGTCGACCGCGAACAACACAGCGGCTTCGACATCCTTCGCTGTACCCATCCGGCAGTCGTTCGCTGGGCCCGAGAGACGATCGAGAGACAACTGGCGGACGCGACCCCGCTCGATCGGTGTCTCTCTCCACGAGCCTGAACAGCCGCCTGTACACACACCGCTGGCTGTAACACGGCGTGAACGGCGTAAACGGACCCGTTACACCACACGGCGAGAATTACTAATGCCGTTTAGGCACGCCTAATCAATATGGTACGCAGACGGCAACTACTCGCAAGTGGTGTCACCCTCGTCGGAACAGCTCTCGCCGGTTGTCTCGGCGACACCAGCGGCTCGGCGGAGCCGACGACCACCGCGACCACGGACCAGTCGACGACGACTCGATCCCGATCGACGGACGAGACGGCGTCGTACACGGTGACGGTCGAACCGAACCCATCGTACACGTTCGAAACAGTTCCCGAGACCTACGCGGCGATTCCGAGCGTCTGGATGGACATCGGCATGGCACTGGGCATCCAGCCGACCGCGACAGCCAGTCTCGAACGCGCGCCGCTGAAGTTCTACGACGCTCTCCCGAACGTCTCCTTCGACGAAGACGAGGTGGCGAAACTCGCGTCCGACTCCGAATCCGGCTACGACAAGGAGAACTTCTACGCCGCCGACTGCGACGTTCACCTCATCGATCCGCGGATGTTGAAGTTCTTCGCCAACTGGAACGACTCCGACATCGAGGAGATCCGGACCGGCGTCGGGCCGTTCCTCGGATCGAGCATTCGGTTCGCGTCCTCTTCTGCCGTCGGCCGCGAGCCGTACTACCGACTCTACGAGGCCTTCGAGAAGGCCGCGGAGATCTTCCAGCGCCGCGAGCAGTTCGAAGCGTGGCAGTCGTTCCACGCCGACTTCATATCGACGATCGAGGCGGGCCTCCCACCGGAAGACGAGCGGCCGACAGTCGCCGCCATCTGGCGCGGCGTCAGGCCGGACTCCGGACAGTTCCGTATCGCACCACTGGACCCGCTCCAGAACAACACGCTCACGTACCGCCGGCTGGGCATGCGAGACGCCTTCGCCGGCAACGTGCCGGACGGTCCCATCGGGTACGAGGAGCTCCTCGACGCCGACCCGGACTACATCGGCGCTGTCGGTGGGCTCACGTCGCTCACCCACGACGAGTTCGTCGAGACCGTCGTCGAACCGTTCGAAGCCAACTCGAACGGGCAGGATCTGACCGCCGTCCAGGAACGCAACCTCGTCCGGACCGGCGGCCAGTTTATGGGTCCGATCGTCGATCTCTTCTCGACGGAGGCACTCGCCAAGATGGTCTATCCGGACTCTTTCGGCGAGTGGCCGGGATCGCCGGACGCGATCGAGCCGTCCGAGCAGCTCTTCGATCGGCAGGCTCTCTCAGAGATCATCAACGGGAACTTCTAGGCATCGATGGCGAAGGTACTCGACGAACTCGCCCAGCGATACGCCGTCGGGCGTGACTGGTACGCGACCTCCAAACTCGCCGCACTCGCGCTCTGTAGCCTGGGGATCCTGCTGGTCGTCACCCTCCTGCAGGTGAGCTTCGGCGCGTACCCGCTGACGCTCGGCGAGGCGTGGGCGACCGTCTTCGACCCGGCGATCCTGTTGAACGGGGACGTCTGGCACGCGTTTCTCCTCAGTGGCGACACCCCGGAGTGGTTCACGCGCCGACAGCTCGTCGTCTGGAACATCCGGCTCCCGCGGATCCTCGTTGGCGTCCTCGTCGGTGCGAACCTGGCGGTCTCGGGCGCGATCTTCCAGATCGTCACGCGCAACGAACTCGCCAGCCCCTACATCCTCGGCGTGAGCGACGGCGCTGGCCTCGTCGTGCTCCTCACGCTGACGGCCTTCTCCGGGCTGCTCCCGCTGTTGCCGGTGTTGGCCGCAGCCGGCGGGGGCGCTGCGTTCTTGCTCGTCTACGTCATCGCCTGGAAGAACGGGACCAGTCCCGTCCGCCTGGTGCTCGCCGGAGTTGTGGTCGGGACCGTCTTCGGGTCCGTCCAGCGAGCACTGTTTTTCTTCATCGACAACCTCGGCGTCGTCATGTCGGCCCAGACGTGGCTCTCCGGCTCGCTCCTGGGAACCGACTGGGCACAGGTCCGTATCGCGCTCCCGTTTACCGTCCTCGCGATGCTCCTGGCCTTCGCCGTGACCCGAGAGCTCGACGTGTTACTGCTGGGCGAAGAGACCGCCGAATCGCTCGGCATGCCCGTCGAGAAGGTTCGCTTTGCCGTCGCCGGCATCGCTATCCTCTCGACGGCGGCCGCAATCGCCGTGGCGGGGCTCGTGGGCTTCGTCGGCCTGATCGTCCCACACATGGTGCGCAACATCGTCGGCAGTGATTCCCGCCGGCTCCTCGCCGGTTGTCTCTTCCTGGGGCCGACGCTGCTGGTCGGTGCCGACGTTGGCGCACGTCTCGCCCTGAGTCCGATACAGCTCCCCGTCGGGATCATCACCGGGCTCGTCGGCGGTCCGTACTTCCTCTATCTGATGCGCAAGAAAGAGAAGCTGGGTGAGGTCTGATGGCGGGCAATCACCGTTCGCGCCAGTCGAGGACCGGCGACCGCACGGACGACGCGACACCCGATCGAAGCCCGCCGGCCACGGCGGTCCGTGGCACCGATCTCGTCGTCGGCTACGGCGACACGTCCGACCCGGTCATCGATGGCGAGTCGATCGACATCCCGACCGACGAGGTGACCGCGCTCATCGGGCCCAACGGCAGTGGGAAGAGCACTCTCCTGAAAGGGCTCGCACACAGGCTCGAACCGGACCGCGGGACGGTCCTGCTCGACGGGCGAGCGGTCGACTCGTTCGGCACGAAGGAACTGGCCCGGAAACTGGGGCTGCTCTCTCAGGAGAACGTGGCACCCGACGGGATCTCGGTCGCGGACCTCGTCGAACGCGGTCGGTATCCTCACTGTGGCTTTTTCGACTCGCTGTCGAACGCGGACCACGCCGCCGTCGACGACGCGATACAGCTGGCCGGCATCGACCACCTCCGGGAACGGAACGTGGGCAGTCTCAGCGGCGGCCAAAAGCAGCTCGTGTGGATCGCGATGGCGCTCGCACAGGACACCGATGTCCTGTTGCTCGATGAACCCACGACGTTCCTGGACCCCCACCACCAGCTCGAAGTGATGCAGATCGTCGAGACGCTGCGGGACGAAAGCGACACGACCGTCGTCCTCGTTCTCCACGACATCGGGCAGGCAGCCCGCTACGCCGATCACGTCGTGGCGCTCAAAGACGGGTCGGTGTACGCCCGCGGACCCCCCGAGTCGATCGTGACGCCGGCCCTGCTCGCCGACGTCTTCGAGATCGAAGCGACGGTCGTCGAGACCGAACACGGCCCTCGGATCGTCCCGCTCGATCCCATTCACGACGACTCCACGTAGGGCGGCCAGGAGACGACAGTAGAGTGACGAGCGTGCTGTCTTCGTGGACTCAAAGCCGTCTTTGAATCTTCCACAGACCAACGACGTTCCCACTCTGACACAGTAGTATGGAACGCAGAGCGTTTCTGACGACGGTCGGTGTCGGACTGACGGCGGTCAGTGGGTGTCTCTCCGCCGGGAGTGCGGACTCTCAGGCCACAGACTTTTCGACGGACACGACGCGCTCGACCGAGCGTGATCGATTCGAGGGGACACTCGTCGAAACTGACGAGACTGTCGAGCGCACTGTCGGCACGGGGACTCTCGAAGAGCGCGGCCGCCGTCGACCCCACCGCGTCGCGGTCACGAACTCGGGCGACGAGCCCAAACAGGTAACTGTCTCTCTCGAACGGTCGGGTACTACTGTTCTGGAGGAGGTGTTCACACTCCGATCGGCGGCAACAGTCGGCATCGCGTTCACGGAACTGGGCAGCTACGACCTCACAGTGACCGTGCCAGCAGCCGACGCGACGGAGGCGATCTCTCTCGGTCCCGATCGCTTCACCTGTAACGTGACGAAAACGTCGATCGGGATACAGGGCGATGGCTCTCTTGACGTACTGTCTACGTCCACGCGCATGGCTTGCCCCGGTGTCGTCACCGAACGCGTCTCAGCCGACGCCGTCGCCTCACGTACGCTCGGGGACGATTCGACTGACGAGGACCCGGAGGAGACGACGCACGGCGTCGCCCTCCGGAACGAATCCGACCGGACCTGGACGGCTCGTCTCCTCGTCGACAGCGACGCCGGTCCCCTGTTCGACGGGGCGTACACCGTCGCGCCGGGCGGACGTGTCCGACTCACGCTCGCCGAACGTGGCAGCTACTCTGTCTCCTTCGACGTGCTCGAAACCGGTGGGACTGCGACCGAACCCGTTCCGTCTTCGTCGTTCGACTGCAACGAGTCCTCGACGCGGGCGACGATCGACGCCGACGGCGAACTGTCCGTGAGTACGATGACGACGCTCGTGGCCTGTCCCGAGTCGACCCCGGATACGACGACGAACTCCTCGTCGTAGTACGACTGGGCAACTCTACGTGCTGTTTTCGCTCGCCAGGGTGTCCCAGTGCTGTTCGCCTCCCGGACATCGTCCGGTCGATCCTCCTCACGTCGCCGTGAGTGCCTGTCGTCTCTGAGAAGTTCTCCGAGCGTCCCCCTACACCCCCAAATCGGCGACTCCGCCCTCGATACCCTCACGGCCGCTGTCCTGTGGTTTCACTACCCACGCCGTGTTCGAATCGTTGGCCTTTTATAGTCTCCTCTCTCACGATTATATCCGTACGAGGGATGACGGACGCCGGGTCGCTGCCCGCTACGTCACCCCGGCTCTCGGCGACTTCGGTCGTCGGTGAGTAGCGAGCGTGTCTCCGATCGCCGCTTCGCGGTGATCGGCACGCTCGCGAAGGATGAGGATCTCACCCCTGCGGTCCGCCGTCAAGATGAGATCTGATGTGAGCCCTGACGGACCCAACACGATGTAGCTGGGGAGGGATACCCCAGCGTTTGCTTCCGACGGAGTGATACCTTTCCGCCGCTGACTATGTCAGCACATTCCGGTTGATCCTGCCGGAGGCCATTGCTATCGGAGTCCGATTTAGCCATGCTAGTCGCACGGGCTTAGACCCGTGGCGTATAGCTCAGTAACACGTGGCCAAACTACCCTATAGACCATGATAACCTCGGGAAACTGAGGCTAATCGTGGATATCGCATTCACGCTTGAACTGCCGAATGCGAGAAACGTTCCGGCGCTATAGGATGTGGCTGCGGCCGATTAGGTAGACGGTGGGGTAACGGCCCACCGTGCCAGTAATCGGTACGGGTGGTGACAGCCAGAACCCGGAGACGGTATCTGAGACAAGATACCGGGCCCTACGGGGCGCAGCAGGCGCGAAACCTTTACACTGCACGACAGTGCGATAGGGGGACTCCGAGTGCGAGGGCATATAGCCCTCGCTTTTCTCGACCGTAAGGTGGTCGAAGAATAAGGACTGGGCAAGACCGGTGCCAGCCGCCGCGGTAATACCGGCAGTCCGAGTGATGGCCGCTGTTATTGGGCCTAAAGCGTCCGTAGCTTGCCATGCAAGTCTATCGGGAAATCGACGTGCTCAACGCGTCGGCTTCCGGTGGAAACTGCACGGCTTGGGGCCGGAAGACTCAGCGGGTACGTCCGGGGTAGGAGTGAAATCCTGTAATCCTGGACGGACCACCAATGGCGAAAGCACGCTGAGAAGCCGGACCCGACAGTGAGGGACGAAAGCCAGGGTCTCGAACCGGATTAGATACCCGGGTAGTCCTGGCCGTAAACGATGCTCGTTAGGTCTGCCGTGCACTACGAGTGCACGGTGAGCCGAAGTGAAGACGATAAACGAGCCGCCTGGGAAGTACGTCCGCAAGGATGAAACTTAAAGGAATTGGCGGGGGAGCACCACAACCGGAGGAGCCTGCGGTTTAATTGGACTCAACGCCGGACATCTCACCAGCCCCGACAGCAATAACGACGGTCAGCTTGACGAGCTTACCCGAGTTGCTGAGAGGAGGTGCATGGCCGCCGTCAGCTCGTACCGTGAGGCATCCTGTTAAGTCAGGTAACGAGCGAGACCCGCATCCGTAGTTGCCAGCGATACCCTGAGGTAGTCGGGTACACTACGGAGACCGCCGACGCTAAGTCGGAGGAAGGAACGGGCAACGGTAGGTCAGTATGCCCCGAATGGACTGGGCAACACGCGGGCTACAATGGTCGAGACAATGGGTCGCGATACCGAGAGGTAGAGCTAATCTCCCAAACTCGGTCGTAGTTCGGATTGTGGGCTGAAACTCGCCCACATGAAGCTGGATTCGGTAGTAATCGCGTGTCAGAAGCGCGCGGTGAATACGTCCCTGCTCCTTGCACACACCGCCCGTCAAAGCACCCGAGTGAGGTCCGGATGAGGCCATCATGCGATGGTCAAATCTGGGCTTCGCAAGGGGGCTTAAGTCGTAACAAGGTAGCCGTAGAGGAATCTGCGGCTGGATCACCTCCTACTGAACGGGACCAGGCCGACGCGCCTGGCCCACCTGCTGTTACCGTTGGTCGAGCGCGACCAACAACTGGTCGGAAGACCGTGTTGGGCCGTCAGGGCTCACAAGACCTATCCGAGGCGGATCTCCCCTTCGGGGAGGCTGGGTGCAACTCCCAGCGGGTCCGTACCTCGTAGCAGTTCCGAACCGAGCCCCTTAAGTGTGGGACGGCGCTCGGATCTGGTACGAAGACCAGTGCACTACCCCGTGCAAGCGTGGGTAGGAAGGGTCGATGTACAGACCGGGTCGCACCGGCTGTACTGATGACACCGCGTGTACGTGCGATCCAGGCGTCCACTGGACTCGTGCAATTTCATCGAGTCACAACCAAATTTGACGTTGGC
>NZ_JADPQC010000010.1:0-85243 GCF_017612575.1 Halomicrobium sp. IBSBa
GCGGTTAAGCCTGCCAGCGTTCCGGTGAGTACTGGGGTGTGCGAACCCCTGGGAAAGCCGGTTCGCCGCCTGCTATTCATACTACAGAGCCCGCAGCCGTGGTGGCTGCGGGCTTTTTTCATATCGACCGGGGAGCGGTAGTGCCCGGTCTCTCCGTGCTTAGCAGTGGCGACACTGTGTCTATCGACAGCGCCGACACGACGCTGTGGTCGTGACCACGCGACAGTAGCAGTCGGCGGTTTCGTTTGTCGTGGGAGTCGACGTAGCGCCTTCGGCAGTCGTCGACGGAGGAGTGTCGAACCGAGACCGCTACGCTTAAGCGAACCACCCCGTTACCTGAAACTGCGCCAAGGTGGCAGAGTTCGGCCTAACGCAGCGGCCTGCAGAGCCGCCCATCGTCGGTTCAAATCCGACCCTTGGCTTTCTACGACGCACAGACGCGGAGAGTAGTTCGAACCACGACCGTCGGCTCGACTACTCTCAGTGACGAATCGGTGTGTTCGATCGAGAAGACCGTAGAAGTCGCTGGAAAGAGGAAGCCTGTCATACAATAGTTCCCAACTAGAAGATTTCGAACAGCTCCGTCTGAAATAGATTGTGAAATGCAGTGTCTCGCTCACTTAGGCGTGAGATGAATGATTAGAATCACGACGTAGAGGGTGTGAGACGTATTCTATGACACGCTGAAGAGGCGTTACTCGGCGACGTACTCGGCGAGGTCGAGCATGCGATTGGCGAAGCCGAACTCGTTGTCGTACCAGGTCAGCACTTTGACGAGGTTGCCGACGACGTTCGTGTTCTCGAGGTCGACCATCGTCGAGTACGGCTGGCCCAGCACGTCCCGAGAGACGATCGGGTCGTCGCTGACACCCAGTACGCCTTCGAGTTCTCCGTCGGCAGCGGCCTCGAACGCGGCGTTGATGTCGCTCTCCGTGGCGTCCGTTTCGAGTGTACAGACGAACTCGGTGATCGAACCGTCGGGGACCGGGACGCGCATGGCCATCCCGTCGAGTTTCCCTTCGAGTTCGGGGAGGACTTCGGTCGCGGCCTGAGCAGCGCCCGTCGTCGTCGGGATGATGTTCTCGGCTGCAGCGCGGCGACGGCGGGGCTTGCTGTTGGGGCCGTCGACGAGGTTCTGGGTGCCCGTGTAGGCGTGGACCGTCGTCAACTGTCCCGACTCGATCCCGAATTCGTCTTGCAGTACCTTCGCGACCGGGGTGATGGAGTTGGTCGTACAGGACGCGTTCGAGACGACGTCTTCACCGTCGTACTCGTCGTGGTTGACGCCGTAGACGAGTTGCTTGACCGGCGTGTCGCCCTTCGGCGGCGCGGAGATGACGACTTTGTCGGCACCGGCGTCGAGGTGTTGGCTCGCGTCCTCGTGACTGCGGAAGATGCCGGTCGACTCGAAGGCGATGTCGACGTCCAGCTCTTCCCAGGGAAGCTGGGTCGGGTCGGTCTCGTGGAAGACGCCCGCCTCGAAGTCGGTTCCCTCGACGGTCAGAGTCCCGTCGTCGAGGCTGGCACCGTCGAGTCGTCCCATGACGGAGTCGTACTTGGCGAGATACTCCATCTCCTCGTCTTCCATCACGTCGTTGATGCCGACGATCTCGACGGCGTCGTTGTCCAGCGATGCGCGGAACACGTTGCGACCGATGCGGCCGAAGCCGTTGACTCCGACGCGAACGGTTTCTTCGCTCATGGTACATAGCCCGTCCACCGTCAGTAAATGGTTTTCGAAGTGGACGTGATTCGGTACTGTTCTCTCTCGTTGTCAACGTCTGGCACCGCAACTGGTCATTGTCTACACTGAAATGACCAGTATTCTATTCCGATTGTCAATATATGGGTGCAAGATAGTTCGTTTGGTATTATAATTCTGTTCCCCGCCGGCAATGGGGTTGCATCTGCGGAGCGTGTCGACGTTATACTGCTATTCATGGTGTGGGTTCGTGGCTGCGTCTCTGAACGCAATCCGGGTGATATATCCCGATCAAAACCGAGCTCAAACAATCGCAATCGGATCGTTTCGTTCACGTTCCTCGTGTCGATGTCCGCAATATTCGTTTCGGTGTCGGTGCCTGGATAGTCCGTCAGAGACACCGTCTCGGTAGAGGCGGTCGTCGACGTGGGGCCATCAGCGTATCCACGTATACGGGCCGCTCATTGTCGCCCTCGGTCGTCCTCGTTGTAGACCTGCGTCTGATTCTCCAACGGGTGGGCCGAAGGTTTATTCCCCAACGTCCGTCTAGGGTAGGTAGGATGAGACGCGACGACCGCGACGACCCCTTCGACGAGTTCTTCCGCGAGCTAGAGCGGATGATGAACGACGTGATGGGACCGGAGGGCGACGTCCACATCGAACAGGGTGGCGGCGGTTCGAGAGGCACAGATATGCACCTCGACGTACACGAGACGGACGATCAGCTCCGGGTCGTCGCCGACGTGCCGGGTGTCGACAAGGACGACATCGATCTGAAGTGCGACGGTACGGTCTTGACGATCGAAGCGGCCGGGACCCACCGCGACTACGACGACCAGATCACGCTGCCCGCCCGCGTCGACGAGCACTCCGCGAACGCGACGTACAACAACGGTATTCTCGAAGTCACGTTCGACCGTGCAGAGGATCCCAGCGACATCAGTCTGAACTGAATCGCTGGCCTACTGGCTCTTTGCTGTCGTCTCGATCAGCGCCGCGACGTCGTCCCAGAATCCCGTTTCGTACTTGGTGGCACTGTCGATCGTCGGGCGTGCGTTCGTCTCGTTGACGACCGTCCGCTCGTCGGTCACGAGGAGGTCGACGCCGAGATAGTCGATCTCCAGCGCCGCTGCTGCTCGCCGTGCCAGTTCTCGTTTTTCGGACGCGAGCGTCACGCCGGTGGCCTCGGCCCCTCGGTGGACGTTGTGCTTCCACTGGCCGCTGGCCAGTGCGTCCTCGGGGAGGCGGCGCTCGACCGCGCCGACGTACTCGCCGTCGACGATCATCGCCCGGTAGTCCCGTGCGTCGGGGAGATACTCCTGGACGAGAAAGGACTGGTCGCCGGTCGCCCGATAGTCGTGGACCAGATCGAGGTAGTCACAGACGCCCAGGAACGAGTCGAGGTCGTGGGCCTTCGCGACGCCGACCCCGCGGGTCGTCGCGTTGGGCTTGACGACCACCGGCGGATCGAACTGCTCGAATGCTGCCCTGAGATCGGCTTCGTCGATCGGGTTGGAGACGACGACGGTCTCGGGCGTCGGGAGGCCGGCCTGCGAGAGGTGGGCGAGTGCCTCGCCCTTGTGTCGGGAACGCAAGATCGCCTCGCGGTCGTTGACCCACGGCACGTCCAGGAGTGCATCGGCGACGCCGCCCTCGGCGAGTCGCGGCGGGAAGACGAAGCCGGCGTCGTACTCGTCGAACGGCGAGTCGGCGAGCGAGACCGTCCGCTCGTCGGTCCGGACGTGCGAGACTTCGATCCCACGCTGGGCCAGTGGCTCGCGCATGCGATCGAACGTCTCGGCTCTCGTCGGCACGGCCAGCCTGAGCATACGTTGCTCTTCGGTGCTGTGCCCCTGAATCTGACGCTCGGCGTGGAGAAAACTGACTACCGAAGCCCGAGGTGGCAGAAATCCGCCAGCGCCGCTTCAGCTTACGCGATCAGCTGCTCTTCGCCGCGTTCGACCTTGATGCGGCACGGGGGCGTGATCTTGTTGTACGCGCGGCGGAACGCTTCCTTGACTTCCTCGGCCTGGTCGACCTCGCAGTAGGCCGTGAACAGACGCTCGTTGGCCTGGACGCGGGCGGCGGTGCCGACGATCTTCCCGAAGGCCTGGCGCATGCCGTCGGAGACACGGTCGGCCCCGGCACCGGTTGCCTGTTTGTTCTCTCTGATGACCTGGTGGGGGAACTTCCGCAGCGTCATCTTGTAGTTGCCTTCGCCGAACTCCTTGATGAGGTGGCGGTTCGCCGAGAGGCGCGAGGCCTCCATGGAACCGTGGCGCAGCTGACACTCTTCCTCGACGATCAGGGAGATCTGGACCGGGTAGTCCTCGGGGTCGGCGTCCTTGTTACCCATCTGGTGCTGTGCGATCTTCGAACCGGGAATGCCCGTGATGTACTCGCGGCGCGTGTACGAGGGCTTGTTGATTTCCCGGTACATCGAGGCTGGCTTGTCCGACATAGATACTCTTGGCGGATACGTGGCCGAGCGAGCGTATTAAGCCTTCGAACTCCCGGCGTCTCCGTGTGTCGCTGTTGCACGGTAACCCGCGTGTCACTGGGCCGTTTTTGAACGTGTAGCCCCAAGAGAGAGTACGATGAATATGCTCGTAGACGGGGAGTGGCGCACCGACGCCTATCAGACGACGAACGAGGACGGGGAGTTCGAGCGGGGCACCACGTCGTTCCGAGACCGCACCGAGGACGATCCCGACGCACGCTTCCAGCCCGAGGCCGGCCGGTACCACCTCTACGTCTGTCTGGCCTGCCCGTGGGCTCACCGAACGCTGCTGATCCGGTCGCTGAAGGGGCTCGAAGACGCGATCTCCGTCGACTACGTCGATCCGTTCCGCGGCGACGACGGCTGGCAGTTCACGCCAGAGAAAGTCGGCTGTACCGAGGACAGCGTCAACGGCAGCGACTACCTGCGAGAGGTGTACCAGGCCGCCGACCCGGCGATGACGGGTCGAGTGACCGTCCCCGTGCTGTGGGACAAACGCGAGGAGACGATCGTCAACAACGAGTCCGAAGAGATCCTTCGGATGCTCGACACCGAGTTCGACGCGGTCGCGACCAGAGACGTGGACCTCTACCCGGAGGGCTACCGCGAGGCGGTCGACCGGATCATCGACGAGATCTACGAGCCGATCAACAACGGCGTCTACCGTACCGGTTTCGCCGACAGTCAGGCGGCCTACGACGACGCCGTCGACGAACTGTTCGACGCGCTGGACCACTGGGACGCGGTGCTGGCCGACCAGCGGTACCTCGCTGGCGACCGACTCACGGAGGCCGACATCTGCATGTTCACGACGCTGGTGCGGTTCGACGAAGTGTACCACACCCACTTCATGTGCAATCGCCGTCTCATCGAGCAGTACGACAACCTCTGGCCGTATCTGCGCGACCTGTACCAGACGCCGGGCGTGAGCGAGACGGTGAACATGGACCACATCAAAGAGCACTACTACACGACCCACCCGGACGTGAGTCCCAAACGGATCGTCCCGGCCGGCCCCGAGCCCGACTTCGACGCGGCCCACGACCGCGACGAACTTCCCGGCGAGCCACCCGAGGCGCTGCTGGAGACGGCCGACTAACCGCGGCTGACCGTCTCACCGTTCGATCTCGAACGATGGTTTAATCCGTTCGAGGCCGACGGACGGAACGATGACGACCGTGGGTGGTCGGAGTGACAGAGGCGTTAGTCCCGTTATCGGCGTGGTGGTACTGGTCGCGATCGTCGTGGTGCTGGCGGCGACGATCAGCGTCTTCGCGCTTCAGTTCGGTGACCGAGGCCAGGAGCCCGCGCCGTCGGTCGCGATGACGGCACAGTACGACGAACAGACGACACCGAACGGTCAGTACTTCCATCTCACCGTCCGGAGTGGGGACCGGATCGAGACCCGCCAGCTGTCTCTGCAGCTCCGTGGTGCGGTCGACGAGACGGGGACGCCGGTCTCTATCGACGAGAGCGCCGACCCGCTGGGGACACAGGCCGGCTCGGTCCTCGAAGCCGGCGAGACGATCTCCATCGGTGCGAACCAGGTGACGCCCCGGCCGGCGTCTGGCGGGTACCTCGATCTCGGCGACGCACGCATTCTCCTGGTCTGGAACCCACAGGAGCCCGACCGCGAGGAGTCGGCGATCATCTGGCGCTGGGAGCCGACTCGTTGATCGGTCGGGGGTAGTGACCACCGCAAGTATGAGGTAGGTCGCCACTCTCAGAACGGGCATGGAATCAGAGGCGTGGCAATCGGTCGACATCATCAAGAACAAGCAGGGTGAGCCCCACGTGCTCCAGCAGAAAGTCGAGGTGTACACCGCCGGCGTCACCGAGGAGTCGGCCGGATACACGAAGCCGACGGTCGAACACCGGCTCGTTCCGCTGACGGAACTCACGAAGTACTCACAGTGACCGACGAGCGAAGAGCGGTGCGGGCGACGCTCGCGGCCACGATCGTCGCGGGACTGGTCTACCTGCTCGCCGTGCCGCTGCTTCGCCCCGCACAGGTGGCGGTCGCCACCGACGTGTACTACCACGCCGGCACGACGCTGCTGGCCGGCGGGGACCCCTACGCCGTGACGCCCCCCTCTCACCCGACCTTTCACTACATCTATCCGCCGCTGGTGTTGCTGGCGTTCGTCCCGCACGTCCTGACCGGGAGCCCGCTGGGTGCGTACCTGCTCCAGACCGCGTGCAACCTCGTGACGGCGGCCGTCCTCGCGGTGGTGATCGTCCGTGCCATCGAGGACGCCGGTGTCGCGCTGGCTCGGCGGGACCGCCTGCTCGTTGGTGGGGTCGTCCTCGGCTCGATCCACTCGGTGCCGGTGCTGGTGATGGGACAGGTGAACCTCCAGTTGGCCCTGGCGATCGCCGTCGGCGCGCGACTGCTGGCGGGTGACCGTGAGTTGCGTGCCGGCGGGACCTTCGCGCTGGCCGGGGCGGTGAAGCTGTTCCCGGCCGTGGTCGGGCTCTGGCTCCTGGCCCAGCGGTCCTGGCGTGCCGTCGGCGCTGCGGTCGCGACCGGACTGGGGACGATCGCGGCCGGGCTGGTCGTGTTCGGCGTCGGGCCGACGTGGACCTTCTTCACCGAAGTCGTCCCCGGCGAGCGGCAGGCAGAAGCCTTCTCCGGTGGCCTCGATCCGTCGGCGATGTTCGTGACGATTCGGCGGCCGCTGGCTGCACTCGCTCCGGATCTGTCTCCCGACGCGCTCGCTGCCGTCGCGCTGGTGCTGTTGGTCCCGGTCGTGCTGGCGTCGCTTCGCGACCTGCGGACCGAGGTCGGACGGCTGGTCGGGCTCCTCGCGACGCTGCTGGCCGCGCTCGCGTACCTGCCACTGGAGCCGTTCTACTACTCGCTGCTGTACTACCCGCTGCTGGTCGTCCTCTATCGCCTGCAGCCGGGGCGCGTCCGCAGGCTCTTTCTCGCCGGGACGCTCGGCCTCTCCGCGATCATCTCGTACCCGTCAGTCGAGCAGTTGCTGGTCGTCGCACCGCTCCCGGCCGAGACTGCCGCGACGCTAGAGGCCACGGCACGCGCGCTGTTCTCGATCGCCCAGCCGCCCCTCGTCGGCGTCGTCCTCCTCTTTGCTGGCTGCGTGTACTGGCACCACGAACACGCCGCTCGTGGGTCCGACGCGGCCGAGCCGACGGAGCGCCCGACTACGAAGTGAGCCGCTGTGCGTACTCCTCGTCTCCCTCGTCGAGCGCTGCCCGCACTGCCGCCGGATCGGTCTCGCCGTCGTCGTTTACGAGGTACGTCCGCCCGCGCGGGCCGTCGTACGCGCCGTGGAGGTCGTAGACGAACCCGTACACCGACACGTCGTCTGGGATCGCCTCGGCCTCTTGGAGGAAGGCGACCTGTCGGTCGACGTTGTACTCGACGAGTCGATTGACGACAGTCGCCTCGTCGGCGTCCGTGTCGACGGCCTCTAGACCGTCCGCGACGACCGAACCCAGCGTGTCGATCCACTTCGCGATCCCGCTGGGGTGGCTGTGACTCGATCCCGTGCCGGCGTGGTAGGCCGCCGTCACCGCGCCACACCCCGTGTGGCCGACGACCGCGATCGTCCTCGTGCCGGTGTACTCGATCGGATACAGGAGATTGCCGTTGACGACCTTCTGGCCGTCGACGACGTCCCACGCCTGGTTGCCGATGTTGCTCGGCGTAAAGAGCCAGCCGGGGCCGTCGACGTCGAACATCCCCTCCTGTGAGACCCGCGAGTCGGCACAACAAATCGAGACGGCGGCCGGGTGTTGCTCCTCCTGGACTTCGTCGAAGTAGCCCGCCGGCCGGCTCTCGACGTGGGCCCGGTTTCCCGCCAGTAGTCTCGCGCGGACGTGTTCGGACATGTTCGAACGATCTCACGACGCGCTGTTAAGTCCACTGGCGAACTGGGCGTGAGACACCGAAGGGCTTCGGCGTCGCTGGCCGGTTCATAGAAACGAAAATTGCCGGAGAGACGTAGAACGGCGATTACGGCCGAGCACGCACTCCGAGACCGCTGACGAAAGCGACCGACTTACAGTCGGGTGACGTTCGTCGCGCGGGGGCCTTTGTCGGCCTGTTCGATGTCGAATTCGATCTCCTGGCCTTCCTCGAGGTCCGGGCCGCCCACGTCTTCCATGTGGAAGAACACGTCGTCGTCAGCGTCCTCAGTTTCGATAAAGCCGTAACCGCCCGTGTCGTTGAAGAAATCAACAGTACCGGTTGCCATTGCGATTGTACGCATGAGAGGGGGACGGATAATACTTCCGAGGGTCGGTGTACCACGGACCACGGTCTCCGATGGGGTTCGTCTCGCCCTCCCAGCGCCGCGCCCGACGTTGGTTTGCACCCCGGTCCGGCAGCAATCCACCACACGAGTGTATCTGTGCCGGGTCGTCGCGGCGTACGTTTTTGTGTTCTCACCGCCAGAGGCCGGTATGGCAGACGACGGCGTCTGGGTCGGGGCACACGTCGCCGACGGGACCTGGATCGCGGTGGCGTTCGACCGGGCGGGGTTCGACCACGCGGCGACCTTCGACGGGATCGGTGACCTCTGGTTTCGCTACGAGGAGGACGCGGCCGCGATCCTCGTCGACGTGCCGATCGGACTGGTCGAGGAAGCCGAGGGCGAGCGCGAGTGTGACGAGTTGGCCCGCACCCTCGTAGGGCCACGGGCCGACGAGATCGTCGCCCCGCCGGCACGCGAGGCGCTGCGCAAGCGGCGCTACCCCGTCGCGAACCGCACGCACGAGCGCGCGACCGGGGTGTCCCTCTCCGAGCGGGCCTTCGAACTCAGCGAGACGATCGCGACGGTCGATCAGTTGCTCCGGGAGTTCTCCGAGGCCCGTGATCTCCTCGCTGCCGCCCACCCAGAAGTCGCCTTCCTCGCGTTCGCGGGCGAGCGCATGGAGCACGACCGCCGGACTGCCGGCGGGTACGCCGAACGCCTGCGCACGCTAGCGTCGATCGATCGGGACGCTCCGCCCGCGGTCCAGTCCGCCGCCGAGGCGGTGGACGACGCACCGGTCACCGTCGCCGACGTACTCGACGCGGTGGCGCTTGCCTACACGGCACTCCCCCACGAGGGGCGACTGCGCTCGCTCCCGCCTCGGCCACCGCTCGACGACAACGGCCTGCCGATGCAGATCGTCTACCGGGCCGACGCGGCGCTGGTCGAGCCGACGGCGTGACCTGCGCTTGGGTTACGACGACACGTGTCGTCCGCGACCGCCAGCGGCAAGTCGTCCCAACCACTGGTTCGAGTGATGCCACGAGACGACATGCCGCCGCTCGGTCTGGGGACCTACTCGGAGGACGACCGCGAGCAGTGGACCGACAACGTCAGCACCGCGCTCGACGTTGGCTTTCGCCACGTCGATACCGCACAGGTGTACGAGAACGAGCGGTACGTCGGTGAGGGACTGCGATCGTCGGCCGTCGACCGCGACGACGTGTGGCTCTCGACAAAGACTGTCCACCACGACGTGCCGCCCGAGGCCGACCAGGTGCCCGACGCCATCGACGGCTGTCTCGACAGGCTGGGCGTCGACGCCGTCGATCTGCTGTACGTCCACTGGCCCTCCGGCGTCTACGACCACGAGACAGTGCTGCCGGCCTACGACGACGCCTACGACGCGGGCAAGACCCGCCACGTCGGGCTGTCGAACTTCACCCCCGAACTGCTCGACGAAGCGATGGACGTGCTCGACGCGCCGCTTTTCGCCCACCAGGCCGAGATGCACCCACTCCTGCCACAGGACGACCTCGTCGCTCACGCCCAGGCACACGACTACACGTTCGTCGCCTACTCCCCGCTGGCCAAGGGCGCGGTCTTCGACGTTCCCGAGATTCGAGAGGTCGCCGAGAAACACGACGCCACGCCCGCCCAGGTCAGCCTCGCGTGGATCACCAGCCACGACAACGTCGCCGCCATCCCCAAGGCCAGCAGTCGCGAGCACATGCAGCAGAACCTCGCCGCGCTCGATCTGGAACTGGACGACGACGATCTCGCCCTGATCGACTCGATCGACCGCCGCGAGCGCGTCATCGACCTCGAGTTCGGTCCCTGGAACTGGTAACAGCCAGCCGACCCTGAGCGTTTTAGTCGTTGGCTCACTGCCTTCCTGTATGACCGACTCCTTCGGCATCGGCTTCGTCAGTGCGGGGTTCATTACGCGCGAATCGCACGCACCCAGCGTGGGGTACCTCCCGGACGTTCACGTCGCGGGAATCCAGAACCGCACGCGGGAGAACGCGGAATCGCTCGCCGACACCTGCCGCGAGGAGGGGTGGGGCGATCCGAGCGTCTACGGCGAGGACGCCGTCGCCGACCTCGTCGCGGACCCCGACGTCGACGGGCTGTGGGTGACCAGCCCGAACTTCACGCGCGTCGACGTGGTCGAGGCCGCCGTCGAGGCGGTCGAAGACGGGGCCGAGCTACGGGGCATCGCCCTGGAGAAACCGGTCGCGCGGAACCTTCGGGAGGCCAACCGGATCGTCGACCTCGTCGAGGGGGCGGAGCTCCCTCACGCCTATCTGGAGAACTGGCCCCACGAGCCCGACATCGACAAGCTCCGGGCGCTGCTGTGGGAGCAGGGCCGCGGGGCCGGCCGTCCCTACATCGCCCGATCGCAGGCCGAACACGGCGGTCCCCACTCCGGGTGGTTCTGGGACGGCCGCAAGCAGGGCGGGGGCGCGCTGACGGACATGCTGTGTCACGCGCTCGCGGGCAACGACTTCCTGCTGTCGGACCCGGACGGCGAGGACGACCTCGAACCGGTCAGCGTCTCCGCCGACACGGAGACGATCAAGTGGCAACAGGACGACTACGCCGACCAGCTCGAAGCCGACTTCGGCATCGACTTCCAGTCGAACCCGGTCGACGACTACGCCCGGACGACGGTGCGCTACGAGGACGGCGACGGGCGGACCGTCGTCTCGGAAGCGACGGGCTCGTGGTGTTACGTCGGTTCCGGCGTCCGACGGACGATCGAGCTGCTCGGGCCGGAGTACTCCGGGCAGGTGCTGTCCGACGACGAGTCTTCCAGCGTCTTCTTCTCGGACGAACTGGGCGAGGGCGAGGGGTGGGCGGAGAAACAGACCGCCACCAGCGGGCGAATGCCCATCGCCGCCGCTGACGTAGTGAAGAGCGGGTTCGTCGCCGAGAACCGGGACGCAGTGGCGGCGTTCCGGGCCGGCGAGAACGCGAGGCTCGACCTGTCCGACGGCGTCCGGATCCTCCGGCTCTGCATGGCCGCGTACAAGGCCGCCGAAGACGGGGCCGACGTCGACCTGCGGGACGCCGATCTGGAGGGGTACACCCCACCGCCCGCACGGGAGTGACGGTCGACGGTGTGACCGTCAGGGATCCATCCGGAGCGCGTAGATGATACAGAGGAGACCGACGAGTTCGAACGTCTGAATGATCGCCTGTCCACCCGGACCGGACAGCCACGGGAACAGCAGTGACAGCGCGACGACGGGGAGTGGCAACCCCAGAATGATGCCGAAGCCGATCGCGAAGAACAGCATCGGTCGGCTGTCGTTGCGCCGGTAGCCCCTGAACGCCAGGTAGGCGATGAACAGGCCAAGCGCCGCACCGACCAGTTCGTAGCCCTGTAACAGCAGTCCGACCGTCCCGAGTATCTCTATCGTCATCTAGATCTCCTCCACGAACCGCGTGAGCCGGTCGGCCATGTTCTCCCGGCGGTCGATCGACAGTTCCAGCTCCCCCTCGACCAGTTCCACGGTCACGCTCCGGACGTTCGGTTCGTACACCGTCCGGTGGTGGCCCCCTTCGGGGTCGGGCCGAGTCTGTCCGACGATCAGGTCGGACGCTTCGAGCTGTTCGAGCCGACGGTAGATCGTCGGTCCTGACGCGTCACACCGCTGTTCGAGTGTACTCGCTGACATGGGTTCCTGGCTGGTTTGCGTGAGGATGCGTCGTGCTGTCTCGTCTTCGAGCAGCCCCGCGACAGTCCCGATATCGGGGTCCTCGCTCACGGTAGTCGGTACGCGCGAGGCGACCGTAAAAACGACTCCGGTGCTTCAGCGCGTGAAGCACTGGTCGTGTTCCTATGCTCCCGGCCGACCCAGTGTGCCCTACCGATGTCAGACACCGTTATCGTCCCCGGCGCGTTCGGACCGCTGTTCGTGGCCGCCGTCTCGGCGTTGGCCGTCGGCCTCGTCTGGCGGTACGGACGCGCCTCGCTGGCTGCCCGCCCGGCCTCAACGCAGCGAACGGCACCGTCGAGTCGAGACAGCGCCAGCGCCGACCCAACGGTCGTGAGCGAGCCGTGACTGTCTCCCGGCGCGCTCTCCCCGAACTCACGTCGCTCGGGCTGGTCCTCGCGACGGCCGTCTCGGGGTTCCTGCTGGCCCCGTCGCTCCCGGAGACGATGATCGTCGGCTGGCACATCGGCGTCGACGGCGAACTCTCGATCACTCGCGGCCCGCGGCTGCTCGGCCTGACCGTGCTCCCCGCGCTGTCGGTCACGGCCTACCTCTGCCTGCGACCGGCCCGCCTCCTCCTCGATCTGGAGACGGCCGTCCGTCCGCGGTACTACGAGACGCTCGTCCACCTCGTGCTCGGCGCGCTCGCCTTCGGGCAGGCGTGGCTGCTGACCGTGAACCTCCAGTAACGTCGGTCACTCCACCAGGTCGAGTCGCTCGCCCCGCTGTGCGCTCCGGCGTGCCGTCTCGATGATCCGGTGGGCCTCCCGGCAGAAGGCGGGATCGGCCGGCCCCTCCGGCTCCCGATCGGTCTCGATCAGGTCGACGAGGTAGGTCGCCAGGTTCTCGAAGCGGTCGGGCAGCGGATCCGGCTCGACGGTGTACCCCTTCGGCCGATCTGCGGTCGTCACGCGGATCGCCGCGTCGGGGGTGCGCGTGCTGACGGTCCCCTCGGTCCCGACGATCTCGTACCCCTTCACCGGCTGGGGCTGGATCTCCCAGGGGTTGGTGAGCAGCCGCCAGGAGGTCTGGAGCGTCGACAACCCCTCCTCGTACCGACAGATCGTCGAGCTCTGTACGTCGACGTCCATCCCCTCCGGGACGTACCGCTCGGCGGTCACCGACTCGGGCAGCTCTCCGCCGCGGAACCACGTCGAGAACGTCGCACCGTAGCCGAGGTAGTCAAGCATCGAGCCGCCCCCGTCCTCGGGATCGTAGAACCAGCTGTCGTCCGGCGGCGCGCCCGCGTTGCCTCCGTAGTACTGGACCTCGATCACGTCGCCGACGGTGCCACTGGCCACGAGGTCCTCGACGGTGTGTTTCACGGGGTCCCACATCACCGGCCAGTTGACGACGAAGCGCCGGTCCGTGTCGGCCATCGCGTCGAGCATCCGGTCGGCGTCGGCGAGCGTGACGGCCATGGGCTTCTCGATGGCGAGGTGTACGTCGTAGGCCGCGACCCGCTCGACGAACGTGGCGTGTTTCGAGTTGCGCGGGCAGCCAAACACCACGTCCGGTGCCGTCGCTTCGAGACACTGCTCCAGATCGTCGTAGATGTCGTCCTCGGTGAGCTCGCACTCTTCGACCGCCGTCTCGACGGAGCCGGTCGAGGTCTCCGCCTCCTCGTCGCAGACGGCGACGACCTCCATCTCGGGGTGGTCGTGGGCCCAGCCGAGATTCGTGTTCATATGCATCTGGTCGAAGTTCGCGCCGACGACCCGGTATGTCATACTCGATCATCAGTGCGGCACGGCAAAAGGATTGTGCGCGCCAGTGTCACACCACGTTCTTGTGGGCCGATCACAATGCGCTCTGTATGCTTCGTCGCCTCCGCGAGAACGGTCCCGTCGTCCTCGTGCCGCTGGCCTGGACGTTCGCGATCGCCGCACACCTGGACGTGCTGGCGCTCCGGACGGTCCTGATCGCTCACTTAGTGATGGACGCCGTCCTCGTCGCCTTCACCGTGCTCTCGTGGTCGGCGATGCGCCGCGGCGTCTTGCGCGCGTGGCGACTCGTCTTGCTCGTCGGTCTCGCGCTCACGCTGGTCGGGACGACCGGCCTCTTGCAGACGCCGCCCGCGTCGTCGCTGCTGTGGCTCACCGTCGTCGGCTGGCTGCTCGTCCCGGCCGGCGGACTGGCGTACACTGGTCGACACGTCGACCGCTCGCCGCTTGCGTACACGGGCGGTGCGGTCCTGAGCGCTCTCGGCGCGATCGTCTACGTCGCGGGGACCCTCGTGAGCGGCGACCCTCTGGTGCCGGTCGCCGGCCTCGCAGTCGCTGGCGTCGGCCAGACCGCGGGGATCGTCGCCGCAGTCCGGGACTACTGACACCGCCGGCCCTCACAGGTAGCCCATCTTCTCCAAGTGGTCGCTGACGTGATCGTCTAGCTCCGTGGTTCGACTCGAATCGGGGAGCGGTTCGAGCGTTTCGTCAAGCCGGCTGGCCAGTGCCGCCTCGCGCTCGTCGTCGGAGACCTCGACCTCGCCGTCGTCGGTCAGGCGATACAGTGTCGTCTCCCCGACTGTCGGCCGGATCAGCTTGTGCGTCTCGGTCCGAACCGCCTGCAAGCCCCTGTCGTACGCTTCGAAGCTGTCGTACTGCTGGAGCCGCTCGCGCAGCGGCGGATACGGTCGGTCGTACTCCGCGAAGACCGCGTCGCGGTCGTCGTCACCGGTCAGTGCCCGGCCGTCGACCTCGTCTGGCACCGCGACGCCGGCCCACTCACAGATCGTCGGGACGAGATCGACCAGCGACACGAGCCGGTCCGACACCGTCCCGGGAGCCGGCGACGGCCGGTCGCTCTCGGGCCACTTGACCAGCAGCGGGACGTTGAGTAGTTCCTCGAACAGCGAGAACTGGTGGTAGGCCAGCCCGTGCTCGCCGAAGTGCTCGCCGTGGTCCGCGGTGACGACGACGAGCGTGTCGTCGTAGACCCCCTGCCGTCGCAGACAGTCGAACAGCTCGCCCAGCAGCGCGTCCACGTACCTGATCTCGGCGTCGTACCAGCACTCCACGAGCTCCCACTCCGTCGCCGACATCGTCACGTCGCCCAGGATGTACTCGTACCCCTCGTCGTCGCCGACCTTCCGGGCCGCCGTCTCGTCGACCGCGTCCCAGTCGTCGAACCGCTCCTCGAACGGCGCTCTGAACTCCTCGGGTGGCCTGTAGGGCGCGTGTGCGGCGTTGAAGTTGATGAACCCGAAGAAGGGGTCGTCGGCCCGCCGGACCTGCGTTTCGAGCTTGCGCCGCTGGAAGTCCGAGATGTCGTAGCCGTCCCGGAAGTACCGCGGGAGAAACCGCAGGAAATCCAGGCTGGGCTCGTACATCGTGTCCATGAACCGCGGCAACGCGAGGATGTCGTGGTAGTAGTCGAACCCGCGGTCGAACTCCTGTTCGATGCTGGTGTGGTGGGAGTTGCTGAACCCGAACGTCGCGTACCCCGCCGCCGAGAGCAACTCGGCGACGGTCGCCCCGTCGTACTCTCCCAGCGGTTGCGTGCCGAAACTCCCGTGCCCGGACGGATACCGCCCCGTGAACATCGACGCGTGGGAGGGCGGCGTCCACGGTGCCGGCGCGATCGCCTGCTCGTAGCGCGTCCCCGCCTGCGCCAACGCGTCCAGCTCCGGCGTCGTCGGCCGGTTGTAACCGTAACAGGAGAGGTGGTCCTTCCTGGTCGCATCGAGCACGACGAGCAAGACGTTCGGCGATCCCATTACGCGTCCCTTTTCGGCCGTCCGTCATACAAACTTCGCTCGTGGCCGGCGGTCGGAGGACCGCCGACGTGCGCGGAACCGCTGCGTTTGCCCGGAGAGATCGCTCGCAGTACGCACTGCGACAGTAGCAGCTACCGTCTGGGTCCGAGAGCGGGGCTCTATCGCGATGTGACGGGGTTCGTGTCGTTGTTCTCGATGAACTTCGACAAATTTCTTGGTCAACTAGGACAGTCCCAATCAATGTAGATCAGATCATAATACAATGACCGTTTTTGATCTGGTTTCGAGCGTCTATTGTAGTATTCTCTCTCCCTCTCTCATACCAACTAAGGAATTCAGCTTTGAACGAGGGTGCCACAGAATCAATGACACCCTTCGATTGTTGTTTTGCTGGGCCAGCTTCCTGCTCGAAATTGCCGATAGCGATTACGGGCCGACGGCAGAGTGCGAAAAAGAGTGGGAGTTGATATGGACACGCCTTCGAACGTTTGGCGTTTCGAGACCGCAGTCCTTGCAAGCACCAATCGAACGGATTATTAAAGAAATATTATAGTTATTTTTGATAGAAACACACCCCCTACCAGACTGCCCAAAGTCACAACTGCAATTCGCATATATGGATTTAGAAAATCTTCATGTAATAAATAACTCTCTAATATTCTGTGGCAGATCCAAATTGACACAACCAGAATGAATAAATAGGTTGTTGTGCTATTCACAATTTCAACCATGCCTTCTTATCCCCCGCGGATCATTATTAATCAACCGGTTGAAAGACTGTGCTGAATCGCCATGCGGCATTGGAATTCACTGTTTCACGGCACGCTTGATGTTATAGACGACACACATCAGAGCGATTTCTCTGAACTCGCGGAACGCGCTTTCGCCGCTCGGTGAAGGTGCTGGACCAGCGTGACCGCGCGTTGCTTACCGGACATCTTGTCGGCGTTCTCGACGACTTCGAGGATGTCGGTGCGTGCGTCGAGCCGTCCGACTTCCGCTTCGAGTTCGTCGATCCGTTCGTCGCGCGCTTCCAGCTCGTCCTCCAGCTCCGCGCGTTGCTCTCGCTCGTCGTGTAGTTCCTCACGGAGTCCCGAGACCTGCTTGGAGAGCGCGTCCATCCGTGCAGACAGCTCCTGCACGGTGGTTTCGAGGCTCTCTTCCCCGGGGTTCGCGTCGTCAGAATCGGCTCCGTCACCCTTGTCTGCGGGGTCGGGATCGATCACACCGACCACCCCGCGAGAGACCCCCGGCTAAGGGGGAATGTCGTTCCGGCATGTAAACCGAGAAGGGTATGCCGCCTCCCGGATTTGAACCGGGGACAGCCCGATCTTCAGTCGAGTGCTCTCCCAGTCTGAGCTAAGGCGGCGCGCATTCGTGACGAGGCCGAGGGTATCAAAAAGGATTTCGAAAGCGGGCGGCGACTCACAGCGGTCGTTCGTAGGTCACTTCGTCGACGGGAACGTCGGCGAGCGTGATCTGCTGGCGGTCGACGAGGGTCGCGCCGTGGCGCTCGTAGAACGTTCGTGCTCGGTCGTTGGCCGCGAGCACGCGGATCTGGAGCCGTTCGCGGCCGCGCTCTCGGAGTCGGTCGGTGAGAGCGACGAACAGTCGGTGTCCGATGCCCGCGCCCCAGCGGTCGGGCTGGACGTAGATCGCCGACAGGCTGGCGAGGTCGGCTTCGATCTGGCCACCGAAGGCGTATCCGACGACGCCGTCGTCGACCGCGACGAGGTAGGCGGTCGCGTCGTTCGTGACGCCGTCGGCGACGACCGAGTCGGCGTACCACTCCTCGATCGTCGCGTCGACGGCTTCGGGGCCGAGGACGGAATCGTAGGCGGCGTGCCAGGTTTCTCGGGCGACGCGCTGTATCGCCGGGACGTCGCCGTGTTCGGCGGGGCGAACCGTGACCATCGCTCACCGCTTGGTCGGGCGTCGGCAAAACTGTCGGGGATCAGGGCAGAAAGAGGTCGGCGGTGTCGAACTCGCTCCCGCAGTCGTCACACTCGTAGTCGGTGCCGTTGGTCGTGGAGACGTGGCCGTCGCAGTTCGGGCACGTGGAGCCGTCGATCATCACCCGTGGTATTGGGTACCACGACAAAGCTCTTTCGGCCGCCGTCGTTCGTCACTCGCTCGCCGGACGGCGACCGCTCGCCAGGAGCACACAGAGCAGGGCGAAGTAGGTGACCAGTCCCCAGGACAGCGCCGCCACGACGAGTGGCCCGGCGAGCGCGTAGCCAGCCAGTCCCACGGCGAGGAGCCCGGCCGTCGAGCCCAGCTGGACCGCCGGGCGCGTCCACAGGCGCGCGACCGTCGACGATCGCAGAAACGCGACTTCGACCAGGAGCGCCACCGCGACGCCGCTGGCGATCGCTGCCGGGGCGGTGAGCGTGTCGAGTGCCCGTTCGGCGATCAACAGCGCGAGCAGTCCGGCCGACGCGAGGGCGGCCAGCAGTGCGTCTCGGCGTACCGTCGCGGTCACGTCTCGTCGGAGGTCGCCGGGGCCGAAATCGCTGTCGGCGAGTCCGGGCGCGGTTCGGTCCCCACCGACAGGTCCAATGTTCGCCCGTCCCAACGGGCTGGTATGAGTGACGACGCCTCGCTGACGGACTTCGTCGGCGACGCCACGGACGACGAACCCCGAGACGAGTCGTCGACGAGTGAGGACGAGCAGGCGGGCGAGGAGGGCGGTCGGGTATCGCCGGACAGCGTCGAGCCGGCAGTGACGACGGCGGCCTGGTCGCCCGACGGCGAGCCCTGTCGCGCGTGTGGGGCCTCGGTTTCGTACCGCTGGCAGGGCGAGGACGGGCTGGTCTGTCCCGACTGCAAGGAGTGGTAGATCGACGGTCCTGGGGACCGTGTCGTCTGTCTGCGGTCGTGTATGTGTCGAGCTAACAGGCAGCAGTATTACAAGCGCTGATCCCTAAGGAGGGGTCACGACTGGCATCGCGCCCGGCGGCGGCAGTGCCAGGCCGTCCGCCGACGGGGCCACTGCCGGGGGCGTGGTCCCGTGACAGCGTGCCTGCGGTGGACACTGACAACAATGACAGATACCGACACACCACGAGGGTCCCACACCGAGTCTGCCCTCGGCGAGGCGAACCGAGTCGCGACCCAGGTCATCGAGAACGTCGAGCGGGTCATCGTCGGCCACCACGAGGAGATCGAACACATCCTGACCGCGATGCTGGGGCGGGGCCACATCCTCCTGGAGGACGTTCCCGGCGTCGGCAAGACGATGCTGGCGAAGGCCGTCGCAGCCTCCTTCGACGGCACGTTCAAGCGCGTCCAGTTCACGCCGGATCTGTTGCCGTCGGACGTAACCGGTGTGAACGTGTACAACCAGCAGACCGAGACGTTCACGTTCCAGGAGGGGCCGATCTTCGCGAACGTCGTCCTGGGCGACGAGATCAACCGCGCGCCGCCCAAGACCCAGTCGGCGCTGCTGGAAGCGATGGAAGAAGAGCAGGTCACGGTCGACGGGGACACACGGGACGTACCCGATCCGTTCACCGTCATCGCGACCCAGAACACCGTCGAGCAGAACCGGACTTACGCGCTCCCGATGGCGGAGCTGGACCGCTTCATGAAGAAGCTCCACCTCGGCTACCCCAGCGCCGACGACGAGGCGGCCATGCTCGCTCGCGTCGTCAGCGACCACCCGATCGAGCGCCTCTCGCCGGTCGCCAGCGTCGCGGAGTTTCGCCGGGCCCAGCGGACGGTCTCGGACGTGACGATCGAGGCACCGCTGCGCGAGTACGCGACGCGACTGGCACGCTACACCCGCGAACACGGTCAGCTTGGCGTGAGCCCGCGCGGGAGTATCGCGCTCTTGCGGGCGGCACAGGCCCGCGCGGTGCTGGACGGCCGAGACTACGTCGTCCCCGACGACGTGCGCGCGGAAGCACGTGTCGTGTTACCTCACCGCATCCGAACCGACACCGCCGAACAGACCGGCGCGGGGCTGGTCCGGACGGCCCTCGACACTGTCCCGATCGAAGAATGAGACCGACACGCCGCGGCGTCGCGACGCTCGCCGTCGTGGGGCTGGCAGTGACGATGGCGTGGCTGTCCGGCCCGCGGTCGCTGAACGCCGTCGCCGCGCCGCTGTCGATTGCCCTCGCGGTCGGCGCGCTCCAGGTGAAGCGTGCGGGGGCACCGACGGTCGAGCGCAGCCAGCCCCGCCGTGGCTTTCCCGGCGAGTCCCGGACCGTCTCGCTGACGGTCGAGGGACGCGGCGTCGCGACGATCTCCGAGGAACTCGCCGACGGCCTGTCGGCGGCGGCCGAGTTCGAGCGGACGCTGCCGGCGACGGTCAGCTACGACCTCGCGTACGACGCCCGGGGCGTCTACGAACTCACTCGGACGACCGTCGCCGTCCGGGACGTGCTCGGACTGGTCGAACAACGCCACGAGGTCACCGAGCGCACGGAGGTCGTCGTCTATCCGCCGGTCTACTCACTGGGTGGCGCGACCTTCGAGCGAACGCTGGGACTGGACAGCGGCCAGCGCAGCGAGTTCGACCGACTCCGCGAGTACGTGCCCGGCGACTCGCTGCGAGACGTCCACTGGAAGTCCAGTGCCAAGCACGACGACCTGCTGGTGACGGAGTTCTCCGATCCCGTCGGCGACGAGGGGCTCTCGATCGCCGCCCAGTCGACCGAGGGCCACGCCGACGAGATGGCCGCTGGCGCGGCGACGGTCCTCGTCGGCGCGCTCCGGGCGGGGCTGACCACCGCGATGACGGTCCCGGCCGGCTCGATCGAGGCGGGCCACGGCCAGCGCCACCGCCAGCGGGCGCTCGAACTCCTCGCGCGGACGAGCAGCGGCGACGTCGACGAGACCGCCTGGAACCGTGCCGACGTACGTATCCGTGCCGACGCCACGGGCGTGAGCGTCTCGCTTGGCGACGCCGTCCACGAACTGGCGGAACTGACGACCACGCGCGACAATCCGCTGGTCGCGGAGGGTGTCTCGTGAGTACGGCAGACCGGCTGGGACTCGACTGGCCCGCAGTCGAGAGTGTCGGCGTCCCCGGACGGACACGCACCGCGGCGCTGGTCGCGGTCGCGGCGCTGCTCGGCTCGACGCTGCAAGTGCTGTACTTCTTCATCGACGTGGTCGGGCTCCCTTCGCGGTTTCTGGCGGTCGTCGCTGCCTCGCTGGTCGCCGCGACGGTGCTGGCCCGTCTCCTGACCCCGCGCAGCGCCGTCGCGCTCGGCGGCGTCCTCCTGCTGGTCGGGCTCTGGTGGTACGTCCAGCAACTGAGCGGCTCGCCGCGGATCGGGGAGTTGCTGACCGACACGCTCTCCTTGCTGACTGGCAACACGCTCCTGCGGATCACCAACATCCGGGCGTGGGTGCTCGGTGTCACGCCCGCACCCACCTTCCTGACGTGGTACTTCGCGATGCGACGCCGGTATGCCCTGGCCGTCGCCGCGGCGGGCGGGACGCTGGGGTTCCTGGTCCTGACCGGCGACGCCGACCTGCTGACGACGCTGTCGGGCGTCGTCGCCGCGGTGGCGTCGCTTGGCTTTGGCGACTTCGACCGCCGCGGCGAACCGATCGTCGACGCCGAGACGATCCTCGTGACGGCCGCGCTGATGGTTGTCGTCCCGTCGCTGGTGTCGGTCGTCCCCGCCACTGCGGGACTGTCGCTGAACGTCGACGGCACCGGCTCGGAGACGGTCGAGGCGAGTCTCCTCCAGAGCGGCGACCAGCTCTCGGTCCAGGGCTCGATCAGCCTCTCGCCCGAGGTCCGCTTTACCGTCACCAGCAGCGAGCCTCGCTACTGGCGGATCGGGAGCTTCGACCGGTACACCGGCGACGGGTGGGTCAGTCAGACCAACAGCCGCGCGTACGGCGGTGGCCGACTCGACGAGCCGCCCGGCCCGACCCGGATCGTCGAGCAGCGCTTTCGGGCCGAAACGGACGCCGGGGTGATGCCGGCGGCCTGGAAACCGATCCAGAGCCGTGGCAACCCCGCCACACGCGTCGATGGCGACGGGGGCCTCGCGACCGGCGCACCCATTCGAGAGGGCGACAGCTATCGCGTCACCAGCGCCGTCCCCGCGGCCACGCCGGCCCAGCTCAACGACACCACGCGTGCGTACCCCCAGCAGATCGAGGAGACGTACACGCAACTGCCGGCGAGCACGCCAGACCGCGTCGGCGAGCGGACCGACCGGCTCACACGCGAGGCCCGCACGCCCTACGAGACGGCCCTGACGATCGAGAACTGGCTGGAGAACAACCGCGAGTACTCGCTTGACGTGCGCCGTCCCGACGGCAACGTCGCCGACGCGTTCCTCTTCGAGATGTCGGCCGGCTACTGCACCTACTACGCGACGACGATGGCGACGATGTTGCGGACACAGGACATCCCGGCACGGATGGCCGTCGGCTACACGTCCGGCGAACGGGTCGCCGAGGACCGCTGGGTCGTGCGCGGACAGAACGCCCACGCCTGGGTCGAGGTCTACTTCGAAGAGTACGGCTGGGTCCGGTTCGATCCGACGCCGGCCAGCGACCGCGAGAGCGCCCGCGACCGGAACGTCGAGTCGGCCCGGCAACGAGATCGCCCGTCCGTCGACACCAACGAGAGCGGCGGCCCGGAGTGGTCGCCGACGCCGACGGCGACTCCCCAGCCGCTCACACCGGTCGACAACGCTACCGACGCCGGGGGAACGCCGCTCGGTCCACAGACCCGTCCCGGCGTCAACCCGGAAGACAGCATCTCGACCGCGACGCGAGTGGGTGAGGCCCGCACCGAGATTGCCGATGCGACGACGGATCGCCCTGGTCCGGCCGGTTCGCTGCCGTCCCGTCGGGAGGCGGCACTGGGACTGCTCGCGATCGCCGGGACCGTGATCGGCGTGCGCCGGAGCGATCTGGGCCGGCGCGTCTACCGGAGCGTGTGGCTCTACTACCAGCCCCGGTCGACCCCCGAGCGAGACACCGAGCGGGCCTTTCAGCGGCTCGTGTACTATCTGGGTCGCGAACACGACCGGCCGCGCCGTCCCGACGAGACCGTCCGAGCGTACCTCGATGCCGTCGACGCCGACGAGCGCGCACGCGAGGTGGCGTCGATCAGAGAACGGGCTCGCTACGCCGGCACGGTCGACGAGGCGGCGGCCGATCGGGCCGTCTCGCTCGTCGACGAGATCGTTCGCTCGCGTGGCACGGCGAAATAACCCCGACAGTATTTAATACGTTGATTTCGTAGCCCGCAGTGTAATGTCGGAAGTCTGCTCGACGTGCGGGCTCCCTGAGGAACTCTGCGTCTGCGAAGACGTGGCCAAGGAGTCTCAGGAGATCAACATCCGCATCGACGAGCGCCGTTACGGTAAGGAGGTAACGATCATCGAAGGGTTCGATCCATCGGACGTGGACATGGACAGCCTGTCGTCGGATCTCAAGTCCAAGTTCGCCTGCGGCGGGACCGTCGAGGACGGTCAGATCGAACTCCAGGGTAACCACACGGGCCGCGTCGAGGACTTCCTGCGCGATAAGGGATTCAACGTCGCCTGATACGGCCGGCAGTCGTTGCTGATGGGAGGTGTCGCCACGGAATAGACCTCTCCGGACCGTCGCTACGACTGCCGTCCGACACCGGACTACTTGTCGCCGGGCCCGCACGGCGAGCGCAGCGGGTGCGTTCGTGGCGACCGTCTCGGTCGCCCTCGTCTTTTGCCCGTCTATAGTAACAATCGATACGATTGACACACCGATCGCACTGCCGTCGTGCGATCGGGTGTGTATCAATTTTCAATAGCTACTATAGCACTGCCAGTCTCAGTGGCGTCGTATCGCCGTCACGGACTCGGGGTCGGTGTTCCGGGCCGTCCTCGACGGACGCCGCACCGCGTTTCTGGCTAATTTCAGAGCGAGAACAATTCATACTACGTCAGATTATCGAAAGAAAAGCTGGGAATTAAGACGCGTCGGCTGGTGCTATCACTCGGAACAGGTGACCGATGGACGACTTACTGAGTGACTCGACCACGGTTCTCGTGGTCGGCGGACGCGAGCGGGCGGTGGCCCCGACTCGGTCTGCCTCGACGGCGGGCTCGATCGGCGAGGTCGTCGTTGTCGACAGCCTCGAGGCCGCGCTCACGACGCTGTCGGACCGTCGGGACGTGGGCTGCGTGCTGGTGACGGCAGCCCCGACCGACGCGTCGGTCGTCGAGGCGTGTGAACAGATTCACGCGGTCGACGAGCACCGCCCCATCCTCCTGTCGCTCGGGGACTCGGCCGGTCGGACGGCGGCACACGCCACGCAGGCCGGTGCGAGCGAGATCGTCCTCGACGAAGACGACCTGCCCGACCGCCTCGCTGCTGCCGTCGATCGGTACGAACGCCGCCGCGACCAGGCCGCCGAGAGTAGCATGTTCAGGACGATCCTCGACGGCGTCGAGGGTGCGGTGTACGTCAAGGACCGCGAGGCTCGCCACCTCCGCAAGTCGACGAGTCCGGGCGATTTCAGCTCGGAGGCGTTCATCGGCCAGACTGACGTGGATATGTACGGGGAGTCGGACAACGCCGTCGAGTCCTACGAGGACGACCTTCGGGTCATCGAGGAGGGTGAGCCACTCTACGACAAGGAGGCGAGTTACACGACCCCCGACGGCACCCACTGGTCGTGGACGACGAAACTGCCCTGGGAACACGACGGCGAGGTCGTCGGACTCGTCGGCTGGACTCGCGACGTGACGGAGATCGTCGAGCGTCGGGAGCGCCTGAAGTGCCAGGACCAACGGATGGAGGAGTTCGTCCGGTCGATCCGACACGACATGAAGAGCCCCATCCAGATCGCCAGCGGCCGGATCGCTCTGGCCCGCGAGACCGGCGACGTGACGACGCTCGAACAGGCCAGCGAGGCGATCACGCGCATCGACGAGATCCTCGACGACCTCACGCAGACGGTCCTGGAGAACTCGTCGCTCTCGCCCGAGGGGGTCGGCGTCGGACAGTCGAGCCCGGTGTCCCTGCCCACCCTCGTCGAGGACGTGTGGGAACTGGTCGGCTTCGACGCCGCGTCGCTGGAGGTCGAGTTCGGGCCGGACGCCGTCGTCAACGCGCCCCGATCGAGCATCCGGCCGGTCCTCGAAAACCTGCTCAAGAACGCGGTCGATCACGGCTGCTCGGGCGTGACCGTCCGCGTCGGACCGCTGCCGTCCGGTGGGCTGTACGTCGCCGACGACGGTCCGGGAATTCCCGAGACCGAGCGAGAGCGCGTCTTCGAAGACGGGTACACGACGACCAGAACCGGCACCGGGACGGGGCTGAGTATCGTCACGAACATCGCCGAACAGCGCAACTGGGAGCTCTCTCTCACGGAGAGTTGGGCCGGCGGAGCCCGAATCGAACTCCGGAACACGCTCGCGGTCGCCGATCCGTCGGTCGCGCCGACCGCCGACGAGACGCTCTCGCTCACCGAGGGGGTCGACGTCGGCGACGTGCTCGTCGCGGGCGAGTCGACGGCAGACGAGGGCCGCTGGCACGTCACCGGCTCCGGCAAGAACATCTACGGCGAGTGGAACGAGTTTCACTACCGCTGTGCCCGCGTCGAGGGGCCGGTGCGGATCGAGGGGCAGTTCACCGACCTCGACGGTGCCAACGAGTGGAGCACCGCCGGGCTGATGGTCAGAGACGGACTCGACGACGAGGCGTCGTACGGACACGTCGGCCTCACCGAGGGCCACGGGACGAAAATCGACTGGCGGACGAGCCAGGGTGCCAGCGGCACGACCCGCCATCTCGAAGAGTCGTCGCTCGATGCCCCGTGGTACCGCGTGGACCGGGTCGACGACACGCTGACGATCTACTGCTCGACGGACGGTCGGTCGTGGCGGCCACTCGACCAGCGCCGTATCGAGCTGACCGACCCCGTCTGGGTCGGCACTACGGTCTGTAGCGTCCAGCCCGAGGAACTGGCACGGTCGACCGTCGAACACCTCACCGTCACGCGTCTCGACCCGGAGTAACCGCGTCAGTGGTGCGCGAAGCGACCTGGAGCGGAGCGCGGGCCTAGAAGAACTGGAACAGATCGTCTCGCCCGGCCTCGTGGAGGTGGTGGCGGACGGCCTCGTCGAGCGCGTCGACGGAGCCCCGCTTGGCGCTGATCGGGGCGATCGTCTCCTGCCACTGTTGCCACGGTGGATAGAGGCCGAGACGATCGCAGATGTCGTTCAGCCGCTCGTCCTCGTCGTCGACCTTGTCCATCTTGTTGACGGCGACGACGGGCTCGACATCGATGTCTCGCAGGAAGTGAAACAGCTCTACGTCGTGGGGGATCTCGTCGGGACCGGAGTGGCGGTCGATGATGTCGACGGCCGCCTTCCCGTCGAGGACGAGGATGCCGGCGAGGATCTTGTCGGCGTTGGCCTCGACGTACCGGACAACGTCGGTCTTGATCTGCTCGCGGACGTCCTCGGGGACGCCGTTCATGAACCCGAAGCCGGGGAGGTCGGTCACCATGAAGTCCGGCCCGGCCCAGTCGAAGTGGTTGGGCTTACGGGTGACGCCGGGCTTCTGGCCGGTGTCGACGCTGTGGCCCGTAATCTCGCGCATCAGCGTCGACTTGCCGACGTTGGACCGGCCCACCAGGACGATCTCGCTGTCCCGGTTCGGTCGCTGTTCGAACATACCCGCGGTAGACGGCGGAGCCTGAAATCCTCGCCGGTCGCGAACGACCGGGCTACTCGTCTCGGCCGGCGCTCGGATTAACACCTGCTGTTGTTCTCATCGGTGGATTTAACAGTATCTTCGATGATACTCTCGATACTCGCAGTTGATCGCCGGGCCGCCGTCGCGACGAGTGGCGGTCGAGTCCGGACACGAACACCATCATGGAGACAGTTACCATCGGCATCATCGGCGCGGGGAATCGAGGCGAAGAACACATCCAGAAGTATCGCGGTGTCGAGGGCGCGACGGTCAAGGCGATCGCGGACATCGACACGGCGGCCGCGGGAGAGCTGGCCGACGAATTCGGGATTCCGGACGTCTACGAGGACTTCGAGGCGATGCTCGACGATCCGGAGATCGACGTGGTCAACGTCTGTGTCCACAACAACCTCCACGAGCCGATGGCGGTCGCCGCCTTCGAGGCTGACAAGCACGTCTTCTGTGAGAAGCCCCTGGCCGGCAGCTACTCCGACGCCGAGAACATCGTCGACGCGGCCGAGGCGGCCGACAAGCTCCTGGCAGTCCAGAACGTCGAGTTGCTGACGCCGGAGACACAGGCGGCACGGACCTTCGTCGAGTCGGGCGATCTCGGCGACGTGTCCTTCGCCCGGTCGGTGTACTCCCGGCGGCGCGGCCGCCCCTACGTCGACGGCTACGGCACGCCCGCGTTCGTCTCGAAGGAGTCGGCCGGCGGCGGGCCGGTCTTCGACATCGGCACCTACGAGATCGGTCGCAACCTCTACCTGCTTGGCAATCCCGCCGTCGAGCGCGTCAACGGCCAGACGTTCGACTACACTGAGGACAGCCTCAGCGAGGAGCTGACCGGGGACAACGCAGATCTCTATCGAGAGCGTCTCGAAGAGTCCGGCCACGACGTAGAGGACGCCGGCACCGGCGCTGCTCGACTCGCCGACGGCTCTCGCTTGGAAGTGCGGGCCGCCTGGCACTCCTACCAGCCCGACGAGCGCGGCGTCGTCGTCGGCAGCAAGGGCGGGATCGCCTTCGATCCGGTCGAACTCCTGACGACGATGAACGACTACGAGACCACCGTCGAGATCGACGTGGACGGCTTCGAGGCCCGTCACGGACTGATCCGGGGCGAGAGCGGCTACGAGGTCGACGAGCGACCGAACCAGTACGACCACTTCGTCGCGGCCGTCCGCGGCGAGGTCGACCAGATCCGGACCGACGAGATCGCGCTCAACTCCATGCTCGTGATGGAGGGGATCTACCTCTCGGCCGAACGGGGCCGCGAGGTCACCGCCGAAGAGATCGCCGAGGCGTCGGTGTCCCGATCCGTCGACCTGTAGGGTACGGCCACCGTTGTTTGGACTATCGAACGAATCTATTTACCGTGCCCCGTCGTACCGTGTGCCATGGCAACGAACAGACTCGGCGTCGGCTTCGTGGGTGCCGGTTTCATCACGCGGGAGTTCCACGCGGCGACCTTCGAACGCATTCGCGACGCGGACGTGACGGGGGTCATGAATCCCACGGTCAGCAAGGCCGAGGCGGTCGCGGACGCCTGTCGCGAGGCCGGCAGTGGGGACCCGATCGCGACCGGCGACGTGCGCGAACTGGTGGCCCACGAGGACGTGGACGCGGTCTGGGTGACCTCGCCCAACCACACCCGCGTCGAGACGGTCGAAGCGATCGTCGAGGAGGTCCAGCAGGGCGGGGCCGACCTCGCGGGCATCGCCATGGAGAAACCGCTCGCCCGCACCGTCGGCGAGGCCCAGCGCATCGTCGACCTGGTCGAGGGGACCGACCTGAACCACGCCTACCTCGAAAACCAGGTGTACATGCCCGGCGTCGACCGGATGAAAGAGCTACTCTGGGACTCCGCCGAGGGGGCCGGGCGACCGTACCTCGCACGCTCGGCCGAAGAACACGCCGGCCCTCACTCCTCGTGGTTCTGGGACCCCGAACGGCAGGGCGGCGGCGTCCTCTCGGACATGATGTGTCACTCCCACAAGGTCAACAGACACCTCCTCAGTCGGCCCGGCGAAGACGATCTGGAACCGATCGCAGTGACCTGCGACATCTCGACGCTGAAGTGGGGACGGGACGACTACGCCGCCGAGTTGGCCGAAGAGTACGACGTGGACTACCACGAGTCGCCCGGCGAGGACTACGCCTCCGCGAGCGTCTTCTACGAGACCCCCGAGGGCGACCTCGTCGTCGGCGAGGCGACCAACTCCTGGTGTTTCGTCGGCTCGGGACTGCGCATCACGATCGAACTGCTCGGCCCGGAGTACTCGGGGACGATCAACACGCTGGAATCGGGCACCGACGTGTTCTTCTCGGACCGGGCCGCGGAGGGAGCGGGCTACGTCGTCGAGAAGCAGGCCGCCGACCGCGGACAGATGCCGGTCCTCCCCCAAGAGGGCGCGACCTACGGCTACTTGGACCAGAACGAGCACGTCGTCTCGGCGTTCCGGGCCGGCGAGAACGCACGGGAGGACCTTCGGGACGGACTGGACGTGGCGAAACTCGTCGCGGCCTCCTACCTCGCGGCCGAACGGGGCGAACGCGTCGACTTCGACGACGCCGACCTCGCCGACTACGTCCCCGAACCGGCCCGCGGCGAGTTCGCGGCCGGCCCGGCCGGCGTCGAGCGGTGAGGTGACGGGCCGGCTGCCGCCGGACGCCACGTCTCAGCACAAATTAATTAAACCAACACGAACACTAGTGATAAATCTATATATGGAAATATCCCGTAACTACCGATAGAATAAAGGTACCTATTCAAAGAACCTGATGGTTGGTTGGGGGCATTACAACGGAATCAGCACGCAGTTTGGGGGATACTATGAGACACACACGACGCGATCTGTTACGGAAAGCATCGGCACTGTCGGCGCTCGCACTCGGTGCGAGCTCGACCGCAACAGCACACTCGGGCCACTGCGACGCGCCCGACTGGGATTCGAACGCAACCTACAGCGGCGGCGATCAGGTCGTCTACGACGGCGCGCTGTGGACCGCCGAGTGGTGGACCCAGCGCGAACCCGACGCCGACCTCGGGGCCTGGACCCGCGAGCACGACTGTGATCAGGACAACGAGGAGCCGACGGCGTCGTTCACGATCGACGGCCGCTCGCCCGCGCCGGGCGAGACGGTCAGTTTCGACGCGTCGGCGTCGTCGGACCCGGACGGCTCGATCGCGTCCTACGAGTGGGACTTCGACGACGGGGGCTCCGCCACCGGCGAGACCGTCACGCACAGCTTCGACGCAGCGGGCGAGTACACGGTCACACTGGTCGTCCGAGATGACGAGGAGGCACCGGCCACGGCGACCAAGACCGTCACCGTCGGCGAGGGATCGAACGTGGCACCCGACGCCACCTTCACCGTGGATCCGGCCGAGCCCGCGCCGGGCGAGACGGTCAGCTTCGACGCGGCCGACTCCTCGGACTCGGACGGTTCGCTCGCGAGTTTCGAGTGGGACTTCGGCGACGGAGCCACGGCGACCGGCGAGTCCGTCACCCACACCTACGGGACGGCGGACGACTACACCGTCTCGCTGACCGTCACCGACGACGACGGTGCCAGCGACTCCAACGACACCACCGTCACGGTCTCTGCGTCCGGCTCGGACGGCGGCAGCTGTGACGGCGTCGATGCCTGGGACGCGGACGCGACCTACAGCGGCGGCGATCAGGTCACCCACGACGGCGATCTGTGGGAAGCTAGCTGGTGGACCTCGGGTGACGAACCCGGCGCAAGCGAGTACGGCCCCTGGGAGAACGAGGGTGCCTGTGGCGAGGGCAACGAGACGCCGACGGCGTCGTTCACGACGGACGCGAGCACGCCCGCACCCGGCGAGGACATCACCTTCGACGCCTCTGCGTCCTCGGACCCGGATGGCTCGATCGCGTCCTACGAGTGGGACTTCGGCGACGGCTCGACGGCCACCGGCGAGATGGCGACCCACGGCTACGCCGAGGCGGGCGAGTACACCGTCGAGCTGACGGTCACCGACGACGCGGGCGCGACCGACAGCACGGCGACGACGGTGTCGGTCAGCGACGCCGACAACCCGACCCAGATCACGATCGACAGCAGCATCGACGGCTGGCTCGGTGCCGAACCGGCAGCCATCGAGGGCGAGCGGAACCCGACGATCTCGCTGACTTCCGGTGAGTCCTACGCGTTCACCTACAACAACGTCGACGGGATCCCCCACGACCTCGTGATCCGCAACGCTGCGGGCGAGGAACTGCTGGCGACCGAGCGGGTCGGCCAGGACGGCCAGAGCCGCACCCTGGAGTTCGAGGCCACCGAGGAGATGGTCGAGTACGTCTGTACGGTCCATCCGGAGTCGATGGTCGGCGACCTCGCGATCGACGGGAACGCCCCGCCGATGGCGGGCCTGACGGTCGACACGGCCAATCCGGACCCCGGCCAGGAAGTCACCTTCGACGCCTCAGAGTCCTCGGACTCGGACGGCTCGATCGCGTCCTACGAGTGGGACTTCGGCGACGGCTCGACCGCCACTGGCGAGACGGCCAACCACACCTACGCCGAGGCGGGCGAGTACACCGTCGAGCTGACGGTCACCGACGACGGCGGCGCGTCGGCGGTGACCCGCACCGACATCACGGTCGGCTCCGTCAACGAGGGGCCGACGGCGTCGTTCTCGGTCGATCCCGCCTCGCTGTCACCCGGCGAGGAAGCGACCTTCGACGCCTCGGAATCGGCCGATCCGGACGGTTCGATCGCCTCCTACGAGTGGGACTTCGGCGACGGTTCGACGGCCACCGGCGAGACGGCCAGCCACACCTACGCCGAAGCGGGCTCTTACTCCGTCGAGCTGACGGTCACCGACGACGGCGGCGCGACCGCCACCACGACGACGACGGTCCAGGTCGGCGACGGCAGCGACGTCACTGCCGAGACCACGCTCGAAGAGTTCTACCCCGCGTACGACGAGGACTTCAATCCGGAGTACACCGAAGGCGGCGTCCAGGGACTGCTCAAAAACGAGCTGAACGGCGACGCCAGCGAGTACGGTGCCGACGTCGATGCGATCCAGAACAACGCCGGGGACGGCTCGATGCAACTCGGTTCGCTCGGCGACCGCGGGCTCGAACTGGTCAAGCAGTTCGACGCGGCGGGCGTGCCCCGAGAGAACAACGCGCGGATCATGCCCTGGGTGGTCGGACTGCCCGAGGAGACCGAACCGATTCCGTTCAACGACGGCAGCGGCCGGGACGGCGGCCTGACCGCCGACGCCGGGCCGGTGTCGCCGGACAACGATCCCTCGGTGCTGATCCAGGACGCCTGGCCCAGCGGCGAGCGGTTCGACGACGACTACCTCCAGCCCGATCGGGTCGAGTGGAGTAGCGGCGTCAGCGACAGCCAGTACAACAACACCGACAACCCGATCATCGAGGCCACGACGGAGAAGGTCCACCCGGTCACGGGCGAGACCCTCGGCGACGGCTTCACCGCCAACGCCCCGGTCGAGGCGACTGCCGAACTCCACGGCGACGGCTGGCTGTTCGACACGTCGCTGATCTTCGAGAACCGCACCGAGGTGCCGCTGCTGATCGACGGCGCGATCATGTGGTACGTCGCGCCGTCGAAAGAGGCCACGGGGCTGGACCAGTTCTCGTACGACAACGCACAGCGAAAGAACTTCTCGGTGGGCCACCCACAGCGCGACGTGATCGAGGTGGCGCTGCCCGACGGGGCCAAGCCGGGTCCCTTCGAGGGGACCGACGCGCCGCTGTCGGCGTACGGCATCCGGGTCACCCACCACGACAACCCGTACATGTACCGGGTCCTCTACCCCAACCAGAAGTTCTCGATGACCTACGGGAACGTCACGGGCCCCAGCCAGTACGACTGGCCCGTCGACGATCTGGTCGACGTGATGCTCGACACGCTACACCTCGAATTCCGCACGCAGATGGACAGCCTCGAACAGAACACCGAGCTGGTCGACGCACTCGACATGCGGAACCGCTACGGGAACTAGACGCCCACGGCACTCGCTCTCGACGCGCGGACCCCACCGTCTTTTGCTCCTCGCGCTCACAGCAGGTGACGTGCGACTCGTACAGGTCACGATACCGGCGGGCAAGCGCGACGCCATCCTCCAAGCTCTTGACGACGAGGGGATCGACTACGTCGTCAACGACGAGACGAGCGGTCGGGAGTACACCGGCGTCGCGTACTTCCCGCTGCCCAGTGCGGCCGTCGAGCCGGTGCTCGAACAGCTCCGAGCGGTCGGGATCGACGAGGACGGGTACACGGTGATCGTCGACGCCAACACCGTCATCTCCCGCCAGTTCGACGAACTTCAGGAGCGGTACGACGAGGAAGAAGACGAGGACCGGATCGCTCGCGAGGAACTGACCGCCAGAGCCAGCGACATGGCACCCGCCTTTTCCACGTACGTCGTCATGACGGTCGTCAGTGCGCTGATCGCGACGGCCGGGCTCTTGCTCGACTCGCCCGCCGTCGTCGTCGGCTCGATGGTGATCGCGCCGCTGATCGGCCCGGCGATGGCGACCAGCGTCGGCACCGTCATGGACGACCAGGAGATGTTCCGACGGGGCGTCAAACTCCAGTTGATCGGGCTCGTGCTGGCCGTCGTCAGCGCCGGCCTCTTTGCCTTCCTCGTGCGTTCGGTCCACCTCATCCCGCCGCTCGCGGACGTCACGTCGATCCCGGAGATCCGCGAGCGCGTCGCCCCGGACTTCCTCTCGCTGGTGGTCGCGCTGGGTGCGGGGGTCGCGGGCGTCGTCAGCCTCTCGTCGGGCGTCTCGACCGCGCTGGTCGGGGTGATGATCGCCGTCGCGCTGATCCCGCCGGCTGCGACGGTCGGCATCGGCATGGCGTGGGGCCAACCCCTGGTCTCGCTTGGCTCTGCGGTGTTGCTCGCCGTCAACGTCCTCTCGATCAACCTCGCGGCGCTCGTCGTGCTGTGGTACAAGGGGTACCAGCCGAGCCAGTGGTTCCGGACCGACGAGGCAAAGAGCGCAACGGCCTCCCGGATCGGCGTGCTCGTCGTCGCTATCCTGGTCCTCTCGGCGTTTCTGGGCGGTGTCACGCTCGATACGTTCGAGCGGGCAAACTCGGAAGAGCAGATCCGGGCCGAGGCCGGCGGGATCGTCGACGAGGCCGGCGCGACGTTGCTGGAGATCGAGGTCCAGCAGACCAACACCGCGGTGTTCCAGCAGCCGACCCGCGTCGTCGTCACGGTCGGCGTCCCGCCCGGCGAGGCGTTTCCGGCGCTCGCAGACGACATCGACGCGGTGGCCGACCGGATCGCCGACCGCGACGTTCGGACGGAGGTCCGTTTCGTCACCGTCGACCAGGCCGACTGATCGTTCAAACGGCGTTTTGACCGTCCCCGAGGGCTTTGAAGGTGGGGGTCGTCGGTGACCGTGTATGCGACGTTCAATCCCCGCGATCGCCGTGCTGGCGACGCTCGTGCTCCTCAGTGGCTGTACGGGCGCGCTCGGTGCCGGCGACAGCGCACAGACAGCCGCCACCGACAACCGAACCGTCGACGTGGGCGCGACCGGCGCGGTCAGCGCCCAGCCCGACCAGGCCGTCGTGCGCGTCGGCGTCGAGACGCGTGCCGGCGACGCCGCGACCGCTCGACAGCAACTCGCCGACAACGTCACCCAGCTTCGAGATGCCCTCGCCGACGTCGAGGGCGCACAGGTACGGACCAACGGCTACGATATCGGGCAGGACTACCGCCGCCCGCCCTCTGAAGAGGAGGACCCCGAGCCCCGATACGTCGCCCGCCAGTCCTTCGAGATCACCATCAACGACACCGACAAGGCTGGTGCCGTGATCGACACGGCCGTCGCCAACGGGGCGAACAATGTCGACAACGTCGAGTTCACGCTGTCGGCCGACCGCCGTGACGAACTCGAAGAACAGGCCCTGGAGGGCGCGATGGACCGCGCCCGGACGAAGGCGACGACGGTCGCCGAGCGGGCGGACCTGACGATCGAGGGCGTCGAGACCGTCACGACCGTCGACCGGGGGTACCGGCCCTACGCCGCCGAGATGACGGCGACCGCGGCCACAGACGGTGCCAGCACCGACATCGACAGCGGACCGGTCACGGTGACGGCACAGGTCCAGGTCACCTACGAGGCCGCCGAGTCGGCCTGACGCCGTCGTCCGACCGGCTACCCGCCCCTTCTTCGACCGATCACGACCCGCTGCCGTCCGTCTCTTCGTCGGGACTCTCGTCCACGTCGTCCGTTGTCTCTGCTGCTCTGGCCAGCGCCTGCTCGTAGCTCTCTCTGGCCAGTTCGTACGTCTCGCGCAGGTCCTCGATCGGCGTCTCGGTCGCGTCGACTCGCAGGTCCTCGTAGTAGGGATCTGCGGGCCGGTCTTCGGTCGTCGCGACCAGCAGGGCCGCGCTCTGGACCTGTAGCTCCGTGCGCTTGTCGCCCCCGGCCGCGTGGCCCGCTTCGAGCGCGTCGATCAGCCGCTCGGCCAGCGGCGCGTCGCCGTCGCGCCCGTCCTCGTAGGCCGCGGCGGTGTCTGTGAGCACGTCGGCCCCGGTCAGCAGGTTGCCCGCGACGGTGTAGTCGTCGCCGATCTCGTGGCCGAACCACTCGCCACACTCCGCGCCGGAGAAGGCGAACTCCCCGTCGGCGTCGACGCCGTGGAGCTGTCGTTCGGGCTCGCCGTCGTCTGCGTTGAGTAGCGACTGCAAGGCATCTTCGACGGCCAGCCCGTCGTCGACGTACTCGATTCCGCGTCGCCCGAGGTCGACGTTGACGCGGCTCTGTGTCGCGACCGCGCCGTTCTCGCTGACGAACGGACACAGCGTCCCGACCGCGGCCAGTCGGGTCGTCACCGCGACGCCGAAGCGGGTCTGTTCGTCGTCGTCCTCGTCGGTGTACTCCTCTCGGACGCAGATGCTGAAGGTCACAGGCCCCTGTTGGTCGCGACCGCGAAAAGGGATCGGGCGATATCTCGATGGCCGAATCGTTCCGTCTGACGTAAAGCCTAAACCACCGGCGACCCCCACAGTGGGTATGGGACTGATGAGCAAGATACTGGGCGAGTCGGGCTCTTCGCGGGCCACCGAGGACTACGTCGAACTGTCTGCCGACGACCTCGACGACGCGGTCGAGGTCGACCGACAGGTCCGAATCGCACGCATCGGCGAGAAACAGGACGTCGTCGAGATCAAAGACGCCGTCTACGACGGCGACATCGTCGTGGCCGACATCACGCGCCACAGCACGCAGGACCGCACGATGGAACACATCACCGACGAACTCAAACGGGTCGTCAACGAGGTCGGGGGCGACATCGTCCAGAAAGACGACGACCAGCTCATCATCACGCCGGCCGGCGTCGGGATCAGCCGCGAACGCCTCGGCCAGTAACTCGCTCTTCCTTTCGCCGTCGTTCTGTCGCGTACGATCTACGCCACCGAGCGTTTCACGCCCCTTAACCGCCTCGAACGACTGGTGAGGGTAATGACTGCACCCGCAATTCGCACCCGCGAGTTGACGAAACGCTACGGTGACGTGCAGGCGCTGGACGGACTCTCGCTGACGGTCGAGTCCGGGGAGTTCTTCGGCCTGCTCGGACCGAACGGTGCCGGGAAGACGACGTTCATCAACACGCTCGTCGGACTGGTCGACGCCGACGGCGGCGAGGCGACGGTCTTCGGCCACGACGTCGAGGACGACTACCGCGAGGCACGCGACGCCATCGGGCTCGCGCCCCAGGAGTACAACGTCGACCGCTTCTTCCCGATCCACGAGGTCTTAGAGCACAAGGCTGGCTACCACGGCGTCTCCGAGGCCGAGGCCGAGGAACGGGCCGAGGACGCCCTGAAGACCGTCGGCATCTGGGACAAACGCGACACTCGCTTCGACTGGCTCTCGGGCGGGATGAAACGGCGGTTCATGCTCGCCCGCGCGCTGGTGTCGGACCCAGACCTGCTGATCCTCGACGAGCCGACGGCGGGCGTCGACGTACAGCTGCGCCACGACCTCTGGGAGATCATCAACCGCATGAACGACGGCGGGACGACGATCCTGCTGACCACCCACTACATCGAGGAGGCCGAGCGCCTCTGTGATCGGGTGGCGATCGTCGACGACGGCCGGAAGGTCGAGGTCGCGACCCCCGACGAGCTGATGGAACGGGGCACCGACACGGTCGAGATCGGCCTCGAATCGCCGCCCGCGACCGCCCCCTCCCTCTCTGTCGAGGGCGCGCGAGACGCCCGCATGGAAGACGAGACGCTGCTCGTCTCCGCGGCCGGCGGGAGTTCTCTCGCCCCGGCGATCATGCGCGAACTGGAAGCGGCGGGCCACACCGTCACGTCGCTGGATGTCCGCCGGGCCTCCCTCGAAGAGGTGTTCGTCGACATGACGCGGGCGGACCACGGCGGCGACACCGAGGTCGAGATGGAGGTCGACGCGTGAACCGAACCGCCACGCAACTCCTGACGCTCGTCCGCCGGGAGGTGTTGCGGTTCGTCAGGCGGCCGTACAACACCTTCCTGCCGCCGATCATCACGAACGCGCTGTACTTCGCCGTCTTCGGGGTGATCCTCGGCAGCCGGATCGGCGAGATCGCGGGCGTCAGCTACATCCAGTTCGTCTTGCCGGGCCTGGTCGTCCTCGGCGCGATCTCGGACAGCTTCGAGAACGCGTCGTTCACGATCTTCCACGGCCGCTGGAACGAGTACATCCAGGCCGTCACGACTTCGCCGATGTCCCATCGCAGCGTCGTCGCCGCCTACGTCTCGGCCAGTGCCCTCCGGGGAATCGTCACCTCGCTGTTGATCGTCGGCGTCGGGCTGGTCTTTACGTCGGTCTCGGTGGCTCACCCGCTGTACCTGATCGCGTTCGTCCTGGTCATCACGACGCTGTTTGGCGGACTCGGCGTGATCGGCGGGCTGTGGGCCAGTGACTTCGACTACCTGACGGTGATGAACCAGTTCATCCTCCGGCCGCTGGTGTTCTTCGGCGCAGTCTTCTACTCGCTGGAGGTGTTGCCGCCGCTGTGGCGGACCGTCTCGCTGTTCAACCCGATGGTGTACATGGTCAACGGCGTCCGGTACGGCATGATCGGCGTCACCGAGATCGAGCCCACGACTTCGCTGCTCGTGCTCACCGGGGCCGCCGTCGCCGTCCTCGCCGTCGACCTCGCGCTGTTCAAACGGGGCTACGGGCTCACCGAGTGATCTGCTCGCGGGCCACGGCAGGGGCTCAGGAGCGACGAGAAAGAGCGTCCCCCGATCGACGGGCGACGCCCCAAACTATGACAGGGCCGTGGCGGACTGGCCCTACCCGCGCCAGCCGGCCACGCACGCGCTCCGTGCGCTGTGACCCGGATACTTCTCGATCGCCTCCGGGCGTGGCGTATGGTACACTTTGTCATAGGACTACTTGAACCTGACGGGTAGCGCGGCTGTCCGCGATCGATCGATAGCGTGCGACGAGCTGAGAAGATTCCTTAGACGCTGTCGGGCTTTTCGGCGTCGTCTTCGACGGAGCGTTTCATCGAGTCTCGGCGGGCCTTGGCGTCGCGGCCGGTCGCCTCTTCGAGGAAGTCGTTCTTGGCCGTGACGGCCTCCTGTGCCGCGTCGGCGTTGCCCTCGGCGATGACGTCCTCGGCGTCGCGCTCGTCGATGTGGAGCGCGAGCTTGTCTTTCTTGCCGCTGTACTCGACGGTGCCGGCGACGACTCGATCGAAGACCGGATTATCGGGGTCGTCGACGACCAGCAGGTCGCTCCCCTTGCGCTCTTGTGTGTCGGTGATCTCGCCGAAGTAGTCCTCGACGAACGCCTCCATGTCGGGAACCCGATCCTCGAGGTGCTCGCCGCGTCGCATCTTGTACTCTCGCATAGAAGTCGATTTGTGCTGGCCCTGCCTTACTCTTTTCGCGTTTCGTCTTCTGGCTCGTGGACGAGTGTGCCGCGGTGACACTCCGGACAGAAGTCGCCACGCCGCAGCGACGAGGACTCGACCAGCGTCGTAAAGTCACACTCCGGACAGCGGAACTGGCCGTCGGGGACGGTCAGTGTCGTCGTCTCCGTGGCCTGCTCTTCGTCGTCCTCGTCGATCGTCCCGATCGTGTCGGGCTGCCACTCGTTGTCGCCCGTGTCGGGCTCTTCGGGCCACTCGCCGGGCTGGCGGCCGCCCTGCTCGACGGGATCGTCGTCGTCCTCGTCGATGATCATGGCGTCGTCGGCGTCGGGATCGTCCGCGTCGATCTCCTCGGTATCGACGGCCGAGGACCCGCTGCCCAGTTGCTCGTCGCCGTCCTGCTCGTCGATCTCGGGGTCGACCGTGGGGTCGGCCAGTTCCTCGTCGACGGCCTCCTCCTCGGACACCGGCTCGTCGGATTCGGCGTCGATGATCTCTGCACCGGTATCGGGGTCGGCATCGGGCGTCGACGGCGTCTCCTCGCCGCCGACGATCTCCGAGGCCGACAGCTCTTCGCCCGCCGCCGGAACGTCCTCGGTGTCGTCGGGCTCCTCGTCCGACGGTTCGCTCGCTTCGGCCGCGTCGGACTCGGACTCGCTTTCGGTGTCCGGCGTCGTCGCTTCGGTCTCCGACGCCGCCGTCTCTTCGGTCGTCTCGACGTCGTCGGGCGTTTCGATCGCCGTGACCTCCTTGTTCTCGGAGACGACGCGCTCGGTGCCACACCGCTCGCAGGTTTCGACCTCTCGGATCGTGATGACGACTTCGCTACCCTGCTCTTCGCGGTCGCGCTCGACAGTCGTTTCTCCGTACGCATGTCCGATTACGGAGCATTTGAGACCCATTGTCACGACATGGCCCGCTCCGAGTGATAAGCCTACTGCTTGGGACGACTGTGAGTTGCCCGCCCGACTTCTCGCTCGGGGACAAACACAAGGGGGTTCCACGACTATCTCCCGCTATGAGAGCGAAACCGGAGTACCGCGACCGTCCCGACACGCAGGTCGCAGTGCTGGATGCCCTCGCAGATCGCCCCGAGGACGGGATGACCGTCTTCGAACTCCGGTCGCGGGTCGACGCCGACATCGACCACCTGGAGGACGCCCTCGCCGAACTGAAGGCGGACACGCTCATCGAGGTGACACGGGACGGCGAGCGGACGGTCTTCTCGCCCCGGTCGGGCGTCGTCGGCGAGCACGAACCCACCGACGAGGAGTCTCTCGTCGACGCGATCCGGCGTCGCTTCTCGCTGTAGCTACTACGGCTATTGTCGGCGTTTCCCGGGGCCGCACATCGTCGTGGGATCGATCCGGTACGGACCGACGACCCCGTTCAATCCGCCGTCGCGGCGCAGTTGTTCGGCCCCAGTTCCCACTCGAAGGCGTCGTCGTCGCTCGGCGTCCGTCGGCCGAGGTTGGCTGCGACGATGGCCTCGGCGTTGGCCGGACGCGGCGGGACGTTCTCCGTGACGCGCTCGACGAACGTCGCCTCGTCGACCGCGAAGGCCCACAGCCGTTCTCGGAGCTGGCCCAGCGTCGCCGCGTAGCTGCCGTCGTCGTTCCGGACCGTTCGCTCGCCGACGTGACCCGGCGCGATCAATGTCTCGTCGTCGAACGCGTCCAGCCGTTCGGTCAGCGTCGCGTACAGTTCTCGGGCGAACGCCGCCGCGTCGTCGCTCGCTTCGAGGTCGGGGCGGGCGACGCTCTCCAGAAAGAGGCTGTCGCCGGTCAGCAGTACGTCCCCGACCGCGATGCCGGTCATCCCCGTCGTGTGGCCTGGCAGCGCGACCGTCCGGAGCGTCGTCTCGCCCAGGCTGCGCGCCTCGCCGTCGGCAAGCGTTCCGATGTCGTCGACGACGCCGCGCTCGTGGGCTCTCGCGGGCAGCAGCGCCTCGCCGCCGGTCGCCGCCGCGACCGACCGCAGGCCGCTGACGTGGTCGGCGTGGACGTGGGTGTCGATCACGTACTCGATCGTCGCGTCCCGTCGTGTCGCGTCCGCGGCGTACCGATCGGCGAACGCGCGCAGTGGATCGACGACGGCCGCCACGCCGTCCGCGACGATCTGGTAGCCCAGACAGCCCGAGGCCGGTCGCTGGTACTGGACGATCGTCGTCTCGCCCGCGTCGAGTTCGTGTGCCTCGTACACGCGCGCCCAGCCGTCCATCCCGCCCGCGAGGTTGTGCGCGTCGACGCCGGCCTCCGTCAGCAGCCCGGCGACGTAGGCACTCGCCTCCCCGCGGGCACAGACGACCGTGATCGGCCCCTCGCCCGCGACCTGTGCGGCCAGCTCGTCGACCGAGCCGCGGACCTGTGCCTGCAGGGCCTTCGCGAACGAGTGCTGTGTCGCCGTCACCGACGGCCCGGCGATGTGCCATCGCTCGTACTCGTCGCGGTCGCGCACGTCGAGCAACCGAACCGCCTCGCCGTCGGCCAGCCGTCCGGCCAGCGTCTCGGGGCTGATCGTCGCCGGCTCGACCGGCGGGTCGGGGTAGGACTCGGACATAGCCGTCCGTACGGCCCCGAGAGTGATAAGATGTGACACGGGCCCCGAGGTTAAGGTGTGTCGACCCGTCGTTCCGGTATGGAAGCCGACACGTTCGTCGAGCGGGTCCGTGCGGACAGCGCGACCAAACTCGACCGGCTCGGTTCGGAGAAAGTACTGCTCGCGGCGACGGACGCGAATCTCGAACCCGCCACCGTCCGGGCGACGCTGTCCGGACGCGAGGCGGGCCGACGAGCGGTCTTCGACGCGTGGGCCGACGAGGCAGACGGCCCGGCGGCGGACGCCTTCGAACGGGCCAGCGAGCGCGCGGCAACGCGATACGGAACTCTCTCGGCCGACCTCGACGAGCCGCCGACGGAGACGGCGTGGCCGGTCGTCGAACACCTCCGGGGGCTCGCGGCCGACGCCGAGCGGGCGGGTGCGCTGGTCGCGACCGGCCTCGTCGGTGATCGGACGACCCTCCAGGCGATCAACTTCTTCGTCAACGAGGGCGACGACGCCACGGCCGACGCGTGTCGCAGCGTCCGGTCGTCCCACGGCGAGGACGCCGACGACGGCGCGGCGCTGGTGGTCGCACTCGGAGTCGAGCCCGACCGCGCCCAGCGGGCGGCCGCCGAGACGATCGCCGTCGCGTACGACGACTACGCCCAGCGTCTCGACGCCATGGGGCTGGACCCGCGACCGGTGTGTTGACGCGGGACTCGGGTTCGCCCGGAGCGCCACTTTCGGGCCGGCGATCATACTGCCGGCTGTCACTTCGTGACGAGCTTCGCCACCCCGGGGTGGCGACATCGGTCACAGATGTACAGCCGGTCGTATCAGTAGGGCTGTCGTTGCTCGCTGGGGTGCTCGACGTGGAGTCGCGCACTCGGTAGCTCGGCGACACACTGCCGACAGAAGCGGTACGCACGGTCGTTCTCGGTGCCACACTCCGGGCACCGACAGACGCTCCGGTCGGCTCGATCGGCCACCTCGACCGACGGGGTGTCGGACACGCCGTCGGCGGGCGGCTCGGATCGGCTCGACCGGTAGGCATACAGCAGTGTCAGGAGGTGCGCGAAGAGCAGGCCCGCGATCGCGGCGTACACCCACTCGGTCCCCAACATACGTACGACTACGACGGGTACGTACTTGAGGATTGTGCCATTCAGTGTCACGATCGGCGGCGCGGGTTTATCAGCGAACACGCGCCCAGCGACGCCATGGCACACCGCGCACTGGTCGCCTACCGGGACGGCGACGGCTACCGTCTCCACTACGCACACTGGGGGACGGGGCTGGCCGCTGCGATCACGCCCGAGACGCCGTTCGGTGGCCGACGAGACCGCTCACGGGTCCCGCCCGTTCCCGACCGGATCGCCAACCAGTTCGACCTCGCTTCGAGCCGGGACGACGCCGTCGGGACGCGCGTCGATCCGCGACCGCTGGCCCGGCAGCTGGCCCCCGCCGACGTGCTGGCGGCCGTCGATCCGACGATCGAGGCTCTCGTCGTCGTCGGACCCGCCGACGAGACCAGCACCTACCTCGTCTGTCCGCTCGGTCTCGACGGCGGTGAGCCCCTCGCCGTCGCCGGCCCGACGGCCGACGAGGAACGGCTCCGTCGGACGCTGGTCACCGCAAAGGACCGACTCGGCGAGCTTGTCGACGCCGGGGCACTGTCGCCGGAGCGTGCACGCCGTGCGCTCTGGGAGACGCTCGCGCGACTGGCACCGCTGTACCCGATCGACGACGCGTCCTTTTTACGACCCGACTGACTACGGCCGAGCGTGACGACCCACGGGGACGCGACCGAGACGCTGTCTGACCCGGACTTCGACGCCGCCGGTGACCTCGTCGAACGGGGGATCGACGCGGGAGCGCTGGTGACGCTGTTTGGCCGTTGTCGGGTCGACTACGACGGACGCGCGACGAGTACGCTGGGTCCGGGCGATCGCCACGTCATGCTCAAACCCGACGGCGCGGCGCTGGTCCACACCGACGAGGGGCAGCAGCCGGTCAACTGGCAGCCGCCGGGCTGTGCGCACGCGGTCCGCGTGGTCGACGGCGAGTTCGTCGTCGAGAGCGAGCGATCCTCGCCCGACGAACTGCTCGCGATCGCCTTCGAGTCGCTGGCCCACGTCGGCGTCTTCGATGTGACCGATCCCACCGACCTGTCGCTGACTGGGACGGAGGCGGATCTGCGCGAGCGGATCCTCGACGATCCCGACCTCCTCGAACCCGCGTTTACCCCCCTCGCGACGGAGCGGTCGACGCCCGCCGGTGCAATCGACATCTACGGCGAGGACGCGGACGGGCGAACCGTCGTCGTGGAGCTGAAACGACGGCGCGTCGGACCGGACGCGGTCGGACAGCTCGACCGGTACGTCCAGGCGCTCGGGCGCGATCTCCACGACGAGGCCCAGATCCGAGGGATCCTCGTCGCTCCGTCGGTCACCGACCGTGCCCGCGAGCTCCTGGCCCAGAAGGGACTGGAGTTCGTCTCGCTGGCACCGCCGGAGAACTGATACTGTCGGTACAAGATCGTGGCCCGTCCAGCCAACGAACTCCTCGAAAGACGCGTGGCCGACAGTGTGGCCGCCTCGCCGGCTCTTGTGGGTGTCGAGACTCCACGACCGGGTACCGTCGCCGAGCCGATGCCGGCTCCCGAACACGCTGGCCTTTTTACCGGTGACCCGTTACCTCTCGTCGGTGGCAATGACGAAACGTTACCCCCTCTGAGCCCTTTCTGACGAGAGCTTTCACCAGAGCCACCACTCTCGACTCGCGAGGGGCGGTCACTGCTCGTCGAGTACGACCGGGACGCCAGCGGCCGCCACGTCGGCCGCGAAGGCCCGCGAGTCCGTCGCCAGCGTCGAGAACGTGTTGTAGTGGACCGGCATGACGAGGTTCGGCTCGATGGTCGCGGCCAGCCCCGCGGCCTCGTGGCGGTCCATCGTGAACCGCTGGCCGATCGGCGGGCAGAACAGCGACACGTCGACCGAGCGATGGCCCGGCAACACGTCGGTGTCTCCCGGCCAGAACGCCCGCGTCCCCTCCACGTCGACGAGGAATCCACAGCCGAATCCCTCCGGGTGGTAGGGGGTCCCGTCCGGGCGCGTGTGGGGGCCGTCCGGCTCGTTGTGGGCCGGCGTCGACCAGACGGAGACGCCGTCGACCGAGAGGCTCGTCGTCGCGTCGACCGTCCGCAGTTCGTAGGGCAGTTCGGTGATCGGCGCGAGTCCGCGCTCGCGGTCCTGCCCGTCGATCCCCTCGAAGGCGACGACGGTCGCGTCCTCGCTCGCCACCCGTTCGATGCCGTCGGGGTCGTAGTGGTGGACGTGGCTCACACAGATCACGTCCCCGTCCTCCGGCCGGTAGTCGCGTCCCGGCGGGTGGTTCAGTCCCTCCTCGTCGGGCTCCCACTCGCCGGTGAGGACGCCGTACCGTCCCGGGTCGAAGTAGACGACCGTCTCCTCGCCCGCGAGCCGGATCGTGGCGTAGCCGAGCCACTCGACGGCGAGCCCGTCGTGTCGAACAGTCATTGCCTACGGTACGGCGGGCAGAACACATAAGTCGGCCGTTGACTGGCCGGCGCTAGAACGGGGCGTCTGGCCCCTCGTCGGCGGGCGCTCCCGCGTCTCCCTCCGCCGTCTCCGCCTCGCTGCGTCCGCTCTCGATCGGTCCGTCCCACGCCGACAGGCCGGGGCCGAAGCTCTCGGCTCGGCCGGAGAACTCCTCGTAGGAGGCGATCAGCCGCGCGGCCTGGACGCTCGATTTCCCGTGCGGACAGACCGTCACGACCCGCTCCGCGCCAGCGAACTGCTCGATGTCGTCGACCAGCTGCTGGAGCGGGACGTTCTCGCTGCCGGGGATGTGTCCCCGCTCGTACGCGCCGGGCGAACGGATGTCCACGACGCGCGCGTCGGTGCCGTTTTCGAGTATCGCTTCCAGCTCCTCGTGGCCGATTTCCCCGTCCATTAGCGAACGCTGGGTGCTGGGCTCCCTTACGCCTCACGGTCGATACTCGCACTGTGTGGCTGTTCTGGGAGCGTGCGTCGCCGACGACTACAGCAGTCCGTCCTCGCGAGCGAGCAGGATCGGCGTGAGCGCGAAGCCGTTGACCGCCCCCTCCCGTGACCGCAACACGTCGACGGCCTCGTCGACGGGGACTGTCAGGGTCTCGATGACTTCGCCCTCGTCCGGGTCGGGTTCACCCGCCACCAGGCCCGTCGCGAAAAAGACGTGTCGGACGTAGCGGGTCCACCCGGAGGGGACGTACGAGTCGACGTAGCTGAGTTCCTCGGCGCGGTAGCCGGTCTCTTCGCGGAGTTCGCGGCGGGCGGCCTCGATGGGTTCCTCGCCGTCGTCGATCCCGCCAGCGGGGAGTCCCAGCGACCGCAGCCGGAACCGCGGGCGGTACTGCTCGACGAAGACGAGTTCGTCGTCCTCGGTCGGCGCGACGACGATGACGGCGTCGGACGGCTCCAGCCAGTAGTAGTCCGCGAGCGCTCCGTCCGGCCGCTCGACCCGGTCGTAGCCGGCCTCGAAGAAGGGCGTCTCCCAGACGACGACGCTCTCTCGGACCGGCCACTCGGGATCCGGTCGGTCCCAGGGATCTCGTGGCTCCTCGCTCACAACAGCCCCTCCGCTCGCGCGAGCAAGATTCCCTCGATCGTGGCGTCGTTGGCCGGTTCGTTGCGGGCCACGTCCAGTGCGTCCGCGATGGGGACGGTCGTGACTGTGAGGAACTCGTTGTCGTCGAGGTCCGACTCGACCGGTTCCAGTCCCTCGGCGAAGACGATCCCTCGCCGGTGTCTGAGGACGCCGGTCGAACACCAGAACTCTTCCAGCAGCGAGACGCCAGCGGCCTCGAAGCCGGTCTCCTCGCGGAGTTCGCGCCGGCCAGCCTCGGTGTAGGACTCGCCGTCCTCGACGATGCCCGCCGGCAACTCCAGACACTGCTCGCGGATCGTCGGCCGGTACTGATCGACCAGGAGCAGTTCGTCGCCGCTGCGAGCGACCACGACGACGGCGTCGGGTAGCTCGGCCCAGTAGTACGCCTTCTCGCTCCCGTCCGGTTGTCGGACGCGATCGTAGCCGCCGGTGTACCAGCCGGTCTCGTACTCGGTCTCGGAGTCGACGATCGGCCACTCGTGGGTCGGCTCGCGTGTCATGGTCGGTCCTGTGTGACGCCGATACGATAAAGCGTCCCGTTGCGTGCCACGCGCACCGACTCGCCGTCGGCCGCCTGTGGGTTGCGCTGGCGCAGCGCCGCCAGTTCGTCGAACGGCGAGTGCGTGAACGCGCCCTTGATCCCGACGGGACCGCGCCAGTAGGGTTCGGAGTAGCCCGTCTGATTCGCGCCCGCGTCGGCGATGGCCGTCGTCGTGAACGGGTGGGTCCGTTCCGAGAGCGTGTCGCCACCGACGGCCGTCGCGTCCGGTCCGGCGGTGACGTTCGTCTCGTTGGCGTCGACCTCGCCGACCGGCGTCGCACTCACGTAGTAGGGATCGCCGCTGCGAAGCAGCGACGGCGCTGCCCCCAGCGCGAGCAAGAGGACCAGGACGACCCCGATGCCCAGCAGGAGGTTCCGGGTGACCGTCCGCATCAGACCACGTCCTGGTAGATCCGAGCGACGGCCTGTCGACGCAGCGTCGTGACGGCGGCCGCTTCCTCCGCCTGGAACGTCGCCGCGACGGCCTGCTCGGCGAACGGCGGGGCGTGCCAGGCCACGGCGTCGACGTTGTCGGCACCGACGACCTCGACCTCGTGGTCGGCCGACTCGCGCCACTCGTCGAACGCCTCACGGGTGCCCACTCGCACCTGCAGGGCCTCGCCGAACATGGCCTCGCGGGCCGTCTCGACGACATCGCTGGTCACCCGCTCGTCGTACTCCTCGCTGTCGAACGCCATCGACTTGGCGACGGCCTTGACGACGACCTGTGCCGTCGAGCCAAGCGCCTCGTAGCGCTCGCGTGCCTCTCGGGCGGTCTCCGGTAGAAACGTCCCCTCGGTGTGCATACCCCCGCTTGGTCTGGCGGGGACTACTCGGTTTCGTCTGCCGACTCGGACCGTTCCGCGTCCTCCTCTTGCATCGCCTCGGTCATCTCGCGCGCTTCTTCGAGAATCTCAGCTGCCTCGTCGTCGAGCTCCCCGCTGGCGCGCTCGCGGGCCTGCTGGGGGTCGATGCCGTGGCCCTGTCCGTGCTGGTGGTCGTGGCCGCCGGCCTCGAAGGGAAACTCCGTCTCCGCGGCCAGTTCGACGACCTCGGCGGCCAGTTCGTCTTCGCCGTGGTCCCCCCAGTCGGGGACGTGTTCGTCGAGCCAGTCCTCGTGGTCGCCGCCGCCGGTCAGCGCCGTGAACGCGAGGTGGTTCGCCAGGTGGCCGGCGTCGGCCTGTGGCTCCTCGCAGACGGGGCAGGCATAGCCCATACGGGGACAGAGTGCCCGAGACGGGTATAAACTGTCGATTACCCGTCGTCCAGCGCCCGGATCATCACCAGTGCGTCCTCGCCATTGCCGTAGTAGTTGGGGATCGTCCGACGGTGTTCGAAGCCGAACGACCGGTACAGCGAGCGTGCGGCCGTGTTACCGACTCGAACTTCGAGCTTGACTGAGCCCGTTCCGGCGTCTTCGAGCACGTCGATGGCACGCCGGAGCAGTCGTCGACCGATCCCCTGTCCGCGGTACGCTTCGTCGACCGCGAGGTCCTTGACGTGGCCCAGCGGCGTCCCGTGGTTGGGGACGGTGTCGGCGACGACGTAACCGAGCAGTTCGGGCTCGTCGTGGCGCTCGTCGACGGCAACCAGAAAGCCGGGTTCGCCGACGTAGCTCTCGAACGCGGAGAACGGCCAGGGCTGTGGGAACGCGGCCGACTCGATCCGATGGACCGCCAGCAGGTCCGACCGCGTCGCGGGACGGACCGTCGGCGGCTCCGTATCGCTGTCGGGAACGGTCGTCACTGGCGCTCTCTACGTCGCGGGCTCACTAATGGATGGCGGCCTCCGGATTCTCGGTGATCGTTACCCCCTCTATTCTTTGGTCCTGGGACACGGGACATGTTCGCTCCTGCGACCGGCGTGTGCGTTTCACATCGTGCCAAAAAGCTCTTAACTATCAAGGACGCAAGAGTAAACGCACCCAACTGGGTGCTACCCCCACATCCCCCCAACCATCCCACCCCACTTTCGTTTTCGTCGCTAGAAGAAATCGCTCACGTACACGTCTCGCGCCCCGAACGTCCCGCTCAGCGCAGCCACGGCGTCGTCGGTCGCAGTGACGTTCTCGCGGGCCGCCGCCGTCTCGATCGACAGCGTTCCGACGTACAACTGTGCCAGGACGGCCGAGTCGACCACGAGACCGGGCTCGTCGATCGTCGCTGCGGGTTCGAGTCGCCGGCACGTCAGGTCCGGTTCGACCCGGAACTGCCCGTCGTTGCTGGGCGCGAGCGGATCGGTCACCTCCATCGTCACCGCTTCGGCCGGCCCTCGCTCGGCCGGGAGCGTCTCGATCGCCGTCGGTACGTCGACGACGTACCCGCTCGCCCCCGGCTCGACCGACGCCTCGACGGCGTCGGGGTCGGCGGCCTCTCTGAGCAGCCGGCGTTCCCGCGGACACGCCCACTCCACGCGGTCGGCCTGTGGAGCGTGGCGTTCGAGGAAGCCAAGCAGCTGTCGGCGCGCCCGCTCGCTCCGGGTGGCCAGCTCCTCGACGGTCAGCGTCTCGGCGTCCCGATCGAGCCTGTAGACGACGTAGCCCGCGGGCCCGTCGTCCTCGTCCGGCGTCCAGGTGTAGGCCCACGCGTCGTCGAGCACCCGCTCGCGCCACCACCGCTCGGTTCGTCGGAGCGCCAGCTCGTAGTCGCTGGCGTCGGCCTCCCACACCGCTTTGAGGCATCCGAAGTCGTCCGGTCCGACGCGCTCGAAGCGTCCCGCCGGGCCGGGATCGGCCATCGCCTCGGGAGGGAAGGCGTAGGCCGTTTGGGTGTGGACCAGTCCCCACCCACGCTCCCGGTAGTAGTCGATCGACGCGGGCCACAAGACTGCGTAGGACAGCCCGCGGTCGGCGAACTCTCCGACGGCCGCACGGAGGAGCCGCCGTCCGTATCCTTGCCCGCGGTGTTCCGGCGGCGTGACGAACCCCCTGATCCCGCCGATCGTCCGCCACGTGCCCGCGAGACGCACGTCGATCTCCAGCAGCGCACAGATCGACCGGAACCGCCCGTCTTCGACGTAGGCCCACCGCTCGCCCAGCGCCCGCGGCACCGTCTCGTCCGGATCGGGGACGCCGCCGTCGCCCCAGACGTGATCTTTGATCCGCCGGTGTGTCGCCCGTTCGTCCTCGGTGACGCTGCGGAACGTGCCCATGGTGTCGAGGCGGCGGCGAGGTCAACAAGCGTTGGGGTCTACCGACCGTGGTCGTCTCGTCGCCGCGTTGCCGTCGCTTCCCGTCACCGGACTCCGGCAAAAATGTGTGCGGTTCGTGTCGTCCCGATCGGACGCGGTCTCTCGCTGCTCCGATCACGAGGGCGAGGTTCTTCGCTACGCTCAGAACCTCGCTCGCCTCACGGCGCGTGCGAGGCGGTTTCACCGCCTCGGCATCGCGGCGCAACGCGCCGCGCATGCGCCGTTCGGCTGTTGGAGACCCCTCGCTGCGCTCGGCGTCTCGCTGCTCGCGTGTCGCTTCGCTCCCGCTCGCAATAACGAGGTTCTTCGCTACGCTCAGAACCTCGCTTCAGTCGTCTGCGGGTGCCGCGCCGCTGTCGTCCTCGTACTGCTGTTTCGTGTGGGTGAGCTTGCCACCGGAGGCGAGGAACCGGCGCTCGCGCTCGGAGGCGTCCAGCGTGGCGCTCGCTTCCCAGTCGTCGTTGACACGGATGGTGAACTCCGTCTCGCCGGACTGGATGGCGTCGGCCACGTCGGTGACGATCTCGACGTCGTCGCCCTGCTCGATCTGCTCGTAGGTGTCCGCGTCGATCTCCAGGGGAACGATCCCGAAGTTGAAGAGGTTCGCCTTGTGGATGCGGGCGAAGCTCTGTGCGAGGACGGCGTCGATGCCGAGATACATCGGACAGAGGGCCGCGTGTTCGCGCGAGGAGCCCTGCCCGTAGTTCTCGCCTGCGACGAGGACGCCGCCGTCGTTGTCCTTGGCGCGCTGGGCGAAGGTGTCGTCGACACGCGAGAGCGTGAAGTCGCTCAGCTTGTCGATGTTCGAGCGGAACTTGAGGATGTCCGCCGTCGCCGGGATGATGTGGTCGGTGGTGATGTTGTCCTCCATCTTGAGGAGCGCCTCACCCTCGATGTCCGATCCCAGCGGGTCCTTCAGCGGCACGTCGCCGATGTTGGGGCCCTTGATGAGCTCGTCGTCGACAGCCTCATCGGGCGCGATGAGGTCCGACTCGGAGTTGCCGATGTACTCGTCGGGCAGCTCGATGCCCGGCGCGTCCAGATCGCCGAGTTCGTCGGCGAGGTTGCGCGGGTCGACGATTTCGCCTTTGAGTGCCGCCGCGGTGGCGACCTCGGGCGAACAGAGGTAGACGGAGTCGTCCTCGATACCGGAGCGACCCTCGAAGTTGCGGTTGAAGGTCCGCAGCGAGACCGAGTCCGAGGCCGGGACGTGACCGATGCCGATACAGGCACCACACGTCGCTTCCGAGAAATTGACGCCAGCGGCCATCATCTCCGCGGTCCAGCCCTCGCGAGCCAGCATCTCGGAGGCCTGCTTGGAGCCGGGCGCGACGATCATCTCGGTCTTCTTGTCGACGTTGCGATCCTCCAGCATCTTCGCGGCCGGGAGGATGTCCTCGTAGGCACCGTTCGTACAGGAGCCAATCATGACCTGCTCGACGTCGACGCCCTCGACTTCCTCGACGGGGACGACGTTGTCGGGCATGGACGGCTGTGCGATGAGCGGTTCGAGATCCGAGAGGTCGACGACGATCTCGTCGGCGTACTCGGCGTCGTCGTCGGGCTGGAGCTCGACGTACTCGTCTTCGCGACCGAGGCGCGAGAGGTAGTCCTCGGTCTGCTCGTCGGTCGGGAAGATCGAGGTGGTCGCACCGAGCTCGGTCCCCATGTTTGTGATGGTCGTCCGCTCGGGGACGGTCAGGCTCTCGACGCCAGGGCCGGTGTATTCGAGCACCTTGCCGACGCCGCCCTTGACCGAGAGCCGGCGGAGCAGTTCGAGGATGACGTCCTTGGCGGTCGCCCACTCGGGCAGCTCGCCTTCGAGGCGGACGTTGACGACCTCGGGCATGTCGATGTAGTAGGCACCGCCACCCATGGCGACGGCCACGTCGAGGCCGCCCGAGCCGATCGCGAGCTCGCCCAGGCCGCCGGGGGTCGGCGTGTGGGAGTCCGAGCCGAGCATCGTCTTGCCGGGCGCGGCGAAGTTCTCCTTGTGGACGTTGTGACAGATACCGTTGCCGGGCCGGGAGAAGTGGGCACCGAAGGTCCCAGCGGCCGAGCGCAGGAAGCGGTGGTCGTCCGTGTTCTTGAAGTCGAACTGGTAGGTCTGGTGGTCACAGTACTGGGCGGCCAGTTCCGTCTGGACCTCTTCGAGTCCCAGCGCTTCGAACTGGAGCCACACGAGCGTTCCAGTCGTGTCCTGTGTCAGCACCTGGTCGATTTCGATCCCGATCTCCTCGCCGGGCGTGAGTTCGCCTTCGACGAGGTGATCGTCGAGGATTTTCTCCGTGAGCGTCTGTCCCATAACGTCCGTGAGTCGACGGCGCGCGCGTATAAATCCCGCGTATTCCCGCGAGTTTTCGAGCGGTGTCTGCCGAATTGTGGCCTTTTGTGCCGGTCAGCTGCCGGATCTGATCAGTTTCTCGCGACTCTCACCGACGATCTTTGCCGATCGTTCGATACTGCTCGGGAAATCCGAACCATTGTTCATCCGGATTCCCCTCGCGTCCCTCGGTTCGACGTGCCGGTCTCGGAAGGCTCATGACGCTGGTTACCGACCGATCGGGCATGTACAAGAGCGGACGTTTCGTCGCCGAGGCGCTGGGTGACCTGCGACCCGAACAGGTCCAGCCAAACGGCGTCGACCTGACGCTCGCGGCGGTGTCCGAACAGGTCGAGACGGGTCGGATCGAACGCGGCGACAAGCACGTCGGTGACCGGACCGAGATCGAGCCCGACGACGGCGTCTACCGACTCGAACCCGGCGCGTACGTCGCCGAGTACGGCGAACGGGTCGCCGTCCCCGAGGGCCACGTCGGCTTCGTCTACCCGCGCTCGTCGCTGATACGCAACTCCTGTATGCTCCACACCGCCGTCTGGGACGCCGGCTACGAGGGCCGCGGCGAGGGACTCCTCGAAGTCCACCACGAGATCGAACTCGAAGCCGACGCCCGGATCGCACAGTTCGTCCTCGCCGAGGCCGCCCACGAGGAGACCTACGAGGGTTCTTACCAGCACGAGAAACTCGACTGATACTGCCAGCTGTCTCTATGGTGTCCGGTCGTAACTCGGTAGTTGCGACTCGGATCCGGACGGACAGGTGGCAGTATGGGATTGCCAGCTGTCTCTATGGTGTCCGGTCGGAACTCGGTAGCTACGACTCGGATCACAGACGGACAGGTGGCAGTATGAGGGTACCAGCTGTCCCTGTAGTGGCGGGTCGTGACTCCGACGCCGGGCGGTCGGCGAAAGAACTATGACGTGGTGCCGTGTACCGCACAACTGCATCACTTCGGAGGTGATGCCAGGGCAGCGGCTCCCGTACACTGCGAGAACGGCTGCCTCAATTCGTCAGTCTGGTCACTGGGTCGGCACGCGCTGTTCGCGGCCGACCTATTTTCGTTCGCCCAGTCACAACGCTCGACGGCGGTCTCGTTGTTTCCGGTTGTTTCAGAGCCAGAAACTACTCGTACTGGATTATATGTGTCGCGGCCGTTCGACCGCGTATGGACTCGGACGACAGTACAGTGTACATGATTCGTGGGGACACCGGGGACGAGTGGGTCACTCCGACGCCGGCCGAAGACGTGATCGTCGAGTCGCTGCTCTCGGCCAGCGAGCTGACGGCGGCGGAGATCGACGATCTCGGGAGCTACGTCGACGCCGACGAGCTGGCCGCGGTCGTCAACGGCAGCGACGAGGCGATCACCTTCGCGGTCGAGAGCTACGACGTGACCGTCACCAGCGACGGCGACGTGACCGTCGAGTAGCCCCCGGCGGCGTGCATCACACCTATAGACGAGGGGCACCACCCACTCGCTATGACGCGCGTCGCGCTCATCGCACACGACGAGAAGAAGCCCGACATCATCGATCTGGCACGGGAGTACGAGACGCTGCTGGAAACCTTCGACGTTGTCGGGACCGGCACCACCGGCAAGCGCATCACCGAGGCGACGAATCTGACCGTCGAGCGCAAGGAGTCGGGACCGGTCGGGGGCGACACCCAGATCGGTGCCGAGGTCGTCGACGGTCGGATCGACGGCATCGTCTTCCTCCGGGATCCACAGACCGCCCAGCCCCACGAGCCGGACATCTCGGCGCTCCTGCGGATCTGTGACGTTCACGACGTGCCCCTGGCGACGACCGAGACCGGCGCGGTGTACCTGCTTAACGGGCTGGCCGAGGACGTCGAGTTCGAGCTGTAAGCGGCGGGGCTGGCGAGACGGCGCGTCAGGACTCGCGCCACTTGTGACCGCACTCGACGCAGGTGAACAGCCGAACCTCGTAGGAGCCACCCGGCTTCGGCATCATCTCGTAGTAGGCCTCGTCGCTGTCGCAGTCCTCGGCCGGACAGGGCTCTTGCATCGTCTCGTCGGAGTCTTGGGTCGCGTCGGCCACGGCCGGTGCCCCGTCGTCCCGCTGTCCGTCCTGGGTCGTCATCGCCGCTTCTGCCTGCGAGTCTCTCGACTCCTCGTGCTCACAGGAGCGACACACCCACGCGTCGCCCTCCGTGTGCATCATCGAACCACACTCGTCACAGAATTGCATGTACTGTCGAAAGACACGGTTGGGATACATGTTCTAAATTCCGATCCCGCCGTGGATTCCGGGCGACTGCTTGTGCTGACTGTGCTGAGCTACCGAAGCGGCGGCGTTTTTGCATCGGCTCACAGAGAAGCACAGTCTCCCCGATACAGCGCTTCCCGTCGACGGTGGTTGCCATCTGACTGCCCTCACGCGCCACAAATCAATCCGTCTCGACTCTCGAACTCGGAACCACGTCAAAAAACGATTCCAGGACGTCACCACCCGAATTGACTGCTTCTATACCTACTGGTGGGGGCAGTCAAGCAAGCGCCGGACGTGGATACGACCCTTCAGGTGCCCGGATATCACGAACGCCTCAAGTAAGCGCTCGGTGGACAAACGCCCGCTGCGAAGATCTAGAACTAGACAGTAGCTTCTATTGGGGCCGTATGTTGGTTAGATATGTAATACTAAACATGAATTTTATAATATAAGAATCCAAACTATCGGCTGTAGAGATGGAAGATACCAACCAGAACGTCACACGACGGAGATTGCTCGCATCGAGCGCAAGTGTTGCAGTCGCCGGATCACTCGTTAGCGGCTCTGCAGTTGCCAAGAAGCAAAACCGCCGGCGATCGCAGGCCGAAGGACTCGAAACAGAGCAGCTGACTGACGCGATTACCATCGCAAACGGCAAAGCGAAAGTAAAAGGCTGGGCACGCAACTCTGAGGAGGCTACGCTGTCAGTTGCAGCACAAGGTGGGGGATCCGTGGAGTATACTGCCAGTGAATTCGCCGAACACATCAATCTGGGCGTCGAAAACGGTTACTGGACAGTGAACAAGACCGGTGGGCAACTCGATTTTGATCTGACGGACAAAGGGCGGAACCTCGTCGAAGAACACACACCCGTTGGAGGACCGATTCAACTCCAGGGATGTGGCGGTAAGAATACTATCGAAAATGGCGTCTATTACTTTGATTCCAACTCTCTCGATGATATTATGACCGGTATCAGAGGGAGTGGGGCTGTTATTACGATCGCCGGTATCATCGTGGGGGCTCTCACGGCCGCCACGATGGGACCGGCCGTTTTCGCTATTGCTGGTGTACTTATTGGCTTTGGTGCAGGCGAACTCGGTCAGATAAGTAACGGCTGTGGGATCAAAGTGGATCCCAATGCTTCGAACGAGGTCCAACCGCAGGAGTGTGACTGCTGACTAGATAACGACACTTCCTGCAGTCGGATTGAGGTAAGATATTTCACCCGATTGCTTTTATGCCATCCCGATTCGTGCTGTTGTATACAGACTCAAAACTATGGATTCGCTCCCGGAATCAGATCGTCTGACTGCTAAGTTTCGGGTTCTCGTCGGAAGCTATGTGGCCGCTCTGATGGGTCCCGTTACTACCCTCCTGATTGTCAAGCAGTTCGATCTACGCAGTTGGACGGTCGCACTTGGTCTACTCGGTGCTGTCAGCACTTTGCTGGCTTCTCTCACGATTGTCCTCGTTCACCGTCGGATTCGTCTGCTTGCGCGGCTTAACGCAGGTTGGCTACCCTGGATGCTGCCGCTTGCCGGATTCGTTCCAGTATTTGTATATTACTTCGATGTTATCGAGCTGTCCTTTTACTTGTATGTCGGAGCCGAGGGCGGAATTGCGGCCACTGTTCTCGGCGGTGTCGGATTCGCTCTCGGCGTCGTTGCCTGCTGGCTGGGTGAATTGATACTTCGCACCGCTCGTAATCAGGTAGCTTCTCTGAGCGTTTCAGACGGGGATATAACAGTAGAGTGGACCGCAGCGTGGCCACTGGCTCACAAACTCAAGACGCAAATTGGCGTGGTGATACTCTGCGTGATGGCTGTCGGTCCGATCGCAATCTGGTATTCACCCCAGACGATCGTATACGCGGCACCGGGCGTGGTCACGATCGTTCTCGTCACGAACTCGCTCTTATCAGACCGTACCTACAGAGTGAATTCGTCAGGATTAGAACATCGACGTACTGGTAGATTGTTCGATTATCGGCAGTTCATACCGTGGTCTCAATTCAGGGACTATTCGGTCAAGGACGGTTCGATCATATTACACCGGCGATCGGCATACCCGAGTCTCCGGTTCTCACGGCGTGACATTCGCTCCAACGAGGATGATATCGTAGATGCCCTCGAAGAACATATCCCTCGCCACAATCTGTAACGTGTCCTTAGCTTAGAATCGCTACTGTCTCCTTGACCGGTCTCGTTCGAAACCGACCATCGCACCCTACTCCGTGTAGTCGGGTCGCTCGGCGTACTCGACGGGGTCGCGTTCGCCGAGGTTCTGGAACGCCTGGAGTCGGAAGGCACAGGCGTCACAGGTCCCACAGGCCGGGGGCGACTCGCGGTAGCAACTCCAGGTGTCCTCGTAGGGCACCCCGAGTTCGAGTCCGCGCTCGGCGATGTCGGTCTTGGACCACTCGACGAAGGGCGCGACCAGTTCGATCTCGGTGTCTGGCTTCGTGCCGACCTCGATCACCCGCTGGAACGCCTCGAAGAACTGTGGGCGGCAGTCGGGATACCCCGAGAAGTCCTCGGAGTGAGCCCCGATGAACACCGCCGAACAGTCGTTGGCCTCGGCGTAGGAGACGGCCATCGACAGGAGGTTCGCGTTCCGGAAGGGGACGTACGAGGTCGGGATCTCGTCGCTGTCCAGATCGGCGTCGGCCACGGCCATCTCCTCGTCGGTCAGCGAGGAGGCCCCGATCTGCGTGAGGTGGCCGGTCTCGACGTGGAGGAAGTCGGCCGCGTCGACGTGGTCGGCAAGCGCCTCAGCACACGCGCGTTCGGTTTCCTCGGTCGCCTGGCCGTAGCTCGTGTGCAGGAGGTACAGCTCCTCGTAACCCCGTTCGGCGGCCTCGTATGCCGCGGTCGCGCTGTCCATCCCGCCCGAGGCCAGCACCACGGCGCTGTCGGTGTCACTCATGTTTCTTGACGGCGTCGGTGAACCGCTCGCGTTCGGTCGTCGTCGGCGTCCCGACGACCGAGCGAGTCGTCGTCGTGGTGGCCGTCTCGACGCCGCGCATGGCCTCGCACATGTGGGTGGCCTCGATCTCGACCAGCACGGTCGCGGCGTCCAGTTCGGAAGCCAGTCCGTCGGCGATGTCGCGCGTCAGTCGCTCTTGCATCGAGGGCTTGCGGCCCTGCCAGCGGACGTACCGGACCAGCTTCGAGAGGCCGACGACCCGCCCGTCCGGTCGGTAGGCGACGTGTGCCGTCCCGTGGTAGGGCAGCAGGTGGTGCTCACAGAGGCTGTAGACCGGGATACCGGTCTTGACGACCAGCCCCTCCTGATCGGCTTCGAAGGTCCGCATCGTCGGCTTCTCGGCCTCGCGGTTGGCCTCGCTGAACGTCTCGAACAGCGCGGGCACCCGGCGCTGCCAGGTGGCTTCGAGGCCGTCCGCGGTCGGGTCCTCGCCCATCGATTCCAGCAGGAGGCGGGTGCCTTCCTGTGCTTTCTCCCAGTCGATACCCTCGCCGTCGGGGACTGCGGCCGGAGCGTTCGTCGCCTCGGTCGCGTCCTCCATCGTTGTCTCGTCGGTCATGATGTGTTTCAGGTGCCCGGGGCGTCGTTCCAGAGGTCGACGTGGAGTCGCGGCGTGTATCGGTAGCCACGTTCCAGCGCGAGGTCGGCCACGACCCCGCGCGTCTCGTCGAGGTCCGAACGCGTCTGCCCCTCGGGCATCAACAGCACGTCTGCGTCGTCGATCGTCGTCTCGGTTCGCTCTCGAAGCTCCTCGACCGTCCGGTCGATCTCCGCCACGTCGTCGGGACCGGTGACGACGAACTTCAGCTGGGTCGGGTAGCGCTCGACGAGCGTCGCCAGCGCCTCGTGGTCGAGGCGGCGCTGCTCGTGGCGCTGCTCCCAGTCGCCCTCGCCGGTCGGGTCCCGCTCGGGGGTCGGCGTCGAGGACGCCAGCTTCGGGCTGACACTCGCCAGGTCGATCGGCGCGTCGACGGCGACGGTCCCGTTGGTCTCGACGGTGGTGTGGTACCCTCGCTCGTCGAGTCGCTCCAGCAGGTCGAGAGTCTCCTCGTGGATCAGCGGCTCGCCGCCGGTCACCACGACGTGGTCGGCGTCGTAGCCCTCGATCTCGGCGACGATCTCGTCGATCGTCAGCCAGGCGTGGCTGGGCTCCCAGGAGGTGTGATAGGAGTCACAGAACCAACACCGGAGGTTACAGCCACTCGTCCGGACGAACACCGACGGGACCCCCGCCAGCTTCCCCTCGCCCTGGAGCGAGTGAAACAGCTCGTTGATCGGCAGGGCGTCGGCCTCTGGCGGCGTCTCGGCCGCGCCCTCCGCGACCGGATCGGCGTCGACGGGCATCTACGGCCCCGCTGCGAGTTCGCCCGTCTCGCGGACGGTCACACCCACGTCGCTGACGGTGTCCGGAAGTGATTCTGCGAGTCGCTCTTCGAGGACGATCGCCATCACTTCCGCAGTCGGCGGGTGGTCGAGCACGACCAGCGCGTCGCCGTCGCCGCTGCGCTCGAAGGCGTCGACGAGGGGATCGCCCGCTTCGACGAGGAAGCGGTGGTCCCAGTCGTCGATGGCGTCGGTCACGTCGCCCTTGTCGACGACCCACCCCTCCGCCGTGAGCGCCCCGGTCACCCGGACCGTCACCTCGTAGTTGTGGCCGTGGGGCCGACTGCACTTCCCGTCGTGGTGCATGATCCGGTGGCCCGTGCTGATCCGGATGGGACGGTCGCCGCCGACGACGAGTTCTCGCTCGCCCGCGTCGGCGATCGCGTCCGACCGCTCGGTCGATAATCCTTCAGCCATATCTGGGTATTACTCTGGGGGTGCTTAAAACGTCCGAACCGCCGAAACCGATAGGGGGATCCGGCCCTCACGGGCAGACGTGACACGCGCTGCCGTCAGGGACGGGTTCGAGCGGTACGTCAACGGACTGGCCAGCAAGACGAGCGACGCCTTCAGTATCTCCCGGGCGTTGCGCAGCGCCACCGGTCCGGAGGGGGCGGTGATCGATCGCCTCCTCTCGCACAGCGAAACGGTCGACCGGAAGATCGTCCAGCCAGAACTGCAGTCCTACCGGGACGCGATCCTCCACCAGTTCGACGCGGTCCTCTCCTATGCCGCCAGCGACGACGACTTCGAGGCCTTCGCCGACGAGATTCTGGCCCGCGACCTCTACTGGGACGCACTCCGATCCGACATCTCACCGGACCGCAAGCGCGAACTCCGCGAGACGCTGCTGGCTCGCCAGCGACGCATGGGCGACGCCGTCGCGCCGCTGGTCGCCGCCGACGCGGAGTCGCTGTGGGCCGCCGCGGCGACCGCCTACGACTGGGAGGCGACGACGGACCTGATCGACGCCCAGTTTGCCTTCACCGAACCGCTGCACGCCTCGCCCGAGGCCTACGCACTGACTATCGACATCGACCCCGGCGACCTGCTGGGCGGGCTGGCACGCGCGCTCCCGTCGATCACGGTCGACTACACCGACGAGGCGCTGCGGGCGATGACCCAGGCCGAGGCGTTCGTCGTCGATCGAGCGAAAGCCGACGCCGAATCGCACTTCGCGTAGTCCGCGCCTCAGCGGCCCGCATCGAGGTCCTGGTCGGCCCGAGCGTGGCGCGTCCAGCGCTTCTCGACGTCGCGGTTGGCGACGACCACGAGGTTCCCTTCGTCGGTCTCGATCCGGGTCTTCCGGAGGTCGATACTCACGAGCCGGCCCGTCACCGACGCGGTCTCGACGCGGTCTCCCTCCGAGAAGTCCTCGTCTTGCAGGAGGTACACCCCTGCGACAGTGTCGGCGATCATCTCTTTGAGTGCGAACGCGACACCCAGCCCGATGAAGCCGCTGGCGGTGCCGAGGCTGGCAGCGACATCGCCCAGCCCCACGACCTTCAGGAGCCCCAGGGTCGCCCCGAACCACAGGAAGATCCCGACGACGGTGACTACGAGGTCAACGATTAGCTGCTCCTCGTCCCGGTAGAGCCGATCGACGACCGATCGGACGACCGACAGCACGAGCTTGATCGTGAGATAGGCGAGCACGAGAAAGAGCAGTCCCGACAGCAGCCGCGGCACTGCCGCGACGATCCCGTCGACGAACTTCGAGAGGATGGCGCTCGTCGACGGCTCGACGGTCGGCGCTTGCGTCGCTTCTTGCAACATGGCCTCGACTACGCCTCACGCCCGAAAGAGCGTGGGGGTGTCGGCGAGCGAGCCGACTCCTCATACTACCGGCTGTACATCTGTGAACGATTTCGCCACCCCGGGGTGGCGAAGATCGTCACGAAGTTACAGCCGGCAGTATCACGCGACGCCAGCGGCGCACGCTCCGTGACGGTCGGCACGGTCCCGCGGTGGTCGTGACGAGAGCGCGAACCGCTGTCCGGACGACTGCGGCTGTGTCAGGCGTCCCGCTCGGCGACTTTCACCAGCTGCTTGCCGATGTTCTCGCCCTCGAAGAGGCCGAGGAAGGCGTCGGGGGCGTTCTCCAGGCCCTCGGTGACGGTTTCGCGGTACTGGACGTCGCCGGTCTGGACCCACTCGCCCAGCTGCCGGGTCGCGGCCTCGAAGCGGGGCTGGTAGTCGCCGACGAGGAACCCTTCGACGGTGGCGCGTTTCTCGACCAGCGTCGCCAGCTTGCGGGGGCCGGTCGGGAGTTCGGTCGCGTTGTACTGGGAGATCTGCCCACAGACGGCGACGCGAGCGTCGACGTTGAGTCGGGTGAAGACGGCGTCGGTGATCGGGCCGCCGACGTTGTCGAAGTAGGCGTCGACGCCGCCGGGGGCCGCCTCGTCGAGTGCCGCTCCGTAGTCGTCGGTGGCCTTGTAGTTGATGCCGGCGTCGAAGCCGAGTTCGTCTTCGAGGAACTGGACCTTCTCGTCGGAGCCGGCGAAGCCGACCACGTCAGCGCCCTGGAGGCCCGCGATCTGGCCGGCGACCGAGCCGACCGCGCCCGCCGCGCCGCTGACGACGAACGTGTCGCCCGCGGTCGGCTGTGCGATCTCTTTGGTCCCGAAGTACGCCGTGCGACCGGGCATGCCCAGCACGCCCAGCGCCGTCGAGATCGGGGCCAGCTCGGGGTCGATGGGGTACAGCTCCGTCCCCGGCGCGGTTGCGTAGTCGGCCCATTCGAGTTCGCCCGTGACGACGGTCCCCGCTTCGAGGCCCGCGCCGTTGGACTCGACGACTTCCCCGACGACGGCGGCCTCCATCGGATCGCCGACGCCCCACGGATCGGCGTAGGACTCGCGGGCGTCCATCCGACCGCGCATGTAGGGGTCGACTGAGAGGTACAGCGTCCGGACGAGTGCTTCGCCGGGGCCTGGCGTCGGCACGTCGCGCTCTGCCAGCTCGAAAGTGTCCTCGTCCGGTCGTCCGTCGGGTCGCTCCGCAAGCAAGAAGACGCGGTTGGTGTCTGACATCGGCCTCACTTCGGCGGGCACCCGGAAGTGGCTTCGGACACCGCACGTCCGTTTGTGTGCGTTGTTGGGCGCGAAGTGAATCACTATCCAGCGCCAGCCGGCAGGCTGATACTCCCGGCTGTACGTCTGTACCGAATTTTGCGACCCCGTCGTCGCGAATCTCTTGAAACAGTTACAGCCGGCAGTATGAAGCCACTCGCCGAACACTCCCTGACAGAGCGATGGCGAGCGAGCTGACCCTCCGACAGTACGACCCGCGAGACGTCCACGCTGTCTGGGAACTCCACGAGTGGGCGATGCGGGTCGCCGGCACCGATCCGGCGGACGTGCCCGGCACCGACGACCTCCGGGCAATCGAGACGCAGTACCTCGACGCGGGCGGGGAGTTTCTGGTCGGTATCGGGGACGGCGAAGACGACAGCGACGCCGCCGTCCCAGAGACGTTCGACGGACCGGTGGTCGCGATGGGCGGGCTCTTGCCCTCGGAGTCTGGCCACGACGACGAGCGGACGGTCCCCGGCGCTGCCGAACTCCACCGGATGCGCGTCGCCCCGCCGATGCAGGGCCGTGGCCACGGCCGAGACCTGCTGACGACTCTCGAACGACGGGCGGCCCAGCTCGGTTTCGAGACGCTGCTGGCGACGACGGCCGTCCGGCAGGAAGCGGCGGCACGGTTCTACCCCGCTGCGGGCTATCGCGAGGTCGACCGCTCGGTACAGGGCGAGTACGAGCTGATCCACTTCGAGAAGACGCTGTGAGCGCGCCGCCGTCGCGGCGGGCTGTCTCACGATAGAAGATTTAAGACCGCGGGCGGTAGAGGGTCCGCATATGTCTGACGGCGACTTCGCGGGGTACGGCGGCCGCCACGTCCCCGATCCGCTGGTAGCACCGCTCGAACAGCTCGCGACGACCTACGACGACATTCGAGAGACGACGGCGTTCCAGACGGAGCTCCGGGACCTGCTCGAATCGTTCGCCGGGCGACCGACGCCCCTGTTTCACGCGGAGACGCTCAGCGACCGCTGGGGTGCGGAGATCTTCCTCAAGCGCGAGGACCTGCTCCACGGCGGGGCCCACAAGATCAACAACACGCTCGGACAGGCGCTGCTGGCCAAACAGGCCGGCAAGGAGCGACTGATCGCCGAGACCGGCGCGGGCCAGCACGGCACGGCGACGGCGATGGCCGGCGCGTTGCTGGACCTCGACACGGAGATCTACATGGGCAAGAAAGACGTCGAGCGCCAGCGGATGAACGTCTTCAGGATGCGCCTGATGGGTGCGCAAGTCAACGAAGTGACCCAGGGCGAGGAGGGGCTGGCCGAGGCCGTCGACGTCGCTCTGGAGGACTTCGCTCACAACGTCGACGACACCCACTATCTCGTGGGCAGCGTCGTCGGCCCCGACCCGTTCCCGCGGATGGTCCGGGACTTTCAGAGCGTCATCGGCGAGGAGGCCCGCGAGCAGTTCCGCGAACGCACGGGTGAGTTGCCCGACGCTGCGGTGGCCTGCGTCGGCGGCGGATCGAACGCGATGGGGCTGTTCCACGCCTTCCGGGACGACGACGTGGCCTTCTACGGCGGCGAGGGCGGCGGTGAGGGTGCCGACTCGGAGCGCCACGCCGCGCCGCTCGCGGCGGGCTCCGAGGGCGTCCTCCACGGGATGAAGACGCGGGTCATCGACGACGACGTGTCTGTCCACTCCGTCTCGGCGGGCCTGGACTACCCCGGCGTCGGCCCGGAACACGCCATGTTCCGCGAACTCGGCCGCGCACAGTACCGCGGAATCACCGACGAGGAAGCGCTCGACGCGTTCCGCGAACTCTCCGAGTCCGAGGGAATCATCCCCGCACTGGAGACGAGCCACGGCCTCGCGCTCGCGAAGCAACTGGCCGAGGACGGCGACCACGAGACGATCCTCGTGAACCTCTCCGGCCGGGGCGACAAGGACATGGCACAGGCCGCAGAGCAGTTCGATCTCGCCTGATACTGCCGGCTGTCCGTCTGTGCAGCATTTCGCGACCCCGTGGTCGCGGCTCTCTCGAAACAGTGACAGCCGGCAGTATGACACTGTCGTGTGGCCGACTTCGCCACTCTCGTCGCGGCTCCGCTGCTCGATTCCGCCGGATTTATCAAAATATTATTTCAAGCGCTAGTATGGATCGACGGACGTTCCTGACGACGACCTGCGCTGGCACGGCGGCCCTCTCTGGATGCCTGTCGGCGCTTCCGTGGACGAGCGGGGGGAACACGCCACTGCCCGAGGTCCCCGGCGGTTCCTGGACACAGCACGGGGCGGACGCCGCCAACACGTTCGCCCCGGCCGTCTCCGCGCCCTCGCGGGCGGCCTTCGCGTGGACGTCTTCGGCGTTCACGCGCTGGGACCCGGTTATCGCCGACGGCACGATCTACACCACGAACTTCGATCCCAGCAACGACGGCAGTGCCATCGCGCTCGACGCACAGGACGGCACCGAACAGTGGCGAACGACGCTCGACAGGGAGGGCCGTCACGGACGCGCCCTCCTCGACGGACGGTTCGTCGTCGCACACGACTCCGGCCTCGTCGCCCTCGACCGACAGGAGGGAGGCGTCGACTGGGAGCGCGCCGTCGAGGGGATCGACACGTCGCTTGCGCAACTGCTCGCCGTCGCGGCGTCTGGGACGATCGTCGTTCCGTACGCCGACGGCCTCAAGGCGTTCGGGGCGACGGACGGCGAACGGCGCTGGAAAACGCCCGAACTGCCGGGCCAGCGGGTCACACCCGCCATCGCCGACGGGACGATCTACGCCGTCGGCAGCGTCGACGGGACAGACACGCTCGCCGCGCTCGCGCTCGCCGACGGATCGGTCCGCTGGACGCGCTCGCTCGACGGACGGGCCCCGAGCGCGCCGGTCGTGACCGACCACGGCCTCCTCGTCGTCGACGACCGGACGCTCGTCGTCCACGACCGGGAGACGGGCGACCGCCGCAGCGAACTCCACTCGTTCGACTACGACGGGACGACCTTCGACGCGACGGTCGCTACCGACGGCACGACGGCGTTCGTGACCAGCGACGACGGACTCACCGCCGTCGACATCGCCGACGGAACGACCCGGTGGCACTACGACGAGTGGGTGTACACCGACGGCTTCTCGGTCGGGACCGAGACCGTGGTCGCGATGGCCGACGGCGGCGAGTCCACCGACCGGACGATCACCGCGTTCGACCGCGAGACGGGCGAGGCGCGCTGGGACTACGTGATGGACGGCTTCCACACGCCCTCGATCGGACCGATCCTCGCCGACGGTGCCGTGTTCTTCGCGACCAGCAGCAGCGACGGCCTCGTCGCCATCGGAGACGTTCCGGAGTGACACCGCCGATACGTTGCGGGACGACTCGCCCTTCCGGGTGACGACGCGGGCCACAGACGAACGGCCGACGGTCCGACCCTTTCGAACTCTCGCGCCCGATCTCCGGCAAACTCGTGAACCGTCTAACACGTTCGGGGGATTTTTACTGCTTGGTACGGTATACCACGGCATGTCTGGTCCATCGCACGGCGTCGACGATCCGGTCGACGAACTGAGCGAAACCGAGGAGTTCGACAGCCTGATCGGTATCGTCGGCGACGGCGTCGTCGGCGCGGCGGGCGGACTCGTCGGGACGGCGCTGTCGACGGTCGTCCTCCTCATCGCGGAGAGCCTCGGCGTCTTCGAGCGGTCGGCGTTCGCGCTGTTGACCGAACTCGTCGGTATCGAGGAACTGGTCCCACCGATCCTCGCGGGCTATCTCATCTTCCTCGCCGGTGGGATGGCCCCCTGGCCGCTGCTGTACGCCTCGCTGAAGGGGTACCTGCCCGGTCGTCGAGACCCCGTCAGCGGCGCGTTCTTCGGGTTCGCGATCTGGACCGGCTTCGTACTGGGCTTTTACACCGGCCAGTCTGGCCTCGCGCTCGTCGGCTACGCCGTCCTGACGCTGCTGGCACACGTCGTCTACGGCGTCGGCCTCGGACTCGTCTTCGAGTACTTCCGGACCCGGCCCAACTCGATCGTCTGATCTCGCGGCGGCCGAGAGCGGTACGCTTGTCTCCCTCGCCGGCCACACACGCGTATGCACCTCTCTGAGGCCACCTGGACCGACGCCGCGGATCTCGACACGGACCTGGCCGTCCTCCCGGTCGGCAGCACCGAACAGCACGGCCCCCACGGCCCGCTGGGGACCGACGTTCTCACGGCCGAGGCCGTCGCCGAAGCCGGGGCCGAGGCCTACGACGGCGAGGTCGTCGTCGCGCCCGCGATCCCGGTCGGCGTCGCCGAGGAACACCGCCACTTCGCTGGGACGCTGTGGGTCGGCGAGGACACCTTCCGGGACTACGTCGGCGAGACGATCGCGAGCCTCGCCAGCCACGGCTGGGATCGGGTCGTCGTCGTCAACGGCCACGGCGGCAACGTCGACGCGCTCCGGGAGATCTGCGGGCGAGTCACCCGCGACGGGACGGCCTACGCGGTCCCGCTGACCTGGTTCGACGCCGTCGACGCGCCGGACATGGGCCACGGCGGCCCGGTCGAGACGAGCCTCCTCCTGGCGACCGACCCCGAACTCGTCCGGAGCGCCCGCCTCGAAGCCAGCGCGGCCGACGCCGCCGACTCGTGGGGCGAGTTCGAACACGGCGTCAATCTGGCCTACGACACCGAGGCGTTCAGCGAGAACGGGACGGTCGGCGATCCGCGAGCGGCGAGTGCCGACCGCGGCGCGGCGTTGCTCGACGCGGCGAGCGAGGCGCTGGCGGACGTGCTGGCGAGCGTTAGAGACCGCTGTCGTAACAATTGAAACGATTTACACACCGATCGCACTGCTGTCGTGCGATCGGGTGTGCATCGATTTTCACTGGCTACTATAGCCTAGGCCTCTGCCTCGGCGTCTGCGTCGGCGTCGGCCTCGGCGTCGTCGGTCTCCTCGTCCGCGTCTTCGGCGAACTCTTCGAGGGTCCCCCGGAGCTGTGGGATCGTGCTCGTCAGCTCGCCCACCTGCTCGCGAGCCGTCTCCACGTCTTCGAGCAACGTTTCGAGCGCGGCGATGTCTTCTTCGAGGTCACCGGCGTCCTCGAAGGCGTCGGCACGCTCGCCCATCGTGTACCACTTCTTTGCGTCTCTGAGGTGTTCTTCGGCGTCTTCCACGTCGAGTGCGCCTTTCAGTGCGTTGAGCACGCCCAGCGTGTTGTCGGCGTCGACGTCCCAGATGTCGTCGGCGGCCGGGAGGACCGCGCGTGCTTCGTCGAGTGAGGCCTCGACGTCGTCGCGCATCTCGGAGGCGGCCTCGCCGAACAGTTCGTCGTCGTCGAGCGTCGATTGGCTCATAGCCACGTGTTCACACGGCGGGGAATTAAAAGCCCGCCTGAAAGTGAAAGTGTAACCGCAAGCGGGTAGCGGGCCGGGAGCGACGAAACCGAAAGACGCTACCGGACCGTGGTCTCGTCGGCTCGCAACTCCTCGCGAACCTCGGGGATCGGGTCGAGATCGTCGTCGACGCCGCCGAGCACCAGCATCGCGTAGTAGCGCAGGAACGACTGGAGCGGTGCCTGTACGAGTCCGCCCACGAGCAGCGCCACCACGAAGAAGGCCAGTCCGAGCACGGCATAGACCGCGGTCGCGGCCGTACTGAACGCCGCGAACGTGTAGACGCCGAAGGCGACGAGCCCGAACGGAATCGCCACGAGCGCGAGCGCGAACAGCATGACGATGCTGCCGAGGATGCCGACGCCGATCCCCAGTAACACGCTGACGACGAGGTAGACGAGGTACTCCGCGAGGTTACTGGTGATCGACGACCACAGCCGACTCCAGGCAGCGAGCAGGCCGCGGTCCTCCGCCAGCATGATGGGGACGACGAACACGGTCGTGAACCCGTTGACGATCCCGATGGCGATCACCAGGAGCACGATCAATGGAATCGCCAACGCGAACAGGCCCAGCGACGCCGCGACGTTGTCGACGCCGCCAGCGACCAGCAGTCCCACCAGGAACAGTCCGACTACGAACACCCCCGCGGCGAGGACGATCGCGACCTGAAAGCCAAGCAGCCGGAGGCCGTTGCCGACGTTGCGCGAGAAGTACCGCCGGACGTGGACCTCGCGCTCGAACAGCGACTCGACGAAGACGAACTCCATGATCGGCGAGGCAAACAGCAGCAGGAGGGCAAACAGGACGGCAACCCCGATGAGAGCGACGGCCCCGAGCCCGATCGCGGCGTCGGGCGTCACGCTCCCGGCTCCGGCACTCGGCGCGGTCCCGAGGTCACCGTTGCCCGCGAACTGCAGTACGTTGCTTGCGTTGTTCAGGACGCCACCGCCGCCGGTGACGAAGAACATGATCACTGCGAGACGAAGCCACGTTCCGCGGTCGAAGGGGAGGAGGAATCCCTTCGTGGCCTCGATTGCGTCGTCGATAGCATCCAGGGCAGCGTATCCCATGTACGACGGTACAGCGACGACGGCACTAAAATTATCGCTTTTCGAACACACCTCGCGGACGCTACTCGGGGGCGGCCACGTCGTCGACCGCCATCAGCGGATAGTCGCCGTCCATCCGCATGCTCGTCTCGACGGCGACGCCCTCGTAGTCGATAGTCATCTCTACCTCGGCGAAGCGACCGGTGAACTCGGTGTAGTCGGCCGACTGCGCCTCGATCTCGGCACGGAGCGCCTCCTCGCGGATGTCGACATGCACGTCCTCGCAGTGGGGCTGGTTCTCGATGGCCTCGGCCATCGCCGCCGCCAGCGAGTCGGCGCTGTCTGGGCTGATCGGCGTCCCCGCGAACTGGTGGTACAGCGAGCCGAACTTCACGCCCGCCTCGAAGCACGCGACCTGTGGATCTGTCGGGTCCATACCCGTCGGTGGGGGCGACCTGACGAAAGACTGTCGAGAGAGCGCCGAAACCGCAAGGTACGTATCGCCCCCGCCGTAGCATCTACCTGAATGAACGAGCCTGTTCTGCTCACGGGCGCTGGCGGCGCGGTCGGGGAGGCCATCCTCGGTGGGCTCGAAGACGACTACGAGTGGAAGCTCATGTATCACAGCCCGCCGGTCGAGGAGCCCGATCACGACTACGTCGTCGGTGACGTGGCGAACGACGAGGACGTTCGGGCCGCCGTCGAGGGCGTCGGGGCGATCATCCACCTCGCCGGGGATCCACGACCCGACGCGCCGTGGAACTCTGTGCTGGCGAACAACATCGACGGCACCCAGAAGATGTACGAGGCGGCCATCGACGAGGGGGTCGAGCGGTTCGTCTACGCCTCCTCGAACCACGCCGTCGGGGCCTACGAGGACGAGCGCAAGCCCGACCTGTATCGCACGCACGACGACTTCCGTCTCGACGGCTCCGAGTTCCCCCGACCGGGGAACCTCTACGGCGTCTCGAAGGCCACGGGCGAGGTCATCGGCCGGTACTACCACGACGAGTACGGGATCGACGTGTGCAACGTCCGCATCGGCAATCTCACGAAGGGACACCCGCCGATCGACTACGAGCGCGGGCAGGCGATGTGGCTCTCCTACCGCGACTGTGCCCACATCCACGACCGAGCTCTCGTCGCCGACTACGACTTCGAGATCGTCTACGGCATCTCCGACAACGACCGCAAGTACTACTCGCTGGAGCGGGCCAAAGAGGTGCTGGGCTACGAACCGCGGGACAACTCCGCGCACTTCGACGGCGAGGAGCGCGTAGCCGGGGCGGAGTGAGGTCCACAGCGCGCCCGGAGAGCGGGTCGAGATCGTCTACGGCATCCTCGCGAGCGGAGCGAGCGAGGGCTCGACAGACGAACGGAGTGAGTCTGTCGGTGTCTCCGACAACGACCGCAAGTACTACTCGCTGGAGCGCGCCAAAGAGGTGCTGGGCTACGAACCGCGGGACAACTCTGCGCACTTCGACGGCGAAGAACGGGTCGAGACCGACGGCTGAGACGGGCTCTCTGTCTCCGGTGTCAACAGCGGCCGGTATCGGGACCACGAATCTCACCGATAAAGAGTCAATATAGGCACATCTATATGTTGGTCGAGGACGTAGTGCGTGCTGATGACAGAAGAACAACTATTCAAATCCGAGGAGAAGAGGCCCAGAGCCGAAATTGCGCGGGCGTTACGCGATGCGGCCGATCAGATTGACTCGGGAGATGTTACGTTAGCGAGCGACACGGCGGAACAGCACGTCACTGTTCCGGAGCAGTCGCGGTTCGAAGTCGAACTCGAACGGCTCACGGATTCGGAGACCGGTGAGCAGCGGTACGAACTCGAATACGAGATCAGGTGGACACAGTGACATCCTCCGCGCCGTGAACGGCGGGATTCTCTCACTGAATCAAAATAGCGTCTGTCTCGGACGCCACACACCTCGGCCCGGCGGGCTCACAGATCGATCGCGACGCGCAGCTCCGTGTCGGTGACCGTCTCGACGGAGTCGGCGGGGACCTCGATGTCGTCTTCGTCGGCGTCGCCGAAGCCAAAGCCCTGGATCACGCTCTCGGCGATGCCCGGGTCCGGTTCGACGTAGGCCACCTGCTCGTCCGGGTCGACCTCGGTGACGACGCCGATCTGCTCGGCTTCGCTGTCCATCAGGAACTTCCCCTCATCTGCTGTCGATAGAACTGACATAGCATCTGTACTGCATCGCCGTCCTACAAGAATCTTCTCGAAGGGGAGGGCGGCGGTTCTCATACGGATCGCTGTCGCCGTTCGCGCGGTCGATCGGGCAAACGGCGACAATACGCCGTCTCATACGACCGGCTGTCCATCTGTGACCGATTTCGCCACCCCGGGGTGGCGAAGCTCTTCACGAAGGTACAGCCGGCAGCATCACTCGAACAGCCCGTCGACGTCCGACTCTCGGTGTTCGCGGCGCTGGACGTGCTCGCCGAGTCTGGTCGCGACGATCGGCCGGCGGTCGGGCTCGCGCACGAACGCGAAGACCAGCCCGGTGTAGGTGCCACTCTCGTCGGCGGCGACCTCCTCGCGGGCGTACTCGATGCCGGCGTCGACGGCGTGCTCGTCCTCGCCTTCGGCCAGGACTCTCGCGGCGACGGCCGTCGCCTCGAAGTCAAGATCGTCGTAGGTCAACCGCTGGCCCTCGTAGACCAGCGGCGGTGCGTCGTCCGGTGTCACCTCCCGCGGGGCCGTCGCGACGCGACCGAGGAACGACCGGACGGCGTCCAGTTCGATCCCTCGATACGTCGCCGGCAAGTCGGCGAGGTACGCCCGACCGCTCTCGGCCAGCCCCGTGGCCCCGGAGTGGTTCTCGTCGTCGAGGTGGTGGACGACCGCGGTGAACTGGATCAGCCCGTGGAGCAGTCGCTCGTCGTCGGTCCCCTGGGACAGGTCGAGCCAGTGGTCTTCCCAGGCGTCGTGGGCCGCGTGGTACCGGCCCTCGTTGTAGATCGCGACGCCCGCCCGGAGGTGATCGCGCATGCACGGGCTTCGGTCCCGGCGGGCAAAACGCCTGGGACTCCTCCTCGATCAGCACCTCGCCGTCGCTGCCGAGTCCGACGATCACGTTCGACCCATGGCGCACGTCGAAGGCGTCGATCGGGAGCGACACGGTCCGGTCGGGGCCGTCCTCGACCGACACCGTGAGCTCGTACTCGCCCGTCGTGTCGATACTGGAGTCGAGTTCTCGCCGCTCGTCTGCGTCCAGCGACACCGTCTCCTCGGATATCGATTCCCCGCTACGCGCGACTGTCACGGTGACCGTCGAGCCGGTGCCGCCGTTCGCGAGCACCAGCAGGATCGGATCGTCCGGTGGCGGGGTGGGACTCGTCGTCGGTTCGGCGGTCGGCGTCACGTCGGGATCGGGCGACTCGACACAGCCGGCGAGGGTCGCGACGCCGAGACGGCCGCTCGGAGGAGGGCACGTCTGTTCACGCCGGTCGATCCGGCCGCTCGGACAAGTGCTTTCTGTCGGCCGGGACCGCAAGCATTAGTTGGTGGTACCACAGAGTCGACGGCATGTCACTCACCGACGCGCAGTTCGAACAGTACCAGCGAGACGGCTACGTCGTCGTCGAGGACGCTCTCGACGCCGAGACGGTCGAGCGCGTGAAGCGTCGCCTGCGAGCGTACACTCACGGCGACCGCGCCGTCGAGGGGTTCCAGTCACAGATCGAGCCGGCCGTCGAACGCGGCGAGATCGAGGTCGAACACACGGGCGACGCGGTACGGAAGTTCGAGGGGCTGGGCATGGTCGAGACCGACGACGTGTTCCGCTCGGTCGCCCACGACGCCACGATCACGGACACCGCCGCCGAACTGCTCGGGCCGAACCTGAAGCTCCTGCGCAGCGCCGCGATGTTCAAACCACCGGCGGTCGGCAGCGAGAAGGGATTCCACCAGGACGCCGCCTACTACCCGATCCAGCCGATGGACCACGTCACCGTCTGGATCGCGCTAGACGAGGCGACGACCGAGAACGGCTGTATGAACGTCGTGCCGGGCGCGCACACGGACGGCCTGCTGGGCCACGAGGCCGCCGACTACGACACGGACATCGTCATCGCCGAGGACGACGCGGACCGTTCGGACGCCGTCGCCGTGCCGATGGAACCGGGCGACGCGCTCTTCGCTCACTGCCTGGTTCCACACTTCACCGCCCCCAACACGACCGACCAGTGGCGGCGCGCGCTCATCGTGTCCTACATGGACGCCCGCTCGCGGTTCACGACGCCGGCCGAGGACCGACCCGACTGGGTGGACTCCGTCCACATCCGGGGCGAAGAGTTCCCCGGCTGTGTGTAGGTGGTTCATCTGACCGGCAAAACGTCCTGACAGCGATATCGGCCGTCACTTCTCGTCGTCGCACGAACGGACAGTCGTCACTCGCAGTGTAGTGAAAGGAAAACGTCCGGACAGCGATTTGAACGCTGGTCCCTGGCTCCGCAAGCCAAGAGGATAGTCCACTACCCTACCCGGACTCACTCTAACCGAAGGGGGAGTGCTGTAAAGGGGTTACGGTTCGACCGGGCACTGCGGGACGGTACCACGAGTGTCGTCGCCGTGGCGTCGCCGACGCTACTCGGAGCGTCTCACGGCCCCGCGGCGAGGGCGTCCACCGTACGAACGACCACAAGCTAATTACTTTCAGCCGTTCTCGTGGTGAACGTGAACCGTCGAACGACACTGATCCGGCTCGTCGGGCTCGGGACGGCGGGGCTGGCGGGCTGTGTGTCCGGCAGCGACGGCGGTGACCGGCGACAGCGGACGACCCAGACAGCCATGACTCCGACACTGGACGACGCGACGATCGTGGTACAGCGCAACGACTGTGGCCAGACGACCAGCGACGCGACGGTGTCGTTCGGGGAGCACGTGGCCGTCTCGGGGACGATCTGGGCTCCGGACCCCGGCTGGACGGCGGTCCTGTCGGCGGCCAGCTACGACGCCGACGACGACGAACTGACCGTCGCCGTCGGTGTCGAACCACGGGACGACAGCGGTCCGGTCGTCCAGTGTATCGCCGAGATCGAGTACCGGGTCACGGCGACCTTTTCCGACGGCCTGCCCGGGAGCGTGACGGTCACACACGAGACCGACGAGGGCGTGGCGACGGTCGCGACGGCGACGGCGTGACCTCCCTGGCGGTCCGTGCGTTTATCCCGGAACGCGACCCATCGCCGCTATGCTACCGAGCCGAGGGGCGGAAACCACCGGACGCGAGCGGTGCGTTCTCGTAACGACAACGCTTAAGCGGCGGCCAACCTTGCCTTGTGTACATCAATGGGTGCGATAGGAGACATCTACGCGGACCTCGAGACGGACGAGGTCTCCGAGGAGGAGTTCCGCGAGGCCGTCGAGGAGAAGGTCGAGCAGATGGGCGGGCTCGCAGACGAGGAGACCGCCGCGATGTTGCTCGCACACGAACTCAACGAGAACGAGGTCAACGCGGTCGCCGACATCGAGCCGGGGATGAACGAGGTGAAGTTCATCGCGAAGGTGATGTCGGTCGGCGATCTGCGCACCTTCGAACGGGACGGCGACGGCGAGGACGAACCCGACGAGGGTCGCGTGATCAACGTCGAGGCGGCCGACGAGACGGGCTCGGTCCGGCTGGCGTTCTGGGACCAGGAAGCCGAGTCGATCGACGAAGGACAACTCGACGTGGGCGACGTGTTGCGCGTCGCCGGCCGGCCCAAGGAGGGGTACAACGGGCTGGAGGTCTCCGTCGACAAGGCCGAACCCGACGAGGACGCGACCGTCGACGTCGAGCCCGGCGGGGGGTCGACCATCGACGCCCTGAGCATGGGCCAGTCCGACGTCGACGTGCGCGGCGTGGTCCTCGACACCGACTCGATCCGGACGTTCGACCGCGACGACGGCAGCGAGGGCCGGGTCGCGAACCTGACGATCGGCGACGAGACCGGTCGGGTTCGGGTGACCCTGTGGGACGACCGGGCCGACCGTGCCGAGGAGATCGATCCCGGGACGGCCGTCGAGATCGTCGACGGCTACGTCCGCGAGCGCGAGGGGAGTCTCGAACTCCACGTCGGCGACCACGGTGCCGTCGACGAGATCGACGAGGCGGTCGCCTTCGAGCCCGACGCCGCCGCGATCGAACACGTCGAGATCGGCGAGACCGTCGACATCGCCGGCGTCGTTCGCTCGGCCGATCCGAAGCGAACCTTCGACCGCGACGACGGCAGCGAGGGCCAGGTTCGCAACGTCCGGATTCAGGACGCGACCGGCGACATCCGCGTCGCGCTCTGGGGCGAGAAGGCCGACAAGGAGATCGCACCGGGCGACGAGATCCTCGCGGCCGACGTGGAGATCGACGACGGCTGGCAGGACGACAAGGAAGCGTCGGCCGGCTGGCAGTCGACCGTGGTCGTCCTCGACGGTGCCGCCAGTGCTCCGGGCAACGGCGGCGCTGGTGGCGGGGGACAGGCGGCCGGTGCCACGAGTGCCGACGGCGGCAGCGCCTCGGCTGGGCTCGACGACTTCGCCGACGGGAGCACCGCCACGGCGACCGACGAGAGCGACGACGAGACCACCGGCGAGACGATCGAGTTCACCGGGACGGTCGTCCAGACCGGCGACCCGGTCGTACTCGACGACGGCGAGGAGACGATGAGCGTCGAGACGGACGAACGCGTCCAGCTCGGCCAGGAGGTCACGGCCCGCGGGACCCTCCGAGACGACCGACTCGACGCCGACGACGTGTTCTGACGCGCCGAGCGCAGTTACGGAAACTCTTAAGGCTGCGACAGTCCCGCCTTTGTGTATGAGCGTCGAGCTACCGTTCGCGCCGGTCGATTCGGTGATCCGGCGGAACGCGGGTGGGTTGCGTGTCAGTGCCGAAGCCGCCGAGGAACTGGCTCGCCGGATCCAGGAGTACGGGGCGCGACTGGCCGCCGACGCCGCCGAGACGGCGACGGCGGACGGACGAAAGACCTTGATGCCCGAGGACTTCGACGCCGAGGGCGTCCGAGACAAGGACGAACTGGAGCTGCCGGTCGCGCCGGTCGACCGGATCGCACGGCTCGACATCGACGACAGCTACCGGGTCGCGATGGACGCCCGGGTCGCACTCGCCGACATCCTCGAAGCGTACGCCGACGACGTGGCGGCCGCCGCCGCGACGCTCGCCCGCCACGCCGACCGGCGGACGATCAAGGCCGAGGACGTCGAGACGTACTTCGAACTGCGGCAGTACTACTGAATGAACTTCGGCTACCGCGAGGTCTGCCTCGACCACGACACGGGTCCGCGCCACCCAGAGAGTGCCGACCGCCTCCGGGCGATCAGGCGGGGTCTCGCGGAATACCACGGCGTCGAGTACGTCGCCGCGGGCGACGCCGACGAGGAACTGATCTGTACGGTCCACGATCCCGACTACGTCGAGGAGATCAAGACGTTCTGTCAGGATGGTGGGGGCAACTGGGACGCAGACACCGTCGCCGTCGAAGACACCTGGAAGGCCGCACTCGCCAGTGCCGGCCTCGCCGAGTGGGCGGCGCTCTCGGCGCTGGAGGGCGACGACGGCCGCGAGACGCCGTTCGCGCTGGGCCGTCCGCCCGGCCACCACGCGGTCGCGGACAACGCCATGGGCTTTTGCTTCGTCGACAACGCCGTCGTCGCGGCCCAGTCGGCACTCGACGAGGGTGCCGAGGGGGTCGCGATCTTCGACTGGGACGTCCACCACGGCAACGGGACCCAGGACATCTGCTACGACCGCGACGACATCTTCTACGCGTCGATCCACGAAGACGGCCTGTACCCCGGCACCGGCGACGTCGACGAGACGGGAACCGGCGACGGCACGATGACGACACTCAACGTCCCCTACGACCCCGGTGCCGACACCGTCGACTACCTGGCTGCCGTCGACGAACTGATCGCCCCGGAGATCGAGTCGTTCGACCCCGACCTCCTGCTGGTCAGCGCCGGCTTCGACGCCCATCGCCACGATCCGATCTCCCGGATGCGGGTCTCCTCGGAGGGGTACGGCCTCCTCACCCAGCGGATGCGCGAGCTCACCGACCGCTGTGACGCCGGCCTCGGCTTCGTTCTCGAAGGCGGCTACAGCCTCGACACCCTGACCGACAGCCTCACCACCGTCCACGAAGTCTTCGACGGCTACCAGCCCTCACAGCCCGACGGGTCGGTCAGCGAGGACGCCCGCGACGTGCTCGACGCCCTGGTCGATCAGGGCTTCGGGTCGACGTAGTCTGCGAGTTCGACGCCGAACTCGCCTGCCAGGGACGCGACCGCCTCGCCGACCAGTACCTCGTACTCCGCTTCGAGCGCCGACGCGACGTGTGTCCCCAGCGCCACGTTCGACAGCGCGTCGCTTCGCAGGAACGCCGACGCCGTCGCGAACTCGCGGTCGCGTTCGACGACGTAGCGATCGCCGTCGACGTACGGCCCCGTCGCGTCGGCGGTGGCGTACTTCTCGTAGAATCCCTCTGCGTGGTCCCGGACGTGGACCGGCGGCCCCTCGTGGCGCTCTATCGTGGGCCGCTCGGCCACTTCCAGTTCCGCCAGCAAGACGGCCGTCTCGTTTGCGAACGCCGCCGAGCGGAGGACGTCGAATCCGCGTCGATTCAAGGCATCGGTCACTCCCGACAGCGACCGTTCGAGCTGGGGCCAGAGCTGATCGTCGACGAGATCCGGCGCGTCGAACCGCACCGCGACCGGCGTCGTCCCCCGCCGCTCGAACCACGCCCGGACTGTCTCGGCGTCGACGGGCTCGGACTCGCTGGGCTCGAACAGTGCCACTCGTGGCTCGGCCACCAGCTCGCGTGCGTAGTGCTGGAAAGTCGCCAGCTGTGTGGCCGACAGCACCGCCGCGACGTTTCGCTCCGGGTCCGTGGGATCGATCACGACGAGCGGATCGTCGAAGCTCTCCCGCCCGTGGTCGGCCGGATCGAACGCTACCGGCGGCGTCCACGCCGCCGCGGCCTCGACGAGCGGTCGGAACCCGTCGTGTTCGAGCACGAGCAGCTCCGTCAGGTACCCGGAGAACCCCTCCGTCCTGAGGTCGCTGCCGTAGACGCCGATCGCCTTCATGAACTGCTTGCAGACCCGCACGTCCGCGGCCAGCGTCTCGTCGAGTCGCTCGGCGAGATAGCGCGTGTGAAACGGCGTCCGGTCGACCGCCGACTGGATCGCCGCCGCGTCGGCGACGTCGTAACACGGGACCAGATCCACGTCGTACCCGTCGACCGTGCCCTTGACGTAGGGGTGTTCGGCGTACTCCTCGTGGCCCGCCGGCAACACGGCGTGGCCGACCGAGAGCCCGTACTCCTCTAACTCCTCGCGGTCGAGCTCGGGCGGGAAACAGACGAACAGGTCCAGGTCCCGATCGCCCGCCGTCCACGTCCCGCGCGCCGTCGAGCCCACCCGCACGACGTGGGCGTCGACGGGCAACGACGCGATCGCGTCCTCGGCCCGCTCGGTGAGTCTGTCCGCGATCGCCTGCAACGCCGCGCGCTCGTCGTCGCCAGGGGTCACCCGCTCGCGAACCCGCTCGACCACGGCGTCGACCTCGTCGCTCATGCCCCCGGCTTTGCGAGGAGTGCGTGAAAGCGTGTCGATGGACGACGGAAAGCGAAAGTCCTATTTAACAACTCGGGCTATGGTGGGACAGAGCCGCCGTAGCTCAGTTGGTAGAGCACCACGCTGTTAACGTGGTTGTCCCAGGTTCGAGCCCTGGCGGTGGCGCTTCTCCCGTCGTCGACTCCCCGAGCCAGTCGCTCGGCTCCGTCGAGCGGTCCGTGGCGAGTGTCTCGCCGCAACGAGACGGTAGAATTTTGTCGGCCGGTGGGATACGAACGTACCAGGGCCCTTAGCTTAGTCTGGTTCAAAGCGATCGGCTCATAACCGATTGAGCGGTGGTTCAAATCCGCCAGGGCCCATCAAGCAACTGCCTGATTCCTGGCCGAACCGAAATTGCGACGAGCGACGCCCATACTGACCGAAAACAGGCAAATTGGGTTAGCGAAAAACCCCGGTTCCGAGCTGACTCGAATACGGAATTAATCGGGGGTCGCCGCCGTCCGGCGAATTTCCAAACCGAAACGGGGTGGTCGGCGTGAGCCAGCGCGCGACCGTCGACGCCCAGGTCGACACCGCCCGCGGCGTTCGGAACCGCTCACAGTACGCCGACACACTGCACCGACAGGACCCCGACAGCGACGAGCCACGGCCGGCCTGTCCCGAGGCGGACTATCGCGAGGATGCAGACTTCACGGACGTTCCGATCGCCGCCTACCGCCCACACTACAAGCTCTGTGGCAATCCGGAGTGCTTCGGGAGGGATTGGCGGTGAGGTACCAGTCGTCGCTGTTCGAGTACGAGGAAGACCTGTCACCGCTGTCTGACGCCCAGCAAGAAGTGTACGAAGCCATCGAGCAGGACGGCTTCGGTGTCCGCGAGTACGCACGGAAGACTGGTCGCTCTCCCGGTACCGTGGGCAACCTGCTCCGGCGGGCTCGTCGCCGACTGGGAGGTGACGCGGCGTGAGCGAGTTCGTCCGAGCCTCTCGCCTCTACGACGCCGAGAGCGGCGAACCCCTGCGTTTCGACTGGGCGAAGATGCAGCCGCTCGGAGAGAGTCAAGCAGAAGTCGAGCGGGCTGTAGGGGGCCTGCTCGACGAGGATGCACGAGCGAGGTGAGCATGTCGCGGTACCTCAAGTGCGCCCCTCACGAGGGCGACGTGCGCTTTACCGTCGGCGTGCATCCCGATCCAGCCGTTCAGGATCACGGGCTGGCACCCTACTATGCGATGCACGGGTTCATGAAAGAGTGGGGTGATCGCTGGCAGACCCAGGGGAAGCCGACCCGTGACATCGAATTCATGGGCCAGCAGTGGGCGACGGCCTTCGACTACTCGAAGAGCGGACTCGATCCGTGGGACAACCCTTCCTTCGAGATCGAGGAGGTTCGTGAGTTCCAGTTTTATTTCGTCGCGAAGGACTCGCCCCACTATAGCGGGAAGCCTGCCGATCAGGACCCTCGGACGAAAGGCGGAACGATCACCATCCGCCCGCGCTGGCCGAATCTCACGTCGGACGGTCAGCCGGTCTCGGTCCCCCAGTACGGCGAGCCCTACATCGACGTGCAGGTCCAGGCTTCCAACATCCCACATGAGAAGTACCTCACACTCGTGCAGCGCGTGATGGATGCCTACGGGATCTCTGCGCGCTACTTCGACCAGCCCCACCCAGACAGCCACGTGAACGACCTGGCCTACTACGTCCGTCTCTACCGCGATGCGAGCGGTCCGCTATTCGCGCCGGACGGACCGATCGCCCGCTGTCACACGCTCATCCAGGGTGACCGGAGTGGGTACCGGAAGCACGTCGAGGACAACACGAAGCTCCCCGGGTACTACGTCACCGCGACCGTCGAGGACGAGAAGGCCGACGAACTGGTCCGTGGGCATGGGCTGGGGAAGGAATTGAAACACTACTACCCGAACCACCCCAACGAGTACGAACCCGATGACGCCCCGTACCATCCGAAATTCGAGGTATCGTATCAAACGAGTCGTACCGACGATACTGTTCGGTGGGACGACCTCGGCGATGCTCGCCGCGAGCTGGAAGAGACGATCCTGAACTGTCTGGAGTGGACCGGCATCGCCACCACTGCCGAGAGTAATGCGTTCGTCGACTTCGATCCGTACTGGACGGTCGAAGACACCACCGAAGCCCGGAAGATCGTCAAGTGCCCGCTGCCGGAAATCGAAGACGAGCAGGAACACCGAGTGATGCAACTGTGGGGCGATATGAGCCGCGCCGACCGGGACGTGACAGAGTTGCTACTCACCGACGGCGGGAAGGTCTCGCCCCAGGAGGCCGCCGACAAGACCGGCTACACCTACCGGACCATTCGGACGGTGATCGACCGGCTGGAAGGATTGATCCGCCACACGTACGGCGAGATGGAACTGGAGTCGAAGAAGATCCAACAGGAGCTTCTCAAGCGCGTCAGGGCGGCTGGTGATCGGTTCGAGCAGTCGGTCGGCAGCGCAGTGATGGATTTGGCCGACGCCGCAGAGGAGCAAGAGAAGACCCGTTGGAGTCGACTCCGGCGCGAGTACGCCATCACTGTTCGTGACGGCGACGACTGTCGGAAGTTGCTGCAGATGGGCTACCAGCCTGCCGATCGCGCGGAAGCCCGCGAGATCATGCGGGAAGTGAAGACAGCGTACACCCAGTTCGTCGAGAACAACGTCTACGGTGTCCACGTCGTCGTGACCTACGCCGACGGTGCCCGCGACCGGTTCCGGGACCTTCGGAACGTCTTCGAGGGCCAGCGCAGCGAGGAGTATATCACCAGAGAACAGCAGGAACGCCGGAACGCGGGTTTCGATTTCGAAGCCTGGAAGGCTGCCGGGTGTCCGCCCGCTGACGAGTGGTCCGGGGGGTAGCGCGCCCCCTGGATAGAGGCATCACTATTCAGCACACCATTTTAGCGGCAATATCGTCCCATACCCCCCACCCCGGCGCGTCGCGCGGCTGGGTTCGTTCCCTCTCGGTCACGTCACCCAGCCGCGCGACCAGGGGGAACCCGGAAAGTGAGCTTCCGGGTTCCCCTTAGTCGTGTGGCTAAGGCCACCTTCCCAAAATACACTGCCCGGCTACAGATCACTAGACAAAGTCACTCAATCCTTTTGTCTCTTGAAAGTCATCCAGTGTGTACTCAATAATCCCATCTTCCATTTGGTTTTCAAGGGATTGAGGGTCTGGCGCATCGAAGACAATCTTTGGATTTGAACCAGTCACATCATCAAGAACCGCTCGAAGCTCATCGAATGGCTCACTTTCGCCAACCCCTGAGATCCTGCACCAACTTCGGGTGCGCGTTAATGCTACAAATATCTCGTTACGACGCTGTACCAATGAATTTCCAGAAGAAACGTCATCTACGTATTCCAGTCCAGTAACGTATACCATTGCCGCTTCGTTTCCTTTCGCTCGGTTAATACGAGTGACTGTAACTTCGTCATCTTTCGCGAAAACACTAGATTCGCCTTCCCAGACTTTATTAACAGAAGTCTCACTCTCAAGCACGTCGTTTAAGAATTTTGCTGGTTCTTCAGCATCACTTTCGGTTTCCTGGCCAATGAGAATCACCATAATCTGCTCAGGACTTAAACCATGTTCATTGATGTCTCTATCTATACTTTCGGCTACTTCCTCCATCTCTTCCCGTTTCGAGTCAGCAGACTTAAATTGGACAAAAGGTTTAGCGTTTTCTTCTTCGCTTAATGGATGTGGTGAGTTTTTAGCAGGACGTTGTATTTCCACTGTTTCTCCTGTTCGGCGGAAGTCCCCTTCCGTTACCTCATATCCAATATTTTCCCAACCATCCTGTGTGGTAATTGTCTGCACTGCCCCGCTGTCACGTTTTAATCCCATACCGAATGCGTGGGCGGCCATAAGAACCTCGCGCGGTGAACGGTAAGCCTTCCTCATGATCTGACTTTTTTGGATACCACCCTCATACGAGCCACTAAGATCCACTTTTGGGTCCCCATCTTCATCCGTTCCGAAGATATTCGACGGACTCGGTGCGGTTAGTGAACCTAAGCTTTGGGCCTCATCATATGCCCAAATTAGACGTTCTGGTTCACGTAATGCCGCTTTACACATCTTATAAAAGTTTGGCTCGAAGTCCTGTGCTTCATCAATTAAAATAGCATCAAACATTGTCGGTACATCGCCGGAATTTAGTAGTGATTCACAGCAGGCATCAAGTAGAGACGGTGTTTTTAGCCTTCCATGCCTGTTTTGGGCTGCAACAACATGCTGGAATTCATGAGTTTCTGATTCTGATGCAAGAACGTAGTACATCCCATCAAGCACAGTTTTACCACCCCACCCATGGAGGAGTCGAATCTTCTGCCAATTTGGCTCTTCTTCGGCGAAGTGCCAATGAAAACGGTTGATGAGTTCTCGGATCTGCGGATATAAGCTTTTAGTCATAAAAGTTACAGCTATATCCCATTCAGGATATCGACTATGCATTCGGGCGGCTTTCATCGCCATGAGAACAGTTTTTCCGGACCCGGCAATCCCTCGAACCTGTTGAGGTCCAGGAGGTATTTGTATCCCAATTTCTTCCTGCTTCTGATCTAACTTTGGCAGTTTTTCCTCAACAGTTGCGTAAAGCTCGCCCTTCGTTGTCGGATTCGGTGGTGCAGCACTTCCTTCATCGCCAATAACTGATCCACCACCTAATACGGAACGCGCGGCTCGGTACTCCTCTGCAGACAAAGGTTCCATTGACGGAGTCTCCGAGATTTTATCCCGGAATGACTGCGGTGATAGATCATCCGAGGTTAGCACGCGAGGAGAGGAAGGAATGTTGTGGAAGCCACGTTCTTCCCACTCACTCCGCGAGATATTTGGCAGAGCAATAAATACGTTACAGGGAATCTTGCATCTTCCCTGCTCATCTGTCAACTCTGGCTGTCGATTAAAAAAGGAGCGGATTTTGAACGCTTGATCACGGACCTGTGGATGAGGTTTTGCTATGGACTGGGAAGTGTTTTTTAGCTGCCAAACCTGCCCCTCAATAGATTCGATATGGGAAATTTGATATCCTTTACATTCAATAACGAACAAACCCAGTTCCTGATGAAGTAGAACAAAATCGGGCTCGCGGTCATGTTCTTCACCGCTTTTATCCACCACTGGGAATTTATAATAAGCAACGCCGCTGTCATCCGCGCCTAAGGCGTTCTTGATCGCAGACCAGACCTCTGCTTCTGCCTCGCCGCCAGCCATCGTCGAGTCAATATCTGTTGGAATAAAGTCCACATCACCACGAGATAACGCCAACTATATAAAAATGAACCCATATTTCCATATTCAGATTCACAGTTGAAAAAGGAATATTCTATAGGACATTACTACGAAGAGTTCATGATTTTGGAATGTCATTTATCTTGATTTTTCCTTGTTTGGCCTCACGATGTTCTCCGCCATTATGCCAATCTAGTTTCGGCAACTGGGATGAGTGACACATCTCCCAGTTCAAAACCTCAACACCACGCCCACGAACCCGATATACTGCAAAGACGTACCAGCCGTTCGCGGCCCGTAGCTGCTCGTGATACTGGTCGTATAGCTTGAATGTTCCGGGCTGACCGTCGCTGTGGCGATGCATCGCAGCCTTGATTTCGACAGGTGTGCCGTCAGGTCGTTTCGCGTCGTGCCACGAACACCGATCGAGTTCCAGATTGTACCGTTTGGAAGCCCGTCGCTCGACCAGGGTCCCGTAGTGGTTGGCCCTGTGTGATCGGTTCATCGCGATCGCGCCTCGCGTGCGTCATATATAGATACTCCTCCGGGCTGTTCGTCGCCGTTGCCCATGGCTCGCGCGTGCTCGCCCTGCGAGCGCGCGCCATGGGCCAGTAGAGGGGGTGCGACGGGGTGTTGGTAGTTGTTGGTTTCGGCTGATACCGTCGCTATCATGCAGTTAGCCCCTCGACGTCGCCAACCACGTTCCGGTGTTCACCGTCATCCTGGTACTCGTTCCAGCGCTGTCGCACCCATTCAGCACTGTACGGCACGAATTCGGCTATTTCGTGGTTTGGTCGGTCCGGATTAGACTCCTTGGCCGTGATGACCGTGTAGACCGCCAGCTTCCGCGAGAGGTCCGCCGGATCAACTCCGTCGTCGTCCTCGCCCTCGCCGGACCACGACCACGTTGTCGGTTCCTTGTCGTCGTAGCGCCAGTCCGTCTCGGGGATTCCAGACACCGAGAGGATGGGATTCACACCGGACCGTCCCTTCACGTCTTCGTAGAAGGTCGCTTCCTTCAGCCCCACCTTGTGGACACAGGTCGCCAGCTCACGAACGAGCGGGTGGACGTCCCGACCGTCGTGGCCGATCACGATCAACGACCCACCATACTTGCGAATCTTGTAGGTGAGCGGCCCCAGCTTCGTCTTGGTGTTGTAGCCGTCCTTCCCGCCACCGCCAGCGTTCGAGGATGCTTCGTCGAAGATGAACAGCTTCCGGGCCTGTTCGTTGTGCATCGGATCGCCGTCCTGTTTCAGCCACTCGTTCAGCTCGCCGTAGTTCGCAAGCCAACCGTCGCGCCGATCGCCATCGTCACCGATCCAGGCATCAGTCTCTTCGAGCGTCCGGATGTTCGAAGCGACCAGCCCGCTGGGGTGATGTTCCTTCCAGAGTTGTCCCAGCAGACACGCGAAGTTCGACTTCCCGGAACCGGGTTCGGCCCACATGTAGAACATCGGGGCTGGACCGGTCATCTGGGCACGGAGCTGGTCGATAGCCTTGATCCCAGAGATGTCTGCCCGCTGGCCGGCGTCGCCGGTGAAGTGCTTGAGCGACTGCATGTCGCCGTTCTCCAGGGCACGGCGGGCGGTCTCAGTGCCTTCGATCCGAACGATATCCCGGACGTGCTGGAGGTCCTTGGCCTGGCCGGGCATCTTCGCCGGCTTGTCGGCCCGTTGTGGATCGTAGTGTGTTTCGAGGATCGCGAGGTACCGTGACAGCTTCTCGTCGCGGACGATCCCTGCGTGTGGGTGCGCTTCGTCGGGATCGCGCTGGCCGTAGCCGTCCTGATACTCGCGGAACTGTGCTGGTGTGTAGAGGTCGCCGCTATCGTCAGTCATCGTTCATCTGGGGGTTCTGTTGGTCGGGAGCCGGTACGTCGGTCGGCCCATCGCCCACAGCAGCGTCGGCGGTGGGGTCGTGTTCGTCGATCTCGTGGATGGTGGGGGCGTCGTCGAAGTCTTCGCCGTCCTCGACGAGGCTTCCGAAGGTGTCCTTCGCGGCGGTCTTCTGGATCATCTGGCCCCGCTCGTTGGCCTCGCTCTCGGCGGTGACGAGCTTCTTCTGAAGTTCCACGGCCCCGCGCGACCACCGGCCGCGGATCGCTGCAAGCTCTTCCGCGCGGTCGATGAGCCAGCCGTGGATATCCTCCATCTGCTTCTTGGAAGTCATGAGCTGGGTGTCCTGACACCCTTCGAGCCACACCCCGCGAACGCGCACCTGCTCGATGTCGTCGAGGTACTCGTACTCGCGGACGGCCCACGCGCTGCCGCCGTTGACTGGGTACGGATCCGGGCCTTCGATCTCCTTCTCGCGCCAGAGTTCCGGCGGGACGTAGTGCTTCTGGACGGTGTCTTCAGCAGCGTTGACGTGGTGTACCTCGATCCAGTTGCGATTACGGAGCCAACGGGCGATCTTCGCGCCCACGAGGTAGCACGGAACGCCCAGCAGCAGCCACCCGACGAGGACACCCGCAATCCAGGCCGGCGGTGTCGGGAGCTGTGGCTGGTAGTAGATCACCAGTCCGAACGCACCGAGGATCATGCCCGAGACCAGCAGCTTGTACTCGCCGAGGAGCCAGGTGAGCCGGTCGCGGTTCGTCTGGAACGTCG
>NZ_JADPQC010000011.1:0-26981 GCF_017612575.1 Halomicrobium sp. IBSBa
AGCGCCCGCTTGATCGTCTCGCGGTCGGCACCCGTCCACTGCTCCCCGTCGAGCACAAACGTCAGTGTGCGCGGGACAGCGCGCTCTTCGTGGAGGGCAACGAGAGAGTGACGGAGTGCGTCGACGCCGGCGTTGAACTGCCCCTGGCTGGTTCCAGTCGTTTCGAGCGTTCTCGTGACGCGCTCGAACTGTTCAGCGCCGTCGAAGCCACGGCGCACGCGGTAGACGTCGTCGGCCCACAGGAGCGCGTACCGGCCGATGGCGTCCAGGTACGAGCGAGCCTCTTCGACGGCGGCCGTCGGCGCGTCGGCAGTGTCCAGTTGCGCGACACGCCCCACCAGCTCCTCGTGAATGAACGTCGCGACAGCACCAGCGCCGGCATCGGGATCTCGATAGTCGAAGTTGTAGCGCTCGCGAGCGAGATCCTGGACGAGCCGTGCCGTCGACGGAACCAGATCACTGACGACGTCGGCGAGCCACTCGGAGGTCCGCGGGCTCACTTCGTGATAGGTCTGGCCGGCGATCCCGAGCTGGCCGCCAGCCTCGATCAGGGAGACGCCAGGAGAGCGGGCGTCGTCGACGGGGCCACGCAGCTGGGGACGATCGGCGACGGGAGCGGGAACGTCGGGGCCAGTCCCTGGGGTTCGCGTCGTCGTCCGCTCGGAGGCGGAAGTGTCGTCGTCCTCGCTCGTCAGGTCCTCGACGAGGTCGGGATCGATACCGAGGCCGTCGAGATACGCGCGGTCGTCGACGATCGGCTCGCTCGCCCGCGTCGCCTGCTCCCAGTAGGGGTCGAGATCGGCGTCGCCGGCGTCGGCCCGTTCGGCCAACAGCGCGCTGCGTTGCTGGTTCGCTCCGTCTCTGTCGTCGGCCTGGGCGAGTGTTCTGAGTGCGCTGCGCTGATGGCGTGTCCCACAGGTCGGGCAGGTGGCAGACTCCTTGTGGGAGTCTTCGAGCAGCCAGAGTGACTGACACTCCGAGCAGCCGACGACGTGGTAGGTCATCCGCGATCACCGCCGGAACGTGCTCTACAGGAGTATCGCCCACCATCGCGACGGTCGCGACGGCGTAGCGCTCGGTAGAGCGAACGGTGGCGAGGGATGGGTCTCTGGGTGGGCGAGCCCCCAGGCCCAGTCCCCTGGCGTGCTATCGGGTCGTCTGACCCGTCGAGAGAGAGGGAGAGTCCTGCCATTCGCGACGCTTACGACCGATCGTCCTGAGCCAACTCACGAATCTCAGCTTGCAGGGCGTCCAGATCGATATCTGAGACGAGTGAGGACTCCCACTTCCGGTGACACTGTGGACAGAGGGTAATGAGATTGAGTAGATGGTTCCCGAGCTCAGGTTCGTCGAACCATCGAATGGGAACGATATGATGGACGTGTAGTTGGTCCTGTGGCCGGCTGTCAGTGTCGCCGATTGTCAGCCCACAGTGCTGGCACCGGTAACGATCCCGAGATAACGCCTTTCGTCGCTGCTCGTCCCAGTTCTTGCCGTAGACAGCACGCTGCTCGTCTGGTGGGCGCATTGTCCCACCACGATAGCGCGGCGGGAATCCACAGGTTCGGAGGGCTTCTGGCCAAGATCCAAATTTTGATTGATACGTGCCAGATCCAAATTCCCCATGTTCATCGATCTCGTCTTCTGTCGGTGGCCGCCCAACAACAGTGGCCACACGAACCATGTCATCGATGAGTGCCCCGAAGTGATGTTCGGCACCATCGAACTTCGACGGCTCGAAGTCGGCGTACAGACCTGCCTTTTTGAGAGCCGCGTCCCAGTTCTCAAATCGGTTGTAATAGGTCTGGTCGGCGTACCGACCTTCGCGTTTCATATCTCGAGCCCGAGGTGGACGGCCGAGTTCCGCAGCGAACGTCTGCAGATACTCGATGAGCGCTTCTTCGGGAATGCGGTTCGTACCTGTGCAACTGCTGGTATCGCTATCGGTGGTGGTGCTTTCTGACATGGTGGCTGATATCGCAAACCACCCGGCGGAACGCCGCCGTCTGGGCTGGACAGTGCTGCCGCTCTTCGAGGGGTAACCTTTATGACCAGACCAGCAGAACAAACGTGTGTGTGAGTTTGTTGGGGGCGTACTTGCGTCCCCCTCGTTTGTTCTGGTGGGTAGCTGCGGGTGTGTTCTTACCTGATGTTGGATAATGATTCTCCGTCCCGTATTAAATCCCCCGCACAGATTGACAACCTGTCTGACGCACGGCATGCGATTGTGCCTGCCAGCAGAGAGTCGCTCAACAGTCATGGACGACCTCCATATGACGGTGATGGGCTTCGACAGTCTCGCTGGTGGCGTCACACAGGAAGCAATTGATGTCGCCTTCGGTGGGCTCCGTGTGATCGATGCCGTAGTAGTTGCCGCTGCCGATCATCGCCGGACCTCCGTGCGGCGCTCGATGACGACATCGTGGCCGTAGTCGCCGCGGCGGTACTGCTCGAAGAGGTTCTCGACCGTGGGGAAGTCGCTGGTCCACTCCGTGTAGTGGACGAGATCGCCGACGTGGTAGCGCAAGCGCCACTCGTCGGCCTGTCCGGGCGCTGGCGCGCTCCGAGCGGACCCGGTGGGGTCTGCTCGGGCCATCACTCGCGCCCTCCCTGTGGCGGGTGACAGCCCCGAATCCCTGGCTCGCCGCGATGCCGACAGTCCGTGAACGGAACGCGGAAGATCATCGAATCCGCCTGCTGGACCGCTTGGGCGAGCGCGCGGCGCTGGTCGCGATCACCCGCCGTGGCGTTGAGCTGCTCGATCGTTCCCGCAGCCAGATCCGCCAGCAGGACACCGCGGACGGCGTCGGCCTCGACGTGTGTGACCAGCAGCGGCGGCTCGCTGTCGACGGTCGTGACGGCGACGACCTCGCCAGTCTCGGGCGTCATTGTCAGCGGTCCTCCTCCGTATTCAGTCGGTCGCGAATCGCTTCGCGGACCCACTCACTTCGGGAGGTGGTCGACTCTCTGGCGTCGTCGATGTTTTCGAGCAGTTCCTCAGACATGCTGATACTCGGTCGAACCATTGTGTAGCACAGTAGCACGGTAGCACCCACTCGTAATAAATATGTGGCACAGTGCGATTGTGCTATCTGGCGCAGGCTTTTGGTGCGAAGTTGCGAACGGACTACTGTGGCACGACCGAGTATTTCCGTTTCAGACGAACTGCTGGACGAATTCGACGACAAGCTGATCGAGATGAAAGCCGCTGGGAAGCTCGGCCGGGATGTCTCCCGGAGTGAGCTGATCGCTCGGTTGATGAGCGAGTGGGTCGAGGAGCGCGACGACGTGCCCGACCCGCTTTGAGGCGTCATTTTCTCAGACCTCCATCGGCGGCGGGCTGGGGCACATCACAGACGCTCGCGAGCGCTCGCGCTTGGTGCTGGAGCTGGCGACGGCCGTCGTCGGTGAGCCGATACGCGTTCGTGCGCTTGTCCAGCGCGTGGCGGTCGATCGTCACGAGGCCGGCGTCGGCGAGGCGATCGAGGTTCTGGTAGAGCCGACTGTGGTTGATCGAATCGGGGTAGCGCTCGTCGAGGTATTCCTTCAGCGCGAGCCCGTAGGGTTCGTCGTCGACGGCGGCGATGGCCGTCAGCAGATCGCGCTGGAAGGCACTGAGGGCATGCCACTCAGTCATCGGTGACCTCCGTGTGTCGGCATGGTCGAGGGGTGGGCAGGGTGGTACGTGAGTCTGCGGCGGGCCCGTGACCGAATCGCGTCTGTGACGGGTCGGTTTTCGTCTCTGGCCCGCTGTAGCGTGTTTGTGGCCTGTTCAGGCGTGACCGAATCGTGACCGAATGTGACCGAATGGGCGCTGGCGAGCGATGCGACTCTTCGTAGGTGGGCTTGGTCGTGGTCATGGGTTCGATGCGACGCCGCCGATCTGTGGGCGTCGCCTATCTCATGGTGTTACCCTGACCGTACTTAACCTTTGCTGGCCGTAAATAGATAACACCGCATGACTTAATCACCAGTCGAGATTGTGCTTTGGTGTGCCAAGTGGACCAGATCCTGCTGCGAGCCCGCGTGAGATTCTTCTCTTCATGGTCCAATCGCCAGATCCGGCCTTTACCGCGAAAGAAGTTGGTGATGCATTCGATAAAACCCGCCAGTGGGGGCATCAGCAGTTGCAAAAGCTGCAGTCCTCAGGATATGTGGATAGCAAGAACCCTGGTGGTAATTCTCGGTTTTATTGGGTAACTGAGGATGGTCAACGCTATCTTTCAGAGACGCGGCAGAGCTAATCCTCGACCCACCAGACAACAGACTGCCCGGTTTTCTTTCTCTTGACGTCTCCCTGCTCGTGTAACTGTGTCAGCCGCTTGTGAGCCCACTGGCGGGTGTGGTCGAAATATGCCGCAATTTCAGATGCTGCGGCAAATGGGCCCTCAATCGATCGGAACGCGCTGAGAATTTCGGAGTCGGTTACCTTACGCTTTCCCTGAGACATTCTATCTCCACATTCGTTTACAGCCAGCAAAAGAATTGTGGCGGTTCAGATATATAATCAGAGTACGGAATACACGCCAAGGTGGCCGATCTCTTGCAGAAGCCTACTTCCACGTCGACGGGCCGATCGTCGACGCCATCGTTTGGGCGGTGGAAGCATGACCAGCCAGTCCGTCGCCGAGGGCAAGGGCTTCGTCTACGAGCCCGTGCGTGGCCCGAAGCGGAAGGTAGAGTTCGAGCCACGGAGTGATGGTGGCTTTGAGCGGATCGAGGCCGTCTGGACTGGGTGTGGATGGCGGGTGACCGGGCGGGAGGTCGTGACGACGATGCGGCGAATCTGAGGATCAATCTGCAGCTCCTCTTCTTGCTTGCTACAGTGATTCTGCGTCCAAATATTGCTCAGGCGGTACCTGACCAATCACGTCCAAAATTTCATTCCAGTATTCCATATCTGGGTTATCTACCTCCAAATCACTGATGACCGAAATTGAGTGAGAGAAATTTTCGAGAGACTTGAGCTTCTTCCCACGAGAATTAATAACATCTGATCCTTCTCTCAGATACCACTCTCTCTGCTCTGGAGAATTAGGACCTGAAGCCGCTATTATGTATGCACGGAGCATTTTCTCGAAATCCCGTGTATTGCCCCGTACGAAGTCTTCATCTGGAAAAGCAGAGCAAAGCCACTCCACTGCTTGCTCCAAATAATCGCCGTTTCCAACAGGAGCAAATACCTCTCTGTATGCATTGAGTGGTTGAAGCAAATTGAACTTCCAAATCTCATTGCGATCTGCCACCTCAATTCTCGTAAACATTTCGTCGGGAAGTTCCTGAATACCCCCTTCTGGGTCAACTTCGTATAGCAATCCATCTACGTCGTAGAGACTCGGGTCAAGTAGCAACAAAAGATGATCCGGACCAATCGGACAAAAAATCTGCCTGCCGATCATCTCTTTCGCCGCTGTATCGACGTTGTCAAATCGCTTTCCCTGCGACTCGACGACAGGCTCATCAGATGTAAAGAAGGGGAGGTCAGTCTTGTTTTCGATCAGTACCCAACCCATGTACTGTAGGAGCGTATGTCCATCAGACGTATTGTAGGAGATTGCTGAGGACCAGTCCTGGACACCCTCAGCGAACTCATCATGTGGGAGCCTCTGCTTAGCGTTGTAGTAAAGCCTTGAGCTGATTCCTCGTGTCGTTTGAAATGATATGAACGAAGATACTCCGGGAACATCCTTAGCTGATAGAACTTCACCGTCCAAGATATTCCGGATGGTTCTGATCATCTCTCTTTCGGCGATATTCGCTTCGCCGCTCTCTAAGAGGCCATTAGCGAAATCTTCGTACGAGGCCGCCTTACTAATCGGATATCGGTCTCGTGGTGGGTAATAGTCATCTCCTTCGTGCTTATCGATGAGTGAATATCTAGAGATAAGTCCCTCCTCATCCGGAGCAAAGTTTTGGAGGTACGCTTGGGGAACGATATGCTCGTTCACCATCCTGTTAAGAAGACAGGTAACCGACAAAATAAGCTTTGCTAGGTGCGCTCGATCGTCGCCGTCGACGTGATCGCGCCGGGCACGAGCCAGTACGATCGACGGACGCTCGACGCCGTGTTGCGTGTCTGTGAAGGTGGTGTTACCCGAAGTGCTTCGGGAACTGGCTCTGGCTGGGTTGGCGCTATGGCCGATGACATCGCAGGGAGGGCACGAGGACGTCGCCGCAACGGTATAGCGGCCTATTAATATTTAACCAACACTGCCTGCATTACTTGGAAAAGTTGGTTAAACAGTTCTTAGTATACTTGGACTGTGTTGGACTTAGCCACAGACAAAACGATATCCATTCTCACTGGGCACGATCAGCTTGATATCATATGTGCTGAGTAATTGATCGAGACGATCTGCATCGACTGTTCCTTCCTCAAGATCGGTATAAATCTCCCCAAGCAATATTGCTCGAGTTGTCTCTGACTCGGACAGCTCTTTTTCAGTTCGATAGAGGAAATCGCTCACCAGAACTTGCCCAACAACGGCATCAAATCCAATTGTCGAGTACTCCTTTTTCGCTTCGATGATCCAATCTCTATTATTTGATTGAATGATTATATCTACTTCTCGGGTGAACGACTCTTTTGAATTAGCTGGTCGAACTATATCCCAGTCATTCTCCATGACATCTACATTCCCGACTATACGTTCCGTTTTGACTACGCCGGAGATGAATCCAGAGTCTGTAAAGTGCTTTACCAGACCCTTTTCTGATTTAAACATGATGTGGTTCTATGGTCTGCGGCTTAATGAAATTGAATAGCGAATGACGAGATCTGATTGGGTAAAGTTGGTATTCTCAATTGTTTTCTTTGTTGCGTCGATTAACATCTCGGCATGGATTGGGGCGGTCGTAGAGAGTACTCTATCTAGGGCACCAACCGAGTTCGTGCAACTCGGGGAGGCCGCTCAGATGATTCCACTGTTTGTTGCGCTCGGACTGATTAGCCGATACTCAGCACGCTTAGTTACGACTGTTCCAAAGACCCAGGAAGAAACGACATACCGATTCGAGCAGTCTATAACTCGAGGAGTTGCTAGCCTCATCGTACTATTGGCAGGTCTACTGTGGTGGTTTATTCAGATACTCACGACAGAAATGTGGGGCCATCCTCTATTTTCGTGGGCGATATTAACCGTAGTTCTGGGGCTCTGGCTCACGTTCTGGTACCACTCGAAAACCGGAGTCTATAGAGCTTCAGTAACCGGTTCTGGTCACTCTGAGACATTCACCAGAAACCTTCCGAATACGACGAACTTGGCACAAACACTGCTCCGTGGAGATGTCCGGTTAGAGCGGTTTGGACTCCAAAGGGGACTACCCAGCTTGGTGTTCAATTTCAGCCCAGATGGAGAATTTGAGTATGATTTGATTTTTGGGCTGGATCGTCTGATGCCTACCTTCATGGGCAACCGAAATGATGGACAAAATGAGCAGGTGGAGAACGACGAAAATGAGTCTTCAGAGGCTCACTTGAGAGAACTTTTGAGAACTGCCGCAAGTACACACGCAGAGCAAATACTCCTCCTCACTCATTTTGCTGAGCAACATCAATCCAAGAAGGGAGTGACAGTAAGTGAATTAGAGGACCTGTTTTACAAAGCACGGACCTCTCCTCCCTCGTCGATCCCAATAGTGGTCGATCAACTTTCTGAACAAGAGTGTCTGATGGACATCGAAGAAAATCCTCGTAGATATTGTCTGACCGGGGAAGGACTGGATAGAGTGGAAATGTTGTTACATCCAGTTCTCTGAGTTAGCACCTAACGCTACACCCAATTAATATATTGATCGAAAATAGAAATTGGACTATGCCACGCGCTTCTGACTATGTTGCCGTACAGTACGAAGTGGCGAAACTCATCGATTCAGATGAAGAATTAAGCACAGAGGAATTTGTAGAGGCTGCTCGGGAAGAACGTGCGATATCGATGCTACAGGACCGGTTTGGCGACGTCGTCGACCTGAGTGGTATCACATCGAAACAAGACACGGTAGAGGAAATGGAAAAAGAGCTTTCTGCTGCAGTGAACGGGAATACGCCTGATGAATATGGCATCGTAGAAAATGGGTTTGCCGGGTACGTCGTACATTTGACGGAGATGGTCCATCACGAAGCACAGTACTCATAGACCGCCCACACGTCTGATACACAGTTAATACAGCGCTGGTCGCACCTTTGTACAGTGAGGTCTGCCCCAGCACTGACGGAGGCCGTACCCACCTTTCACTGTTATATAATATGCACTGCAGTCCACACGTATGTCAGAACCGTATCGTCACATCCTGTATTACTCCCCATCACACATTCGGCAGTTGTTCTTCGATCGAATCGACGAGAACACGAAGATCACGGAACAGAAGGAGTCTTGGAGTACACTAAAGGCTGGACTGAGTACCTTCCTCCCGGGTAGCCTCGGCGGTGAAATAGGAGATCGAAAAAAGGTGATGGAGTCGGTGAATCAAAGCGAGGAGCACATTCAGACCAAGCGAGTCGTGAATCATTTACTCGAAGACGAGAATATACCGCGAATCAAAGATCTCGACATAGACGATGTCTGTTCCCTGTACCGGTTCTCGTGTGACTGTCAGATTCTTCCGAGAGATAACGAAGAAGCAGAAGATGCAACCTTCGTCGAGGTCGTCGGAAAAGAAGGCAATATAGAGTTTCGGGGGACGACGTCGCTCGACAACTGGAGTTCATTGAGTGATACGCTCATGATGACCGAGAGTGAACTTCCATTTCCACTCAACGGGATCATACAGGTGCAGGATATACAAGATCAAGTAATCACCGAAGAGCTCGACGGCTCTCACTCTCTGGAGCAAGCAACCTGCTTGGTCAATTTTGTCTTTGTCTGCCAGCCCGATCAAGAGGAGTTCCAGCAATGGATGAACCGACGGTCCCTCGTTGGGAAGTATCACGAGCAGGCATCTGATACGTAATAACTGCGTCTCCTAGGATTGCTATCGGTTCTATAGTCCCGACCGTCGCCGTCGACGTGGTTGCGCCAGGCACGAGTCAGTACGATCGGTGGACGCTCGACGCCGTCACAGGGCGAGTACGAGCACGTTGCCGCGACGGTGTAGCACTGGCAAAAATCCTTAACTAACAAGATTCCCGCTCCCGAAACTTGTTGGTTAAGGAACTACCCAACAGCCCTCAATTAATTCTCTATAGGTTAAACTAGTAACTGTGGCCTGGAAAAAGTGTGTACGGCGCTTACTCTAGGTCTGATGAAGCCAATGCAGACGTGGAGATATTTACCCAGTGAAGTTGGCGTCAAGCAGTCCTGAACTACTTGAACGAAGAGGAGTCGTATCCCATTCGTTGTGGGAAAGAATCTCGAAAATGGACCCTGAGAGTGCCAGGAGACCATTGTTCTCTACAAGGAGATGCTCGCGGGAGTCGGTGATATAGTAATTAGCGAACAACGTATTCAGTCCATCTACATCGAGAATTTGGTCAGGTCCGCCCAAAGCCTCAAATGCGTTAAATTCTTGATCCAGATAGTCGACAATTTCTCCAGACAGGGCAGCTCTTTCCACATTCTCTATCGATGGGGATTCGCCCTCGTCGATTAGAGCATTCACATAGAGGTGCAACTGGTGTAGGTCTCGTACTGTTACCACATCGTTCTTTTCTTTCAGGGGTATGAAAAATATGCCGACTGATCATCAAATTTGGTGAAACAAAGGAAACACATTCACTGGCTTGTTGCAGGCTTAGTGGTTGGATGGCTCGGACAGTCCGTTGTCGAAGCTAAGGGCTTCGTCTACGAGCCGGTGCGAGCCCGAAGCGGAAAGTCGAGTTCGAGCCACGGAGTGATGGTGGCTTTGAGCGCGTCGAGGCGGTCTGGACTGGGTGTCAGTGGCGAGTGACTGGGCGCGAAGTCGTGACGACGATGCGGCGGATCTGAGTCGGCTGACGAGGGAGACTTGATACATACAGTCCACGGATCTTAGGATAGCAAATGGACTTCCACCCCGGTTTGCGAACCTTCTTGAGTCAAGAGGCCATCGGTAAAGGTAGACGTTAACGCGAGACGCGGGCTGACGCCCGCTGACGACGCTCTCCCGGCTGAACAATCCCCTAGAGAGCCATCGCTATCGCTCGTGAGCGTTGAACCAGTGTGCGCCGCGCCAACCAAGACACCGACGCACACCAGGAGCACCCATCGGCCACCGAGGTGCCCCAGCGACCGACGGACACAGCGGCCTACGAAGCGCCTACCTGTGTGTCTGTCGGTGCGGGAGATCGGTTGCCACCAAGAGCGACAGCCATGCCCACAGAGATCCACACAGCGCCTGCATCGCGCCGAATAGATAGCATCGTCGACGAGCCCGTGGAGGGACGATGAACAGCGCCGAGTACAGGCTCCTCGCGAAGAACAACCTGATCGTCGCGAAGCTCCTGGGCGCTGTCGTTGCGCTGGCACAGCTGTACAGTTTGCCACGTGGCATCTTTCTCGGCGTGCTGGTCGTCGCGATCTTCGGCTTCTCCACTGCCTCGACGATCGCCTGGATGTCACAGTAACAACCGATAGGTGAGATTAGGAGTCGTCGGTCCGGTTTATTATCGCGGTCATTGGCCTCCAAATCCATCAAAATAGAGTTTCACATCGATGGGACAGACTTCCTCACACTACACACCCGAAGACTAATGACACTCGATGACAAATAATGACAACAATGATGGAACCGGTACGTGTCGACGAACTCCAGGAACGGGAAGCGGCAGAGCTAGACTTCCCGATTAATCCGGGCACAAATGAGGAAACCGCGCTTCGGTTCCTAGCTGCTAATCCAGAATTTGGTTGGCCACCAGCCAAGATCGCAGACCGCACCGATATTAACGAAGGCAGCGTTACGAAGACAATGCAGCGACTGTATGAGAAAAATCTGGTTGATCGGATTTCTGGACGGTACTTCGTCAATCCAGAACTCCAAGAAGAGATTACGGGGCTTTTAGGAGATTTACATAACGTAGCACAGTCCCAAGCACACCCGGAACAGAACAAACAGATGAGCGACCAACGAGGAGATATCTCGGATCCTCACGCATCTGAAGATGAAGTTGACGAACTGCTTGAGTGACTACTAAGCTGCAATATACGTTCTTCCAACAAATGAAATACGATCGTGGAGACGTCGTTTCACTTGATGACCCGTACGGAAATGATAAGACACGGTCTGCAGTGATTATTTCTGATGGACGGCGACCAACCCATGAAGATGGTGCTATCCGATATAACGTTGTGATGTTGACTACACAGATCGGTGAATTTGGAGGACACGACTGGACACAGATATTGGATGCCAATGGAGACACGAAGAGCGGTGATGCTCTGTTGAAAGATTCAGTAGTAGAGCCGTGGGGAACATATGTTATCAGAGAAGAAAAGCTGAATGGACCACACGCACAACTCACTGATGCTGGAATGAAGAAGATAGCTCGCTCACTTGCAAACTTAGTGCTTCGGTGAGACTGCCTCTCAGTAATAGGTCTCAATCAATCTAGGAATTCCAATGCCTCGTCCGGTGGAAGCATAGCGAGCAAATGGAAAGGAGAAAATTCATCCGCGATCGCGTCCCCGTACTGAGATTCAAGCATAGTGAAGAACCGCTTCAACTCGCGTGTTCTATATTCTCGAAAGTCCACAAGCTTAGTTGATCTAACAGAACCAAGTGCTCCGATATGCTGTCTTAACTCTTCGATCAATAGCATGCTAAGCTCAAGACGTAATTCGTTCGAGAGAGCTCGAGGTGACGGATCGTCGTGGTTGTATTCCCATGGGTAACTTGGCCTCTCATCTTCGCCAGGCCAGACTTCAACAAAGAGTGCAGACCAAGGTATCTGCCGATCAGATTGAGTTGCACGATATTCGATTATGCACCCATCATGATAGATTGCAGTAGAAATCGATTCTGTCTTGCCTCTGTTTTGAGCTTGATTCTGCTCACTGATGCCCCTTAGGATGTCCAGATGATACTGAGCAAATGGATGATATAATAAAAGGGGCATCTCTTCGTACACGGTAAGATTGAAAAAGTCGTATTCGGAGAGCGAATAGCTTGCGGGTTGCTCATTATCAGTCGCTTCTTGAGGATTAATACCAAGCTGGTCACAATCATACAATTTCACGTCAAAAGAGTTTGCTAGAAGAGGAAGAAGACTCGGGGTGACAGGAACAATCGAGAAGACATCAACTTGCCAGTCACGAACGACAAACAATAATTCCGCAGATATGTCTGGGACACTATGTGGGAGTTCATGAGGTTCAACGGCCTCTGCAAAAGGTTGTTGTTCGATCAGATCATGTTCCCTTACCTCAACTCCTTCTTGATCTGCGGCGAACTCAGCAACTTCTGTTGGAAGGAGTCCGGGCATATTTGAGCCCAATTTTTCGTATTGGCCTTCGAAATACCCCTCAAGGATCTCTTTCAGTTGGTAGCGTTCTGCACCGTTACGACTGTAGTGCAGATCAAATGTCCCATCCTCGTTTTTGTAAGCTATAATAGCAGGATGGCTCACAAAATGTTGTTCCAGTACAGCATGAAATACTTAATCAATTTTCGCTTGATGCACTGGCCGACTCAACAAACAGCTGATGGCCCAAGACAACGAAGATCTCCAGCGTTGGCGGTGAAGGCACAGTAGACCGGCGAAGAGCGTGGTTGGGAAAGGTTGGGCCACACGTCAGTAGCTTATTCATCGACGATTCGTTCAAATAATGATCCAGGTGAAGTACCGAGGAGCCTGTCATAGAATCCATCCAGCGTGTCATAGAATACGTCTCACGGCCTCTACTTGACGATTATACAGCCCTAAATTCGCTCTTAAGTCCGTGATTTCGCCATTCAGTATTTTATTCGACCCCTAAACCATGAATAGTACTTGTTGAGAACTATTGTATGACAGGCTCTCCATCTCATAGTTTCTCACAGCCCGGATCGTTCCCTCGCTCGTAGTTGGTGATTGCAACGACAATTCGAAGACACAGTGCGAGGAACATTTCTGTTCGTGCGTGGACGCGGCCTCGGGCGCAGACGTGCCCGAGGCCGCAGTCCTTGACCGCGTCGTTGGTTCGTTCGACTCCCGTCCGGTTGTTGTACGTCTCGTCCAAGGTGGATTGTTTCAGCTGCACGTCCTCGCTGTGTTCTTCGATCCGGTCTTCGACCCTGTACTCGATGTCTTTCAGGTCGTCAGTGTTTCGTGGATTGTATGGAGCGATTGGCACGACCCCTGCGGCCAGCAGGTTGTCGTGCCAATCGAGGATGTCGTAGGCGCTGTCTCCAAGCATCCAGATCGGTGTGCCGACGGCGAGCGCGTCACGCGTGACGCGCTCGCCGTCTCCTGATCCGCTTGTTTGGCTTGTGTGAACTCCGCTGCAATCGGGATCTTTGCACCGGTCGAGACGATCGTACAGCCGAAGCCGTAGTAGTATTCCTCGGCTGTTGGGTCGTAGTTCCACGAGGCAGTGTCGTTGTGTTGGATCGCTTGGACGTGGGTCGAATCGATCGAGTACGTGGAGTCGAGCAGGCCGCGGATGGCGGCCTGCTCGACGAGTCTGTCGAAGACATCGCCGATGACGTGTTCGAGGTCGGTCAGAAAGCGATCAACCGTGTCTCTGGATGGCGGTTTGTCGAGCCCGCAGTAGTACCAGACGAGACTGTGCTGGAGTTCTCGTGTAACCGGACGAGTACCGTAGACATCCTCGTAGTAGCAGTGCAGAAAGCCGCGAAAGAGATCCGGTGGCTGGTGCACTCGTGTTCGCCCCCGCTTCGAGGGGGCGAACATGTCGTATTCCAAGAGAAACTCCAACTCAAGATGGTCGAACAGCGGTACTGTTTCGGTAGCCTCCGCATTCAAGAAGTCGTCTACCGAAGCTACGTCTTGCAGGGCGTTGGTACTGCTGGACACAGTTTCCAAACCCTGCGGCATCCCTTGGGAGGCTTTCTATGACAGGCTCTCTGCTTTCTGGAGTACCGGAACAGATTTTTCGTGGAGAAAAGGCCAGATCAGCTGTTCACGCGAACTCCATTACTTCGCAGAGAGTTGACCCATAATATGACACTGGGTGGAAAATTATTATAGGGCGTCAGTGATAATTCAGGGTGTGGTATAATGGATCGGCGAAACTTCCTCCGACGAGCCGGAATGGGTCTTGCGGTTGGCACAGGAATGGTTTCAGCAACCGGAAGTGCAGCAGCAGCTCCGGATGTAGAAGTCGACTATATCAACTTCAGCGGTTGGCACATCAACGTAGCAGACGGAGAAAAGGGCACCATCACGGTCGCATTGAAGAATAACACCAACGAAGAACAGAATGTCCTCCTGATCTATACACCGTACATTTTCCGGAACCCCCCCGGAAAGAACGGTGCGAACGAAGTTGAGTACAGTGCCGATCTAACTTGGGACGATGGAATTAATGACACGTACGAGTACATCGAGCCGAATTCGACAGTCTACAGGACGTACCAGTGGATACCCCATTTGGGAATCCCAGCTGACGTCGGAATCTACGGAGCAGAAATAGAGGCAAAGGCCGGCCGGAATGAAGGCACGCATGATGTCGAACAACTATCAAACGCATTCTACGTCAGAGAAACTGACGGTTGCGATCCCCCAACTGGCCAGACGGATATCGCCACGTACCACGTCAACCGCAGCGGAGACGAGTGCTAAATCGCAGCTCTAATTTTGTCGGTCAGTGAGCACGCCTATCGAACAGCCAATTCTACACAGGTCCAGAGAAATTAATGCGGCGAGAACTATTCTATGACACGCTCTAGGCAACTTCCCTGACGAGATCGTACCTGGTGTTGTCAGTGGCCCCGCGATATATCATCCATCGAATCGGTACAACGAAACTGCACCGGATCATGTTATTTACCGGTCCGTTGACTGGGCCATTTTAAATAGTGATCCACTCACTGTCTCACCAGATCTATTGCCATCTGGATTTGGCCCTGGTCGACGAACAATCACGCAAGTCCAAGACCCAACATCGATGGCCGAACTCCTACGGTTTATCGAGTGGGTTGCTGAACATCTCTAAAATAGTCTGTCGGCCTGTCGTCTGACGTAGATATTTGTATCACCGATATGTATACAGTATCTGTATATGGCATCAGTGCAACGAGCAGCGACCTACGTCGAAAAGGGTGGGGTCGGGAAGACGACCAGTGCCGCCCACATCGCCGTTGCTGCACACAACATGGGCCACGAGGTCCTCTTGGTCGATCTCGCCGGCACCCAGAACGATCTGGCCACGCACTTCGGCATCGACATCGTCGACGAAGACACAGCAGCCGATGGCGGCGTCTCGATCGACGCACCGATCTCGGCGGTCTTCGGAGATGACTGGGAGTTCCTCCGGGACAACATCGACGACCTCCTGGACCGGATGACGTTCGCGACCGACGAGGGGCCAGATCTCATCCCAGCCGATCCCGGTCTCGGCGGCGCTGACAACAACCTCGCGAACGTTCCGCTCGAAGAGCGCTACCAGAAGCTCGATGGGTTCGTCGAAGATCTCGTCGCCGACCAGTACGACCTCGTCGTGTTCGACCTGCCCGGAAAAGAAGACAACATCGCGCTCAACGGACTCTTCGCTGCCCGGAACGTCGTCGCACCGCTGAAGCCAGGTGCGTTCGAGCGCGACCAGCTACAGAAACTCGATGCGACGCTCGAGGAAATCAGCACCGACCTCGACGTAGATCTCGACATCGCACTGGTCATCCCGACGATTATCAGTAGTCAGGAGACGCTGTCGGAGTCGTTCGTCGAGTACGTGACCGAAGAGTATCCAGAAATCGTCGGCGAGCCCGTCACGAAGACTGCCGACATCGGCAACAACCAGAACAACGGCCGGACGCTCTTTGCAGTCCCCGATGACGAACTCTACGCGACTGGGAAGCGTGCACGCGAGGCGTACAGTGCGAACACCGAACAGCTACTGACCCAACTCACAGATCGATGAGTGACACTACTGACGACCGCGACCCCGAGGAGCTACTCGAACAGTCGAAAGAGCAGAAGCGACACCAGAGCGAACCGCAGCAAGAGCCGGAAGCGGCAGACGAGTCGTCACTGGAGGTGTACATCGCCGATGTCTACGAAGAGCTCGAGGCTGGAGAGGTGCCGACGAATCTCACGATGCGTGATCGAAACCTCGCAGCGCTGATCCGTGGGCTCGACGAGGCTGGCCAGTTGGACGACGTCGGCACCGACGTGCGCGAGCACCTCGACAGAGACTCCGTGGACTCAGAGAGTCGTGGCTCAGTGCTGGGCCTACTGGTGCGGGCGGGGCTGGACGAAGTGCGTCCCGATCTCATCGAGGCCGGCGAAGCAGGGTACGAAACGTTCACCGAGCGGCAAGAAACGCAGTTCTAAGCGACGGTTTCGTCTTACCGATCAATAGTCAATATCTGCAGTACGAATACAGATGTTGTATCTAGATCTTGTATCCACATCCTGTATCTGTATCTTGTATCTGGAAACATAGTTGAGATACTGCACACAGATGCTATAGCAATATACGCTTTATACAAGTTGGAACGTGTTTAACACGAACCAGTTCTCGTTCGCCAACGTCGCCCAGTTTGAGACCCAGACGTACGATACAAACGATAAAGTCCTTCGCTCCGAGTGTGACGGTATCTTCGGGAAGGTTGAAACCAAGCAAGTCGGTCACTGGATCATCTCGGGAACAGAAAAGTTCACCATGGACGTAGACTACGAATTTAGCTTCTAATATCGAGGCTCGAGCTTGCCTTCTTTTTATTTCTGTGCTACACCCAAACCAGAAATCGGAATCTGGGCAACAACACCTTTGATGCAGCGAGACAGATCACCTAAATATAATGAAGGTGGATGAACTTCGAAGGGACGTAAAACGGGTCGGAGCAGCAATAATCATTGTCCTATCTGTGATCGCCATTCAGCTCGGGACAATCGCTCGAGAAATGGGCGCTGGATACGAAGGGTGGCTCGGTTTCGTGTCCCTCGCACTGTCGATTCTCTATGTCCTCTACAGTACCCTACAGCGATTCACTAAATCATCTTCCACTCCCGAAAACATCGAACAAGTCGAGTAGCGGTTCCGGTGGGGGTGGGAGATACGTTGACCGGACCGACCGATCGCACCGTGCGAACCTTAGAATTTCCTGTCGGCAATTCCGGGACCGTCGTTGTACGGCTTCAACGTCAGCTCCGTTATCTGACCAATGACGTCAAACGAGTCCTCATGATCATCAACTGAGCCGGTCCCATCGGTAGTATCATCCCCAACGAAGCTGCCGTGTTGAATAGATGCTGAGTCATGGTTAGCAGTAGTTCTGAATTTGGGCACTATATTTCAGGTTGCCTCCGTGCTTTTGCCGCTTCGAAGTCGGCTTCTCGAACTCCGTGGAGGAGCTCGAGCCCGGTCACTCGCACCCCGGTGTGGTCGAAATGGTAGGGTAATTCGTGATTGAGTGCAACCCAGAAGTTGAACAGCAACTGCCCTGTTCCAAGGTAGAGGGCCCGGACTCGAGAACTCTCAGAGCCACACCGTCCGATGAAATCCCGTTTCAGCTGCCGGATCGCTGTTTCGACCCGCCATCGGTACCGGTACTGATAGGCGAGTCCTCGGAGATCGCGTTCTGCGACGTCCATGTTAGTGTTCCAGACTGACCACGTTCCATTGCCCTCGATCTCGAGTTCGTCGCGAACGTTCACCCCTCCCCCCTCCGCGTATTCCACATCATCAGGGGTGTCTGACTCGTCTGTCTCGGTGTCTTTTGAGGGGGTTCCGTTCTCACACTCTGGAGTGAACTCGTCGAGAGTCGACATATTAGATTGTTCGTTGACATTTTTGCCCGTCGATTTGATCGTCTCCTCATGATCAGGACAGGCGAAGATATTGATCTCCTTTTGATGATCTCCGAACTCGACTCCTTTCTGTCCTCCAGGGGTGTTTGCAGGGAGTTTCTTCACAAGCTCTTCACGTTTCCCGTTCATCTTCCCCTGGATCAACCAGTTCAGGTCGTACTTTTCGCAGACATCCATGATCTTGGTGTTCCCCAGTCCGCTATCGAGGTAGATCCGGCCAAACTCGAGGTCGAACCGGTCTTCGGTGCGCTCGAGCATAGTGTCCAGGGCACGATCGTATTCGTCAGCTGCACTGACCGGCTCGAAGCCGAGGACGTAGTTGCGGTCGGGGGCGACGATCGAGAGGACGGCGACCGGCCAGACCCAGGTGGTATTGTCTTTCACCTCTGTTTTGATTTGCCATTCTTCGTCAGTAGGGCTCCCATCTTCATCGGTGTCTACCTTCCCATACCAAGGAATTTTTGTGATATCGAACCCGAGATGGACCGGTTCTGGAGGGAGAAGCCCATCCCGTTTCAGGAGTGCTTGCATCGCATTGAGAAACCGCTCAGCGTGTTCGTCGACATCGTACTTGCGAGCGTATTTGTGCAATGTCGTTGGATCTGGGACGTCGACGTCGTCACCAGTGAGCCATCGAAGCATTTCTGACCCGTTCTCGGCATAACAACCTTCAAGAGCAATGTGAGCTAAGAGGCGGTAAAACGACTCAGGCGTGTATTTGTAGTTTGGGCCGTCCGGATCTCGATCAAAGCTGATAGAGGATACTGCGAGTTCCATATATTCAGCAACAATATCAGTAACTTTTCGCATCCTCCGTTCGGTGCTGATCTCACGATCGTACTTCGTAATCTCGTAGTAGAACTGCGGTTTCTCAGGGTTCGTTCCTACGGTTCCGAGTGATCTCCCGCTGGGAAGTTGGACGTGCAAGAGGGCGTTGTCTGCTCGCCGTGCGGCCTCTTCGATCACGTCGTCGTCGAGATCGCAGATACCACGCCAGAGGGTCGTGTCGCTCGGAGGATTGTCTGTGTCAAACCCCATCTCTCGAGCGATGAGACTCGAGGACTTGAGCCGCTTCTCGAGGTCTTCATACCCGTCGTCGAGGAGTTCTTTGAGGACCGCCGCTCGAACCATCCGCTGTTTCTCGGACTCAAGGTTGTCCCACTCCTCGAAGAGATCGCTCTTCTGGGCCAGCGTGAAGTCAAAATACCGGATCGCCTGTTGTGCTTTCACGGTATCAAAATCGATTGGGGAATCCGAGCCAGCAAACTCCATTCGAAGAAGGTCTGGACGACCGTCGACGTCAGCAAAATCTCGACGCCATGAACGGGTGTCTCCTTCTGTAACCTCCTCCGGTGGAATACCCGGCGATTCCTTCTTCCGTCGCGCCCGGTTCGAGTCGGGACTTTCCTCTGAAGTCATTCGCCGGAGACTTTCTCTGCTGACGAGTTAGTCCATGCGACTGAAATATAGCGCTCAAGTTCGGAACTACTGCTACTCCCCTTTTAATATTCCTGACCGACGAGGACAGCCGGGTCAGGTTGATGAGCAGTCCGGGTCAGCTCCAGCGTGAGTCGGTATGGTCAAGTAGGTCCGAGATGAGAGCGGCAACGTGGTTGAGGTAATGACCTTGCTCGACGACGGGAGTGTCAGCACTGCGGGCTCGCGTTCCCGGATAGCGTCCGATTGTCCACTCTGCGAAGCCCCCTGCTGAGAGATTCGGTTGGCCTAAACTTCGCAACTGTTTTCTATTATTAGGCTGGCCTAAATCACATGGCGGACGAATCCAGCGAACACAAGGCACCGACGCGGCGTGGCTACATCAAGTACGGCGGGACAGTCGTCGGCGGTGGGCTGCTCGCCGGCTGTACTGGTGACAGCGACGGTGGCTCTGGAACGGCCAGCTCAACAGAGACACCAACGAAGACAGCGACGGAGACTACGACGACCGAAGATAGCTCCTACTCGGTGACGATTGAGCCGGTGGGCGAGGTGTCGTTCGACGCGGTTCCGAAAACGTGGGTCGCTGAGAACGCGAGTTGGGCCGACATGGGTGTGGCCCTCGGGATGGACAAACCAAGCGCCGTCGTTCTCACCGGCGAGTACCGAACGTGGCACTACGAGGATATCCCCGGCCTCTCAACGAGCAAAGAGGATATGGTCTCTCTCTGGCAGGACGGCATCTCGAAGGAACTCTTCGTTGAAATCGATGCGGGGGTCCACTTCATCGATCCGAACTACATGATAAACCTCATTCCAAACTGGGAACGTTCGGATGTTGACGAGATGAGCGAGCGGGTCGCGCCGTTCTGCGGGAACACGAGTTTCTCAACCTACTCCTGGCACGAGAGCTACCCGTACTACTCGCTATACGAGGCGACCGAGAAGGTCGCCGAGGTGTTCCAGCGAACGGACCGCTTCGAGGCACTCCGAACGCTACACGACGAGACCATTACAGAGATACAGGACCGACTGCCATCCAAGAGCGAGCGTCCAGCAATCGGGCTCCTGTCCCCGGCCTCAACCGAGCCGGAGAAGTTTTATCCGTACCGACTCGGTGACACGACGGCATACAAACACTGGCACGACCTCGGGGTGAGCGACGCTTTTGAGGGCTCGAACATCAAGAGTTTCACGTCGGATCGCGGCTCCATCGACTACGAACCGCTCCTAGAGATCGACCCGGAGATCTTGATGTTCTACACCGACAAACAGTGGACGCACTCGGATTTCCGGGAAACGTATCTTGCGTTCTTACAGGACCATGACACGGCAAGCCAGCTCACGGCGGTCCAGAATGGCGATGTCTACCCGGCGGGTGGAATGTATCAGGGGCCGATTATCAACCTCTCGAAGACTGAGCGCGCCGCAAAGCAGCTATTCCCCAATGAATTCGCCCGTGATGAGCGGCTCTACGATCGACAGCGCATAGCGGACATCCGAAGCGGAGACATCTAACAATAGAGTACACCTCGCTCGGAAACACTGGGCTCTCCGTGAGCCGTATCTGTCTCGGATGCCCGAGATTCTGCGGCGGGATGGAGTGGATGCTCAACACCGACGAGAGCACAAAATATAAGCAGGATAATAAATAGACTCAGGTAATTTGAACTTATATTCTCAAGATATTCTTGAATAGAAGACGCACATCATTTTCGCCCTCCGAGGTTGTGGATTGGCTGGGTCCCAGGGCCCAGGGTTTATCATCAGGATGAGAAAGGCTCTATCAGAACATCGACGACACCATCGAACCCACATCCTGGGCAGACGATCGATAGGCCATCGACAGCTGCGGAGTCGACACCCTGGAAAACACCACTGCAGATGGTCCTCTGACACTCTGGACAGGTAACCACGTCGAGCTCAATCGGTTTCTCGTGACGGACGCAGTTCCTGCAGCCCGAGTAGGCCGGAACCACTGCACTGATGCGGGCGATCCGATACTCGGCATCCTGGTTCCCGCCGCCACAGACTGGAGCTGCCTCGCCGAATGCAGCTGCTTGTGGGTCCGGGAAGTGGTACTTGCCGGCACCGCTGGTCACGACCACCCAGGGAACTTGCTGGTCGAGGATTTCCACGTTGGTGACGTCGTAGGAGCTGTTTGACTCAGCCCAACGAGTCGTTTCGAGAGGCTGGAGCGTCGCTTCGTGGTGGTCTACAAACTCCACAAGTTCGATGGCGAACACAGCCTTCCGAGTCGAGAGCTGGCAGACACGCTTGGACTGGCGTGAATCGGTAACCTCCTCGAGAGACTCTTCAGAGACGTCGGTGACTTCCCACGTACGGGCATCGTCATTGACCAGGAGAAGATCGCCCTCTGAGATGTCTGTGATCGTGTCGACAAGCTCGGGATCAAGACAGTCATCTGATTCAGCGAGACGACTGATTTCACTCATCAGTCGTCACTCGGGACTGCATCAGGGTGTGCGTTCCAGAGTTGGCGTGCCGGGCCATTGCTCGGCGGCTGGTCATAGTCGATCTCGTGGCGATCGAGATGTCGATAGATCGTCCGCTTCGAGACCTCGTGGGCCCTGGCGAGGTCGATGACGTCAAACCCAGCCTCGAGGGCAGCTCGGAGGTATGTCGGTTCAGTGTGAGCCGTTGGACCGAACGTCTCCAGATCGAGCGTAGCAATGATCTCCACCCGGATCTGTCTCGTGGCAGTCTGTGAATCTCGGTTAGTCATCGGTGCTTATGTCAAAGTGACTAGCTACGATTCCTAGAGTGTTTCGGCGAGCGAGGGAAGATGACAGGTGACACGAGAACGCTACTGGAAGAAGCGATCAGTTGTCAGGAGCCGTGGTATACCGATGCAGTTCTGACACTGCCTCAACGACGAGCGTAGGTTCCAGCGTCCCCTGCTGGCGATCAAAATCACGGTGCTTGATCGTCGTCGTATACCACGGCGAGATGTATGCATCCGTGTCCGACCCGCCCTCGCGCCAGGCGTCGTCAGGCACCGAGATCGCTCCGGTGTGTTGCTGAGTCGTCATCGCAAGTGCGATGCACTCCGTGTGGGCAAACGGATGCGATCCGTCGCTGACGATAACCCATGGTCGGTACGAGGGACCGGACTTGTGTGGTGCAGGACCCCACCAGACCTCTCCCTGCTCGTAGCTCATTCACCAGACTCCGACGATTCAGTCATACCAGGACCCCACTCGTCAGTGTTCTCTTCACCGAGCCGGTCGGTTGCTGCACGGGCTGTTGCCAGGGACGAAAGCGTGGTATCGATGTCGTCGGCCTCACCAATCGCCCAGTACTCTCCACGGTGCCGTACGAGATCGCGTTCTTCGAGCCGCGAGAGGACAACACCGACGCTTCCCCGTGGAACATCCGTGGCTTCATGAATCTCTTTGGGCGTGTACGCTTGCTCCGGGTGAGCCGCGAGGAGGCCCAGTATCTCCTCGGCATTCGTTCGGCCGCCCGAACGAAGTTCGTCGGTCGAACCTTGCTCGAACCGGTCGATGTCGATCGGCATATCCACTACTTCGTAATCAAGTGTAATAGATGTAGTGGCTGTAATAGATATAATCGCCGCAGGTTCTGAACCCACAGAGATAGAGTGACGACTTGTTCAATTAGTCGTAACAGGCTGGCCCGTTTTCACTCGGAACGCGGGGTATGTTCCGGCATTTCTACCAGCCGCTAGATACATTAGTAACGGAAAGTGAAAAGATCGTAATGCGTATCGAAGCCACCGATGGGAACGAATACAAAGTATGGCTCACTGACCCGGAGGTCGAGGATCTTCGACGAGCGACCAACAGTCAACGAGACGATCTCGTCATTCAACTCGGAGCGTTCGTCGGCTTGCGTGCGTTCGAGATCCCACAGGTACGGCCCATCGACGTGAAGCAGACCGAGAGCGGCCAGTACCGCCTTCGGGTTGAGGCTGGGAAAGACACGAGTGGGAACGGCGGGAAGCCTCGCGATGCCTACCTCCCAGACAGCGTCGAGCGCGATCTCCAGCGCTTCCAAAACGAGCACAACATCGCGCCGAAAGACCCCTTTATTGATCTGTCCCAGCCCGGCGTCCGTGCAGTCGTTCGTCGGACAGCTGCGAGGGCAGCCGAAGCGGCTGGCGACGAGGACTTTCAGAAGGTCAGCACCCATGATCTCCGGCGGCGCTTCGCTCAGCGACTCCTCGTCGACGAACAGATGAACCCGCGCGTCGTGATGGCCGTCGGCGGCTGGGACAGTTTCGCCGCGATCGAGCCGTACCTGAATGCACCGAGTGAGGACATCATCGATGACGCCTTCTCCGATATCGGACTCTGACCACACCGACGAGCAGACAAAGATCGACTTTCAGGAAGGTGAGCGCAGTCGCCGAACAGCAGCGCGGTCACATTGGCGAACCACTGCACCACCTCAGAGGTAGCCATCACGTGAACGCGCCTTCACAGTACTGCCCGCACTCACACGGGGGTCCCCCCTCGACTCTTATCTGAAGCACGCGCGCGTGTGTAGCTGACGGCTTGATCGTCTCATCGACGCCGTAGCGACCCAATCTCTGAGACGAACCCCATCGCCGAATTCATCCTGTTTTTCAATCATTCTGTGTAGAAGTGAGCGGTATTTGAGTAGTACTGTATGCATTGTATTTGTTCGAATACAACCTGGTGAGCGTAGATGACCCTGCGAGGCTGTGGAAACCTATCAACTAACTAGTGTCAAAATGGGTGCTGTTTATATGTTGCTTCCTCCCCCATCAATCGATCGTGACTATCCACAACGGATGGTCGTGAAAATCGATGGCTCGGATCACGAACCTCAGCGACAACAACGGCACTGGAACCGTTTCGCTCCCGAAGGACGAGCTCGAGATGTGCGATCTGCTTAACGAATCAGGCCTGCCAGACAGCGATGTTCAGCTGATGGTCATGATGGAAGCCCCTGGCGAGTGGCGCGTGTCCGTCCTCGACGACTCGGACGTCGACGACTCCTGGTACACCGGAGAAACACCCGACACCGGTGTGAACGTCAACAACGCTAACAGCACAAGTCGATAAGACCTCGTAATCAGAGGTCAGGTTTCTACAGCTCTGGAACAGTATTTAGTCGTCAGCAGCAACAGCCGCCGCCAGTGAAGTCTGTCCATTCAGATCACCCGCTCGCTGTGGGCCGATTGTCACCCCTGAAGGGTCCGAGTAAGACTGTGCGGTATGGTCCGGCCAATCCGCACAGTATGCTCTGAGGATGGGGCGCAAGCGCTTCAAATCCAGTTCGTCAAGGATCCACTCGATCTCGTCCCAGCGCTGGCCGAACTCGTAGTAGCGATCGGGCGGGACCTCGAAGAGATCGGTCTCGTTGGCGATCTCGAAGATAACGCCGTAGGGTCGTGTTGGCGGTGCATGCTGTTTGATATGGCCTCCAGGAGGCTGCGTGACCGGGTTCGGATGGTCCTCGTGGAACGGCTTTCGCTCCTCGTTTGTCGACGCCCACCACGGTTCCAGCTGGGCGACAAAGCCGTCGTCGGTCTCCTCGACGAGGAAGAACGCGCGAAGCGTCTTCCAGTGGCGGTCGTAGGAACTCTCGCTCGTGACTTCGATGAGCGCCTGTCGATCGAGCGGCTCGTCGCTCGCGAACAGCGCCGAGAGCATCCGACGAGCGGCCGGCGGCAACGTCGGGAACACCGACTCACTCGGGAGTGTCGCAAGGGCGTTCTGGATCGACCACGTGTCGAGGCGATCGCGAGCGGTATCCCGTGCCTCCAACGCGGCCAGCGCGTCGGCGACGAGGAACGGATCTGGACCGCGGTCGCTCGTCGCGAGGGCAGCTTCGAGACACCGGGTCAGCCGGTCAAGGTCCTGGCGATTGGTCTCGTAGAACCCCTTTCGGTCGGCGATCTCCCGGACGAGCCCCCGGATATGACCGTGTGCATTTGCTTCGACCATCGGGATATCGAGCGTCGCAGCGTCTTCGATGCCCTCGTCGACGCGTTCGCGAAGGCGACCCGACTCCTTCGCGATGGCCTCCTGGACGTGGTCCCGAAGTGCCGTTGCTTCGGGACCGGAAATGATCCACGAGGCGGTCAGGTCCGCCGTCGAATCGGCTTCGTCGACGTCGTATGCGGCCCGCGCTTTCAGCTTCTCCTTGCGGTCTTCGATACACATCCGATACCAGCTGTGGAAGCCATTCTCGTCTTCGTAGCCGGCCTGCTTGGTGACGGTAAAGCGCATGAAATCCAGGAAGTGCTGGAGTGCTTCGTCGTTCGCGAGCAGCTCCGTGGTTCGTGGCAGACGGAGGTTGATCGTGACATCGATGCCGGCGGCGTAGTACAGGTGCGTTGCCGACGTGAGCAGGCCCTGAAGATCCCGGAACAGCTCCCGACGAAGCCCGCTGTCCAGTTCGTCAAGCTCGCCGATCTTCGACAGGATGTTCGATCGAACAGCGCCGATGCGATCGCGCCAGTTGTCGTAGTGTTCGAGTTCATCTTCGCTCAGCCAGCCGATCTGCTGGGCCCGGACCAGCACGTCGTGGAGATCATTCTCGAAGGCCTCGACCCCGCCGTGGGTCTGCTCGAACTGCGTCCCGACGGCGTCGATACTTAAGGCCTTACTCAGCATTCGATTGCCGAGTAACCCGGCGCAGAGACGTGCCATCGTCTGTGCCGGACCGCCCCACTGTGTGATCAAGAGGGCGTGGTCGTCGAAGATCGATGCGTAGGTGACGCGACCGTCACCGGTGGGAGCGTGTCGCTCGTTCGTCCAGTCGACGAGATCTGCATCGGCGAAGTTCACGCCGGAGACTCGTTTTCCGGCCAGCATGCGACGGTGGAAGACCGGTGGCTCAATCTCGCGAGGACCAGCGCTGTCCCCGAGGAACTGTACGTACCCGTCTTCGGCTGGGTCACCAGTGTCGGCCAACCACCGTTCGGCTGGGGGGTGGTGGTCCCCTCCTGTCCCTTGGGGGGCTACACTGTACTTGTGAGACGCTGAGGGGTGTCCGTAAGACGCACCCACCAATCGGGATTGGTCCCGGTGGACGACGTCTCCGGTTGGGGTCACATAGTTCTGTGCAGCGGTGCCCAGCGCCGTCAGCGACAGTCTGTTGGAGGCATGCGATCGGTCGATTGCGACGAGGCCTGCGGCCTCCAGATCCGCCACGTAGCGGTCGATACTGGCGTCGGCGTAGTCTATCTGGGCATCTCGTTTCAGCGCTCGCACCGAGCGTTCGCCGTCGGCGTCGAGCTGTGCCAGCAGGGTGAGCAGGCCGGTCTGTGTGCGGTTTTCCTCGATGAACGTCCAGGCGTCGTCAGCCACGTCGGGGTCCATTGAGGAGGGCGTGGCGTCCGGTGGTCGGTGGGAGGTCTGCTCGGTTGTAGTAAGGAACGAGAAGCGGTCAGCCCAGGTGGGAGCGTCGTCCTCGTCGAGAGCAGTGCTGGTGAGCCGGCGCACGCGCTGGCGGACGCCCGGGGACATCCAGAGGCGGACGTCGAACCCAGCAGCAAGCGCGTCGACGGCCGTGAGCGCCCGCTTGATCGTCTCGCGGTCGGCACCCGTCCACTGCTCCCCGTCGAGCACAAACGTCAGTGTGCGCGGGACAGCGCGCTCTTCGTGGAGGGCAACGAGAGAGTGACGGAGTGCGTCGACGC
>NZ_JADPQC010000012.1:0-24537 GCF_017612575.1 Halomicrobium sp. IBSBa
GGTGGGGGGTGGGCAAGTGGCGACGAGTCGGGGGGACGGAGACAGCCACTGTGTGTGGGGATTCGCTCCCCAGATACCACGTATCGGTCCAGGTGTATTGTTAGTCGATTCGTACTTCTCGGGCGGCGAAGTGACGGATTCGACTACCGATGGTAAGACCGGTGAAACGCTCGTCCGTGCGAAATCGTGACAGTAAGATAATACATAACATTCCGTGTCCGGTCGGCACCTCTCACCGATGACCGAACACGAATCGCTGCCGACCGACGCCTCGGACGACAAGCCAGACCACGTGCTCCGACTGCTCGCCTCGGAGACGCGGCGTGCAGCACTCCGGGAACTCCGTTCGGAGCCGTCTCGATCGCTCGACGCCCTCGCGGACGCCGTCGCCGACAGCGAAGGCGTCTCGGTCGAGTCCACGGAGCGACTCTGTCACCGCCTCCATCACTGTCATCTCCCTCGCCTCGAAACGGTCGGCGTCTGTCGGTACGATCCCGACGAGTCACGGGTCGACTACGTCGGCGACGAGACGGTCGAAGCCGTGCTCTCGCTGCTGGAGGAGTGATCGCTCGGCCGTCGGGAGCGAAATCGGTTGTCACGCGAGGGTCCACAAGAGTTACGTCTGTACAATCTAACTTTCTGTCACGTATGCAGTTCGCTCTCGTCTCTTCGCCTGCACGTCTGTGTCGTCCGGGCCCGACATCGCCGTCCAGTTCGAGCAGCCGGGCGTCGTGCGACAGCGTCCCGTTACGGGACCGCGTTGCTCGCCGCGTTCCACCTGCCGGAGCACCTACCGCCGACGGTCCGAGGGCGGTGAGACGAAACAGATGAACGGCGACCTCGTCGTCGAGTACGACGATGAGTTCGACTGCCACGTCGTCGAGTTCGACGCCGACGACGACCGGTCGACCAGCGAAGTCGTCGTCTACGCGGTGTCGGAGGTGTCGGGTGAGGAACCGACGACGCTGCGACCGCTGGGGAGGGTGATCGATCCGGACGCGCTGGATACGATCTTCGACAGGTGTACCGACGACGATCGGGGAGACGCCCACATCTCCTTCGAGTACGAGGGGTACGAGGTGACGGTGTTCAGCCACGGCCGCATGACGATCACCGAGCCCCGGTCCTGATCTGTCCGAGATTCCCGATACGGGCTCGCTCGTGTGTGTCACTCGCCAAATCACGAAGAGTACTTACGGGGCCGACGGCTACCATCTGTGCGTATCAGATGCGGTTCTCTTCAACTGACGGCCGGGGCGTGTCGGCCGATACTGTCCGTACCGGTGGGTACCGTGATGGGACGACGAGGCATGACAGCGAACACTGACGACGCCAGGCGGCGGGCGATCGACAAGCTCGAAGGCCTCGGGCTGAGTGCGTACGCCGCACGCACGTTCGTCGCGCTCGTCGAACTCGAGAGCGGTACGGCGAAGTCGATCAGCGACACTGTCAATGTCCCGCGCACGCGGGTGTACGACGCTGCCGACGAACTGTCCGAGTGGGGGCTCGTCGAGATCGAGTCGGCGACCCCGCGCCGATTTCACGCGGTCTCGATCGAGCACGCGCTGTTCGTGCTGGGGACCGAGTACACCGACCGGATCGACGACGTGACGGCGGCACTGGAGGCGGTCGGCTCGACGGAGTCGTCGCTGTCGCGGGACGACCTCTGGCTGTCGAGCGATCCGGCGGCGATCACGGAGCGAACGAGTGCAGTGATTGCCGACGCCCAGGAGTCGGTGTTGCTGGCGACGACCGACGACGGGCGGGCCGAGCCACTCGCGGACGCCCTCGTCACAGCCGCAAAGCGCGGCGTCGAGGTCCGTGCGATCGGCGTCGCCGACCGGTTCGACGAGAGCCCGGTCACCGTCGTGGACGACGACCGACCGTGGAATCCGGCCGTGTTGCCCCTCTCGACGGTGCTGCTCGCCGACGGCGAGGACGCCGTGGTGACGTTCCAGTCAGAGGAGTCACTGGCCTTCTGGAGCCGCGGCGAGTCGAACAATCTGCTCGTCCTCCTGCGGGCGTTGCTGGGGATCGAGTAGCGAGGACAGTCACCGGCTTACTCCGCGAAGGCCCACAATAACCAAACCCCTCCTCACGGACAGCGTGAACGAACCATGCCGTCAGTGACCGAGCGGACGACTGCGGGGACGGAGTACAGGGCGATCGTCGAACGATACGACGCGCGGCCGAACCAGTGTACGATCTTCCGGGCGACAGACGAGCACGCCGCCTGGATCACGGCCGACGAAGCGACCTACGTCGATCTGGCCCTGGTTCGGTAGCGCGCCTTCTCGCGGACCGTCGCCGTACCCGAGCACCGTGCGTTCGGCGTTCGTACTGTCACTGCTTTTGCGACGCCTGGATCGCGAGATTCGTCCTCGACGGACAGCCGCCAGTCACAGTCGTTCGCGCAGAAAACCGAGCCCGGTCCCGTAGATCGGCTGTTCTAGACCGTGCTCTGCTCGTCGGTCTGTCGGTCGACGTACTCGTTGGCGATCGCACAGCAGGCGAACGCGACGAGCACGACCGGGACGACGACGCCGACGCTGACGGCCGGGACGATCAGTGCGAGTCCGTACAGGGCCGTGCCGCCGGCAGCGAGCCCCGCGTAGTACCGGGGCCAGGGACGGCCCTCGTCGTCGCCGATGTCGAGGAACTCTTCGAGCTGGTCGGCGTTCGGTCCGAGACTGATCGTCCCCCGGTTCTGATCGAACGCCACGACGTTCATGTCGTCCATCTTTGGCAGATGGCACTGGTAGAGGCCGACGTAGACGCGCTTGCGCTCGCTCGACGAGATCGCCTGGACGGTCGTGTCGTTCTCGATGGCGGCGATGTGCTCGGCGAGGTCGCTCAGCGAGACCGTCTCGTTGTCGGCCGCTTCGAGGTACCGCAACACCTCGCGGCGACGCTGGTTTTTCAGTAGCTCGAACACCCGATCGACCGGTAACGCTGCCGGCTCGTCCGCCGTCACCTCGTCCCCTTCCTGCTGGGCTGACTCCGTCATTTCGTTCGTGTCGCCGACCGATCCACCCTCCGTCTGTGTTGACTCATCGCGCGTTGCACTCATAGTAGTCTCCCAGTGTTCGCTGATTCATGTTCGTGACCTCAGTTGATCGTCCATTACCGGCTTGTGTCTGTGTCTGTTTCCTCGGTGACCCCGTACCGGTGACGCGACGCCAGCACCCACCACGGATCCTGGCTTCGGTCCAGTGGACATATACTCACACCAGCGGGAGGCTTTTAATTGTTTCCTATACTTAACTTCTATTCTGAATGTTACCCCAGCTGTAATATTTGTCAAACAGACTATTATAACCGGCAGCCGGTGGTTACTCCGACTAATCGTACGTATAATCCGATTTTTCGGCCGAAATACAGGCAGCTGAAATCATCTTGTTATTTTCGGAAAAATAATAAATGTCGCTCTTCGAATCGCGCTGTTGGCCGCCACCGCCTCGTCGTCCGTACGTCCCGTGGTCGCGAAGGGTACCGGGGACGGCCGACAGTATCAGTCGGAGGTCGCGGGCCCGCTCCCGATCGTGTACACCTCGCCGGCCGTCGCCGGGTCCGTCAGTGCGTCTCGACCGTCGACCACGACCGGATCGGCGAGTCGGTCCCAGGGCACGTCGTCGAACGCGTCGTGGGCCGTCACCAGCACGAGCGCGTCCGGGTCGATCGCCGGGAGGTCCGACAGCGTCGCCGGCCGCCCCGGGAAGGCCGCGAGGTCGCTGCACACGGGATCGACGGTGTACACGTCGGCACCGGCCGCCGACAGCGCGGCGGTGATCGTCCAGGCCGGCGACGCCCGCGTCTCGTCGATCCCCGGCCGGTAGGTGACACCGAGGACGGTGACGGTCGCGTCTCCGATCTCCGTCCCGGCGTCGCCGAGCTGCTCGACGGTCTTGTGGACGGTGAACTCCTCCATCCGCTCGTTGACCCGGCGGGCGGTCTCCAGCAGCGGTGTCGACGTCTCGACGGTGTCGATGACGAAGTGGGGGTAGTAGGGGATACAGTGCCCGCCGACGCCGGCACCGGGATCGTGGATCTCACAGTACGGCTGGGTGTTGGCCGCCTCGATCGCTTCGCGCACGTCGATCGCGAGTTCGTCGGCCAGCCGTCCCAGCTCGTTGGCCAGCGCGATGTTGACGTCCCGGTAGAGCCCTTCGAACAGCTTGACGCACTCGGCAGTCGTCGGATCGCTCACGGGGATGACCTCGTTGCTCGTGAGCTCGCCGTACACCAGTTTCGCGACGCGCGTGCTCTCTTCGTCGACGCCACCGACGATCTTCGGGTAGCTGCCGGAGATGTCTTCAAGCGCACGCCCGCTGGCCGTCCGCTCCGGACAGAACGCGAGCGCGAACTCGTCGGGGGCCAGCCCGCTCTTCTCGACGAGCCGTGGCTGTAGCACGTCGACGCACGTGCGCGGGGGGAGCGTCGATTCGAGGAACACCGCGTCGCCCGGTGCCAGTCCGGCAGCCACGTCGTCGACGACCGACTCGACCGCGGACAGATCGGGACTGTCCGTGTCGTCGAGCAGCGTCGGGACGATGACGACGTGCAGCGCCGCCGAGTCGGCGGCGTCGACCCCGTCGGTGGTGGCACGTAGCGACTCGGTCTCGACGGCCGTCTCGACGGCGGTGTCCAGTCCCGGTTCGTCCTCGACCGGGGACCGGCCGTCGTTGATCGCGTTCACGACGGCGCTGTCGATGTCGACACCGGTCACGTTCCCCGATCGGTCGGCGAACACCGCCGCGAGGGGCAACCCCATCTTGCCGAGGCCGTAGACCGCGACCGGAACGCCGCCGTCTCTGAAGGCGCGTCGCTGCTCGTCGGCGGGACGGTCACTGCCGTACAGCCGACTCAGTGTCGTGCTCATCCGTCGATTCCTCCGTCCGGCGTGGCCGGTCCGTGATCTGTCGTCACCATCTGGTTTGCCAGTCCGACGAGAGCGCCATTGTTACGAACACCATTGCCCGGACGTACGACCGCGTTATGGATCGCGTGATTGGTCTCGTCGTCGTGGCGGCGTGGCTCGCGAGAACGTGATCCGTTCGAGACTGTTTCCGGCGCGATTCGTCGTCGGGTGGCGGCTCCGCGCCCGTCGTGTCGGCTGTCTGGAACTGCGATCCCACGCCGTCGCCGACGGTAATCTGTCCGTAGCGACTGTCCACCCGGCGAGTTCACCGAGTAACCTCACTGTTACTAAACTATGGGCGAGGGTCATATGTGCTGTATCGATTGTATATGCCGGACGCTGCGGGACAATCCGAAAACGTTCGATGTTCAGCAACAACGATGAACTCTCACAAGACACGGTGTTCGACGTGCTTAGCAGCGCGCGGCGGCGGGAAACGATCGCGATCTTACGGGAGGAGGAGACCCCGATCGAACTGACGACGCTGGCGGAGATCGTGGCCGCCCGAGAGAACGACACGACCGTCGAGGAGCTCTCCTCCCAGGACCGCAAGCGCGTGTACGTCTCCCTCTACCAGACTCACGTGCCGAAGCTCGTCGACGTCGGGATCGTCGAACACGACACCGACACGGGCGAGATGTGGCTCACCTCGCGGGCCGGCGCGATCGAGCCGTACCTACACAACCCCGAACAGTCCAGACAGTGGCACCGGTATTACCTGGTCGTGGCGGTCGTCGGTGGACTGGCGTTTCTGGCCACGTCGTTCGGCGTGCTCCCGTTCGTCTCGGGAGCGCTCCTCGGCCAGATTCTCGTTCTGGCGTTCGTTCTCCTCGCGGGTGCGCAGTTTCTCCTCGCGTGGCAGCGCCGCCTCTGACCCGCCGTCCGGGACTGTCCGTGGCGCGTCGCACTGTCGGCTGTCTCCTCTTGTCCCAGCTTGCCGGCCCGGTGTCCCGGCGCTCACTGATCGACAGCCGACGGTGTCACCGGCTCGACGCCGCGGCTGGCGGTCGCTGTCAGTCGGGTGGAATGGGGTAAGAATGAGGGTGGTCAGTCGTCGGTACCCGATTCTGGTAGCAGCTGTTCCGGTGTCCGTTCGTAGACCGGCGTCTCTGCGAACTCTGTGATCCGTTCCATTTCGCGCTCCGAGATGTGCTGAACCATCGCCAGTGTCTGGGTCGTACGATCCTATAGTAATTGAGTCCGTAGCGAGTTCTCTGCCGACGGAAGCGACGAGTTACCGCACGGAAGTCCCAGCGTTCTCGGGCCGTCGGGGGCGACCAGCGTCTTCGAGACGGTTCTGACACTGTCGACTCTCCTGATACTACCGGCTGTAAATCTGTGAACGATTTCGCCACCCCGGGGTGGCGAAGATCCTCACGAAGTTACAGCCGGCAGTATGAGAGACCGGCGCAACCTTCGGGGTTGCGAATAGCCCGAGCCAGTCCACACGGTAGCGCTGCTGCCCGTGGCTCGTCGGCGAGCGCCGACGGGCGCTACACCATGTTCTCGGCTTCGATCGTCTGCCAGACCCGGTCGCCTTCCTCCGTGAGGCCGTAGACGCGACCCTTCTTGCGCTCGTCGGAGACGAGCAGATCGACCAGTTCGTTCTCTCGGAGCTCCTGGAGCGCCCGCGAGACGTGGGCCAGACCCACGCTGGCGTCGTCGGCGATGTTCGACGGTGTCGACGGTCCCTCGTCGAGGCGACGCATCGCGGCGACCCTGTAGCGCGAGCTGATGACGAAACTCACGTCGTCCCAGTCGGGGTCGGTCATGACCGTCTCGCCCCCGATCGGTCCGTCGCGCCACTGGGTGACGGCACGCGACAGCGTCCGGTAGTACTGTGGAGTATCACTGTCGCTATAAGCGAGTCGAGTCGGACATAAAGACAGTCGGTCGTTAATCCCGTTCACGCTCAGTAAGCGGATCTTTCTCGCGTGGTCTCCTCTACCGACGGTCAGCAGGCGGTCCGTATGCAGTGGTCGGTCGGCCAACGACCGCCTTCGCATATGGCGTCCATAACAATACCACTCGGTTTCCGACCATCGGTCGTGACTTCCAGACGTGTTCACACCCGTTCAGAGAGCGTTATCGACCGTGCGGGGCGTATCGATGCCGGAGTACGAGCGACGCGACGAACGACCGACGCCACCTGATGTGGCCCTGGGAACACCTCGCCTGTGGCTACGTCGCCCTCTCGGTGCTGTCTCGTCTCCTCGACGGCGATCGGCCCACGGGCCCACAGACCGTCGCCGTCGCGGTCGGGACGCAGTTTCCGGACCTGGTCGACAAACCGCTGGGCTGGGGGACGACGCTGCTGCCCTCGGGGATCTCGCTGGCGCACTCGCTGCTGGTCGCCGTCCCGCTGTCGGCCGCCGTCGTCGCCGTTGCGCGCGCGACCGGCCACGGACGGGTCGGCTGGGCGTTCGCGATCGGCTACCTCGCTCACCTGCCCGGCGACGTCGTCTATCCGATGGCACTGGGCGGGCCGCCCCGGCTGGCCTTCCTGCTGTGGCCCCTCACGGAGACCGTCGCGTCCGCGCCGGTCTCGATCACCGGCCACGTCTGGGACCTCCTCGCTCAGTTCGTCGCCCTGCTGGCCACGCCCGCGGGACGAGTGTACGCCGTCCTCGAACTCCTCCTGGTGGGTGGGGCGATCGTCGCATGGGTGCTGGACGGAACGCCCATCCTACCCGACGCCCGGTAGCAGCGGCCAACCGACGAGTGTCACCGGTGTCGTTCGACGCGAACTGGCCACTACACCGAAAGAACCCACAAAAGCGCACGGGAGATACTGTATAGCATGGGTGCCGAGCATCACGACGACCAGTTAGCTGCTGTGGAACTCGACGACGAGCTGTCCTCGTCGTCGGTGACCGAGACGACGGTCTCCGTCGACGAGCTCTTCGACGTCCTCGCACGTCCCGCAAACCGGTACGCCTTGACGTATCTCCTGCGGGACGAGGGGCCGGTCTACGCACACGAACTGGTCGAATACATCATCGACGAAACCGATCCGCCCGAGGGTCTCTCGGAGCGGGAGTATCGTGGTCAGATCGATTCGCGACTGCTCCACGTCTCGCTGCCCAAACTCGAAGACGTGGGACTGATCGAGTTCGACGATCGCCGCCAGCGAATCTCCGAGACCGACGAGACGCCGGCCGTACTACCATATCTCCGCTTCGCGCTCGTCCAGCAGCGAAGTCACGACGACTGATACGGATCGCTGTCCCCGTTTTCCGGTCGACCTGGACCGGTGCAACTGTTCGCACGGGACTGTCTGTGCGGACCCTGGCGGCGACAGGATCGCGGCCGCCTCCAACAGCGATTGCCGACGACACGAGCGACGAGGTGTCTCCTCTCGGGGCCGACGACGACGCTCTCTCCGAGACAGGTGCTCCCTTACGGATTCATCGCGCGGCTAACCAGAGCCCTTCCTTCCTATCATCTCTATAACAAAGGCGTCTGTCGCGGAGTGACCTGACGAACACTGGCTCTCAGTGTGGATACTATGACAAATGCGAGAATCGGTGACGGGAGTTACGTAGCACCGGAGGCCGTCGTGGGTCGCGACGAGGACGCGGAGACGACCCCACGACTCGGCGAGAATGCAACGATTCGGTCGGGGACCGTGATATACGGCGACGTGACGATCGGCGACGACTTCTCGACCGGGCACAACGCTCTGGTCCGGGAGGGGACGGTCGCGGGCGACGACGTGCTCGTCGGGACCAACACGGTCGTCGACGGCGACGTGACGATCGGCTCGCACGTCAGCCTCCAGACCGGCGTGTACGTCCCACCGGAGACGACGATCGGCGACGAGGTCTTCCTGGGCCCGCACGCGACGGTCACGAACGACAACTACCCGATCCGCTCGGCGAGCGAACTCGACGGCGTCACGATCGAGGAGCACGTCTCGATCGGGGCCAACGCGACCCTCCTGCCCGGCGTGACGATCGGTGCGGGATCGTTCGTCGCCGCTGGGGCCGTCGTCACGGCCGACGTTCCGCCCGAGACGCTCGTCGTCGGTGCGCCCGGCCGACACGAGGAACTGCCCGCCTCGCTCCAGGGAGGGAACCGGATCGAATGAGCTCTCAGATCAACCTCGACGGGGTCTCGCTGGCCGATCCGGTCGTCGAGGACCGCGAACAGCGCCGCGTCCGGTCGGTCCTCGAAAGCGGGCACCTCGCGGCCGGCAGCGAGGTCGCGGCCTTCGAAGCGGCCTTCGCGGACTACTGTGGGACCGACCACGCCGTCGCCACCAGCAACGGAACGACCGCGCTCCACGCGGCGCTCGCGGCGCTCGACATCGGCGAGGGCGATCGCGTGCTCACCACGCCGCTCTCCTTCGTCGCGACGGCCAACGCGATCCGACTGGTCGGCGCAGAGCCGGTCTTCGCCGACGTGGACCCCGACTCGTACAACCTCGATCCCGAGGCCGCCCGCGAGCGCGTCGACGCCCTCGACGGCGACGTCGACGCCATCATGCCGGTCCACCTCTACGGGCTCCCCGCCGAGATGGACCGGTTCAGAGCCCTGGCCGACGCCTGCGACGCGACGCTCGTCGAGGACGCCGCCCAGGCCCACGGGGCCACCTACTGCGGCGAGCCGGTCGGATCGCTGGGTGACGCGGGCTGTTTCTCCTTCTATCCGACCAAGAACATGACGACCGGCGAGGGCGGGATGGTCGTCACCGACGACGACGCGGTCGCTCGTCGGCTCCGCTCGTTCATCAACCACGGACGCGATCCCGAGGACGGCTCCGTCCACCGCTCGGTCGGCCACAACTTCCGGATGACCGACATCGCGGCCGCCATCGGACGGGCACAACTGGAGCGACTGCCCGACTTCGTCGAGTCCCGACGTGCGAACGCTCGGCGACTCTCCTCCGGAATCGACGCGCCCTCGATCACGACCCCGACGGAGGCGGCGTACAAGCGCCACTCGTACCACCAGTACACCGTCAGATCGACCGACCGGGACGCGCTGGCGTCCGACCTCGAACGAGTCGGGATCGACACCGGCGTCTACTACCCGACGCCGATCCACGAACAGCCCGCTTACGACGACGTGGCGTCGTCATTTCCCGTTGCAGAGCGACTGACACGGGAGGTCCTCTCCGTGCCCGTCCACCCCTCGCTGGCGACCGAGACGGTCGAAACGATCGCGACTGCGATCAACACGGTGGTCGACGATGAGTGAGAACGGGTGTCTCAGGACCGGCGTCGTCGGCGTGGGTAACATGGGTCGCCATCACGCCCGCGTCTACGCACAGAACCGCGCCGTCTCGCTGGTCGGCATCGCCGACGCCGACGAGGCGACGGCCCGCGAGGTGGCCGACGACTACGACACGACCGTCATGTCGACCGACGAGCTGCTCGATGTCGTCGACGCCGTCACGATCGCCGTCCCGACCCGGTACCACGACGACCTCGTCGGGCGGGCGCTTGACGCCGGTGTCCACGTCCTCGTCGAGAAGCCGTTCGTGAAGGACCTCGCCGACGGCGAGGCGCTGGTCGAACGCGCCGCCGCCGAGAACCTCGTCCTCCAGGTCGGCCACGTCGAGCGGTTCAACCCCGCCATCCGAACCCTGACTGAGGTCCTGGCCGACCACGAGGTGCTCGCGGTCGAGGCCCGGCGGCTCGGTCCGCCGGTCGATCGGGACACGACCGACACGGTCACGATGGACCTGATGGTCCACGACCTCGACGTGACCCTCTCCTTGCTCGACAGCGGCGTCAGGACCGTCGACGCGGTCGGCACCTGCAACGGCCAACACGTCACCGCACAGCTCTCCTTCGAAGACGACACGGTCGCCCAGTTCAGCGCCAGCAGAGTGACCCAGCAGAAGGTCCGTCAGCTGGCGGTGACGACCCGCGACGCGCGGATCACCGTCGACTACGCCGATCAGGACGTGCGAATCCACCGCCACTCCGTGCCGGCCTACGTCGAGAACGACGGCGACGTTCGGTACCGCCACGAGAGCGTCATCGAACAGCCGACCGTCGCCAACGGCGAGCCGCTGGTGACGGAACTGGACGCGTTCGTCGAGGCGGTCGTGACCGACAGCGAGCCGGTCGTCTCCGGCACGGACGGGCTGCGTGCCGTCGAAATCGTCGACGAGATCGACGCACAGGTGTCGACCGAACTGGACGCCACTGCCCAGCAGTCCCACTAACCGAGTGTGAGACGACTATGATACTGTCTCGCCAGTGTGTCGGTCCCGGTCCACCGAGCGCTGTCCGCACGGAGGTGAGCGGATGGGCTCGGTCGTGATCTCCGTCGACGCAGAACTCGGCTGGGGCTTTCACGACGTGTCGGGCCACTCGGAGCGACTGGCGGCCGCCCGCGTCGGCTGGAAGCGACTCGCCGGGCTCTGCTCGGAGTACGAGATCCCCGCGACGTGGGCGGTCATCGGCCACCTGTTGCTCACCGACTGTGACGGCCGCCACGAGAACCACCCCCGCGGCCCGGAGTGGTTCCGGTGTGAACGCGACCGCTGGGCTGACCGTCCGAGCATGCGGTACGGACCCCACCTCGTCGCCGACGTGGCGGCGGACCCGGTCGGCCACGAGATCGGCTGCCACACGTTCTCACACGTCCTCTTCGGAGCGGACGACACGACGGCCGCGACCGCTCGCGCCGAGATCGAGGCGTGTCTCGACGCCACCAGCGCGACCGACTACTCGCTTCGCTCGTTCGTCTTTCCGCGCAACAGCGTGGGCCACCGCGACCTGCTCGCCGAGTACGACTTCGACTGCTATCGCGGTGTCGCCCCGGAAGAACGGACGCCGCTGAACAAACTCCGCGAAGCGACCGTCGGCGAGCCCGAGCCACGGCTCGTCACACCCACCGTCGACGAGCACGGGCTGGTCGATATCCCGGCGTCGCTGTACCTCTTCTCGTTCGAGGGCCGACCCCGGCGACTCCTGACGACGGTCTTCGAGGACCCGATTGTCCAGTACGCCCGACGCGGGATCGACGCCGCGGCCAGTCGGGACGGCGTCTTCCACATGTGGCTGCACCCGAACAACCTCGTCGGTCGCCCGGAGATCGCACGCATGCGAGCGATCTTCGACTACCTCGACGAGCGTCGCGCCGACCTCGCGATCGAGACGATGGGCGAGGTCGCCGCCCGCGTCGGCCGCACGGATCCGCCGACGGCGGGCCACTCCTCCGACGGCGTTTAACTCAGCAAACACTATAGGGCGGGCATAACAAACCCGACACGAGTGGAGTTCCTTTCCATGTCTGAACCCAACCTCAGCGACAGATCGGTGCTGGTCACGGGCGGTGCCGGCTTCGTCGGCGGCCAGCTCGTCCAGACGCTCGCCCCGGACAACGACGTGACCGTCCTCGACGACCTCTCGACGGGCGAACGCGACCGCGTTCCCGACGACGTGACCTTCGTCCACGGCGACGTACGCGACCAGCGCAAGCTCAAACAGGAGATCGAGGCGGCAGACGTCGTCTTCCACGAGGCGGCCGTCGTCGGCGTCCCGGCCTCGCTGCGGGATCCGCCCCGGAGCAACCACGTCAACACCGGCGCGACCGTCCAGTTGCTCGACTACGCTCGCCAGTACGACACGCGGGTCGTCCTCGCCTCCAGCGCCGCGATCTACGGCGAGCCCGAGTCGGTCCCGATCGGGGAGGACCACCCTCTCGAACCGACCTCGCCGTACGGCGTCGACAAGCTCGCGGTCGATCACTACGCCCGCGTGTTCGCCCAGCAGTACGATCTCCCGGTCGTCCCGCTGCGCTACTTCAACATCTACGGCCCGCGGACTGGCCCCAACCCCTACAGTGCCGTGGTCGACGTTTTCCTCGAACAGGCTCGAAACGGCGAGCCGATCACGGTCCACGGCACCGGCGAGCAGACCCGCGACTTCGTCCACGTCGACGACGTGGTCCAGGCGAACCTCCGGGCCGCGACCACCGACGAGGTCGGCGTGGCCTACAACGTCGGCACCGGCTCGTCGGTCTCGATCGCGGAACTCGCCGAGCTGATCCGGGCGGCGACGGACAGCGACTCCCCGATCACACACACCGACGAGCGGCCGGGCGACATCAGCGACAGCGAGGCGGACATCTCCCGCGCACGCGAACGACTCGGCTACGAGCCGACGGTCGATCTCCGCTCGGGCATCGACCGGCTCGTCGACGCGGCCGCCCCGGCGGATCCTCCTTCCTCGTCGTAGCGCGTCCATAACAAACCCGTCTCACCGGGAAGAGAGAGTCACCGATTGCTGCACGGACTTTCAGCAGACATGTTCAACGGACACTCTCTCAGCGTCGTCGTACCGGCATACAACGAGGAAGCACACGTCGGCGAAGTCATCGACACCCTCCCGGACTGTGTCGACCGGGCGTACGTCGTCGACGACTGCTCGACGGACGACACCTGGTCGGTTATCCAGTCACACGTTCCCGCCCGAGAACGGTCTCGGTCGCGGGCACGCGCGGACGGCGGCGAGGCGGCACAGACGGTCGTCCCGATCCGCCACGAGCGAAATCGCGGCGTCGGTGGCGCGATCAAGACCGGCTACCTCGCGGCGATCCGGGACGGCACGGACATCGTCGCCGTGATGGGCGGCGACGGGCAGATGGACCCGGACCTGCTGCCCGACATCGTCGCGCCGGTGGCCGACGGCCGAGCCGCCTACGCGAAGGGGAATCGGCTGTGTTCGTCGTCGGACCGTTCGTCGATGCCGACCTTCCGGCAGGCGGGCAACCGCATGCTCTCGGCGCTGACGCGACTCGCGTCGGGGTACTGGGGGATCGGCGACCCGCAGAACGGGTACACTGCCGCCTCCACGGCGGCGCTCGAACGCAGCGGCGTCGACGAGATGTACGAGTTCTACGGCTACTGCAACGACCTGCTGGTCAAGCTCAACGTCGCGGACTGTCGGGTCGCCGACGTGCCGATGCCCGCCGAGTACGGCGACGAGACCAGCCACATCGACCTCCGGACGTACGTGCCTCGCGTCTCCGGTATGCTGGCTCGGAACTTCTTCTGGCGGCTCCGCCGATACGCCAGCGACGTCGGCCCGGCGATCCCGGCCGGCTATCTGGGCGGGATCGCGCTTTCCGTCCCCGGCTTGGCGGGCGTCCTGTTCGCGTTGCTGGCGGGTAACAGCGGCTTACTCGCTCTCTCGTCGGTGGTCCTCCTCGTCGCGACCGTGGCTCTCGTGGCCGGCGTCGCGCTCGACCGCAGGCACAACGAGACGCTGGCTGTCGTCGTCGATAACTGAGCCTTACCGTTCGGGAGCGTCGGTAACCCCTCCTTTCGGTGTCCCTTCGGAAGACGCAACCACGCCGCCACCGACTGGTAGGCAAGTCAGTCCACTTCGACGGAACGGTTTTGTCGGTATGTACGGATTACCAGGTGTTGATGGCTCCGACACCCACCTACCTGGCTCTCCGCGACGTGGACAGTGCGTCTGCTACTGTCGGCTGTACATCTGTGACCGATCTCGTCACCCCGACGTGGCGGATCTCGTCACAACGTGACAGCCAACAGTGTGAGCGACGCCGATGGAGGACCAGACGATGACGAACGAGACGGACAACACCGACGGTGACCCGCTCGCAGACGCCGCCGCGACGTTCGCGGGGACGCCCTGGGAGGGCCGGCCGGTCGATCCGGACCTGCACAGCGATCTGGGGTACGAACTGGTCGACTGGGAAGTCGTGCCCAACGCTCGCGACGACAAACAGGTGTTCCTCCCGATCGAGGAGTCGATGCTCCGTGACGAGGCGTTCATCGTCGCCGAACCGGACGCCTGCTGTGACCTCGGCACGAAGCTGTAACCGAGCCCTCGCACGGAACGGCGTCCGTCGGTTCCGGTGAGTGGCTCCCCGCTCGACGCTCACCGGGACATCGCTACAGCCGTCTGTCTCACTCGACGGTCACGCTCTTGGCGAGGTTCCGGGGCTTGTCGATCGGGCGGTCGAGGCCCGCGGCGACGTGGTAGGCAAGCAACTGGAGCTGCACGTTCGCGAGCACGCCCGTCAGTGCCGGATCGGTGTCGGGCACCGGCAAGTGGGCGTCCGCTCGGTCGGCCAGCGGGCTGTCGGCCGGGCCCACCGCGACGATCGGCCCGCCGCGTGATCGAATTTCCTCGGCGTTGCTGGCGACCTTCTCGGTGTTGTGGCCCGTGTCGATCGCGAACACCGGCGTCCGTTCGGTCACGAGTGCGAGCGGACCGTGTTTGAGCTCGCCAGCGGCAAAGCCCTCGGCGTGTTCGTAGGTGATCTCTTTGAGCTTGAGCGCCCCCTCCAGTGCGACCGGGTGGCCGGTCCCGCGGCCGACGAAGAAGTACGCGTCGCTGTCTCGAAACTGCCGAGCCACGGACCGAACGTCGTCCGACTCGACGACCGTGCGGACGGCATCGGGCAGGGCCGCGAGCGCGCGTCGGAAGGGGCGGCCCCGCTCGGTCCCCTCGCGAGCGGCCAGTCGCTCGGCCAGTAACGCCAGCGTCGCGACCTGCGAGGAGAAGGTCTTGGTGGCCGCGACGCCGATCTCGGGACCGGCCCGGATGAACAGCGCGTCGTCGCACTCTCTGGCGGCCGTGGAACCGACCGTGTTCGTGACCGCAAGCGTGGGCTGGTCCTGTGAGTGAGCCTCCCGCAGCGCCGCCAGGGTGTCGGCCGTCTCCCCGCTCTGGGTCACGCCGACGACGATCGTCCCCGGCCGCGCCGGTGGCGGTGCCGTGACGTACTCGCTGGCCAGGTGTGCGCTCGCGGGGACGCCACGCTCGGTCAGCAGCCGCGCCCCGTACAGCGACGCGTGGTAGGAAGTTCCACAGGCGACGAAGGCCACGCGTTCGACGCCGTCGAGAGTGTCGTCCGCGAGGTCGTCGAGCGCGACGCCGTCGCCGAGTCGCCCCTGGAGGGTCTGCTCTAGGGCCCGTGGCTGCTCGTGGATCTCCTTGTGCATGTAGTGGTCGTAGCGTCCCTTCTCGGCGTCCTCGGCGGTCCACTCGACGGTACGAACCGGCCGATCGCGGACGCGACCGTCCGCGCCGGTCACCTCGTAGTGGTTCGGTCCGACCGCGACGATGTCGCCGTCGTCGAGGTAGACCACGCTGTCGGTGCGTTCGATGAACGCGGGCACGTCGCTGGCGAGGTAGTTCGCGTCCTCGCCCAGACCCAGAACCAGCGGCGAGCCGTTCCGGGCGGCGTAGACCCGATCGCTGTCGGCGACGACCATCGCGATCGCGTAGCTCCCGTCGATGTCGCCCAGCGCCGCCCGGAGCGCGTCGACCGGCGCTGCGCCCGCGGCCAGGTACTCCTCGACGAGGTGTGGCACCACTTCGGTGTCGGTCTCGCTCTCGAGGACGTGGCCACTCGCCCGGAGCCGATCGCGCAACGACGCGTAGTTCTCGACGATCCCGTTGTGGACGACGGCGACGCTGTCCGTGCAGTCGGTGTGTGGGTGGGCGTTCTCGTCGCTCGGTTCGCCGTGGGTGCTCCAGCGGGTGTGGCCGATCCCGACCGTCCCGCCGGGGCGGTCACGACGGACACGCCGGGCCAGCTCGGCGACCTCGCCGGAGCGCTTGACGACTTCGAGGGACGCACCGTCCGGCACGGCGATCCCGGCGGAGTCGTACCCCCGGTATTCGAGGTTGTCCAGTCCCGAGAGCAGCGTCGAGACTGCCTCGTCACACCCCACGCAGGCGGTAATCCCACACATCAGCGGCCATCCTCCGTGGCGAGACTGGGGCGTCGCTGTCGGTCGACTGCGCGTTCGAAGGGCGGTCTTGACATACACACTCGCTACCCCGCTCGCCACCTTTGTTATGCGACGGCTGTCGGCCATCCGACGGAGTCGACGGGCCGCTCAGAGACTGCCCGCAGTCTTCACTTCAGCCTGCTCTGTGGCAGCCAGGGGATCGCTCGCGAGTTCGGCCAGCCCCGTCAGATACGAGTGGACCGTCATGTCGACTTCCTCGAACTGGCTCGGGACGACTCCCGCCAGTTCGCCGTCGACGTACGTCGCCAGACAGATCCGCGGGAACTTGACGCAGTCGAACGTCTCGTCGGTGACGAACGATTCACAGTGCGTCTGTTCGAAGGGGAGTTCGACCTCGGGATAGCCGTCTGCCCAGCGTTCGAACTCCTCGATCTTGTTGTGCAGGTACCGCCCGACCGGCGACTGGGAACAGCGTTCCCCCGTGTAGAGACGATCGCCCCACACCTGGACGGTGAACCGATCGATCCTCTCTCGCTTCTCCAGTCCGTCGAGGCGTTCGAGAACGGCCGACTGTGTCGTCTGGGAGGGCGTCGGTGCCCCCAGCGACCGCACGAACACGTCGATGCGAACGTCGTCACTCGCTTCGACGCGCTCGCTGTGATTCGACCACCACTCACTGTACGGTGTCTCTGACATCGTGTTCTTCTTGTTGGGTCCGTCCCGGCCGACATAAGCGGGTTCGACCGTTCACAGAACGTGCCCGGGATAACTCTCAACTGTCGCCGATATGGTGGGGTTTCTCCGAGCGGGAGTCCCGGCGCTTCTGCCTGAATGCGAGTCGCGTACCATCCTCTTGCGGCGGACCGTCCCGGCCTTACCGGGTGAACGACCGTTCATCGGGCCGGTATCGAGACGAGAGCGTTCGGTAGCCCGGCCATAACAATGGGCGGGCCAGCGGTGCGTCGGGACAAGAAATGGTGATCGGTGTATGAGCTGCCGGGGGCAGGCCACGAGCGGGCACAACAGCGACACAGCGTCCGTTTCCGCCCTCTCCGTGGTCGTCGTGACCTACAACGAGGCCGATCGTATCGAGGCGTGTCTCGATGCGATCTTCGAGGCGTGTCGCCAGTTCGAACGGACCGAAGTCGTCCTCGTCGATTCGCGCTCGACCGACGAGACCGTTGCACTGGCCGCCGACTATCCGGTCCGCGTCTACCGTCTCCCCGCGTCTGTGGATCGGACGCCCGGTGCCGGTCGATACGTCGGGACACAGGTCACGTCGGCCGACGCCGTGCTGTTCGTCGACGGCGACATGATCGTCGAGCCCTCGTGGGTCGCGGCCGCCGCGGCGCGGCTCCGGTCCGAGCCCGCGGTCGCCGGCGTCGACGGCTGTCTCAACGACGCCTCCGGACGGACCGAACGCCGCGTCGACACGCTGCGTGGCGTCGTACTGTACGACCGGTCGATCCTGGCGTCGATCGGCGGCTTCGACCCGCACCTGCAGGCCCTCGAAGACGTGGAGCTCGGCTTCCGTCTCAGGAACGCGGGGTACCACCTGGTGCGGCTCCCGATCGTCGCCGCAACCCACCCCTTCGGCGACGGGCTACCGGAGCTGTGTCGCCGGTGGCACAGCGGCTACTACTTCGGCCGCGGACAGGTCTTGCGCAAGTGGTCTCGATCCCCGCGGATGGTCGCGCGGGTGTGTCACTACTCTCGACTCTACGCGGCGATGGGTGGCTGGACGGCGCTCGGAATTCTCGCGACCGGTTCGCTGGGTCCGGCTGGACTCCTGTCGTGGTGCTGTGTGACGGCGGCGCTGATCGGCGTCTGTCTCCGACTCAAGGGCCGGACCTGGGTCGAAAACAAGTCGATATCGCTCGTTCCCGTCTGGGCGGGCGCACTCGTCGGCTTCCTCGGCCCGCACCCGCCGCCGTCTGCCTATCCGGTCGGACAGGTCGAGCTGGTCGCGACGCCGACCGGGCAGACTTCCGGAGCGGTCGGAGGGATTCGATGACCGACGCGGCCACGCTGGGGGGAGGTTCGTGGATCGGTCGCTAACCGAGGCGTTCAGCGCACTGTTCAGTGCCAAGCTGGCGACTTCGGTGATCAGTATCGTCTCCTTACCGATCGTCGTCCGGGAGCTGGGGACGACCGGGTACGGGGACTACGCCTTCCTCATCTCCTCGTTCAGCCTCTACATGATCCTCGTCAGCTCCGGTGTCACGGAGGGCGTCCAGAAGTTCGTCGCCGAAGAGCGCCCGGACGACCGCTGGCACGAACACGTCGTCGGCTTCTACCTCCGGCTGACGCTCGGACTCGGGGCGGTCGGTGCCGTCGTCGTCGGCGCGGCCAGCGCGACCGGGCTGCCGAACCGCCTGCTCGGTGCTCCGTTCTCCTACTACTTCGCGTTGCTGGCGGTGCTGGTCGTCGCTGCACAGCTCCGGGCGTTTACCCGCCGGACGCTGATGGGGCTCGGTCTGGAGCGCTACTCCGAGCCCCTCCGGGTCGCGACGAAGGTCACCTGGGTCGGACTCGGACTCGGGCTGGCCGCCCTCGGGCTCGGCGTCGACGCCTTCCTCATCTCGAACATCGCCGGTGCGACGCTACTCGCCGTCGTCGGTCTCGCGGTGATCGCCCGCCGACTGTCGGTGTCTGCCATCCTCCGTGGGCCCCCAGACGACTTCCCCACCAGAGAACTACTCTCGTTCAACGGGCTCAACATCGTCCTCGTGCTCCTCTTGCTGTCGCTGTTCCACGTCGACGTGGTGATGATGCGGCTCCTGACCGACGGCGGACAGACGGGACAGTACAGGGCCGCCCTGGCGATCGCAGAGTACGTCTGGTTCGTTCCGCTCTCTCTCCAGACGCTGCTCTTGCACTCCAGTTCCCGACTGTGGGCCGAGCGTCGGTTCGAACGTCTCACCGACATCGCCTCTCGAATCACGCGCTACGTCTGGCTGCTCGTGTCCCTGATGGCGATCGGTCTGTTCGTCCTGGCCGACGCGGCGATCCCGCTGTACTTCGGTCCAGAGTTCACCGACACTGTCGGGCCGCTGCTCGTCCTGTTGCCCGGGACGATCGGCTTCGCGCTGGCCCGCCCGCTGTACGCCATCAACCAGGGGAGCGGTCGCCTCCGAATCCCGATCGTCGCCACGGGTGGGGCTGCCGGCATCAACGTCGTCCTCAACGCGGCGCTGATTCCGGCCTACGGGATGATCGGCGCTGCGGCCGCCACCAGCGTCGGCTACGGTTCGATGTTCGCCTTCCACGTCGCCTGTGCGCGGTATCTGGGGTATCGACCGCTGGACGATCTCCGGCTCCCGTCGCTGGTTGGGACCGTGGTCGTCGCCGGACCCGTCATCTACGCCGTCGACGCCGTTCTCGTCGGCGACTACCTCTCTCTCGCGGTGGTCCCGGTCGTCGGTGCAGTCGTCTACACGATCGTCGCCGTGGCGTTCGGTGCGGTGACCGTCGACGAACTCCGGTCGGTCACCGGTGCGCTGCCCGCACCGGTCGGTCCTCGGCTCCGGGGGCTCTTGCCGGGGTCGGACCGGTGACGTGTCGCGTCACTTGGCAAATTAATTCCCGAATCTCAAGTGAAGAAATGTAAACTGGTGGCCCATACCATCAACAGGGTGTGACGTTCGACCGGCCGCCGCGACGTATCCGACCTCCAGTTTCGTCTGGAAATATATCGAACACAACAGCCGCCATCATCAATACTTTTCTGGTGTCGTGTCGCCGATCGAGAGGGCTGGTGCCGTGCGCTACGTGATCGTCTTGCAGGTGACGATGCGACCGCCGACGGCGGTACCCCTGCTCTGTGCCTGTCTCGCGGCCGCACGTGAAATCGAACTGTTCGGTCGTGGGGTCGTCTCGCTCCGGACACGCCCGCGCAATCTCGACGTGTACCGGAGGTCAGTCCGACGTCGCACGATCCGGGCCACGGATTCGAGCATATCAGCGAGAGACGACTACTCAATTTCGATACTGCATCTCAAACTGGTGGTTCGTTTCTCGTTCCGAGCAAGTGTACGCAGCCGTATACGTTCTCGGTGAGCTAGTGCTTCCGGCCAGTCGTCGCCGTGCGTCCTCCCGAACGTGTCAATCTCAGCATACCGTTTCCGACCCGCGATTTCCCCGCTCGACCTCGATAGTGCTATCACTGGTACCACCGTTATTTCCTTCTCGTGAACACCTGTACCGGCTCCCGGACAGCGACCAGTCAGTTTCGAAAGAGTTTCTCCCCGACGGCGACAGTCCTTACATCTGTCATACCAGAATCTACAAATAGGAGCGCGCCGTGGGCTGCCACATGGACTCCGGAACGCTGACCGTCGAGAATATCGGCGGCATCGAGCACACGACAGCAGAGATACCGCCCGGCGTAACCGTCCTCGCGAGCCCGAACGCCTCGAACAAGACATCGTTTCTCCGATCGGTGATGGCCGCGCTCGGTAGCGATCAGGTCTCGCTCAAAGGCGACGCAGACGAAGGGTCGGTGAGCCTCGAAATCGACGGGACGACGTACGAACGAACGTTCGAACGAACGGGTGCGACCGTCCGCTCGGACGGCACCCCCTACCTCGACGACTCTGCCGTCGCGGATCTCTTTGCCTTCCTGTTGAAGTCCAACGAGGCCAGGCGTGCCGTCCAGTCGACCGTCGATCTGCGGGAACTCATCATGCGACCGGTCGATACCGAAGCGATCCAGTCCGAGATCGAGCGCTGTCAGCGCGAACGCGATCAAATCGACGAGCAACTGGACGAGATCGACTCGCTCAAGCAACGACTGCCCGACCTCGAAGAGCGAAAGCGCGAGCTACAAGAGGAGGTCGAGGCGAAGCGTTCGGAGCTGGAGTCACTCGAAGCGGATATCGAAGAGGCCGACGCCTCCGTCGAAAATCAGCGCGAGGAACGCGACGAACTCGAAGCGGCGCTGGAAGAGCTTCGAGACGTTCGATCGACACTCGAAGACGTTCGCTACGAGATCGAGGCAAAGCGCAAGCGCCACTCCTCGCTCAAGGAGGAGCGAAACGAGCTCGAAACCGAGATCGACGAACTGGCCGACGTTCCCGAAGACGAACTGGCCAACATCGAGAGCCACGTCGACGACCTTCGCTCCCAGAAGCAGCAACTCGACGCTGAAATCAGCGAACTCCAGAAGACGATCCAGTTCAACGAGAAGATGATCGACGAGGCGACGAGCGGGAGTCACCCGGCCGTCGACATCGCGACCGACGGTGGGGACGGTGCCACCGTGACCGACCAACTCCTCGATCAGCGCCAGGAGACGGTCTGTTGGACCTGTGGCTCTGAGGTCGAGATCGATCAGATCGAGGACACCGTCGCCAACCTCCGTGACGTGCGCCGCGAGAAGCTCGACACGATCGACGACATCGAGTCGGAACTCGACGAGTACAAGCGCCAGAAGAAGTCCTACGAGTCCCAGCAACGCGAACGCGATCAGGCACAGCGCCGCCTCGCGCGCGTGGAGAACGATATCGAATCCACTGACAGCGCGCTCGAACGACTGACCGAACGCAAAGACGAACTCACTGACGAGGTCGAAGACCTCGAAGCGCGCGTCGAGGACCTCGAATCCGGTAGCTACGACGAGGTCCTGGAACTCCACCGGACCGCCAACGACATGGAGTACGAGCTCGGACGACTGGAGACCGAACGCGACGAAGTCGAGAGCGAGATCGAGGACATCGAGTCCCGCGTCGCCGAGGCAGACGACCTGCGCGCACAGCGCGAGCAACTCCAGGAAGAACTGACGGACCTCCGCACTCGCATCGACCAGATCGAGGCCGACGCCGTCGAGCAGTTCAACGACCACATGGAACAGCTCCTCGGCATCCTCGACTACGACAACATCGAACGGATCTGGATCGAGATCGTCGAGGAGGAGGTCAGAAAGGGACGACGTAAGACCACCGAACGGACCTTCGAACTCCACGTCATCCGTAGCAGCGACAGCGGCGTCGCCTACGAAGACACCGTCGACCACCTCAGCGACTCCGAGCGGGAGGTGACTGGACTGGTGTTCGCCCTGGCCGGCTACCTGGTTCACGACGTTCACGAGGACGTGCCAGTGATGATTATGGACGCACTCGAACCGATCGACTCCGAGCGCATCGCCGCACTCGTCGAGTACTTCGAGTCGTACGTCGACTACCTCGTCGTCGCATTGCTGCCCGAAGACGCCGACGCTCTGGAGATCGACCACCACCGAATCACCGACATCGGCGCGTAACGACCGCTGGTGGCTTTCGAACGGCCTCCAACGTGACTGCTGCGACTGACGGTGTCAGCTCTCCTCGCTTTCACACTCACAACCGCCCTCGTCGAGCAACGACGCCACGGTCCTCTGTGTCTCGCAGTCCCGACAGTACACCTGAAAGTCGATGATGAGCCGGAAGTCGCCGAGCGATATCCGGCCGGTGTCGCGCAGTCGCGTCAGCTTCTCTTCGGTGACCGACGTCGCCCGACTGACGAGACGCTGGATCGTCGTCTTTTGCTTCTCGATGTGCTCTTCGTCGCTTGGCGTCTCGTACTCCGCGTCCCGGACGTCTTTGACGTAGGACCTGATCGCCTGGTACGTGACGAAGTCGCTCTGTAGCTGCTCGACGTCGACTCCTTCCCGTTCGAGCCGCGTCTCGATGGTTGCACGGTCCGTCTCGGCGTCGTCGTTCGCCAGGGCCTCGTAGATCGCCTTCCCGTCGCTGTCGAAGTGCGTGATACCTTCACTCTCCAGTCGCGCGTCGACCAGCGCGACGTTGAACTCGGTCGCGAGCTGGCGGAGGCTCTTCCGATCGTCGCCGTCGGCCGTCCAACTGGCGACGAGTTCGTCTCCCAGGCCACCCAGCCCGTACTCGTCCAGCAATCGTTCGACTTTGCTTCGCCGCTGTCTGTTCATACGTGGTTCCAACGCGCTCCCGGGTTATGTAAATTGCTTCCGCCTTCCACACCGACCGTCCACTACGGTGAAATAACGCAGGTATCGCCGTTACGTTTCACCGTGTCCTCTCGTGGCTGTCGTGTCGGATACTGCCACAGCTACACTTCGAATGCTAGGCCAATCGTGAACTCTTCACCGAATAGCGAGGATATAGTAGAGTAGGCGACAGTATAGGGGCACTATGGGAAATACGGGTGTATATGTAGGCTTACGTGTCTAACACTGAGAAATACATCTAGAAACATCTCGAAACTCTGTACAAAATGGGAAAGATACCTATAGGACACTCTCCCTAAGCGAATAATCGGGGTGATACAGATACGTCCTCGACGGCCTTCCGGAAACGTGGGATGGTCCTCCTGTTTGTGTTCGCTGGCGATTCACTGTGGTCGTCGCCTCCGCTGCAAGACTCACACTGTTGGCCGTCATCGTCACACGGTACTCGCTACCCGGTGGGCGAGACATCCCACGCAGATAGCTCGCTGCCCGTGTCGGGTCGATCGTCTGACTGTCCGCTGTCACTGTGGTTGCTGTGTGCCCGTGGTGGAGTCGTCGTCGTTCGGGGACTTCCAGCGTCGATTCCGTCCGTCCCCTCTGTCTCGCTTATATCCCCTCGGTCAGTTCACACGACGGCGCGGACCACCACACGTGAGCCGTGTGCTGCCATCACAGGGCGGCTTCGAGACGTGCGATTTATATGTACCCCTCCCATCGGGTGTAATACGAAGGTCGCGCCGGGTCGCCCGGCAAGGCCGGGCCGGCAAACCGCCGTGGTTTGTCGGCCACGAAGAGTGAGAGTGTGCCCACCTCGCCGCTCCGCGGCGAGTGGCCCTCTCGCGAAGGATGAGGATCTCACCCCTGCGGTCCGCCGTCAAGATGAGATCTGATGTGAGCCCTGACGGACCCAACACGATGTAGCTGGGGAGGGATACCCCAGCGTTTGCTTCCGACGGAGTGATA
>NZ_JADPQC010000013.1:0-8096 GCF_017612575.1 Halomicrobium sp. IBSBa
CGTACAGTTTGGTGAGCTGGGTGGTGTTCACGTCGGCGGTCTCGTAGGTCGTCTTCTCGATGGTGACGTTCTGTCGACGTTCCCCATCAGTGGTCTCGATCGACCGAATCTCGAAGGGAGTCGTCAGTTCGTGGATCTGGCTATCCGTGACGACGTACTGGGTGCCGGAGATGTTGGCCGGGTCGTAGGTCTGGTTGACCGTGAACTGACCGCTGTTGGGGTTCGTCTGGGACATCAGCACCCCGGTGTGGTCCCCGTCAGCCGTCGAGATGTCGAATCGACCGATCGAATCCATCGCCTCAGGACTGTTGGTCCCGAGCATGGTCAGTTGCGCGGCGGCCCAGCCCTGATACTGGTCTCCGGGCGAGAATTCTTGACTGAAGACGTACGGGTCGATCAGGTCGGAGTTGTTGATCTCGCCCGCCTGATACTCGTCGTACGTGTTGGTGACGAGCGTGTCCATGTCACTCTGGACAGCATCGTTTTGGGACGAGATTTCGATGAGACGCTGGTTAGTAGCACCGAAGTCGATGTAGGTCCGGCTCTCGAAGTTGCTGTTCGGAGCATTGACACCGAGACTGTACCAGTAGATCGGGCCGTACTGCGTGTTGGTGGTGAAGTTGTTCGGAGTCGTGATCCCGACGACTTTGGAATCCCGGTCATCGAAGTCGTCGTTAACCTGATACAGACGGCCAGTCACCTGCATCGTAGTGGCGTCCATGGTGGACCCGTTTGCGAGACTAACAGATTCAGTCCCGTGTTCGTAGGTAACGTCACTAACCTCATACTGACCGTTAGAGGTCCCGCCGTCGTACGTCGAGTAAATGTCCCCATCAGCAGGGAACATCGGATCGACGCTGCTTTCGTTCTCAGCGACACCCTTGAGGTAAGCAGCGTTGGCGAGCTTGAGATTCCAGTGCTTGATAAGATTCGCCTGCATGACTGCGTAGTAGTTGGCCACAGCGGCTTTGGCAGCCGTCTTCGCTGCCGCTTCGCTGCTGCCGTTGTTCAGCGCCCGGATATAGGCATTCTTGCCGAAAATACGGGCCTGCGTCTTTGTGCCTTCGAGTTTGTTGTCGAGCGTCGTCTGGTAGATCTCGCTCGACGCCTTTTCGTTCTGTGCCGACTGGTAGATGTCGAGTTTGACCTGTTCAGCGTCTGCGTTCGTCGTGTTCACCTCCGTTTTGCCGGGGAGCGTCTGGCAGTCAACAACCTCGACGTATGGGTTGGTCAGCGAGTTGATCCGCTCGCCAGTGCCACACGTCAGGTCCCGATCACCGCCGGTCGAGCCGATGACGTAGCTGATATCGAACCCCTTGTCAGATCCGTCGCCGAAAGTGGGCTCGCCGGTGGCACTGTCGGCCAGCGTGACCGTCGCCGTCACGGATTCATAGGCGCGCTGGTTGTTGAACTGGATGTACTTCTCCGCGCCGGGGCCGACTTGCTCGCGCACCAGCGTGACGTTACTGCCGCCGGGGCCGTCGGTCGTGGAGATCTCGACAGTGAACTGTCCGTCGATGTTGGCCTGATTGACGACGATGCGATCTGGGTGGCCGGTGATCGTCTTGCTGTACGTGTTGGTGTCTGTCTGACCGAGCGCGAGGCCGGCGGGGGCGATCGCCGAGGAGACGAGCAGGACGGCGACGAGGACCGCGCCGCGGTTCATGGCTCGCCCCCGTCGGTGGCGACGGCGGTCTCGCCGACGGCATCGCGCACGTCCTGGTCGGTCGCGTCGTCGAGCTGGTCGTCGTCGGAGTCGTTGGTTCGGACGTGGTGGGCGGCGACGACGGCGGCGGCGAAGATCGTCGGAACGACGACGGGGAACGGCTGGCCGACGAGAGCCGAAGCGATCGTCGAGGCGGACACGCCGATGGTGCCGAGCAGGCCGTAGCCGAGGAGAGTATCGAGCTTCACGAGGATCACCCGAGGTAGCTGATGACGTAGTAGCCACTCGCCTCGACGGCGACGACGACCAGCCCGAATGCAGCGGTACCGGCGATGACTTCCTGGGCACCGAGGATGTTCAGCCCAGTGACCAGGACGAGGATCGCCGTGCCCACCGCGAGGTACGTCTCGACCGGCGCTTCCCCGCGAGCGATGTTCGCCAGGTCCGTATCGATCTCGTAGGACTTCCCGCTGGAGCGGTTCACCCGGTTCGTCGCGTACGCGCCGACGAGGGCGACGAGCGTCAGCAGGAACGCGAAGGTGATGTCCGTCCCCTGGACCGTCCACACCGCCGCTCCCAGGTCATTACCGAGGATGTTGATCGTCGCGATTCCGTTCGTCACGAACGCGCTCGCGGCGAACACCGTGCCGAACAGCGCGTCTTCGATGTCGATCTTTCCGTACATGGTTGCTCGTTCGCTGTCACAGCGAACGAGCAAAGGGCGAGCGAGGTTGGGTAAAAGTCAGGTCGAAGATGAACTCTCGACAAGTGTGGTGGCTCAGGTTAGCCAACTTCCTCGTGAATGTCCTCGACAACCTCGTCTGTCAATTTACCATTGTCTGCGAGGTCGGTCTGAAACAGCAACTCGACGAGATCGCCACCTGAGAAGAGCCGAACAGGATACGTAGAAAGATTCTCTCGCTGGGCACTTCTGGTGTAATGTGAGGTTGTGAAAAACAGCCCTATCTCACCGTCGTCTACACGCGAGGCCAATCGACTTAATTCCTTACCAGAGATGCTACTGCCCCTATTTTTGACCTGAGCTTTGAACTCGATCTTCGTATCGACACCCCGTAGTGGCCTGTCAGAGAACAAGTCCACCTGACCGGTCAGATCGACGCCACGATCTCCACTCTCTGGGGTCAACTCGACGTTGCTGAAGTTCTTGAGACCCTCCATCAAGAACTGTATTAGAACCTCAAGTTTCTCTCCCTTGTTCGGATCATCCAGTCGTTCGCGAATGTCTTCGAGCAGATCGGCTTCACGTCCTTCCGGGTCTTGGCCTTCTTTGGACCGGATACTGTCTTTGTAGATCGAATACCGTTGGATTCGACCTTCTCGGACCCACCGATTCCACGCATCTGGGCCACCGACATCGACTCCGGTTCTTGCTTTCCGGTGAACCCACTCCAGATCGATAGAATTCGCATTGAGGATTGCCAGCTCGAAGAGATAATTGACGACCGTTTCACCGTTATCCCGGTGTCGTTCAATCCTTAGGTCTGTAATAATACAGACACCGCGGAAGGTGACTTTCCCTGACTCGGGTTTCTCGAAGAGCAGGACTGGTGGAGCATTTGGACGGTCATTTTGTGCGTAGGTCCGGCAATAGTCGTCTTTCACCCAACCGTTACCTGTAGCAGTCTCTGGGTGAGGGGTGTGACGGGCTTTTGCATCTCCCCAGTAGCGAACGATCCCTTCCTCCATGTTGATGACGTCTTCCCAAGGATTCTGTGTCTGTGATGCGCCTGAATCAGAGACGAAGACCAGAAATTCCCGCTTGCCGGTGTCGGGATTAGTGATCGATCTGATACCACCGCTGTTCCTGATTCCGTTATCAATCGGCCCATTGAGCCATTTCTGAAACTGATCCTTGGTGGCATCGCTGGAACTTCGATACGTCTTGTTGACAACGTACTCCCGCCCGTAGTCGGCCATCTATTCTACCTGTTGAGACAGCCATACTATAATTCATTATCTCACCAGAGCTATCGAGCCCATTTCTGAAGTTGTCTGCAATACATCGAATGAGCAAATCCTTGTGCAGGTGAAATAAAAGACGGGGCAAGAAGTCAGTGGTTGAATTGAATTTGAATCTGGTCCGGTAATTCCTCCAAGATTTTGTCCATAGAGGGCTCTTTCTCGTCTGTTAAGAGTTCCATTTGGCGACGCCGGAGTACAGTGGAAACCTCTTCAATCGCATCATCGTCCAACTCTTCAGAATATTCGTTTAGAAGTACTTCTGCCCTATCGATCTTCTTTAGTTTCCGTCTCTGTGATTCAGTCAACTCTCTGTCGCGAGACCTGAGTAGCTCTTCGTATTTCTCATCAGTGAGCAATTCAGTATCCATGCTAACATGGTGTACTTGTTGTATGATAAATCCAGCTCAGGCTGAGGGTAGTCGGCGCATTTGACCCCCAGGGCTCGCACGTCGAGAATCTCGCTCGTCGCGATATGCACACGGGCGGGATCTGGCCGTGTGCATATTGGGAGCTCGGTGAGGGCAACGAAGGGTGGCTTCGAGGGTTGTGGGCTATGGGCCGCGCTGGCCTTTATCAGTAATCGGGCTTCGAGTTACCCGAGCAGACCACTATTTTACCATCGTGTTCACGAGCGGCGGGTATGCGAATCCGCGAAGACGGTAAGCACGCGCACCGAACCGACACGATCGAGCAGGCCGCCGAGTTCTGGGACTGCAACAAGACGACCGCGCTCATGAAGTCAGCCGAGTTCTCTCGGCGAATCGACGACCGAATCCGGGAGGTACTTGCCCGTGATGATCTGACGGTCCGGCAGAAGCGGGAGATCGCCGAGACACTGACGGTTCCTGGCACCTACGAAATTCAAACTGAGCAAATAGTTACTATTGATTGATGAATATGATATGTCTACCAATTGGATCATGATGACGTTAGGAAAGCACTCGATAGTGCTGAGGTAATTATAATTAGCGATATGAGGAAGATTCCCAATAATACTGGGCTTTTTGAGCAAACACGAGAAATAACCTCTGAAAAACTCAAAAGACCCAATGAAATGAATGAGATAAATGATATTAGTACAATGGTTGTGGCTGGTAATCTATCTGGTAGAGCCTCTGCTGGATCGTCGGTTTCCATATTGTAATAGTTCCTTAGTGAGTCATAGACTATTGATGCTGTAATTGTGGAGATTATTGCAAATACCAGATACATATGATCGGAAAAGCCAGTATACACAAAGGGACTGTTGATTGGATTAAAAGAACACATCGCTGTATTGCCAGATGCATATATGTATGAAAATATCCCCATTGGTAAGAATACGGACTCAATTCTCTTTTCACCAATCAGATCAAGGATACGTCCAATCATTCGTTCTCGGATCCATTTTCTTCATCTGTATAGGGGGTGAAAAACGCGATCAGACAAATCAGTAGATATCTTGTCGCTTGTTCAATCGCTATTTTTGCACCGACGCTTGATTCTATGATTAATTCTCGATAGACCTCTCGCTTTCGATGCAAATTATCTTCGGCAAGAATTTTGATCGCTTGAATTCGCAGACCATCAAATAGATCTGATTCTGAATTGAAAATGTAGAGGGCCAGATGATCAACGAAATACTCTGCTTGTAATTGATCCTCGCTTTCCAGCCCTTCACTGTTTGATTTGCACTGCAAGTCCGACAGCAGACCGACCGTCGTATCAATGTCAGCGAATGGGTTGGCCGCCGGGTTGACGCCAGTGAGTAGATCGAGATCTTCGTCGAAGTCCGACAGCAGACCGACTGTCGAATCAATATTAGCGAATGGGTCGAATGCTGGGTTGACACCAGTGAGTAGATCGAGATCCTCGTCGAAGTCCGACAGCAGACCGACTGTCGTATCAATATTAGCGAATGAGTCGACTGCCGGATTGACACCAGTGAGTAGATCGAGATCCTCGTCGAAGTCTGCGAGTAGACCGACTGTCGTATCAATATTAGCGAATGAGTCGACTGCCGGGTTGACGCCAGTGAGTAGATCGATATCTTCGTCGAAGTCTGCGAGTAGACCGACCGTCGTATCAATATTAGCGAATGAGTCGACTGCTGGGTTGACACCAGTGAGTAGATCGATATCTTCGTCGAAGTCTGCGGGTAGACCGACCGTCGTATCAATATCAGCGAATGGGTTGGCCGCCGGGTTGACTTCAGTGTCTACCTCATTTTCGCAAACATCATCTGATTTCTTTTCTCTATCTTCATCGTCACCCATTTGTGACCAATAGTGTATGATGTGTTATAAATGCAATCAACAGGAATCACTCCTGATTAATTTGTAGATCGCCGGCTTGGAGGTCTCCCGTCAAATAATCTCTTCCTTTCTCAGTGATCTGGTATAGTCCATCGTCGACCTTCTCAACGAGTTCAGCATCATGTAGCTTCCCCAAACGGCGACTAACGTAGTGGCGTGAGTAGTCGGTATTGACCGCGAGTATGCGGGGCGAGAGGACCAGATCACTGTCTGCGAGAGTTTCGAGGATACGTCCATCGGCCTGAGTCATCCACGAAACCCTCGGTCGTCGCATATTCGGGAGTCAAGGGGCGATTTCATAGTTTCATCGGTGGGTTGCAGTCCAATCACCATTCGTATACTTGCAGATCAACGTACGATGTGGTTTTAAGCCAGGTCAGTACAATGTGGGTGCTAAGAGCGCCACACCCGGTCCTCGGCGAGCAGGTCCGAGAGAAAGAGTCGGGAGCCGACGCCCATGTCCGTCGGCCGGGGTGTTGCTCTTGCGAGCGAACACATGACCACGAGACGAGCCTACCGCCTTAATGCAGGTGGCACGATCGACCGCGCGCTTCCCCGTTTTACTTTCACCGGCCGAAATCGCTATTTCGGCGGGACGGGGCGGCGAACCAATCACTTTCACTTTCACCGCGCGGGTAAGACTCGCGCCTTTTACGATGCCCTTCGTCGGTCCCAGACGAGTATGTCGGAGCAGAAGAAGACGGTTCGAATCGAGAGCCGGACCGACCGATGGCGATTCGTCTGTCCCCGCGGCCATCGCTCCTGGGAGCCCACCAACCACCACTTCTGGTGTGCCTCCTGTGCGCGCGCCCAGGGCGTCGACGGCGAGTTCCACGAGCTGCACGACCGGAAGACCGGCGACCTTCGCGAGCGCGAGAGCGTGCGGCTGGTGACGCCGGTCGGTCCGTACGACCGCGATCTCGACGGGGGTGACCAGACGTGAGCGCCGATCTCGAAGCACTGTCTCCCGAGCGCGGCGTCGAGATGTACCTGAACAGCAAGCAAGACGAGTACACCGAAGCGACGCTGACGGGCCACAAGTACCGTCTCGAAGCGTTCCTGCAGTGGTGCAAGGAGGAAGAGATCGAGAACCTTAACGAGATCTCCGGTCGCGACCTGTACGAGTATCGGATCTGGCGACGGGAGGGCCAGGGTGAGGACCGCGAGCCAGTTGAGCAGATCACCCTCCGTGGGCAGCTCGCGACGTTGCGGACGTTCCTGCGGTTCGCCGCCGAAGTCGATGCGGTCCCCCAGGACCTTCGGACGAAGGTTCCCCTCCCGACACTGAGCGGCGGGAGCGGTGTTTCCGACTCGACGCTCGAACCCGAGCGAGCGACGGGCATCCTCGACTACCTGAATCAGTACTACTACGCGAGCCGGCAGCACGTCGTCATGCTCCTGCTCTGGCACACCGGCTGTCGCGTCGGTGGGCTGCGCGCGCTCGACCTGGACGACTGCGAACTCGAAGGTGATACGCCCGGTCTCCAGTTCGTTCATCGACCGGAGAAGGGCACGCCGCTCAAGAACGACACCAAGGGCGAGCGCTGGAACTCGATCAGTCAGCGAGTCGCGCGGATCGTCAGTGATTACGTCGAAGGTCAGCGCGATGTCGTGACCGACGAGTACGGGCGACGGCCACTGATCACGACCACGAAGGGCCGCGCCGCGATCTCGACACTTCGGAACACGCTCTACCGGATCACGCGCCCGTGCTGGCGAAACGAAGGGTGTCCGCACAACCGCGACATCGAGAGCTGCGAGGCAACCGAGCCACACAAGAAGAGTACGTGCCCGTCGGCGCGGTCACCCCACGACGTTCGGAGTGGTCGGGTGACTGCCTACCGTCGCAACGACGTGCCGAAACAGGTCGTCTCTGACCGACTGAACGCCAGCGGCCAGATTCTCGACAAGCACTACGACCGCCGTGGCGAGCGTGAGAAGGCCGAACAGCGCCGCGATTACCTTCCAGATTCCTGACTTCAATGAATCGAAAACTATCATACAGCGGTACGATTGAGATGTTCACCCGCCAGGGCCCATCAAGCAACTGCCTGATTCCTGGCCGAACCGAAATTGCGACGAGCGACGCCCATACTGACCGAAAACAGGCAAATTGGGTTAGCGAAAAACCCCGGTTCCGAGCTGACTCGAAT
>NZ_JADPQC010000014.1:0-5042 GCF_017612575.1 Halomicrobium sp. IBSBa
CTATGACAAGCAGTCGCTCCGCGAAGCACTGCGTGAGATCGACATCAGACCGCTCATCAAGCATCGCATCTTCGCCCCGTACGACCACGCGCACAACGCCAGAATCGACAAACAGCGCTACAATCAGTGCTCTATGACCGAGATAGTGAACTCGGCTGTCAAGCGCTCGCTCGGCTTCGCCGTGCGAGCGCGTTCCTGGTTCCGTGAGTTCCGAGAAATCGCCCTGATGTGTGTCGTCTACAACATCAAGCGAGCTGTCACACAGTGAATTCCACTGCCTTATGGCGATTCAACACAGCCGCTGCACGAGACATCGGTCTCGTGAACGCCGCTGGATCAGTCCCACAGCGACTGAATACGCCAATTTCGAGTAGTAGCTTTGAGGTAGTGTCGATCGCGGCGTAAAGGCACTTTTGTCGCCACCAACCTCGGTCTGTTTCTCGTCGACCGCGATCCGCGACGGCTCGGCCGTCGACGGGTCGATCTGTGCTTCAGACAGCGTATGAACCAGTTCCAGACCGCGCCGTGAGAACGATCAGCACCCAGTAATTCTAAGATTGCGACCGTCTCCCTGATCGACGCCCCGCCGTGTGGAGATGCACCCCAAACCGCCGGACGGGTGTCGGAGTGCGCTTGTTCTCCCAAACGACTTGATCGTCCGTTTCTAACCTTTCTCTAAGCAGGTCTGCGAGTTCCATGATCAGTTCTCGCTACGGCCTGCTCGTTCCTCAAACCTTCAACTAGACAGTGCCAAATGTCATTACTTGTATAATTCTTCACAGGCGTCTGCAACGCCCTCGATAACTCGGGCGGTCTCCTCAGGCGAGAGTTCGGGGTGGATCGGAAGCGACAGAACTTGGCCAGAGATCCGTTCTGTAACAGGAAGTTCAACGTCAGAGTGCCGATCACAGTAGTAATCCGACTGATGAACCGAAGGATCCCAGTACACTTTCGACGAGATGCCTCGTTTGGAGAGAATTTCGATGACAGCATCTCTGTCGATCGCTTCGTCAAACGTGACTGTATAGAACTGATACACGTGACGGCCATTTTCGAGGGTATGGGGCGTTACACCAGGTATCTGTTCAAACGCGTCGTTCATTTCCGTTGCTGCCTGACGGCGCCCCTCAATCAGTGATTCGATTTTCTCCATCTGTGAGACCCCGAGTGCAGCGACAATATCTGGCATACGATAGTTGCCACCCACGGAGACGTGTCGCCCGCTTTTGGCGGAATCAAAGTAGTCTGTACTGGTACGACCATGAGACCTGAACAGTTTCACCCTGGCCGCAATGTCGTCATCATCGGTCACAACGGCTCCACCTTCGCCCGTTGCAACGATTTTATTCTGACAGAAACTAAGGGCTGCGGCATCACCGACCGTCCCTGCATAGACGCCATCGCGGTGTGCACCAAGTGCCTCTGCAGCATCTTCGACGAGTGTGAGTTCGTGCTCGTCGGCGATCGTACGAAGTTCGTCAATTCGACAAACACTCCCATAGACGTGGACCGGAAGAATGGCTTTCGTGCGGTCAGTGAGTGTGTTGCGCACAGCATCCGGATCAAGCCCGTATGTTTCGGTTTCGATATCCGCGAAGACCGGGGTAGCCCCTGCCAGACGGACAGCATTCACGGTCGCTTGCTGTGTGAACGAGGGAACGATGACCTCGTCTGTCGATTCAAGACTCAGTGATTCGAGAATTGCGTGAATTGCAGTTGTTCCAGAGTTGACGACAAGGGCGTGTTCAACATCAAGATACGACGCAAGTTTGTTCTCGAATTCGTCGATATATGGTCCCTTCGCCCAATAGCCACCGCGACCAACCGAGTCAACGACGTTTTTGACATCGTTGATGTCCCAAGAAATCTCAAACAGCGGAATGGAGTCAGTCATCTAACGAGTATCGTTGACGAGAGGGAAAATAAGTTGCTACTGCATACTGGCGAATCAGCTCATCTGTCGTCAATCGATTTTGCAGGGATACCACGTACTTCAGTCTCTGGTTCTACGTCACTAGTGACGACAGCTCCGCCCCCCACAACTGCACCTCTCCCGATCGTAGTCCCCTTGAAGACGACGGCACCGGGCCCGACGTAGGCGCCGGCTTCAATTGTCACATTCCCAGCAATCCCGACGTTCGGCGTCACAGTGACGCCGTCACCGAGAGCCGAGTCGTGAGATATATTGACACAACTATCGATCAGAACGTGATCTCCGACGTCGCTCCCGGGACCGACATAGCTCTGTGCATTGATCGCGACTCCCTCTCCAAGGTTAGCACTTTCACTAATTGTCGCATCCGGATGGATCGCATTGAAGAAGGAAAACCCGGCTTTCTCGATTCTGGCTGCGATGTCCGTTCGATTGCCAGCGGTCGAGCCATAAGCGACATGGAATGATGTTTGAGATCGGTTACTGACGTAATCAAGTCCACCGACAACCGGGATACCGCCAATTTCGGTTCCGTGTAACTCTGGGTTATCATCGACGAAGACGAGACGTTCGTTCTTGTCTGATGCCTGTACAATATCTCGGACGACACGTCCTTGATCGCCGGCACAATATATCGCGTACATTTGATTACTACTTACTGATTGGGGCTGTATCGTATTAGGAACCGGGATTCACCGTCAACATTTTCAATACGACTCCATGTGATGTAACACGAATGGAAATCGGGAACCGAACGATTGGCGATGGGGTCTACTTTATCGCTGAAGCGGGCGTTAACCACAACGGACGCGTCGATCTCGCTGAAGATCTTATCGAGGCTGCTGCTGGTGCTGACGCTGATGCGGTCAAGTTTCAGACTTTCTCGACGAATCGTCTGGTCGTCAAAGATGCACCTCGGGCGGACTACCAGTCGTCCGACGGGGACTCATCGCAGTACGAGATGCTCTCGAACCTCGAACTATCGAGAGCGGATCACGAGCGGTTGATCGAGTACGCTGGTGACAGGGGAATCACGTTCCTGTCGACGCCGTTCGATCGCGAGAGTCTCGTGATGCTCGAAGAACTCGGGGCTCCTGCCATCAAACTCGGTTCGGGTGAGCTCAATAATCTCCCGTTGCTTCGAAAGGCTGCAAAAACAGGACTGCCGATCGTTCTCAGCACTGGGATGGGTACGATGGCAGAAGTCGAGACTGCCTACAAAACCATTATGGCAACAAATCCGGGAACTGAGCTGGCGTTGCTTCACTGTGTTTCCGAGTATCCAGCATCCATCGAGGACGTTAATCTTCGGGTCATCGGACGAATGGCCGAACGATTCGACGTACCAGTCGGGTTTTCTGACCACACAATGGCTATCGAGACGCCGGGACTTGCAGTGTCAAGCGGGGCAACAATCATCGAGAAACACCTAACTCTCGATCGCACGCTTCCCGGCCCGGATCACGAGGCGTCGCTTGAACCCCAAGCGCTGTCAGATGCCGTCGAGGTCGCTCGGATGGCCGCACGAGCGAGAGGTGACGGTGAGAAAGCTCCGACACCGGGCGAGCGGGAGAATAGATCTGTCGTTCGAAAATCACTATACGCTGCCGAGCCGATCAACGAAGGAGACGTGTTAACCGAAGACAATATTACAGTCCTTCGACCAGCGAAGGGATTATCGCCGGCGGAGTTCGAGAACGTGCTGGGTCGGACCACAGCGAAGGCAATCGAACCCCGAGCACCGATCACGGTTGACTGTCTCGAAGAGGCGATCGGTGATGAGTGACCGAACTGTTGCTGTCGTGACTGGGACCCGGGCCGAATACGGCTTGCTGTCGTCGCCGATGGCCGCAATCGAAGCCCACGACGATCTCGAACTCGCCACGATAGTTACGGGGATGCATCTCGCTCCGGCGTACGGGAACACTCACGAAGACATAACGAACGACGGGTTCGAGATCACACGGCGCGTAAATATGCTCATGGAAGGGGACGATGGACTGGACATGGCGAAATCACTCGGTCTCGGAACGATGGGGCTCGCCGAAGCGTTTCGCGACGTCGATCCGGACATCGTTCTCGTTCTGGGAGACCGTGACGAGCCACTCGCAGCGGCGCTCGCGGCTGCCCATATGAACATCCCGGTCGCACACATTCACGGTGGGGACGTTATGATGGGGGCGACGATCGACGATAGTATCCGATACGCGCTCACGAAGTTCGCTCATATTCACTTCCCTGCGTCGGAGGCCAGTGCTCGACGTGTCGCACAGCTCGGTGAGACTGAGTGGCGGATCACGATCGCGGGTGCACCGGGGCTCGATCCCATTCTTCGCGGCGAGTACCGTCCCGGACAAGCAGTTGTCGAGGACCTCGAACTGGACCCTACCACACCGATCGTGCTCGTAGTCCAGCACCCAGTGACGACAGCGCCCGAACGGGCGGGCAAACAGATGCAGACGACGCTCGATGCTGTCACGAATTACGATGTTCAGCCCGTCGTGATCTATCCGAACTCCGACGCCGGTGGAAAGCAGATCGTCGATGTCATCGAATCACATCCTGCAAGCGACGAGTTCGAGACGTTCAAAAGCCTACCACGGCCGACATATCTCGGTCTCATGGAAGCAGCTGCCACGATGGTCGGAAACTCATCGAGTGGTATTATCGAGTCGTCGTCATTCGATCTCCCCGTTGTCGATATCGGCCCCCGTGAAGAGGGTCGTCAGCGCGCGGACAACACGATTTCGGTCCCTCACCAGCAGGGCGCCATCGAATCAGCGATCGACCAAGCACTGTTCGACGAGGCGTTCCGCGAACGGGTGCGAGAGTGTGACAATCCATACGCGTACGGCGGTGCTGGCGAGCGGATCGCGGACCGACTAGCCGACATCCAGATCGACGAACGACTCTTGCAGAAAGAGATATCATTCTGATGTTTCGATAGAGTAATTGTCAGTGCGCATCCCAATAGTAGTCAAGGGCACTGTCTAGTTGAGGATTGAGGAATGAGCAGGCCGTAGCGAGAACTGTCTATGGAACTCGCAGACCTGCTCAGAGAAACGTTGGAAACAGACAGTCAAGACGTTTGGGAGAACGAGCGCACCCC
>NZ_JADPQC010000015.1:0-4881 GCF_017612575.1 Halomicrobium sp. IBSBa
GGGGTGCGCTCGTTCTCCCAAACGTCTTGACTGTCTGTTTCCAACGTTTCTCTGAGCAGGTCTGCGAGTTCCATAGACAGTTCTCGCTACGGCCTGCTCATTCCTCAATCCTCAACTAGACAGTGCCGTATACACAATAGTATCCAGATATGTGGACTTTCGTTCTCTATAAGATAATATTGGTCGTGCTTTACTGTACACAGTTTGCCAACACAGACCCCGTCCGGAGTTCGTCGAGGCGAAGCCGCCGTAATGTGACCTCTCGCGCACACACAGACGTTTTCGAGCCTTATTGGACGTTCGTATTGCATTGCTGGACAGATCGTGTGGGACAGCTTCGGCTTCGCCGTGGATCGATGGTCGTGGGACGCTCGCCCGTCTCGTCGTACGGCAGCTTGCCAGTTGATGCGGCGAGGCGCTGGACGACTCGGTGTCGGACTACGTGTACGTGATGTTGAGTTCGATGACGTTGGCGACGCTCTTGAGCTTCGCAGGGAGTTTCGAGCGGAAGCGATCCCCCTGAAGCCGGCTCGTCGGCCCGGAGACGCTGATCGCGCCCTCGACGACGTCGTCGTTGTTCACGATCGGGACGGCGACACACCGCAGGCCCTTGACGCGGGCCTCGTCGTCGAAAGCGACGCCCTCCGTTCGAACGCGTTTCAGGCGCTCGAACAGTTCGTCGCGTTCGGTGATCGTGTTCTCGGTCATCTCCGGGAGACCGTGTTGCTCGATGATCTCGTCGACGCGGTCCTCGGGGAGGTGCGCGAGGATCGCGTTGCCCAGTGCCGTACTGTTGGCTGTCAGTTCGTGACGATATTCGCCACCTCGCGTGCGGCGAAATCGGCCACGGACGGCTGACAGTGTCGGGCATCGCCTCGAACTGCGACGTGTGGGCGACGAGCCACAACATACATTGTCCACAGCGCGGTTGGGGTGGTATGGGAAATCCAGTCACGGAGAACCCACTGGCGACGCGGTCGGACGTACAGCGGGCGGTGCGACAGCTCGTCGCACCGCTGGAACCACACCACAGTCCCGGCGGGGCGCTCGTTCGCGTCGGCGCGGCCGGCGCGTCGTTCCCGAACCACGAAGCGGGGATCGAGGGGTACGCTCGCTCGCTGTGGGGCGTCGCCACGCTCGCGGCCGGCGGCGGCGAGTTCGACGGGTGGGAGCGGTATCGGGCGGGACTGGTCAACGGGACGGACCCGGAGCACCCGGAGTACTGGGGCACGATCGCTGACGGGCGACAGAAGGTCGTCGAGGGCTCCTGTCTGGGGATGGCGCTCGGGCTCGTCCCAGAACAGCTCTGGGAGCCACTCGACGAGGCCGAACGCGAGCGAGTGCAGACGTGGCTGACGGCGGCAAACGGCGAGTGGATTCCGGACAACAACTGGCGGTTCTTCCGGGTGCTGGCCAACGTCGGGCTGTCGTCGGTCGGTGCCCCGTTCGACCGCCAGCAGGTCGCGACCGACCTGGACCGTCTCGAAACCTTCGCGCTCGACGACGGCTGGTACGCCGACGGTCCGGACGCCCCAGTCGACTACTACTCTGCGTGGACGATGCACGTCGAGGGGCTCCTCTACGCCTGGCTGGCCGAGGACGATCCCGAGCGCGCGGCCCGGTTCAGACGGCGGGCGATCGAGTTCGCCAGCGAGTACCGCCACCTGTTCGAGCCAAGCGGGCGCGCGGTCCCCTACGGCCGGAGTCTCACCTATCGATTCGCCCAGGCCGCGTTCTGGGGCGCGCTCGCACTCGTCGGTCGAGACGCCGACCTCCCGTGGGGCGAGATCAGGGGGCTGTGGCTCCGGAACCTCCGGTGGTGGTTCGACCAGCCGATCTTCGCCGCCGACGGGACGCTGACCGTCGGCTACCGGTACCCCTCACAGAAGATGACCGAGCGGTACAACTCCCCGTCCTCGCCGTACTGGGCGTTTCGTGCGTTCCTGCCCCTGATCGTCGACGCGGACCACCCCTTCTGGACGGCCGACGAACGGCCCCTACCCGAACTCGACCGGCAGCGACCGATCAAGGCGGCGGACCTGCTCGTCCGGCGCGAGCCGGACCACGTCGTCGCGTTCACCGGCGGCACCGACGCGCCCCGCTACCGGAACAAGTACGACAAGTTCGCCTACTCCAGTCACTTCGGGTTCGGCGTCGACGACGGGATCGCCGGGCTCAACGCCTGTGGCATCGACAGCACGCTCGTGGTCAGTGCGGACGGCGAGCACTTCCGCGGACGGACAGCGGCCCTCGACGGCAGCGTCGACGACGGCGTCGCAGCGTCGACGTGGGACCCTTTCGACGACGTGACAGTCAGCACGAAGGTGCTCCCGGTCGGGCCGTGGCACGTCCGGATCCACCAGCTCGAAGCCGCGCGGGCGATCGAGACCGCGGAAGGCGGCTTCGCGCTGCCGACGACCGAGGAACCGTACGCCGACGACGTGCGAGAGACGACCGAGGGGCAGATGGCGGCAGTGTCGTTCGAGGACTTCAGCGGCCTCCGGGCCGTCGGCGGCGGGGACCGCTGTGAGCCGGCGGTGACGACACCGGTCCCGAACACGAACGTCCAGCACCCACGCACCGCGGTCCCGGTCCTGTCTCGCTCCTTCGAGCCCGGCAGTTACCGGTTCGCGACGGCCGTCCTCGGCGTGCCGGGGACAGCCAGCCCGACGGCGTGGACCGAACCGCCGACCGTCGAGTGGACCTGGTCGGGGGCCACGGTCAGCGACGGCGAGGGAGAGACGAGACAGACAGTCAGTCTCGAACAGCAGTAGTAACGATCGTCAGTCCGCCAGCGAGGCGCTGAAGGTGCCGTCGTCGAACTCGATCAGCGTCGCTTCCTCGACGACCCGGAGGTCCTCGAGCTGGCGTGCTTCCTCGATCAGGGCCTCGGAGGCGAAGAAGCGAGCGAGGTGCATGGTGTCACGCGCCCGGACCACGCGAACGGTCTCGGTGAGCGGCCCAGCAGCCGTCGTCATCAGACACCGCAACGACGAGCTCGTGATCGGCGTCGCCGACCCCTCCCGAACACAGGAGACGGTCACCGTCGAGTACGAGCACTACACGGACGGAATCGTCAGTACAGACTCGGCGGTCGGCGTCACGCAGTTCCAGCTAGGTGTCACGATGGAGGTCGCCGTCGGCGGCACTCGCGGTGCGACTCACTCGGCGACCTTCGACGCCCCCGTCACAGAGCTCTCACCGCGTGGAGACACGTTCGTCCGGGACGGGTCGTACTCCGGCGACAACTACGGTTCGTGGTCCTCGTTGGTCGTCAAAGGCGGTCCGACGGGCTACAGCAGAGAATCGTATCTCGCGTTCGACCTGGCGTCAGTCGCGGGCGAGGTACGGGAGGCCGTGCTCGACGTGTACGGCGCGGTCACCGACGACAACGGCGGAGCGTCCGTCGACTGTACGGTCGCCGCCGTCGACGACGACAGCTGGACGGAGGACGGACTCACCTGGGACACGAAACCCGAACTGGGCTCGTCGCTGGGCTCTCTGACCGTCACCCGAACGCCGCAGTGGTGGACCGTCGACGTGACCGAGTTCGTCCAATCGGAGGCCGGCGGCGATAGCGTCGTCAGTCTGGCCGTCCAGCAGCCACAGAGCAGCCTGTACACCGACTTCAACAGCCGAGACGCCGACGAGAAGGTGCCGACGCTTCGGGTACAGACCTCGTAGCCGGACACCGAACTCTTTCATCACAGTCGAAGATCGTTCGAGTCGTCCACAGCGTGACCAGACCGACGGCAGCCGTCGGGATAGCCAGTACGCGTGCAGATATGACGACTGCAGTCCAGCATAACTAAATCATTCGCTGCGAGAACCAGACCTATGTCAGAAAAACGCGAGAGAATAACTCATGGTGAAGAGTGTTTGTCTATAATGTATAGAGTTCTCTATTAGCGGATTTAGTAGCATATCAGACCGATGAGTTGCATTACAGCACTAATGCTGTAATAGAGTCGGATCATCCCGTATCTCGTCCAGTCGATCGTAGAACGACCGTGGATCGACGACTCGAGACCGACTCTCCGAATCGGCCGTATCTGCGATGATTATAGAGAGGAATTTCATCAGGTGTAGTATATAACCGCCATACTAATCTCGTATATCAAATATAAGCAATCTCTTACAAGCTTCCAGACACAGGAAGGTATTTTCGTGCTCTTTATCCAAGATATAGATGTATTTTTGGCCCACTTGGTGTCAGATCCGCCTTTCAAATAATCAGGTGGCCACACATAGCTCTGAGCGACGGTCGGTATCCCCATTGGCGAATTAGTTCGGGAGAACGCTCACGGTCGTCGGGCAACAGCGATCCGCATGAAGCAATCGGTGATCGACCGGCCGGAGATCGCGTGCGCGCTGCTGTGCGGTGCTGTCGGGTTCGGGTTGTACGGCGTCGAGAGTGGCGTGCTGTGGACCATCGTCGGATACTTCCTCGGCAAGTCCATCGAGAGTCTGTTCTGGACCGTCACCGGAGGTCCGAGCTCGTAGGCCACCACGCAGCGAACGACGACGAGCTCGCAGGTGTGCGAAGCGATCGGAGACGACACGCGCGACCAGCGACCCTTGTGCTTTTACATGCGTCGAAGCACCACGCGCGCAGTGGTCCTCGTCGCGAGAGGACAGGCTCATCGATCCGGACGGAGACGCCGACGTGGTCTCCACACGGCTGCAACGAGCCTCCCCTCCATCGGAGCGATATCTCTCAGAAGACAGAGAGACCGGGCACCGCCGCTCCCCGATCGATATGAAAAAAGCCCGCAGCCACCACGGCTGCGGGCTCTGTAGTATGAATAGCAGGCGGCGAACCGGCTTTCCCAGGGGTTCGCACACCCCAGTACTCACCGGAACGCTGGCAGGCTTAACCGC
>NZ_JADPQC010000016.1:0-3713 GCF_017612575.1 Halomicrobium sp. IBSBa
GGCGGGGCAGTCAGTCGAGCGCCAGACAGTGGTTACAACGCTTCAGACACCATTACAACCACGAACGACCCAACCAAGCACTCGACGGTCGAACGCCAGCTCAGGAGGTCCAGAACTAGACAGTGCCTAGTCAAGAATGGTACTACTTTCTGACTGTTGCTGATGAGCCCCGTTGCGGTACATTCAAGAGAGCAGGCAAACTGGCTTCCGATAGTAGATGTCGCAGGATATTCTCGTTACCGGTGCGGCAGGGTTCGTCGGGCAGCATCTCGTCGAGACCCTGGTTCGGAAGGGTCATCGGGTCACCGCAGTCGACATCAGGCACGATCCGGATCTGGCTTACGACGAACACCTCGGTGACAACGCCGAGTACCTCCGGGGCAGTATTCTCAACCGGGACTTCGTCGATAACGTCGTGTTCCCGACGCCACACGCATACGACAAGGTGTTTCACCTCGCGGCGGTCGTCGGTGTCGACAGGTACGTCGACATCGATGATCCGCTGCACATAGTCAACGTCAACATCAATGGGACGAGACGGATTCTGGACCGAATACGAGGAACGGAGACGGACTTCGTCTACACAAGTACAAGTGAGGTATACGGCCGGAATCCGGATATCCCGTGGAAGGAAGGCGCTGACCGTGTCCTCGGGCCGACCACTGTCAGCCGCTGGAGCTACAGTTCGACCAAGAATGTCTGTGAGCATATGATCCACATTCTCGCAGAGAACGACGAACTCAACGCGAGTGTGGTTCGTCCGTTTAATCTCTACGGGCCGTATCAGCGCCCGAGCTTTGTCATTCCGAAGTTCATCCAGATGGCACTTGACGGCGAGCCGCCGACGGTGTACGGCGATGGGACGCAGAAACGGTGTTTCACGTTCATCGGCGACTTTATCGACGGCATCATCGCTGCCTCGGAGCGATCACAGACGGTCCCACGAACGTTTAATCTCGGTGGAACCAGAGAAATTGAGATACAAGAACTCGCAGAGGTTATCGTCGATGCGGTCGGTCTCGATGCCGAACCAGTGTACACCGAACCAGAAGCCGAACTGAACGGCGATTACGATCAACCCGACCGACGTATCCCGGATATCGAACGGGCCAGAGAACACCTCGACTGGGAACCGACGACACTGCTGTCTGAAGGGGTCGAACAGACAGTGGAGTCGATGCGGTCGAACTGAGAGCAGGTCGTTGTCTACCGGCGTTGTCTGGAGCACCGCTCGAGTAGTGAGGGTCGACGAGACTCGTTCCGAGCTAAAGACCTCATACAGATCATTATACGTCGTCACCAGATCGGACTACTACAGTGTACAGTCGACCGGAAAAACGCTATGAAACCGCTCAGAGTCGATAGATATTGTCGGCGTCGTAGTTTGCTGTCGCGTTGCGCGTGTCGAAGATGAGGGAGGATCGGTCGACGATCGTCTCGATTTCGATTTCGGGATGATTGGTGACGATGAGTGTACAGTCCACTGATGCGAGCAGGTCGTCAGTCAGTTCCACGGAGGTGTATGGCCCGACATCGTTGACGTTCAATCGCGGCACGTACGGATCGTGGTATGTGATCGATGCCTGGGACTTCTCGAGCCCGTCGATAATGTCGATAGCTGGTGATTTTCGGGTGTCTGGGACGCCGGACTTGTACGCCACCCCGAGGATGAGAATCCGAGATTCAGACAGGGCGATCCCGCGTTCGTTGAGAACCTCTGTCAGGCGCCGAACGATGTACTCGGGCATCTCTCGGTTCGTCCTGTCAGCGAGATCGACTAGCGGCGTATCGATCCCGTTCTGCCGCGCACGCCAGGAGAGGTAGATCGGATCGACCGGGATACAGTGCCCGCCGAGACCGGGGCCTGGGTAGAACGGCATGAATCCATAGGGCTTCGTTTTCGCTGCCTCGATGACATTCCAGAAGTCGATACCGAAGTTGTCGGCCACCTTCACGAGTTCGTTCACGAGGGCGATATTGACGTTTCTGAAGGTATTCTCGAGAATCTTCGTCATCTCGGCTTCCGTCGCGGAGTTGACCGAGACGACCGTCTGGAAGATATCCTCGTAGAGTCGTTCTGTCTGTGCCTGACACGAAGCCGTAACGCCGCCGACGACTTTCGGGATATCTTCGAGATCGTACTGCTCGTTTCCTGGATCGATCCGCTCAGGTGAAGATGCGAGATATATGTCTTCACCGACGGTAAAGCCGGCGTCGGTGACGATCTCTCGAATGAGATTCTCCGTCGCACCGGGGTAGACCGTGCTTTCGATGATAACTGTCGTCTCCGGCGAAATGACCTCGACAAGTTCGTCGACGGCCGCAACGATGTACGAAATGTCGGGCTGTCCAGACTTCTGGAGCGGCGTCGGAACGCACAGCGCGATGTGGGTCGCATCCGAGAGCCGTTCGTACTCCGTGGTAACTGTTACTCCATCATCAACTGTCGCTTGAACGTCTGATGATGGGATGTCGATGATGTACGATTCACCAGATTTGAGGGACCGAATTCTCTCCTCGTCGATATCGACACCGACGACATCGTACCCTGACTCAGCGACACGGAGTGCAAGTGGTAAACCGACCTCACCGAGGCCAACGACGCCAAACACTGGGGGGTTTTGCTCTCCCATATGGTTCTACAATTGGCTGTATCTATTGTATTCCGCTATTTGAACTTCCCGATACAGAGGATGTCAAAGAAACACCTCACGTGGGCACTCCAATCCAAACGAAAAAGATAGATCGAGTGCTTAATGTCTGTACTGATGGATATCTTTGCGATTGTTCCTGCACGTGGTGGTTCGAAACGGGTCCCCCGAAAGAACATTCGTTCGGTAGGCGGCAAGCCCCTAATCGCACACACGCTCGAACAGTCACGTCGGGCATCCGAGATCGATCGAACGATCGTCTCGACCGACAGCGAGGAGATTGCCACCGTGGCACAGAACCACGGCGGTGAGGTACCGTTCATGCGACCTGCAGAACTGGCGACAGACGAGGCGAGTAGCCTCGACGTCGCTCGACACGCTCTCGACTGGGTCCGTTCTGAGGGCCACGATCCCGACGTGCTCGTCCTCTTACAGGTCACGACCCCGTTGCGCACTGTCGAGGACATCGACGGTGCAATCCGGACACTTCGAGACGATCCCGATGTGCAGTCTGTCGTTAGCGTCTCAGAGTATGAAACGCCGCCACACTGGGCGGTCGAGTGTGAGGACGGCTACCTCCGACCACATTTCGACGCGGAGACGCTCTGGGGAGAGGACGTGAAACGGAGCCAGGACGTTCCCACGCTATACCACCCCAACGGCTGTCTGTTCGCGGTCGAGACCGAACAGTTCGACAGCGAAGCGACGTTCTACACGGACCAGACAGCCGCGTACGAGATGCCTCGTGACCGATCGCTGGACATCGACGAACCCTTCGATCTCGAAATCGCACGGGCCCTGTTAGGTGAGTGATTCCTCGCGAGACAGACTCAGTACTTCACAAAGCCGGTTAGTTAGAACGTCTGCTTGCTGAAGATGTGTCCAAACAGCAGCAGCAAGCAGACAGTGAAATCCACGAAGACCAGCTCCTTAACTTCCTCGTCAACCGACTTGACGAGGAAGTCTCTCTGAGCCTCGCCAACAACGCTGAAATCGACGCTGAGGACATCTACGAGGTCCTCGTCGGCGCATGCGCCGACGGGACCTCGGTCTCTACGCTGT
>NZ_JADPQC010000017.1:0-3318 GCF_017612575.1 Halomicrobium sp. IBSBa
GGGTAGGAAGGGTCGATGTACAGACCGGGTCGCACCGGCTGTACTGATGACACCGCGTGTACGTGCGATCCAGGCGTCCACTGGACTCGTGCAATTTCATCGAGTCACAACCAAATTTGACGTTGGCTACTGTGCCGCCTGGTGGATAGCTCGGCTCGGAAGCCGATGACGGACGTGCCAAGCTGCGAAAAGCCATGGGGAGCCGCACGGAGGCAAAGAACCATGGATCTCCGAATGGGAATCCCTCTAACAATTGCTTCGCGCAATGGGAAACCTCGAGAATTGAAACATCTTAGTATCGAGAGGAATAGAAAGCGCAATGCGATGTCGTTACTAACCGCGAGTGAACGCGACACAGCCCAAACCGAAGCCCTCACGGGCAATGTGGTGTACGGACTACCTTTCATCGGCCGACCATCTTCACGAAGTCTTCTGGAACGAAGCGTGATACAGGGTGACAACCCCGTAGTGAAGGTCAGTACGTCGTGCGGTAGCTCCAGAGTAGCGGGGGTTGGAAATCCCTCGTCAAGACGGCAGGCATCGACTGCCAAGGCTAAATACTCTCCGAGACCGATAGTGAACAAGTAGCGTGAGCGAACGCTGAAAAGCACCCTCAGACGGGGGTTGCAATAGGGCTTGAAATCAGGTGGCGATCGAGCGACGGGGCTTGAAAGGTCCTGTAACAAACGAAAGCGGCGCGAGCCGTGTGTAGGACTTACAGGAAGCCGAAGTTCCGTCGTGCGTTTTGAAAAACGAGCCAGAGAGTGTGCCTGTTTGGCGAGTCTAACTCGATAATCGAGGAAGGCATAGGGAAACCGACATGGCCGCAGCATTGCGAGGGCCGCCGTCTTCAAGGGCGGGGAGTCAAACGGGCACGACCCGAAACCGGGTGATCTACGCGTGGGCAGGGTGAAGCGTGCCGAAAGGCACGTGGAGGCCCGTTAGGGATGGTGTCCTACAATACCCTCCCGTGACCTACGTGTAGGGGTGAAAGGCCCATCGAACCCGGAAACAGCTGGTTCCAACCAAAACATGTCGAAGCATGACGTCCGCCGAGGTAGTTCGTGGGGTAGAGCGACCGATTGAGGTGCTTCACTTCGAGAGAAGTGAACACTTCTGTCAAACTCCGAACCTACGAACGCCGTCGACGCGGGCAGTCCGGTATGCGGGGTAAGCCTGTGTACCGTAAGGGAGACAACCCAGCGCCGGGTTAAGGTCCCAAAGTGTGGATTAAGTGTGATCGAAAGTGGTCTCAAGCCCTAGACAGCCGGGAGGTGAGCTTAGAAGCAGCTACCCTCTAAGAATAGCGTAACAGCTTACCGGCCGAGGTTTGAGGCGCTGAAAATGATCGGGACTCAAATCCACCACCGAGACCTGGCCGCTCCCGTGAAAGGGAGATCGAGTAGGTTGGCGCTCCGATTGGATGGAAGCAGGGGTGAGAACTCCTGTGGACCGATCGGTGACGACAATTCTGGCCATAGTAGCAGCGATAGTCGGGTGAGAATTCCGACGGCCGAACGAGCAAGGGTTCCTCAGCACTGTTCGTCAACTGAGGGTTAGCCGGTCCTAAGTCCCCCCGTAATTCGAAGGGGACGACATGGGAAGCTGGTTAATATTCCAGCGCTCGTATGCAGTGAAACCGACGCCTCGGGGTCGACCAAGCCGGGCCTTCGCCCGGTCGAACCGTCCAAATCCGTGGAAGCCGTAATGGCAGGAAGCGGACGAACGGCGGGACAGTGAAAATTGGTTCAACCTGGGGCCCGTGAAAAGGGAGCATACGAACCGTACCGAGATCCGACACAGGTGCTCGTGGCGGCGAAAGCCAAGGCCTGTCGGGAACAACCGACGTTAGGGAATTCGGCAAGTTAGTCCCGTACCTTCGGAATAAGGGATGCCTGCTCCTGACAGGAGCAGGTCGCAGTGACTCGGACGCTCCGACTGTCTAGTAACAACATAGGTGACCGCAAATCCGCAAGGACTCGTACGGTCACTGAATCCTGCCCAGTGCGGGTATCTGAACACCTAGTACAATAGGACGAAGGACCCGTCAACGGCGGGGGTAACTATGACCCTCTTAAGGTAGCGTAGTACCTTGCCGCTTCAGTAGCGGCTTGCATGAATGGATTAACGAGAGCGTCACTGTCCCAACGTTGGGCCCGGTGAACTGTACGTTCCAGTGCGGAGTCTGGAGACCCCCAAGGGGAAGCGAAGACCCTATGGAGCTTTACTGCAGGCTGTTGCTGGGACATGGTCGCTACTGTGCAGAGTAGGTAGGAGGCGTTACACAGGTACCCGCGCTAGCGGATCACCGAGCCAGACATGAAACACTACCCGGTAGTGACTGTGACCCTCACTCCTGGCGGAGGACACCAATAGCCGGGCAGTTTGACTGGGGCGGTACGCGCTCGAAAGAATATCGAGCGCGCCCTAAGGCTATCTCAGCCGTGACAGAGACGCGGCGAAGAGCGCAAGAGCAAAAGATAGCTTGACAGTGTCACTACCAACACGGTGACGCTGACGCGAAAGCGTGGTCTAGCGAACGGATGCGCCTGCTTGATGCGGGCCGATCTACGACAGAAAAGCTACCCTAGGGATAACAGAGTCGTCACCGGCAAGAGCACATATCGACCCGGTGGCTTGCTACCTCGATGTCGGTTCCCTCCATCCTGCCCGTGCAGCAGCGGGCAAGGGTGAGGTTGTTCGCCTATTAAAGGAGGTCGTGAGCTGGGTTTAGACCGTCGTGAGACAGGTCGGCTGCTATCTATTGGGGGTGTAAAGGTATCTGACGGGAACGATCGTATAGTACGAGAGGAACTCCGATTGGTGGCCACTGGTGTACCGGTTGTCCGAGAGGGCACGTGCCGGGCAGCCACGCCACACGGGGTAAGAGCTGAATGCATCTAAGCTCGAAACCCACCTGGAAAAGAGATACCGGAGAGGTCACTCGTAGAAGACGAGATAGATAGACTCGGGGTGTACGCGTCGAGGCAACGAGACGTTGAGCCCGCGAGCACTAATCGACCGAAGCCACACACTCATTGCACTGTGACTCGATTTGCACGAGTCCAGGCGCTTACTGGATCGCACGTATTGCGCGGAGACCGAGAGTGGTAGTTTCGCGGTTCGATTCCGTGACTCGGCGTAAAGGCGGCCATAGCGGCAGGGAAACACCCGTACCCATCCCGAACACGGCGGTTAAGCCTGCCAGCGTTCCGGTGAGTACTGGGGTGTGCGAACCCCTGGGAAAGCCGGTTCGCCGCCTGCTATTCATACTACAGAGCCCGCAGCCGTGGTGGCTGCGGGCTTTTTTCATATCGA
>NZ_JADPQC010000018.1:0-1289 GCF_017612575.1 Halomicrobium sp. IBSBa
TTCCTCGTCAACCGACTTGACGAGGAAGTCTCTCTGAGCCTCGCCAACAACGCTGAAATCGACGCTGAGGACATCTACGAGGTCCTCGTCGGCGCATGCGCCGACGGGACCTCGGTCTCTACGCTGTGTGGTTCCAGCGAGAACGCACCGCCTGCAAATACGATCCTCTACCACCTGCGGACGAAGTTCGAGCCGGAACGGCTCGAACGAGTCGCTAACACGCTTCTTCGGCGAGATATCGTCGAACTGCTCCCCGGGCAGGTGGAGGTCTGCGCAGACCTCCATTTGCGGCCCTACTACGGTGACGAAGACGACACAGACGGCCTCTACCACTCCGAGGCCAAGCGCGGGACCACCGCGTTCCATGCCTACGCCACACTCTACGCGCGTGTGAAGAACAAACGCTACACGCTGACGGTGCGCCGTCTCGAAGACGGCGACACCGCCAGCAGCGTCCTCGCGGAGTTTCTTGGAGTACTCGACGGCCTTGACACCGAGGTCAAGGCCGTCTACCTCGATCGCGGCTTCTACGACAGCAAGTGTCTCACGCTACTCCAAGCGCACAACTACGCGTACGTAATGCCGATCATCCGGTGGGGTGAGGCGATTCAGCAGGAACTCTCGGAAGGGTGGAGTCGCGTCATTCAACACGACCTGACAGGGAAACTCGACGGTCACAGCTGTGACCGTCGAGTTTCCCGTCTACATCGACTGTACGTACCTGAATGGACGGTACGACGAGCATGGCGTGGCACGTCACGGCTACGCCGCTGACGCGCCGTTCATCGACACACCACGCCAGGCTCGACACCACTACAGCAAACGCTTCGGTATCGAGTCGAGCTATCGCTTGTCCGAGCAAGCGATAGCGACGACAACGACACGAGACTCCACGGTGAGACTGCTCTACGTCGTGGTGAGCCTGCTGTTGCAGAATGCGTGGCGGTATCTCCACTACGAATACGTGGCGACGCCCCGCCGAGGCGGGCGTCGCCTCTGGTGGTGGCCCTACAAGGAGTTCGTCAATATGGTTCGGCGGGCTGCGTGGACGGCCCTCGCGGTGCGTCGGGCCGTCCCCGCAAACCGGCCACCTGACGACCGGTTCCACCGGTAGTCACCGACCGAGCAAGCCTCTTCACAAGTGGCAACGCTGTCGCGTCGGCGGCGAAGCGCCGCCGACAGCGACAGCTCCGCCTTCGATCAGTGCTGTCCAACCGCTATCGACGACTCATCACGACAAAACAGGTAACTTAGGTCCGGCTAACTGGCGATGCTTTGTGAGGTACTGA
>NZ_JADPQC010000019.1:0-928 GCF_017612575.1 Halomicrobium sp. IBSBa
GGCGGTGTCGGGAGCTGTGGCTGGTAGTAGATCACCAGTCCGAACGCACCGAGGATCATGCCCGAGACCAGCAGCTTGTACTCGCCGAGGAGCCAGGTGAGCCGGTCGCGGTTCGTCTGGAACGTCGGCGCGGGCATCAGGCCACCTCCGGCCGGCCGTTCTCCCGCCGGATCACGTTGTAGCCGGCGATCGCCATCCAAACGAACGCGATCGTTGCACCAGCAAGCCACGCCTGCAGCGACGAGAGTGCGCGCAGAATGTCGAGGCCACCACCGGAGGGTTGCTCGACGATCTCCGAATACAGACGTGTGTTCTCGGTGGAGATAGCGACACCGACCCAGCCGTCGACTTCGGTGACCGGCACTTCGATCGTCGCCGTTTCACCTGCACGGAATGGCTCGACGGTAACCGGGACCTTCCCGCCTTGGCGGAACTGGCCGCCGTCGGAGAAGGTCAGCGTCTGGACGGCCTTCGAGCGAATCGTCAACAGCGCCACGCTCTCGTTGGCCCGGTACTCGGAGTCGACCAGCACGGTGTTCTCGTCGATCCGCGTGGTGTCGGTCGGGTCGGTGTCCGAGCCCTGGGCGGTGGGCTCGGAGTTCGGAATATCGGTCGTGTTGGCGACGCTGTCAGCCGTCGGCCTTGCCCCGACTGGAGCGACGACGGCGAGCGATACGACTGCCAGCATGACGAGTGTCAGAAAGCGCATGGTGGTGAGTTAGGAGTTGCCCAGCAGTGCGGCACCGGCCAGCGCGGCCAGTGCGAGCAGTGCAACGGTCTGGTCGATCGAGCCGCCGCCGAGGAAGCCACCACCGCCACCGCCGCCGAGATCCTGTTCGCGAGCTTCCCACTGTGCCCGCTCGTAGGCCAGGTTCTCGTACAGTTTGGTGAGCTGGGTGGTGTTCACGTCGGCGGTCTCGTAGGTCGT
>NZ_JADPQC010000001.1:0-1299894 GCF_017612575.1 Halomicrobium sp. IBSBa
ACAGCGTAGAGACCGAGGTCCCGTCGGCGCATGCGCCGACGAGGACCTCGTAGATGTCCTCAGCGTCGATTTCAGCGTTGTTGGCGAGGCTCAGAGAGACTTCCTCGTCAAGTCGGTTGACGAGGAAATTAAGGAGCTGGTCTTCGTGGATTTCACTGTCTGCTTGCTGCTGCTGTTTGGACACATCTTCAGCAAGCAGACGTTCTAACTAACCGGCTTTGTGAAGTACTGATGATTTCTCGCACCCGTTCAACGTGGTTCGTCTCGGATTGAACGAATGCTGTGAGGATGGCTTCGACGATCTCGGAGCGACTGGCTCCGAGATCGTCACACTCATCGACCAATTCATCCACTTCTCGCACGATTTCCTCGTCAACAGCGACGCCGAATTTCTCTTTCGCCATTGATAAAACAATTTAGCAACAGCGTGCACCAAGTGTACGCCGGTTTCAATTTGTCTGAGCTGATTCAGCAAGCCATGTGAACTCTTCTATGACAGGCTCTATATTCCGCCAATATCCGAGAATAGTGACTGATAATTATTCGATGACATTTTGTGATTGCATACTTAGTATCGAAGGGCGAGTGAATGAACCGACCAGATTACTTCTACACGAAAGATTTGAGAACACGTGAGTTGAGAGCGCGAGACCGAAACTATTGGAGACAGTTCGGTCTCGTGCGTGCGGCGGGAACAATCATCCCACTACGTTGAACGGTTATATTTTACGAGGTATAGATAAATAAATGACCCAAACACATGTCCGTATATTACCGGTGAGCATCCGACCCAATCATTATAATCGGATCACTTGTGAGGAGTGAGATCTGAACAATACTCTCTTCACGCCAATCATTAGATATATCCTAAGTTTCTGAGTCGCTCGTCAACCTCCTCCAGTTCGTCCGTTTTCTCACTTTGTGGTTGATAGCTCCCTTCGTCGGTCGCTGTCGTCTCGACCCATGGGACTCTTTTGACGGCAGGATGGGGCAATCCTGGTGGATGGCCGGTCAGCCCTAACTCTCCAATGAGTTGTCCATGATCTGCTGTTATTACGACCCGTTCTGCCTCAATATTCTTGAGTAAAAGACCGACTGAATCCAGAACTGCCCTCAGATTCTCTATATAGCCCTCCCACAATTCCTCGTGGGAGATTTCGCCGGCCTCGTACTTGTTGTACGGTCTGTCATAGACCAACTTCGACTCGGTGGCGGGGTCATCGGTGCGGGAAATGAATGGGCGATGTGGCTGGAAATAGTGGACGACCATTCGATCAGCAACACTCTGTCGACCGATGTCTATTGCTCGGTCGGTGGCCTTCGATGGTGGAACGTTCCCTCCGAGGTTCGTCCTGTCAGTCGACACCACCTCGAAATACGCGAAATCGGTCTTCCGTACTGGGTTCCATGCCAGAGACCCGATCGGAAATGCCCTCTGGTACGGTGGGTTGAGTTCATCTCTAAAAGTTGCTGTCGCAAACGGATTGGTCGAAATCAGGGCGGTCTCTTCGATCTCGCCTTTGTATCTGGTTGAAAATGTTTGCACGGTCCACTCGTGGGAAGAACTACCGACTGACCAGATCGTGTCTACATCCGTTATAAACGGATACTCATCTGCGACTTCGCGCATCGCATCAACACGACAGGCGTCTAAGACGAGTAGCAGATCCCACTCCTCAGAGAAGATGTTTTTGCCGATCGGATATCGACTGGTGACCGTGAAATTAACTCCATTGAACACGTCTAGTCCAGCGCGTTGAACCGCATACGTAAGTGACCGGTCAGTGATGTTTTGTTTAAACTCCCGTACGAATTGAAGTGGGTCCACAGTCATACAGTGATACAGACATCAACGAGGGCAACGATATATAACTTCGTACACTCTTCCAGAGATCGCGTTAAGCTATAGTAACAATTGAAACGATTCACACACCGGTCGCACTGCTGTCGTGCGATCGAGTGTGCATTGACTTTCAATAGCTACTATAGCTAAGTATCCCCATCTAGTTTTCTCGACTGCATGGCAGCCCAACAGACGCCATCCTTCGACGATCTTGAACCGGTCGACACGAACACGCAGGACGACGAGTACGATAGCGAGTGGATCGAGCTCGACCAGGGCGAGGACGTGGGCGGCATTCGCCACACCGAGCAGACTGCCGTCTTCGAGCCGGAGGACGGCGAATCTCGTCGGGAAGTGACTGTTGACGCCGACGAGGCGCGGGTCACTTGCTGGTCGGCTCCGCGTCGTCGGCTCCGACGACTGTCTCGTCGGGCAGATCCACGTCGGGCGTCCGGCCGAGCGTCAGCAGTCGTTCGGTGAGAGTCAGTTCGTCGGGACTCGGCGTCGGCTTCTCGATCTGTTCGTACTCGACGGCGACGCCGTCCTCGGTGGGGGCGATTCTGACCGCACAGAGCTGATAGGAGGGGTAGAACACCGGCGGGAGCAGGCCAATGACGCCGTCCCGGCGGTGGAGGCGTTTGAGCCACGTGCCGGTGTTGACGACGAGGCCGCCGTCGACGCTCTGGACGGAGGGGCGGTGGGTGTGGCCGTAGCAGAAGATGGTCGTCGCCGGCTGCTCGTCGAAGACCGTCCGGGCGGCCGCGGCATAGGGTGCCTCTGCGTCGACGGTCAGGCCGGTCTCGAAGATGCCAAAGCGGTCGATGGTCTTCCTGATGTCGCGTCGGAGCAGGGACAGTGGGATCGCGACGAGCAACAGGACACCGGCGACGGCGATGTTGATCGCGAGCAAGAACCACACTGCGGTTCCGATGGTACCGAACTGACCGAGGAACGTGGTCGTGGCGTTGACGGGGAGCGACCAGATGTTCAGGAGATCCAGGCCGGCCAGGACGGCCAGGACGGCGCTGACGTTGAACAGCAACAGGAACGGGATCAGTGCGTACCGCAGTACCGGATTCATCTCGCGGTAGAAGTACTTCGAGAGCATCCAGACCGGCACGCGCTCCGTGGGCGTGACCGCCTGGACGTCCTTGAGCCAGTTGTACTTCCCCCGGTTCGAGAGCTGGCCGGCCCGGCTCGTCACGAGCGTGTTGTAGTAGTAGCCAAGCGGCGTCACGTGTGGGTCGCCCCAGTTGTCGATGTGGTTGTTCGGATCCTGCTGGTGGCCGTGTTCGAAGTGGATCGCGTGGTCGCCGACCGGGCGAGTGATCGATTTCGACTGGACGAGATCGACGTTGTACTCGGCGAAGCGCTCGACGTAGGCGTCGTAGGCGGCGAGTTCGTGGTCGTGGTTGCCGGGGACGAGCGTGATGGGAATCTGGTCGCCGGTCGCGCGCAACTGCGCGAACAGCTCCGGATACGTCGATTCAAGCACGTCGAACTTCGCCATCCCCTCGACGGTGGTGAACTCCCAGAGGCCGAACGCGTCGCCGTTGATGACCAGCGCAGCGTTCTCGTCGGTCCGTTCCAGCCGTTGCAGGAAGGCGAGCAGTTCGTCGAGAAAGTCGACCTCCTCCAGTTGCTCGTCGCCGCCGATGTGGAGGTCGCTGATCACGTAGTAGACGCGGTCGTCGTCGCCGGCCATTGCACTATGGTGTCGAGGCCACCGCAAAAGGCGTTGCTCTCGGTAAGTGGGATCGCCGGCCGTTCGGCTGCCGTCCGCCACCGCCGAGATCGGTCGTCTCGGAGCAGTGACAGCCGGCGGTGTCAGTGCCGACCCGTACTGGTCACGTCGATGCCGACACCGGATTCTCGAACGGAGACGCTGACGCTGGTACCGAAGTACTCGAACTGGAGTTGGCTGCCCGCCTCGGCAGTGCTCACGAAGTCGTCGATCGCTTCGGGATCGAGCGCGTCGTAGAGTGGTGGGAGGTCGGTTCGGGGCACGTCCCGCGTGTGTGCGACAGTCCTGATGATCCGATCGCTCGGTGTCAGCGGCTCGCCGTCCGTCTGTAGCATTGTTCTCGTCGCAGGGCTACGCGGTAGCGTGTGAAAAGTGACGCTCATTCTGATAGTACAGTCGTTATCTATTCTTGGTTGCCAGAACGGGGAGGAGTACGCGCAGCCAGCCGATCAGGCGGCTGCTTCGACGGCGGCCAGCACGTCGTCGTAGTCGGGTTCGTTGGTGGGGTCGTCGGCGACCCAGCTGTAGGTGACTGTGCCGTCGTCGTCGAGCACGAACACCGCGCGGTTGGCGATGCCGTGGAGGCCGAGGTCCTCGATGTCCATCTCCAGGTCGTAGGCGCGGATCGCCTCGCCGCTCATGTCGCTGACGAGGTCGAACTCGATGCCGTGTTCCTCTCGGAACGCACCCTGTGAGAACGGCGAGTCGGCGCTGATACCCAGCAGTGTCGCGCCGGCCGCTTCGAAGTCCGCGAGGTGGTTCTGGAGCGCGACCATCTCGTTGGAACACGGCGGCGTGAACGCGCCGGGGAAGAAAGCCAGGACGATCGGGCCGTCGCCGACGTGGTCCGAGAGGTCGAACGGTTCGTGATCGCTCGTTCCGACAGTCGCCGTGAACATCGGGGCGGAGTCTCCTTGGGATACCATCGCCCGAGGGTACACACGGTGCGGTTGTAAAACCGACCCCAAACGGACGGGCAGTGTTTAGTGAACTGATTTTGGGTAGCAATGCATCGAAAGCCCTCGCGCTGTTCCGGTCCCGGGACCACTGCTGCGCTCCGGTGGGTGCTTGCAGGGTCCGGGTTCCCGGAACGGCGCTCGCCCTTTCATCCGCCAGGACGTAGCTGGTGGCACTGTCCACGAGCCTGGTGGATGAAAGGGCGAGGTGCGCTTCGCGGCGTCTGCGGCGGCTCTATCCTCGCTCCCGCTCGGATAGAGCCGCCGCAGACGCCGCCGAACGTGTCGAGGGCTTTCGGTGCAGCAACGGCCGCATTCGATTCACTAAATACGACCAACGGACGCCGCGTCGTCGCCGGTCGTAGCAGCACTCGTGGTCACTGGTCGGTCGCGGTCTCCAGTAGCGTCTCGCGCTCCTCGAAGAAGGCGGGCGCGTCGGCGTCGGCCTCCAGTTCCAGCACTCGTGTGATCGCCTCGGTCGCGTCGCTCTCTGCCTGGAGGGACGCTGCGAGGTCGACGTAGGCTGCTGCGAGTGTGCCGATCTCGTCGAGGCGCTCCTGCTTGTCGGCGACCGTCGACTGCTTGGCCTCCAGTTCCGCGACGGTCGTCTCGTCGACGGCCTCGCCGGGGCCGGCCGGCTGGTCTGGACTGTCTGCCTGTTCCCGACCGGACGCGAGTCGGTCGCGGACGGCGGCGGCCTCCGTGTCGATCTCGTCGAGGAGGTCGTCGATCTCCGCAGAGAGTCGCTCCGACTGGCCCGAGAGGAGGCGCGCCTGTGTGTGACAGTAGTCTACGACGGCCTCGACTGACTGCTCACGGTCGTCCATACTGGAAGTACGCCATCGAGCGGGAAGGTCGTTCCGTCACGAGCCCGGCCGCTCAGAACGTGAAGTCGTCGCCGCTGCCCTCGTCGCGGGCTGCGGGGTCGGTCTGGTCGTTCATGTTCTGATCGAAGAGGTTCTCACCGGGTTCTTCGGTCTCTTCCTCGGCGGGTCCGTACGCGGACAGGCCCATCGTCAGCAGTTCCTCGTAGGCCTGTTCGCGGTTGAGGTACTCGCCGGACTCGACGAGCCGGTCGATCTCGGAGACGATCCGGTCGGGGAGGTCGACGCTTGTCTTGGCCATGTTCACCCCTCTGTGAGGTACCACCGTCAACGTTACGCTCCCCGTAAGGGCGCTGCCGACACGAACATTAAAGTATGTGTGGTGTTAACATGGATGTAGCGCCAGGGAGCAACCGGCGGGAACCACCGTCGAGGCAAACTGGTCGTGGCACTGCACCACAACGTCGAACGCGGCGACCGTGGCTCCGATCCCACCACGAACGCACACCAGCGGAGTCCACGGTTGCCCCCTTCACTGGCAGGACCGATCCCCCTGCCTCGCACCGTTTCGCTTTTTTGCGCGAACGTTAAGGGCTCGGGCTCACGTAGCCACCGCTATGGACGGGGCCCGGTTGCCGGGAACGTCGGCAGACGACGGCGACCGCATCGTCGCCCACGTCGACATGGACTGCTTCTACGCGGCCTGTGAGCGCCGCCGCGAGCCGGCACTGGAGGACGAACCCGTCGTTGTCGGCATGGGCTTCGAGCCCGGAGAGACACACGGTGCGGTCGCGACGGCCAGCTACGAGGCCCGCGAGTACGGCGTCGACAGCGCGATGGCGATCTCGGCGGCGCTCGAACGGCTCCCGCGAAAGGTCGACGCCGTCGAGGATCCGGCCCTGGATGTCGCCGACGCCGGCTTCTACCGGCCGGTCGACATGGAGTACTACGAGTCGGTCAGCGACGCGGTCCGGACGATCCTCCACGACCACGCGCCGGTCGTCAGAGAGGTGAGCATCGACGAAGCGTATCTCGACGTGACCGACGTGACAGAGTGGGAGGCCGTCGAGCAGTGGGCGGCGCGACTGAAGGACGAGATCCGATCGACCGTCGGCGTCCCGGCCAGTGTCGGTGTCGCCCCGACGATGAGCGCCGCCAAGGTCGCGAGCGACCGCGACAAGCCCGACGGGCTCGTCGTGGTCGAACCGGGGGATGTCCGGAAGTTCTTCGCAGACCTCCCGGTCGAGGACGTTCACGGCGTCGGCCCGGTCACGGCCGAGGAACTGGGCGAGCTCGGGATCGAGACGGCCGGGGAACTGGCGAGCGAAGAACCGGACGTGCTCGAAGCGCGCTTCGGTGAGCGCGGGCTGGAGATCTACCGCTACGCACGCGGCGAGGACGACCGCGATGTCACGCCCCGCGGGCGGCCAAAGAGCCTCTCGCGGGAGTCTGCCTTCACCGAGGCGACGGACGACCGCGAGCAACTGGCCGACCGCGTCCGCTCGCTCGCGGCGTCGGTCGCGGATCGGGCCACGAGCAAGGACGCGCTGTACCGGACGATCGGCATCAAGGTGGTGACGCCGCCGTTCGACGTCAACACTCGCGCCCGCTCGCTTCCGGGACCGGTCGACGAGCCCGACCTGGTCGAATCCGTCGCGCTGGACCTGCTGGACGAGTTCGAGGGCCAGCGCGTCAGGAAGGTCGGCGTCCGCGTCTCGAACCTCTCCTTCGCCGCGGGTCGACAGGCGAGCCTCGGGGGCTTCGACGGAGCTGACGACGATGGCGAGAGCGTCGAGACGACGAAGGTCGACGACGGAGCCGCCGAACGGGCTTCGGACGGACAGGTAACGCTGACCGGTGCCCCCTGGGCCGGCGACGAAGCGGCCGACGACGCCACGGCAGACTCTCTGGAAGGCCAGACGACGATCGACGACTTTCGCGGGTGATACTGCCGGCTGTACCTTCGTGACGAGCTTCGCCACCCCGGGAGTGGCGAAATCGGTCACAGATGTACAGCCGGTAGTACGAGCGTCGGCGTCCCCAGCGACGGCACACGACGGCCGTTCTCGCCGCTCGTCGCCCGCCCGCTCGGCTGCGCGTGACGGGCGTCTGACGGAGAGTTATGAGGCGGTGGAAACTGGTAGTGGACAACTGAACCATGGCCGAGACGGAACACATCACTGTCGCGACGACCAGCGCCGGTGTCGGCGGAACTGACGAACCGGACCGTTCCGTCGACCTCCCGGTCGTCGAACTCCTCACCGGCCGGGGGTTCGTCACGGGCAAGTCCGGCTCCGGAAAGTCCAACACGGCGTCGGTCATCGCCGAGAAGCTGCTGGACAACGGCTTCGGACTGTTGATCGTCGACATCGACGGAGAGTACTACGGCCTCAAAGAGGAGTACGAGATCCTCCACGTCGGCGGCGACGAGGAGTGTGACATCCAGGTCACCGTCGAACACGCCGAGAAGATCGCCTCGCTCGCGCTCGAACAGAACGTTCCGATCATCCTCGACATCTCGTCGTTCCTCGACCAGGAGGAGGCCGAGGACCTCCTCACCGAAGTCGCTCGGCACCTCTTTGCCAAAGCCAAAAAGCAGAAACAGCCGTTCCTCATGCTCGTCGAGGAGTGCCACGAGTGGATCCCGGAGAAGGGGTCGGTCAACGAGGTCGGGCAGATGCTCATCAAGATCGGCAAGCGTGGGCGCAAACACGGCCTCGGAATGGTGGGGATCTCCCAGCGGCCGGCCGACGTGAAGAAAGACTACATCACGCAGTGTGACTGGCTGGTCTGGCACCGGCTGACCTGGAACAACGACACCAAAGTCGTCGGTCGGATCATCGACTCGGAGTACGCCGACGCCGTCGAGGATCTGGACAACGGCGAGGCGTTCCTGATGACCGACTGGGCCGAGACCATCCGCCGGGTCCAGTTCCACCGCAAACAGACCTTCGACGCGGGCGCGACGCCGGGACTGGACGACTTCGAACGGCCGGAGTTGAAGTCAGTCAGCGACGACCTCGTCAGCGAACTGGAGACAATCAGCGAGGAGAAAGAACAGACTCAGGGACGGATCAAGGACCTCCGGGAGGAACTGGACAAGAAGAACTCCCGGATCGCAGAGTTGGAGAAGGAACTCCAGGACGCCCGTGACATGACCCGCATGGCCGAACAGTTCACCGAGGCACTGCTGGACCACGTCGAGGGGTACAACCCCGGCCGCACGCAGAAGGAGAAAGAGCGGACCCGACAGGCACAGCTCCGGGGTGCGCTCGACGACGGTGACGAGGCCGACGACGAATCGACTGAGGCCGAATCGACCGAGCACGAACCGACGGAGGGCGAATCGACCGACGACCAGTCCGCGGGATCGGACGGCCCGGACGGGGAGCCGACCGACGAATCCGAGCCCGCATCGGCCGCGGACGAACCAGCGGACACCGCTGACGAACCCGTCGATAGCTCGGACGAACCCGCCGACACGCCGGACGAAGGCGCTGTGGCCCCAGACACGGACGAACCCGCTCCCGACGGGACCTCTGGCGGCGGGTTCGGCGACGCCTTCGGCTCGTTCGCCGACGGTGGCCCCGCCATCTCCGGCGGCGAGCCGGCGGGCGACGCTGGCGAGGCGACGACTGCCGATGGCTCGACCGACGCCACCGACGACGCTGGCGACGAACCGGACGGGCTCGACCTCGACTTCGAACCGGCGGCCTCGGGGAACGCCGACGGCGGTGCCGAAGTCGCGTTCGCGGACGCGACGGCCGAGGAGAACGAGTCCGGCGACGCTGACGACCGGCGAGAGTCCTCCACCGACGAGGGACCCCACTCACAGCCGCGGTTCGTGGTCGACCTGCGAACCGAACTCGAAGAGATGGACGAGAAGACCAGACGGATGTTGCAGTACTACGTCGAGCAGGGCGCGGACACGCCGCTGAACGCGCACTTCTCTGCGGGCGGGAGCGGTGATCGGACGAGCGCCTACGCGCACAACCGCGAGCTCCGGCTGGCCGGGTTCGTCGAACACGTCGGCCGCGGGCGGTACGCGCCGCGGCTGAAAGCGCTCGTCCGAGAGCGTGCTCCGGACGAGCCGTCGGCGACCGCGGTCGTCGACGCCGTCACGGAGCTTCGAAGCACGATCGGAACGGCGTGAACGGGCGGGCTCTCGCCCCGAAGTTCCACATCTGCCGACCCGTCGAGACGGTGACGTTACTTCAGCGGTGCGACCAGATCCTCCAGCGCGGCACGCGGATCGTCGGCCTTGGCGACGCCGCTCGCGAGCAGGACGCCGCTCGCGCCGAGGTCGCCGGCCGACACCACGTCTTCGCCGGTCGAGATGCCAGCGCCACAGAGCACGTTGACGCTCTCATCGACCGACGCCGCGGCCGAGACCGCGTCCGTGACGATGTCCGGGTCGGCCTTGCTGACCGGCGTCCCGGTCCCGATCAGGGCGGGCGGTTCGACGGCGACGGCGTCCGGTCCCAGCGCCGCCGCGGCGGCGATCTGTTCGGGGTTGTTGGCACAGACGATCGTCTCCAGGTCCGCGCGCTCGGCGGCGTCCAGCGAGCCGTCGACGTCGGCGAGCTTCAGTCGGTTCTCGGAGTGGTTCAACAGCGTCCCGGTCGCACCGGCGTCGGCCGCGGCCTCCGCGAGCGTGGAGCCGGTGTGGCTGCCGTGCTCGACGGGACTGACGTGCTGGGCCCACGTCTCGACACCGGTCTCGGCGACGGCGTCGAGGTGGGCCGCCTGGGGGGCGACGGCGACGCGAACGCCGGTCTCGTCGCTCACGTCGGCGGCGGCGGTCGCGACTTCGATCGGATCACACGGGTACGCTTTGAGGTTTACCAGAACGAACATACAGAGGCCACCGGACGCCGGGATCATATGCGTTGCGTGACGGCCCCGCGCTCGCCGGTCCCAGTATCGTTAATACGAACAAGCGGGTACCCACTGCTACGAGCGTGAGTGATCTGGTGCCAGACGAACCGACGGTGTTGGTCGTAGAAGACGAGCCCCAGCTGGCGGATCTCTACGCGGAGTACGTCGACGACTCGTACACGGTCCTGACGGCCTACAGCGGCGAAGCGGCGATCGAACAGCTCGACGAGGCCATCGACGTCGTGCTGCTCGACCGGCGGATGCCGGTCTGCTCGGGCAACGAGGTGCTCGCCGCCATCGAAGACCACCCACTGGACTGTCGGGTCGCGATGGTGACCGCCGTCGACCCCGACTTCGACATCATCGAACTCGGCGTCGACGACTACCTCGTCAAACCCGTCACCCAGGACGAGATCCGGGAGGTCGTCGATCGACTGTTCAAGATCTCGGAGTACAACGATCAGCTCACGGAACTCACCGGAAAGAAGCTCAAGCGCAACGTCCTCCAGGTCGAGAAGCCACCGCGTGAACTCGAAGCCAGCGAACGGTTCCAGCAGCTCGAAGCCGAGATCAGAGAACTCGAAGCGACGGTCGAGACGATCGCAGACGACCTCGACGTCGAGGAACGCGACCTGCGACTCTAGTCCTTTCGCTTGACCACGTCGCCGAGCGTGTACTCGCCACTCGACGAGCCACCGCTCCACTCCTCGTCGGCGTCGGTGCCGCCGGCACTCAGCGAGATGTCGAGCTCGCGTTCGAGCGTCGTCTGGACGTCGTCGCTGGGCAGCGTGTCGCCGTGTTCGAGCTTGCGGATCAGACTCGCCTTCAGATTGAGCTCACCGGCCAGCTCCTCTTGAGTGAGGCCGCGTTCTTCGCGGGCCTCGCGGATTCGCTGATCGTAGTCCTGTGCCAGCTCGTCCATCTCGTCGAACATGTCGTGTCGGGGGCGGCTACTGGAGCTGCTGGAACTGCTGGAGCTGCTCCCGGAGCTGCCGGACGAAGAACTGCTCGTCGAGTACTTCGTCGAGGTCGAGGAGCTGTCCTCCGTCGTGACCTCGGTCCCGAAGTCGGTACATTCGTCGCAGACGTCGAGCTCGGCACCCTCGATCTTCACTCGATTCGGAGAAGCGACGTCCTTCCCGCACATCTCACACTGAACCATACGCACGGCTTCGATGTGGCGAGGCATAAATGGTGTGGCACCGGGTCACGGCTCGTCGTGCCTCCCAGTCCCGAGTAGCGTTCCCCGTCGCGACGGACTGTGGCGTCGGTCAGTCCAGCGCCCGCATCGCGTAGTAGAACCGCTGGAGCGCCGTCAGGTGGCCCACGACCGCGAAGACGACCAGCAGCCAGCCGACGACGGTGAGCCCCTGGAAGGGCTGGGTGAGGACGGCCGCGAGCGCGCCCGCGACGCCGATCAGCGCCAGCCGATCCGCGCGACCGAGCAGCCCGCCGTACACCCGATCGAGGTCGACCGCCTGGGCCTGTGTGCCGAGGTAGGAGGTCATCAGGACGCCGGTGACGGCCGCCAGTCCGAGGTCGTACCGACCGATTCCGGCCGCGAGGCCGACCAGCATGACGATGTCGGCGTACCGGTCGAGCACGTGATCCAGCAGGTCACCGCCAGAGGAGGCGACCGACAGCTCTCGAGCCAGCGCGCCGTCGACGAGGTCGAGCCAGCCGTTGGCGAACACCAGCACGGCACCGACGGCGTACAGCAGGGGCCGATCGCCCGCCAGGAAGAACACGCCGCCGGCTGCGGCCGCGAGGGCGAACGCGACGACGCTGACGCCGTTGGGGCTCACGCCCAGCCGTTTTGCGACCGTCACGAAGGGGCCAAGCGCCCGGTCGGCGAGTGGGCGGAACTGATCCAGCGTCATAGCCACTCGACGAACGAGACGGTGCCGGCACTCGGCTCGCGCTCACCGGCGACGACGGCCTCGATCGCTTCGGCGACCGCTGCTCTCGATCGGTCCGTCGTGTCGATCTCGTAGACGGCGTCGGTGCCGTGGGCCTCGACGGCCTCGGTGAGGATCACGTCGAGGGCCTCGCTCTCCGCGTTCTCCGCGATCGAGGCGTCGCTCTCGTCCCGGTCGGCGAGGCGCTCCTCGATCGTCGCCGGGTGTGCCCGCAACACGATCACGCGATCCGCGTCGAAGTGGTGGGCGAGGTGAGACTCGACGAGCACGTCGTCGCGGCCGTCGAGCCACGACTCGATCGCCGCGAAGTCGGCCACGACGCTGTCGCGGTCCTCGTCGACGCCGTCGGCCAGCCCCTCGCGCTTGATCGCGTCGTTGAGGTGGATCACGTCAAGGTCGGTCGCCAGTCGCTCGGTCGCCGTCGTCTTCCCGGTGCCCGGCGTCCCGGTGACCGCGACGCGCATCAGTCGAGCACCCCGTTGACGACCTCGACGGCCGTCTTCGCGTCCTCGCGCGTGCCACAGGTGATCCGGACGCACTCGGGCAGGCCGAAGCTGCCACAGTCTCGGACGATGACGCCGTCGCGCTGGGCCGCGTCGGCGACGGCCTCGGCGTCGCCCACCTCCGCGAGCACGAAGTTCCCCCCGCTCTCCCAGGTCCGTGCGTCGAGGTGCTCGTGGTAGTACTCGCGGGCCCACCGGGCGGTCTCGACGGTCTTCTCGACGTGTTCGTCGTCGTCCAGTGCGGCCAGTCCCGCCCGACAGGCCAGTTCGCTGGCCGCGAACGGGGTGTTGATGCGCGCGTAGGCGTCGGCCCACTCCTCGGGGACGAAGCCGTAGCCGAGGCGAACACCGGCGAGTCCGTACGCCTTCGAGAAGGTCCGCAGGACGGCCACGTCGTCGCGCTCGTCGACGAGTGCGCGCGCGCTGGTCGCGTCGGTGAACTCGCCGTAGGCCTCGTCGACGAGGACGAGCGTCTCCTCGTCGGTCCGGTCGGCGATCTCGGCCACGTCGTCGTTTCCGATCTCCGTCCCGGTGGGATTGTGGGGGCTGGTGAGATAGACGATCCGCTCGCCGTCGTAGGCTTCGAGCACCGTCTCGGCCGTCTGCTCGAAGTCGTCGGCCTTCGAGAGGGTGTACTCTCGGATCGTCCCGTGGTGGAACCGCGCGCTCATCGGGTAGTAGGCAAACCCCGGCGCGGGGACGAGGACCGCGTCGCCCGGCTCCAGCATCGCGCGGGCGAAGTAGTCGAGGACGCCGTCGCCGCCGTTGCCCAGCCAGACCTGTTCCGGGGCGAGCCCCCAGCGGTCGGCGAGGCGATCGACGAGGTCCGCGTGGGAGGCCTTCGGGTACGAGTGCATCTGTTCGGCCGACGACCGGATCGCCTCGACGGCGGCCGGACTCGGACCGTACATGTTCTCGTTCGACGCGAGCTTCACGAGATCGTCCGGGTCCACGTCGAGTTCCCGAGCGACCTCTTCGATCCCTCGCCCGGCACGGTAGACGCCGTGGGCCGAGAGGTCCCGTGGTTGCATGGTCGATGCAAGCGGACGGGAGGGCTTAAGCGTGCTCACTGTGGGCGGTGTGGCGCGATTACAGTCGTTGATAGCGCGGGGGAAAACAATATGATACGGGCACTGTTCCTGTGAATCGATGCCGTTACTCATCGACGTTCGGAAGCTGTCGATCATCAACCAGCTGATCAAGAGCGGGGCCGAGAACGTCACGGCCTCGCTGGAGACGCTGGCCGGCGTCGAAGCGACCGTCGAGATCAAGAGCCTCTCGTTCGTCGAACCGTCGGACATCCCCGCAGAGATGGGTGACGGCGAGATTTACGGGGCTCGCGTCAGGCTCACCGAGCCGCCCTACGGCGTCTTCCTGATGACCTTCTCCCCGGCGACGGCGGCCGAGGTCGCCAGTCTGCTCACGAACACGTCGACGGAAGACGGCTTCAATCAACTCCACGAGAGCGCACTCTCGGAGATGTGTAACGTCCTCACCTCGGGGTTCATCGACGGCATCGCGAACACGCTGGAGACGACGATCGACTTCGCCACGCCACAGCTGGAACGGGATCAGGCGACGGCGATCGCCGACGACGCGTTGACCCACGTCAGGCGCGACTCGATGTCGATCGTCCTGGACTCGATCGTCGACATCGCCGACTCCGACGTGGCGTTCAAGCTCCGGATCTTCCTCGTTCCGGACCCGGGCTCGTTCGTCCACGTGATCGACCAGCTGGAGCTCGATCGGTCGACGAGCGAGCCGACGCGGTCGAAGGCCCACGAGGTCGAGGAGCTCGACATGACGGCCGACGACCCGGTCGATCTCGGCGAGTAATCCCCACTGTTTGATTACGGTCGAGTCCCGACGGCAATCCATGAGCGAGCTACTGGCTGGTATCTACGCCGTCCACATGACGTTTGCCGCTCTGTGGACGGGGAGTGTCGTGTTCGTCGCAATCGCCGTCCTGCCGACCGCGATGGACGGCGAGGGATCGCCCGCGCCGCTGTCGGCGATGATCGGGAAACTGAAGCTCATCTCGCGGACGAGTGCCCTCTTGCTCTTCCTCACTGGCGGCCACCTCGCGGCGACCCAGTACGGAGCCAGCGGTCTCACGGGGACGTTCCGTGGCTACCTCGTCATCGCGATGCTGGTCCTCTGGTTCGTGCTGGCCGGCCTCGTCGAGGTCGGATCGAGCAAGCTCACGGACGGGTTCGACCAGCAGAAGCTCAGAGAGCCGGCGCGGAACGCCCGGCCGTTCTTCCTGGGGGCGACGGTCGTCGCCGTCCTCCTGTTGCTCGACGCGGGCATCATCCTCGGTATCTGATCACAGCCGTTCGTCGAGTGCGTCGCCACACCGAAGCGCCAGCGCCGCGATCGTCAGCGTCGGGTTCATCGAGCCCGCGCTCGGGAACACGCTCGACGACGCGATCCAGCAGTTGTCCAGGTCGTGGGTCCGGAGGTCGGGGTCGACGACGCTCGCTGCGGGGTCGGTCCCCATCCGCGTCGTCCCCATGTGGTGGGCAGCGGGACCGGTCGAGTCTGGCCCCGCAGTCCAGCCGATGTCGACGCCAAGCTCCGAGAGGACGGCGTGTTGAATGCGGTTCGCCCGCTCGATCGTTCGGAGCACGCGCTCGCCCCACGACCAGTGGATCTCCGGGACCGGGTTGCCGTGGTCGTCGGTCGTCGACGAGTCGAGCGTGATCCGGTTCTTGGCCCGCGGGGGCTGGCCGACGAGCCCCCCCATCGCGACGTGGTTCCCGTAGCCCGCCCGGAGGTCGTCGAGCAGGTCGTCACCCCACGTCTCGGCGTCCAGCGCCATCTCGACCGGCGACGGGCCGGCGTAGTTGAGAAACTCCAGTTTGATCGGCGACAGTGGCTCCTCCGCCTGGGCGACGACCACGTCGCCGTCTCTGGTGACCGCCTGTCCGGGCTCGTCGTAGAACTGGTGGCTCTCGCTGGTGAGGAAGCCGACGTGGTTCTGGCGGGTCGGCTCGTCGATCGTCCCGCCGGCCCCGGCAAAGAGGTGTTCCATGAAGTACCGGCCGACAGCGCCCGAACTGTTCGCCAGTCCGTCGGGATGATCGGGCGAGCGAGACAACAGGAGGAGCCGCGGAATCTCGATCCCGCCGGCCGCCAGCACGAACTGGCGAGCCCGCTGGCGGTGTTCGGTTCCGTCCGGCGTCGCGTACACCGCGGCCGCGATCCGTTCGGCGTCGTCGCCGGTCTCCAGTCGCTGGACCGGTGCGCGGTCGACGACTCGGGCACCCGCGCGCTCGGCCTTCTCGACGTGGGTGTCGGCGCTGTACTTCGCGCCGGAGGGACAGACCGGCTGACAGGTTCCGTAGCCGACGCAGGCCGATCTGTCGTCGTAGGGCTCGCTGTTGCGAGCGTTGGGCACGCTGTGGGTCGTGATACCGAGCCGTTCGCAGGCGGATGCAAACAGCGAGTCGCTGTACGACGGCTCGAACGCCGACATGGGGAACGGCGTTCGCCGTGGCGGTCCGAAGGGGTTGTCCGACGCCCCCGCGACGCCCAGCGCCGACTCCGCCTCGGCGTAGTAGGGGCGGAGCTCCTCGTAGTCGATCGGCCAGGCCGGATCGTCGTTCGGGTGGTCCCCGGCGAAGTCTGTCGGATGGAGCCGCGGGACCATCCCCTGCCAGTGGAGCGTCGACCCGCCGACGCCCTTGACGCGGTTGGCGTTCAGCGGGTAGAACTGCTCGCCGCCCGTCGAGTACTCGTCGCGCTCGCCGCCCATCTCCCAGATCGACAGGTCGTCGTGAGCCGGTCGGATCGAGCGCTCCATCTGCTCGGGCCGTGCGTCGAAGTCGAACCGCGGCCCCGCTTCCAGTACGACCACGTCGTGGCCGGCGCTGGCGAGCCGATGGGCCACGAGCGCGCCGGCCGGCCCCGCACCGACGACGCACACGTCCTGTCTGGGTGACGGCGTGTGCGACTGCACGCGCGAGAATTAGGCAATCCTAAACTTATGGGTTGTCATCCGGACCAACACCACTCTCCACGGCGATGGGCACGGTCGTCGACGCCAACGACACGTTCTGTGACCACTGGAAACGGCGAACGGTGCACTAAGAAATCCCGCCGTTCCGGTCAGGGAATCCGCACGCTGTGTTTGAGCGTGCCGACGCCCTCGATCTCGATCTCGACGTTGTCGCCGTCGGCCAGCGGGCCGACACCCTCCGGCGTCCCGGTCGCGATCACGTCGCCGGGCTCTAACGTCATGTAGGCCGTGATCTCCTCGATGAGCTCCGGGATCGAAAAGATGAGGTGTTCGATCGAGGAGGACTGTTTGGTCTCGCCGTTGACGCGGGTCTCGATCGTCGCGTCGTCGGGGACGTGTTCCGGCGTCGCGACGAGGGGGCCGATGGGACACGCGTTGTCGAAGGCTTTCCCGCGAACCCAGTTTTGTTCTCTCTCCTGGTCGTCGCGGTTCGAGAGGTCGTTGACGCAGGTGTAGCCCGCGATCACGTCCTCGGCGTTGCGCTGGCTGACGTTCTTGCACTGCTCGCCGATGACCACGCCCAGCTCTGCCTCGTAGTCGATCCGGTCTTTGTCCGCCAGCAGCGTCACCGTCTTGTCGTGGCTCGCGACGGTGTTTGGCGGTTTCAGAAAGAGGAGCGGTCGATCCGGCACGTCGTTGTCCATCTCGTCGGCGTGCTCCGCGTAGTTGCGGCCCACACAGACGATCTTCGTGGGCTCGCAGGGCGGGAGTACGTCGACTTCTTCCGGGGCGTAGGATTCGTCGCCGAAGGCGATGCGGCCGTAGGGGCCGGCCGCCGCCGTGACGACCGGCTCACCGTCTTCGACGGTCCACCGCCCGCCACGGACGTTCCCCGCAGAGTCGCGAAATCGAACACGCTTCATACGGCCGGCAACACGGCCGGTACTGATAAGCGTTTACACGGCCATTCGAGGGCCGTCGTGCGGTACGACGGCTGCCTAGGATCCTATCGTCAGTCGTCTCTGCCGTCGGGCGAAACGACCGCACGCCGCAGCGGTCGGGCCACACCGTCGGCCGTCCATCTGTGACGGTCGACGCCGCCACGGACGGCGAATCGATTCATACTACCGGCTGTAAATCTGTGACCGATTTCGCCACCCCGGGGTGGCGAAGATCCTCACGAAGTTACAGCCGGCAGTATCAGGCCGTTATAGTAACAATTGAAACGATTTACACACCGGTCGCACTGCTGTCGTTCGATCGGGTGTGCATTGATTTTCAATGGCTACTATAGCCAACGGGCTCACTCCACGTCGATGGGATCTTCGATGTCGCCCGTGATCGACTCCAGCAGGTCGGTGACGGTCACCATGCCGACGACCTCGCCGTTTTCGATGACCAGCGCGAGTTCCTGGTTCTCGGCCTGGAACTGGTCGATCGCGTCGCTGACGTCCACGTCCGGCGAGAGAGTCACCGGCGGAGCTGCGAGCGCTTCGAAGTCGACGGTTCCCTCGGCCAGATCGTCGCGGTGGCGTGCGAAGACCGGGAAGTAGAGGATGCCACGGAAGTCGGTCAGCTCCCCGCCGACCAGCGGGTACCGGGTGTGTGGGTTCTCGGCCATCCGCCGGAAGTTCTCCGCTGGGTCGACCGTCGTCGACAGCGCGACGATCTCGTCGGTCGAGACCATGACGTCACGAACGGGCTGTTCGCCGATCTGGAGTGCGTTCATCACCTCGGTGCGACGCTCCTCGCTGAGGTCGCCCTCGTCCAGGACCGACCCGAGCTTGTTCCGGAGGTCCGCCCGCGACTCGATGACGTCTTGTTCGGTTTCGAGCCACGCGCCGGTCATCTCGATACCGAACAGCTTCAGCGTCCACTTGGCGACTCCGTCGCCGACCGTGATCAGCGGCGAGATCAGGTGATTGAACCAGTACAGCGGCCTCACACCGTAGCGACACACCATCCGGGACCGCTCGACCCCGAGGTACGTCGGCGTCTGCTCGCCGTGGGTCAGGTGGAGGAGGTTGATGATCAGGAACGCGAGGATGGCACCAGAACCGACCGTCGCGAGCAGGGTATTCCTGAACAGCGGTTCGAACAGCGCTGCCAGCGCCGGCTCGGCGACGATCCCGACGGCGATGCTCGAAGCCGTGATCCCGACCTGACAGGTGGTGAGATAGATTTCGAGGTTCTGGGTCATCTCCCACGCCCGTTCGAGCGCGGCGTCGCCGTCGCCGACGAACTCGGACTCGGAGAACTGGCGAGCCCGCGTCAGCGCGAACTCGATCGCGACGAAGAAGCCGTTCGCGAGTATCAGCGCGACACCAGCGACCAGTCTGACGCCGATCTCTGGAGGATTCATCGCCGATCCGTTCTGGCCGACGCCTGTTATACCTCATGGATCGAAAACCACCGCAAAGTGTTTGTTCCAGAGTTCCCTAATTTCCCATTGTGAAATTGTCGCGTCGGCTACGGGACTCGCTCGCCGGGAAGCTCCCGGCCGCGCCCGTGCTCGTCGTGACGGGGATCCTGTGGTTCGGCGGCGCAGTCTGGAACTTTCAGGGAGAAGTCACGACGCTCGAAAGTGCCGCGTTACCGGTCGTAACGTTCGTGCTGACGGGTGGATTCTCGACCGGCGTCGTCTTCGTCGGCTACCGGCTCTCCCAGAGCCAGTTCACACCCGAACAGCGGTGGTCGATCGTCGGCTGGACCGTCGGCGGACTGGGGATCACGGTGTTGTTGCACACCGCGACGCTGGCGATCCGCGCCGCGGAGGGGCGACCGATCGGCGAGCCCCAGTTCCCGCTGCTCGTCGCCGGGGGCGTGGGCGCACTTGCGGGCTACGGGATCGGTGAGTTGCTGGTCGACGTACGCCGGTCGGCCGCCCGGGCCGAACGGGCTCGTGACGGCATGGCGTTCGCGAACAGCCTCCTGCGCCACGACGTTCGCAACGCTCTGCAGGTAATTCTCGGACAGGTCGACGTGTTGACGGCCGTCGACGACGAGCGAGCGACCGAGGCCGCGAACCGAATCGAGAGCCAGGTCGAGGCGCTGTACGATCTCACGGCCAACGCCGAGGCCGTCACGGGCGTCCTGACGGGCGAGGCGACTCCGGAACCCAGAAACGTCGTCGAAGACATCGAGGCGAGCGTCGCGACCGTCACCGAATCGTTTCCCGACGCCACCGTCGAGACCGCACTGCACGACGAGCTGGTCGTCCGGGGCACCGACGCGCTCAGACCGGTCTTCGCGAACATTCTCGACAACGCTATCGAACACACGGGTCCAGAACCGACTATTCGCGTGACGACCGAGACGGCCGACGGTATCGTCCGCGTTCGATTCGCCGACGACGGCCGAGGCATTCCCGAGGCCCAGCGCTCCCAGATCTTCGAACGCGGCGTCACGACCGACGGAGGGAGCAACGGGCTCGGGCTCCACATCGTCTCGACGCTGGTCGAACGCTCTGACGGCTCGATCTACGTCGAGGACAGCGATCTCGGCGGGGCGGCGTTCGTCGTCGAGTTACCGATCGCGGAGTGAGACCGCTGGACGGGACTTCCCGACCGGGACGGCGACGTTCGCGAGCGACGGGTGTGCCACGGCAGGGTAACCTGCACGGGAGGGAAGCGTTTTGCCCGTCCAGAAACTGCAGGCGGACATGAGCGACCCCACTGTGACCGTCCTCCCGGGCGACGCCGACCTCGAACCCGCCTTCGACGTTCGCCGCGACGTGTTCGTCGACGAGCAGGGCGTCGACGAGGCAATCGAGATCGACGGCAAAGACCCCGACGCGACCCACGTTCTCGCCGAGGTCGACGGCGTCCCGGTCGCCACCGCACGGCTGCGAGTGATCGACGACGGCGTCGGCAAGGTCGAGCGCGTCGCGGTTCGTGGCCCTCACCGCGAGTCCGGCGTCGGTCGCCAGGTCATGCATCGGATCGAGCAACTCGCGATCGACGACGGGCTCGACCGCCTGGAACTGCACTCCCAGACCCGTGTCGAAGGGTTCTACGAACGACTGGGCTACGAGACGGTCAGCGACGAGTTCGACGAAGCGGGCATTCCCCACGTCGAGATGCGAAAGGACCTGTGAACGCGACGATCCCCGAAGGCCGCCCGTGACCGGTTCCGTGGCTCACGGACTCGTTCGCGATGCTCCCGGCACCTCACGTTCGTTCGAAACACGAGAAACGGGCCGGAAGGGATTTGATACTACCGGCTGTAAATCTGTGACCGATTTCGCCACCCCGGGGTGGCGAAGATCTTCACGAAGTTACAGCCGGCAGTATGAACCACGGTCAGAGCGAAGCTCTTCCCTGCTTCAAATCCATCCGCGAAGCTCTTGGCTTCTCACGTTCGTTCGAAACACAAGAAGCGGGCCGGAAGGGATTTGAACCCTCGACCGACGGCTTAAGAGGCCGTCGCTCTGCCAGACTGAGCTACCGGCCCAGTGCATTCGAACGTTAGCGGGGCGAGTAAAATAGGTTTCCTTTCGACGCCGCCGTGCAGGGGTTCCACATCCCGCCGCCACCGGAGACAGTTGATATAAGAGGCTTCGATCCGACTCGTATACACACAAATGAGTACAGCCAGCGGGATCACCATGGCCTCTATGTCGAAGTACGCTATTCTCGGGTGTGGGAGCGTGGGCCATGCCGTTGCGGAGGAACTGGTCGACGAGGGCAAGGACGTGCTGATCCTCGACCGCGACGAGGGACGGGTCGAAGCACTGCGCGACCAGGACCTCAACGCCCAGGTGGGCGACATCGCGGACGACGAGATCAGCCAGACGCTGAGCGACAGAGACGTGGTGTTGATCCTCTCGTCCGACGTCGAAGCCAACGCCGCGGCGGTCCGGAACATCAGGGCCGACGACGGCGAGCAGTTCATCGTCGCCCGGGCCGACGACCCGGTCTCGGCCGACGATCTCAGCGAGGTCGGGGCGGACGTGGTGATCAACCCCTCGACCGTGATCGCCGACTCGGCGATGCGGGCTCTCGAAACGGGCGAGTTGGAGTACAAGGCGAGCCAGCTCGCCGAGGTCATCGAGGACACCGACCAGCGGATGGCGGTGCTCATCCACCGCTCGCCGGACCCAGACTCGATCGCCAGTGCGGCGGCGCTGCGGACGATCGCCCAGAGTCTCGACGTGGAGGCGGACATCATCTACGAGGGCGAGATCGGCCACCAGGAGAACCGGGCGTTCGTCAATCTGCTCGGGATCGACCTGGTCTCGCGCGACGACGTCGACCTCGACGACTACGACACGTTCGCGCTCGTCGACACCGCCAAAGGCGGCGACCCGACGGTCGAACAGGTCGATCTCATCATCGACCACTACGAGCACGACCACGCGCACGACGCGACCTTCGAGGACATTCGACCCAACGTCTCTGCGACCTCGACGATCCTGACGAAGTACATCCAGGAACTGGAGCTGAGCCTCCAGCAGGAGGTCGCGACGGCGCTGCTCTACGGGATTCGGGCGGAGACGCTCGACTTCAAGCGAGATACGACGCCGGCCGATCTCACGGCGGCGGCGTACCTCTATCCGTTCGCCGACCACGACACGCTCGAACAGGTCGAGTCGCCGTCGATGTCCCCGGAGACGCTGGACGTGCTCGCGGAGGCGATCCGCAACCGCGAGGTCAAGGGCTCGCATCTGGTCTCGAACGCGGGGTTCATCCGCGATCGCGACGCTCTGTCACAGGCCGCCCAGCACCTCCTCAACCTCGAAGGGATCACGACGACGGCGGTGTTCGCGATCGCCGACGACACGATCTACCTGGCGGCACGTTCCAAGGACATCCGGATGAACATCGGCAAGGTACTCGACGACGCGTTCGGCGAGATCGGCGACACCGCGGGCCACTCGACGGACGCCAGCGTCGAGATTCCGCTGGGCATCTTCACCGGCATCGAGACCAGCGAGGACAACCGCGACACGCTGCTGGCACTCACCGAAGAAGCCGTCCGGAGCAAACTGTTCGAAGGGATGGGCGTCGACAGCGAGAGTTCGAACGGGAACTGACGGGCGTCTGGTGGCGGTCGCCGCGTCGATTCTCTAGGCGGTAACTTCGTCTTCTTCCTCTTCGTCGGCGGGTTCGTTGCCCGCTTGGAGTCGCTCGACGATGTCGTTGACCACGACGACGTCGCCGACGGCCTGGACCCAGCGGTAGGGGACGATGACGCCGCGCGCCTGGTTCGCCTTCGCCGAGAACAGTTCGCGGTTCAGTTCGTGCAGCGCGAGTCCGGTCACGCTCTGGCGGTCGAGGTCGAGCCGGATGTCTTCGACTTCACCGACGAAGACGCCGGTGTTCGTGTACACCTCGCGACCCACGAGCGTCGTGATTTCCTGGGGAACGCTGTCCCGATCCATATGGCTCCGGAGGGTGGCCGGCACCTTAATTGTTGGTAGGTGTCTGACGCGGCGGCCACACGACCGCCTGTCGTCGGCCACTCGTCTGGTCCCCTCGCGGGCGAACACCTCACCGCGCGTCGACGACGCGGTCGACGCTGCGCGCGAAGCTGTCGGCCAGCTGGTCGTCGAGCGCGTCGCCGGTGATCGTGTAGACGCCCCGGAGGGTCCGGTCGCGGGCCGCCGTGGTGACGTGATCGAAGAAGCGACACACTCGGTCCTGATGGGCGTACATCGCCAGTACGTCGAGCGCGTCGAACAGGACCCAGCCGTGGCCGGCGTCGAGTGCGCCCAGCGCGCTCGTAAAACGCATACTGAGGCCGGTCAGATCGTCCGGGACGACCGGCTCGCTCGTCCACAGCGGTCCGTCGTATTCGAGCTCGGAGCCGGTGACCGGCACCAGCCCGACCCTCTCGACGGCCAGGCCGCGTTCTCGAAGCCGGCGTTCGACGGTCGCCGGTGGCGTCGACGAGACGAACACGACGTTGCCCGTGACGCTCCTCGGCAACAGCGAGAGCGACCGCTGCATCGACGGCATCGAGACCAGTACTTGCGTTCCGGGCTCGACGCGGAGTCGCCGGTCGTCGAGTCCCTGTGTGTCGTTTTCGCTGCGCACGTCGTGTCACCACCGACCGCACTGCCGGCACAGGCCGCTGGGCCTGCACCACCCAGAGGGGACCCAGCCCTCGTTTCTGGTCGTTGATTCGTCCCGACGCTTAAGTGTATTCCGCCCCCGTTCTCGCCGCCCCCAAACAGTATCGGTCACTGAGACCAAACACCGGTGTATGCCGTCGACAGTCGTACACATGGCGGTCGCGGGCCTCATCGGGGCGGCACTGCTCGGGACGGCGTTCGACCGGCGGTCGGTGCTGATCCTCTTCGGGGCGATGATCGCCGCGGATCTGGACTCGTTCGTCGGTCTGGTCTCGGTCGTGGGCCACCGGACGGCGTTTCACACGCTGCTGGTGCCGATCACGGCGACCGTCGTCCTGCTGGTCGATCTCCGCCGGGGCGAGGGGTCGTGGGTACGGCGGCGCTGGGGCCCTCGTGGCGTGCGCATCACCTGGGTGACGATCGTGGCGTACGCCGGTGCGGCGATCGGGCTGGACCTGTTCTCCGCCGGTGGAGCGAACCCGTTCTGGCCGCTCCACGACCAGTTCTACGTGATCGACGGGAAGATAGAGCTCTCCAGTCGGCGGGGAATCGTCCAGACGTTCGTCGATCTCGGTTCCGAGCGGGGCAGCGACGCGAGCAGTAGCGAGACGGTTGCTCGGGGGACTTCTCGGGACGTCAACGTGAGCACGGGCATCGACCCGAACCCGGACGGCGGCGACACGCCCGGACCCGTCGACCGTGTGTTCCCCGTCGTGCGGTCGGGGTGGCAACTCCTCGTGCTCGTGGTGGGAACGACCGTCACCGCCGCGCGGTTCTACGTCGACCAGACGGTGCCAGCGGAGTGACTACTCGGGATCCGGGACGGCGGCCGGCGTGTCGGGGACGTGATCGACGCCGCCGACGAGGTCGCGCGCGCTGGCGGTGTCTTTCAGCCCGGTCCCGGTGACGACGAGCGTGGCGCTGTCTCCTGGGGCGACGACCCCCGCCTCGACCGCGGATTCGAGGCCCGCGAGCGTCGCGGCGCTCGCGGGCTCGGCGTAGATGCCCTCGGTCCGACCCAGCGTGCGCTCGGCGTCCAGAATCTCTCGATCGGAGACGACGACGGTGGCTCCGCCGCTGTCTTCGAGCGCGCGACACGCCTTCTGTGCGTTGTGTGGGTGGCCCACGTCGATGCTGTCGGCCTGCGTCTCGCCGCCGGCCCGTGCCCGCTCGCCGGTAAAGCGGTCGTGGATGGCGGTTGCGCCCTCGGCCTGTACGCCCAGCAAGCGCGGACACTCCTCGACGATGCCTAACTCCGCGAACTCGCGGAACCCCTTCCAGGTCGCCGCCAGCCCGCAGCCGTTGCCCATCGGATAGACGATCCAGTCGGGCACCGAGGCCCGGCTCTGCTCGGCCAGTTCGTGGCCGACGGTCCGGAGTCCCTCGACGGCGTAGGGGTTGACTGCGGCGCTGCAGTCGTACCACTCGCGGTTCGCTGCGACGCGGCGACACAGCGAGAAGGCGTCGTCGTAGTCACCGTCGACGGCGTACACGTCGGCACCGTAGACGAGCGGCTGGACGGCCTTGCCCTCGGGCACGTCTGCCGGGACGAAGATACAGCACTTCAGGCCCGTCCGGGCGGCGTACCCCGCCAGCGACGCCGCGGCGTTGCCCGTCGACGCACAGGTCAGTACCGACTCGTCGCCGGCCAGTGCGCGACTCGTCAGGACGGCGCTGGCCCGGTCTTTGATCGATCCCGTCGGATTGCCGCGTTCGTCTTTGAGCCGGACGGTGACGCCGAGTTCCCGCGAGAGCGTCGGCGCGTCGAGCAGCGGCGTCCCGCCCGCGCCGAGATCGACCGCGTGCCCGTCCGTCGGCAACAGCGGGGCGTACTTCCAGAGGTCGTCGATCCCCTCTCCGACGCCGTCCGCGACCGCCTCGCGAGCACCGGACTGGTCGTACTGTACGTCGAGGATGCCGCCGACCCCGTCGTGGTCCGGACAGACGAGTCGCTCGTCTGCCGGGACGAACACGCGGCCACAGTCGATGCATTCGAGTGCGATAGTGGGGTTCACGGTACCAGCGACGCTGAATCTGCGTTCGTGGATTGGTTCCCTGCGACGCGTATATGCCTTCTGGGATTCCGCGGTCCCCCGCCGCGTTCCGGACCGTTGATGTACCCCCTCGCACACGTCCCGGTATGGGTCTCGCAGTGCGACGACGACTCGGGGTCGCCGACACCGTGACGCTGGTCAACGCCGTGATCGGGTTCGCCGCCGCGGTCGTCGCCTACAGCGATCCGGCGCTGGCGGCGCGACTGATCCTGCTGGCCGCGATCGCCGACGCGCTCGACGGGATCGTCGCCCGCTTCGCCGGGAACACGGAGGTCGGACCGCTGCTGGATTCGATCACCGACGTGGTCTCGTTCGGTGCGACGCCGGCACTGTTCGTCCACGGCGTCGCCCGCGAGGCCTACGGCCCGCTGGGCGAGACGGACACGCTGTTTCGTCTCGGGCTCGTCGTCCTCGCGTCGTCGTTCGTCGTCTTCTCGGTCGTCCGAACCGCGTTCTACACCGTCTACGTCGACGAGGGCGAACAGCGGCCGGGTATCCAGAACACGCTGGCAGCGACGATTCTCGCGGCGGCCTACCTCGCTGGCGTCGCACCCGTGCCGGTGTTGCTGGCCGGAACGGTCGTCCTCTCGGTGCTCATGATCGCGCCGGTGGGCTACCCCAAACTCCGCGCTCGGGACGCGCTGGTCCTGGGACTCGTCCAGGCGGGTGCGATCGTCGATCCCGGCGCTTTCCAGCGGGTGTTCCCTCGCGTCCTGCTGGTCGCCGCCGTGGCGTACCTCTCGCTCGCACCCCGCTACTACTGGGGAGAGTGACGCCGTCGTTCGCACTGCGTCAGGCCGTCGGAGTGATCGATTCGACGCGCTGATGGGGAAAGATTTTACCGCCGGACATCGAACAGACGAGCGATGTCGAAGAAAGCCGTACTTCTGGTTGCAGCAGCCGCCCTGGCCCTCGTCTACTTCGTCAAGAAGTAACTGACGGGTGTCCGAATCGCACGTCAACCGTCGTCCCACCCGGTCTCTGCTCCGACCGGCGGGCGTTCCTTTTCCGAAGTCACTTACCCGGTCCAGGTCGTAGCGACGGACATGTACGGCGTCGTCACCAGGAACGAGGAGGAACTGTCGTGGTCCGAGTTCGACCGCGGATTCTACGAGGTCAAAGACGTGACCGGCCGTGCGGCCGAGCCGGTCGCCGACGCCGTGAACATGGTGTCGTGTTTCGGCGACAACGCCGCCGAGGAGTCGCCGGAGCTGCTGCCGGTCGACGACGAGGGCAACGAGGCGACGCGGGACCGACCGTACTTCGACTGGTCGTACGTCTGTCCCACCCACGACCGATATCGGGAGGGGCTGCTGGAGCTGATCGGGGACGCCGCCGCCGAGAGCGAGGATCTGCGTCTGGACGACGTCGGCTTTCCCCGCGACGAGTACTGCCACTGTGACCGCTGTGAACGTCGCTTCGAAGCCAGCGACTACGACGAGTGGACCGAGTGGCGCGACAGCGTCATCACCTCGTTCGTCGCCGACGCCCGCGAGCGCGTCCCCGGCGACCTGTACCTCACGCTCTACCCCGATCCGTACCCCGGCCACCTCTCGCGGCGAGCCGGAATCGACGTGGAGGCGCTCGAAGCCTACGTCGACGAGTTCGTCGTGCCCGTCTACGACATGGCCTACACGACGACCTACTGGCTCGAAATTATCGCCCAGGGGTTCGTCGACCGGCTCTCGACGCCGTTCAGTCTCGAACTGTACGCCGTCGACGTGGACATCGACGACCTCCTGAAAGCGGCGGAGGTCGCAAGCGAGTACGGAGAGAGCGTGCTCTTTGGCTACGACGCGAGCAACGCCCGGGCGACGCTGCGCCGACTCGACGCCGACGAGCGCGACGGGAAGTCGTTCGGTCCGGACAGCTAGGCCTGTTTCTCGCGCCACTCACGCAACTGCTCCCGGTCTCGCGTGTCCTCGGGCAGTTCGTCGAACCACCCGGCGTCGGAGATCTCGCCGTCGGGGTCGTCGACGGTCAACTCCGTCTCCACTGCGCGACCCTGGAACATCGGGAGGACGCCCCAGGTGTCGTACTCCGCACAGTGGAACTCGGCGCGTGCGAGAATCGCGAGCCCCTCGTCGGTCGCCTCGATGCCGGCTTCCTCGCGTAGTTCGCGGCTGGCGGCCTCGCGGAACGACTCCGTTCCGTCGACCTGTCCGCCCGGCAGCACCCACATGTCCACGTCGTCGTGGCGCACGAGCAGCACCTCTCCGGCGTCGTTCGTGACGACGGTGTGGACTCCGTAGGGCAGTCCGTTCTCGCGGGTCCGTTCGGCGACGGTCTTGAACCGCGGTCGCGAGACACTCCGGTGGCGCGAGAAGGTGCTGTAGTCCTCGTAGTTCGAGGCGAACTGGTGGCGGGTCTGCTCGGCCTGCTGGCGGGCCTGGTCTGCCAGGTACCACAGATTGTCGACGGCCGTCATACCCGTCTGTGACAGGGACGGCCGCGACAATCGCTCTCCGATCCTGACCCACGTGTCCGAGCCCGATCCGACGCCGGCAGTGTCGACGGCGGGCACCGTGGAGACGGGTCCGTGGCCCGAGAGCGCCACGAACGACGACGAGTGGCGAACGCGATCATGCCCGCCAATAGAGCGGGTACTGTCATAAGTGTTCGAGGGCGAAGGGAAAATCAGTCCCTTTTTGCGGGCCGGTCGACTACGGCGAGGTATGGCATTCGAAGAAGACGACACTGTCGTGTTGCACGACAAGCACAGCGAGTACGACGGCGAGGAAGGGACGATCACGCAGGTCGTCGAGACGATGTTCGGTGACGCGAACTACACGATCTCGTTCGAGGACGGCCAGGAGCAGGGCATCCCCGAGGACTCGCTCGAAGCGGTCGAGGAGTAGGCCGGGATGTCGTCGGTCCCGTTTCACTACGTCGACCTGCGGGCGTTCGCCTACGCGACCGAAGACGAAAAGCGGGTCGCAGAGGCGCTACAGACGTATCTCCCCGAGGAGACCGAACTGGAGCGGGCCGAGTCGGAGGGCCACTACGGCGACCGAATCGTCGTCCTCTCTGCGCGGGTCGAGAACGCGGACGACATCCGCCACGTCCTCACGCAGGTCGCGGCGGTCGACGACCTCGAAGCGGTGCTCGAAGAACTGGATGACCGCGTCGACGACAACTGTTCGTTCTTCCTCACCTTCGACAAACAGGCGGCGTTCGGGAACAGCGTCGAGCGAGGCGACGGGATCACGCTGCGCGCGAAGGTCGAAGCCTATCCCGCCAAACGCGAGACGGCCATCGAGAACGCCCAGGACGCCCTCTCGGAGCTGTGATGTACGCGGCCGTTCACGCCCGTCCGGACGGGCAGAGTACGGTCGCCAGGATGGCCCAAACGGCCAGCCAGTATGGCTACGACGGGATCGTCGTCAGGAACCACGGCGACTGCGCGGCGACGTTCGACGCCGAGGCGATCGCCGACGAGTACGACGTAGCCGTCGTCGAGGGGATCGAGGTCCGGGCGTCTGATCCGTCCCGGGCCAGTGGCCTCGTCGGGAACCACCGGTCGTCCAAGACCATCGTCGCGGTCCACGGCGATTCCGTCGCGATCAATCGCTTCGCCGTCGAGCAGCCCACCGTCGACGTCCTCGCCCATCCGACGCGGGGCGACGGCGACGTGAACCACGTACTGGCGAAGGCCGCCGCCGACAACGGTGTTCGCCTCGAATTCTCGCTGCACGACGTGCTCCACGAGACCGGTGGGACGCGGGTCCGTCACATCCAGTCGCTGCGGAAACTGCGCGAACTCGTCGAACACTACGACGTGCCCTACGTCGTCAGCGGGGACCCACACAGCCATCTCCAGCTCAGAGCGCCGCGGGACCTGATCGCGCTGGGCGAGACCATCGGCTTTTCGCCGGACCAGATCGAGACGGGACTCAGAGAGTGGGCCGAGTTGACCGAACGGAACCGCCGCCGACAGTCGGACGCGTTCGTCGAACCAGGTGTCTGGCTCGACGACGAGTGAGCCACTGGGCCTCGTCGAGATCTGGAGACGGCAACTGCCCCTCCGAACGCGACTGTACGACAGCAATCGAATAGGTCGACACGCCGCCAGCTTTCCCGCTTTCGGACGGCGGCACGAATTGATACAGGGTCGTTGCGGTGGATTTATGATGTATGGTTGTTTTCCTAACACTCATGGGGGAGACTGTCAAGTCGTTCGACGCGTACGTCCTCTCGGGCGTCGCAGCGGTGCTGGGTACAGGGTTCGTCGTCGGTGCGATGCTGGCGTTGCTGGGTGGTACCGAGACGACAGCAGCGATGGTACTGACCGACTCGGTGCCGGTCGGGACGGCGGTCGGCGTCTTGCTGTTGTTGACCACGGGCGCGTTCGTTTCTGGCCAGCGCTGGGCTCGCTATCTCGGCTTTCTCGCGTTCGTCGCCGTCGTCCTGTTCGGGTTCCCGTCGCTGTCGAGTCCGTCGGTGATACCGGTGGTACACACGTCTCTGTCGGTGCTCGCGGCGGTGTACCTCCTCTTCCGGAATCCGATCTCGAAGGCAGAGCGCTCGCAGGTCGACGAGTCCACGAGCGCGAGCAAAGTCGGCTCGACGATCCGGTGACGGCCGGGGTCCAGCGGGGCGAGATTTCGACAGTGTATTTGGGCCTGCCGACCAACGACGCCCATGAAACGATCGATCGACGAACACGCCGACCGATTCTCCGACCACGCCGCGGACTACGACGAGAGCCAGGACTCCGAGGAGTACCGCGAGTGTGCCGACCTCGTCGTTCGCCACGCTGCCCCCTCGGCCGACGACGTGGTGCTCGACCTCGGCACCGGAACCGGTGCGATCGCGCTGCCGCTGGCTGATGCGGCGGCCGAGGTCGTGGGTCGGGACATCAGCGAGGGAATGCTCGAACAGGCACAGGCGAAGGCCACGGAGCGTGGCATCGACAACGTCTCCTTCGGCGAAGGACGATTCCGGGAGCCCTCGGTCGAGGGCGAAGTCGACGTCGTCACCTCGAACTTCGCGATGCACCACCTCGACGACGAGGCAAAGCGCGAGGCGATCGACGCCATCGCGGCGCTCGAACCGCAGCGGTTCGTCCTCGGTGACGTGATGTTCTTCGACGAGCCCGATCCGTCGATCCCCTTCTACGATCCGTCGGTCGACGACCCGGCCACCGTCGGCGTCCTCGCAGACGCGTTCACCGACGCCGGCTTCGCACTGACGGCCGTCGAGATGGTCCACGGACAGGTGGGGGTCCTCGTCGGCGAGCGAGTGCCCGACGCCGAGGCCGTCGACCAGTCCTGACGGATGAAACACCACCCCAAACACCTACAGCCCCGGTGGCGCTACCTCGGGGTCGAAATCGAGAGCTGGCCCGACGCCGACTTCGGTCGCCGCGCTCTCCAGCGGGAGCTCTGGTACGCTGCCCAGAACCTCGTGGGCGACGCCGGCAGTGCCGACCTCGATCTCACCGTGCTCCGGTTCGCGTTCGAGGACGGCCTGGGGAGCGCGCTCGTCCGGACGCGGCGCGGCCGGACCGACAGCGCACGTGCCGTGATCGCCTCGCTGTCGACGATCGACGACGACCCGGTCGGCGTCCGGGTCCGTGGCACGAGCGGCACCGTCCGTGCGTGTGAGGAAAAATATATACGACGCGCATCGGAATCGTCCGCACAGAGACAGGTCGCGTTCGACGGCGACGAGCGGACGGCAGTCGCCCGTGACGGCCGTGTCGACGTTGCCACCGACGACGGATTTTCGGGCGCGACCGACCTCGATCTCCAGTAACTATGCAGGGACAAAACCAACAGCAGGCCTACGACCGCGGCAGCACCATCTTCTCGCCCGACGGGCGACTCTACCAGGTCGAGTACGCGCGCGAAGCAGTCAAGCGCGGCACCGCGAGCATCGGCGTCAGGACCAGCGGTGGCGTCGTACTCGCCGTCGACAAGCGGATCCGCTCGCCGCTCATGGAGCGATCATCGGTCGAGAAGATTCACAAGGCCGACGACCACATCGGGATCGCCAGCGCCGGCCACGTCGCAGACGCCCGCCAGCTGATCGATCTCGCCCGGCGACGGGCACAGATCAACCAACTCCGCTACGAGGAACGGATCGGCGTCGAGACACTGACCAAAGAGATTACCGACCACATCCAGCGATACACGCAGGTCGGTGGCGCGCGTCCGTTCGGCGTCGCGCTGATCATCGCCGGGGTCGCCGACGGCGAACCCAGGCTGTACGAGACCGATCCCTCGGGAACGCCCTACGAGTGGAAGGCGCTCGCGGTCGGTGCCGACAGGGCCGACACGCGGGCCTACCTCGAAGAACACTACTCGGAGACGCTGGCCCTCGACGGCGCGATCGGACTCGCTCTCGAAACACTGGCCTCGGTCAACGACGACGCGCTCGCGCCGGAGGCGGTCGGTCTCGCAACGGTCGACGCCGAGACCGAACAGTTCCGCACGCTCTCGGACGAGGAGACGGAAACACACCTCGCCGAGCGAGACCTCCTCGCGGACGACGAGGACCTCGAAGAGTAACCTACCGCCGCGTCCGCAGTCGGTTTTCGCTGCCGTCGTGGAAAGGTCTTTGAACCGGGCCCCAGTAGCGTCGGGTATGATATCACTTGACGAAGCGGTGACGGCGAGACTCGAATCCCACGGCCAGCGGTTCGAAGTGCTCGTCGACCCCGACGCCGCGCTGGCGATCAAACGCGACGAGTTCGACGGGGAACTCGAAGACGTCATCGCCGCCGAGGACGTGTTCGAGGACGCCTCTCGTGGCGACCGCCCGCCGGAAAACTCCCTGACAGAGGTGTTCGACACGACGGAGCCACTGGCGATCATCCCGGAGGTGATCAAGCAGGGGGAGATCCAGATCACGGCCGATCAGCGCCGCGAGATGCAAGAACAGAAACACCGACAGCTGATCCAGCAGATCACACGCAACGCCGTCAACCCCCAGATGGACGACGCACCGCACCCGCCAGACCGCATCGAGTCGGCCCTCGAAGAGACGGACTTCAGGGTCGATCCGATGGAACCCGTCGACAATCAGGTCGACGACGCGCTAGACGCGCTCCGACCCGTGATCCCGATCCGGTTCGACGAGGTGACCGTCGCGGTCCAGGTCCCCGCGGACTACGCCGGTGCCGCCCAGTCTCGCATCCGGCAGTTCGGCGACCTCGAACGCGAAGAGTGGCAGGCGGACGGCTCCTGGATCGGCGTCATCACCTTCCCTGCGGGGATGCAAAACGAGTTCTACGACGTGGTCAACGAGCACACGAGCGGCGAGGCCGAGACCCAGATCGTCAAGGACGAAGACGAGATCTCGATTCGGTGAGCGACCCAGAAGTGTCTTTCGTGGTCGCACAGACCGAGATCCCAGCCGGAGAGTAGCCCGTCGCTCTCGGACGAGTGCTGGGTCGGACGAGATTGTTCGACTGCGGCGAGAACGATTCGTACCGGCGCTATCCCTTCCGGAAGCCAACGAGGAAGCCGCCGGTGAAGCCGGCGCTCACGGGCAGGGCCGAGAGGAGGCTCATGACCCATCCCGGCGGCTGTGCGCCCGCCGTCTCACCGGCCGCAGACGAGACGTTTCCAGCGGTGCCGCTGATGGCGCTCCAGTTCACTTCGAGGATGCCACGGGTCTCCAGGAACTTGAACAGCGCCAGTTCGATACCGACGAGGATCGCGATGAGCTTCGCGACCTTTTTGGCCGCGAAGCCGATGACGCCCCCGATCACGGCACCGCCGCCGACTTCGAGGCCGACCTGCTGGAGGCCGGGAAGCTCTAGCTGCAACGGCAACTCTATCATATCCGTACTCTCACCGTGATCCGTTAAGGGTCTTGTGCCCTCTGGATCGGCCGGCCGAATCGAAGTAAGCAGCGGCTACTGCACGTCGGAACGGAACGCTAGCTGCCCGATACCGTCGATAGCCGTCGCTGTGGCTGCTGTGGCCGGCGGATCGTGTGAGTACCCCGCAGACTAAATAATCGGGCGACGTAGGAAGCGACGAGTGACGGCTAGTACCACAGCGGAGCGAGCGGTCATCGCCAAGCGCGTCGACTCGGGCACCGCAGACACCGAGGAGATCACCGACCTCGCGAGAGCCGCCGGCTACGAGGCCGTCGGCGAGGTGACACAGACGCGGACGGAAGATCCCGCCTACCACCTCGGAGAGGGGAAGGTCACACGCCTCGCGAACGTCGTCGCCCGCGAGGGCGCGACGGCCGTGATATTCGACAACGAGCTGGGACCCTACCAGACGTACAACATCGGCAACGAGCTTCCCGACGGCGTCCAGGTTGTCGACCGCTTCCGGCTCATCCTGGAGATCTTCGGCCAGCGCGCCCAGACACGCAAGGCACAGCTCCAGGTCGAACTGGCAGAACTGCGCTACGAGTTGCCCCGGGCCGAGGCGAAGGCCAGCCTCGCCAAGCGCGACGAGCGGCCCGGGTTCATGGGGCTGGGCGAGTACGACGAGAGCCGCGAAGAGGACATCAAAAAGCAGATCTCGCGAATAGGCGACGAGCTGGCGTCCATCGAGGAGACCGAGCAACACCGCCGCGAGCAGCGCCGCGAGTCCGGTTTCGATCTCGTCGCGCTGGCGGGCTACACGAACGCCGGCAAGTCGACGCTGTTGCGCCGCGTGGCCGACGACGTCGATGTCGACGAGAACGAGGAGCTACACCCGGACCTCGATCCGACCGCCGAGAGCGAAGACCGGCTGTTCACGACTCTTGGGACGACGACCCGCCGTGCAGACATGGACCAGCGGGACGTGCTGGTGACCGACACCGTCGGCTTCATCTCGGATCTCCCCCACTGGCTCGTCGAGTCGTTCAAGTCGACGCTGGACGCCGTCTATCGCGCCGACCTGGTGTTGCTCGTCGTCGACGTGAGCGAACCCATCGAGGAGATCCGCGAGAAGCTGGTCACGAGCCACGACACGCTGTACGAGCGCAACGAAGCGCCGATCGTCACCGTCCTCAACAAGACGGACACGGTCGACGACGCGGAGATCGAGCGCAAACGCGCGGCGCTCTCGGGACTGGCTCCCAACCCCATCGCCGTCAGCGCGAAAGAGGGCGCAAACGTCGACGCGTTGCTCGACCGGATCCACGACGAACTGCCGGACTACGAGCGCGAACGCCTCGTCTTGCCGATGACCGACGAGACGATGAGTCTCGTCTCCTGGATTCACGACCACGCACAGGTCGACAACGTCGACTACGGCGATCAGGTGATCGTCGAGTTCGAGGGCCGGCCGGCCGTCGTCGAGCAGTCACGCGCCAAGGCCGGCGAACTCGTCGAAGCGTCGGCCTAGGTCGGAACGCTACTGTTCTCCCTGCCAGAGCGCCCGTGGGAGCGCCGCGACCAGATCCGTCGCCACGAGTCCGTTGCCCTGCTCGTCGGCGACGAGGTCGCCTGCTCGCCCGGTGACGTACGCGCCGATCGCCGCGGCGTCGTGTCCCCCACACGTCGCGGCCAGCGCGCCGACCACGCCAGCGAGCACGTCGCCGCTACCGCCGACGGTCATGCCGGGGTTGCCGGTGCGGTTGACGCGGGTGCGCGTCCCGTCCGAGACAATGTCGTAGGCACCCTTGACCAGCATCGTCTGACCGATCCGTGCGGCGAAGTCGGCGACGCGCTCTGTGCGCTCGCGCCACTCGTCTGCCGTCTCGCCGCCCATCGTCCGAAGCTCGCCCTGGTGGGGCGTACAGATCAGGTCCGCCGTCGTCTCGACCTCCGGGACGACCGACAGCGCGTCGGCGTCGACGACGGCGCGACCGTCGTACCGTTCGAGGAAGTCCGCGGCCGCGTCGAGTGTCGGCTCCGCGTCACCGAGCCCCGGCCCGAGGACGACCGCGTCGCTGGCGTCTGCGAGGGCGATCAGTTCGTCGACGTGTGACGGCGCGAGTGTCGCGCCGTCCAGCGGTCTGACGATGAGGTTCTCGCTGTAGCCCTGTACCGCGTCGGCGACGCCGCGGGGACAGGCGACCCTGACGAGGTCGCCGCCGGCTCGCAGCGCCGCCTGTGCCGCCAGTGCCGGTGCGCCCGTGTACGGGCCGCCGCCGACGACGAGCACCTCGCCGTTGTCGCCCTTGTGGCTCGTCGGATCGCGGTCGAGCCGACGCAGGTCGCCCCGCTCGACGAACAGCTCGGCGGTGTCGGGGATACCGATGTCCGCGACGGTGACGGTCGCATCGAGCTCGTCCAGCCCGGGCTTCGTGTCGTGGAACGTGACGACCCGGTCGGCCTCGACGGCACCTTCCGCCAGCGATCCGGTGTCGCCGTCCATCCCCGAGGGCACGTCGACGGAGACGACGGTGCTCTCGCTGTCGTTTATCCGTGTGGCCGCCGTCGCCGCCGGCTCGCGGAGCGAGCCGCTGATCCCCGTTCCGAGCATCGCGTCGACGATCACGTCGGGGTCGTCGAGCGCGAACTGGCTGGCGTCCCGGACCTGCTCGGTCTCGTAGTCGGACTGCCGAAGCGCCGTCCAGTTCTGACGTGCGATCTCCGTCGTGATCGTCTCGGGCCGCCCCAGCAGCGAGACGTGCAGGTCGTATGCGTCGAGAAACCGGGCCGCGACGAACGCGTCGCCGCCGTTGTTCCCACGGCCGGCGACGATCCGCACCGACGCACCCTCGTCTGCGATCCCTTCGACCACCCGAGCCACCGCGTTCCCCGAAGACTCCATGAGCTGTTTTCGAGGGATGCCCAGCGCGGCCGCGTTCTCGTCGACGACTGCCATCTCCGAACCGGTGATCATGGCTGGGTCTTGGCGCGCGACCACCCTAACGGTAGGGGACGCCGTCGGCGTCGACACACCAGCCGCGCCTTCGCGGTCTCGTCGTTGCCACCTCGAAGGCGCGAGATCAGCGCCGAATCTCGAAGCCCTCGATCCCCGCCGGCTCCTCGTACTCGACCTCGACGCCGTCGACGCGAGCTCTGGGACTGCCCTCGTGACACCACTCGACCATCGACTCGACGGCCGGCGCAGGTCCCTCGAAAACTGCTTCGACGCGGCCGTCCGCGAGATTCTTCACCCAGCCGTCGACGCCCGCCTCCCCCGCAGTCTCGCGGGTGTTGGCGCGGTAGAAGACGCCCTGTACCTTGCCGCTGACGAACACGTGTGCGCGTGTGCGGTCGGACATGGTCGAGTGTGATTACGCCGAGACCCAAGAGCGTGTTCACGCCGCGTCGCCGCCGCTTCGGAGGTAGTGAAACACGTACGTCTGCGCGTAGCCGGCGTACTCGCCGCCGAGGGCCTCGCGGATCGCCCGCGAGGTGTCTGCGTAGTTGCCCCGATCGGCGGCCGGGAAGTACTCCTCGATGGTCGTCTTGATCCAGGTGTCCAGCGGGACCGCCTGGAGGAAATCGAGCGAGAACAGTAACACGCAGTCGGCGACCTTGTCCCCGACGCCGACGAACTGGGTGAGGTGGTCGCGAGCGTCCTCGTAGGCCATCTCGCGGGCCGCTTGCGGGTCTGCCTTGCCCTCGGCGACCATCGTCGCGGTCCGCAGGACGTACGGCGCGCGGTAGCCCAGCCCGAGGTCTCGCAGCGCCTCCTCTGTCGTCGCTGCCAGCTGTTCCGGCGTCGGGTACGCGTGGTAGGTCTCGCCGTCGAACGTGACCGGATCGCCGTACGTCTCGCGCAGCGCCTGTTGCATCCCGTGGATGCGGCCCACGCGCATCTGTGCCGAGCAGATGAAGGAGATCAGCGAGCCGAACGGCGGATCGCGGACGAGACGCATCCCCCAGTACTCGTCGTACGCGTCCTGGACGACGGCGTCGTCGGGTGCCGTCGCACGGATCGCTTCGAGGTCGTCGTCCAGCCGGAGCAGCCGCCGGAGGTGTGGCGTCGCGTCGATGTCGCTCTCCCATTCGAGGTGGCCGTCGCGCTGTCGAACCCTGATCACGTGGGCTCGACCGTCGACTCTGACAGTCGTCCAGTACCACGCCGAGCCGCCGTGTGCGCCGTCCTGATCGTACATCCGACCGTCAGAGCGGTCCCAGAGGTACGACTGGCCGCTCTCGACCGTCGACTGGAGGTCGACGCCACCAGGCAGGCTCGTGATCGCTATCTGGCCCCGTTCCATCGACTCGTCGTCGGGGCTTGGGCGGTTTCTAGTTTTCGAGAGCGTGACGGGCTAACCTTCTTAATACTGGCAGTCGAATCGACATGTATGGATTGTCGAGTTGTCGTCGAGGCCGCTGTGCCCGTCTACGACGTGGAAACTCCCGACGAGGCGGTCCGGATCGCGATCTCGAAGACCGGCGAGATGCTCAATCCGGACCTCAACTACGTCGAGATCAACATGGGCGAACGACAGTGTCCTCACTGTGGCGACGAGCTCGAACCCGCCTTCATCGCTGCCGACGAGAGTCTGGTCGCGCTCGAACTGGAGATGACCGTCTTCAACGTCGAGCGCGACGAACACGCCGCCCGGATCGCTCGCAAGGAGATCGGGCAGCGCCTCGAGAACATCCCGCTGGAAGTGTTACAGATCGAAGCGATCGAGGAGACGGACGACTCCGACGCCGAGGACCCAGCGGAAACGACCGACGACGGAGGCAACGACGCTGAATCCGATACTGACGAGACGGGCGCGGAGTCGGATTCGGACGACGTGTTGCCCGAGTTCGACGAGTTAATGAACGAATAACGTCGGTATCTCTCACGCGACAGCGCACTATCCGTCGATTTTGTAGATGACGGCGACTGGTGACTGAGAGCGAAGTTCAGTCGGCAGCAGCAGAAACGGGTTCTTTCTCTTCGGCGTTCATCTCGGAGGTAATACCCTTCGCGAGGGCAAATACAGCGGCCTTGTGGTCCGTCTTCGACTTGTGGATCGAGGTCGGCTGGACACCGAGATCGACGTACTTGTCGTGTTCTACTGTGTCCCCTGTTTCTTGTTCGTAGTGGTTCTGTACCTGTGCAAGCAGGCCGTGGAGATGGATGAGTTCCTGCTTCTTCATAGTCACCCACACCTAGAAACCGAAGGGTTATAGTACTACTCTGAGTGTGGTTAACACACACCTTTCAATTACGGTCCCGAAGTAGACGGATTGTACTCCGCTCTCGCCGAAACGAATACGGTGTCTACTGTCTCTTGACCGCTGTGTAGTCACTGTCTACGCTCTGTGCAGGCGGAGCGTGAAAGATTTTTGGTCGCCGCTGTGCTGGGTGACAGTATGGACTACGACGAGATGCTCGACCAGGCGATCGAGGAGACGCCGGAGATCGAGGGCGACGGCGAACGGTTCAAAATTCCCGACCCGGACCTCCGCCAGGAGGGGAACGCGACGGTGTTCGAGAACTTCCAGTCGGTCTGTGATCGGCTCTCGCGAGCGGACGAACACGTGATGCAGTTCCTCCAGAACGAGGTCGGGACGAGTGGCCACATCGACGAGAGTGGCCGGGCCAGGCTCACTGGTGAGTTCCGGGAGCGACGCATCGCCGACGCGCTCGACGCCTACGCCGACGCCTACGTGCTGTGCCCGGAGTGTGGGCTCCCCGATACGAAGCTCAAGGACGAGCAGGGCGCGACGGTACTGCGATGTGAAGCCTGCGGCGCGCAGTCACCGGCCGGGCCGTAGCTACTGTAGTCCCTTCAGCGTCTCCAGGTCTCTGTCGGTTCTGGTGTACTCCGCGAGTCGCCGACTGGCGTGACAGTTCGGACAGTGGTACGTGGCGTCGTGTTTCGGGAGCGCGGTCGGCGTCGACTCCCAGTCTTTCTTGCACTCGGGACAGAGCAGTCGAACGTAGGCCTCCTCCATGATTGTGAATAACACGCAATGGACGCCGAAAAAGGTTCGTGTACCAGCAGCGAGCGCAGCCGACTCGGCGAGCGAGGGGTTACGCCGGGAGGCCGTCGACGTCGAGCAGCTCCTTGTAGCGGTTGCGGATCGTGACCTCTGAGATGTCCGCGACGCCGCTGACCTCGCTCTGTGTGACCTTCTCGTTGGTCAGCAGGGCCGCTGCGTACACGGCCGCGGCCGCGATTCCGACCGGGGACTTCCCGCTGAGGATGCCACCGTCACGAGCCGCTTCGATCAGTTCGCGTGCGCGTCGCTCGGTCTCGTCCGACAGCGACAGCTCGCTGCAAAAGCGCGGGACGTAGCTCTCGGGCTTGGCCGGGGCGACTTCCAGGCCCAGCTCCCGGATGATGTAGCGGTAGGTCCGGGTGAGCTCCATCCGCTCGACGCGGGAGACGTGGGTCATCTCGTCGAGTGACCGGGGGTTGTTCGCCTGACGGGCGGCGGCGTACAGCGCCGACGTGGCGACGCCCTCGATGGAGCGACCGGGCAGCAGGTCCTCGTCGAGCGCGCGGCGATAGATGACGCTGGCGGTCTCACGGACGTTCTTGGGGAGTCCGAGCGCCGAGGCCATGCGGTCGATCTCGCCCAGCGCCTGCTTGAGGTTGCGCTCCTTGGAGTCGCGGGTGCGGAACCGCTCGTTCCAGGTACGCAGGCGCTGCATCTTCTGGCGCTGGGAGCTCGACAGGGAGTTGCCGTATGCGTCCTTGTCCTGCCAACCGATGTTGGTCGACAGGCCCTTGTCGTGCATCATCTTTGTCGTCGGCGCGCCGACGCGGGACTTGCTGTCTTTCTCGCTGGCGTCGAACGCGCGCCACTCGGGACCGTGGTCGATCTCGTCTTCCTCGACGACCAGTCCACAGTCCTCACAGACGGTCTCACCGTGTTCGGAGTCGAGTTGCGTGTGGCCGCCACACTCGGGACAGACGTCTTCGTCGACGTCCGCCTCCTCTCGCTCGATCTCTGTGCTGGTCTGCTGTTCGCCGCTGTTGGTTCGGGTATGTATTTCGCTCATAGTGGATGCCTCGCTTGCTGAGGACACAAACCTTAAAAAACAGTCTGCGACCTTCTTAACAAGTAGTTAGTTAGAAAAGTATATAAGGCTTTTGGTAGCGGAAGCGGCAATTCGCAAGACTGCACCGTGCTGTCAGTTGTCATGGGTGTGTAGAGCGTCGACAGGAGACGGTAGTTCGAGCGGTCGCCTTCCCGCGGTGGCAACTGGTAGTGACCGCCTAGACGGTAAAGAGGTGGCCCTCGGTCGGCACGTCGAACAGTCCGATTCGCGCCCCGGCGTCGAGCCACGCGTGGCCGTAGGAGAACGACGCCAGCGCGTTGACCGGGTCGTCGTCCGCCCGGAAGTGTCGGCCGTCTTCGAGATACGACGCCGCCATCTCCGCGCACTCGACGGCCGCGTCGTGCATCGGCGTCCCCTCCGGTGGCGCGATCTCGGCCGCCGCGACGGCCTCTGCGAGCAGTCCCTCGTATCGATCGGTCTTCTCCCGTAGCTCCGCAGCCATACCCGGTACAGACCGTCGAGTGGCTAAGCGGTTTCGTCCGATGGGCGCGGACCAGACACGACAGCGCAACCTACAAAGCCCGCCACGAAGTAGGGAAAGTAATGACTGAAGACGTCGTCGAACACCGGAGACTCATCATCGCTGGGACGGGTATCGCGGGGCTCACCGCCGCCATCTACGCCGCCCGCTCGAACAACGATCCACTCGTCTTCGAGGGGGACGAACCCGGCGGACAGCTCACGCTCACCACAGACGTTGCGAACTATCCGGGCTTCCCGGAGGGGATCAGCGGCCCCGACCTGGTCAACGACATGAAAGAGCAGGCCCAGCAGTTCGGTGCCGAACTCGATCACGGAATCGTCGAGAACGTCGACGCGAGCGATCGCCCGTTCCGTGTCGAACTCGCCAACGGCGACGCCTACACCGCCGACGCCGTCATCGCCGCCTCCGGAGCGAGCGCGCGCACGCTCGGCGTCCCCGGCGAGGACGAACTGATGGGCTACGGCGTCTCGACCTGTGCGACCTGTGACGGGGCGTTCTTCCGCGACGAGGACATGCTCGTGGTCGGCGGCGGCGACGCCGCCATGGAGGAGGCCACCTTCCTGACGAAGTTCGCGGACACCGTCTACCTCGCACACCGCCGCGAGGAGTTCCGTGCGGAGGACTACTGGATCGATCGCGTGCAAGAACAGGCCGAGGACGGCGACATCGAGATCATGCGCAACACGGAACTCCTGGAGATTCACGGCTCGGCCGAAGACGGCGTCGACCACGTCACGCTGGCCCGCAACGACGAGGGGTACCCCTCGGAGGCGCTCGACGACCCCGACACCGAGCAGTTCGACTTCGACGTGGGCGCGGTCTTCCTCGCGATCGGCCACACGCCCAACACCGGCTACCTCGAAGACACCGGCGTCGAACTGGACGAAGCCGGGTACCTCCAGACCGAGGGCGGCGTCGGCGACGGCGAGACCGCCACCGCCGTCGAGGGGCTGTTCGGTGCCGGCGACGTGGTCGACCACCACTACCAGCAGGCCGTCACCGCTGCGGGGATGGGCTGTAAGGCCGCCCTCGACGCCGACGAGTACCTCGAATCGCTCCCCGAAGCGTCCCAGGCCGCCGAGACGGCCCCGCAGGCAGACGATTGAGGAATCGGACACCGCCTTCCCGCGGTGTGCTCGCCGACCCGCAGTCCCTTTACGTAGCGGCGGCCAACGAGCAGTCATGACAGACGACACTGTCACCGTGACACTCGAAGCCGGCGAAGAACGCGACGAACTGACCGTCCCGACTGCGCTCGTGGACATGCTCCGAGAAGGCGAGGAGTCCGATCCGGAAGTCGTCGGCGACATCGCGATGTTCGGCATGGCCCAGCGGATTCACGGTGCCGTCCACCACGCACAGGGCGAACCCGACGCCGAGATCGAGTCCGTCAACGAGACGGCGATGGAGCTGTTCGAAGAGCGCTTCGGCGCGACGTTCTCCGAGCTGACCGGCCACGACCACTGATTGCGATCTCTCTTTCCGAGCCGACGGCTCCCGTACTGTCGGCTGTAAGATAACGCTCCATCGACACGCTCACGCCGCGTCGGTGACCGTCCACGAGAGGAGGACGCCGTCGTCTACCCGCTCGACGCCGTCGAGCGAGAGCGCCGGAAACTCGTCGACGAATCCCTCGCCGTCTGCCAGGGTCGGGGCGTCCCGTCCGCCGATCACCGTCGAGCCGACGAACACCGAGAGCTCGTCGACCAGTCCCGCCTCGAACAGCGAGAAGATCAGCTCGCCCCCGCCCTCGACCATCAGCTGGTCGATGCCGTCGCCCTCCAGCTTGGCGAGTGCGGTGACCAGATCGACGCGGTCCTCGCCGGCTGCGATGACGGTCGCGCCCGCTTCTTCCATCTGCGTGACGAAGTCCGTCGGTGCCGCCTGGCTGACCAGCAGGTATGTGAGTGCTGCCCCGTTGAGGACGCGTGCGTCCGGCGGGGTCCTGATCTGCGAGTCGGCGACGACTCGCGCGGGATTGGCGGGCTCGCCACGTTCCTCGCGGGCCCGCTGGCGCTCGGGGTCGTCGAGTGTGAGCGACGGATCGTCGGCCAGCACCGTCCCGACCCCGACCATGACCGCGTCGCTCTCGGCGCGCAGCTCGTCGACCCGGTCGAAGTCCCGCGTTCCCGAGATCTCGATCTGTTCGCGGCGGCGCGTCGACAGCTTCCCGTCGGCGCTCATGGCGGCGTTGACGACCACGTGCATGATCGTCAGGAGGGAAGTGGCGCAAAAACCGGTTACGAAACGCTATGCTTCGGACTCGCGCTTGCCGTCGGCCAGTAGCTTCCGGGCGTCGATGGCCTTCTTGCCGTGGGCGCTCGTCCGGAGCCTGACCGCCGGCCCGTCGAGCCAGAGTTCGCGAACGTCGACGACGATCTCGGACGACCAGCTCTTGATCCGACCCTCGCCGTGGCTATCGATTTCGATAAAGGTGCGCGGCGTTCGCTGGCGACCCATCGTCCACTCTGTGTCCCCCAGCTCCATCGTCTCCGCTTCGAGCGCTTCCCACTCGAAGATCACGACGTGTTGCTCGCGTGGCTGATCCGACCGCTCGTGGTCGACTCGCGTTCGGGTCTCGTAGTCGACGCCGAAGTGCGCGGCCCACAGCTCCAGATACTCGAAGTCGAACTTCTTCTTGCCCTCTCCCTCGCCGTCCCTGTTCGTCCAGACGACGTGGGCGTCCGAGGGCTTCTTCCCGAATGCGCCGCCCATGTCATCGACCCCGCTGGCGCTGTCGTTCACGTCCGTCACCGAGCGAACGCGGGCCGACCAGTCCCGCGCTCGATCGCCGTCGACGCACCGAGCTGTCGCCCGTGATACTGTCGGCTCTCACCGTTTCGAGAGACTCGTGACCCCGTCCCGGGGTTCGTAACAGACGGACGGCCGGCAGTGTGACCCCGCACTGTGGCATACGCGTGAAGTACCGTTATCTCGAATAAAAACGTGCTGGCCATACGTCAACGGGAGAATACGTACACGTTCGTCTCCGCTCGGTCGCGGTGTCGGCCCACCACCGAACGCTTTTCATCGCCGCCGCCGAACCACGGCCCGATGACACTCGACGAGCATGCCGAGGAACTCGCCTCCGACCTCGGTGTCGACAAAGAGGAGGTCAAAGAGGATCTGGCGAATCTCGTGAACTACTCCGTCCCGATGGACGAGGCAAAGCAGAGCCTCAGACGCAAGTACGGGGACGGCAGCGAGGGCGGGGCGACGCCATCGAGCAAAGACATCGCCGACATTTCGGCGAGCGACTCGAACGTCACCGTCACGGCCCGAGTGCTGACCGTCGGTCAGCGGTCGATCCAGTACCAGGGCGACGAACAGGTGATCTTCGAGGGCGAACTCGCCGACGAGACCGGGACGATCTCGTACACGGCCTGGGAGGACTTCGGACTGGCTGCCGGCGACACGATCACCGCGGGCAACGCGGGCGTCCGCGAGTGGGACGGCCGACCCGAGCTGAACCTCGGCGAGAGCACGAGCATCGAGCGATCCGACGAGCCGCTGGACGTGCCCTACGAGATCGGCGGCGACGCCGAACTCGCGACGCTCGCGCCGGGCGACCGCGGGATCAACGTCGAGGTGCAGGTCCTGGAGGTCGAGGAGAAGACGATCGACGGCCGCAACGGCGAGACCGACATCCTCAGCGGCGTCTTCGGCGACGAGAGCACCCGGCTCCCCTTTACCGACTGGGACCCACACGCCGAGATCGAAGCCGGCGCGTCGATCCGCATCGAAGACGTGTTCGTCCGGGAGTTCCGGGGCGCGCCGTCGATCAACGTCTCGGAGTTCTCGACGGTGACGCCGCTGGACCGGACGGTCTCGGCGACCGAGAACGCACAGCAGATGCCGATTCGCGAGGCTGTCGACTCCGGCGGACTCTTCGACGTCGAACTGACCGGCAACATCATCGAAGTTCGGGACGGCTCGGGCCTGATCGAGCGGTGTCCGGAGTGTGGCCGCGTCGTCCAGAACGGCCAGTGCCGGAGCCACGGCACGGTCGACGCCGTCGACGACCTGCGGACGAAGGCGATCCTCGACGACGGCAGCGCCACCGTGACGGTCGTGCTCGACGACGAACTGACCGCCGAGGTGTACGGGGGTGACCTCGCGGACGCGACCGAGCACGCGCGCGACGCGATGGACAAGGAGGTCGTCGCCGAGCGGATCGCCGACCGCATCGTCGGCCTGGAGTACGTCGTCCGTGGCTCGCTGTCGGTCGACGAGTACGGTGCGAACCTCGACGCGACCAGCTTCGAGGAGAGCGACGACGATCCGGCAGAACGTGCTCGGACGCTGCTCGCGGAGGTCGAGCCATGAGCACCGACGAGGACCAGGGCGGCGCAGGCCGGCGCGAGGTCGCCTATCGCCTCTTTGCGGCCGAGTTCGACGACGCGGACTTCTCGTACTCCGAGAGCGACGAGGAGCGTGCGCCCAACTACGTCGTCACGCCGACGGGCGCACGCGTGAACAGAGTGTTCCTGGTGGGCGTGCTGACCGAGGTCGAGACGGTCAGCGAGGACTACCTCCGGGCCCGCGTCGTCGACCCGTCGGGTCCCTTCGTCGTCTACGCCGGCCAGTACCAGCCCGAGGCGCTTGCCTTCCTGGAGAGTGCCGACCCGCCGACGTTCGTGGCGGTCACGGGCAAGGCTCGGACCTACCAGCCCGACGACAGCGATCAGGTGTACACCTCCGTCCGGCCCGAGTCGATCAGCGAGGTCGACGCGGCGACGCGGGACCGCTGGGTCGTCCAGACGGCCGAGCAGACGATCGACCGCGTGGCACGCGCCGCAGAGGGCAAACACGCCGACCTGACCGGCGACGACCTGCGGGCGGCGCTCGTCGACCACGGCGTCGACGAGGGGGTGGCCGCTGGTATCCCCATCGCACTGGAACGGTACGGAACGACCGGCGACTACCTCGCGGCAGTGCGGGACCTCGCGACCGACGCCGCCCGCGTCGTCGCCGGCCAGCGAGACGAGGTCGAGCCACTGACCGTCCGACCGGGACAGGGCAGCGACGATCGACTCGCCGGGCTCGTCGAGCGACCGATCGAATTACCGGCCGACGACGAAGGGGCTGAGACGGTCGCCGAAGAACCGGTCGAAACAGACCGACCGGACGAGGGGGCCGACGATCAGCGTGCGGGAACCGCCGAAGCGACGACGGGCCAGCAGCCGAGCGGTTCGGACGACCCCTCGATCGACGACGAGTCCGCGGGCGAGACGACCGAGAGCGTCGGCGACGTGGCCGAGGAAGAACCGTCCGGATCCGACTCGACGGACGAGACAGCGGAAGCGTCACCAGGCGAGACGGTAGAAGTGTCGCCGGACGAAACGGTGTCCCCAGACGAGACGACAGAACCGTCGCCGGACGAGATCGACGCGACGAGCGACGAGCCCACCGACGAGTCAGCGTCAGACCGCGAGACGGCGGCCACCGATCCGTCCGCTACGGCGGAGACAGAGCCGACGGACGACGATCTCGGGGAGTTCGACCCCGAGTTCGAACTCGACGAGAGCGAACGCGAGGAGATCGAGTCCGAGTACGGCACGGAGTTCCAGAGCGGGACCGAGGTCGACGAGCCCGGAGCGGCCGACATCGACACGCCCGATCCCGAGGCCGTCGACGCCGAGAGCACCACGGCAGCCGACGCGGAGCCGTCGTCCGACGCCGAGCCGAGTGAGGGCGAAGCCGCCCGAAGCGCCGACTCGCCCGACGAGGACGACGCGACCGACGTGGATCTCGAAGACGCGGTGATGGACGTGATGGACGATCTGGACGACGGGGACGGCGCAGCCCGGACGGCGGTCGTCGACGCCGTCGTCGATCGGACCGGCGGCGATCCCGACGCCGTCGAGGACGCCATCCAGGATGCGCTGATGGGCGGGCGCTGCTACGAGCCTGACGACGGCCTGTTGAAACCGATCTGATGGGCGTCGAACCGGTTCCAGACCGCCCCGCTGCGGTCGCAGCCACCGGCGAGGAGCGCTGTCTCGTCGTCGCGGACTACCACGCCGGTATCGAGCGGGGGCTGCGCCGCGAGGGCGTCGAACTGGCGAGCGACGCCGACGTGCGACGTGACCGGCTCCTCAATCTGCTCGCCGAAACCGCGCCCGACCGACTGGTCGTCCTCGGCGATCTCGTTCACTCGATCGGCGATCCGGCAGGGGCCGAACGCGAGGAGGTGACGGCGCTCCTCGACGCGGTCGAGGTCCCGGTGACCGTCGTTCGCGGGAACCACGACGGCGGGATCGACGAACTCTGTGCGGACGCGGCGACGCCCGTGACGGTCACACCCAGCGACGGCGTCAGGATCGGTTCGGTCGGGTTCGCACACGGCCACACCTGGCCGAGTCGAGCGGTGCTCGGAGCCGACGTGGTCTGTGTCGGCCACGAACACCCGGTCGTCCGTCTCGAAGACGAGGTCGGCGGCCGGCGGGTCGAGCGCGCGTGGCTCCGCGGACGCGTCGACCCCGCGCCGTTCGAGAGCCAGTTCGACGGCGCACTGGGTATCGACGCCGATCTCGTCGTGTGCCCGGCGTTCAACGACCGCTCTGGAGGCACGTGGGTCAACGTCGCCGGCCAGGAGTTTCTCTCTCCGTTCCTCCCGGCGGGACTGGCCGACGGACAGGCCTACCTCCTCGACGGCACGCGTCTCGGTCGGTACCGATCGATTTGAAGGCCGTAGTCCGATCCTACCGGCCAGTAGCGGGCGTATAACAACGTGGGTAGCACCGGGCTGTCCACCATGGGCGCGGTATCGTCGGACCACACGCTGGGGCGCTGTCCGGACTGTCAGACCGAAATCCCGCTCGGGCTGGTCATCATCGAGTACGAGACCGACGCCGGACGAGAGTCCTACGCCGAGTGTCCGGGCTGTCGGGAAGTGGTCCACCCGGTCTAGAACCATGTCGCGATCGTCGTGAGGACGAACAGCGACGCACCGACCACGACGACCCACAGCAGCGGCCCGCTCTCGGTCGGCGCACCGGATTCCTCGGGATTCGAGAACCCCGCCAGAGCGGTGAGCAGGACCAGCGCGCCGACGCCACCGGTGATCCAGTCGATCGTCGTGAGACCGGTGGATGCGGCGAGTGCGGTGTCGACGACCGAGACGACGCCGAACGCCGTCAACGAGACGAGATAGAGGACGCGAACGTTCATACAGTCGTTCGGGCGAGCGCGAACATATGGCTGGCGTCCCGCGTGGGAGCGATTACTGAGTCCCAACTGCTATTAAGATAGACTGTATTCGTATAAAAATCTGTACACTATCTCCGATATTCACATAATTTTCCGGCGGTATCTCATGGCTGATAATTCCCGGGGAACGTATTTATACCAAAAAATATTTCTATCATACCATGCGTACAAGGCGCGACGCACTCAAAACGGCCGTCGGTACCGCGGCGGTTGGCCTCTCTTCGGGCTGCTTGGGTACTCTCAGCGGCAGTGACCAGACTGTCTCGTTCGGGGCCGTGTATCCTCTCAGTGGACCCCTGGAACAGGTGGGGACACACGGCAAGCGGGCGACCGAGCAGGCGGTTCGAGACATCAACGCTGCAGGCGGTATCAACGGACGCAAGATCGAACTGACGGCGATCGACAGCGAGGCGACCGTCGAGACCGCGGTCGAGGGATACCGCGAGTTCGCCGAGAGCGGCGGCGTCGGACTCGTCGGCGGACTCGTCAGTGACGTGTCGATCGCACTCTCACAGGAAGTCGCCGACGACGAGATCATGGAGGTCAGTCCAGCCAGTACGGCACCGCAGCTGACGACCGCCGGGCGGGCCAGCGATCGGAAGTACTTCGGGCGGACCGTTCCCAGTGACGGGCTCCAGGCGGCGGCGATGGCGAAAGTCGTCGACGACTCACTGTACATCGGTGCCGACTCCGTCGCGCTGTTGAGCATCGACAACTCGTTCGGGGCCGGGCTCGCGGAGGCACAGCGGTCGCTGCTTGACGCCGAGATCGTCGCCGACGTGCGCTACGACTCCGAAGCCGATTCGTTCGACGGGACGCTCGATACCGTCTTCGAGAACGACCCGGATGCGGTCGCATTCACGAGCGTCTCGGGACAGGAACGGGGCATTCTCGACGCGTACAGCCAGCGAGACGAAGACGTTCCGTGGGTATTCTCCGCGGGTATGTTCGGCGGCGACGTGCCGTCGTACTACGAAGGGTTCTACAGCGCGTCGCTGTCCTCGTCACGGACGGACGCGTACTTCGATCTGGTGCGCCGGCTCTCGGACATCGATTCACTCGCAGCGTTCGCCGCCAACGGCTACGACGCGATGTTCCTGATGGCTGCCGCCGCACAGCAGGCGGGCGAGACGACCGGCCCCGCGATCGCCGACACGATCCGGTCGGTCTCTGGGGGGACGGGCCACACCGTCTCTGTCGGTGACTTCGACAAAGTGCGCTCGCTGACGGACGCGGGACGCGAGCTGAACTATCAGGGCGCGTCGGGCGGCGTCGACCTGACCGAGAATCTCGAACCGCTGAGTTCGTACCTCATCCAGCAGGTCGACGGCGGCGTCGTGGAGTCCCTGGAGTTGCTCCAACGGGGCTTCTTCGAATCGGAGGGCCAGCGATGAGCTGGGGGAGCAAGCGGCTCGTCAGCTCGATCGAGCGGTCCCTCCCGGACGTGATCAGACGACGGTACGCCGCGAAGTTCGGCGTCCTGTTGCTCGGCGTCGTCCTCGTCCTCGCGGCCGGTGGGGGGCTCGTCATTCTGGAGACCGAGTCGCTCGTCGAGAGCCAGACCGAAGACCAGATCCGCGGCGTCGCCGAGTCACAGGCCGCGTCGATCTCCGAGTGGTCCTCGACCAAGCAGTCGACGGCGTCGTTCCTCGCCGACTCGCTGTCGGATCGGTCCGGCGAGAGCGCAGCCGACAACCAGCGATGGCTCGAACAGAAGCTCATCGGGCTCCCCGGTGACGTTCGCTCGCTCCACTACGTCGACGCCGCGGAGGGCTCCGTCGTCGCGAGCACCGACGACGGCCTCCAGGGCACGTCGTTGAGCGCCGTCGAAGCACCGTGGACCGACGGCAGCGGCGCGATCGTCGCCTCGGGGCCGACCTCGACCTCCGAGCCGTACGAGAGCGGCAGCGAGCCGGTCATCGCGTTCGTCCAGCCGGTGCCCGGAAACGACCAGTACGTGGTGCTGACCGCGTCGCTCGAAGCGCGATCCCACGAGTTCACCTCGCCGTTCGCCACCGGCGACGTGAAGGTCGTCAGCCAGGACGGGCGGATCGTCCTGGACAACCGAAAGGGATCGCTCCTCGAACAGTACGAGACGACCGACGGCTCGACGGAGACCGCCGTCGAGTCGGCACTCGGCGGTGAGACCGGGTACAGACAGGTCTCGGCCCGAACCGGCATGGACGAGGGTCAGTACGTCATGGCGTACACGCCGATCACCGGCACGGAGTGGGTCCTCCTCTATCACGTGCCCGCGAACCGCGCGTTCGCGCTCCAGTCGGCCGTCTCCGAGAACATCGGACTCCTGCTTGCGCTTGCGGTCGGCGCGCTGTTCGTCGTGGGTGCGACGATCGGCCGGGGGACCGCCCGTTCGCTCGCCCACGTGGCCGAGAGCGCGGAGGACATCGCTGCGGGCGACATCAACAGCTCGATCCCCGAGACCGACCGCATCGACGAGATGGGACAGCTGTACGACGCCTTCGCCGCGATGCAGTCGTACCTGACGACCGCCGCCGACCAGGCCGACGCGATCTCGGAGAAGCGGTTCGACGACCCCGCGCTCGACGAGGAGATCCCCGGCGAGTTCGGCGCGGCGCTGGAGAAGATGAGCGTCGACATCCAGGAGCTGATCGCCAACATCGAGGAGGCCAAAGACGAGGCAGAGTCCGCACAGGCGGAGGCCGAGTCGATGGCGACCGCCCTCGAAGCGAAGGCCGAACAGTTCAGCGACGTGATGGACAGTGCCGCGGCCGGCGACCTCACCCAGCGGATGGACACCGACAGCGACTACGACGCGATGGTCGACATCGCGGAGAGCTTCAACGAGATGGTCTCGGAGCTCGAACGGACCGTCGTCCGCATCGAGGAGTTCGCTGGCACCGTCGACTCCTCGACGGAGTCGATCTCCGCGAGCGCACAGGAGGTCAAGTCCGCGAGCGAACAGGTCAGTCGGTCCGTCCAGCAGATCGCGGAGGGCGCAGACCGTCAGAACGACCACATCCAGCAGGTCAGCGGGGAGATGACGGATCTCTCGGCGACCGTCGAGGAGATCACGTCCTCGACCGACGAGGTCGCCTCGAAGTCCCAGCGCGCAGCCGAAACCGGCGCTGAGGGACGCGAATACGGGCAGCTGGCCGCAGACGAGATCGAAGCGATCGACGAGACGGCGACCGAGGCCGTCGAGCAGGTCGAGTCCCTCGCCTCGGAGATGGAGCGGATCGGCGAGGTCGTCACGCTGATCGACGACATCGCCGACCAGACGAACATGCTGGCGCTGAACGCCTCCATCGAGGCCAACCGAGCCGGCGAAGCCGGCGAAGGGTTCGCTGTCGTGGCCCGCGAGATCAAGGCACTGGCCGAGGAGACCCAGGACGCGACCAACGACATCGCGTCGCTGATCGAGAACATCCAGTCTCGGACGGACGACACCGTCGACGACATCCGCGAGATGGGCGACCGCGTCGACAACGGCAAGGAGACCGTCGAAAACGCCACGGAGGCCCTCTCGGAGATCGTCACGCAGGTCGAAGACGCCAACTCCGGGATCCAGGCGATCAGTGACGCGACCGACGAACAGGCGGCCTCCATGGAGGAGGTCGTCTCGATGGCCGAGGAGGTCGGCTCGATCAGCGAGGAGACCTCTTCCGAGTCGGAGAACGTCGCGGCGTCGGCCGAGGAACAGGCCGCGTCGATCTCGGAAGTCACGAGCAGCATCCAGTCGCTGTCGAGCCAGGCGAGTGACCTGAAGGAACTCGTCAACCAGTTCGACACCGACGCCGAAAGCACCACCGGCGAAGTGTCGGCCGCGTCGGACGACTGAACAGTCCGCACCCGAGTCGGGCCGTTGCGGACCGGCGCTGTCCGCATCTTTAACCTCGTCCAGCCGTTAGCAGTGGCGATGAGTGAGACGGGCGCTGACGCGTTCACTGCACTCGGCGGGTCGGTCCGTTCGGCGCTGTCCGAGCGGGGCTTTACGACGCCGACGGAGCCCCAGCGAAAGGCGATTCCGCCGCTGGCGGCGGGCCACGACGCGCTCGTCGTCGCGCCGACGGGGACCGGGAAGACGGAAACGGCCATGCTCCCCGTCTTCGACGCGCTGGCCGACGAGGACCGCTTCGGCATCGGAGCGCTCTACATCACGCCCCTCCGGGCGTTGAACCGCGACATGCGCGAGCGACTCGACTGGTGGGGCGACACGCTCGACCTCGAAATCGACGTGCGCCACGGCGACACGACCGACTACCAGCGACAGCAGCAGGCCGACGATCCGCCCGACGTGCTCGTGACGACGCCGGAGACGCTCCAGGCGATGTTGACCGGATCGAAGCTCCGGACCGCACTGGAAGCCGTCGAGCACGTCGTCGTCGACGAGGTCCACGAACTCGCGGCCGCCAAGCGCGGCGCACAGCTGACCGTCGGGCTGGAACGACTGCGCGAGGTGTCGGGCCCCTTCCAGCGGATCGGGCTCTCGGCGACCGTCGGCGATCCCGAGGCCGTCGGACGCTTTCTCACCGGCGACCGTGGCTGTCGGATCGTCGAGGTCGACGTCGGGAGCCGTCTGGACGTGTCTGTGGTCCGGCCGACGGTCACCGACGACGACGAGCGACTGGCCAGCGAACTCGTCACCGACCCCGAGGTCGCCAGCCACGTCCGCCGGATCGACGAACTGATCGCGGCCCACGACTCCGTCCTGGTGTTCGTCAACACGCGTCAGACGGCGGAGGCGCTGGGCTCGCGGTTCAAAGAACTCGGCACGAACCTCGGGGTCCATCACGGCTCACTGGCCAAGGAGACGCGGATCGACGTGGAAGACCGCTTCAAAGAGGGCGATCTCGACGCCCTGCTCTGTACCTCGTCCATGGAGCTCGGGATCGACGTCGGCCACGTCGACCACGTGGTCCAGTACGGCAGCCCCCGACAGGTCGCTCGCCTCCTCCAGCGCGTCGGCCGGGCAGGCCACCGCCGGGACCTGCTGTCTTCGGGAACCGTCGTCACCACCCACCCCGACGACACGCTGGAGGCGCTGGCGATCACGCGACAGGCTCTCGACGGCGAGGTCGAGCCCGCCGAGATCCACGACGGCAGCCTCGACACCGTAGCCAATCAGGTACCCGGCATCGTCATGGACGTCGGCGAGATCCGCGCCATGGAAGCCTACGAGATCGTCACGCGGGCCTATCCCTTCCGGGATCTGACCGTCGACGAGTTCCGGGAGGTGGTTCGCGAACTCGGCGAGAATCGCGTCATCTGGATCGACGAGGACCACGATCGACTGGAGAAGCGACGAGGGACCTGGCAGTACTTCTATCAGAACCTCTCGATGATCCCCGACGAGGCGACCTACGACGTCGAAGACGTGGCCTCGGGCGACCAGATCGGCACCCTCGACGAGCAGTTCGTCGTCAACTTCGCGAACCCCGGCGAGGTGTTCATCCAGCGCGGGGAGATGTGGCGGATCACGAACGTCGACGAGGACGAGGAAGTCGTCACGGTCTCGCCGATCGAGGACCCGGCCGGCGAGGTGCCGTCGTGGGTCGGCCAGGAGATTCCGGTCCCACAGGCGGTCGCCCGCGAGTTCGGCGAACTCCGACGCGTCGCCGGCAGACAGCTTCAGGACGGCGCTGGAGCCGACGCCGTGGCTCGTGACCTCACGCGGCGCTACGAGGGCGATCCGGCCACCGTCGAGAGCGGGCTCGAACAGCTCCGAGACCACGAGGCTCCCATCCCCGACGACGAGACGATCGTCGTCGAGATGCACGGCCGCGAGGTCGTCGTCAACGCCTGTCTGGGCCACCAGGTCAACGAGACGCTGGGCCGACTGCTCTCGTCGCTGGTGGGCCAGCGAGCCGGCGCGACCGTCGCGATGGAAGTCGATCCCTACCGGATCGAACTCGAACTGCCCAGCGGCGTCAGCGGCGGCGACGTGATCGACGTGCTGGAGACGACCGATCCCGAGCACGTCCGCCACATCATCGAGCTGAGCCTGAAAAACGCCGACGCCCTGAAGTTCAAGCTCGCACAGGTCGCGGCGAAGTTCGGCACGCTCAAGCGCTGGCAGGGCTCCGGATCGGGCCGGTTCGGGCGCGATCGACTGCTGGCCGCCCTCGAAGACACGCCGATCTACGACGAGGCCGTCCGCGAGGTGTTCCACGAGGACCTGGCCGTGGAAGCGACCCAGACGGTCCTGTCGGCGATTCAGTCTGGCTCGATCACCGTCGAGACCGTCGGCGACCGCACGCCGATCGGCCTCGGCGGCCGTTCCTCGGGTCGGGAACTGCTCTCGCCGGAACACGCCGACGCCAGCGTCATCCAGACCGTCAGGGAGCGCATCCAGAACGACCGAGTGCTCCTGTTCTGTCTCCACTGCCGGGACTGGCGGCGCAAACAGCAGGTCGGTCGCGTCCGCGACCAGCCCGACTGTCCCGACTGTGGGTCGACGCGCATCGCCGCACTCAATCCGTGGGCCGAGGAGGTGATCTCGGCGGTGCGAGCCGCGGACAAAGACGAGGAACAGGAGAAGATGACCGAACGGGCCTACCGGTCGGCGTCGCTGGTCCAGAGCCACGGCAAGCAGGCGGTGATCGCGCTGGCCGCACGCGGTGTCGGCCCCTACAACGCCGCTCGCATCATCAACAAACTCCGCGAGGACGAAGACGAGTTCTACCGGGACATCCTCCAGCAGGAACGCGAGTACGCACGGACGCAGTCGTTCTGGTGAGGGCACTTGCACACACGATCTGCTCGGTGGCTGGAGATTGGGTAGCTTTTTGTTCGTCAGTTGATCACGATGGATCATGCCAGAGACTGCGGTATCGGAATCCAGAGCGCTCCTCGAACGGTCGCCCGACGAGCGCGAGGCACTCGATATCGGCGACGACGAACTCGTCGACGCTCTGTTCTCGGTGATCGAGCACGGGAGTCAGGCCGAGAAAGTAATCTCTGACTGTACGTTACCGGCACTAAACCTCGACTTCAGAACGATCGAGAGCGACAACAACCATCCGGTCGTCTTCAGGAACTGTACGTTCGAAGGGGCGGTTAGCGCTGTCGACGCCGACGTGACCGTGCCGATCAGCTTCGAGAACTGTGACATCGGCGGTCTCGAACTCTCTGGAGCCCGCTTCGAGTTCGATCTGTCACTGTCCGGGTCGACCGTGAGCGGTGACGTAGACGCCTTCGAAGCGCGGTTCGACGACCAGTTCGACGTGACGGGATCGACGTTTACTGGCCCCGTTACACTACAGGAAGCACACTTCGGCAACGACGCGGACTTCGAACGGGCCAGCTTCGAGGAGTCGGTCTCGTTCGAAACCGCCTCGTTCAGTGGTGCATCGAACGAACTCGGAGACAATGCCAGTTTCGAGGATGCGACCTTCGAGGCGGAGGTCGACTTCCGTCAGGCAGCGTTTACGTACGCAGACTTTGCAGACGTATCCGTCGCCGGTCGTGTCAGATTCGAAGAGACGACGTTTACCGGCGACGTGGCGTTTACCCGTGCGACCTTCCAGAGCGAAGCGGACTTCGACGAGGTCGATTTCGGTGGCGATGTCGACTTCGAGTCGGTCACTTTCCAGGGCACTGCGGTGTTTCGCGGAGCGGAGTTCGAGGGCGGTGCCCGTTCACTCGAAGAGGACGCGACGTTCTCGCAAGCGGTGTTCGACGACGAACTGAACGCCTGTGACGCGCACTTTCGAGACGGGCTGTTCGACGGTATCACGGTGAACGGCCGTGCGACGTTCGAAGGTATCCGCTTCGACGGCGACGCTTCCTTCGAAGCTGCGACGTTCGCCGACGAGGTCGACTTCGACGAGGCCCGGTTTTACGGCGACGTGAGCTTCCAGCAGGTGTCGTTCGACGGCGTCGCCATATTTCGCGGAGCGGAGTTTCGGGGTGCCGACAATCACCTCGATGAGGACGCCTCGTTCGACGCAGCGACCTTCGGCGCGCGGGCGGGTTTCGAGGACGCCGTCTTCAGCTCCGGATCGTTCGTCGACACCCGCTTCGCTGCCGAGACCACCTTCCGCGGTGCAAAGTTCGATCGCGCCGTCTTCCACGTCGTTCCGATCACGAACGAAAGCTACGTCGACTTCACCCGCGCGATCATCAAGGACGGAGAGATCCGTCAGCCAGAGGGAGGCTGGGTTCGTTACGATCTGACGAACGCGAGTCTGGGCTCCGTGTCGTTGCGTGCAACCACCGAGAGCGACCACCGACAGCTCCTCGACTACTTCCGTTTCTGCAACACGGAGTTCAACGAGTTCGACGGCTACGACTTCGACTTCTCGGCTCACACGGACTACCTGGATCGAAACGACTGGTCGCTCCACGAGTTCGACGAGAACTTCGCCGACGTGACGTTCGCGCTGCCGATGACCCCCGAGAACGTCGAGCGTACCTATCTCAAAGCCAAGACGGCAGCCTCCAGTGCTGGCCAGATGAAGGCTGCTGGCGAGTTCCGGGTCAGACGCCAGCAGTTCGCCCGGAAGAAGTACGTCGGCATCGCCAGAGACGGGACGACCGATCTCGTGACGCGGGCGAAAAACGCCAGTCGCGCCGTGGAGAACGCGTTCCTCGGCGTCACCTGCGGTCACGGAATGCGATTGGGGCGGATCGTCGCGGTCTTCGCGCTCTTCCCGTTGTTCCCAGCGATGCTGTACGCCTTCGGTGGATCAGCGTTCTCGACGACGATCCCACCGATTTCTGGTGCCCCAAGTCTGTTCTCTCCCGAGGGACTGTCGATCCTCTATCGGAATATCCACTTTAGCTACATCACGTTTCTCACTATCGGCTACGGTTACATCGGCCCGGAGGGTGCCGCCGCGAGAGCGATGGCCGGGATGGAAGTGTACGTCAACGTCATCCTCTCGGGGCTGGTGTTGTACTGTCTGATCAAACGCTCAGAGATATAGGGTCCCCGGAGTGCGCTACGGGAAAAGACCTTTTCGAGTCCTCGCCGAACGCTCGATCATGACGGAACGAGTGAGCGGAGAAGACGTGATCGTCGAACACGCAACCGAGGATGTCGTCGTCGAGTCGGCCGAAGATGTACACGTAGACGCCGGTCGCATCGAGGGGAAACTGGTCATCGAGTCGGCCCAGGACGTGATCGTCGAGAACAGCAGCGAGGTCCACGTCGAACAATCCGAAGACGTGACCCTCGATTCCGGAACGGTAGAAGGCGACGTCAACGTCGACAACGCACAGGACGTGTCCGAGGACGACAGTTTCCTCTGAAGATGGGCGGGAACTCCGAGCTACGGGTCGTCGGCACGCGCAAATCCCGGTCACTGGGGGAAGTAGGGGGCACGATCTCCGTCGAGAGCGAGCGCGGATCGGTCGAGTTCACTGCGACCGACGACGTCGTCCTGACTGTCGGCGGCGAACGGAACTCGGTCACGGCACACGGAAGCGGTAGCACCGTCCGTCTCAGTATCGACGGCGACCGGAACAGCGTCTCGATCGCCCGGTCGCTCGACCTGGAGATCCACGACGACGAAGGCGTGGCGAACTCGATCGATCGTCACGGCGAGGAACAGAGCGGCCCCGAACTCGTGCGAACCGACCGAGCGGAGGCCTACGCAGATCTCGGGTTGTTCGACTATACGATGGTGTCCTACCAGACCAACGCCACCGAGCGAGAGTTCTGTCACAACTGCGGCCGCGACGCCGAGACGATCGTCCGACGACACGAAGAGACGGTACTCGCCGTGTTCGGGTTCACCGTCACGCTCGGGGAACGAACGGGGTCGGACGAGTGTCCCGAGTGTACACCCCACGTCCCCGACGAAGACGTGGAACTCACTGAAGCAGAGCGACGCGAGATCTTCCGCTGATCATCCCGTTTCGGGCCGTCCCCCGAGTCGCTCGAACAGGGTTTCGGTAAAGACGGCACAGTCGTGTTCCGGATACGTGTGCCACGTCTCGTAGCCACTGTCGACCGCGTCGACGGCGGTTACTGCACGGTCCGAAAAGTCGTAGCGCAGATCGAACGATCGCGTGGTCGGGAAGCGCTCGATCGGGTCGACGCGGATCTCCGTCGTACACGCGACCCGTTCAGTTTCGTACGAGACGCAGCGAGCGTCTCGTCGGCGAAGGTCGATCGTTCGACTCCCAGTGACGGTTCGCTCGTCGCAGGACGCGATCTCTGCGAACCCGAGCGACTGGGCACGAACGCAGTGAGAGCTACCGATGACGGCAGCGGCGAAATCGACGCCGTCGACGGTCACTGTCGTCTCCTCGTAGACGTTCAGCCGGTCCGGATCTGTGAGTTCGTATCCAAAGTGAAGCAGTTCGTGGTTCATACGTAGCCGATGACGATGTCGTAGTTGGGATCGAAGATGCTGTTTGGCTCGACACCCCGATATCGATCGATCGCGCGCCACTCTCGGCGTTCGTAGGCAGACTGCACTCGTTCCGTTCGAGCGTTTCGTGCTGTTTCGAGTGTCAGTTTCTCGCTCGGACTCGGGGAGAGCAAGTAGAACTGTTCTCCACGCTCTAACTGTCCGTCCCGATCGAAGTCGCCGTATGTGCTGTAGTCGACGTAGCCACGAAAGCCGGCCTCGCGGACAGTGTTGGCGTAGGCCATGTGGTGGTTCGCAAACTTGTGCCGGGAGTACACCCACGTCGCCACCATCCCGTCGTCGGTCACGTGTTGTCGTAACTGCGTGTAAAATTCCGTCGAGTACAGCGGTAGTGCGTCGTCGGAACGCGCACCTGGCAAGTCCAGCAAGATCAGGTCGTACTGTCGATCGGTCGAGCGGAGGTACGTTCGAGCGTCTGCGACGTGTGTCGTCAGTCGGTCGTACTCGTAGGCGTCGTTGTGGTACTGCTCGAAGAACGGGTGGTCTCTCGTGTAGTTCATGAACTCCCCGTCGATGTCGACGTGGTCGACGGTGACACCGTACTCTCGGAGGTGATCAACGGCGATCCAGTCACCGCCACCGATCAACAGGACGCGCGTCTCGGACCCGTTCTCGAACTGGGACATCGGCACGTCGACCAGTCCCTCGTGGTAAGAATCGACCCACCGGTCACAGAGCTGGACGGCCATATCGAGCCGTAAACACGTATCAGTGCCAGGCACGTCAGTGAGCTGTCGCTCGTACAGAACGGCGTCCTGATACTTGGTGGTGTGGCGTTCGGTCACGTCGACCGACGCCGTGCTGGGCGGATACTCGCTCTCGATCGCCCCCTCGACGTAGAAGTCGGTCAGCGAGTCCTCGACTTGCTGCTCGTTCGCCAGCACACCGGCGTACGTACCGGTAAGGAGGAGACCGACCAGCAGTAGTGCCTTGCTGCTCTCGGTGAAACGTACTGCAAACGACAGTGCCGCGACGGCGTTGAGCAGGCCCAGAACGACGATCGCGGTGATCAGACCCATCGAGGGGTAGAGGAAGAGTGCGTAGACCACCGTCCCGACGAGGCTTCCGAAGTAGTCGACGCCCAGCACCTCGCTGAACGCCGAGCGCTCGCTGGTCACCATCGAGGACAGGAACGGAATCTCCAGTCCAGAAAGCACGCCGACTGCGATAATCGGCAGGTGAGAGGCGACGAGAACAGCGGTGTCTTTCGCCGGAAAGCGAACGTCTGGAACGCTGTTGAGCAGGATCATCACCAGTAGTCCCAGCGGTCCGACGACGGCCAGCAGCACCTCGATCCTGAAGAAGTTCGTCTCCGCTTCGCCGACGTAGTTGTACAGGAAGGCACCGACGCCCAGCGAGAACAGGTACAGGCCGATCGTGATCGAGTATCGTAGGACTGTTCCGCCAAAGAGGACTCGCAGCATCTCCGAGTAGATCAGTTCGTAGACGATGCTACAGAAGGCAACGACCAGCGTCAGGCCGAGCAGGAGCACTCGATCGGACCGCAGTGACGAACGGAACTGTGAGAGCACGCGTTACAGGCGCGGTGAAACTTTCCACGGGTTCTCGATCTGGTAGCCCGTCCCCTCTTCGGTGACCTCGAAGTCGATCGCTTCCCAGCCGAAGTCGTGTGTTCCCTGTTCGGCTTCGAGTTTGGACCCGACACGGAACCATCCGGGGCGAACGTTCTCGTAGGTCAGGGTCTGTTTGCTGGGATCGGACCAGGTTTCGTCCCAGTCGACGGGACCCGGTCCTGGTGGATCGTCGGAGTACTGATCGTCGGACCCGAGATACGCGAGCCCCACTCGCCGGTGAGCGGCCTGGTACTGCTCGATCTCGTCACGGTGGTCTTCGCGCCACTCGTCGTCGTCGTCGTCTCCATGGTAGATCGCCCGACCGTGATGACCGTGCGGTGCCGCCGCGTATCCCCCAGCACCGCGTCCCGTCGCACCGCCACCTCGTCCACCGCCTTTCTGTCCTCGTGCCGTCCCGACTATCGAGCGTCCACTGCCCGCGATGTCGAGACTCGCTTCTACATCTGCTCGTGACTCGACAACTGGCTCCTCGACCAGCGGTACTTCTAACGTCCCGGAGCTGACTCGCAGCTCGTCGAAGACGTCCGATTCTCTGGGAGGGGTCGACGTGGAGCCGCTACAGCCCGCGAGGGAACCAATTCCGGCGAGGCCAAAGACACTCGCGCGGACGAACGATCGTCGGCGCATATTTCACGCACTATCTGTTTGGGACAATGAAAGTTGCGAAAGTCACGCACCACGCGCAAAGCGGTGTGACGGCCGGCAGACGGTGGGACCTGCTCGGCAGAAACGACTAAACCCGGCCCCCGACAGGGGACACACATGCGACTGGAGGAATACTGGGGTATCGGGCCGAAGACGAGCGCGCTGCTCTCGTCGGAACTGGGCGTCGACCGCGCGGTTGCGGCCATCGAATCCGCCGACACCCGCGAACTGACGAAGGCGGGGCTCTCTCGGGGCCGAGCGACGCGCATCCTCAGGCGGGCGACGGGGGCCGAGGCGATGGATCTGCTGGCGACCCGCGACACCCGCGACGTGTACAAGGCGCTGCTGGACCTCGCCGAAGAGCACGCGGTCACGGAGCACGCGGCCGACCGAATCCGAGTGCTGACGCCGCTGCCGGACCGGGCGGCGATGGAAGAGCGACTCTCGTCCGTCCTCGACGCGCGCGACGCGTGGGCCAGCACCGACGAGGCGACGCGCGACGACGTGCTGGCGGCGTTCGACCGCTACGACAGCGTCGACGGGGGCGAGCTGTCTGCCGTCCGGACGGCGCTTGCGCTACAGGAGACCGGCGTCGACGACGGGGTGTTCGAGCCGATCGCGACGCTGGAGGGCGACCGACTCGACGACGCGGCGCGTGCGCTGGCCGGGTTGCGGGGCGACGGCGACCGGGTCGGCGACGGTGCCGACGACCAGCTCGACGGACTGCGAGCCCAGCTCGGACAGGTGGAGGATCTCGTTGCGACCTCGCCGGAGGTCGTCGAGGAACTCCAGTCCGAGGCCCGCCGGCCCGACGAGTTTCGGGACGCGCTGACTCGCTATCTGACCGGCGAGACCGGCGTCGACGCCGCGCGCGTTCGCGACGCGGTTCCGCAGGAGGCCGCCGACGCACGGGACTTCGTCGAGAGCGCGCTCCGGTCGCTCGCCGGCGATCTCCGCAGTGCGGTAGACGAACGCGAAGCGACCGTCGCCGCGACTCTGGAGGAGGATCTCGCGGCCGCCCGCGAGACCGTCGACGCGGCCGTCGAGGCCGTCGACGACGCCGCGCTGTACGTCTCACTGGCACGCTTCGCGCTGGCGTACGACCTCACCCGTCCGACGTTCGTCGCGGACCGGGAGACCATCGCCGTCCGTGGCGCGCGCAACCTCGCGCTACAGGACGCCGGCGACGACGTACAGCCGGTGACCTACGCCGTCGGCGACCACGACCTGCCCGCGGGCCGGGAGCCCCCGACCGGTGACCGGGTCGCCGTCCTGACCGGCGCGAACTCGGGCGGGAAGACGACGCTGCTGGAGACGCTGTGTCAGGTGCAGCTGCTGGCCCAGATGGGGCTGCCCGTGCCGGCCGACGACGCCGAAGTGGGGCTCGTCGACGCGATCGTCTTCCACCGCCGTCACGCGTCGTTCAACGCGGGCGTCCTGGAGTCGACGCTCCGGTCCGTGGTTCCGCCGCTGACCGATGCCGGGCGGACGCTGATGCTGGTCGACGAGTTCGAGGCGATCACGGAACCGGGCAGCGCCGCCAACCTCCTGCACGGACTGGTGACTCTGACCGTCGAGCGCGACGCGCTCGGCGTGTTCGTCACGCACCTCGCGGACGACCTGGAGCCACTCCCCGAGGCCGCACGGACCGACGGGATCTTCGCCGAGGGGCTGTCGCCGGACCTCGATCTCGAAGTCGACTACCAGCCGCGTTTCGAGACGGTCGGCAAGTCGACGCCGGAGTTCATCGTCTCTCGACTGGTCGCCAACGCGGCCGATCCGGTCGAACGCACCGGCTTCGAGACGCTGGCACAGGCCGTCGGCGAGGAGGCGGTCCAGCGAACCCTCTCTGACGCCCGCTGGTCCGAGGGCGACAGCGACGACTGACACTGTCGTCGTCGTTGTTTTATCCGCGATCTCAAGTTCGACGACGATCGACACAGCGGGATATTGACAAGGCAGGGGGCACAACTGTCGGTGATGGCAATCCAAAAGCTGCTGCCGGTAACGTACGCGTGGCTCGTCGTTCAGGGACTGCTGGCGTCGCTCCTGCCCAAGCAGGCGATCGAGCTGAACTCGCGCCTGACGCTCTCGGGGTTCGAGAATCCCGGTGACCTGGAGCCCAAGGCCTGGTACGTCAGAGCGACTCGCGTCGCCGGCGTCGGCATGCTGACCGCCGGCCTCGCCGGTCTGCTGTCGGTGTCTCAGCTGGAGGACGACGACGCCGAGACTGCGGAGTCGACCGACCCGATCGAAGTCGACATCGAACCGGACGACTGACACAGATTACTGTCGTCGTTTTCTCAGATCGATCGACGCCGCCGCGCGATCGGCTGGAAAATTGCGACAACCGCCCGTATCAGGCGTCGTCCGCCAGGACCAGTCCGTCGACGGCGACGACGCCGAAGCCGTCTTCGAGTTTTGCTTCGAGGCCCGACGCGGGATCGGTCTCGTCGACCGTCGCGGTCACCGCCACGTTCACGTCGACGCGGATGTCGGTCCAGGTCGGGTCGACGCCAGTGACACGGTCGATCGTCACCGCGTCGACGGCGTCGACACCGGCGAGTACCGCCGCGGCACCGGTTTCGAGGTCTCCGGACTCACCGCGCGGGACGCGCAGTGAGACGCTGGCCGTTGCATCGACCGTGGGTGTCGCTGTCAGCGACATAGCACTTCGCCGCGAGTCGAACGCGGAGCGGCCGAGGGCCGCCTGGTACCGACCAGCGAAGCGGTGATCCATCCGCCGGCGTCGAGCGCCAGCGATGCCTCTGTCTGGCACCTGCGGTCGTCGACGCCGAACTGCCGGGCACCACGGCGGTGCCACCACGACGCGGCGTCGTGGATTTGAGCGTCTCACCGGGGGTCGAACCCGCCCGTCAGACCGAACGGTGGTCGACGGGAGTCCAGCACTGTGAGACGAGAGCGCGGGTCACGGACAGACGGGACGCCGCCCGTCGTGACCGTGGGGAGTCCAGAACCGTGGCCCGCGCCGGTCGCCTACGCGGCGATCGATGCGGGCCGACGATCCCAGGTGTCCACGCGAGCGCCCAGCGCCACCGGAATAGGGGACCGCAGTGCCCGGATCGCTGCCCCGGGATTTGCGGCGGACTCGCAGCCGGCGAGGCGTGCGAGCGTGGTGGTTGTGAGCGGATTGAGCATTTGGAACACCGTGGGTCGTCGTTCGTGCCACTTCCTACAGGAGGATATATATTAAATCTTTATCACGAATGGCAGGACGTACCACGGGTTGTGGTACCGCATCTAGCGGTACGGAGAGACGGTTGATACTGAGGGTACATAAATAAGTGGGGCGTTCCCGGCGGTTGAAAAGCCGCTGTCCGACTTATGTGTCGGAGACGCTACGGTCGATACATGGCACGAGACGCTCGACACGGAGACTGGGCGACGATCACGAGAGCCGCGTTCGTAGTCGGGGGTGGTGTTCGATGACCGACGCCGACGTGACCCGCCGACGCCTGCTGCAGGGTGCGGCCGGGCTCACCGTCGCGGCCGCCGCCCGTCCCGCAGTTGCGCAGTCCGACGGGCCGGAGTTCGGGGGCTGGTTCGACAACGTGGGCAACTACGACGGCGTGGTCGACGAGACCGGTAGCGGCGAAGTGACGGTCTCTGTCGGCGCAGACGCCAACGGCGGTGCCTTCGGGTTCGGCCCCGCAGCCGTCGAGGTCTCGCCGGGAACGACGGTCGTCTGGGAGTGGACCGGGAGCGGCGGCTCACACAACGTCGTCGCCGAAGACGGCACGTTCGAGAGCGAACTCACGAAAGAGAGCGGCCACACCTTCGAGTACACCTTCGAGGAGACGGGCACCTACAAGTACGCCTGTACGCCCCACCGCTCGATGGGGATGAAGGGTGCCGTCGTGGTCAGCGAGGGCGGCAGCTCTGGGACTGAGACGGCCCAGAGCGAGGAGAGCGGCGGCTCGGAGCCGGAGTTCGGGGGCTGGTTCGACAACGTGGGCAACTACGACGGCGTGGTCGACGAGACCGGCAGCGACGAGGTGACCGTCTCTGTCGGTGCAGACGCCAACGGCGGTGCCTTCGGGTTCGGCCCCGCAGCCGTCGAGGTCTCGCCGGGAACGACGGTCGTCTGGGAGTGGACCGGGAGCGGCGGCTCGCACAACGTCGTCGCAGAGGACGGGACGTTCGAGAGCGAACTCACGAAAGAGAGCGGCCACACCTTCGAGTACACCTTCGAGGAGACGGGCACCTACAAGTACGCCTGTACTCCCCACCGCTCGATGGGGATGAAGGGTGCCGTCGTGGTCTCGGAAGCCAGCGCCGGTGCCAGCGGTGACGGAGGCGGCGAAAGCGGCGGTGGCTCCGGTGGCTCGGGTGGCGACCCGTTCTCACCGGGTGCCAGCGCGCTCGGCATCTCGCTGCTGATCGCGTTCCTCTCCCCGCTCGGACTGGCCGCGTTCCTCCGACGACGCGGAGCGGACGAGTCAGGCTCGGGCGGTCGCCCACGCGCTGGCGACTGATCGCACGACCGGGCGGCCCCCGCGGCCAGCAGCCACCGTTATCTGCTTCCCGCTCGACGCTCGCGTATGAAGCAGTACGACAGACTCTACCGACTCTACGACGACTTCGATACGGCGTCGTTGCGTGCCTATCAGGAGTTCGTCGACCTCTTTCCGCCGGTCGATTCGCGGGTCGCACTGGACCACTGGCAGGACGCCAGCGACGAACTGGACGAGCGAAAGCGCGAGATCCGGGAGGCGTACCCGACGACCGGCGAGCGCTACGCGGCGATCGCGGCGTACCTCGACCGAGACCAGGCCTTCACCGCGCTGGATCTGGCGACCGAGTACGGCCGGCCGATCAACGCGCTCGTGCTTGACGTCGACGAGACGCTGCGCAGTGCCGGGACGACCGACAACGAAATCCCCCGAGAGACGCTCCACTTCCTCCATCTCCTCCACGAGGACGGCATTCCGATCGTCGTCTGTACCGGACAGACCCTGGAGAACGTCAAGGGATTTCTCATCCAGGGGCTCGGCAACGCCTTCGTTCACTCCGGTGACGTGAGCATCGTCTACGAGTCGGGCAACGGCGTGTTCACGCCCCGCCACGGTAGCCAGACCAAGCAGCTGCTGTACGAATCGCTGGACGAATCGATCACGAACGTCTTCGACACCGTGCGCTCGCGGATCCTCGCCGACGCCCCCGACGCCGTCGCGCGAGGCTGTCACCTCCAGGGCAACGAGTTCAACGTCACGCTGAAGCCAAACGCCGAGAACGGCACCCGCAAGGCGGTCGAGATCATCGACGACGGCCTGCTGTACCTGCTCGATCTCCTCGGCGAGACGGTCGCGAGCGAGGTCGACGCCGACGTAGACGAACCCGGCGAGTGGGCGCGGGCGTACTACGCGTCCGACCCCGAGATCCGCGCGGTCATCGAAGACGCGGGCGAGGGACAGGAAGCCAGTCCCGACGAAACGCCGCCCGCCCTCCGGTCGCTGTTCGACCGCATCGACGTGGGGTACTACGAGGGTGACGCCGCGGAGATCGTCAGCCTCGAACTCGACAAGCCGACCGGGGTCCGGGCCGCGTTCGACGTACTCGACATCGACGACCCGTTCGCGCTCGTGATGGGCGACAGCAAGAGCGACCTGCGGGTCATGGAGTGGCTCGAACGAGACGACGCCGGCATCGCCGCCGCGCCGGAACACGCCTCGCGGGACGTGCTCGATCACGTCGTCCGGACGAACGAACTCCTCTTCGACGAGGGCGACGCCGCTGCGGTGCTGGCGGTCGTCTACGGCCTGAACCGGCTCGTCACGAGCCGCGACGACGCGGACGCGTGAGCGCGGCGACAGCCGCCCGGACGGTCAGGACTGGGAGTGAGCGGCCTCGACGTGTGCCAGTGCCTCCTCGGGCGTCATCCCGCGGACGCCACAGGAACACGAGCGCAGCTCCGGATCGGTGAGCTCGTCGACTTCGACCGTCCGAGCGCGCTGAAGCCCCTCGTCCGGGTCGTAGTCGTAGTAGAGCCGGTAGTTCACCTGCGTGACCCCCTCGATGCGATGGTCGGCGTCGGGATCGGGGTTCTCGATCGCGTCCTCGTGTTCGGCCTGCATCTCCGCTTGCCACTGTTCGAGCGTCGCCTCCGGATCGCGGTCGTCGGTCATACCTCGTCCTCGCCGCGACGCCTGAAAAATCTCCGGCCCGTGTCCTCGTTCGCGATCAGGGCTCGACGAGCACTTTGATCGCGTCGCGTTCGTCCATCGCCCGGTAGCCCGCGGCGATCTCCTCCAGCGAGACGGTCTCGGTGAAGATCGGCGACGGATCGAGCGTCCCGCCGAGCACGTCTTCGAGTAGCTCGTCGGCGTACGCTCGCACCGGCGCGACGCCGCCCCGGAGAGCGACGTTGTCTCCGAACATATCGAAGATGGGCACACCGGCGTCGTCGACGCCGTGAGGGACACCAACGTAGCCGACGGTACCGCCCGGCCGACAGACCTCGACGGCCTGCTCCATCGCGCTGGCGGCACCCACGCATTCGAGCACGTGCTCGGCACCGCCGTAGGTCAGTTCGCGCACCCGATCGATGACGTCGGTGTTGTCGCCGCCGAGCACCGTCTCGGTCGCCCCGAACTCGGCGGCCAGCTCCAGCCGATCGGGGTGGTGTCCGACGGCGACGATCCGGGACGCTCCCAGTCGTCGCGCCGCCAGGACACCACAGAGCCCGACAGCACCGTCTCCGACGACCACGCAGGTGTCGCCCGCGTCGACGCCCGCACTGACCGCCGCGTGGTGGCCCGTCCCCATCACGTCGGTCAGCGGGAGCACGGATTCGAGCACGTCCTCGTCGTCGGCGTACCGATCCGGGACGCGGACCAGCGTCCCGTCGGCGTGGGGCGAACGGACGTACTCGCCCTGCGCGCCGCCGTTGTCCCCGCCCCAGCTGTCGCCGTTGACACAGGAGGTGTGGAGTCCGCGACGGCAGTACTCACAGTAGCCACAGCTGACGACGAAGGGCGCGAACACGCGATCACCCGGCCGAACGCTGTCGACGTCGTCGCCGACGGCCTCGACGATCCCCATCGGCTCGTGACCGACGCGTGAACCCGCCTCGCGGTCGCTCTCGCCGCGGTAGAACCAGAGGTCCGAGCCACAGACCGCGGTGTGTGTCACGCGGACGATGGCGTCGCCGGGGGCTTCGATCTCCGGCCGCGGTACGTCCTCGACGCTGATCTCGCCTGGTCCGTCGTAGATGGCAGCACGCATGTGTACTCCCACGGCGACGAGGCCCTAAAGTGGGACGCCTACGCGCTCCCGCACTGATAGTAACAATCGAAACGATTTACACACCGATCGCACGACAGCAGTGCGATCAGGTGTGCATTGCCTTTCATACTGCCGGCTGTCACTTCGTGAAGAGCTTCGCCACCCCGGGGTGGCGAAATAGATCACAGATGTACAGCCGGCAGTATCAATAGCTACGATAGCTCTATGGACTACACTTCCGTGTCGTGTCGTTTCGCAGAAGAGAACTCCTCACGTACGTTCGTCGCAGAATGCTCCGTCAGGGATTCGAACCCGATGCCAGACCTCGCTTCGCTCGGTCTGCTGTGATTCGAATCCCTTCCTTCCGCGCTTCTGTTCGAACCAACATCGTCGCTATCGCTCTGGAGTTGGTTCGAGAGAAGTGCTCCGTCAGGGATTCGAACCCTGGTCCTTGCCGTGAGAGGGCAAGATGATTGGCCGGACTACACCAACGGAGCGCACCTCAACGTATCGGGGAGATACGTATAATGGTTGCGTTTTGGCACCGCCCTGTGTGGGTTACGCATGCAAGCACGCCCCCTCGCCGTCACTCTTCGTCGTCGAACGGCGAGCCGGCGGCGTCGGGTTCGTGGCCGGCGAGGCTGATGATGTTCTCGCGGCCGACGCGGAGCTTGCTGATCTCACCGTCCTCTTCCATGTCCGAGAGGAGCATGCTGACTTTGGACTTCGACCAGTCGGTCTCCTCGACGATGTTGACCTGCTTCATGCGCCCGCCGTTCGATTCGAGGAGCTTGACGACGCGGTCGCTGTCCGAGAGCAGTTCCTTGTCGGGGATCGGCGTCTGGCTGTCCGTCGCCGAAGCGGTTGTCTCCGAGTCGCTGTCGGTGTCGCTGGCGGTGCTCGCGGTGTCGCCGGGCAGCGAGACCGAACCGTTCCGGTACGCGATCGCGCTGCCGACGCCGAGCACCAGGATGACGACCCCGACGATCCAGACCATCGGGTTGTCGGTCCCGCTCGGGAGCGGTGCCGTCGTCTGCGGGCTCTGCGTGTCGTCCTCGGCACCAGAACCGCCAGCGGCGGTCGTCGCGGCAGAACGCGGTTCGAGTTCGAGGTACGGTCGCTGCTGTGCGAACTGCTGTTCGCCCTCCCAGGTGACGCTCTGGCTCTGTGTCAGCGAGTCGGGCTGGGTCTGTGAGGTCGGCGCGGGGTCGACAGTGGCGAACTGGAGCCCCTCACCGCTGACGAACACGATCGACTGGTCCGGCCCGATGTAGAAGTTCTCGCCGAACACGTCGCCGACGACGACCCGCACTCCGTCGGTCCGGGCGAAGTGCGTCCAGGTGAACGACAGTGCGATCGTCCCGCGGTCGTCGAAACTCGCCGTGACGTTCGTGTAGGCGTTGCGGTCGAACGACTTCGCTGCCATCGGCCGACCGGTGGCGTTGCGGCCGATCGCGGTCAGCGCCTCGGAGCGGCTGACGAAGTTCCGGTACAGATCCGTCTCCTCGCTCTCGAAGCGCTCGCCGAAGTCCCGAAACTGCCGTTTCTCGGAGTCGTTGGCCAACCGACGGTGGTGCTGGATCGACCAGCGCGCAGAGCCGTTCTCGGTGACCGTGATCTCGAACGTCGTCTGGTCGAATCCGTCGGGCTGGACCAACAGGCCACTCGACCTCGTCTCCTGGGCAGTCGTGACGGCGGCCCCGCTCACGAGCGCGGCCACGAGCAGACACCCGAGGAGGACCTGACGATGCATCTGTCATATACCACCTGAGGACAGAATAAAAACGCTGTGTTGCGCCGAACGCTCGCCCCGACGAGAGCGGAGATTCCGGTCTCGTACGGATGAGCCCCTTCGTGTGGGTGTTCGCTACCTTGCGACGGCGAAATCGGTCACAGAAGGAAGGAGAGTCAGTCAGCGAGCGCGTCTGCGAGCCGTTCGACCGGATGTGACGGTGATTCGTGCCCGCGTCGATCACCGAGCTGTGTGCGACAGGACGCCCCCGGTGCGACGACGGCGTCGCCGTCGCTGTCCGCGATCTGATCGAAGAGAATCCGTCCGATCGCCTGGCTCATCGAGTAGTGTTCGGCCTCGTAGCCGAAGCTGCCGGCCATCCCACAGCAGCCCGAATCCAGCGGGTCGACGGCGTAGCCCGCCCGCCTGAGGACCCCGACGGCGTGGTGGTCTCGCGAGACGGCCTTCTGGTGGCAGTGGCCGTGGTAGGTCAGCGTCTCCTCGCCACCGGTCCAGTCGACGCGCTCGTCGAGGCGGAACCGATCGAGGTACTCACAGAGGCCGTACGCGTTGTCGGCGACGGGGGCGGCGTCCGAACCCAGGAGGTCACGGTAGTCCGACTGGAACATCACGGCGTCGGACGGCTCGACGAGAACCACGTCCCACCCGTCGCCCACGCGGCCCTCCAGCGCGTCGACGTTCGTCCGTGCGCGCTCGCGAGCCACGTCGACGAAGCCCTTCGAGTGGGCGGCGCGACCGCTGCTGGTCGCGTCGTCTGGGACGGCGACGTGTACGTCGGCGGCTTCGAGGACGCGGACGGCCGCACGGAGCACGTCGGGGTTGCTGTAGTTGTTGTACGTGTCGGGGACCAGCAGCGCCCGGCGCTGTGCGTCCTCTGGGTCGACGGCGGGGCCGCGCTGGGCGAACCAGTCCTCGAAGGACTCGCGCCGGAAGGTCGGGAGCGATCGCTCGCTCGCGATCCCGACCAGCCGCTCGGCCAGTACGTCACTGCCGGGTGCCCTGGCCAGCCAGTTCGACAGCGGTGCGAGCCGACTCCCCCAGGCGCTGAGCGTCTCGACGTGCGCGAACAGCTTCGACCGGAGGCTCGCACCGTGTTCCTGGTGGGAGGCGTGTTCGACCTCGGTCTTGAGCTTGGCCATGTCGACCTCGCTGGGGCAGTCTTTCGCACACCCCTTGCAGCCGATACAGAGGTCCATGATCTCGTCGACGAACGTCTCGTCTGTCGGATCTGCCGGGAGGTCGCCGCTCATCGCCTGGCGGAGGGCGTTGGCTCTCCCCCGCGTCGCGGTCGACTCCTCGCCCGCGGCCCGATAGGTCGGACACATGACGCCGCCGGTCGTCTCCTGAGGGCCGCGACAGCCCCCACAGCCGTGACAGAGCTCGACCATCCCCTGGAACCCGTTCTCGTTGTCCCACTCCATGGCCGGCTCGAACGACATCTCGAACTCGTAGTCGGGATCGAACCGCAGGTCGTCGGTCATGTCGACGGCGCGGGCCCGCGCGGGGACGCCCTCGGGAATCGTCTCGTCGGCGGCGTAGCCACACACCTGTCCGGGGTTCAACAGCCAGTCCGGGTCGAAGGCCGCTTTCAGCTCCCGGAACACTTCCCACACGTCCTGTCCGTACAGCTTTCGGTTCCACTGGGTGCGCGCACGCCCGTCGCCGTGCTCGCCCGAGACGCTGCCGCCGTAGGTCGTGACGAGGTCGGTCGCGCCGTCCGCGATGGCTGCCATCTGCTCGACCCCCTCGACCGTCTTCGTGTTCACCAGGGGCCGAATGTGGAGACAGCCCGGACCGGCGTGGGCGTAGAAGCTCGCGAACGTGTCGTTGTCGGCCAGCAGCTCCTGGAACTCGGCGACGTAGTCCGCGAGGTTCTCCGGCGGGACGGCGGTGTCCTCGATGAAACTGATGTGTTTCGCGTCCGAGGTCCGACCGAGGAGAATCGGGAGCCCGCTCTTGCGGAGCTTCCAGAACCGCTTTCGTTCGCTCTCCTCGTGGGCCTCCTGGCCGTGAAACGCCTCTCGTGGCGCGTCGGTCAGCGAGTCGGCCCCGCTCTGTGCGACGCCGTCGGTACCGACGCTCCCGACCCGATCCGCGAGGAGATCCGCGACCCGCTCTTTGCCCTGCGGGTCGTTCTCGGCGTAGAACTCGACGAGCAACACCGCGCCGGTGTCCGCCGGGAGGAGCTGGTCGACCAGGTCGCCGAACTCCTCGGTGTCGGCGGCCAGCTCAAGCAACACGTCGTCGAGGACTTCGACCGCCGCGGGATCGTGTTCGAGGATCGCCGGCACGTCGGCCATCGCGTCGATGAGGTCGTGATAGGAGATCAGCGCCAGCGACTTCGTCTCGGGGACCGGCTCCAGCGAGACCGTCGCTTCGGTCACGATGGCCAGCGTCCCCTCGCTGCCCGCGAGCAGCCGCGCGACGTTGACCGATCCGTCTTCGGCCTCCGAGAGGAGGCGATCGAGATTGTAGCCGGAGACGTTTCGCTTGAGGTCGGGAAACGCCGCGGTGACCGCCTCGTGCTCGTCGTCGACGAGCCGTGCGATCGCCGCGTATATCTGACCTTCGAGCCCGTCCCGGTCGGCCCGCGATCGCAGTTCGTCGAGTGTCACCTCGCCGAACGTCGTCACGGTCCCGTCCGCGAGGACGGCCTCGCAGTCCTCGATGTACGCGTCGGTCTTGCCGTACTTCAGGGAGTGTGCGCCCGTGGAGTTGTTGCCGATCGCGCCCCCGAGGACGCTCTTGTCGCCCCACGCCGGATCGGGGGCGAACTTCAGGTCGTGGTCGGCGAGCCTGTCGTTCAACGCCCCGAGGGTGACGCCGACCTGTGCGCGTGCCGTGCGTCGCGCCGGATCGACCGACTGGATCGCGTCCATGTGGCGCGAGCAGTCGACGACGACTGCTTCGTTGACCGCCTGTCCCGCGAGGCTCGTCCCACCGCCTCGCGGCAGGACCGGCGTTCCCCGCTCGGCGCAGTAGTCGACGACCGCTGCCACGTCGGCCGTCGAGGTCGGATAGACGACGCCGATCGGTACCACCTCGTAGGCGCTCGCGTCGGTCGCGTACAACTGTCGCGTGTACTCGTCGAACCGGACCGCCCCGTCGATGCGGTCTTCGAGGGCGGCGACGAACGCGGGGCGCTCGACGGAACCCCCCTCGTAGTCGTAGTCCGCCCGATCGTCGGTAGCCGGGTCCGGCCCACCCCGATCGTGTCGTGTTCCCATATCGGATTCTTCGACCGGATCCCGATTAAAGCACCGGGCCACCGCTCTCGCTGCCGGCTGTCAGCCCGCTCTCTGCTCTCCGGACGGGAACCGAACGGCCGCGACAATCAGAGTTCTTTCCACTCGGAGGGCTGGCTCGTGAGACCCATGACGCGGGCCTGACGGGTGCCGTCCTCCTCGCGGAACTCGACGAGGCCGTCGAACGCCTGCTTGATGACCTGGAGGGTCTGGTCGTCGTGTGCGCCGGAGTCGATCGTGAACACGCCGACGTAGCCCGCCGAGTCCAGTCGCGACGAGAGGATGTGACAGAGCTTGAACACGGTCTTCTTGTCCGTGTACGTCAGCATCGTCGACAGGGAGACCAGCGCGAGCCGTCCCTGGTCGCGCCCGCTCTTGTGGAGCCCCTCCAGTGCTTTCGTGATGCCGATACCGATGCCGGTCAGGTCGCCCGGTGAGTTCACGTGATGGATGTATGCGCCGCTCTGTGCGGCTTCTCCTCCGCTGTTGTCGCCGCGGCAGTCGACGACGCCGAGCTGGGAGTCGTCCATCTCGGGTACGTCCGTTCGGAACTCGTCGACGACCGAGCTCGCCTGATCGTTTGTCGTCACGACGACCGCCCCCTCGCCGTTACCCACCCCATCTTTGAGGATATCCATCGCGAGGGCCTCTTTGCCACTCATCGCAGGTCCCGCGACGAGTAGGCTCGTCCCCGGACGAACCGAGTCCAGCGCGTCGAAGTCGAGTACGGTTGACAGGTCGTACATATTCTCTGACAGTTTATTCGTCTTCACCATTACTGAGCCCACGCAACGTTGCGATAAAGTCGGCGTCGTCGCCGATACCACCGAGTGATTCCGAGAGTTCGGATTTTAGTTCTCCGATCTCCTCCTTAAGTTCATCGTATTTGTCGCTCTCTTCCAGCTCCGCGCTACTCTTGCTCGCTTCGAGCGTCGCTTGCTTCTCGACCAGCGAGTAGTACTCCTGCAGGAGAGTGTCGTACTCCGAGCGTTCGAGCAGGTTCTCCACGGTCTCGTGGAGCTGTTCGCTCCGGATCGGCTTCGAGAGATACGCGTCGAATCCCATCTCCAGAATGTCGAAGTCCGGTTCGACCGCCGTCACCATCGAGACGCGACAGCCGAGATCACGTTCCCGGATACGCTCTAGTACCTCGTCGCCCGAGAGTCCCGGCATCATACGGTCGAGTAACACGACATCGACGCTGTCGTCGAGTAGGTCGAGCCCTTCGTCACCGTCGTGGGCCATCCGGACTTCGTAGTCGTTTCGGAGCCATAGCTTGTATGTTTCCGCGACGTCCGGTTCGTCCTCGACGATGAGCACGACGGGGCGATCCGATTCAGACATCTATTCTCTACACGTGGTTACTTTTTCATCATACATAGCCCTGTGGGTCTGTCAGCGCGCCGAATCAGCGGCCAGTAAGTCAGTTAGGTCCCACTGTGTGGCGGCCCTCCTGCGTCCCGATCGAGCCCTCGCGTCTCCGAACAGTGCCTTCCGGCGAGACAGACCAGCACACACAAGCCCGTCGGGCCCAACCTCGATCGTATGATCCGAAACCTTGCACCGTCGAGCGGGGTCTTTACCAGCAACGTCTTTCTCGTCGAGGGCGAGACGACGACGCTGGTCGACGTGGGCAACGACTTCGACGTGGTCTCCGAGGTGCGAGCCGTCGTCGACGAGGTCGATCAGGTCGTCCTGACACACACCCACCGCGATCACGTCGGCACCCTCGACGCGGTCCGGGACGCGTTCGACGCGCCGGTCTGTGGCTACGACGACGGCTTCGACGGCGTCGACCGGGCGATCGCCGACGAGGCGACCCGACAGATCGGCGACGAGGAGTACGTGGCGCTTCACACGCCGGGTCACAAGGACGACCACCTCTGTCTCTACGCGGCCGAGGCGGGCGTGCTCTTCGCCGGTGATCTGGTGTTTGCCAACGGGAGTTTCGGTCGGACGGACCTCGAAGAAGGCGACCGATCGCTGCTCGTCGAGAGCATCGACCGCCTCCTCGATGTCGTCGACGAAGACCTCGCCGAGATGCACGCCGGTCACGGTCCCAGCGTCACGGACGACCCGTACGGCAACATCGAACTGGCGAGGCAGGCCGCGCGGTTCTGATACTGCCGGCCCCGGCAGTCGAACACGCTCTGTCAGGCCAGCCCGTAGTAGCCCGGCTCGTCGTCGGCACTCGGCTCGGCGAAGACGAAGGCGTCGGCGTGTTTGATGAGCCACGGAATGGCCCAGTCCATCAGGACGTTCTCGGTCTCGACGTCGAGTTCCGCCTCGGCTTCCAGCCCCTGGAGGAGGCGACCGATCTCGTAAATCGTGTACATCTCGTCGTCGTCCAGTACCTCCTCTGGCTCGCGAAACTCCAGCGGGCGGAGATCGTCGAACTCGTCTTTCGGTTGTGGCATGGGCGCTGGTTCCGCGCCGCCGTGCGTAAAGCCCTCGAAAGCGACGCGCCGTCGTCGACGGCGAGTGTCGCCACTGATCGACGATATCGAAAGAAAGTGCGAAGCTCGGGAGCCCGCCGTCGGGCGACGTTACTCGAAGTGACCGACTGCGGTCTCGTACTGCGATGCGACCTCGTCCCAGTCGACGACCTCGAAGAAGGCGTCGACGAAGCTGCCGCGGTCCGGGCCGTAGTCGTAGTAGTACGAGTGCTCCCAGACGTCCAGCGCCATGATGGGGTGAGAGCCCCAGAGCGCGCCCTGGTCGTGCTTGTCGACCGTGACGTTGCGGAGCTGTTTGGCGACCGGGTCGTAGACGAGCAGCGCCCAGCCACCGGCGGCCGAGGCGGCTGCCTCGAACTCGCCTTTCCAGCCTTCGTAGGAACCGAAGTCCGCTTCGATCCGGTCACGGAGTTCGCCCGACGGCTCGCCGCCGCCGTTGGGGGACATGTTGTCCCAGAACAGCGTGTGGAGATAGTGTCCACTGCCGTTGTGGGTGACGTTGCCCAGCGCACCGGCGCTGGATCCGAACTCACCCGACTCGCGGTTCTCCGCGAGGGTCTCCTCGGCGGCCGCGAGGCCGTTGACGTACCCCTGATGGTGGGTGTCGTGGTGCCAGGTGAGTACCTGCTCTGAGATGTGGGGCTCCAGCGCGTCGTAGTCGTACGGAAGTGGCGGCAGTTCCGGATCTGAGTGTTCGGACATGATAAATCTCCTCCATCTTTTGGGTCGGGCGGACGCCTGTTAAACGTTTAGGAGACGCACGATACCACACCGCACGCACGTGCCGACCGCCTGCTGGCCGTTCTCGGCCGGTAATTCGGGTCCCGACGCCGAGACCGTCGGCGACCCGTCTTGGGCCTAACTCTCGCCGCGGGCAGTCTCGAACATCTCCAGGGCCTGGTCGCGTCGCTCGCTGTGGTCGACGATGGGATCGGGGTACTCCGGGGCGGCGTTGCGACGCTGGGTCGGGCTGAGATCGGGCCATTCGTGGATCACCGACGGCTCGGCGTCGCGCAGCTCGGGCACGTACGTCTTGATGTACTCCGCGTCGGGGTCGTAGCGCTCGCCCTGCGTCATCGGGTTGAAGATCCGGAAGTACGGCTGTGCGTCGGTACCCGTTGAGGCCGCCCACTGCCACCCGCCGTTGTCGTTCGCGGTGTCGTGGTCGACCAGACGCTGTTTGAACCACTCGTATCCCGCTCGCCAGTCGATCAGCAGGTCCTTGGTGAGAAAGGAGGCGACGATCATCCGGACCCGGTTGTGCATGAACGCCTCCTGGCGGAGCTGGCGCATCCCGGCGTCGACGATCGGGTACCCAGTCTCGCCGTCCTTCCAAGCCTGGAGCGCCTCGGGGTCGTCGCGCCACTGGAGCGGCCGCTCGTAGGACTTGTAGTTGTCCGTGACGACCGACCGGTTGGCAAAGAGGACCTGCGTGTAGAACTCTCGCCAGGCCAACTGCGACTGAAACTCCTCGACGGATTCGCGCCGTTCCTCGTCGTTGGCCGCTTCCGCCGCGCTCGCAGTCCGTTCGTACACCTCTCTGATACCGATCGTCCCGAACTTGAGATGTGCGGAGAGCCGCGACGTACAGTCGTCTGCGGGGTAGTCCCGGCGATCCTCGTACCGATAGATGTCGTCCTCGCAGAACGCGTCGAGGAGAGCACGGGCCGGCTCCGTCCCGGCTGAGGGGATCTCTGCCTGTGGTTCCTCGAAGCCCAGATCGTCGATCGACGGCAGGGGGTCGCCGGACACGTCGGCCAGTTCGTCCGGGCTGGGTGCGTCGTAGGGCTCGTCTTTCTCTCGGTCGTGCCACTTCCGCCCGAAGTAGGTAAACACTGAGTACGGATCGCCGTCGTTGGTCGTGATCTCGCCGGGGCGATGGAGGACCGAATCGGTGACCGCCTCGCGTTCGACGCCCGCGTCGTCGAGGGCCTGTCGGACGGCGATGTCGCGCTCGATGCCGAGCCCGGAGTAGGCTTCGCCCCAGGTCACGCCGTCGGCTCCGAACGCCTCGGCCAGCCGCGGGATCTCGGCCGTCGGATCGCCGCGAGCGATCACGAGGTCGCTCCCGCGGTCACGGTACTGTGCCCGCAGCGAGTCGAGGGCGTCCAGCATGAACGCCACACGGGGCGGTGCGGCGTGGTCGAGGACGGCGTCGTCGAAGACGAACACCGGGACGACCGGGCTGTCGGCCGTCGCCGCGGCCAGGCCGGCGTTGTCGCTCGTCCGGAGGTCGCGTCGATGCCAGTGGATTCGCATACGAGACAATCGGCCCGGCCCCTTCTCAAAGGCACCCCTACTCTGTTGGTGGCGACCTGACCAACGCTTTTGGTCGTCCTGGTCGTCGGTGCGGGACATGACCGGAGATCAGGTCCGCGTCGAGATCGCAGACGAGGTCGCAACGATCACGCTGAACCGCCCCGAGGCACGGAACGCGCTCTCCGCGGAGGCCGCAGACGAACTCGCTGCGGCGATCGAGACCGCTGAAGACAGCGGGGCACGGTGTGTCGTCCTCCAGAGCGAGGGTGCGGCCTTCTGTGCCGGCGGAGACGTGGACGCGATGCTGGAGAGCATCGACCGGGACGTGCCGCCGGCAGAGCGCGTCGAGGTCGTCGTCGGCGCGGTCAACCGCGCGATCAAGCGCGTCTACGACTGCCGGCTCCCGACCGTGGCGAAGATCGACGGCCCGGCCTTCGGAGCGGGTGCGGGGCTGGCGATCGCCTGTGACCTGCAACTCGCGAGCCCGGCGGCGAAGATCAGCTTCGGCTTCCGCCGCGTCGGGCTCGCGGTCGACTCGGGCGTTTCCTACCTCCTCCCGCGGCTCGTCGGGCTCAACACGGCCAAGGAGCTGATCTTCACGGGCGAACTGGTCGACGCCGACCGCGCCCGCGATCTCGGGCTCGTGACCCGCGTGTTCGAGGCGTCGTCGTTCGACGAGGGCGTCGAGAACATCGTCGAGACGATCGCGACGGGGCCGACGGCCGCACTGACGGCCTCGAAGCGACTGGTGAACCATCAGCCCGACTCCTTCGACGCCGCGACGGCGCGGGAAGCGAACGCGCAGGGCGTCGCCTTCTCGACCGCGGACCACGAGGAGGGCGCGCGAGCCTTCGTCGAGAGTCGCGAACCCGAGTTTGAAGGGCGCTGATACCGCCGGCTTCGCTCGTTCGTCAACGCTTATGTAGTGTGGGGTTTACGCCACGACCAATGGCCGACAAGGCGACGTTTCGACTCGCGCTCGATCGGGAGAGCCGATCGGGACGCTACTACCGCAACGCCGTCGAACGACACTGGGACCCCGCGGCGATCGACCTCGACGACGACCGCGAGCCACTCGTCGAAGTACACCCCGCGACCTTCGACCACCTGCGCTCGACCGTCGCGAAGTTCGGTGCCGGCGAGCGCGCCGTCACGGAAGATCTCGCCCCGCTCTCGGTCGTGCTTGACGACGCCGCCGACCAGGCGTATCTCAGCACGCAGCTGTACGAAGAGGCGCGCCACCTGGATTTCTTCGAGCGGTACTGGACGACGGTGATCAACCCGGTCGAGCGCGAGCGCGACCTGCCGGTGAGTTCGCCGACCGAGGACCGGTGGGTCAACGACGCGTACGACGAACTGCTCGCCCGCACGGACGCGGCGATGCACCGACTCCTCGACGACGACACGCCCGAGCACCGCGCGATCGCGCTGTGTCACTACCACCTGACCATCGAGGGTATTCTGGCACAGACGGCCTACTGGGGGCTCCAGCAGAGCTACGGCCCTTCAGAGCCGGCCCTTCCGACGCTGCCGGGCTTTACCACCGGACTGGAGCGCATCCGGAGCGACGAGGGCCGCCACGTCGGGTTCGGGATGAGCAAACTCCGCGAACTCGTCGCGGACGGCGTCGATCCACAGCTGCTACACGACACCGTCACCGAACTCCTGGGACTGGTCCAGCAGACGACGACCGACGGACTGGGCGAGGGCAGCGAGGAGACGCCGGGCCCTTCCGCCGACGACCTGCAGAACTACGCGATCGAGAAACACACCGAGCGGATGGCACAGATCACGTCTCCCGAGACCGACCTGCCGGACGTGGACACGCTCGTGACCCTCGATTCACCGTGATCCGTGCCGACGACAGCGTGCGCCGAGAGATGCCAACTTCCAAGACCATAACACCGGAATGTGGGATATGAACGCGGACGAATCTCCAGACTGGGAGTTCAAGGAACGTGACGTGTTGATCCTCAGAGAGCTGGCCGACGATCCGGAGCTCTCCTCGCGAGACCTGGCCGACATCCTCGAAGCGGACCACGACATCTCGGTGTCACACGTCACCGTCAGCGAATCGATCCGCAAGATGCGCCAGGAGGGGGTCTTCCGCGACACGATCGTCCCCAACGAGGAGTACTTCAACTTCGCGCTGTTCGAGTTCAAGTTCAACCCGGAGCACTTCGAGGACGGCTGGCGCGAGGCCATGACGGCGATCCGCGACGACAGACACACGATGTTCTACTTCCTCTCGGACGGGGAGTACCAGTGGAAGTCGGTGATGATGTTCCCGAGCCGGAAAGCGGAGTCACGCTGGATCCACGAGTTCTACAAGGACCACGGACGCGTCGTCCAGAACATCCGCAACTCCGTGATACACAACGTCTTGAAGTTCCAGACAGATCCCGAGATATTCACGGAACTCGAACAGGACGACACCTAGAGCTTGCTCTCGGCGTCTTCCGCGAGTTCCTTCATCCGCTTGCCCACGCGGCCGGCGTCGGAGAACTCGTCTTCGCTCATCGCGGTCGCCAGCGAGTTGCCCAGCACGAAGACGGCGTGTTTGTGTTCGCTCTTGGACTTGTGAACGTCCGAGGGGCGCACGTCGAGCTCGCCGTAGGCGTCGAACAGCTCGGGGTCGACGCTGTCCATCTCGTCGCGGAAGAAACGCATGATCAGCACCATCTGTTCGTGAAGCTCGAGAAGCTCGTCTTTGTGCATCTTGCCACTAGTAGGCGGTGCCAATAGTATAAGAATTGCTTGTGAACAGCTACCAGTGGTGGTTCGTCTGCTGAGCGCCGCTCGCTAGAAGACGTACTCGTCGTCGTGACCCATCATCCCGTCGTCCTCGAACCCCCCGGGGTCGTCCTCGTCGTCCATGGGCCCGCTGGTCTTGTAGGCTTTCAACCCGGTCGAGAGGAGATCCTCGATCGCTTCCTCGCGGGTGAGGAACTCGCCTTCTTCGACGAGCTGGGCGATCTGCATCTCGAGATGTTCCGGGATCGTTATCTCTACCTGTGGCATCGGAACGTACGGTGGTTCGATAGATCCCCTTATAAATCTGGCGGGGCGAGTTACCGAACGTGAGAATAATATTGTGGCTTCCGACGACATAGGTTTTCGATATCGAAATATTTCTGTTGAATGCAGAAAGCGACGACGCCCGGCCACGCGGCGGCCAGTAGCCGGCCGATCGATCACGAACGACCCGCCACTTCGTGACGATAGTCACGCTGAAGCGTCCCCCGTCCGTAGGTCGCACTATGTGTAGAACGGGTCGTCGGGACCGACGCTGGCAGCCGAGCGAGGGTGACCGGCAGTGACCGAGCCAAACGAGAACACGCTCTGGGGACGGGTCATCGTCGAAGAACTCGTCGCGAACGGGATCGAGGCGGTCTGTGTCGCACCCGGCAGTCGCTCGACGCCGCTGACCGTCGCGGTCGCACAGCACCCCGAGATGCGCGTCTACTCTCACCTCGACGAGCGGTCGGCGGCCTACTTCGCGCTCGGTCGGGCACGGCGGACCGGGACACCGACGCCGCTGATCTGTACCTCCGGCACGGCAGCGGCAAACTTCCACCCGGCGGTGATCGAGGCCGACCAGTCCCGTGTGCCGATGGTTCTGTTGACCGCCGACCGGCCCCGAGAACTGCAAGACAGCGGCGCGAACCAGACGATCGACCAGGAGAAGCTCTACGGCGACGCCGTCCGTCAGTACCGCTCGCTCCCAGAGCCCGCACCGGAGCCGCGTCGGCTCCGATCTCTTCGGACCACTCTCTCTCGGGCCGTCGCGACTGCGACCGACACGCCCGCGGGTCCGGTCCACCTGAACGTGCCCGTCTCGAAGCCGCTCGAACCGACGCCGGTCGAGGGCGCGGTTCCGGACGATCTCCCGGAGCGCGCTCCGGTGGGTGCGAACGGCCGGGACGGGCCGATGGTCCGAACGACCCGCGGCGACCGGACGCTCTCGGCGTCGGAACTGTCCGCGCTCGCCGACCGACTCGACAGAGAGCGGGGCCTGATCGTCGCTGGTCCGTCGAACGGACCCACGCCCGACCGAGACGCGCTGGCAGCGCTCGTCGACGCCACGGGCTTTCCGGTGCTCGCCGATCCGCTGTCGGGGCATCGCTTCGGTTCCCACGTCGTCGACCGGCCCATCTGTGGGGGGTACGACTCGTATCTCGACGCCGGGGAGTGGCCCGATCCGGATATCGTCCTCCGGTTCGGGGCCTCGCCGACCTCGAAGACGCTGCGTCACTGGCTGCGCGACGCCGACGCCGCCCAGTTCGTGGTCGATCCGGCCGGCCAGTGGCGCGAAGCGACGTTCACCGCGACCGATCTCGTCGTGGCCGATCCGACGCGGCTGGCGACGGGGCTGGCCGAGCGACTCGACCGACCGGCCACGGCCTGGACCGAGCGGTTCGAGACCGCAGAGGCCCGCTACTGGGACCTCGCCGAGCGCGCACACGGCGAGCAGTTCTTCGAGGGGACGGTCGCCGCGACGGTCGCCAGCGCCGTCCCGAATCCGGCGACGGTGATGGTCTCGAACAGTATGCCGGTTCGGGACCTGGACCGGTTCGGACGGCCCCGAGCGGCCGACGTGACCGTCCTGGGCAACCGCGGGGCCAGCGGGATCGACGGGATCACCTCGACGGGACTCGGTGCGGGCAGCGCGACCGACGACCCGCTGGTCGTGCTCACCGGTGATCTGGCCTACTACCACGACATGAACGGCCTGCTCGCGGTCGTGCGCTGTGACGTGGACGCGACGATCGTCCTCGTGAACAACGACGGCGGCGGCATCTTCCACGAACTCCCCATCGAGTCCTTCGAGCCGCCCTTCACCGACCAGTTCCGGACGCCCCACGGACTGGACTTCGAGCCGACGGGCGCGCTGTACGACCTCGAATACGGCCGCGTCGAGGATCGTGGTGCCCTCGCCGACGCCGTGGCGTCCTCGGCCGGTGCGTCCGGCACGCAGATCGTCGAGTGTCGGTTCGACAGCGAGCGGAGCCATCGGTACCGGGATCGGGTCCACGAGCGCGTTCGCGAATCGCTGTAGGGCGCTATCGACCAACGATCGAACGGGTCAAAAGCGAGAAGCCAAACGGCAGCCAGACGCTCCCGAGCGCGACGATGCCCACGAGCCCGGTCACCGGGACGCCGAGCGCGACGAGTGCGAGGGGCACCAGGAGACTCCAGGTGCCAAACACCAGGACGCCCACCGACGGCTGGGACTGGAGGTAGCCGATCAACAGCAGGGCACACAGGCCGACGGTGGCGTTGACCACCAGCGTGAACGGTGGAAACACCGTGGACGCCACCATGATCGGATAGAGGACGAACGTCAGCGCGGCGAGTGAGAGCGGTGTGTCGGCCACGAACGCCCGCAGCGAGTGGCCGCTCGAACCCACGTCGTGTCTGACGTTGTAGGTCGCCTGACGGCTCGCGGTCCCCGTCTCGTAGATCCGTTCGCGCTGGCGGCTGTCACGGGTCGAGGTACCCGTCGGCCGGGTCCGTCCCGTCGACGTGCCACTGCCGGGCGACGCGCCCGCCGTCGTCTGTCCGGCCGCGGTCGCTCCCGTCGCCGCGTCGCGTGCGTCTCGCACGCGCTCGCTGGCCGTTCGCTCCCGGCGTCGCCGCTCCGAGGGACCCGCGTTCGTGCCCGCGGCAGTCGACTCGCTGGGACCCTCCGTCTCGCTGTCCGCCCAGCCGGCTTCGCGGGCCGCACGGGCCGCCGCGCCACGGGCGTCGTGGTGGTGATCGCTCCCCGCTGTGTCCGCGCCGACGTACGCCTCGTGTCCGAGTCGATCGTAGCGGGCGCGCTCGTCGTCGTCGGTCAGCACGTTGCGGGCCTCGATCACGCGCTGGGTGGCCTCGTCGGCGTCGGCGTCGTCGTTGTGGTCCGGATGAGTCTCTTTCAGTCGCTCGCGATAGGCGTCCTCGATGTCGCTCGCGGTGGCATCCGGTTCGACCCCGAGCACGTCGTAGAACGTCTCTGTCATCGAGCGAACACGCTTGGGGTGATATCGTCGTGTGGTGATATTAACAGTTGTGTCGCGCCGATCCCACGCTACAGCGTCACGCGCTCGCCGGTCCGGGCGGACTCAACGGCCGCGCGGATCACGCGCATGTCGACGACGCCGTACTCGCCGTCGGCGAGCGGTTCGGTGTCGGCCAGGAGGTGGTGGCTGAAGTAGTCGAACTCCGCTTGCATCTGCTGGGCCTCGCCCATCTCCGGGAGGTCGTAGGTCGTGTCGATCCCGCTGCGAGAGACGGTGAGTCCGGAGGGCTTCAGGAAGGCCGGCTCCAGCACGAGCTGGCCCTCCGTGCCGGTGACCCGCAAGAATCCGTCCTCGTAGCTGTTCTGACTGGCCGAGATCGACGCCAGCACGTCGTCCTCGTAGACGATCGTCGCCGCGGCACGCTCGTCCGGCACGTCCTCGAACCCCTCGCTGCCCGAGTACATCGCCGACTGGACCGCTACCGGGTCCCGGTCGAGGACGAACCGCGTCGTGTTGATCGGATAGACGCCCAGATCTGTGATCGATGCGCCCTGACCGGCGAGGTCGGGGTTCAGCCGCCACTGGTCGCGGTCGGGAATCATCTCCAGCAGGCGCTGGGACATGTGGCCGTGGACGTGGGTCGGGTCGCCGACGAACCCGTCGGCCACCAGCTCGCGCATCCGGCGGACGGCGGGGTCCGTGTGCATCCGATAGGCCACCATCAGCGTCACGTCCGTGGCGGCCTCGGCCATCGCCTCGGCGCGCTCGACGCTGGCTTCCATCGGCTTCTCACAGAGCACGTCCTTGCCGTAGCTCGCCGCGGCCTCGACGTAGGGCAGGTGCAGCGCGTTCGGCGTCGCGACGTAGACCGCGTCGTACTGGTCCGTGCCGGCACCGTCGGTGAACTCGTCGTAGGTCAGCGCCGTCTCGACGCCGTCGAACTCCTCGGCGAAGGACTCTGCCTTTTCCGCCGAGGAACTGACGACGGTCGTCGTCTCGCAGTGCTCGGACTGCTGGGTCGCGGGGACGGCGTAGTCACGCGTCCACCACCCCAGACCGACCATCGCGAAGCGGACGGTTCCGCTCACGTCGGTCTCCCAGTCGCGCCCCATGAAGTCGTCGAAATACTCGGCGAGTGCCATGCGAGTAGGGTCGCCCGCGAGCGAGATAAGTGTGACCTCGACAGCCAGCGTGTGGCTCTGCCACGCTCGCGGCCGCCCTGTTCAGTTCGCTCGTGTTGCTCGCTCCGCTGACGTTCGCTCTCCTCGTCGGCGGGGCCGTGACGGTGTTCGATCTCCTCGGCATCGGGGCTCCGGAGCCGCTGGCACTCGTCGGGCCATTCGTCGCCGGAGCGGTGGCGCTGTGGCTCGCCGTCGAGAGCGCGCTGGTCCAGCTGTACGGCCTCGGGGTGCTCGACCGCGGGCGGCCGATCCAGCGGCGGCTCCGGTACCTCACGATCGGTGTCACCGTCGTCGCGAGCGTCGTCGCCATCGGTCGCTTCCTCGCGATGACGGTCCCGTGGGCGATCGAGACCCGCTCGACGACCGTGCTGGTGCTCGCTGGCGCGCTAGTGCTCGCCGTCGTCGGAGCGTGCTATCGGACGGCCGCGGCCGCCAGGACGGGGTACGCGCGGGTCTCCCGACCGCAGACGGACGAGCCCCGAGAGTAGCGCTGTCATACTGCCGGCTGTACGTCTGTAACGCATATTGCGAACCGGTGGTCGCGAACGTCTCGAAACAGTGACAGCCGGCAGTATCAGGCGCGCCACTCCAGCACCGTCGCCGCCCACGTGTAGCCCGTCCCGGCGGCGAGAAAGAGGACCACGTCTCCGTCGTCGAGCCACCCGCGGTTCCTGGCCTCGTGGGTCGCGAGCGCCTGGTCGACGCTCTGGACGTGGCCGTACTCCTCCAGGTACAGCTGGTCGCGCTCGCCGAGCCCGAACTGGTCACAGAGGTGGTCGTGGAACGACCGCTTCATGTGGGTGATGGCAGCGAAGTCGACGGCGGCGCGGTCGTAGCCCGAGGCGTCGAGGGCGTCGTCGGCCACCGCGAGGAAGTTCGGCAGACTCACCTCGGCGAGCCGCGCTTTCATCGACTCGTGGTCCGGGACACGCAGGGAGTGGCGACCCTCCTCGACGGTGGCTTTCGAGGGGGGCTGGACGGTCCCGCCGGCCGGGACGATCACGTCGCGCGAGAAGCTCCCGTCCGTGATCGCGGCGCTCTCCCGAACCGTCGCGAGGGCGCGCTCCCCGGCGTCCCGTTCGAGGACCATCGCGCTCGCCCCGCTCCCGAAGTTGAACATGAAGGAGGTGTCCGGGTCGTCGTAGTCGACGAGGTCCTCCTCGCGGCTCGCGGCGATCAGCAGCGCGCGGTCGATCGCTCCGGCCGCGAGCTGTGCGGTCGCCTCTCGGATCGCGATCGGCGCGCCGGCACAGAGCGCGTAGCTCTCGCTGGCGTAGGCGTCGCTCGCGCCCAGCCGCTGGGCCACGTCCGCGGCGAGGCTCCAGACGACGTGGTCTTTCAGCTCGCTCCCGTGGTAGCTGACCAGATCGAGGGCCGCGGCGTCGACGCCAGCGTCGTCCAGCGCCCGCCGTCCCGCCTCGACACAGAGGTCGCTGGGCTGCTCGTCGCGCGCGACGCGCTTCTCGCTGACGCCCATCTTCTCGACGACGACCGACTCGGGGATGCCCGACCGCTCGGCGATCGTCGCGCCGGAGATCGTCGCTTCGGGCAGTTCGACGGCCAGACCGGTCAGGTGGACCGTCATCGGTCACCCCACAGTCGTTCGGGCAGTCGCCGCGCGACCCGGCCGCCCAGCCGCGAGCGGACCGTGCCGACGATGCCGTCGGGGACGTAGAGGACGAACAGGACGAAGACGATCCCGACGTAGAGGCTCGCGTGGCCGTTCAGCGCGGCCGTGATGAACCCCTCGACCGTGAGCCCGCCGACGAGTTCGGTCGTCAGGAACCCCTCCGAAAGCGTCTGTTCCAGATACGGGAGCAGGCCGCCGCCCTGACCCCGCTTCGAGAGGAACTCCCGGACGGTCTCGTCGAACAGGTGGCCCCAGAGCGGGCCGGCGAGGGTCCCGAACCCGCCGATGATGCTGGCAAGCAGCGCGTCGCCGCTGGTCAGGAAGTAGAACCCGGACTCGGGGGTCACGGAGCGTTTGAACCCCGCGAGCAGCCCGCCGGCGACGCCGCCGAAGAAGCCGCTGATCGCGAACGCGCCCAGCTTGTAGCGGAAGGTGTCGTAGCCGATGGCCTCGGCGCGTTCCTCGTTCTCGCGGATCGCGACCATGACCCGGCCAAAGGGCGAGTGGAGGATCCGCTGCATCGCCGCGAAGCACAGGAGGACGACGATCCCCACGGCGTAGAACGAGACCGTCGTCGTCCCGAGGGTGTGGCCCGCGAGCGCCAGCGTGTCGCCGGTCAGCGTGCCCAGCGCGACGGTCAACTGATCGACGTAGGGCACCCCGAGCTCGAAGCCGCGGGCTCCGCTCAGCGCGATCCCGTCGCGGGGGTTCGAGCCGACGTAGTCCCAGTCCCGGACGAAGACGTAGAGTACCTGTGCGAAGCCGAGCGTGATCATCGCGAAGTAGACCCCGGTCAGCCTGAACGAGACCAGACCGATCACCACCGCGAGCACCGTTGCGAGGACCGCACCGACGACGAGTGCCACCAGGAACGGCGTCTCGGGACCCAGCAGTGGGACCTTCCCGTTGGCGATCAGGAGGACGGTGTAGGCCCCGGTGCCGTAGAACGCCGCGTGGCCGAAAGAGAGGTAGCCGGTGTAGCCGCTGACGAAGTCGAACGACATCGCGAACAGCGAGAAGTACAGCACGGCGACCATCGTCTCCATCCGCGGGAGGACGGTGACGGCCACCTCGGCCAGTGGCGACTGGGTGAGGAGGTGATAGATCGCGGGGTAACACGCCAGCAGCCCGACGACGACGAGATACACCTGGTGGCGCTCGACGGACTCGATCGGCCAGCTGGTCCGGACACGCCGTCGGATGGAGGTGCTGGCGCTAATGGCCCCCCACCTCCTCGACACCGTAGATGCCCTGTGGGCGGACGATCAGCGCCACGACGAGGATCATGAAGATGGCGACCTCCGGGAGCCAGGTCCACTCGACGACGACGTTCTGGAACCACCAGGTCGTCGTCGCGTCGACGAGACCGACGATCAGTCCGCCCACGACCGTCCCCCGGAACGTGCCGAGCCCGCCGATGATGACGACGACGAACGCCGGCAACAGCGACTCGGCCGCGAGCGGGACGCTCGCTCCCCAGACCGGGTCCCACATCAGGAGGGTCCCAGCGACGCCCGCGATGCCCGCCCCCAGCGCGAAGACGACGGTGAAGACGCGCCGAACGTCGATGCCGAGCGCCTCGGCCATCTCGCTGTCCTCGCTCCCGGCCCTGATGAACAGGCCGTATCGCGTGCGCGTGAGGAATCCCCAGATGGCAGCGACCGTCAGTGCGCCGAGGACGATCTCGAACAGCGCGAGTCCGCGCACGGAGACCGGTCCGAGCGACTGGGACGTTTCCAGAAAGGCAGGGATCGTCCCGAGCGCGGCCTGCCACTCCGCGAGGGGCTGGAGGCCGTAGAAGCCGACGACGATCCGGGCCAGCTCTTCGAGCACGAGCGTCACGCCGAAGGTCAGCAGGATCTGGTAGATCGGCGGCCGATCGTACAGCGGCCGGATCAGGCTCACCTCGATGGAACCACCCAGTGCCGACAGCAGGCCGAAGACGACCGCCATCGCCACGAAAAACAGCGCCAGCCGAGCCCACGGCCCCGTTCCCTGTGCCACCGTCAGGACCATCACGAGGCCGCCGAGGTACGCGCCGATCATCGTCAGTGCCCCGTGTGCGAAGTTCAGCACGCCCAGCAGCCCGAAGATCAGCGTCAGCCCGGCCGCGATCATGACGTAGATCGCCGCCTTCGAGAGCCCCTGGAGGACGACCTCCGCGAACGTGCCCGGCCGGACGAACTCGGCGAGGCCGTCGACGAAACCCACCTGCAAGAGGGCCTGCTGGACCAGTTCGAGCGCGAGCGTCATGCGGACAGGTACCTCCTGAGCCGGTCGTCGTCGGCCGACACCGCGTCGGCGTCGCCCTCGTCGACCACCCGCCCGTTGTCGAGGACGTAGAAGCGATCTGCCAGATCCAGCGCCAGCGGGAGGTTCTGCTCGACCAGCAGCATCGTCGTCTCGCTGGCGGCCGCGGCCAGTGCGTCGGCCACGTCCGCGACGATCTGGGGGGCGAGCCCCTCGCTGGGTTCGTCCACCAGCAGGAGGTCGTTGTCCCCGACCAGTCCGCGCCCGAGTGCGAGCATCTGCTGTTGGCCCCCCGAGAGCGTGCCGGCCGCCTGATCGCGGCGCTGTTCGAGGATCGGGAACGTCTCGAAGGCGATCGACAGCGCCTCGGCCACGTCGTCACCGTCGGGCACCGACACGCGGAGGTTCTCTGCGACGCTCAGCTGCGAGAAGATCCGCCGGTCCTCGGGGATCCACCCCACGCCCATCTCCGCGACCTCGTGTGTCCGGCGGCCGACGAGGTCGGTCCCGTCGTAGGTCACACTCCCCGACCGCGGGGGCGTCAACTGGAGGATCGAGCGCAGCGTCGTCGTCTTCCCGACGCCGTTGCGACCCATCAGCGCGACCACGTCGCCGCGCTCGACCGACAGGGAGACGCCTTCGAGCACGTGGCTCTCGCCGTAGTACGTCTCGATGTCGGCTACGTCGAGCAGGGCCACGCTACGCGACCCCCTCGGGCTCGCCCGGTTCGTCGCTGTCTTCGCTCAGGTCGCCGGTCTCGTAGCCGCCGAGATAGGCCTCCTGGACGGCCGGATCGGCCCGAACGGCGTCCGGTTCGCCGTCGGCGATCACCGACCCCTGGTTCAGGACGACCACGCGGTCCGAGACCTCCATCACGATGTCCATGTTGTGCTCGACGAGCAGGACCGCGTGGTCTCGGGCCACGTCCTCGATGAGCGCGACGATGTCGTCGACGCTCTCGGAGCTGACACCGGCGTTCGGTTCGTCGAGCAAGAGCACGTCCGGGTCGCCGGCCAGCGCGATCGCCACTTCGAGCTGTCGGCCCGCTCCGTGGCTGAGGTTCTGAGCGAGGTCGTCGGCCCGTTCGGACAGCCCGACCCGTTCGAGGATGTCGCGAGCCGCGGTCAGATCCGCCTCGTAGGCGTCGCTGGTCCGCCAGAACGTCGCCGCGTGGTCGCTGTGGGCCTGTACGGCGACCCTGACGTTTTCGAGTACCGTCGAGGTCGGGAAGACGTTCGTGATCTGGTACGAGCGGTGGACGCCGAGGCTCGCAATCTCGGCCGGGGGCGTCGCCGTCACGTCCACCCAGTCGCCGTCGTGGCGGAACTCGATCCGTCCGTCTGTCGGCTCCAGTGCGCCCGTCAGCAGGTCGAAGAACGTCGTCTTGCCCGCGCCGTTGGGGCCGATCAGCGAGCACAGCTCCGACCCGAGGTCGAAGTCGACGCCGTCGACCGCCGTGATACCGCCGAACCGCTTCGTGAGTCCCCGCGTCCTGAGCATGTTACAACGAGCAGTTCATGTCGTCGCTGTCTGCCGGAATCGTTACCTGGTCGCCGGAGATTCGGGCCAGGGGGTCGCCGGGCTGGATGAGCGAGTCCCAGCTGTCGGCCCACTGGTCCCGTGTCGGAACGGGGTTGGCGACGGTCATCTCCGAACGGGCCTGGTTGTTGTACTCCTGGAAGGTGTAGCCGTTCTCGCCTTTCGGCGTGTCGGTGACGGTCATCCCCTTGAGCGCGCCCGTGATGTCGTCTGGATCCGTCGAGCCGCCCTCGGTGACGGCCTGGTGGATCGCCGACGCGCCCGTGAACGTGCCTGCGGTAAAGAGGTCGGGAACGACGCCGTAGGCGTTCGTGTACGACTCGACGAAGGCGTCGTTGATCGGGTTGTCGTACTGGTTCCAGTGATAGCGCGTCGTGAACGGTCCCAGTCCCGCGCCCTCGATTTTCTCCTCTGTGAGCGGGTCGCCGAGCACGCGCTGCATCGTCTGGCCGACGACGGCGTTCGTGATCCGGGTGGCGAACCCGCCGAAGACGCGATAGGAGTAGTCGCCCGAGAGGAAAGCGCTGAACAGATTCGGGAGCGTCGCGACGGTGAACCCGCCGACGATCCCCTCCGCGCCCGCGTCTGCTGCGTTCTCCAGCAGCCCGTCCCACTCCGAGTACCCCTGGTTGACGAACCGCTCGCCGACGATCTCGATGCCCTCGGACTCCAGCACCGATCGGTAGTTGTTGACGACGGCCCGGCCGAAGCTGTAGTCCGCGCCGAACAGGTACACCTTCGATACGTCGGTCTCGGTGGCGACGTACCGGCCGCCAGAGCGGGCGTCCATCGCCGTGTTCTCGCTGGCCCGGTACACCAGATCGCCGCAGGTCTCGCTCTCTGCAGTGATCCCCGCCGACGCCGCCGGCCCGACCATCATCGGGACCGACGACGCCTTCACGACGTTGGTGATGACACGCGAGGCCGCACCCGAGGACGAACAGCCAAAGAGCATGTCGACGCCCTCGTTGCTCACCAGATCCGTCGCGGCCGACTGCGCGCCGTCGGCGGTGAACTCCGTGTCGCGGACGATCAGCTCGTACTCCACGTCGCCGGCCGAGACTGTCGTCGTCCCGGTGCCCACGTCGGTGGGCGGATCGGCGTCGCCCTTGTACGCGAGCCCGGAGAGCAGTCCCCAGAGGCCCTGCTGGCCGTAGTACGCCAGGTCCCCCGAGAGCGGCTGGAGGACACCGATCGAGAGCCGTTGCGAACTCGACTGTGTCGTCGACGTGTCTTGCATGTTTGTCTCCGTGTCGCCGTCACCACCGTCGCCGGTACAGCCCGCGAGCGCGACGACGCCCGCACCACCGAGCGATCGGATCGCACGCCGTCTCGTGACAGTCCGGTTCATAACGAATAATGACTAGCTCCACAGCCACAAAGCCACGAAGGTTTACATGTTAACGAGGGCGGGAGCGCTACTCGATGTCGTCCAGCGCCGTGACGACGCGGTGTATCATCTTCCGTTGCCCCCGGCGGAGGTTCTTCGAGACCGCCGGCTTGGAGACGCCGAACTCGTCGGCCAGGCTCCCGAGGGTTGCGTCGCGCGGCGTCTCGAAGTAGCCACTGGAGACGGCGGCTTCCAGGGTCTCGCGTTCGGTGTCCGAGAGATCCTGGCACCCCTCGATCAGCGTCATCGCCGCACCGGCGTTTTGCACCAGATCACCCATCTCCGGGAGGGAGGTGTCGGTGCGCTCGACGACCTCGTACTCGTTGTTCCGGTCGAGCTCCGAGAGGGCGCTGTCGGCCTCGCTACTCGCGTCGAATCCGACGTGCCAGACCTCGCTCCCGTCCTCGATGTAGAAGGGACCGGTGACGTAGCCGTCGTTGCTCCTGATCGTCGCCATCGCGTCGGTCTCGGCGATGACCGTCCTGATCTGGGCGACGTTGTCGCGCCGCGCCACGAGCGAGCAGTCGTTCATGTTCCCGTGCTCGCGCAGCGTTTCGAGCCCCACGGAGAGTTCCTCACGGTCGGCCCCCTCCACGACCATTCGCGTCTCTAGCTCCTGCGTTCGCCGATCGAAGTCCCAGTGGACGGCCGAAAAGGTGAGAGCGTGATCTGCCGTCGTATCGATGAACGGACAGTCGTACTGCTCTACGTCCATTGATAGTTCGATCATGCGACGACCTTTCTCTCTGTACCACACGCTAGACCATGATAAACAATTCCGCCCTCGAAGGAAGTAGGGAGCTGTTACTGTGTTGATACCGTCGCCGGACCGTACTGCTGCCCGCCACAGTCTCACGACAGTCGCCGCCCAGGCGCGGCGACACTCGTCACAGACAGTATCAGGAACCGTACTCGTCAGCGACCGCGTCGCGATCGATCTTGTCGGGACCGCTGCGGGGGAGCGAAGCGACGAAGACGAGATCTCTCGGTCGTTTGTACCGTGCGAGTCGGCCGTCCAGAAACGACGTGAGCTCTTCGAGCGTGAGCGAGTCGTCGCCGACGACGACGGCTCGGCCGACCTCGCCCCACTGGTCGTCGTCGACGGGCACGACGACCACGTCGTCGACCTTCGGATGGCCGGAGACGGCGTCCTCGACCGCTGCGGGGAAGACGTTCTCGCCCCCACTGACGTACATGTTCTTCTTGCGGCCCTCGATGCTGACGTAGCCGTCGTCGTCGATCCGCGCGAGGTCGCCGGTAGCGAGCCAGCCGTCCTCCCGGAAGGTTGCGGCGGTCGCTTCGGGCCGGTGCCAGTACTCCGTCGCGGCGTGGGGCGACCGGAGGTGGAGTTCGCCGACTTCGCCGCGAGGGAGTTCCGTGCCGGTGTCGTCGACGATCCGCACGTCGACGTGGACGTTCGGGACACCGACGGTGTCGGCCTTCTCGCTGGGCCAGTCGTCGGGCATCGCGAAGTTGTTGGGGCCACACTCGGTCAGCCCGTACCCCTGTGAGAGGTCGACGCCGCGGTCCCACCACGCCGACAGCACCGACTCTCGACAGGGGCCGCCGCCGGACTTGGCGAGTCGCAGCGTCGAGAGGTCGGTTTCGGCCCACCGTTCGTGGTCGACCATCATCCGCAACACCGCCGGGACGGCCACGAGGAGCGTGGCCGACCGCGCCTCGATCAGTTCGAGCACCTCGCCGGGATCGAACTCTCGGGCGAGGACGACGGTCCCGCCCATGTGAAAGACCGGCACCGTCAACACGTTCCACCCGCCGGTGTGGAACATCGGGAACGTCAGCGGCGTCACGTCGTCCGGCCGCAGCCCCCAGGCGGTGACGGTGTTGGTCGCGTTCCAGACGATCGCCTCGTGGCTGAGGACGGTCTCTTTGGGGATCCCCGTCGAGCCGCCGGTGTGCAAGAACAGGTGTGGGGCTGCCGGCTCCAGCGTCGGCCCGTCGTAGGGGGATCGGTCGGCCGGCAGCGATTCGTCGAGGCGGTCCCAGGTCGTCTCACCGGCCGTCGCCAGCGAGCGCACCGGACAGTCGATGTCGGCGTCGGCGAGGGCCTCGGCCGCGTCGTCGGCGAACGGCTCCTCGACGACGAGCAGCGACGGGGCCACGTCGTCGAGCAGCGTCCCGAGTTCCGGCGGTGCCAGGCGATGGGAGAGGGGCGCGAGCACGCCGCCTGTCTTGCCCGTCGCGAAGAACAGATCGACGAACTCGGGACGGTTTCGTGAGAGCACGGCGACGCGGCCGCCTGCGTCGGGATCTGCCCCGCCCTCGCGGGTCACGCCGTGATCGGCCAGCAAGCGCGCACAGCCGTTGGCGCGGCGGTCGAGTTCCGCGTATGTGTACTCCGTGCCGCTGGTCGCGTCGACCAGTCCGACCCGGTCGGGCGACAGCGCCCGCCTGCGTGCGCTCCAGTCACCCACCCACCGCTGGGGCCCGTGCTCAGACATCGTCGAGGAACGACCGGAGGTGTTCGTTGACGGTGTCGGCCTGTTCGATGAAACAGAGGTGCGAACCGCCGTCGACGGCCACCAGACGACTGTGGGGAATCGCCTCGTCGAGCAGCGTCGCGTTCTCGAAGGGGATCACCTCGTCGGCGGTGCCGTGGACGATCAGCGTCGGCAGGTCGATCTCCCCGAGCCTGTCGCTCTCGTCGAAACCGACCGCGGCGGCGCTCTGCCACTCGTAAGCCTCCTCGGAGGGGTCGGTCTCCAGTCGCCACTCGACGATGCGGTCGACCACGTCGGACCGTTCTTCCCAGAACTCGTCTGTCACGGCCGGGCGCATCTTGTGTCGGATCGTCGCCGCCTCGTCGTACTCCTCGGGGACGTTCAACATCCGCTGCTGGGTGTCCGCCGGAATCGGGACCGCCGCCTCGCCGCCCGGCGTCGTCGCGATCAGCGTCAGCGAGTCGGCCCGGTCGTAGTCGAGGACGTACTGCTGGGCGATCATGCCGCCCAGGCTCGCACCCACGACGTGGGCCGTCTCGACGCCAGCGTCGTCGAGGACGGCCTCGAAGTCGCCCGCCATCTGCTCGGTGGTGTACGGCCCCGCGGGCTCGTCGGAGTCGCCCGTGCCGCGGTTGTCCCAGACCAGCGTCTCGTAGGACTCTGAGAGCGCCTCGCGCTGCCAGCGCCACATCCAGGTGCCGTAGCTCAGCCCCTCGACGAACGCGACCGTCTCGGCGTCTGCAGGACCCGAGCGTTCGTAGGCGAGCGTTACACCGTCGTGCGTGGCAGTCGGCATAGTTTCACTTGGTCGTGATATCCCATCAACATTGACGTTCACGTGTGAACCCTGGCTCTCCACACCGGCGGCCGCCGCGACTGTTCCGTTCGACGGAACGGCCTCGGGCGGTCGATCTGGGACCGAGCCACGACGTTCCGTGGCAAGGCAATCATAAACAATGGACGAATGCTTACAGTGGGACGACAGGCATTTTGACTTTCGCTAGAGTTTTAGGACTCCCCCGAGTCTCCACTGGTATGAATTTGCACGCCAGGGAAATAAACGAGGACGTGCGCGAGCTGGGGGAGCTCCTCGGGGAAGTGATCGAAGCACAGACATCCACCGAAGGCTTCGAGACCGTCGAGAACATCCGAACGTCGTCGATCGACTACCGGCGCGGCGACGCCGACGACCGCGACGACGTCGAACGGACGCTCGACCGTCTCTCGCCGGACATGCAGGACATCGTCGCCCGTGCTTTCACCACCTACTTCGAACTGATCAACCTCGCAGAGGAGCGCCAGCGGGTCCGCGAGATCCGCGAGGGGAGCCAGGAGGGCGTGCTCGAAGACAGCGTCACCGACGCCGTCGAGAAGCTCTCCGAGCGGGGAGCAGACCCAGAGACCCTCGAACAGGTCCTCGACGACGTGCTCATCGAGCCGACGTTTACCGCCCACCCGACCGAGGCACGACGCAAGACCGTCAAGGCCAAGCTCCGGTCGGTCGCCAACGACCTCGAAGTGCTCGACGAGGTCCGGCTCACGGACAGCGAACAGGAGGACATCGAGGACGACCTCGCCGCGGAGGTCACGAGCCTCTGGCAGACGCCACAGGTCCGCGACCGCCGCCCGGAAGTGACCGACGAGGCGCTCAACGTCCAGTGGTACATCGAGAACGTCCTCTTCGAAGTGATCGACGAGGTCTACGACGAACTCGAAGACGCCATCGACGAGGAGTACGACGGTGAGATCGACGTGCCCAAGCTCTACGAGTTCCGCTCGTGGGCCGGCTCCGACCGTGACGGCAACCCCTTCGTCACGCCCGAGATCACCGAGGAGACTCTGGAGCGCCAGCGCGATGTCGTGCTCCCGCTCTACCGGGACCGCCTCAAGGAGCTGTCGGGCGTGCTGAGCCAGGACGCCAGCAACATCGACACGACCGACGCCTTCGACGAGCGGCTCGAAGAACACAAGGAAGCGCTGCCCGGCGTCGCCAGCGAGGCCGAGGAACGCTACCCCGACGAGCCGTACCGCCAGAAGCTGAAGCTGATGCGCGAAGGCGTGCTCCGGGTGGGCGACGTTCGCTCCGGGGGCTACTCCGATTCGAACGACCTGCTGGCCGACCTCCGCGCCATCGCCGACGACCTCCGTGCCAACGACGCCGACGTGATCGCCGAGGCTCACGTCGACCCGCTGATCCGCAAGGTCGACACGTTCGGCTTCACGCTGGCCGGACTGGACATGCGGGACCACCGCAAGATGCACACCGACGCCATCGCGGAGACCGTCGACCGCGAGGGCATCGACTACGCCGACATGGACGAAGACGAGCGCGTCGAGTTCCTCACCGAGGCCATCCTGCAGGACGGCCAGATCGTCGACATGGAAGACGTCGACGGCCTCTCTGACGACTCGGCCCGCGTCATCCGACGGTTCCGCAAGCTGGCCGACTGGCAGCGCGAGTTCGGCGTCGACGCCATCGACACCTACGCGATCAGCTGGTGTGAGGAAGCGAGCCACGTACTGGAAGTGCTCTTCCTGGGCGATCAGGCCGGGATCGTCGACCTGCCGGGCTACTGCGGGCTCGACATCGTCCCCCTGCTGGAGTCGAAGTACGCGCTCGACGGCGCGCGTCGCATCATGGGCACGCTGTTCGAGAACGACGCCTACGAGGCGGCACTGGCGGCCCGCAACGGCGTCCAGGAGATCATGCTGGGTTACTCCGACTCCAACAAGGAGAACGGCTATCTCGCCGCCAACTGGTCGCTGTACCGCAACCAGAAGCGACTGGCGGCGATCACCGACGACTTCGACGTGGAGATGCGGCTGTTCCACGGCCGCGGCGGTTCGATCTCGCGCGGCGGCGGCCCGATGAACGACGCGATGCTGGCCCTGCCCAACGAGACCGTGACGGGCCAGATCAAGTTCACCGAGCAGGGCGAGGCCATCGCCGAGAAGTACGCCAACGAGGCTATCGCAGAGCGCAACCTCGAACAGATGCTCAACGCACAGGTTCGCTCTCGGTACAACGCCCTCGAAGAGCCCGTCGAAGAGATCCCCGACGCCTGGGAAGAGGCCATGGAGACCGCCTCGGAGGCGGCCCGCCAGAAGTACGAGTCGCTCCTGCAGACGGAGGGATTCGTCGACTTCTTCGAGCAGGCGACGCCGATCTCGGTGATCGAGAACCTCAACATGGGCTCTCGTCCCGCCTCCCGGTCGGGCGACCGCAGCGTCGAGGACCTGCGAGCGATCCCGTGGGTGTTCTCCTGGACCCAGGCCCGCTGTATCATCCCCGGCTGGTACTCGATCGCGACGGGGCTGCAGGCGTATCTCGACGACGGCGGCGACGTGGAGACTCTCCAGGAGATGTACGAGGAGTGGCCGTTCTTCCAGACCAAACTGGACAACGCGTCCCTCGCGCTGGCCCGGACGGACTTCGACATCGCCGAGGAGTACGCCGCGCTGGCCGACGACGACCTCCGAGAACGGATCTTCCCCGACATCCGCCAGGAGTACGAGGACACCGTCGACATCGTCACGGAGATCACCGGCCGTGACAGCCTCCTCAAGCGCGAGTGGCTCGAACAGAACCTCGACCGCCGGAACCCCTACGTCGACCCGCTCAACCTCCTGCAGGTGCGCCTGCTCGCACAGAGCCACCTCACGGAGACCGAGCGCCGGACGCTGCGCCTGACCGTTCAGGGGATCGCCGCCGGCATGAAAAACACCGGATAGCGCCTCCCGGTCGACCGGTCGGGGTACCGTGATACGACCGGCTGTACATCTGTGACCGATTTCGCCACCCCAGGGTGGCGAAGATCTTCACGACGTTACAGCCGGCAGTATGAGACAGTCGCCGACCGAGACCGCTTTCGACGGAACTTCCGGCTCGGAAACTCTCGTTCTGTTTTTATACTCGATCCGATCCACCAGTGGGTATGGCCCTCCACACTGGCCGCGAGATCGATCGTGACATCGGCCGACCGCCCTCCCGCTCTATCGCCCCGCCGACGGTGACGCCGCCGTCCCTTCCCGAAATCGAGTGGAGGGACCGGTGACGATGCGACTCGAACTCGACGGGATCGAGAAGCGGTACGGCGACGAACATGCGCTTCGGGACGTGGACCTCGTGCTCGAACCCGGCGTCGTCGGGCTGCTCGGCCCCAACGGTGCCGGCAAGTCCACGCTCATGCGGATCGTCACGACCGTGCTCCAGCCGACCGACGGACAGGTCCGCTGGAACGGGACCGACGTGGGCGAGGAGCCACGCGCGATCAGGGACTCGGTCGGCTACCTCCCCCAGTCGTTCGGCGTGTATCCGAGCCTGACGGCTCGGGAGTTCCTCCGCTATCTGGCGGCGATACGGGGCGTCTCGAACGTCGGCGAGCGCATCGAGGATCTCCTCGCGCTCGTCAACCTCGAAGCGGCGGCCGATCGTCGCCTGGGCGGGTTCTCGGGCGGCATGCGCCAGCGCGTGGGCATCGCTCAGGCGCTGCTCGCGGACCCGGACCTGCTCGTCGTCGACGAACCGACCGTCGGACTCGATCCGACAGAGCGCGTCCGCTTCCGGAACGTCCTCGCCGAACTCGCCGAGGATCGGATCGTGGTGCTCTCGACGCACATCGTCTCGGACGTGGAGGTGACTGCGAGCGACATCGTCCTCCTCCACGACGGACGCGTGCTGGCCCACGAGTCCCCGGCCGCGCTGCTCGACGAGGTCGAAGGTTCGGTCTGGGAGTGGACCGTCGGCGACGACGACCTCGCCGCGGTCAAACGCGAGTACACGATCAGCGGAACGGCCCGGCGCAGCGACGGCGTCGCGGTCCGGGTCGTCTCGGCGTCGCGGCCGACGCCGGCAGCCGAGCCCGCGGAACCGACCCTCGAAGACGCGTACCTCGACGCGATCGGACGATGACCGGGCCACTCAGACCGGTCCTCGCTGTGGCACTGGCGGACTTCAGAGAGCGGTCGCGCTCGACGACGTTCCTCGTCGTGCCGCTGCTGGTCGCGTACTTCGTGAAGATCGTCACCGTCGACTCGACGCTGGTGGTCGGCACCGACTACACCGGCCGCCCGACGATCGCCTGGCTCGCCGGGATGACGACCGTCATCGGGACGACGGTGCTCGTCCTCTTCGGGTTCTCCCTCGTGAAAGGCAGCATCGGCAGAGACCTGGAGACGGGGGTGAGCGAACTGATCGCGCCCTCGTCGCTGTCGAACGGCCAGTACCTCCTGGGGAAGTGGCTGAGCAACGTCGCCGTCCTCGCGTTCGGGACGCTGGTGCTGCTCGCTTCGACCGGCGTCGCCTCCCTCTTCGTCGGCGTGGGCGCGTTCGACCCCTGGGCGTTGATCTCGCCGTTCCTCCTGATCACGCTCCCGGCCATGACCGTCGTCGCGGCGGTCGCGGTCTGTTTCGAGACGATCGGACCACTCCGTGGCACTGCCGGCACCGTGATCTACTTCCTGCTCGTGCTGACCGCCATCGTGGCCGGGATCGCACCGGACCCCCCGCTGGATCTCGTCGGACTCGCGGTCGTCCGCGACAGCATGGCCCAGTCGATCGCGGCCCAGTATCCCGCCTTCGACGGGTCGGTCTTCGGCTTCACGTACACGGACGATCCGGGCGGTCTCGCCGAATTCACGTGGGCGGGAATCGCCTGGACCGGGGCGCGACTCGTGACCCGCCTCCCGGTGCTCGCAACCGCGTGTGGGTTCCTCGGTGGGGCCTGGCTCGCGTTCGACCGGTTCGACGACGCGACGCGCTGGTCGTTCCTGTCTCGCTCGGAGTCTGATCGAGAGACCGCGGACGACGAGGTCGAATCGCCGACGGCAGACGATCTCTCGACGACAGCGGATCCGTCGGTCGACGTCGACCTCGCACCCGTCAGCCGCGACGGCGGCTCGACCGGCCCCGTCTTGCTGGCCGAGCTCCGGATGGCGCTTCGCGGCTATCCGCGGTGGTGGTACGCAGCAGCCGTGCTGGCCGTCCTCGCGACTGCCGTCGCGCCGATCGGTGTCGTCCGCACGCTCGTCGTCCCGCTCGCGCTCTTGCTCCCGCTCTCGGCGTGGTCGGCACTCGGGACGCGCGAACGGCGACACCGCACGACAGAGCTGGTGTTCGTCGGCAGCAGACCGACCCGGCTGCTGGGCGCGACCTACGCGTCCGGCGTCGCGATCGGGCTGTTGGTGTCCGTGCCCGCACCCGTCCGGTTCGCCCTCTCGGGGATGGACGGCGCGCTCGTGGGCTGGCTCGCGGCCGTCCTGTCGTTGCCGGCGATCGCGCTCGCGCTGGGGGTCTGGACCGGGCGGTCCAAGAGCTTCGAGATCGCCTATCTGACGGCGTGGTACCTCGGTCCCGTGAACGGACTCGGCGCGCTCGATTACGTCGCCGCCCGGCCCTCGACGGCGTCGGCGGGGATTCCAGTCGTCTACCTGGCACTCGCGGTCGTCGCGCTCGGCGCGGCACTCGTGGGCCGGCGACGACAGTAGCTCCGCCGTCACTGTTCCCACGGACGCGGGTGAGCGTTCGGACGTATCATTTTCTGAACCATCGCGGCGTTCGTCACACGACGTGAAGTATAAGAATTAATCTACGTTTGGCCGTCCGTGGTGGTGTTGGCGCACCGTCTGTATCAGCCACGACATCGCTCCTCGGTCGGTCTCAGCGCCCCGCCTCGTCGCTTCGAAGCGGCCACCGAACGCTTTTGTACGATGGCATAGATGTCACGGACATGGCGATAGAGACAGTCATGCTGGCACTCGGACACACCGACAGCGAACGCATCGACGAACTCACCGAGACGGTCATCGACATCGCCGGAGCCACCGGCGCGTCGGTGATTCTGTCGCACGTGTTCACCCCAGAAGAGTACGACAACGCGACCGAACGACTCGACTTCAGCGATCCGGCCGACGCGGACGTCGACGAGGTGACGAGCCGACTCTCGATCGTCCGTGACGTCAAAGAGTCCCTGGAGGACGCGAAGATCGACTACCGGATCACCGGTCGGATCGGCGAACACGGCGCACGGATCGTCGACCTCGCGACCGAGGAAGGGGCCGACCACCTGATCGTCGGCGGCCGCCGTCGGTCACCGACCGGCAAGGCCGTGTTCGGATCGACGGCACAGCACGTCCTGCTCGAATCGCCGTGCCCGGTCACCTTCGTCCGCGGCGATCACTGATACCGGCGGCTCTCGGCTCTCACTCGACCAGCGCCGCCGCGACCAACTCGATCGGGTGGCGGATGTCGTAGCCGGTGCCGTGCTCCATCTGCATCGAGCAGGTGGGACACTCGGTCATGCCGGTGGTGCTCTCGGCGTCCTCCATGTGGTCGAACATCTCCTCACCGATGGCCATCGACTTCTCGTACTTCTCGTCTTTCCAGCCGTAGGTGCCCGAGATGCCCGAACAGGAGTCGCCCACGTCCTCGACTGCGACGCCGTCGAGATCGCGGAACAGCTCGACTGCCTGCCGTTCGAGCCCCTGGTTGCGGGCGTGACACGGCGCGTGATAGGCGAACTCTTCGGCGAGTTCGTCCCCGATCTCGGCGTCCTGGAGGGCACCGCGCACGTCCTCGTGGATCCGGAGGTACTCGATGGACTCGAACGTGTTCTCGGCCACGTCTTCGATGCCGTCGATGTCGAACAGCTCGGGATACTCCTGTCGCAGCGCCAGCGAGCACGACGTACAGGAGGCGATGGCGTCGTATCCCTCCTCGACCAGATCGGCCATCGAGGAGACGTTGACCTCGGCGTGGCGGCGGGCGTCGTCGAGCATCCCGTTGGCGAACATCGGCGTCCCCGAGCAGCCCTGTTCGGGCACGACGATCTCGTAGCCGAAGTGCTCGTACACTCGAACGAGGGCCCGCGCGACCTCGGGGGTGTTGTACTCGGAGTAACAGCCGTGGAAGTACGCGACCTTCTTGTCGGCGTCGAGGGGTTCGCCGCGGCGTTCGCGGGCCTCGCGAGCGCGCTCGCGGGAACCGGCAGCGCCGCCCTGAGCGGCCCACCACTCGGAGAACGTCTCCGTCGCGAAGGCCGGGAACTCCCGCTCGCTCGTGACACCGAGAGTCTTCTCCATGACCCAGCGGGCGGGCCCGAAGTTCATCGCGACGTTGGCGATCCGGGGGACCTTGCTCGCCAGCCACGCGGACGTGCGGTAGTTGGCGAGGATCCGGTTGCGCCAGTACTCCGTCGAGAGCTTGCTCATCTGCTCGTCGACGTACTCGCCGCGGGCCTCGTTGTGCATCTGGCTGAGCGGGACCCCCGAGGGGCAGGCGTCGTCACAGCGCATGCAGTTCGAGCAGTCCATGATGGAGTCGTCGACGGCGAACTCGTCGCCGTCGTCGGTCTGCTTGAGCCGCCACTGCTCTGGTCCCTGGAACTTCGGTCCCGGGAACTCGTCGTCGACTTCCGCGACCGGGCAGTTGGTGTCGCAGGTGCTACACTTCGTACAGGAGTCCGCGCCGGGTCGCAGGTCCATCGTCTCCTCGTCGGGGAACACCTGGACCGGCTCGAACTCCTCGCCCGTGTTCGGTTCTGTCGGTTCGAACGACTCCTCCGTCGGTGTGTCAGCTGAATCACTCATGTCAGATCCTCCGTCGCCGCTCGCCCGGCCGCGTAGCCGGTCGCGATCGAGACGCCGCTGCCGGACTTCTCGGCCGCGAAGTCGTAGCCGCCGATCGTCGCCCCAGCCGCTCTGAGGTTCTCGAACTCCACGCTTCCGCTGACCCCACGTGGCCGCAAGTCGCTCCCGACGTCGACGCCGAAGCGCGCGAAGGCGTGGTCGTCGAAGACGCCGTCTTCGAACCAGTCGTATCGGTCTCCCGGATGCGGGACGTGACAGTCGAAGATCGGCTCTCGAACGCCCTCGCGGTCGCTCTCGACGCCCTTGCTGACCAGCCCGCCCGTCGCGAGGACGTACTGGTCGGCGCTGTAGGGGACCCGAGAGCCGTTGCGTTCGACGACCACGCGTTCGATCCGGTCCTCGCCCTCGTAGTCGACGACGGGATTGCCGACCTCGTAGCGCGCCCCCGACCGGTCGAGCGCCTCGAAGAGACGGTCTTCGAGTCGCAGTCCCGGCAGCGAGGGCGGTCCCATCGGGACTTCGAAGACGGCCACCCCGAGCTCCTCGGCCAGTGTCGCCCTGACGGCGTCGGTGTGATCGTCGCCCAGCACCGCGGGGAAGCCGACGCGTTCGTGGCCCTCGATGTGGGAGGCGACCCGCTGGGCGAGCGCGCTCCGGGTGTCGACCTTCCGGCCGTCGACCGCGACGGGACTGTTCTGGTCGAGCAGCTTCGCGTACCGGGTGACCTTGGCGTCGGCCTGGAGGTCTCCGGGGAACGTGATCGTCACGCCGTCGGCCGAGAACGGCGCGCCCGCGGCCTCGACGTGACTCGCGGCGAGCGGTGCGTCGAAGTCGACCAGCCGCTCGAAGCCGACCAGGAGCGTGTCCCGGTCGTCGCTTGCGACGCCCTCGGCGGCTCCGGCGGGGTAGCGGGCGGTCGGCTTGACCGTCCCGCCGTGGGTCGGCAGTAGTGCGTTTGTCTCCGTGTGGTCGCCGTGGTAGCCGTCGACGGTCTCGTCGAACAGCGCCATCGCGTCCCGAACCGTCTCGACGCCCACGAGCCGGTAGGGGTGGTCCTCGTGGAGCTCCGGAATCGCGTCGTACGGATCGACGACGACCTCGTCGCCGACGTACCCGAGCACGTCGATCAGTCCGGAGGCCTGCCGGAGCGAGCTCTGCTTGTAGGAGACCAGGCGCACGTCCGCACCCGCGCGGGCGGCCGCGATCGCGCTCGTCACGCCCGCGAGCCCGCCGCCGACGACCAGCACTTCCGAGTCAATCGCCATCTGCGGCCTCCCCGACGGTGTCCGACCCCAGGCGACGATCCGAGCCCGGTCCGCTGTCGAAGGCAGCGAAGTCGACGGGATGGGTCGCCGGATCGTGGTCGCGGTTCTGCGTCGTCGCGTGCAGCGCGTAGTTGATCATCGCCTGCTGGAGCTGGTTCCCCCAGAGCGCGTGGCGCTGTCCCTTCCACCGTTCCTGTAGCAGGTCGTCCCAGGAGTCTCGAACCGTCGCCTCGTCGAACTCGGGGTGGAGTTCGCCGGCCAGGCGATGGATGCAGAAACCGCCCTGGCAGTTGCCCATCGACGCTCTGGTCCGGATGCGGGTCCCGTTGAGGTCCGCGCCGGCCTGCGAGATCGCGTCCTGTACTTCGGCGCGCGTGACGCCCTCGCAGTTACACAGCACCGGGTTCGGCTCGCCGGTGCCGAGCACCTCCTCGGCCCGCGATCCCAGTCGCTCGACGCTGCGCCGGCCGATCGGCGAGCGCAGGCCGAACTCGTCCATGTAGTCTCGCAGCACCGAGAACTCCTCGCTGCCGGGCAGGGGCACGTCCGCGGTCCGGCAGTCGGCGTCCATCCCGAACTTGGCGACGACGTGGTCGGCGATCTCTTCGCCCATCATCCGGTAGGTCGTGAACTTCCCGCCGACGATGGTCGTCATCCCCGGCAGGCCGTCGCGTTCCTCGTGGTCGAGCAGGAAGTAGTCTCGCGTGATGTCGGTCGGGTCTTCGCTGCCCACTTCCGGCGGTTCGTACAGCGGGCGCACGCCCCAGAACGACCGGATCGAGCGCGCGTCGGCGAGCATCGGCACCAGTTCCGAGAGCGTCTCGATCATCTGGTCGACCTCCCACTGCTCTTCTGGGTAGTCCTCCGGGTCCTCGACCTCCTCGTCGGTCGTCCCCAGTATCGCCGTCGTCTCGTGGGGGACGATGATGTCCGCGTCGCCCTTGGGCCGACAGCGGTTGATGACGGTGTCGACCTGCCGGACGTTCATGATCGTCATGACGCCCTTCGAGGGCCGGACGGCCACGTCGAGGTCGGCCATGTCGCCGATCCGGCCGGCCCACGCGCCCGTCGCGTTGACGACGTGGTCGGCCCGGATCGTCTCTCGGCCCGACTGGACGCCGTGGACGCGCTCGCCGGACTTGGCCCCGTGTTCGACCTCGACGCCGACGATCTCGCCGCTCTCGACGAGCAGATCGGTGACCTTCGAGTGGGTCTCGATGCGGGCACCGTGTTCCTGTGCGCTGGCGGCGTTGGCGACGACGAGCCGGAACGGATCGACCGCGCCGTCGGGGACGGAGATCGCCTTGTCGACGTCCGTCGCGAGGTGGGGCTCGCGTTCGCGTGCGCGTTCGCCAGAGATCACCTCCGCGGGGATGTCGCAGTCGGTACATCCCTGTAGCTTCTCTTCGAAGTACGATTCGGAGTCTTCCGGACGCTTGACGAACATGCCACCGGTCATCTCGACGCAGTGGCTCGCGATGTCGCGTAACACGCGATTCTCTTCGATACACTCGCGTGCGCTCTTCTGGTCGGAGACTGCGTACCGGCCGCCGCTGTGGAGCAGTCCGTGCATGCGCCCCGTCGTGCCGTGTGTGAGATTCCCCTGCTCGACGAGGGTCACGTCGGCCCCGCGCATCGCGAGGTCTCGCGCGACGCCCGCGCCGGTCGAGCCACCTCCGACGACGACGATTCGTGGTGTCGATGCCATCTATATTCGGAGTCGTTAGGTCGCCACCCACTTTACTTCACCGACGAACGGATACCGACAGTAAAACTAGTGATCGTTAACACGATTTTGGCGCGTCGTGCGGACCATGCTCACCGACGCCGACTGTCTCGCTGGCTCTCGGCGCTGCTGATTGGGATACATCTCCTGCAAGCCGGGCGGTACCACCGCTTTAGACGCCGACGTACTATCTTTATCTACCTTATACATCTACCAATAACTATTATATACGTACGGTATGGACCTGCTACGTATCGTATGTTCATCACGACCAGGAGGCGCGTTATCGATGTTTGACTGGCGGTCGACGAACTCGACCGAAGCGGAGACGCGCTCGGACGGCGGCGAGGCGGTCGGAGACGACGAACAGGCACGAACGAGACAGGAACTCGAACGGCAACTCTCCGAGGCACGCGCGCAGCGCGACGAAGCGATCGAGGAGCGCGAACGGGTTCAGGAGACCCTGACAGCGGAACGCGAACGGGCAGAGACACTGGAGCGTGCGATCGAGGATCTGACTTCGGTGGTCGCGGCCAACGCCGAGGGAGATCTGACGGCGACGCCCGGCGACGCCGACGTAGCGGAAGTCTCGGAGCTGTACAGTGCCTACCGGGATCTCCTCGCCGAGTGGCGCGACACTGTCGAGACGGTCTCGGTGTTCGGCGAGCAGGTGGCGTCGTCGACCGAGCAGGTCGACGAGCGTCTCGACTCCGTGAAAGGTGCGAGCCGCGAGGTCAGCGAGGCGGTCGACGGCATCTCGTCGGGCTCCCATCGACAGAGCGAGCGGATCAACGACATCGCAGACGAGATGGAGGCCCTCTCGGCGACGATCGAGGAGATCGCAGCGTCGGCCAACGAGGTCGCGACGGCGACCGGTGACGCCGCGGCCCAGGGCGATCAGGCCCGGTCCTCGGCGACGGAGGCCAGGTCCGAACTCGAACAGCTCTCGGCGCGCTCCTCGGAAACCGTCGAGCAGATCGAGCGGCTCAACGACCTCCTGACCGAGATCGAAGACATCGTCGAGTTCATCACCGACGTGGCCGACCAGACCAACGTTCTCGCGCTGAACGCGAACATCGAGGCCGCCCGTGTGGGCGAGGACGGCGAGGGCTTCGGCGTCGTGGCCAGCGAGGTCAAAGAGCTGGCCAGCGAGACGAAGCGAGCGACGGCGGAGATCGAGGACTCCATCGACCGAGTCCACGAACAGGCCGAAGCGACCGTCGAGACCGTCCACGAGACGAGCGAGAGCGTCGACCGGACACACGACACCGTCGAATCGGTGACCGACGGTCTCGAACGCGTCGTCGGGCAGGTCGAGGAGATCGACACGAGCATCCAGGAGATCGACGAGGCCACCGACAGTCAGGCAGCGTCCACCCAGGAGATCGTCTCGATGGTCAACGCCGTCGGCGACATCAGTGACGACACCGCCTCCGACGCCGAGGTCGCGGCGACGGCAGCCAGGACACAGACGACCGAGCTTGCCGAGGTGTCGACGCGCGTCTCGACGCTGGCCGAGCGGGCCGGCACGCTCGAATCGACGTTCGACGACTACGAACTCGCCGACGAGACCGCGGACGAAGACGCGACCGTCGTGGAGTTCTGGCACGCGATGGGCGGCGAGAAGGGGCTGTTGCTGGAGGAACTGGCCCGCGAGTTCGAGGCCCAGACCGACGGCATCCAGCTCTCGCTGTCGTCGAAGGGGAGCTATCGCGGGACGCTGGACGCGGCACTGACGGCGGCCGAGAACGGATCGCCACCGGCGATCGCCCAGATCTTCGAGATCGGGACCACGCGAGCGCGCGACAGCGGCCAGTTCGTGCCGGTCGAACAACTGCTCTCCCGAGAACACGTCGATTCGCTCCTCGACCCGGTAGCGAACTACTACCGGTTCGACGGGACGTTGCACTCGCTCCCGTTCAACGCCTCGAATCCGGTCCTGGTGTACAACCGCGACGCGTTCGAGCGCGCGGGACTCGATCCCGACCGGCCGCCCGAGACGCTCTCGGCGGTGCGAGACGCCTCGGAACGCCTCGTCGACGCTGGCGTCTCCGAGTACGGCATCACGTTCGCGAACTACTCGTGGTTCGTCGAACAGTGGTTCGCGGAAGCGGACGAGCCGCTGGTCGACAACGACAACGGACGCGCCGGACGACCGACGACGGCGAACCTCGGGAGTCAGTTCGGCCAGTCGCTGTTCGAGTGGTGGCGCGACATGTCCGAATCGGGGTATCACTACGACCCCGGCATCGAGGCGCGAGGCGCTGCCAGAACCGCGTTCCACGACGGAGACGCCGCGATGCTCATCGGATCGACATCCTCGCTGACGGGGATCGAGTCGGGCGCGGCGTTCCCGGTCGGAACGGGGCGATTCCCGGTGCTCGACGACAGGACGGGCGTGCTGGTCGGCGGCGCGTCGCTGTGGGTCGGTGCCGACCACTCGACGGCCGTCCACGACGCGGTCGGCGAGTTCCTGACCTGGCTCACTCAGCCCGCACAACAGCAGCGCTGGCACCGCGAGACCGGCTACTTCCCGGTCCACGAAGGGGCGATTCCGGAACTACGGGCGTCGGGGTGGTTCGAGGAGAACACCCACTACGCGACGGCACTGGACCAGCTGATGGAAACGACCGACACGATCGGGACCCGCGGAGCGCAGATCGGCCCGTTCGACACGGTTCGGACGATCATCGAGGAGGGCGTCGAACGGCTGTACACCGCAGACTCGACGGCCGAGACGCTGGAATCGATCGACGAGCAGATCGCGGCGACGCTGGACTCGTACCAGTAGCGGTCGTTTCTGCGGATGATTTACTGACGGTTCGACAGCGCCAGTAACATTTATAATGATTGCCTATGTTGTTTATCGATAGAGCGGAACAGCAGATAAAGTTTCGCCCCACGGAGTACACAACGATGTCAGACACATACGTCGGTGCGATCGATCAGGGAACGACCGGTACCCGCTTCATGGTGTTCGACCACAGCGGCAGCGTCGTCGCCAACTCGTACGAACAGCACGAACAGATCTATCCGGAGCCCGGTTGGGTCGAACACGATCCGACCGAGATCTGGGAGAACACGAAGGCCGTCGTCACCGCTGGCCTCGACGCCGCCGACCTCGATGCCACCCAGCTCGAAGCGATCGGGATCACGAACCAGCGAGAGACCACGATCGTGTGGGACAGAGAGACCGGGCGGCCGATCCACAACGCGCTGGTGTGGCAGGACCGACGGACGACCGACCGCGTCGAGGAACTGGAAGAAGCGGGCAAGATCGAGATGATCCGCGAGAAGACCGGGCTGGAGGCCGACGCCTACTTCTCGGCGACCAAGACCGAGTGGATCCTCGACAACGCCGAACCCCTCAAGCTGGAGAGTTCCCGCACGCGAGACCTCCGTGAGCGTGCCCGCGACGGCGAACTCCTCATGGGGACGATCGACTCGTGGCTGATCTACAACCTCACGGGCAACCACATCACCGACGTGACCAACGCCTCCCGGACGATGCTCTACGACATCGAGGGGCTGTCGTGGGACGCGGAACTCCTCGAAGAGTTCGGCGTTCCCGAAGCGATGCTCCCCGAGGTGCGTCCGTCCTCCGACGAAGCGACCTACGGGACCACCGACCCCGACGGCTTCCTCGGTGCCGAGGTCCCCGTCGCTGGTGCCCTGGGCGACCAGCAGGCCGCCCTGTTCGGTCAAACCTGCTTCGATGCCGGCGACGCGAAGAACACCTACGGCACGGGCTCATTCTACCTCATGAACACCGGCGAGGAGGCCGTCGGGTCCGATCACGGGCTCCTCACCACAATCGGCTTCCAGATGTCCGGCGAACCCGTCCAGTACGCGCTGGAGGGGTCGATCTTCATCACGGGCGCGGCGATCGAGTGGCTCGAAGACGTCGACCTCATCAAGAACGCCGCACAGACTGCCGAGCTCGCCCGCTCGGTCGAGTCGACAGACGGCGTGTACATGGTGCCGGCCTTCACCGGGCTCGGTGCGCCACACTGGGACGGGCGCGCACGCGGGACGATCGTCGGCATGACTCGCGGGACCCGGAAAGAGCACATCGTCCGTGCGACCCTCGAATCCATCGCGTACCAGACCCGAGACATCGCCGAGGCGATGGAGGCAGATTCCGGCGTCGAGACGACGACGCTGCGCGTCGACGGTGGGGCCGTCAAGAACAACTTCCTCTGTCAGCTCCAGTCCGACATCATCCAGACGGAGATCTCTCGGCCGGAAGTCGACGAGACGACCGCGCTCGGCTCGGCTTACGCCGCCGGCCTCGCCGTCGGCTACTGGGACACGATCGACGAACTGCGGGACAACTGGCAGGTCGACCGCAACTTCGAGCCCGAGATGGCACCAGAGCAGGCAAACAAGATGTACGGACGCTGGGACGACGCCGTCGAACGCTCGCGGGACTGGGCACAGGAGGAATAACGAATGCTCGAGGTCCTCCTGCAACTGCCGATCATCGACATCACCGCCGAGCGCTTCGTCACCCTGCTCATCGCGGCACTGGCCGGCGGTGCGTTCGGTGCCGCCCTGGGTGCGCTGCCGTCGTTCATCTTCACGGGGTTCGTCGTGTTCCTCGGCGAGGGGATCGCGATTCTCCAGCGAGAGATCGGCAGTCTCCCGGACGTTCCGGACGGCGAGTTGGCCACGGGTATCACCGGCGTCATCGGCTTCGGGATGGTCACCGGCCCGCACGTCGCCTTCGCTGGCGGCGTCGCCGCTGCGGCCTACGCCGGCAAGAAGTACCCCGAGATGGAGCCGGCCGGCTGGGACTACCACTTCGGGAAGAACATCTCCTTCGCTCACGGCACCAAGCCAGACGTGCTGGCGGTCGGGGCAGTGTTCGGTGCCCTCGGGATGATCATCACCCGCGTCATGGGCGGGATCGGCTTCCCGACCGACAACATCGCGCTGTCGGTCGTCGCGACGGCGTTCATCGCTCGCCTCGTCTTTGGCTACCCGCTGGTCGGCAAGGTGGCCGGATCGAGCCTGCTCGACATGTCGCCGTTCGAGCGCGAGGAACCGCGCCGGATGGCCGACGGCGGCGAAGTTCCGGCCGAGCACGAAGGGCGACTGGCGACCGAGCCGTGGCTCCCCCACCAGTACAAGTGGTCGGGCGTCACCGTGATCGGGCTGGTCACCGGCGTCCTGGCGGGCTACATCTGGCTGGAGACCGGGAGCGTCTTCCTCAGCTACGGCATCTCGGCGGCGAGCCTGCTCTTTCTCGCCCTCGGGATCGAGAAGATCCCCGTCACGCACCACATGACGCTGATCGGTGCCGTCGGTGCGGTCCTCGCGGCCGACGTGATCGCGAGCCCGCCGGTGATCCTGCTGGTGGCGGCCCTGTTCGGCGCGATCAGTGCGCTCCTGGGCGAGGTGACCCAGCGACTGTTCTACTCGCACTCGGGCACCCACGTCGACCCACCCGCGATGGCGATCGCGATCGCGATGCTGGCGGTCGGCGTCCTCTACCTGGCAAACGTCCTCCCGAACGCCGGCTACCTCGGACTCTGATCGCGACATCGACAGGAGAGATGGCACAGCTATCCACCCGGTTCGGCCGACGCGCTCGTCGTCCGACCGACGGGGACGACTGGATACCGGACAACCCGGGTCCTTTTAATAGTGTAGACGATATCACTCACAACGCCTCCCAGGATCGCTCATGGATATCGACGCGAGAATAAAACGACGACAGCGCCGGGGCGGTGGCCCCCGACTGATTCAGGACTACGAATCGCTGTCCCCGGTCGCACACATCGACGATCCGTCGGACCGAGGCCCCGTCTTCGAGCGACTGCTCGATCACCTCGATCCGGTGTTCGACGGCCGCTTACCGCCCAACGCCTACGTGTCGGGCCCGTTCGGCTCCGGGAAGTCGGCGATCGTGACGGCACTGTTCTCGCGACTCGGCCGACTGTCGACCGAACAGCGGTCGGTCATCCACACGAGTACCCGTGCGGCAGCGCCTCCCTCTCCGGAGTTCGTCTACGTCGATCTGCGTGAGACGACGAGTCGGTTCGCGTTCTACCACCGCGTGCTCGACGGACTCGTCGACGACCGGGTTCCCGAACACGGGATCAGCACCTCGGAGCTTCGCCGTCGGCTCCACGAGATGCTCGGAGCCGCGAGCATCGGCGTCGTGATCGCCGTCGATCACGTCGGCGAGCAGGGCAGCACCGACGCCGAGGCGCTGATCGACCTCTTCGCGGGGCTGCCCAGCAACGTGAGCTGGCTGGCGATCGGACGAGACGACCCCGAAGAGACACTGTTGACCGAGTACACGGCGACGACGATCCCAGTCGAGCCGTACCGTCGACAGATGCTCGTCGACGTGTTGATGACGCGTGCCTCGGACGGACTCGCTCCCCAGGCGCTGAGCCACGAACAGGCCCGTACGATCGCCGAGTGGGCGGACGGCAACGCACACGACGCGCTGGCGGCGCTGTTTATCGCGGCCGACGACGCGAGTCAACGAGAGGGAACTCGCGTCGGCCAGGACGACGTCGAGGCCGCCATCGAGCAGATCCCACGACCCTCGGTGTCGCTGGCGAGAGTGCTCGCGCTGCCAGACAACAAACAGCGCGTCCTGCGAGAAGTCGTCGAACTCGATTCGGCCGAGCGTGCGTCCGTCACCGCGACCACGGAGGCGATCGCCGCGAAAGCGACCGTCGACCTCTCGCCGGGAACGGTCAAGCGGTACCTCTACGAGATGGCCGAAGGCGGAATCGTCGAACGCGTCCAGTCCGGCCTCGAAAGCGGGAAGGGACGACCGCCCAGCCGCGTGGAACTGCGCTTTCCACCGGCGGCGTTTCGCCGCCTCTACGATCTGGAACGGGGCTGACCGCGTCGGCGATTACCGCTCGCCGGTGCCGTCGGTGATCGCCGAAGCGAGCGCGCCCATGACGACGATGTCTTCGCCCAGCGTCGTGAGCTTCACGTCCGGGATGTTTCCGAACACCATCTCCGATATTTCGTCTCTGATCGGGTCGAGGACGGCGTCGGGGTTGTTCAGCGCCACTGCGCCACCGACGTAGACCACGAGCGGGGCGTACGCCTGGACCACGTTTGCGATCCCGATGGCGTTGAGGTGGCCGACCTGCCCGATGACGTACTGTGCGAAGTCGTCGCCATCCCGCGCACGGTCGAACACGTCCGCCGCGTCGAAGTCACCGCTCTCGACCGGGAGCGACGTCTCCATCCCGTCTTCCGTGTGGAGCTGCATCGCGTACTTCGGGATGTTGTTGCCCGAACAGTACGCCTCCCAGTGGCCGTCCGAGCCACAGCCACACGTCATCACGCCGGCCGGGTCGAGGGTCATGTGTCCGACCTCACCGGCGTTGCCGTCCCAGCCGTCGACGACGTTGCCGTCGACGGCGACCCCGGCACCGATCCCCGAGGAGATCGTCAGGTACACCATGTCGTCGGGGTTGCGGTCAGAGAAGAAGCGTTCGCCGATCACCCCGGCGTTGGTGTCGTTGTGCAGATACACGCGTTCCGAGTCGATCAGGTTGCCGACGGGGCCGGTCAGCGGGATCCGACCGATCGAATCCGGGAGGTTCGCGGGTCCCTCGACGATCCCCTCGGCGAGATCCAGTGGTCCGATCGATCCGATACCGGCGGCGACGACGGAACTTGGCGATACGTCGGCGTCGTCACAGGCGTTGCGGAGACAGTCGAGGATCGCCTCGGTGACGGCGATTCCGTTGGGTCCCCTCGGTGTGGCCTGCGTGTCTGACCCGAGTTCGCGGGCGGACTCGTCGCCGACGACAGCACGAATGTTCGTCGCGCCGAGATCCACCCCTGCGTATGCGGCCATGATATTGGATGGGTGAACCCTTCGATACTTAACTGCACATATTCACACCGCCGGCTGTCTCTCTGTGACGCATTTTCTCATTTCGGGTGAACAATACGGTAAAGCAGTGACGGCCAGCGATCTCACTGCCGGCTCGTGTCGCTACGAGCGGTCGTCTTCGGTGGTGTCCTCGTAGACGATGCCACGCTCTGCGTCGAGCGTGACCTGCGTTCCGTCCGCCAGGTCCGGGAGTTCGGCGTTGGCGATCATCGGGATCGAGAGCTCGCGCGCGACGATCGCAGCGTACCCCGTCGTCCCGTCGTGGGCGTCGACGATGCCGCCAATCCGTTCGACCTCGCCGTCGAACTCGCCGTCGAAGTCCGCGGCGATCGAGATCACCGCACCGTCGGGCACGTCGGAGAGGTCGCCGTCGGGCACGTGATAGACCGGCCCCGACACCAGCCCGTCGACGACCGAGCGGCCGTTGGCGATCCGTTCGGCCGCGACGTGGACCTTCAGGAGATTGGCCGTGTTCATCCCTTCGAGCTCGGTCATCATCCCGGAGAGGACGACGACGGTGTCGCCGCCGTCCGCTGCCTCGGTGTCCAGGGCCGCCTGTACGGCGTTCTGGATGATCGCGTCCGCACCCTGGGTCGTGTACTCCGTCGAGACGGGGATAATCCCCCACGAGAGGGCGAGCTGTCGCCGCACCTCGTCGCTGGGCGTCGAGGCGACGATCGGGATCGACGGCCGGTACTTGGCCGACTTGAGTGCGGTGTAGCCCGATTCGGAGGCGGCGACGACCGCCGAGGCCCCGATGTCCCGAGCGAGGAACCGGGCGGACCGCGCCAGCGCGTCCGTTCGCGTCTCGCCCGCGGCCGGGACCTGTTGCTCGCGATTCTGGTCGTACTCGGGGGCCGACTCGACGTCGCGAACGATGCGGTCCATCGTCTCGACGACGCGGACTGGATTGTCGCCGATCGCGGTCTCGCCCGACAGCATCACCGCGTCGGTGCCGTCGAGGACGGCGTTGGCCACGTCGGAGGCCTCCGCGCGGGTCGGACGGCGCTCGTGGATCATCGAGTCGAGCATCTCCGTCGCCGTGATCACCGGAACGCCGGCTTCCTGGCACTTGCGGATGATGCGCTTCTGGAAGATCGGCACGTCTTCGAGCGGGCACTCGACGCCGAGGTCCCCACGCGCGACCATCACGCCGTATGCGGCGTCGACGATCGAATCGAGGTTCTCGACAGCGCCGGCCCGCTCGATCTTGGCGATGATCGGGATGTCGATGCCGCGCTCTTCCATCTCGGCCTCGATCTCGTAGATGTCTTCGCCCGAGCGGACGAACGAGGCGGCCACGAAGTCGGGTTCTTTCTCCGCGGCGACGTCGAGCTCTCGCCGATCGTTGTCCGTGACGGCGGGCAGGTCCAGCTCGACGCCGGGGACGTTGACGCCCTTGCGGGCACCGAGTTCACCGCCGTTCTCGACGGTCGCGTAGACGGAGTCGCCCTCAACGCGGTCGACCGTCGTCTCGATCCGACCGTCGTCGAGCAACACGCGATCGCCCGGCTGGACGGACGTGATCGACAGCGAGAGGCCGACGCGCTCTGGCGTCGCCTCGTCTGACTGGACGAACTCGACCGTCGAGCCCTCGTCCAACTGGATCGGCTCGCGGATCGGAGCCGTTCGCACCTCCGGGCCTGGCATGTCGAGCATCGACGCGACCGGTCGCTCCGTGGTCGCGTCGACTTCTCGGATTCGGTCGATCATCTCGCGGCGGTGCTCTGGCGTGCCGTGGCTGGCGTTGAGCCGCGCCACGGACATGCCGGCCTCGGCGAGACCGCGAATCTGCTCGACCGACTCCGTCGCCGGTCCCAGCGTACAGACGATCTTCGCGCTACGCATCGGGTCGTCCTCCGTCGATTGCAGAGAGCTTCCGAACAACCATACGAGAGCGTACCCGGTCAGGGGATAAGAAGGTTATCGACCAGACGAATACTGCAGCGTCGACGCCGTGGATCACCGAGAGATGTCTGCGGTTCCGCCCTCGATGACGGCCGCCACCTCCTCCGGCGTCACGACGGCGATGTCGCCGGGGATCGACCGCTTGAGCGCGGCAGTGCCGGCGGCGTACTCCAGCGAGGTTTCGACGCTCTCGCCCGCGACGTACTGCGAGAGGAAGCCGCCCACGAAGGAATCGCCGGTGCCGACGGGGTGGGCACTCGTCGCCTCGAACGTCGGCTGTTCGTGGATCGTCCCGTCGGCGACGGCCAGTGCCGGCTCGGACCCGCGCGTGAGGATCGTCACTTCGAAGTCGAACTCCTCGGCCAGTCCGCGGGCGATCGACGCCGCCTCGCCCGTGCGCCCGAGCACGTTCTCGGCGTCTCGCTGGGCGACGATCAACACGTCGACGTGGGGGAACAGCTCCGTGAGCGTCTCACGGGCGTCGTCGGGCTCCCAGAGCTTCGACCGGTAGTTCACGTCGAAGCTCGTCAGCGTGTCGGCGTCGGCTGCCGCTTCGAGCAGCGTCTGTGTCGTCGCCGCCAGGGTCTCGGACAGTGCTGGGGTGATACCCGTGGTGTGAAACGCCGACGCCGATCGGATTCGATCGACCGGGAGCTCGTCCGGCGTCGCCGTCGTCACCGCCGCGTCGGCCCGGTCGTAGATGACGTTGTTCCCGCGTGGGGACTCTCCCGATTCGAGGTAGTAGGTCCCCTGTCGCCCCTCGTCACTCCAGACGATGTCGGTCTCGACACCGTGGCTCGCGAGTTCGCCGGTGACCCGTCGGCCGACCGGGGAGTCCGGGAGCTTCGACACCCACGTCGCGTCGAGGCCCAGCCGCTGTGTGGCGACTGCGACGTTGCTCTCTGCACCCGCGGCGCGAACGACGTACTGGTCTGCGGTTTCGATCCGTTCGTCGCCCGGCGGCGACAGCCGGAGCATGGTTTCTCCGAAGGTAACGAGATCCGTCATATAGGTGCGTCAACTCGCCCCGGTATAAAATCCGCCGGATTCCCGAGTCGGCGTCCCGCACTGTGACACACTCCAAAGGCTTTTGTATTCAAATAATACACACAAACCTATGCGAAACAGCGACGTGTCGCCAGCGGATGGCACAACGACGGGCATGCCCGTTCGCGGCGAACAAGCTCTCACTGGTGGTGGGACACGATGAGCGACACAGAGTCGTCTTCCGAAAGCATCGTCCAGAAGATCACGCCCAACTTCATCAGGCGGAGCTTCGCGCTGAAGTTCGGGCTCGTCCTGCTGGTGATGGGGCTGTCGGTCGGCATCATCGGGTTCGCGGCGACCGAAGAGGTCCGGACCCAGACACAGGACAACGTCGAAGAACAGTTCAAGAACACGGCCGTCCAGCAGAGTGACATCGTCGAGCAGTGGGTCACACAGAACAAGCTGTCGACGAAGCTCATCTCGAATCAGGACCAGTGGGGTGACGACGAGACGGATCTCGAACTCGCTCTCGAAAACGAGCTGTCCCGGCTGCCGGCCGACGCCAGGAACGTCCACCTGCTGGAGACGACGCCGTCGGGGTCGTCCGTCGTCGCCAGTACGAGCCTCCGTGCGGACTCGTCGGCGCTGTCGGCGAACCTCCGGTGGACGTCCGAGATGGAGCGCAGCGACGCCAGTCAAGTGCTCGTCTCTGACGTCTACCGCGACAGCCAGGACAGCGCATCGACGATCGGATTCGCCAGCCCGGTGCCGGCCTCCCAGAACCGCATCCTGGTCGTCGAGTACCGACTCGACGAACTCGCCGATTCGATCAGTCCGGCCGAGGACGAGTCCGCACGGTTCACACAGGTCGTAGACAGCCACCGAACGGTCGTCGTCGACCAGGCCTACGCCGGCAACAGCGACCGAGAGGGGATGACGCTGTCGACGTACCCCGTCCAGCAGACGGTCGACGACGCGAACGCGCTGCGGGGCACACAAGAGAGCGCCAGCGTCAAGACGGCGATGGCACCCAGCGGCGACCTCGGACTGAACGAGGAGTACACCGTCGGCTACGCGCCGGTCTCTGGAACTGACTGGGTCGTCCTGACCCACGCACCGTCCTCGACGGTGTTTGGCTTCGTCGAGGATGTGCAGCTGTACGGCCTGATCGCGACGGCCAGCCTTGTCGTCTTCATCGGCGGCATCGGTGCGGCCCTCGGCTGGAGCACCTCGTCGTCGATCGATACGCTCACCCGGAAGACCGAAGAGATGCGGGAGGGCAACCTCGACGTCGAACTGGACACGTCACGGATCGACAACATCGGACAGCTGTACGACGGCTTCGCCGACATGCGTGACGCGCTCAGAGAACAGATCGACGAAGCCGAGCGCGCACGCAAAGAGGCCGAGGTCTCGCGCGCGGAAGCCATGGAGATGAGCAACTACCTCCAGGAGAAAGCCACCGATTTCTCCGTCGCCATGGAGCAGACCGCGGGCGGGGACATGACCACGCGAATGGAGCAGGACGGGGAGAACGAAGCGATGGACACCATCGCGAGCGAGTTCAACGCCATGATCGAGGAGTTGGAGAAGACGACCGGCCAGCTCAAGAGCTTCTCCGACGAGGTCGCGGAATCCGGTGACGTGGTGTTGCAAAGCGCCGAGTCCGTCCGTGACGCCTCCGAGCAAGTCGCCGAGTCCATCCAGAAGATCTCCGACGACGCCTACGAGCAGAAAGACCAGCTACAGACGATCTCCGAGGATCTCGACGAACTGGTCGAGACGCTCGAAGCCCTCGAAGCAGAGCAGCAAGCGGTCGACCTCGGTGACTCGCTCACCCAGTTCCGCGCCGTCGCGACCCAACTGCAGGAGGCTGCAGACACCAGCGAGCAGATGATGTCCGAGTCCGAGACCGTCGCCGGTGCCGCCGAGGAACAGGCCGCCGAACTCAACGAAGTGTCCTCGCGTGCCGAACAGCTGAAACGGTACGCTCGACCGCTCGGGGACATCCTCGACCGCTTCGAGACGGAAGCCGAACACGAGTTCGTCTTCTCCGGCGGCCCGTCACAGACGACGCGCACGCAAGAAGAGAGCGAAGACTGACGACGCGGTTCCGGATTCTCCCGATCCGTCGTTTCGGTGCCGCCGTCGGAACTAGCACTTCTCATACTGCCGGCTGTCACTTCGTGAGGATCTTCGCCACCCGGGGTGGCGAAATCGGTCACAGATTTACAGCCGGTAGTATCAGTCCGACTGATACACTATCGTCCCGCATCGCTGGCGTCGTCTCCCTCGTGAGACCGGATCGGCGGGCTGTGACGACGCCGACAACGAGTCGTGCGTCTCGAACTTCGGCACCACTGCCACTCTTGCCGTCTACGAGCGTCGCCGACGTTCTGAACTGGTCGCTCGACTCGCTGCTGGACTGACGTGCCTCTGAGACGTACTGTTCACTGCCGTTCGCACCCTCATTGCGTATAGCACTATGCGATTTATTTGTTCCACTGTGGCCACCTCCGACGGGCGGAAGTGAGAAAAAACAGCCACGCACAGCGACCGAAAGCGAGCAACGAGGGGAAAACGCCAGCGCCAGCAGGACACCCACGGCCCGCTGCCGGGCAGCACCCGACGAGGACGGTCAGAAGCCGTCGAGAGACCAGCGATAGGCTCGCCTGCATCGATCGTCGTCGGTAGAGGTGTGGCGTCGAGATCCGTCGCCAACCGCCACGCTGTGACGACGAGGCTGTGCCAGACAGCGGTGTCCAAATAGGGGCTGACCGAAGCAACTGGAAAGCACCGCAAGCCCACGCTGGGTGGACCCTCACGGTGTCGCCGGCCGATTGAACCGCGGCCCTTGCAAGAATCTCGCCGATACCTGTACGCGGCCGCAGCGCCGTTCGAACGGGCTGAGGAGCGGAGTCCTGGTGCAAGCACGCAGAGCGTGGTTCGAGAGGGCCGACGGCTCTTCCCCTCGACGGTGAGTCGCCGGACCGCAAGCGCGAGGGCATCGGTGTCTACGAGTCGGCAGAGACCGCAGCTTCTCTGAACACGACCTTCCGGACTGCCGGTACATTCATTAGCCCGCCGCCTGTCGCTCGAATACTGGCTTCGCGGGCTTCGCCCGAGCGTTCGTCGAGAACGCTCACTTCGATCGAGCCCCGCTACAAACCACACACCGACCATGACGACAGACACACCTTCTCCGGAGGTCGAATCGATCGTCGACTACGAGCGCCTCGCTGCGGACGATACGATTCCGTATCACGAACGGCGAGATACCGTCGACGCGGCAGTCGTCGAACAGGTGAGAGACCTTCCAGATCTCGCTTGCGTGGGCATCACGAACCCAGCGGGCGAACTCCTCCTCCGACGGCAGACAGACACCTGCTCGTGGAAGATCCCCGTCGAGAACGTGGCACCCGACGAGGAGTTCACGGCTGCGATCGTCGATCACGTTCGCGCGACGATCGGCTTCGAGATCGAGCGGACGGCGATCGAAGGCGTCTGGCAGGTCACCGTCGAAACGGACGACGGCGAACAGACCGCGACTCGGGGATTCGTCACCGTCCGTGGACTCCCCCTCTCGGGAGAGTACGACCTCACCGCCGTGGAACCGACTGGTGAGTCGGTCCACGCGGTCGAGTGGTTCGACGAACTGCCCGCGGACGTCGACGTAGTTCCAGGCACTGACGTATTTTTGGACTGAGTGGCGGCGTCGAAGGGCGTCCGTCTCTCGGGACTGCTACCGTCGGCCGCAACACTGTGAACGGCTGGACGGCCACGAGGCCGAGATGACTGCCGACGGATACAGTCGGTGTGGACTCCCGGCTGTCGAGTGTCGCCGCGACGGGCAGCCGTCCAGTTTTCCATTCGGTCGTCGCTTACTTCGGACACAGAGAACGCTCAGAGCCGTGAGCGATCGGCACCGTAAGAAACCTCGTCCGACGCGACCGGTCGTGCAAGAGACACCTGCGTCGCAGAGTCTCCCCTCAGTCGCGGTGCTCCGACCGACGACAGTCGGCACCGTCCACAGCGAGCGGCCGCTGCTGACCAGATCGACTGGCGCTGTCGACGGATTGTGTTGCTACTGAGAGGGGAGTATTTATTTGTGTATATGATCTCCGCCGAGATTTGAAGTCATACACACAAATAACATATTCCCAGACGGCCGTTATAGGATGTCGGTGTCACAGATAAGGTCATTTATCTGTGGGCGTGAGTTAGATTGATGTGGCTGGGAAGTGACGAGACCGACATGGCACGTGACGGCGACGTCGACACCTCCCGAGCGAGGATTCAGTCCTACGTTCCGACCTACCAGAAACAGGAGTGGCAGGCACACGCCGACGAACTCGACATGAGTCTCAGCGAGTTCGTCAGATCGATGGTACAGGCCGGGAGGCGTGGTTTTACCGTCGACTCGGTCGAAGACCGGTCGTCGACAGTGGAGAAATCCGGTGAAGGAGAACAATCTGACGCTGACCCCCAGGGTCAGCGTCTGGAAGACCGGGTTCTCTCGACCCTCGCCGACGGCGACAGCTACGAGTGGGACGAACTGGTCGCCGCAGTGACCGACGACATCGAAGCGCAACTGGACGAGACGCTACAGGAACTGCAAGCGCGCGACGAGATCAGATACAGCGGGCGCGAGGGAGGGTACGTCAAGAAATGAGCTCCGATACCGACGCCGTCGACGCGAGCGAGGACCCGGTGGGCTACTTCCTGGACGACATGACATACCACGGGAAGACAGATCGGACACGAGAGTACTACGAGCGCGTGCTCCGGGAGTTCGAGTCCTTCCTCGACAGCGGAGCCCGGCCGGTAGGACTGGGCGAAGCGACCCACCGGGACTGCATGGCGTATGTCCACGGGCTCAGAGACGAGCAGAGCGACTCGACCGTCGCGACGTACGCCTCCTACTTGCATCGGTTCTACGCGTACATGAACCAGGTCGGAACCTTCGAGGAGAACCCGATGGCGCTGGTGATGGAGGAGATGGACGAGACGATCGACACCGACCCCCAGCGCCGAGAGATCCCGATCCCGGCGATGCGGTCGTTCGTCCAGGACATCGACCACCCCATGGAGCGAGCGGTCGTCGTCACCCTGTTGAAGACCGGGATGCGTGCGGGCGAACTGTGCAACCTCGACGTTCGTGACCTGCATCTGTCCGAGTGTGCGGTCACGGCGGGGACTGCGATTCGACCACAGCTCGAAGAGCGTCCCGACTCGCTGTTCGTCTCGGCCGAGCCGGCGCGTGGCGCGGTCGTCAACGGCGAAGAGCGGACGGCCTCGAACAAGCGAAAGCGGGACACGACGATCCCCGTCGACGCGGAGTTGGGCGACGTACTCGAACGATGGCTGGCCGTCCGCCCGGATCCGAGATCGACCGCAGAGCCGCTGTTCACGTCGACGAGCGGAGACTGGGGGAAGCGACTCACGCCGGATATGGTCCACCACGTCGTCGAACGCCACGCACGCGACCGCGGCTGGTACCAGGACGGCGGCGACGCGGCCCAGAACGTGACGCCTCACTACTTCAGACACTTCTTCACGACACACCTCCGCGATCGAACGGGTGATCGGGGGATCGTGAAGTACCTGCGCGGCGACGTAGCCCAGGACGTGATCGATACGTACACCCACGAGTGGGGCGACCGCGTTCGCACCGTCTACGACGAGCACGTGTATGATATTTGTTAACACTCGATGCCATTTTGTCGGCGGCGCGGCGGCAGCTCGCAGACACGTAAACTGTATGCCGCTATATCAATAGTTGCGGTACAGATCGCACTCACAGGTGGGGAACTGCCGGAGTGCGAGAGCGCGGGGAGAAGAGAGCGATCGCGTGTCGGCGTCATACTGCCGGCTGTCGGTCTGTGAAGAATTTCGCGACCCGTGGTCGTGATCGTGAAACAGTGACAGCCGGCAGTATCAGTCGAACCCGGCGAACTCCGAGCGGTCGACCTCGTCGATTGCCTCAGCGAGTCGCTCGACGGCGGGCTTGTCCCGACGGTCCGGCGTTGTGAGTACGCGGACCCGCTGTCGGCCCAGCGAGACGAAATCGAGTTCGAGCGCCGTCGCAGTCGCGCGAAGTCCGAGGCCGGCGTCGGCGTCTCCGGCGGCGACTGCTCGTGCCGGGCTCTCGTCGCCGCTGGTCGTCAGGTCGTACCCAGAGATGTCGTCTGTCAGTTCGCTTCGAGTGACTTCGCGTTCGTCTGCGAGGGCGTCGAGATGGGCGTCGAAGCTGGTACGCAACCCGAATCCGGTCGCGAGATTGACCATCGATCCGTCGCCGTCGATCAGCGACGGGACGCCCTCAATTCCGTCGGGATTGCCCGCGGGGACGACGAGTCCCCACTCGCGAGTCCAGCCGCCCAACTCGACGGCGTCCGCCGACTCTCCGGTCGGGCCAGCGGCGACCACCACGTCGGGGATACCCGCACGCAGTCGCCGCAGTGCCTCGTGCGTCCCGACCGGGAGAAAGCGGGGATTGTCCAGCCCGTCGAGGAGCTGGGAAACCACGGGATCGGAGTCGCCGGCACACAGCACCGACGGAGGCCGAACGTCGGGCGAGAACAGCTCTACCGTGACGGTTTCGCCCGCGTCGAGGAAGGCCGTGTCGGCGGGCACGGTCACGGTTCCGTCCGCGTCGACGAGACTCGTCGTCGCGCCGCTACCCTTGTCGACCGGGTAGACGAGCAGGTCGCCGTCGCCGTTCTCGACGAGGCCGGCAGCCAGCAGCCGGCGGCGACCCTCCTCGGAGCGCTCCCGGACGACCATCTCGCCGGTGACGGTCGCGGTGGCGGGTTCGGGGAGGCCCGCAGCGTCGCGGACCTGCGGTGCGACGAACGTCCGGAAGATCGTCAGCGCAGAGACCGGATAGCCCGGCAGGCCCACGTACGCCGCGTCGTCGAGTTCACCGACCAGCATCGGCTTCCCGGGCTTGATCGCGGTCCCGTGCAGGAGGAGCGTCCCCTGGGCTTCGACGACGCTGTAGATCACGTCGACGGCGCTGGCGCTCGTCGATCCCGACGAGAGGACGAGATCACACTCCGTCGCGGCCCGCCGGAGCAGTCGCTCCATGGCCTCGTAATCGTCGCCGACGTGGGGGTACAGCTCCGGCGCGCCGCCGGCCTCCGCGACGGCCGCGGCGATCGTGTAGCTGTTCACGTCGTAGATCTGTCCGGCCTGGCTCTGGAGGGGTTCGCCCGGACGGACGAGTTCGTCGCCCGTCGAGAGGATACCGACCGTCGGCTTCGCCCGGACCGGCACCTTGTCGACGCCGAGCGCGGAGAGGAGTCCGATCTCGCGGGGAGTGAGCCGCGTTCCGGGACCGAGCGCTCGGGTCCCGGCCGCGATGTCTGCCCCCGAGAGCATGACGTTCTGGCCGGGCGTGACTGCGGTTCTGATCTCGACGCCCTCGTCGGTCGTCGTCGTCCGCTCGACGATCACGACCGCGTCGGCAGCGTCGGGCATCACCGCGCCGGTCGAGACCTCGACCGCCGTTCCCGGTTCGACCGAGACCGTCGGTCGCTCACCGGCGTGGACCGCGCCGGCCAGCGAGAGCGTCACCGGGCTCGCCTCGTCGGCGTCGAAGGTGTCCTCGGCCCGGACCGCGTACCCGTCCATGCTCGCCCGATCGAACCCCGGCACGTCCAGCGTCGCGTCGATGCGCTCGTCGAGGACGCGCCCGCGAGCTTCGTCGAGGGGGACCGTCTCGGCCCCGGGATCGATGTCGAGGCCGTCGACGACCTCGTGTGCGCGCTCGGGCGTCGCGAGGTCACGGAACTCCTTGCGGTCGCTCACGGCGACCACTCCCAGTCCTCGACGGCGACGGTTCGACCGGCGTCGTACCCCTCGCTGTCTTCTGGAACGACGACCCAGCCGTCCGCCAGCGCGACACTGGAGAGGACGCCGGCACCGCTCGCTCTGGTCGGTGTCGCCGTCTGCTCGTCGCCCTCGTCATCCAGCCGGACCCGGACGAACGAGCGCGTCCCGATCTCGCTGGCGACCTTTCGCTCCAGTCGGGCCTCCGTCACCGGTGGCTCGCGCTCGGGGAGGTGTGCGAGCGTCTTGAGGGCCGGCCGGAGCAGCTGGACGGCGTTGACGATCGTCGCCACCGGATAGCCCGGCAACACGAGGATCGGCGTCTCCTCGACGCGGCCGACGGCGACCGGGTGGCCGGGCTTGAGCGCGACGCCGTGGACGGAGACGGACCCGAGATCGTCGACGACCGCCGGCAAGAGATCCCGCTCACCGACCGAGGAGCCGCCGGTCGTCACGATCAGGTCGTGGTCGAGGTCCCGCTCGATTGCCCTCTGAAGTGCTGCCTCGTCGTCGGTGACCACGTCGCGGTACGTCGGTTCCCCTCCCCACCGCCGGACGTACTGAGCGACGGTCTGGCCGTTCGTCTCGACGACTTCGCCCGGTTCCGGATCGGACTGGACGAGTTCCTCGCCCGTCGGGACGACGCTGATCCGCGGGCGCTCGAACACCTCGACGGTCTCGACCCCGAGTGCCTTCAGCAGTCCCAGATCGGAGGGCCGGAGCTGGTGGCCGGGATCGAACAGGTGCTGCCCTTCCGCGACGTCGTCACCGACTGGCCCGACGTTCTGGCCGCTGGCGACGGCGTCGAACACCTCGATCCACTCGTCGTCGACCTCGACCTGCTCGACCCGTACGACCGCGTCGGCACCCGACGGCAGTTCGCTCCCGGTGTGGACGCGGCGGGCGGCGTTCGGACCGACCGACTCCGATCGCTCCAGTCGGACCGGCGACCGGCGTGTCGCTCCGAACGTGTCCTCGGCCCGGACGGCGAAGCCGTCCATGGCCGCGCGCGGATAGTGTGGCACCGGCCGCCGAGCCGTGTGTTCGCTCGCGAGTGCCCGGCCGTCGGCGTCCGCGATCGGCACGTCCTCAGTTCGGGACACCGGCGACAGCGAGTCGAGCAGCCGCTCGCGGGCCGGCCCGAGCCGCGTCCGCTCTCTGAATCCGACGCCCTGAGGGTCGTCTGTCATACTCGAACACAGGCCGCCGGAGGGCAAAAAGCTACGACTTCGCGAGCCCGTCCGCACCGCGTTCGGCCGGACGCCGTGCGTCGACCGGGCAAACTGCGACACGCATCCGGATCAGTCCTCGGTGTAGGCGTAGGGGGCACGGTCGCCCTCCTCGTCGCGGTACTGCTCGTTGGGTTCCCAGCCGTCCTCGGTCTCGACCATGTACTCGCCGTAGTAGGGGACGCGGCCGGCTACGGTCGCCCGGAACGCCTCGCGCATCCGGGACTTCGTCTCGCCGATCGACCGGAGGTCGTCGTTGCGGTTCAGACAGCCCTTCAGGTAGCCGTCGTGAGTGAGTCGCACCCGGTGGCAGTTCGCACAGAACGTCTCGTTGCCCACCGGGTCGACGATCTCGACCATCCCCTCGCGATCGCCGTCGTCGCTCGCGACGAAGTACCGCCGCCGGTCGTGCATCTGGCGGTGCTCGATCCGGTCGGCCTCGTCGGACAGCCAGTCGTGGACGCGATCGATGTCGATCGCCCACTCCGGGTGGCCGGCCAGCTCGGGCATGTACTCGATGAGCTGGAGGCGAAGTCCCTCGTTCTCGACGACGTGATCGACCATCTCCGGGACGTATCCCGCCGTCGGCTCGAACACGACCATGTTGATCTTCACCGGGGCGAGTCCCGCGTCGACCGCCGCCTCGACGCCCTCCAGCACTCGGTCGTACGCGCCGCTCTGAGTGAGTTCGGCGAACGCCTCCCGGTCGAGCGCGTCCTGGGAGATGTTGACCCGTTCGAGTCCGGCGTCGACGAGTTCGGTCGCTCGCCCGGGCAGGTAGGTTCCGTTCGTCGTCAGCGACACCGTCATCTCGTCGGGCGTCCGTGCGACGATCTCCGCGAGGTCCTCTCTGAGTAGCGGTTCCCCGCCGGTGAACTTCACCGAGTCGACGCCGAAGTCGGCGGCCACTTCGAGGAAGTCGACGACCCGATCCGTCGAGAGTTCGTCGTCTTGGGCCGCCAGTGGCCCGCGCGTGTCGCCCAGCCCCTCGTTGTGGCAGTAGACGCAATCGAAGTTACACCGATCGGTCAGCGAGACGCGGACGCCCGAGACCTCGCGACCGAACTCGTCTGACAGCATTCGAGTTGAGACAAGGCGTTCGAGACTGATAAGTGACGTTGGTCACCGGTACGGGATCGTTCCCGCCCGGTGGGAATCCCACCGGCGACAGTCTCAGTCCGAACCCGCAAGCGTCGATAGCAGATCGACGACGTACTCGACCTCGTCGTCGACGATCGTGTGGCCCATTCCCTCGTAGAGTCGCGTCTCGACGGTGGCTCCGAGACGCTCGAACACGTCCGCGGACTCGGTGACGCGAGTCTCCGGAATGTGCGGGTCGGAGTCGCTACAGCCGAAGAAGGCCGGCGTCCCGTCGAGTTCTCCGTCGTGGTCGAAGTCCATCCCGAGCGGTCCGATGAGTCCGCCGCTGAAGGCGACGAGTCCACCGTACTCGCGGGGGTTCCGGGCGACGTACTCGCTGGCGAGACAGGCACCCTGGGAGAACCCCATCAGGACGATCTGCTCGTGGTCGATGCCGGCTTCGAGGGCTCGTTCGACCGTGTCCGCGACGACGCCCAGTGCAGCGGTGAGATGGGGCTCGTTGCTCTCGATCGGGTCGACGAAGCGGTTGGGGTACCAGCTCCCGCGCTGTGCCTGCGGTGCGAGATACGCGACGCCGTCGACGTCGATCTCGTCTGCGAGCTGGAGGAACCCCTCGGCTCTGGCCCCGCGGCCGTGGATCATCACGACGGCGACGCTGGCGTCGTCCAGCGGAGTGCCCGCGGTGTGGACCGGCTGATCGGCGTGTGGCTCACTCATCTGTCGGCCCCGGCTGTCCGTGTCGGCGTGATGCTGTGTCGTGACATGGTGGTAGTGCCGTCGCGGTGACGGACGTACGACGACGTAGGTCACCGAGGGCCAAAGGTCTGTGCTGACACCGATGTCACCGCAGGGCCGCTACTGGAGCGCCAGGACGGACTCGTCGGGCGCAGCGAACAGCTCCCTGACTCGATCGACGCCGTCGCCGACCTCCGAGCGGTTCTCCAGCAGGACGGTCTCGCTGGGGAACAGCTGCTCTCCCAGTTCGAGCCCGTGGTCGCGGGCGGTCGAACCGGTCACGGTGAGGTAGACGCCCAGCCCGGCCTCGGCGATGGCGGCCTCCTCTTCCTGTCCGTTCTCGGGGTAGACGAACTCGATGTCTCGCAGGGCGTCCGTGCCGATGACGGCCTCGACCAGCCGCTCGTAGCGCGGCGAGATACAGAGCTCGCCCTCGTAGGCACGGAGGAACTCACGAGAGAGATCGTGAGAAAGCGACTCGCGAACCGCTGGGATTCCAAGCAGCGTGTGATACACCGTATCACCCATCCCGGTGACGACGCGAACGTCCGTGTCGACCGGATCGATCCGCTCGTTGATGGCCGCGATCTCGGTCAGGGGGTCGTCTCGCAGCTGTACGACCTCTTCGAGAACGAGGTCGGCACTGTCAAAGCCCAGCGCGAACTCGTGTTTGCGCAGCGACCGGAACGGCTCCTCTCGACCGACCAGACGCAGGTCGATTCCGTCGACCGGGACCGTCAGGCTATCGAAGACGACGCGTCGGGGCATCCCCTCGCGGTCGTCTCGCAGGAGCGTGTACTCGGGTCTGGTCGGGTCGTCGAGGTCGCTGTACGCCGCGAGACGATCGTACACCGGCGCGTCGGGTGTGGCGTCGTCCTTGGTGATGGCCTTCTCGTAGCGCAGCGTCGAGATCACGTCGTCGGCGATCTCGGTGAACGCTGCCGTCGTCGCCAGCCGTTCGAGCACGGCCTCCAGCGGGCGACCCTTGCGTGGAACGGCCACGCTGATCGTCGTCATTACGATGACACAGACGATGGGGGAGTAAAACGAGTCCGGTTTCACACCGGCGTGTGTCTCCGTGTCGAGACGTTCGCCGCTACGGAGTAGGCGAAACGGAAGCCGCCGGTCGCGTCAGTCGCCGCCGCCACCGATGACCGACGAGAGCTGTTCGCGCCACTCTTTGAGCTCGGCGATCTCCTCGTCGATCTCTTCGATCTGGCTCTCCACGCCGGCGTCGGCCATCTCCTCGCGTATCTCTTCGAGGTCGTCCTGGACGCCTTCGAGGGTCGACTCCAGCTCCGATACGTCGTCTGTCACGTCGTCGACGCTCTCGTCGATCTGCTCGACGCCGTCGGCGAGTCCGTCGATCTGAGCGCCGTTCTCGGCGGCCGTCGACTTGACCGACGCCAGTTCGGACTCGAACTCCTCGACTTCGGAGCGGAACTGCTCGACCTCGGACTCGAACTCGTCGATGAGCTGTTCGCCCGTCCCGTTCTCGTCGAGGAACTCTTCGAGTGCGTCGGTGTACGCGACGACGTCGGAGACGTCTTTCTGGAGCTTGTCGATTCGGGCCGTCACGGAGCCGTCGTCGCTCGCGAGGTCGAAGGCCTTCCGGAGGATCTGGACGTCTTCCTTCCGGACCTCGTTGTTCCGGAGTTCGTTCGCCATCGCTGCGACGAGGCTCCCGCCCTCGACTTCGACGCTGCTTGCGGTCCCGTTGTTGGCCGCCTGCTGGGCCGATTCCGCGTCCTCGGCCGCCTCCTCGGCGTCGCCGTCTGTCTCTTCGGGAGCGCGTTCGGTGGCACCGCGCTGGTGACCCTCGTTGTTCGGGTCCTTCAGATCGAGGGTCTCGATGTCCTCGTCGTCGGACTCTTCGAGTCCCGGAACGCTGTCGGCGTCGCCGCTGATCACGTCTTTGACGGCGTCGGACCCTTCGCCGACCAGTTCGCCCCCGTCGTCTTCCAGCGGTGGGTCGATGCGGTCGATCCGGGGTTCGGTGAGGAACTGCTCGACGTTGTCGGTGCCGGTCGCACGGATACCGTACACCGTCGTGTACTCCGAGTCCGCTTCGAGTTCACGCTCGAACGCGATCTCGTCGTCGTCGATCGTCCAGAACTCGCTCCCGTACTCCGGGTGAAAGCCCAGATCCTCGACTGCCACGTCCTCCGGAACCACGTCGGTCAGCCGCACGGTCACCGGTTCGGTCCGACTGGACGCGAACTTGAACGCGATGGCAGGCACCGGGAACTCGTCGGCCTCGTACCGTTTGGTGACGGTCACCCCATCGGAGGCCACAGTAATCTCCTCGTACGCCTGAGAGTCACTCATGTCTCGAATAGCGTCGAGCGAGAATATTAAAGATACGTATTGCCTAGCTTATTACTTCTGTGAGCTGGCAATTTATCCCAGGTCGATCCGGTCGCCGATCTCGACGATGTCGAGGGTCGCCGGAGCGGGGAAGCTGTTGACGTGGTTGTGCAGCACCGTCGGCTCCGTCGTCATGCCCTTCCACATGTCCCAGTGGGTCGGGACGAGCGTCTCAAGCTGGAGTTCGTTCGCGGCTTCGACGATCCTGTTCTCGTCGTTGTACCACTTCGTGCGTTCGGGTTCGCGGGTCTCCTTGTCGGGGATCATCCCGACGGTGCCGAACGCGAGGACGCCCACGTCGATGTCGTAGGACTCGCCGACCGGCTCGAACGCGCCGGGCCGCGCGTCGCCGCCGTGGAAGAAGGTTCCAGCGTCGTGTTCGAAGACGTACGAGACGGGGTGGTCGGCGTCGGGGTCGTTGGCGGGTTCGACGTGGACCGTGAGGTCACCGACCTCGAAGGTGTCCCCTTCACCGATCTCGCGGAGCTGGTCGTCGTCGACGTCCCACGCTTCGGTCCAGTTTTCGTCCGAGACCACGTCGTGGCTCGCGTCGGTGCCGTAGAACGTGGCTCCCGTCCCGGCGAGAATCGGTGCCTGACTCGGGCCGTGCGTGTGGTCCGTGTGTTCGTGGGTCGCGAGGACCGCGTCCGCCTCGCGCACGTCGTCGGGATCGAACGGGACCGGAATCATCCGGACCGTCCGCGGCGGATCGCCGATACCCAGATACGGGTCGATGTAGACGACTGCGCCGCCGCTGGACTTGAGTACGAAGCCGTTACAGCCCAGATACCAGATCGCGAGTCCGTCGGGATCCGCGTCTTCGACCGCGCGAACGAGCCAGTCGCCCCAGTCGGAGTCGACAGTCATGGTTGCACGTGTCGCGAGCGGCCGCTAAGTCCTTGCGGAAGCGGGCGACGGCCTAGAGCGAGACGGCGGACTTGCCCGAGAGGGACTCGGGCACGACGACCGTGGCGGTGGTCTCGCCGCCGGCCTGGGTAGTCAGCCTGATCTCGGCGGACGATCCCTCGGTGAGGTCGCCGCTGACGAGCTTCCCGTTCAGGTCGTCTTCCTCTTCGCTGCTGGGAACCGAGTCGGTCTGGAACCTGATGATCGCCCGGTCGGCCTGGTCGTTGAGGGCGTTGCTGTTCGAGATCGAGCCGTCGTCGTCCTGCAGCGTCGACGTGATGAACCCGGCGTCACCGCTCGATCCGCCCGATCCCTCGGCCGCCGTGTAGCTGAGGACGTTGTAGCTGCCGCCCGACGAGACCCACTGGGCGGTCGTCGTCGACAGGTCCACGTTGCCCGAGCCCGGCGCTCGCTTGACGGTCACGTCGACCGTCGTCACCTCGAAGCCCTCGCCGTCTTTCACGATGTCAGTGCCGGCGATGTCGACGACCTGGAGGCGGTTGGTCACCTGCTGGCTGCTCTGTTGGCCGCTCTGTTCTGCGTTCGTCTGGAGAAAGCCCGCGGTGTTGATCAGTACGCCCGCCGCGATCGCCGCGACGAGGACCATCGCGATGAACACGATCAGCGTCCCGATCCCGACCTGACCGCGGTCACTCGCTCGCTCACGTTGCCCACTCTGTTGCATCTGAATAGTACTCGCTCCGCTTGTCTAACGGTGGCCACTGCTCGGTAATAAGACTACGCGCCGAATTATCAGGTTCTGTATTCGGGAACTGTAGCGGGTTTTCAGACGCCTCGAACTCACCTGCGACACAGGAAGTAGCTGATCGAGACAGCTTCGACGAACGCCGACGGCAGCGGATTTCGCGACCTATTTCAGACACTGATACCTCGAATGGCGGCAGACTCCGGACGGCGACACCGGAGGTCCAGCCGACGATACTGGCGGTCCGCCGACGCGCTACTCGCCGGCCGTCGGTCGGCGTCGTCACTCCGGGAAGAAAGCGGCGACGAGAAGTGACCGCGAGCCGCGGCGTGGAGCCGGTTCCCATCCCGTCCGGTGCCGGGCTGTCCGTCAGGAGTGGCACCGTCCGGGGCGGCGACACCCCGAACCGGCGGCCAGTCGGGTCAGTCCTCGCAGCAGCCGCCGGCCTTCTCGCCGAAGTCGACGACGAGCTGCTCGGAGACGACTTCGTTGAGTTCCTGGAGGCGCAGTTCGAGTTCGCTCTGGACTTCGAGGTACTCGCTCATGACCGGCAGGTCGTGGAGCTCTTCCTGTGCGGCCTGGAGCTCTCTGAGCGCTTCCTGGTCGGCCTGTCCCGTCTGGCGTGCGAGCATGAACTCCTCGCGGATGGACTCGAACTCCTCGATCTTCTCCTGGGCCTGTTCGTCGTTCTCGACGGCCGCTTTGGCTTCGGCGAAGCGCTGGTACACCGGTAGCTGTGTGATCGCGTCGCCGAACTCGGCGGCGATCTCTTCGACGTGGCTGTCGACGGCCGGATCGGAGGTCTCGGACTCGATACTCATCTCTCCGTCCTTGGTGCTGGCCGCCTAAAGAGTTGCCGAACCGCCACCGGGGGAGCAGGCTTTTCAGGGTAGAGCGGCAAGTCAGTGTATGGCATTGACACTCGTCGGTGGCGCGATGCTCGCCGTTCTGGCCTTCGGATTCGTCGCGTTCGGTGACCGGATCGCAGATCGACTGGCGTCGGTCGACGACGCCACACAGGAGCTTCTCCTCGACGAGTCCTGATACTGCCGGCTGTCGGTCTGTCGCACGTCTCGCCGCCACGAGTGGCTCCGCGACGAACAGCGGGTCGGCCACAGCGGAGACAGTGTCGGCACGGCCGGCGACACCGTCTGGAAGCGCGCGTGTTATACGCGCCGAGACGCTACCCCGGTCCAATGAGTCAGGACCGCAGCGAGGGGGATCTCCGGGCGACTGGGCTCGCTCTCAAGCACGACCGCGAGTGGGACTACGAACTCGACCGCATCGTCGAGGAGGTCGCCGACCGCGACGCAGAGACCGTCGGACTCCAGTTCCCGGAAGGGCTGAAGCGCCGCGGACCGGCCGTCGCCGACGACCTCCGGGACGAACTCCCAGACGACACGCAGGTGATGATCTCGGGCCAGCCCTGTTACGGTGCCTGTGACCTGGACACGTACCTGATGCGCCGGACCGACGTGTTCGTTCACTTCGGCCACTCCCCGATGAAGGAGTCGGACAAGATCATCTACGTGCCGCTGTTCTCGAACGTCGACGTGTTCCCGATCATGGAGCAGGCCCTCGAATCGGAGCTTCCCGCTCCCGACGAGGACCCCGAGGTCGGGCTCGTGACGACGGCCCAGCACATGAACAAGTTCGACGAGATGCGCAGCTGGCTCGAAGAACGCGACTACGAGGTCCACACCCGCAAGGGCGACGACCGACTGACCCACGAGGGACAGGTGCTCGGGTGCAACTACGCCAGCGCCGAGGTCGACGCCGACCAGATCCTCTACGTCGGCGGTGGGAAGTTCCACCCGCTCGGGCTGGCGATGGAACACCCCGACAAGAAGGTCGTCATCGCCGACCCGGTCAACAACGCCGTCCACGTCGCCGACACGGAGAAGTTCATGAAACAGCGGTACGCCTCGGTCCACAAGGCGATGGACGCCGAGCGATGGGGCGTCATCTTCTGTACGAAGATCGGACAGGGTCGCTGGGACCAGGCGACCGAGATCGTCGAGAACAACGACGACGCCTACCTCATCACGATGGACGAGGTGACGCCGGACCGCCTGACGAACTTCGGGATGGACGCCTACGTCAACACGGGCTGTCCGCGGATCACGACCGACGACGGCCCGCAGTTCAAGAAGCCGATGCTGACGCCCCAGGAGTACCGCATCGCCATCGGCGAGGAGGACCTGGAGGAACTCGCCTTCGACACCTTCCACGGCACCTGGTGACGTCGTCGACTGCCCGTGACGACCGTCGCGGCTTTTTGCCACGAGTCCTCGCACGACAGTGACGGCTGTGGTGGCGAGCCCTCGACCGCCAGAGGATTGAAGCGGTGTCGTGCCCACTAGCTGGCATGGACTCCGAGGGCGGTGACGACACGGCCGACGCGTCGACGCGTCACCTCGAAGCGCTACAGGACCTCACGTCGGCGATGGCCGACGGGGACGGGGCCGTCGAAGAGCGCATCGAGCGCGTCCTCGAAGTCGGCTGCCAGCACCTCGGATATCCGAGTGGATACCTCTCGGCAGTCACCGGCGACGAGTACGAGATCGCCGTCGCGGCCGGCGAAAGCGCGGCCGACGCCGTCGGCGACACGTCGCCACTCGCCGAGACGTACTGCCGACACACGCTGTCTGACGGGGGTCTGTACACGATCCTCGATGTCGGTGAGAGCGCGCCGGACGATCCGGCCTACGACAGGTGGGGTCTGGAGACGTACGTCGGCGTCCCGATCGAGGTCGACAGCGAGACTTATGGGACGCTCTGTTTCGGGGACTCGTCGGACCCGAGATCGACGCTGGATCCCTGGCAGGGAGTGCTCCTCGATACGCTTCGACAGTGGGTCGAGTCGGAACTGGAACGCGAGCAGATCGCGTCGCTGCGGGATCGCAACGAGCGACTCCTCGAAGCGACGTTCGACTCCCCGAACGTCTTCGTCGGGATTCTCGACCCGGACGGAACGTTGCTGCGTGCAAACGAGACGGCGCTCTCTTTCGCCGGGGTCGACATCGACGACGTGCGTGGCCGCCCCTTCCCGGAGACGCCCTGGTGGAACCACGACGACGAACAGCAGGCGCAGTGTCGCGACGCGATCGAGCGAGCCGAGGGCGGCGAGACCGTCGAGTTCGAGGGAACACACGTTGGGGCCGACGGCTCTCGCATCAAGACGGCCGTCACGGTCCGGCCGGTGTACGACGACGGAGCCGTCTCGGAGATCGTCGCGGAGGGGCTGGACATCACCGACCTGCAAAACAGGAAAGAACAGATGGACTTCTTCAACGGGATCCTCCGACACGACATTCTCAACGGGATGAACGTCGTCCGGGCGCGGGCCGAGCGGCTCGAATCCGAGCTCGACGGAGAGCTCAACGACCACGCACAGACGATCCTGGAGTGGAGCGACGACATCGTCGAGCTGACCCAGAAGGTCCGCTCGGTGCTGTCGACGCTGTCCGAAGACGGTCTGACAGACCCGGAACCGGTCGATCTGCGAGCGATGCTCGAAGCGGCGGCGACTCGGCCGACGAGCGCGGACCAGCACTGCTCGGTGTCGATCGACGTGCCGGCCGTGACTGTCGCTGGCGACGACCTCCTCGACGACGTGTTCGCCAACGTCATGCTCAACGCCGTCGAACACACTGACTCGTCGCCGTCAATCGAGGTGACTGCGACCGAGAGCGCGGAGACGGTACAGGTCCGCATCGCGGACGACGGCCCGGGAATCCCGCCCGAACGGCGACCGTCGGTGTTCGAACGCGGTGCCCGGCGAAGCGGGTCGAGTGGCACCGGGTTCGGACTGTACTTCGTGGACGTGATGGTCGACTCCTACGGCGGCTCGGTCTGGATCGAAGAGAGCGACCGAGGTGGGACCGCCGTCGTGATCGAGTTGCCCCGTGCCGAATAGCTCACCAGTATATATTTGAGTCCACGCGCTGGACAGGCCAACAATGGCCGACCGAGACGACGTGTGCGTTCTCGTCCCGACGTACAACGAGGCGGCGACGATCGGCGACGTCGTCGCCTCGTTCGTCGGACAGGGGTTCGAGCACGTACTCGTGATCGACGGCGGTTCCGACGACGGCACGCGCGAACTCGCCGCCGAGGCCGGTGCGAGAGTCGTCGAGCAATCCGGCACCGGCGAGGGCTCCGGAAAGGGCCAGGCCGTCCGTGAAGCGCTCGACCGCTACGTCGAACAGCCCTACGTCCTCATGCTCGACGGCGACGCCACCTACCGGCCCGACGAGGCCGACCGACTGCTGGAGCCGCTGTTCGACGGGCGCGCAGAGCACGTCATCGGGAACCGCTTTGCAGACATGGAGCCCGGCGCGATGACCCGACTGAACCAGATCGGCAACGGGATCATCAACACGGCGTTCTCGGTGATCCACGGCCGGGATCTGACGGACATCCTCTCGGGCTACCGCGCGTTCACCCTGGAGTCGGTCAGGCAGTTCGACCTGACCGCCGACGGGTTCGGGATCGAGACGGAGATGGCCGTCGAGTGCGTCAAACAGGGGGTCTCGACGACGGTCGTGCCGATCACCTACCAGACCCGCCCGAACGACTCGGAGACGAATCTGGACCCGTTCAGCGACGGTGCGGTGATCATTCTGACGCTGTACCGGATGGCAAAGACGAACAATCCCCTGTTCTACTTCGGGAGCGTCGGCGTGGTGAGCGCACTGTCCGGGGTCGTGCTGGCGATCTACGTCGCCTACGAGTGGTTCGTCGTCGGCGTCTCCCACGAGGTGATCGCGCTCGTCGCCGCCTCGGGGCTGCTCTTTGGCATCCAGTTGCTCATGTTCGGCGTGCTCTCGGACATGATCGTCGCGCTGAACCGCGAACAGACCCGGCGGCTGAGCGAGATCGCACGCCAGGTCGGCGACGAGTCGGCCGCCGCCGACGTAGCCGACGACACGGAGCCGAGCACGAAGGAAGAATCGGACGGCGAGCGGGCCAGTTCGACTGGCCGCCCCTAGAAGGGGACCAGCGCCCGAAGCTGCGAGAGGAGACTGTTGCTCGTGGCTTCGCGTCGGGCCTCGAACACCGGGTGGAGGGTGTTGAGCAGTTCCTGCTTGTTCTCGAAGGTCGTCTTCGGGACCTGTTCGAGCGCCTCCGCGACCGTGATCGAGTGGCCCGTGGCGTCGAAGGGAACATCGCGGTGCCCGATCTCGGACCGGAGCGTCTGTTTGTCGGTCGGATACTCGATATCGGCGTCGCTCAGTGTTCCGTCGAGCGCGGCGATACCGAACTCGATCGCGTCCGGTTCGTCGCCGTCGTCGTCTGCCGGTGGCCGGACTCCCATCGAGTCAACAGTGGTACTTGCAGGTGGAAAAAGCTACGCTGTCGGGCCGCTCTCGTGTCATACAGTTTATCGTCGGTGCGTCCCGCCGATCGTCGCCACGAGAGATGACTCCCGGGAAACCGCGACGAGAATCCGTCTCACTGCGTCTCGATCTCCGGCGTCGCGACGGCGTCGTCGAGCCACTCGTCGGCCCAGTCGCCGATCTCGTCGAACACCGGCGCGAGCGCCTCGCCCTTCTCGGTTAGCGTGTAGTAGGTCGCGACCGGCGCGGCCTCCTCGACGCGCCGGTCGACGAAGGAACGGTCCTGCAGGTCGTCGAGGACCCGCGAGAGGGTGCGGGAACTGGTCCCGGTCTCTCGCTTGAGTTCGTTGAACCGCTGTTCGCCGTCGAGCAGTTCGTACAGCACCGCCAGCCGCCACTTCGATCCGATCAGGTCGAAGGACTCGACGACCTGGCAGGTCTCGTCTGGCTCCGGGGAAAACGTGGATGACATCGTTGGCTCACTCCCTCGTTGTCGCCAGCGAGATATATAGGTTCGGTTCCGAACCAGGTAACAGAGTGATACCCGGTTTCTGAGTGCAACCTGTCGCCGCCAAGGATAAGCCACAGCCGTCCCATGATCGGGACATGCTACCGGGCCCGATGGATGCGGTTCCGTCGTGGCTGCCCCTCAGGACGCTTGCCGTCCTCCTCGCCGCCGTGGTCTCGCTGGGGGTCGCGCTCGTCGCCAGCGATCGAACGGCTCGGCGACTCGGCGCGCTCCGTCGGCGTCTGCTGCTCGGCGTTCCGTGGGGCACCGTGCTCACGATCGGCGCGGTCGCGCTCGTCTATCTGTTCGTCCAGGGTGGCATCGAAGACCCCAGAGATCCGCTGGTGATCCCGTTCCGATCGTGGTCGTATCGCTATCCGCTGGGCATGGTGACGGCCGCGTTCACACACTCCAGTCTCGGCCACGTGACGGGCAACCTCGTGGCGACGGCGGCTTTCGGCTCCGTCGCCGAGTACGCCTGGGGCCACTACCCCCGAAAGCGAGGCGCTCACTCGTTCGGATCGGCGCTGACGAACCCGTTCGTCCGGATCTTGGTCGTTCCCGCCGGGGCGCTCGTCGTCGGGCTGTTCACGTCGCTGTTCGCACTGGGGCCCGTCGTCGGGTTCTCCGGGGTCGTCTTCGCCATCGCGGGCTTCGCACTCGTCCAGCGCCCGCTGACGGCACTGCTGGCCTTGCTGGCCGATCAGGTCCTCGGATTCCTCGTCGTCGCGGTCCAGACACCGCGCGTCGTCGCCGTCCCGCGTCCGCGCGTCATCACACCGTGGTGGGCCAGCATCGCGATCCAGGGCCACGCCATCGGACTCTTCGCCGGCATCTTGCTCGGGTTCGGCCTGCTGTACTACCGGGACCGCTGGCCCGACCCGACGCGGCTGTGGTTCGGACTCCTCGTGTTCGCGGAGTTTCAGGGACTGTGGGCGCTGTACGTCCCGGAAGGCAACGGCCGATTCGTCCTGTTTCGGTGGCTCGGCGCGGCGGTCGTCTTCGTGCTGACGGCCGTCGTCGTCCTCGGCACCTGGGACGCCGACGAGCGGGCCGGCTCGCGGCTGGACTGGATCGTCGAGCGCCGACTCCCCGAATCGACGGCCGGGATCCACACGGTCGGACTGGCCGTCGTCGTCGTCCTCTTGGTCGGGCTGAGCGGCGCGGCGATCCCGTACAACGTCGCGCCGATCGGCGACTCGCCGGCCCCACAGCCGACGGTCGAAGTTCGGGACTACACCGTCAGTTACGGCGAGGACGTGCCCGACGGCTACGTGCGGAGCGTCTCCCTGCCGTTCGTCGACGATCCGACGGCGATCAACACCAGCGGCGTCGTCGTCACGAGCCAGCGACGCCACGTCTGGCAGACGGTCGTCCTCGAATCCCAGCTCCAGAACCGCGGTTTCGCGACCGTCGACGTCGGCGGCGTCGGCTGGCGACGGAACGTCCACGTCAACCGCACGGGCTGGCGACCGGCCGGCAACGACAGCGTCTACAAGGTGTACCTCAGGCCGGCCGGCGACGAGCGGACGCTCGGCTACACGAGTGAGCCGCGCCGAGCCGACCCGATCGTCGCCGGCCGGAACGTCACGCTGGTCCCGACCGACGAGGGGTTCGCCTTCGCGGTGTCCAGAGAGGGCCGGACGCTCGCCACCGCGTCGGTGCCCGGTCGGAACCGGACGACCGCCGCTGGCGGGCTCACCTTCCGGCGCAACGGCTCACAGGTGTTCGCGAGCGGCGAGGGGACGCGCGTCACGATCGCGACCCGCGAGGCGGCGTAGAACGGCGACTACCAGTCGATTCGGTACACTTCCGCGGTGACGGCTCGCGACTCGTCCTCGTGGTGGTCGAACTGGCGCGGGATCTCGAACTCCGTCTGGTAGGAGTCGGTGACGGTGCCGCCGTTGTCGGCCGCGAACGAGCCGACGAACTCCTGGCTGCCCTCGTTGTGGATGGAGTACGAAACGTCCGCCAGCGCGGCCGTCGTCTCCAGGAACGCCCGGTCGGCGTGTTCGTTGCCCGACTGGGCACCGAACGGCGGGTTCATCACGACCGTCGTCCCGTCGCGATCCGGGCGCAGTGGCGCGTTCTCGGCGTCGCCACGGACCCAGGAGACCGACGTGGCAGAGGCGACCTTCCGCTCGTTGTCCCGAGCGGTCCGTAGCGGTGCCGGATCGACGTCGAGCCCGACGGTTCGCTCGGGGCCGCGCAGCGCCGCGCCCAGCGTCAGCATCCCGGTCCCACAGCCTAGGTCGACGATCGTGCGATCCTCGATGTCCCCCCGGAGGTCGGCGAGGTGGATCAGGTGGGCCGCAAGCTCCGGCGGCGTCCGATACTGTTCGAGCGGGGCTCGCGGATCGTCGAATCCCGCCACCACGCCGAGTTGCTGGGCCAGCGCTCGCTTGGTCGACATTGCCGGCTACTACTGGAGAGACGTTCAAAAGGTTAGTGACTGGTCGGATGGTCCCGGCGCGATCCCGTCATTGCACCGTCGGCTTGCCTCGCGCGTGTTTGATCCAGCGGTCCATCTGTTGGTTGAGACACCAGAACAGGACGACCACCATGGCGGCAAACGCCAGCAGGACCACGACCGCGAGCGCGACGGGGTTCCGAGCCGGCAAGCCCAGGAGCAGTATCAGCGACGCGACGAGCGCCATCTCCAGCGCACAGCGGAGCCCGGCAAACAGGAACGGTGGATGCGGGACCGACGAGAGTTCGCCGCCTGATTCAGACATGGCTACGGGTACGGTAAACCGCTACCTCAAGCTTGTGTCCGTTTCGTCGACAGGTCCGAGACTCGCGGCGGCCCCGGTCGGCCGTTGTCTCAATCGGCCGGAGCGTAAAACGTCGTCTGGCCGTGGGTTTATTCCACCGCCGCCGATAGTACGCCCATGGACGATCAGCAGACGCGTCGTGGTGTGCTGGGTTCGATGGCAGCGGCCGTCGGTGCCGGCGTCGCGGGCTGTCAGGCCCCCACACTGGACACGGCCGCCGGTGCCGAAGGGCAAGCGGCCAGCGACGGCTACAGCGCCGTCTACGAGCAGGTGGTCGACTCCGTCGCGACGGTCCGTACGTACACCGAGAACAGCCGCGGCGGGCAGGGGAGTGCGTTCGTCTACAGCGACGACTACCTCGTGACCAACGAACACGTCGTCGGCGACGCCGACGAGATCTACGTCCGCTACCGCGAGTCGGGCTGGATCGAGTCCGCCGTCGTCGCCGTCGACGCCTACAGCGATCTGGCCGTCATCGAGGTCACCGACAAACCGGCGAGTGCCACGCCGCTGCCCTTCGTCGAGGCCGACCCCGGCGTCGGAACGGAGGTGGTCGCCATCGGCAACCCCTTCGGGCTCTCGGGCTCCGTCTCGGCCGGGATCGTCAGCGGCGTCGACCGGACGCTCCCGGCGGCGAACGGCTTCTCGATCCCCGACGCCGTCCAGACCGACGCGGCGGTCAATCCGGGCAACAGCGGTGGCCCGCTGGTCACGCTCGACGGGACGGTCGTCGGCGTCATCAACTCCGGCGGAGGCGACAACATCGGCTTCGCGATCTCGGCGGCACTCACCCGCAGGGTCGTCCCGTCGCTGATCGACGCCGGGGCCTACGACCACTCGTACCTCGGCGTCCGGCTGACCGATCTGACGCCGCCGATCGTCGAGGCCAACGACCTCCAGACGGCCGAAGGCGTCTATATCGACGAGGTCGTCACGGACGGACCCGCCGAGGGCATTCTGGAGCCGTCGGACGGCGAAGACGTCGTCAACGGCGTCAGAGTCGGCGTCGGCGGCGACGTGGTCGTGGCGATGGACGAGACCCCGACTCCGTCCCGCCAACACCTCTCCTCGTTTCTCGCACTTGAGACGACGCCGGGCGACACGATCGCCGTCGACGTACTCCGTGAAGGGTCCCGAGAGACGGTCGATCTCACGCTGGGCGAGCGACCGGAGATATAGTCGTACGGATTCTCGTCGATCGTTCCCGAATCGACTACACGACCCGTGCGGTCGAGGCAAACGGCGACAGAAATCCGTCTCAGTCGAGGCGTTCGGCGGCGTCCCGATCGACCAGCGGCGCGGCGTTTTGCTCGGGGAGCGTGACCACGTCGTCGGTCGAGAGGTCGTACTCGCGCTGATCGATCCCGAAGATCTCGCCGACCTCGTCCGTGATCCGGACCGTCGCGCGCTCGATCGTCGGCGTCGCCGGCTCGTTGCCGGTGTCGGGCGCGTCCGGCGAGATCGTCCCCGCGTCGTCGGACGGGGGCGACGGTACCGTACCGCCGTCGGAGGCCGGTGATTGCTCGCCGGCCAGCGGGTCGTCCCGGCTGGCTCCGCCTTCTGGCGGTCCGTCCGGCGGCGCGTCGGGCGGCAGGTCGACGCTCTCGTCGCTGCCCATCAGGTCGGCCGCTTCGATCGTCGTCGGCTCGTCGCTCGACGGGGGATCGGTGGGCGGCTCGGGTTCCGGTTCCGCCCCGGCGTCGTCGGGCTCGGACGACACCCCGTCTGTGGGGCTCTCGTCGACTCCCGCGTCCTCGACTGCGTCGGGCGTCACGTCGCCAGCGAGCACGTCGAGGACGTGATCGCGGTTGCTCTCGATGGCGCTGACCAGCGTCTCGAAGAGGTCCCGTTCCTCGCGGGTCAGCCCCTCTTCTTCGGCCGGCATGTCGGCGGCAGCCAGCGACGCCATCTTGACGATCTTGCCGACGCGGCGCTCGTAGATCGCTTCGACCGTCGACTCGGCGGTGTTGATGTCGTCGGTCAGGCGGTTGACCTCCGGGGCGTCGAAGGGATCGTCGGCCCGGTCGGCCACGCTGTCGCGCTCCTCGCGGAGCTGCTGGATGAACTCCCCCGCGTCGGCGTAGAACGACTCCCGCAGCTGCTGGAGGCTGTCGGTCTGGCGCTCGCGGGACTGGACTGACTGGAGTTCGTCGAGATTCATTCTGGGCCTTTCTCGGCACGGCCGCGGGCCATCGCGAAGACGCCCACGTGCTCTGGATAGGTTCCAATGCCCGGTTCCAATGTAAAGCTGTCGCCACCGAGTTCGACCGGGCCGCCGTCAGTGACTTCGATCGTGATGTCGTGGCCGCGGAAGGTCTCCGGGACGGCGTCGACCAGCGGATCGAAGTCGTCGATGGCGTCGCGCTCGATACGCTGTACTTCGAGACCGCTGCCGCCGTGGAGGCTGCCGGGCAGGCGGATCAGGCGGTTCGTGTCCGTCGTCACCGGCTCGTCGATCGGCGCGTTGTCCATCGCGACGACCTCGGTCATCAGCGGCTTGGCGATCTGGAAGAAGGCCGGATGCACGTCGATGTTGCCGGCCGCGAGCTGGTCGTAGTTCTTGCGGGCCGCGCTGAGTGCCGCCGTCGCCTTCCCCTCGCCGATCCCCTCGTACTCTCTGAGGCGCTCGATCGCCGCCTCCTCGTCGCGTTCCAGCAGGTCGTCGACGACGCTCATCACGTGGCGGTGTGCCCGGCGACTCCACCCGCCTTCGGTCGAGAGCGTCCGCTTCTGTGCCGGCGAGGACCGCCCCGCCGTTCCGGCCACCGCCTCCTCGTCGACGAGCTGTTCGAACTCCAGCCCGATCCCGCGGACGTAGTCGACGATCTCGCGGCGCGCGTCCCGTTCGAGCTGCTGGATGCCCGCGTCGCGGACGTGGACGTGATACCCCCGGCCGCCGGAGAAGACGACGGTCAGGTCCTCGAAGCCGAAGTCGTTCTCCAGGAAGTCGAGCAGCCGGAGCAACGCTTCCTTGCACTTTGCGAGCATCTGCGCGTAGCTGTCTTCGCCGAGTTCGACGGCGGGCAGGTGATCGGCGTCGAGGTCGAACACCAGATCGGACGACCGCCACTCCTTGGCGCTCATCGAGGAGGCGCTGGGGTCGCGATACCGGCCCGCGGAGAAGTAGACGTGTTTGGGCCGCTTGCGCTGGAGGAACTCCCCCAGCTCGCCCAGATCCAGCAGCGAGCGGTGTCGGACCATCGTCTCGCCCGGCCCGTCGGTCCAGGGGATGAACCCCCACTCGCGCTCGTTGGCGTCCGGCGGCGGCGTGAACTCGCTGCGGCGATAGTGGTCGCCGAAGCGTCCCCGGAGGTACGCCTGCGTCCGCTCTTCCATCTGAACACGTCTTTGCGGACGGCCATCAAAGGAGTTGCGTTCGGTCCGCCGGTGGTGTCAGCCACGCAGGAGATTCGAGAGCTTCTCGCGGATCGAAGCGTCGCCGAGCTTGAGGTAGTAGGCGTCGCCGCCGTCCTCGTAGTAGTTGTCGATCTCGCGTCGGCGCTCGAACCCGAGGTGTTCGTAGAACGAGATCGCCGCCTGATTGGTCGCACGCGCGTGACAGGTGACACTCCCGTAGTCCTCCGAGACGCGGGCGATGAGCCGCTTGCCGAACCCGTGGCCGCGGTACTCCTCGTCGACGGCCAGAAAGAGGATGTAGCCGTCACTGCGGACGGCCGCGAAGCCGATGAGGCGGTTTCGGGAGCCGTCGACGTAGAGGTAGACCCGAGATCGGCGGTAGGCGTCGCTGAAGAACCCGTGTCGCTGTCTGAGGACGCCGTCACGCTCCCGGATCCGCTCTTTGAGCTCCCAGGCGGCATCGACGTGATCGTCGTTCCCGCGATCGACGATCCGCGATTCGACGTTGACGCTCACTGTCTCCAATAGCCCCCAGGAAAGTATAATTTTACCGGTCGGGTTTTTGACACCGGGGCCACAGGACTCGATCATACTGTCGGGGTCAAGGTTAGGCGTCGCCGGCCCTAACAGTGTGTATGACGTTCTCGAAGGTCCCCCGTGTGGCACTCGCGCTGGTCGCGCTCGCAGCCATCGCTCGACCGGCCGCCGCGCACGTCGACTACGTGACCGATCCGACCGGTGATACGATCGACGCGATCGCGTTCGTTCGCGAGACACTCGCGGAGCCGGTCAACGCAGCGCTGTTCGTCGGGAGCGGTGCGATCGGCGTCGTCGGGCTGGCGCTGTACCTGCGCTACCGTCCGCGTGTCGTCGATATCGAGATTCTCCGCGCCAAACTCGCGACCTACGAGGACCTGATCCCGTGGATGTTGCGCCTGAGCCTGGGGCTGCCCCTCGTCGGTGCGGGCTTTCAGGGATACCTGTTCGCACCGACGGTGTCGTTCGATCCCGCCGCGAATCCGCTCGTGCGTGTCGTACTGATCGGTATCGGGTTCTGCCTGCTCTTCGGCCTCGGCACGCGAATCATGACCGTCCTCGGGATGGGACTGTACGTGCTGGCACTGGCCGTCAGTCCCGACGCGCTGCTGGCACTGGAGTACGTCCCCGGCTTCGTCGCGCTGTTCGTCCTCGGCGGCGGTCGCCCCAGCGCCGACGACATCCTGCTGGACATCGCCTCGACGGAGGGATCGATCTACGGTCGCATCGACCGGATCCACCTGCTGAAAGTCTGGCTCGACGAGGTGATGGCCCCCTACCGCCGGTACGTCCCGACGGTGCTTCGGGTCGGGCTGGGCGTCTCCTTCGTCTTCCTCGGGGTCACGCAGAAACTCGGTGACCCGGCGCGGTCGCTCGCGGTAGTCGAGAAGTACGACCTCACCGCCGTCGTCCCGGTCGATCCCGGTCTCTGGGTGCTGGGCGCTGGCGTGCTGGAAACCGCCGTCGGGCTCGCACTGATCGTCGGCCTGCTGACGCGGGCCAGCGCCGGGGTCGCCTTCCTGCTCTTTACGGCGACGCTGTTCGGCCTGCCGGACGATCCCGTGCTGGCACACGTCACGCTGTTCGGGATGGCGTCGGCACTGGTGACGCTCGGGAGCGGCCCGCTGTCGCTGGACAGACTGCTCGGCGAGGAGCCAGCGGGCGACGTGGAGGCAGTGTCGTCGACGGATTAGCGTTGGGTCCGGGAGAGAGTCATTGCTCCGACGGCCACTCGTCGATCGTGGTCCGGTTGCCCTCGTAGACGTACTGCACCTCGATCTCCGTCGAGGAGGTGACCGGCGTGCCGAAGGCGTTGTTCTCGCTGAGCTGGACGATGTCGCCCGGACCGACGGTCGTCGTCTCGTTCGTCCCCGCCGCTGCCGCCCAGGTCGTGTCCTGGTCGGCACCGACGAAGTGGATCTTTCCGGCTTCGAGTTCGTCGCCGCGGTCGTGGGTCACGATGAGCGTGTTGCTCTGCTCGATGTGATCGTAGGAGAAGTTCGCCGACGGGGGGCCGGTCTCCTGGCTGTCTACGATGAGGACGTTCAGTCCGACCGAGGCGGTCACGACGACGGTGATGCCGACCAGAATCGCGACGCTCGTGCTCTCCGAGATCGCTCGCTCGTCCAGAGACGACCCGATCGACATCATAGTCAGTGGATGGTGTGTGTCCGCAGTTAAATATGGTTCGGCGATGGGGAAAGCCCTTGGTGGCGGGGGTCCGAGCCACGAGCATGATCGACGAGACCGTCGAGGAGATTTCCGAGATGCAGACCCACAGCTCCTCCGTCGTCGCCGTGAAAGCGGCGAGAGCGCTGTCGGCGCTCGCCGACCGCGAGTTCCCGACCACCGAGGAGTACGTCCGGGCGCTGGAGCGAAACAGCAGCGCACTTCGACGCGCGAACCCGTCGCACGCGTCGTTGCACACGACCCAGCAGGCGATCGTCGAGCGCGTCTCCGGGGCGGACCTCGACACCGTCGCGGACGCGAAAGCCGAGACCGACGCCGCGATTCAGGCCGTCGTCGAGCAGGTCGAGGCCGGCAAAGAACGGGCCGCAAAGCGGTGTGGCGACCGCCTCGATCCAACTGCGACGATCCTCACGCACGACTACTCCTCGACCGTGATCGAGAGTATCGAGCGTGCGATCGAGACCGCCGACGGAGAAGTCGACATGACGGTGTACGTCACGGAGGCACGCCCCCGGTATCTCGGTCGCAAGCTGGCTCGATCGATGGCGGGGATCGACGGCGTCGACGTGCGTCTGATCGTCGACAGCGCCGCCGGCCACTATCTCTCGGAGTGTGACCGCGTGCTCGTGGGCATGGACTGCATCGTCGACGACACGCTGTACAACCGCATCGGGACGTACCCGATCGCGGCGGCCGCCGCCGATCAGGGCGTTCCGGTGACCGTCGTCGGATCGGAGTCGAAGCTGATCGACGGCGGCTTCGCGTTCGAAAACGAGTTCCGTTCGGTCTCGGAGGTGATGCGAGAGCCGGCGGAAGGGTTCTCGATCGAGAACCCGGCCTACGACGCGACGCCGACGCGTCTCCTGGACAGCGTCGTCACGGACGAACGCGTCGTAGAATACGACGAGTGAGACCGGCGGCCGTCTGTTCGCCGAGGGCGTCACCACTCGTGGCGTCGAGATCGGTCACGGTCGCCGGTGGCAGTCAGTGAACTCCGATTTTATACTGCCGGCTGTCACTGTTGCAAGATATTCGCGACCACAGGGTCGCAACATTCGTTACAGACGGACAGCCGGCAGTACGAGACGCCCGGAAAAACGAGACGAACTACCGCGTCGCGACCGTCGAACGGCAGTCGGGACAGACGAGTTCGCGCTCGTCGGCTGTGGCGCGGACAATCCAGTTTCCGTCGGCGGAACTCTCGAATTCGCAGGTCGGACAGAAGAGCAACGACTTCCGGCGACCGGTCGTCGGTGGCGGTGCCTCTGCACTCGCTGCAGTGCAGCGTGAGTCGATACTGGTCATCGACTGTGCCTAGCTGGTGGACGGTGAAATACCTGTTGGCTAATTGTTTAATTGTTCCTGTAGTACGGTGTTGTACCGCGATAACGCCTGTCGTGGTCGGGCGCTACGCAACCCTTTTATCCGGAGACGCGGATTGGACGAGCATGACGACCGGTGGTGTCTCGGGGGGCCAGAGCGGGACGGCCACGGCGACGCCGACAGCGTCGCCGACCGGGACGCTCGAATCGCCGGTGCCCTACGGGATGTTTCCGGGCGTGCCCGACTGGATCCTAGATCTGGGCGCAGTGGTCGTGGTCCTCGTGGTGGCGTACTTCGCGTCACGGCTCGTCGTGCTCGTGTTCGGTCGACGCATCGCGCGGCGGTTCCAGCGCCCGAGTCTGACTCGGACCGCGATCAGGGGAATCCGGGGCGCGGTGTTCTTGATCGCTCTCCTGTCGATCCTCCGCATCTACGGGCTCAAGCTGAGCGACATCTCGCTGTCGGTCGCCGTGTTCTCTGCCGTGGTCGGTGTGGTGATCGCACCGGTCGTCGGTTCGATCGTCAGCGGCGTCTTCCTGCTCGCGGACCAGCCCTACGAGATCGGCGACATGATCGAACTCTCCGACACCGATACGCGGGGCTTCGTCGAGGACATCACGCTCCGATACACGAAGATATTCACTCTCGACAACACGTTCATCGTCATCCCGAACGGGACAATCCGGGAGCGAGACGTGGTCAACTACTCCGCAGAGGACCCTCGAACGCGCCTGCGACTCGACATCACGGTGACCTACGAGGGTGACCTCGACGAGGCCAGGCAGATCGTCGAACGGTCGGCTCGAAACGTCGACGCCGTCATCGAGGGCGGGCCCGACATCCGCGTCGGCGCGGCCAGATACCCCGCCCCGCCGACGTGTTACATCAACAGCTTCGCCGACCACGGCGTCCAGCTCACGCTCCGATACTGGGTCAAAGAGCCCTACAAGCTGCTCGCGACCCGCTCGAAGGTCCAGACGAACGTCTGGGCCGCGCTGGAAGACGCCGACGTGGAGATCGCTTACCCCCACTCGCATCTGTACTTCGACGACACCAGCGGTCAGATGCAGGTCGCGATGGAGGAGGGAGCGCCCGACGACCCGTCACCCGACCCCGACCGCGACGGCCCACCGTGACGGCGACGACGATCCATACGAGAAGTCGTTAAAAAGGCAGGCCGAATACATTCGCGCTCGTTCCTCGGCGACAGGAACCGCGGTGTCGGTTTATATTTGTCAGCTACCCAGGCGCGAGTATGGACAGACGTGGCACTGCACACCCAGTATCTGTGCCTGATGGTGGCTCTGAGGAGAGACTAGCACAGCCACCGGCTGCACGTGTACAGCACGTTCGTCGGGCGGACGGACCCACGAGAGGAGTGGCGAGGGGACGATGAGGCGCAACACGATCCTGATCGTCCTGTTGATCGCCGCGGTGTTGCTCCCGATGTGGTACGTCTCGCTCCACGGAGAGGCGCCGTCGGAGGAGATCGCGATCGACGAGAGTGTCACCGACATCCGACCCCTCGACGGCTTCGTCGACACGCCGAACAAGCTCTCGCCCAGTCAGGTCGGCGTGATCGTCTGGGTCGGACTGTTCGGACTGCTGGGGGCGCTGACCGCGGTCCACCGGTTCATGAACGACGCCGTGCGACCGCCGGACGACGCCGAGGCGGTCGCGGACGGCGGGACGGTGTCGTTGCCGTGGCTCGAAACCGACGAGCGCTGGATCGTCGAGTACCACGACGCGACCGACGCCATCGAGGGGCTCGTCGCGATGGGCGGGCTGACCGTCCTCGCGATCGTGTTCGCCGCGCTGTTTACCGGCGAGTACCTGACGCTGGCTCGAACGCAGTACTTCGGCGTCTACGCCGCCGGGATGTTCCTCTCGCTGGCGCTGTCGACGGTCGCCTACTACGCCTGGTTCATGCCACACATCGAAGTCGCGGAACACAGGGGGCACGAATGATGGACTACCCGAAACCGGACGACGACGGAGACGACGAACAGTGTCCGTGTGCTGGGAGCGCGAGCCAGCCGAGCATCTTCACCGACGACCGCGCACAGCTCCAGCGGCGCGACTTCGCGAAGGTCCTCGCGACGACCGGCGGATTGACCGCCGTCGCGAGCCTCGCCGCGCCGCTTGCCGGCCTGACGCAGGTGTTCGAGCGCGGATACAGCGGCCCGATCTACTCAGACGGGATCAACCTCGTCGACGGAGACGGCGAGCGAGTCACCGAGAGCACACTGTCGGCCGGCGAGCAGATGACGGTGTTTCCCGAGCCGCGACCGGGAATCGAGGACGCTCCGACGCTGCTGGTGCGCTTCTCGGAGGACGACTACGGCGGCGACACGAACATGGCCTTCACCGTCGACGGCTACGCCGCCTACTCGAAGGTCTGTACGCACGCGGGCTGTATGGTCTCGAACCGAGAGGGGAACACGCTCGTCTGCCCGTGTCACTTCGGGAAGTTCGATCCGCTGTCGGGTGCCGCAGTGACCGACGGGCCGCCGGGACGTGCGCTGCCACAGCTCCCGATCACGATGACCAGCGAGGGGGAACTCGTCGCGACCGGAGACTTCGAAGGGACCGTCGGTCCCGGAGGTGAATGATGTCCCGAGCGAAGCAGGTCTACGACTGGTTCGACAGCCGACTCGACCTGAAGAACGGCCAGACGTTCCTCGGGAAGGCGTTCCCGGCCGAGGACTCGTTCCTGCTGGGGGAGGTCGCGGTCTTCTGTTTCCTCCTCCTGATCCTGACTGGCGTGTTCCTCGGGTTCTTCTACGAGCCGTCGACCAGCGCCGTCCAGTACGACGGCAGCGTCGCCCAGTTCCAGGGCGAGGAGATGCCCGAAGCGTTCGTCTCGGTGCTGCACATCACCTACACCGTCCCGTTCGGGATGTTCATCCGACGACTCCACCACTGGGCGGCCCACCTGTTCGTGGCCTCGATCGGGCTCCACATGCTCCGGGTGTTCTTCACCGGGGCCTACCGCAACCCGCGGGAACCGAACTGGGTCGTCGGCACCGGGCTGGCGGTGCTCGCGATGGGGGCGGCCTACACCGGCTACGCGCTGCCGTTCGACGAGTTCGCCGCGACGGCGACGGGGATCGGGTACAATCTCACGGTCTCGGTGCCGTTGATCGGTGACTTCCTCGGGGAGATCATCTTCGGGGGCGAGTTCCCCACGAGCGCGACGATCCCGCGGCTGTACTTCCTGCACGTGCTCGTGATCCCGCTGCTCATCCTGGGCGGACTGGCCCTGCACATGTTCATCCTGATCCGCCAGAAACACACCGAGGCACCCCGCGAAGACGACGTCGAGACCGGCCGCGAGGCGATCGACCGGGAGAACGACGACGTGATCGTCGGGCTCCCGGCGGTCCCCAACCAGGCCGCGGTGTCGGCGGTCGTGTTCTTCCTGACGGCCGCGACGCTGTCGCTGCTGGCCGGCCTGCTGCCGGTCCACAACGTCGCCGAGTACGGCCCCAACGACCCCGCAGCCACGCCAGAGCTCATCATGCCGGACTGGTTCCTGATGTGGGTCTACGGCTTCCTGAAGCTGCTGCCGGGCATCGCCGTCGACCTCGGTCCGATCCACATCAACAGCGAGTTCCTCGGCGGGATCGTGCTGCCCGGTCTCGTCTTCGCGGCGATCCTGGCCTGGCCGTTCGTCGACCGGACGCCGGAGGTTCACTTCACCGCCGACCCGCTCGATCGGCCCTGGCAGACCGCCGTCGGCGTCGCGGCGGTGGCGTTCGTCATGATCGCCTCCATCGCGGGGATGAACAACATCCTCGCGAACCAGGTGCTCGACGTATCGACCAGCGTCGTCAATCCGATCCTCGCGGCCGCACTGTTGGTCGTGCCGACGCTGTTCGGGATCGTCACGTACCTGCTGTTGCGCGACGGCGATTCCGCGACGCCCCCGGAGTCGGACGGCGAAGACGTCGCGGCCGACGGCGGACCAGCGAGTTCGTCCGACGCGGCCGATGGGGGTGGCGACGATGACTGACGCCGCCGCCCTCTCGGAGCGACAGTATCGACTGCTGGACACGGCGAGCAAACTGCTCGGGCTCGGACTCGTCGCGCTGGGCCTCGAAGCCGGCGGCTCGACGCCGACCGGGTTCGCGCTCGCCGCCGTCGGCGCTCTCTGTGCGACGCTTACGGTGTTTCTGACTCATGAGTGAACACGACATCGACGACGACCGGTGGATGGACAGCTCCGGAATTACTCGACGCGACTTCGTTCGCGGCCTCGGAGCCGCCTCGATCGTCGGCGCGACCGGCCTGTCGTTCGCCGACGAGGAGATGGACGGGCTGCAGGCGGTCGACGACCCGATCGGCTCGTACCCCTACCGCGAGTGGGAGGACCTCTACCGCGAGGAGTGGGACTGGGACTCTGTCGCCCGGTCGACCCACAGCGTCAACTGCACCGGCTCCTGTTCGTGGAACGTCTACGTCAAGGACGGGCAGGTCTGGCGCGAGGAACAGGCCGGCGACTACCCCGTGATCGACGAGGACCTCCCAGATCCGAACCCGCGGGGCTGCCAGAAAGGAGCCTGCTACACGGACTACGTCAACGCCGACCAGCGCGTGCTCCACCCGCTGCGCCGCACGGGCGAACGCGGCGAGGGCCAGTGGGAACGCATCTCCTGGGACGAGGCACTGACCGAGATCGCCGATCACGTCATCGACGAAGTGCAGGCGGGTCGGTACGACGCCATCTCCGGGTTCACCCCGATCCCGGCGATGAGCCCGGTCTCGTTCGCGTCGGGCAGTCGCCTCGTGAACCTGCTCGGCGGCGTCTCCCACAGCTTCTACGACTGGTACTCCGACCTGCCACCGGGCCAGCCGATCACGTGGGGGACCCAGACGGACAACGCCGAGTCCGCCGACTGGCACAACGCGGACTACATCATCGCCTGGGGATCGAACATCAACGTCACCCGCATCCCCGACGCGAAGTACTTTCTCGACGCCGGCTACGAGGGGGCGAAACGTGTCGGGATCTTCACCGACTACTCCCAGACCGCGATCCACACCGACGAGTGGCTCGCGCCGGAGGGCGGCACCGACACGGCCCTCGCGCTCGGGATGGCCCAGACGATCGTCGACGAGGAGCTGTACGACGAGGCCCACCTCAAAGAACAGACCGACATGCCGCTGCTCGTGCGAGAAGACACCGGGAAGTTCCTCCGGGCTGGCGAGGTCGGTCTCGCGGCGGACGCCGACGATCCCGACAAGGTGTTCGTGATGGTCGACGAGGACGGGAAGCTCCGCCGCGCCCCCGGCTCGCTCGGTGAACGCGACGGCCAGCACGACCCCGAGGCGAGCATCGAACTCGACTTCGATCCGCAGCTGGGCGTCGAGCGAAGCGTCGAGACCGACGACGGCGAGGTGGCGGTCCGGTCGGTCTGGGAGAATCTCCGCGAGGAACTGTCCCAGTACACGCCCGAGTTCGTCCACGAGGAGACCGGCGTCGGCGAGAACACCTACCAGCGCGTCGCCCGCGAGTTCGCAGACGCCGACGCGGCCAAGATCATCCACGGCAAGGGCGTCAACGACTGGTACCACAACGACCTGGGGAACCGGGCGATCCAGCTGCTCGTGACCCTGACCGGGAACCTCGGCGAACCCGGCACCGGGCTGGATCACTACGTCGGTCAGGAGAAGATCTGGACGTTCCACGGCTGGAAGGCACTCTCCTTCCCGACCGGCAGCGTGCGGGGCGTGCCGACGACGCTGTGGACCTACTTCCACGCCGGCATCCTCGACAACACCGATCCCGACACCGCCGAGAAGATCCGCGAGTCCATCGACGAGGGCTGGATGCCGGTGTACCCAGAGGAGCGCGAGGACGGGTCCCGGCCGGACCCCTCGACGATGTTCGTCTGGCGTGGCAACTACTTCAACCAGGCCAAGGGCAACGTCGCCGTCGAGGAACAGCTCTGGCCGAAACTCGACCTCGTCGTCGACATCAACTTCCGGATGGACTCGACGGCGATGTACTCCGACATCGTCCTGCCGGCGGCGAGCCACTACGAGAAGCACGACCTGAACATGACGGACATGCACACGTACGTGCACCCGTTCACGCCCGCCGTCGAGCCGCTGGGCGAGGCCAAGCCAGACTGGGAGATCTTCCGCCTGCTGGCCGAGAAGATTCAGGAACGAGCCCAGGAACGGGGAGTCGAACCGGTCGCGGACCGATCTTTCGACCGCGAGATCGACCTGACGACGATCTACGACGACTACGTGCGCGACTGGGAGACCGACGAGGAGGGTGCGCTCGAAGACGGCCGCGCGGCCTCGGAGTTCGTCCTCGAACACAGCGAGGAGTCGAACCCCGCGGACAGCGACGAGCAGATCACGTTCGCCGACACCGTCGAGCAGCCCCAGCGTCTCGAAGCGGCGGGAGACCACTGGACCTCCGACATCGAAGACGGGGAGCCATACGTCCCCTGGCAGGACTACGTTCGGGACAAACAGCCCTGGCCCACCTTCACCGGCCGCCAGCAGTACTACGTCGACCACGACTGGTTCCTCGAACTCGGCGAGGAGCTGCCCACCCACAAGGAGGGGCCACAGGACACCGGCGGCGACTACCCCCTCTCCTACAACACGCCCCACAGCCGCTGGTCGATCCACTCGACGTGGCGCGAGAACACGAAGATGCTCCGGCTCCAGCGGGGCGAACCGACGGTCTTCCTCAACCCCGAGGACGCGAGCGAGCGCGGGATCGAGGACGGCGACACCGTCGAGGTGTACAACGACATGGGCAGCGTCGAGGTACAGGCCAAGATCTACCCGTCCAGTGACCCCGGCACGGTCCGGCACTTCTTCTCGTGGGAGAAGTTCCAGTATCCGGGCCGAGACAACTTCAACACGCTCGTCCCGATGTACATGAAGCCCACGCAGCTGGTCCAGTACCCCGAGGACACCGGGGAACACCTCTATTTCTTCCCGAACTACTGGGGGCCGACGGGCGTCAACAGCGACGTGAACGTGGACGTTCGCCCGGCGGGAGGTGACAGCCAATGAGCTCGAACACCCAGGACGGAGACGAGGACACTCACATCGAGGTCGCCGACGGCGTCGACCACCAGGTCGCGATGGTGATGGACCTCAACAAGTGCATCGGCTGCCAGACGTGTACGATCGCCTGCAAGAGCCTCTGGACGGAGGACGGGGGCAGCGAGTACATGTACTGGAACAACGTCGAGACCAAGCCCGGCGAAGGGTACCCGCGAGGCTGGGAGGACTCCGGCGGCGGCTGGCAGTCCGAGGAACACTCCGAGCGCCAGACCGGCGAGATCCCCGACCGCGAGGACTACGGCCGGGCCTGGGAGTTCAACCACAGCGAGATCATGTACGAGGGCAGCGACGAGCCGCTGCGCCCCCGCGACGGCGCGGAGTGGGGCCCCAACTGGGACGAGGACGAGGGGGCCGGCGAGTACCCCAACAGCTACTACTTCTACCTCCCGCGGATCTGCAACCACTGTACCCACCCCTCCTGTGTCGAGGCCTGCCCGCGGTCGGCGCTGTACAAGCGCGAGGAGGACGGCATCGTCCTCGTCGACCAGGATCGCTGCCGGGGCTACCGCTACTGCGTCGAGGGGTGTCCCTACAAGAAGGTGTACTACAACACCGTCTCGAAGAAGTCCGAGAAGTGCATCTTCTGTTACCCCCGTATCGAGGGCGAGGGGCCGGACGGCGAGACGTTCGCGCCCGCCTGCGCCGAGGAGTGTCCCCCGCAGCTCCGGCTGGTGGGCTTTCTCGACGACGAAGACGGACCCATCTACAAGCTCGTCGAGGAGTACGAGGTCGCGCTCCCGTTACATCCGGAGTTCCAGACCCAGCCCAACGTCTACTACATCCCGCCGTTCGCCCCGCCCCAGCACACCGACGAGGGCGAGTCGGTCGACGTGGACCGCATCCCGCGCCAGTACCTGCGAGAGCTGTTCGGCGACCGCGTCGACCAGGCACTGGACACGATCGAACGAGAGCGCCAGCGGGCGAGACAGGGCGCTGACAGCGAACTCATGGAGATCCTTCAAGACAAGAATCCGGCCGAACAGTACCGGTTGGAGGTGTTCGAAGATGACTGACAGAGCGAAGCGACGGCAGTCATCTTCGAGCTCGGGAGAGCTCGCTCTCCCGGTGTTCGAAAGACGAGCGAAGCGAGTCTTTCGGCGGTCGACGATGCGTAGCGAAGTGAGCAATCCTCAGGCTCGGCAGAGCTTCGCTCTGGAGGTGTTCGAAGATGACTGACGGAGCGCAGCGACGTGCCCTCGCCGCGGCGGCGCTCGTGGCGACGCTGGTGGTCGTCTCGACGGTCGCGACGCCGCTGGCGAGCGCGCGGCCGGCCCACGAGATCCCCGTCGTCGAGGGTCCCGACGGCCCACTCGACGGACCCGACGCCGACGGCTGGGCGGCGGTGCCCGCCAGTGACGTGCCCCTGACCAGCGCGCCGTCGAGCGTGCCAAACGCCGACGACACCACGATCAAGGAAGTGAACGTACAGGCGGCGACGACCGACGACCGGCTCTACCTCCGTCTGGAGTGGCACGACCAGACCAGAGACGAGAGCGCCAGCGACGTGCGGGCGTTCGCCGACGCCGTCGCCGTGCAGTTCCCGGCCAACCGCAGCGCCCGGCCGCCCATCGCGATGGGCGGGCCAGACAACAGGGTCAACGTCTGGTACTGGTCCGGCGACACCGGCACCCAGGAGCTACTGGCGGGCGGTGCCGGCTCGACGACGCCGTTCGAGGAGCCGGCGATCGACGCGACGGCCACCCACGAGGGGACCGGCGAGAACGCCACCTGGACGGTCGTCTACTCGCGGCCCCTCGACGCGACCAGCGAGAACCGGACCGCGATCAGCGACGACGGCGACCTCGACGTCGCCTTCGCGGTCTGGAACGGCTCCAACGGCGAGCGTGCGGGACAGAAGGCGGTCAGCGAGTGGTACTACTTCCCGATGAGCGGTGGGCCGGGCGGACCGCCCTACCAGACGCTGCTGTGGACGCTGGCCGGGCTCGCGGTCGTCGCGGTGACGGCCGTCACCGCGTTCGGCGTCTACAGAGCGGGAGGGGGCCAGAGCTGATGGCGACCACCACCGACTCTCCCGACGATCTCGACGTGGACGCGGCGGCCCGAGCGACGCTGTTCCGGACCCTGGCACACGCCTTCCGGCATCCCGACGAGGCGTTCCACGAGGCCGCCACCGAGGGGACGCTCGACGCCGACATCGAGGCGTGTGTCGCACAGACGACGCTCGACGTGGCGGCCCCCGACTGTACGACCGACGACGACTACGAGACCCTGGCGGCCCGATACAACGACATCTTCGAGCTGGGGTACAGCGAGTACACGGATCGGACCGACGGCTCGCTCGACGCACGGGGACCGCCGGTGCCGCTGTACGAGTCGAAGTACCGGCCGGATCGGTCCTGGAACGACGTGAACCTCGATCTGGCGCGGGCCTACGACTACTACGGGCTCGCCATCGAGCAGGACGATCGAGACAACCACGACGCGCTGGCCTACGAGCTGGAGTTCGCGTCGTTTCTCGCCCGCCGGGAGGCCGCCGTCGACGAGAGCGCAGCGGCCGCCCGGCTGGACTTTCACGACCGCCATCTCGGGCACCTCGCGGCCGGCGTCGCCGATCGCCTCGCCGACGAACCCGGAACCGGCGTGTACGGCCGTCTCGGGCAGTTCATGGAGCGAGTCGTCCGCGCGGACCGAAACGACCTGGCTGCACGGCTGGAGGGAGCATGACCGCGAGCGAGATCGAGCGGCCCGCCGTCGCGCGTACGGTCCCGGCCCGTCGGCGAACGGTCACAATCGTCGCGACCACCGTCGTCGCGCTCGCAGTCGGCGCGCGGTTCGTCTCGGCGATCCTCGTCAACGCACCGGCGGGACCGGCGACGCTCCCACGGGAGCCGATCGCGGGCGCGACCACGGGACTGGCCGCACTCGCGGCGCTGTGGCTCGGCGCGAGCGAGGACGACCCCGTCGCGGGCGTCGGCCTCCTCTTCGTCGGCGTGTTCGGACTGCTCGCGGCCGCCGTCGGCCTCGCCACGCCCGCTGCCGTCGCCGTCGCCACGGGGACCGGCGTCGTCGCGGTCGGCTTCCGCCGTCGACTCACCGTCTGGACGGGCGCGGCGACCGCGTTGCTCGTCGCGGCCGTCGCAGTGGGACTCGCGGCCGGCTTCGGCTGGCCCGAACTCAGACCGCTGGGTTCGACGCTCGCACTGCTCGGGATCGCCGCGACGCCACTGTACGCTGGTGCTGGCCCGCGTACAGCCGGAGTCGGCGCGGGTGCGTTCGCCGTCGTGGTGGCCGTCGGCCTCGCGAATCCGTTCGTCGCGGGCGCGACCACCCTCGTCGGCAGCGGCGTCGTGGGCACGTCGCTGGTCGTCGTCGGGCTGGCCGTCGCTGGCGCGGTAGCGGCGGCGAGCACGGCGCTCCGAGAGCGGCGCTTCGCCCTGCTTGCCGGCATCGCGTTGCTCGCCTTCGCTGGCGTGCCGGCGACGCTCTCACGAGCCGTCCCGTTCGCGCTCGGGATCGCGACGCTGCTCTCGCTGGAGGTGGGGCGATGACCGACGACGAGTTCGAGCAACACCGCAAAGCGGAGCCGGACCCCCAGCTCGATCCCGAACGGAGCCCCGGACGCCACGCCGACATCGACGCGCTCGAAGACATCGAAGTGAGCCGCGACGACGTTACCATCGGCGAGGCGACGCCGGCCGAGCTGGCGGCCGCCGACACCGAGCCGGTGGAGGGCGACGATCCCAGCGAACTCCTGGCCGCTCTGGAGGCCGACAGCGCGATCGACCGACGGCGGGCCGCGCTCGCGCTGAAAGACCGGGCGACGAGCGAGACGATCGTCGCGGGACTGGCCTACGCCGCGACCAACGACCCGGACGACGACGTGCGCCAGTTCGCCGTCGAGGCGCTGACCGCCCACGGGACCGACGCCGGCTCGGGGACGGAGACCGGCGAAGCGGCCGCAGCGGTCGCGGTGGAACTGCTCGACGATCCCGACCCGTGGGTCCGCTCGGAGGCCGTCGTGGCGCTCGACAACCTCGACCGCGACGCCCACGAGTCCGACCTCGAAGCGGCGGTGTCCGACGGCCACCACGCCGTCCGCCGGAACGCGGCCATCTCGCTGTTCAAGCTCCGAGGCGAGGCGATGGCCGACCTGTTGATCGAACAGAGCCGCGACGACAGCGAGCGCGTCCGCGAGTGGGCCGCACACATGCTCGGCGGCGTCGACGAGGACCGGGCCCGCGACCGCCTGCGGGAGCTGACGGACGATCCCGCGACGGTGGTCCGCCAGACGGCCGAACGCGCCCTGGAGGTCGAGCCGAGTCGCTTCCGCCGCCAGTTCGGCGGCGCGCTGGAAAACGACAGTCGCCTGTTGCCCGGCGAGGATCGCCTCAACAGGATGCCGGATCTCTAAGATGACAGATACGAACACAGACACTCTGACCGATCGCGTCGAAGCGGCGTTGCGTGCGGTGCGCGACCCACAGGCCGACCTCTCCGTGTTCGAGGCCGGCTTCGTCGAGAACGTCGTCGTCGACGACGGCGACGTGACCATCGAAACTGACATGACCGCGCTGGACGGCGACACGGCGAACCAGGTCGTCCAGGCCATGCTACGCGCCGTCGACGACGTGGCCGGCGTCGGAGGCGTCCACGTCGAGCGGACGACACCCTCCAGCGACGACCGGGCGAGCGTCCGCGAGTTCGACCACGTGATCGCCGTCGCCAGCGCGAAGGGCGGCGTCGGCAAGTCGACGACGGCGACCTACCTCGCCTGTGCGCTGGCGGCCGACGACGACGTGGCGCTGTTCGACGCCGACATCCACGGCCCGAACGTGCCGGAACTGCTCGACGTGAGCGGGCCGGTCCAGTCCAGCGAGGAGCGCGATCCCCTCCCCGTGTCAGTCGGCGGACTGGACGTGATGAGCGTCGGCCTGATGGAGTCGGGCGCGCCACTGGCCTGGCGCGGCGCGATGGCCCACGACGCGCTGGACGACCTCTTTACGAACACCGCGTGGCGCAACGACGACGTGCTGGTGATCGATCTCCCGCCGGGGACCGGCGACGTGGTGCTGACGACGCTCCAGGAGGTCCCCGTCGACGGCGTCGTCGTCGTCACCACGCCGTTCCACGCCAGCGTCAGCGACACGAGCCGCACCGTCGAACTGTTCCGAGACAACGACGTGCCCGTCCTCGGGACCGTCGTCAACATGGCCGAGTACGTCTGTGACTGCTGTGGCGAGTCGAACGACCTCTTCCGAGAGGAAGCAGTCGGCGATCTCGATGCGACCGTCCTCGCCGAACTCCCCTTCACCCACGACCTGCAAGGGACGCCGACGCCCGGCGACGTACCAGCGCCCGTGGCCGACCTCGCCAGCGAGGTCGACGCCGCGATCGACACCGCCGACGAGGTCGACGTACCGGACACCGCCGTCGACATCCGCGGCCTCGCGCCGGACGACCGGAAAGCGCGAGTCCGCAAACGATTCACCGCGCTCGACGGCGGCGAGCCGTTCGTCCTCGTCAGTGACCGGGACCCGACGCCGGTCGGGAACTTCCTCGGCCGCCTGGCCGACGCTCCACGGGCGGCGTTCGATCCCTTCGAAGTGCGCCGAGCGACCCCCGACGACTGGGTACTGGAGACGATCAGGCCCTCGACAGAGTAGCTGTCGCTCGCGAGAAATCAGTTCGGCGGCAGCGAAACGAAGAGGAGGGCTCAGTCGGCGGTCATCTCGGCGCGGTCGGCAGCGTCGGTGGCCATGGGCGTGACGAGCTTGTAGGCACCCCAGACGGCCAGGACGAGCAGCGCGGCGATGACGATCCCGGTTCGCAGCGTCGGGTCGAGCAGCGGCGTCGCGATCACGTCACCGGCGTCGTTGGTCAGTGGGGCCGGGCTGTAGGGTTTGCCCGCCAGCAGTTCCAGCACGCCCATGACGACGATGCCCAGCACGAACAGGGCACCGCTCAGTCCCAGCGCGATACGGTCGACGATCGTTGTGGTGTCAGTCATTGTAGGTCACCTCGTTAGCCGAGGATGTAGCGTAGTTTCGGGTGGCGTTTGACCAGCTTCGTCTGCTCGACGATGGCGTCGAGCCCGTAGTATCGGCCCGCGCCCAGCACGAGCACGGTCACGAACAACAGCAGCCCCATCAGGTCGCTGTTGACCAGTCCGTGGCCGAACTCGGCGTTGCCGATCCAGAACAGGGTCATGAAGGTGACCCCGCCGATGGACGCCAGCCGCGTCAGCAGGCCCGCCATCAGCGCCAGCCCGATCAGCGTCTCGAACAGCGGAACGCCGGGCGCGATCAACCACGCCAGGTTGTTCCCCATCCAGACCGGGATCGGCCCCAGGGCCGTCCCCGTCATCTCCTGCATGTACATCGGTCCGTAGCTGTAGGCCAGCCCGTCCTCGATGAGCTTCGTCACGCCCGCGTGGAAGAACCACCAGCCCGTGATGACCCGCAGCAGGGCCAGCCAGTAGCTCGTCAGCGGCCCGTCTAACTCGAGCTCGAAGTTCGTCGCCAGGGGGTTTGCCGTGTTGGTTGCCATAATCTCTCCCTCACATGTACGTGTTGGCGTTGATACGGGATATAAGAGGACGCGTGTTCCCAGCGGGTGAAAACCGCTCTCAGATTCCGAGAGCGCGATCGAGTGAGAACACTTGAAGGCGCTCAATTATCGGTAGACAATAATCGACAGTTCACTTATGCGTGTGACTGACGGATCTTTAGTTGTGAGATGTATGACAGACCTCGAATCTCTCGGTGTACGACCGATGGACGACGAATCGATTCGAGCGTTCCTGCAGAGTCGCGGTGTCGGCGTCCTCGGACTCCCGACGGACGGCCCGCCGTACCTGCTCCCGATGTCGTTTGGCTCCGACGGCGAGGGAACGCTGTACTTCACGTACGTCGCGGGCGACCGCAGCGAGAAGCGGGCGCTGACAGAGCGAGCGGCGGCGGCCAGTTTCCTGGTCTTCGATGCGCCGTCGCCGTTCTCCTGGCGCAGCGTCGTCGTCCACGGGCCGATAGAGCGAGTACCCGAGAGTGAGTGGGACGGTATCGGAGACGACCTGTCCGACGGGTGGCGGCCGGCGGTGTTCGAGGCGGCAGTGTCCGACGGCGGGACCGCCGTGTATCGACTCGACATCGAACGACAGAACGGTTTCGAGCAGAGTAGTCTCCCCCCGGGATACGCCCGCGAGTAGCAACTCCTCGCGGGGTCGTCGTAGGTCCGCCGACGCCGCGGCGTGTCGTCGTGTCTAGATGGAGTTCAGTATCGATTGTAATATCTTGATCGCGTGCGAAAACCACAAAGAGTGGTATTAAATCGACTCTATATGATGTTTTCAAAAATTGAGAACGACCCGGTCCTTTGACCTTCGTCGTCGTCGATGTCTCGCACACCTATGCTCTCGACGTTCGTCGGTTGGTACAAGCGCCAGATACGCAGGTCGCTGACACTCGTCGGCGTAGACAAGTCCCTGGAACGAAAGATCCTCGCTGCCGTCGCGATTCAGTTCGGTGTCTCGCTGACGCTCGTCGTCGTCTCGCTGTTTCTCTCGGGGATCGCGCAGTTCGCGCTGACGATCGCCCTGTTGCTCGGTGCGGTGCTCGTCTTCGTGAACACGATCTTCATCACGAGAGAGGACATCGTCGACCCCATCACGACGCTGGCGGACCGCGCGGACGCGATCGCCAGCGGGACCGTCGACATCGACGTCCCGGACAGCGACCAGCCCGACGAGATCGGAACGCTCGTGTCCTCGTTCTCACGCGTGCACGGCTACTTCGACACCGTCTCCAGGCAAGCAGACGCCCTCGCTCGTCAGGAGTTCGACGCGGCCGCACTGGACGAAGAAGTGCCCGGACAGATGGGCGAGTCGCTCGATCGCATGGCGGACAATCTGGAGCAGTACACCGACGAGCTCCAGCAGATGACCGACCGGCTCGAACGGCGGTCGGAGAATCTCCAGCAGCTCGTCGAGACGTTCGGAGCGGCGGCCGAGCGAGCAGAGGCCGGAGATCTGACGGCGCGAATCGACGCCGACGAGATCGACGGCGACGAGGCGCTGTTCGACGAGGTCGTCACCAACTACAACGATCTAATCGCGAACCTCGACCAGACGGTCGGGGACGTGACCGACTTCGCTGCGTCGGTCGCGACGGCCAGTGATCGCGTCGACGAGAACATGAACGAGGTCGACAGGGCCAGCGAAGAGATCGCGGCGTCCGTCGACGAGATCTCGACCGGCGCGACCAGACAGACCGAGCGCCACGAGGACGTGGCACAGGAGATGAGCAAGCTCTCGGCGACCGTCGAAGAGATCGCAGCGACGGCAGACGAGGCCGCACAGACGGCGAGAGACGCCGCAGAGCGTGGCGAGAACGGCCGAGAAGACGCGATCGAGGCGCTGGACGAACTCGACGAACTGGAGTCGAAGATCGATCACATCGCGACCGCAGTGGCGGACCTCGGAGAGCAGATCGCCGCGGTCGAGGAGATCGTCGACGTGATCACCGATATCGCAGAGCAGACGAACATGCTGGCACTGAACGCCTCGATCGAGGCCGCACGGGCCGACGGCACCGGGGACGGGTTCGCAGTGGTCGCCGACGAGGTGAAGGCCCTGGCCGAGGAGACGCGCGCGTCGGCCGACGAGATCGCCACGCTGGTCGAGTCGGTGAGCGAGGAAGCCGACGAGACGGTCACCGAGGTCAGAGCGATGGACGAACAGGTCGCGAGTTCGACGACGACAATCGCGGCAGCACTCCGAGACTTCGAGGAACTCGTCACCGTCGTCGGCGAAGTCGACGACTCGATGCAGGAGATCTCCGACGCGACCGGCGAGCAGGCGAAGACGACCGAAGAGGTCGCGAAGGTGGTCGACGATCTGACCGCGGTGAGCGAGCAGACCCGCGACGAGGCCGAGCAGGCTTCAGCGGCGGCCCAGCAACAGACCGAGACCGTCGAGACCGTCTCGGAAGACATCGGGACCGTCGCGGACCGGGCCGACGAGCTGCTCGAGATGTTGCGCTCGTTCGAGACGGAGACGACGGCCAAACAGTCGGGCAACGCACGCTCTCCCGCAGTCGCGGACGGTGGCCGTCTCGAAGCAACGACGGAGGATCGTTCCGCGACGGAGAACGGCGAGAAGCCAGCGAATCGATAGCCCAGCGAGTCACTCGATCGGTGCAGTGACGATCTCGCAGTCGAGTTCGTGCCGGAGGAAGTCTCCCACGTCGGTCTCGTCGGTGAGCCGCCGGACCATCGATCGCCAGCGGCCGGCCTGTTTGCGTCCGATCACGACGAGATCCGCGTCCAGACTGACGACCTCTTCGAGGATGGTCTCCTCGACGAGGAGGCCGGACGCGACGGCGTATCGGGTCCGTGGCAGTCGCCCGAACTCCGACTGGACGGCGTCGCGCAGCTCCGCTCGCGTGACGCGTCGTCCCTTCTGGTAGAGGTTGACGTGCAGAACCGTCAGGTCGGCGTCGCGTTCCTCGGCGACGCGAATCGCCGTCTCCAAGGTCGTTCGCGAGTGCCCGGACAGCGGGTACCTGACCGGGACGACGACGAGAGTCATGTCGTGGTGGGTAGCACGCTCGCTCGTACAAGTGTTGTGCTCTGCTACGGAGTGATGTCGCCGTCGCCCGGACGACCCACCGGAAGACAACGTCTATACCCGTGCCGCGCCCACCACTCCCTATGGAACGACACGACAGTCCGGACGGGCAGGCGCTGTTCGTGAACCGGTCGGAGTCGGAGATCGGTTCGAAGGGGCCATTCTACGTGGTGTACAGCGACGACGAGGGGACGACGCGCTGGGGATACTTCTGTTCGAACTGCGAGAGCGTCGACAACGCGATGGACGCGATGGGGCGAGTGCAGTGCAACGAGTGTGCCAACGTTCGCAAGCCCGACCAGTGGGACGCCGCCCACGAGTGAGAGCCTGACCGCAGACAGCTGCCGGCCAACTACTGTCAGCCATCGGGACGGTCAAAATACTTAAGACATGTGCCGTGGTATCGGTTGTCAGATGGCGGCCGTAACCACCTCGCTGGCCGATCAGGCTTCGTCGATTTTCGCAGACCTCGGGTATTCAGTGTCGCGTACAGACGGCGAACTACGAGCGGAGCGCAAGTGGCGCGTCGTCCGCGTCACGTGTTCCGAACCCTCGACGATCCCGACAGACGGGCGTCACCGGTGTTTCGTCACCGAGATGGAGGACGCGGTGACCACCTATCGCCGGCTCTCCGTGGAGAGCCCGTCGTACGACTGGGCCGTCCTCGGCGTCGACGACGACGGCGAGTACGCGGTGTATCGTCCCTCTACCTGAGACGGGCGGTCGTAGAGCCGTCTCAGATCCCTCTCAGACCCACCACGCAGCGTGGCGTCGGCCGGATGACGCCTGCGACCGCCCGTCCGAGCCTCGACGGGGGCAACTGCGCGCCTGGCACGACGAGCGATCGGTGCCGAGAGACGTGCTACCACGGGCGCGAGACACTTATACGCGCTCACGGTCAAACACAGCGTATGTTCGTGGGTCACGGCGTCGCGGCGTTCGCGCTGGTCGGAGCCGTGGCGCTGTCTCGCGAGATCGACAGCCACCGGGCGCTCCAGTTGGCGATCGTCGCCGGCCTGTTCGCGACGCTCCCGGATATCGACATCCTCTACGGGCCGCTGGGACTGCTCGACGGCGTCTCCGGTGTGTTCGACGCGACCGACGCGTTCTGGTCGACGGGGAACGTCGTCCATCGCGGTCCGACCCACTCGCTGGTGTTCGGGACGAGCGCGGCGGCCGCGTTCTCGCTGTGGCGTCGGTCGAGCGCGGGCCGCGTCGTCGCTGCCACCGTGCTGGCCGGGCTGGCAGCCCTCGCGACCGCGACGGCCGGCTCGGTGGCCGGTGCGGTCACGGTACTGTTCGGCGTCGGTGGTCTCGTGATCACCCAGTTCGCCGCTCGCCGGGGACTGTCGTCGGGTGCCGTTCTCGCGACGGCGCTCGTGGGGCTTGTCACACACCCGTTCGGGGACCTGTTCACCGGCGAGCCCCCAACCTTCCTGTACCCGCTGGACGTACCGGTCGTCACGGAGCGGGTCGCGCTCGCGGCCGATCCGACCCTGCACCTGCTCGGGGCCTTCGGAATCGAGCTTGCGACCCTTTGGCTCGGGCTCCTCGTCTACCTGCGCCTGACCGGTCGCGGGAGTCGACCACAGATCGACCGCAAAGCCGTCCTCGGGCTCTCGTATGCCGGTGCGGCGGTCGCGCTGCCGGCCCCGACGCTGGAAGCGTCGTACCAGTTCGTGTTCACCGTCCTGGCGTTCGGAGTGCTCGGAGCCACCCAGCGTCAACTGTTCGGCAGACAGCTCCGGGCGGTCGACTGGCCCAGAGCGTGCGCGACGGGACTGGCCGCGGTGACGGCGGCCGCGCTCTCGTATCTGATCGTCTACCTCGCGGTGCTGTGATCGGTCGACACTGTTTCAACCGCGGACGACATGGGGGCCAACATGAGTAGCGACATCGGGCGGCTCCTCCGCCACCAGCGAACGAACGCCGTTCTCTCGTGGCTGCTGATCGGGTTGCTCGTGATCGCGATCGCGACGAGCATCTGGCGTGATCGGCTCTGGTGGGCGGCCTTCGCGCTGGCAGTCGTCGCGCTGGCGGTACTGCCACCCGTCCGCTTTCGGAGCTGGCAGACCACCCTCCCGTGGGAAGTGACCGGTCTCGCCGCCCTCCCGGTGCTCGGGCGGGCCTACGCGACGGTGCCGGTGACCGGCCAGGTCGCGACGTACCTCTCCGTCGCGGCGATCTCGCTGGTCGTCGTCGTGGAACTACACCTCTTTACCCCGGTCCGGATGACGGACGGCTTCGCCGTCGCCTTCGTCGTCGTGACGACGCTGGCGATGGCGGGTGTCTGGGCCGTCTTCCGGTGGTCGGCAGACATCCTGTTGGAGACGACGCTGCTGTTGAAGCCCGGCGTTCCCGAGGCAGAGATCGAACACGCGCTGATGATCGAGTTCGTCGCCTCGACGGTCGCCGGTGTCGCCGCCGGGCTGATCTTCGCGTTCTACGTGCGCCGGCAGGTCGAGGCGACCGAGCGCCTTCCGACAGAGGTGTCGCGATGAAACTCAGAGACCGCATCGGCGTCTCGGCGTCGACACAGCGACGGCTCACACGCCTCATGCAACTGTCGCTGATCGGGATGCTCTTTATCGGAATCGAACGCGGTTCGACCGGGATCATCGTCAACACCGGCATCGGGCTGCTGGTCGCCCAGCTGCCGGCCGTCCTCGAACGGGACTACGAGATTCCACTCGACGCCGGACTGACGCTGTGGATCACCGGTGCCGTCTGGCTCCACGCGCTGGGCACGGTCGGCTTGCCCGGCGCAGAGGCGAACTTCTACGCGACGATCTGGTGGTGGGATCACCTCACCCACGTCCTCTCGTCGTCGATCGTCGCCGCGGCGGGGTACACGACGGTGCGATCGCTCGACCAGCACAGCGACGGGATCCACATTCCGCCCCGGTTCATGTTCGTGTTCATCCTCCTGTTCGTGCTCGCGTTCGGCGTCCTCTGGGAGGTCATCGAGTTCGCCGTCAGCACGGCCGCGGCGAGTGTGGGCAGTGCCCCCGTCCTCACGCAGTACGGACTGAATGACACGATGCTGGATCTCGTCTTCGACACGATCGGTGCCGTCGTCGTCGCGGTGTGGGGAACGGCGTACCTCACCGACGTGGTCGGCATCCTCTCGGAGACGCTGGACACGCGATCGACCTGACACTGCCGGGCAAGCCTTCGTGATCCCCCACGACACCGGGTGGTCCCGGCCTTTATCACTGGTGGCTGTGAACGATGAACATGGTCTTCAAAAAGATCACGCTGATCGGGACCAGTGCCGAGAGCTTCGACGACGCCGTCGACGACGCCGTCGGCCGCGCAGAGGCGACGCTGGACAATCTCAAGTGGGCAGAAGTCGAGGAGATGGGCGTCGAGATCGCAGGCGTCGAGGGCCGCGAATACCAGGCCGAAGTCGAGGTGGCCTTCGAGCTAGAGGAGTGACGATCAGGTCCGGAACGACTCGCCACACCCACACTCGCTCTCGACGTTGGGGTTTCGAACGTGGAACCCTTCGCCCTGTAGTCCGCCCTCGAAGTCCAGCACGGAGCCCTCGATGTAGTTGAGGCTGGACTGGTCGATGAACACGCGGAGGCCGTGGTGTTCGTACACCTGGTCGTCGGGCTCGGGCTCGTGCTCGAAGCGCATGCCGTACGACAGCCCGGCACAGCCGCCCTGCTGGACGAACAGCCGAAGTCCCGCCTCGTCGACGTCCATCTGTTCGCCCTCCATGAGATCGACGGCCTCCGCGGCCGCCGGCTCGGTCACGTCGATACCTGTCCCCCCGGGGTCCGCGTCTACGGTACTGCTCATACGGGTACAGTTGCTCCCGAACGTGTTAACAGTGACGCCGGGATCACAGCGGCTTGCGATAGACGTGTTCCTCGACCGCGGTCGGGCCGAACGTCGTCGTCTCCGTGGTGACGTACTCGAACCCCTGTCGCTCGTAGAAGCCGATTGCTCGCTCGTTGCCGGCCAAAACGGTGAGTCGGAGCGACGCCGCCGACAGCCGGCGGTCGACGGCAGCGAGCAGTTCGCTCCCGATGCCGTTGCCCCACAGCAGCGGCTCGACGTAGAGCCGCGAGAGATAGTACGTCTCGGGTGGGTCGTCCGGTTCGACGTTGGCGTAGCCACGAACGCGGCCGCCGCGACGTGCGACGAGGAACAGGCTGTCGGGCTCGGTGATCTGCTCGCGGAGCCGTTCGGTCGCGTACCACTCCTCGACGACGGTGTCGAGCAACTGCTCGTCGAGGAGCCCGGCGTAGGCCGCCTGGAAGCTCCAGTCGGCGACCCGCTGGATCGCGGGGAGGTCCTGGATCGTCGCTCGTTCGATCGGTGTCGCGACCGTCATCTGGGAGTGAGCGCTCAGGTGTCGTCGAATCGCTTGCGGACGCTCTCGGCGTGGGCTTCGAGCCCCTCGGCCTCCGCGAGCGTGGTGATCGTCGACTCGATGTCGGCCAGTGACTCCTCGGAGAGGCGCTGTACGGTCGTCGAACGCAGGAACGAGTCCACGGAGAGCCCGCCGGTGACGCGCGCGTGGCCGCCCGTCGGCAACACGTGGTTCGGTCCGCTGGCGTAGTCACCCGCCGCCACGGCGCTGTAGGGGCCGAGAAACGCCGACCCGGCCGATGGGATGCGGTCGAGTATCGACTCGTCGTCCTCGGCGACGATCGAGAGGTGCTCTGCCGCGTACTCTTCGGCGAACAGCACCGCCTCGCTCATCGACCGCGCGAGGAAGACGCCAGAGGCCGCGTTGTCGAGGGCACCGCGGATCACGTCCGCTCGCTCGCGCGCGCCGGCCTGGCTGTCGACGGCCGCCGCAACGGCCTCCGCGAGCCCCTCGTCGTCGGTCACGGCGACGACGGAGGCGTTCTCGTCGTGTTCGGCCTGGGCGACGAGGTCGGCGGCGACCAGTTCCGGATCGGCGCTCTCGTCGGCGACGACCATGATCTCGGAGGGACCGGCCAGGAAGTCGATCGCTACGTCCCCCCGGACGATCGACTTGGCGGCGGTCACCCACCGGTTGCCCGGCCCGACGACCTTGTCGACGGCGTCGACGGACTCGGTCCCGTAGGCGAGTGCGGCGATCGCCTGCGCGCCGCCGGCCTGGTACACCACGTCCGCACCGGCGACGTGGATGGCCGCAAGCGTCACCGGGTTGATCTCTTCTGCGGGCGGGGTCGCGACGGCGACGTGTTCGACACCGGCGACCTTCGCCGGAACGACGCCCATCAGCGCGCTGGAGGGGTACGCTGCGGTTCCGCCGGGGACGTACGCACCGGCGCTCTCGATGGGACGGTACCGACGGCCGAGTTCGCGCCCCTCGAAGGAGTCGCGCCAGTCGGTCGGCAACTGTGCCTCGTGGAAGGCCCGAACGTTCGCTGCGGCGTCCTCGATGGCCGACAGCGTCGCCTCGTCGAGTTCCTCGACGGCGCGCTCGGCGTCGTCGGTGATATCGACGTTGCCGACGGTGACGCCGTCGAACTCTTCGGCGAACTCCCGCAGCGCCACGTCGCCCTCTTCGCGAACCCGATCGACGATCTCCTGCACGTCGTCGCGGACCTCGTCGACGCCGGCATCGCGCTCGAACAGCGCGCGCCGTTCGTCCGGACCGAGGTCTCCGACGCGTCGTACGTTCATACCCGTCGTTTGGACCGCACGGAAAAACGGTTTGCCATCCACGGCCCGCCGTGATCGGACGCCGAGCCACAACCCGAATAAACGAGCCGTCCCTACGGGCGAACGTATGACGACACTGTCCGTCGAAGGGATGTCCTGTGAGCACTGTGAACAGACCGTCGAAGAGGCTCTCGAAGCCGTCAGTGGCGTCACCGACGCCAGCGCCGACCACGAGGACGAGCGTGCCAGCATCGAGGGCGACGCCGACGTGGCGGCCCTGGTCGAAGCAGTCGAGGACGCGGGCTACTCGGCCCAGACGTAGGCTCCACGTTCAGCTGATCGGGAACGATCGACCGCTCCACTCCTCGATCTGTAGTTCGTAGGGCGTCACGCTCCCCGAGTCCCCCCAGACCACGGGGTTCGGTGCAGAGCGCGTCCGCTTTGCCAGTGTCGCGAAGGCCGTCTCGACGGCCTCGTAGCTCGTTTCGACCAGCTTCCCTCTGACCACGACGCTGCGCCAGGTCTCCCGCGGCTCGGTCTCTTCGAAGACAGTGACGGACACGTAGGGATGTCGCTCCAGCGCCCGGTGTTTCTCACTGTCCGTCCCGCCTTCGAGCTGGAGGGCGAAGACGTCGGCGTCCGCGTCGTATCCGAAAGCGACGGGGATGGCGTAGGGATAGCGACCGGTCTCGCCGAAGGCGAGGACGCCGATACCGTTCGCCGCGAGGACCTCGGCGATCGCTTCGTCGGTGAGTTGACGCATCGCTGTGTGCGTGATCGATCGGTTCCCTGTTGTGCGTGTCGCTCTGTTTTCATCCACCGGGAACTGGAGGGGGTGCTTTTGAGGATGCTGGGGCCAGCCCAGCGTATGCAACTGGAGTCCGAGGACGCGTTCGCCCGGTGGGACGACGAACGCTACAGCACACAGATCGATCGCTTCGACGAACAACACAAGCGGCTGTTCGGTCTGCTGAACGATCTCCACACGGCCATGGACGAGGGCCACTCACAGGACGAGATCGGTGACATCCTCCGGGAACTCGAACGGTACACCGAGTACCACTTCGGCGACGAGGAGGAGTTCATGCAGGACTGTGGCTACGCGATGGACTGTGCCGACTGTTTCTACGACCACCGCGAGATGCACGAGGAGTTCGCGTCGACGGTCAGCGACTTTCGCGAGCGTCACGAGGACGGCGAGTACGTCACGATGGAGGTCCTCACCTTCCTCCGGGACTGGCTCGACAGCCACATCGCTGCGGGTGACGAAGACCAGCGCTACAGCGAGTACTACCAGACGGAGATCGACGAGACCTACGAGTACACGCCCGGAACGCTCCGGCAGCGTCGCCACTCGGAATCACCTCCCGAGACGACCCAGCCGACGACGGTCTCCGTCGAAGAGGAGGTGCTAGACGGCGGCGAGCTGTCCGTCCCCGCCGGCCCGATCGCGTCGTGGTTCGAACAGGTGGCGACGACACACGGGGACCGCGTGGCGACGATCGAACACGACGGCGACGAGCAGACCGAACGGACCTTCGAGTCGCTGTACGAGCGTGCCACAGCGGTCGCTGGCGGCCTCCTGGAGACGGAGCTCACGCCGGGCGATCGGCTGGCGATCGACCTCGAATCGAACGGCGAGGCGCTCCTCTTCGACCTCGCCAGCCACCTCGCCGGGCTCGTCTCCGTCCCGCTGTATCCCTCGTTCGACGACGAACAGCTGCGATCGATCGTCACGACCGCCGAGATCGACGGGTTCGCGTCTCCGGGTGACCCGCCCTCGGCCGTCGAGCGGGCAGTCGACGTGGTCGTCGACACGGAGCCGCTGCCGGCGTCGCCACAGCGCTCCCTGCCGGGGCTGAACCGCCGCGGCACCGACCTCGCGACGATCGTCTATCAGGTCCCCGCAGGCGGCGAGCCGACCGGCGTCGAGCTGACCCATCGGAACCTCCGGGCGGCCATCGCGGCACTGAGCGACGCGCTCCCACTGGATCCCGATGCGACGGGGACCGCGCTCCTGCCGTTCGCACACGTCTCCCAGCGCGTCGGAGCCTACTACCTCTGGGACGCCGGGGCCACCGTCGCGTACACCGACCGGGCCAGCAGTGTCGAGGCACTGCCGGCACTCAGCCCCGACGTGCTGATCGGCGTCCCCAAGCTGTACCAGCAGCTGTACGGCGAGCTTCAGGACCGAATCGGCTCCTTCGGCTGGGCCAAGCGCAAGGTCGCCGGGAGCGTCACCGGCTACGGGCGCGACGTGATCGACGGTAGCGGCACGCCGCTGAAGTATGCGGCGGCAGAACGACTGGCCTATCGGCCGCTGCGCCAGGAGTTCGGCCTCGACGACCTGACCTACGCACTGTCGTGTTCCGGTCGCCTCGACGATCACCTCCTCGATTTCTTCCACGGCCTCGGTGTCCCCCTGTGTGAACTGTACGGGACCGCCGAGACGAGCGCCGTCGGGACGATCAACGGCCCCGACGACTTCGAGCGCGACAGCGTCGGAGAGGCACTGTCCGGCGTCACCGTCGGGCTCTCGGCCGACAGCGACGTCCTGATCGACGGTCCGACGGTCATGGACGGCTACTGCAACGACCCCGAGGCGACCGAGCGGGCAGTACACGACGGGTGGTTCCGTACCGACGACGATTCGATCGACGGCAGTGATCTCGGGCTCTCGGAGTGATACTGCCGGCTGTCACTTCGTGACGAGCTTCGCCACCCCGGGGTGGCGAAATCGGTCACAGATTTACAGCCGGTAGTATGACCCACGCCTCGAAACCGGACCACAGACGTCCACGGAGACCGCAGGAGAACGAGGGAGACGCCGACTACGCGGCCGGCTCCGACCGCGAGTCCGCTCCGACTTCCCGCAAGACGACGTTGACGACGACGCCGATCAGGACGACGATGCTCGCGAAGTACAGCCACGTAACGAACAGCAGGACGGCCCCGAGGATACCGTAGGCCGCGTACTGCCCGGCGTTGGCCGCGTAGACGCGAAATCCGAGCTGGAGCAGGACCCACCCGCCCGCAGCGATCACCGCGCCGGGGAGGATGTCTCGCAGCGACACGTCGACCGGCGGCAGGACGTAGTAGATCGGCAGGAAGGCGAGGGTGATGACGACGACCAGCGCGACGGTCCCGAAGACGTTGACGAACGGGATTTCCCAGGGCTGGATCGAGAGCGCGAGCCCGACGAGGACCGCGGTCCCGACCGCGAGTGCGACGCCGACGACGACGACCAGTCCGTTCCGCACCTGCTGGAGGAGCGACGTGTGGACCTCGGCGGCGTACACTTCGTCGAACGCCTGATCGAGTCCGCGAAAGAGCTTCAGTCCGCTCCAGAGCAACACCAGGAAGCCGACCAGCGAGGCCGTCCCCCGCCCGGCGGTGTCGGTGAGCGCACCCGCTACGAGTTCCTGACCCGACGCCGAGAGCATCCGGCCCAGCACTGCGACGACCCGGTCGGCGAACGCCTGGCCGCCGAGCGTCGAGGCGACGGCGGTCGCCAGCAGCAGCAGGGGTACGATAGACACGAACGCGTAGTAGGCGATCCCCGCCGCGAGGAACGTAACGTTCCGGTCGCGAGCGAGCGTGACAACCGAACGAAGGATCGACATACGTCACGTATAGCGGGCACTCGGTTGAATGCGGCGGTGGCTCCGCGTCCATCGGGACGGAGGACTGTCTGCGGAAGGGAGCTGTCGCCCGAAACACTACCGGGCGAGGTTTCACCAGCTGATCCGCACTCAAAGTACAGCAGTACATTCATTACGTGAGCACGCTAATTTCGCAGTATGCCCGTGAGTATTGACGAGTTCGAATCGGGTGACTTGCCGGAGGGGCCGAGCGTCCCCGAACAGGTGATTAGGTACCTCAACACGCACCAGGACGCGGCGTTTACTCGGTCGGAGATAGCTACTGCCATCGACGAGAACCCGAACACGGTTGGCACCGCGCTCACGCGATTGAAAGAGCGTGGTCTCGTCCGTCATCGAGGGCAGTACTGGGCACTCACCGAGGACGAACAACGGGTCGCCGCAGCGTACGATCTGCACGACGTGAGCGAACAGCTCGACGAAGCCGATGGTGGAATCGAGTCGGAGCGTTGGGACGCTGTCGCACCCGACCAGCCCCATCCAAGCGAACAAAATTCGAGCGAGGACGAGTGATCGATGGAGCCGGAACGCGGCGACGTCGTCAGGAGTACCGATCCGTTCAAACTTGGCACTGACCGCCAGCGACCGTGGCTCGTCGTGAACAACAGTTCCCACCCCTTCGCCGACGAGCAACACGTCGCGGTCGCTATCTCGACGAAGGAATACGACGACTCGCTTCGTCTCGGGGAGGGCGTCTGGGAAACGGGCGGTGTTCCACGAGAGTCGTTCGTCTCGCCGTGGGCGATCCACTCGCCCCGAAGCGAAGACCTCGTTGCGTGGCAGGGCCGAGTTACTGATGCATTCGCGGATCGCGTCGTAGACTCACTGGAGATGTATCTGCGGTAGTTCGAAAGTGTACGCCCGAAACACTAACGACCGGCATCATCCGGGGCAGTGCGCCCTGTCGACCGGCAAACCCTCGTGTCGGGCGGGAGGCGTGAAACGCCTCCATGTGGTGAGACGGCGTCAGCCGTCGAGCCGAATGTCGCGTGCCCGGGTTCGCCGCGCTGTCATCGTCCCGAAGGACGGGCCTCGGGCGGGGACAAAAGGCACGCAGTCGGGGATACTCCGTCGGACGGGTAAGGGGTTGCGGTCCGGCCGCGACCACGGCAGCGGGGGGTCATACGGTTTCGTGTCGGTGCTGACCGGCGATCGTCGCCACGGGGGAGACGATCCCGGTAAACTGCTACACAATCCGTCTCAGACGGTGTACTCGGACTCGGCGAGCTGGACGTAGCCGCCGTCGCGGTACTGGAACTTGCGCCACTTGTAGCCGGCGACGGTCTTGAGCCCCAGCGTGCCGGCGGCCAGGGCCTGTCGCCACAGGGATCCGTCGACGGTCTGCATCGCGTTGACGGTCGCGAACACGCGGTCCCAGGTCGCGGGATCGTACCCCTCGACCAGGTCGGCGAAGGCGACGTTGCGGAGGATCTCGGATTCGAGCGCGTCCTTCCAGGCGTCGTTGTAGCGGTCGAGGGCGTCGGTCGCGGCCAGTTCTCCGGCGAGAGAGCCGGTTCGGACGGCGACGTGGTCCCCGCCCTCGTGGAAGGCGGAGGTCGCGCCCATCGCGCCGCCGACGACGGCGACGTTCGCGTCGGTCGGCGAGTCGATCGGCCGGGTCGAAGAGATCGGGTACGTCTCCGTGCCGTCGGTCTTGCCCCGATCCTCGACCAGCGGGAAGTCCTCGAGGTCGTAGTCGGGAAACTCCCGTTCGAGCAGGCGCTCGACGTAGGTGCGACCCTGCGGGATCTTGTCGTCGTCCTCCCGGAGCAGGGCCCACTCGCTGGCGTCGTAGTCGTCGATGTCCAGCCCGATCGGCATCGTGAGCCCGATCCGAGCCACGTTGTCGTCGTTCGGGAAGATCCACGGGTAGGCGGTGTGGCCGGGCATCACGCCCCACCAGAACTGGATCCGGTCCTCGGGGAACAGTTCCTCGGGCATCCGGCGGTGCTCCTGGTAGGCGATGTGGTTGGCCTCCGTCGACGGGAGCCGCTCGGAGAGCGACTCGTCCGCCGGGAGGAACTGATCGAGGACGCGGCCGGTGACCGTCCGCTGGGGGCCGTCCGCGAGGACGAGCGCGTCGGCGACGATCGACTCGCCGTCCGAGAGTTCCAGCGTGTGCTCGACGCCGCCCGAGAGGTCGGTGTCGACGCCCGTGACGCTCGTGCCGACGCGGTACTGAGCGCCCGCTGTTTCGGCGCGGTCGCGCAGCCAGTCGTCGAAGCGGGCTCGCTGGAACGTGAAGCCGAATCCGGGATACGCGGAGTCGATCCCCGTCTCTTCGATCAGGACCGACTCGTTGGGCCCGATGAACTCCGCGCCGTCGAGTTCCGCGAGCGTCACCGAGTCGGGGAACTCGTCGGGACCGAAGCCGGCGAGTTCGGTCCAGTAATCCAGAAAGCCGGCGGCGTCCGTCGAGTCGGGGCCCAGTCCGTCACGGTCGGCTCTCGGGACCCCCTTCTCGACCACGACGGCCTCGGCACCCTGTTCGGCGGCTGCCCGACCGGCAGACGTACCGGCGGGCCCGCCGCCGACGATCGCGACATCTACGCGCTCCATACCCCACCCCTGTTCGGAGGGGGCTTAAATTCCTTGCTCGCCACTCATCGCGCGACGGCCCGACGGTCAGGTGACAGATCGCGGCTCCGATCCCAGATCGTCGCTGACCGCCGCGAGGATCGCCTGTCGCCAGTGCCCGTCGAACTGTTCGAGACGGTCGTCGAGCGTGGTTCGCGTGGCCTCGAGTTCGGCGATCAGGTCGTGGTACTCGTCGCTGTCCCCGAGCGCGTCCCGACTGATCCGGAGTTCGAGCGTCGCCTTCCGCGCGGTCAGAGAGAAGTACTCCCGGAGCAGCTGCCGGCAGGCACCCCGTGAGAGCATCGTCTCGACCACGTCGAGCACCGTCTCTCGCGACACCGGCTTGGTCAGGTAGTCGTCGACGATCAACTCTCGAACGTCGAAGTCCGGTTCCACGCCGGAGATCATGACGACGAAACAGTCGTCCGGTCGCTCGGTCAGTCGCTGTGCCACCTCCGCCCCGTTCATGTGGGGCATCTCTCTGTCGAGGAGCATCACGTCGGCGTCCCCCACCTTCTCGAGTGCCGCCCGCCCATCGGCGGCGGTCAGCACCTCGTACTCGTCGTCGAGCCAGATCGAGTGGAGCTCCCGGCAGGCGGGATCGTCGTCGACGACGAGCACGGAGTCCCAGTCACCACTCATTACACCGACCGTGGAACCACACCGTCATTAAATGTGGCATCGCGAAGCGGCCAGCGACCCGTCGATGTCGTCGCTCGATCCGTCGCTGTCGATATTTCTCCACGCGTGTATCGAAACGAACGGAACAGCGAGGGGCGTCCACCACCGGTCGCCGTGACAGTACTGTTTTGAGCCACTGGCTGGAACGACCAGTATGTCCCTGGTCCAAGCGGAGGTGGCTGTGCGTGACTGAAATCGCCATCCTGCGGCAGAAAGCACACGGCCTGCCGGTCGAATCGTACGCCGACGCGGTCCGCGAGCGACTGCCCGAGGCGACGGTCACGGTCGCACGGACCCCCGAGCAAGAGCGAGCGGCCGTCGAGACGGCGACGGTGGTCTCTGCCGGGCCGTTCGACGACGAACTGCTCGATTACGCCCGCGAGATCCAGCTGTTCGCGAGCATCTACGCCGGCTACGACCACCTGCCCCTCGACGAGTTCGCCGAGCGAGAGATCGCGCTGACGACGGCCTCGGGAGTCCACGGCCCGAACATCGCCGAGCACGTGATCGGCGCGTTTCTCGCCTTCACGCGGCGCTTCTTCGAGGCGCGTCGCCGCCAGCGAGAGCGACAGTGGCGCGCCCTCCAGTCGGGCGAACTCGCCGGCTCGACGGTGGCGGTCGTCGGGCTCGGCGCGATCGGCCAGGCCATCGTCGACCGACTCGCGGGGTTCGACGTCGACACCGTCGGCGTCCGCTACAGCCCGGAGAAGGGCGGACCGACCGACGAAGTGTACGGCTTCGACGAGATCCACGAGGCCGTCACCGACGCCGAGTACGTCGCCGTCGCGTGCCCGCTGACCGACGCGACCGAGGAGCTGTTCGACGAGCAACTGTTCCGGACGATGCACCCCGAGGCGATCTTCGTCAACGTCGCCCGCGGCGGCGTCGTCGATACCGACGCGCTCACGTCGGCGATCCAGAGCAACTACATCGGCGCGGCACAGCTGGACGTGACCGATCCCGAGCCGCTGCCCGAGGACCACCCGCTGTGGGGCTTCGACAACGTCTTCGTGACGCCCCACGCCTCCGGCCACACGCCCGAGTACTACGAGCGCACCGCCGACATCCTCGCCGAGAACGTCAGGCGCGCCGCAGAAACTGGCGAGTGGGACGGGCTCCGGAACCAGATCCCCCTCTAATCCTCGGCCATCGTCGCCCGGTAGCCGGCGATGCCTTCGAGGAACAGGTAGACGCCGGTGATGCCACCGAGAGCCCACATGAGCACCCGACGGACCCCGAACGGACCGAGCGTCCGCTCGCCAGCGAGCACGACGAGTGGGACGAGCGTCAGGAACGCCAGGATGAGCCACAGAAACCGCCGTCGCGCGGTGAGTGACACGCTGCCACCGCCACCACGGAGGACGAAGTAGAGATGGCCACCACCGAAGACGATCGCCTCGAACAGCCCCACGAGCAGCGGCTGGGTCCACCAGACCGACAGGTCGAGTCGTGTCGCACCGACGCCCAGCACCACCAGCCCGACGGCGGCGGCCCCAGCCTGTACCTTCGTCTCACGTGATAGCATCACAACGATCCGTCTGCGCCGATCCAGAAAAAAGTGCGAGAGACTGCTACAGGTAACCGTTCGCCGCCAGCAGTTCGCCGTTGAGTACGCTCGCGCCCGCCGCACCGCGCATCGTGTTGTGCGCGAGGCAGTTGAACTGGAGTCCGTCGGTCGTCTCCTGGACGCCGCCGACCGCGACACCCATCCCGTCCTCGATGTTGCGGTCGAGGCGAGGCTGGGGCCGATCGGGCTCGTCGAAGACCCGGATCAGCTGGTCGGGCGAAGACGGCAGGTCGATACCCGACGCCGAGCGTAGCGCGTCCTCGGCGTCCGCGACAGTCACGTCGTCCTCGGTGTCGACCCAGACGTTTTCGAGGTGGCCGTCGAGCGTCGCGATGCGGTTACAGGAGGCCGCCACGTCCATCTCGTGGAGGTCGATCGCCGTGCCGTCGAACCCACCCAGCAGCTTCCGGGACTCGGTCTCCATCTTCTCCTCCTCGCCGCCGATGTGCGGGATGGCGTTGTCGATGATCTCCATCGACGTGACGCCGTCGTAGCCCGCGCCCGACACGGCCTGTAGCGTCGAGACGCGCACGTCCGTCAGGCCGAAGGCCTCGTCGAGTGCCGCCAGCGGCGGCACCATCGTGATCGTCGAGCAGTTCGGGTTCTTCAGGAGCGCGCCGTCCCAGCCGCGTTCCTCGCGCTGGCGTTCGAGCACGTCGAGGTGGTCGGCGTTGACCTCGGGGATCACGAGGGGCACGTCCTCGTCCATGCGACCGTTCGAGGAGTTCGAGGAGACGACGTAGCCCGCCTCGCAGAACTCCGGTTCGACCTCGGCACCGACGCCGGAGGGGAGCGACGAGAAGATCAGGTCCACGTCGTCGGGCACGTCTTCGGGCGTGGTCGCGCCGACTTCGATCTCGGCCACGGCCTCGGGAATCGGCGCGTCGATGCGCCACTTGGCCGCCTCTCGGTACGCCTTGCCGGCACTGGATTCGCTGGCAGTCAGTGCTGCGATCTCGAAATCGGGGTGCGGTTCGAGCAACTGGATGAGTCGCTGACCGACCGCACCAGTGGCCCCCAGAACACCTACACGTACAGTCATCGGTTCACACACTGCCGTGACCAGTCAAAACAGTTTGGATAGCGAGCGACTCCCTGGAGGTCGTACCGCCCGCCGCCGGTCGCGAGTCGATCGCACGGTGTCCCGCCGCGTGGGGTCCGGTACGGTACTCCAACCCCCCGATCACTCGGTAGTCGCTCGTTCGCCGAGGTCTTCGAGCGCCCAGGTGACGATCCGTGCCTCGACCACGTCCCGTTCCTCGACGTGGTCGTCCTCGCCGTACGTCTCGATGGTCTCTCGGGCGTCGGCGAGCATCTCGCGCTCGCGTGGCCGCTGGTCCGGTTCCTCGCGCACGTCGTTGAGCAGCGCCTCGAAGTCCTCGCGCAAGTCGAACGAGGCGTGGGCGACGTTGCACCGCGAGAGAGGGCTCATGCCCGTTTCGAGGACGAGATCACGAACCGTCTCCCAGTCGTCCGCGCAGAAATACACCGTGACGGTGCTTTCGATATCGCGCCAGGCGATGGGGTCGCCGTGTCGCATCAGCTGGACGGCCCGCGGGGGCAGGTCGATCCGGGTGGCCGTCTCCTCGGTCCCGCACAGACAGCACGGCTCTTCCGTGGTCCCGGTGTACATGGGTGTGTGTTGGCCCTGGGACAGTTGAGACTACCGGCTGTACATCTGTGAACGATCTTCACGAAGGTACAGTCGGCAGTACGAGTGTGTCGCTCGCGGCGAGGGGAGATGGAACGTTTTAATCACCGCGGTGGGGTACCAGAGGTATGGACACCGCCGATCGCCTCGAACTGGCGACGCGTCACACGCTCGAAGTCATCGAGGAGGAGGAACTCCAAGCGCTGTTCGACGAGGGCACTCCCTCGGCGTACATCGGCTACGCGCCCACGGGTGAGATGCACATCGGACACTACACGACGATGCGCAAGCTGGCGGACTTCATCGAGGCCGGCATCGACGTGACGGTGCTGATCGCCGACCTGCACGCGCACCTCGACGACGAGAAGAGCCCCTTCGACCTGCTCGACGCCCGCTCGGAGTACTACCAGGTCGCCATCGAGGGGATGATCGAGGCCGCCGGAGCGGACCCAGAGGCGATCTCGTTCGTCCGCGGGACCGACTTCCAGCTCGACGAGGAGTACACCCTGGAGATGTACCGTATGGCGGCCGAGACGACTCTCGCCAGGACCCAGCGGGCCGGCAGCAGAGTCGTCCGCGAGTCCGAGAGCCCGAACCTCGGCGGGCTGATCTACCCGCTGATGCAGACCCTCGACGTGAAAGCCCTCGACGCCGACATCGCCTACGGCGGCGACGACCAGCGCGGGATCTACATGCTCTCTCGCGAGACGCTGCCCGACCACGGACACGACGCGCCGGTCTGTATCTTCGCGCCGCTGCTGTCGGGGCTCACCGGCGAAGAGATGAGCGCCTCGAAGGAGGACACGAAGGTCAACCTCAACGACAGCCACGACGCCGTCGTCGAGAAGATCGAAGACGCGTACTGCCCGATGGGCGAGCGCGAGGACAACGGCGTACTGGAGTACCTCGAATACCTCGTCTTCCCGGTGCTCGAAGAGCGCGGCGAATCCTTCGTCGTCGAGCGCCCCGACGAGTACGGCGGGAACCTCGTCTACGACGAGTTCGACGAACTGGAAGCGGACTTCCTCAGCGAGGAGCTCCACCCGGCAGACCTCAAGCCCGCCGCCGGTGAGTACGTCTCGGACGTGATCGGGCCGATCCGGGAGCGACTCGACGCGCGCCCCGAGTTGCTCGCAGAGGCCTACCCCGAGAAGTACGACCAGTAGCACCGTGACCGGCCGCCCGGGCCGAACCTCGGCGGGACAATTTTCTCCGCGTGCGTGACCGAGAGCGAAGCCACTATGCGCCAGCGCGCGCAGGGATCGGTATGTCCGACGGCCCCTCGCGAGCGGACGTCCGCGAGACCTACGAGACGATCGGGAGCCACTTCTCGAAGACCCGCGAGTACGCCTGGCCGGAGGTCGAGTCCTTCGTCGAGGATCGGTGCCGGGGGGGAGTCGCGCTCGACGTTGGCTGTGGCAACGGCCGGCACGCCGAACTGCTGGCAGACCACGCCGACCGCGTGGTGGGGCTCGACGCCAGCCGCGAACTGCTGGCGGCCGCGCGCGACCGCCTCGGGGCCTGTCCCGCCACGACGCTGCTCCAGAGCGACGCGGCGACGCTGCCACTAGCCGACGACTGTGCCGACCTCGCGGTCTACGTCGCCACGATCCACCACCTCCCCCAGCGGGCAGACCGGCGTGACAGCCTCGACGAACTCGCACGGGTTCTCGGGCCCGACGGGCGCGGACTGGTCAGCGCCTGGTCGACGGCACACGACCGCTTCGACGCGAGCGCCGACGCCGATCGGGGCTTCGACACCACCGTCGACTGGACGTTGCCGGGCGGTCGAACGGTGCCACGGTTCTACCACATCTACGCACCCGCCGAGTTCGAGCGCGACGTTGCCGCCAGCGACCTCGCGCTGGAGTCACTGGAGATTTCGAGTGGGAACTGCTACGCCGTCGTGCGTCCCGAAGGGAAACGCCCTTAAAACAGCACCAGCTATTGGCGAACGAGTGGCGGCGGGGCGCACCGTGGAGACGTTCCGTCGTCACGAGTCTGGCGGTGCGTAACGCGACGCGTTGCGAACCCCAGCGCAAACGAAGTAAGCGGCGGTGGTGAGCAGTTCTGGAAGAACTGCGAGGCACGCCGCAGGCGAAGCATGCGGCGGTGGTGAGCGATTCCAGCGTAATCGTGAACCTCGGCGCAAACGAAGTAAGCGGCGGTGGTCTAGTGGTAGGACCTGAGCCTTCCAAGCTCATGGCCCGGGTTCAAATCCCGGTCGCCGCATTTCTGCGAGGAACAGCTGCGAGCGAAAAGAGCGGCGTCACTCCTCGATCGTCACCCACACGTCCGAGACGAGGGTCGCGTCTGGGTTGTTCGGCAGCGAAAGCCGGAGTCCGTCGTCGGTCTCGATCCCGACCACGTCCGGCGTGTTGAGGCCGTCGAGTTCACGGTCGGGGTGGGTGAGCGGCCGTGCCCGCTCGGGGAACCGATCCAGTTCCGGGGCAGTCGATCCGCCGTCCCGGTCGAGTCGCCGACGCCCGGCGTCGTCCGTCGACCGATCGCGGACCAGCAGCGTCAGGACTCGACCTCGGAGGTATTCGAGGAGGCCCTGGACCCGTCCCGACACCGACCCGTGCGGTCCGTCCGATCCGTCGCGGGCGTCGGCGGTCAGATCCGGCATGCGAACGCCGTTCATGCGCGAGCGTTGACGGTGCCCGCATAAATTCATGCACCGGGTACGCTCGGTAAGCCCGACGTGACGGGGCGGTAAGGGCCCACGGGACCGTCGGCTGCGAGCGGCTACAGCTCGATCCGCTCGACCAGCTGGTCCTCGTCCTCGCGGACGTTGAGCGCGACGATCCGGACGTGAGATTCCAGCCCGGAGCCCTGGAGCTTCGCCTTCAGGAGGTTGTCGACCTGGTAGACGCCCGCGGCGTTCGACATCTCGATCTCGACGAGGACTGGTTTGTCGTCGCCATCCTGCAGAAAGACGCGCTTAATCGCCTGGCTCGACACCGTGTTGATGCCGCGGCCGCCGTAGTTGTACGGGATGCGCGAGCGCCCGCTCTCCATGTCCAGCGCGTCGGCGACTCTGACGACGCCGGCCTCCAGCGTCAGCGGATCTTCCTCGGTGTGGTGACAGAGGATCGCGTGCAACACTTCACCTTTCACCCGTACTGCAGCCTCCGTGTCGTAGTAGGCCGGCAGGAAGTCGTCGAGGAGGTCGGCCGCGAGCGGGATCGAGTAGTAGGGGTGGTCGTCCCGGTGGACGACGTGGCCGATATCGTGAAGGGTCGCAGCCAGCGCGATGATGACGGCTTCGTCGGCCTCCTCCAGGCCCTGTTCGCTGGCACCGTTGAACTCGATGCCGCCGCGCTTGAGCAGGTCGTAGAGGCACAGCGCCCGGTTGCGAACGATCGAGATGTGCTTCGCGCCGTGGTCGTTGTAGCGCTTGCGAGTGACCGGGTTGACGTTCTGTGCCTCCAGGTACGCCTGGATCTCGGTGTCCGACTCGATCGCGGCCAGCATTTCGTTCACGCGCTCGTCGGGGAACGCGTGGTCGGCGTCGGGATCGTACCGCCGGCCGCGGGTATCGAGCGACTCGTCGTTGCTCATATCACAGCAGTTGACGAGGGAGCGAGAAAAAGTCTCGCTTACCCGCGCCGCGTCGTCGACACGACGAGGCGTGCGCGCTACGGACGGCCGGTACGATCGGCAGTACGGTCGTTCAGGAACTGACAGCCAGCGGTCTCACTCCGCCTCGTCGGCCAGTCGTTCGGGCGCTTTCTTTTCTTTGATCTCGCCGACGACGTTGTCGACCGAGTCGCGCTGCTGGGCGATCGTCGCGCCGAGCAGCCCGCCGAGCGCGCCGCCGGTACTCGCGGCGTTCCTGCTGAAGACGGCACCGACCGCCGCGCCGAGTGCCGCACCAGTTGCCGCGTACTTCGACCGTCGGAAGACCCGTTTGAGGCGAGTTCGCATACTCGATACGTCGGGCGCTCGGGTTATAAGTGTACGTCACGGCCGACGGCGGATCGAAACCACCCGACGGCGAGCGAGAGTAGGCGTGACGACGAGATAGTTGACGCTCTCTTTTCATTTCGAAGCTGCTATATTAGCCCTATTGAACTGCTGACAGTCCAACACCTTCAGATATGGATACATATATGATAGGTTTCACAGGCGTTATATCACTCCATCGTGAACCCGGTCAGTAAGTATGGCCGAACGAGCAACGTGGACGACACGAATCGGATTTCTGGTAGCCGCGATCGGGAGCGCGGTCGGGCTCGGAAACATCTGGCAGTTCCCGTTCAAGACGGGGGCCAACGGCGGGTCGAGCTTCCTCGTCTTCTATCTGATCGCCGTCGTCGCGATCGGGTTCCCGGCGTTGCTGGGTGAGTTCGTCCTCGGTCGGCGGACGCGCCTGAACGCGATCGACGCCTTCGGTGAACTCGGACACCGGCAGTGGCGCATCGTCGGCGCACTCGGCGTCGCGACGGGGTTCTGGATCCTCTCGTACTACAACGTCGTCGGCGGCTGGGTCATGCGCTACATCGTCGGCAGCGCGACTGGTGCCTACTTCGACGCGCCGGCCGAGTACTTCGGTGCCGTCTCGGCGGGACCGGAAGCGATCGCGGCCCAGGCGCTGTTCGTGCTGGTCGTCGTCGGCATCGTCGCGCTGGGCGTCGAGGACGGCATCGAGAAGGCGACGAAGGTGATGGTTCCGAGCATCGTCCTCCTCATGCTCGCGATGGCGGTCTGGGCGCTCACGCTGGAGGGCGGGGCCGCGGGCTACGAGTACTTCCTCTCGCCGGACCTCGACACGCTGCTGGCGAACGCCAGCACGGCGATTCCCTTCGCCGTCAGCCAGGCGTTCTTCACGCTGTCGCTCGGGATGGCGATCATGGTCACCTTCTCCTCGTACGTCGGCAACGACGACAACCTCGCCGTCGACGGCGGGATCATCGTCGGGACCAACACGCTCATCGGCGTCCTCGCCGGGCTCGTCGTGTTCCCGGTCCTCTTCGCCAACGGGATCGATCCGGCGACCAGCGGTCCGTCCGCCATCTTCATCGCGATGGCGAGCGGGTTCGCCGAACTACCGGCTGGTCGGCTCCTCGGCGTGGTCTTCTTCGGTGTCGTCCTGATCGCCGCGCTCTCCTCGGCGATCAGCCTCCTCGAAGTGTCTGTGTCCTGGGCGACCGACAACTACGACGTGGGACGCGTGCCGCTGGCAGCCGGACTCGGGGTCGGGCTGTTCGTCCTCGGGCTCCCGTCGGCCTGGGACACGGCGTGGCTCACGTGGTTCGACAACCTCGCGTACCAGCTCCTGTTGCCGGTGTCGGTGCTGTTCGCGATGCTGTTCGTCGGCTGGGTGCTCGGCGACGAGGCACTTACAGAGATTCGACAGGGGATGTCCGGGATGGACTGGTTCGGGCCGATGTGGCTCTGGACGGTCCGGATCGTCGTCGTCACTGGCGTCGCCGCGACGCTCGTGCTCGGCCTGCGGACGCTGTTCGTCGAGGGCGCGATCGTCCCGCCGGTATAGGGGCGACCGCCGCTCAGCGCACCAGGTACGGATCGTCGTTCGGGAGGAATCGCCCGAGGTCGGCCTCGCGGCGGTAGTCCGAGGCCAGCAGTGCTTCGAGTGCCCGAACGAGTCGTTCTTCGTCGTCTGTGTCCCACGCCGTGGGTTCTTTGATCGGGTAGACGAGCCACCCGGCCCCGGCGACCTCCGTGGCGTGGCGCTCGTCCATGTCGATGTCGTCGGTGGCTTCCGAGGTCGCGATCGAGAAGACGTGGCGCGTGGCTCGCTCGCCGACCGGGAGCAAGACGTGGGCCGTGATCGCTCGCAGCTCGGAGTCGAACAGCGGCTCCAGGTCGTCGTATGAGCGCTCGCTCGGCGTTCCGTCGGCGACGCACATGTGGAGATACGAGAAGTAGGTCTTGTCGACGGTCGGGGGCGTCCCAGCTTCGAGCAGGAGGCCCGCGTCGACGAGCGCCCGCTGGAGCCGATCGCCGGCCTCGCAGTCGGTGAAGGGAATCCCGGAGTCGATTCCCCCGTGGACGCCGGGGTGGTCACCGACGACGTGGAAGTGGGCGTTGGCGTCGCCGTACCCCGCGACGTACTGTTCACAGCCGGGGTCGAAGCCGAAGGGGTTGGCCGGCCGGTCCGTAACGTTTCTCACGGCCGACGGGAGGCGACAGACCGACTTTACTCCGACGGTTCACACAGAGTGTCACGATCGATCGGGACCCTGCCAGCGGTTCGTACCGCCGGCTGTCTCCGTGCGGGTGGTCGTAATTCACAGCGAAGCACGTCACAGACCGACAGCGATCGCGTCAGTCGCTCGCGACGACGTCCGAGTCGGTCGGTCCCTGACCGTCGAACCGGGCGACGAACTCGTCCAGCGTCCCCGGGTCGTCGGCACCGGGCAGCGGTTCCTCGGCGGTCGTACAGTCTGTCGCGACCCCCAGCCGATCGCAGACCAGATCGGTCGTCGCCTCGGCCATCTGCCGGTAGGTCGTGAGCTTTCCGCCGACGACGCTGACGGCGTTCGCGACGCCGTCCTCGGCGTGGTCGAGGCGGAAGAAGCCACGTGAGATCCCGCGCCGCTCGGACTCTGCCTCGTCGGGCGCGTACAGCGGGCGAACGCCCCACCACGTCCGCTCGATCTCGGCGTCGGCGACCGGGGGCAGCATCGCCGCACACTCCTCGATGCAGGTCTCGACCTCCCAGTCGGCCTGCTCGTAGTCGTCCGGGTCCGAGGCGGGCACGCTGGTCGTCCCCAGGACGGCCTGGCGCTCGTGAGGGACGACGATGTCGCCGTCGTCCGGGTCACGACATCGGTTCAGGACGGGGCCAACCCGGTCGTAGTCGACGGCCACCATCACGCCCCGTGAGGGGGCCATCTCCACGTCGAGACCCGCCATGGCCGCGACCTCGCCGGCCCACGCACCGGCGGCGTTGACGAGGAAGTCCGCTTCGATCGTCTCCGAGACGGTGCCTCCGAGGTGGGCCGACGTGACCCGTCCGTCCGCGACCGTCACGGATTCCAGTGGTGCGTTCGGGTGGATCGACGCGCCGTGGTCGGCCGCGTCCGCGGCGTTGGCCGCCACCAGTCGTGAGGGATAGATCACGGCGTCGGGCACCCGAAACGCCCGTTCGACCGCTCCCGAGAGGTCGGGAACGAGGTCGCGGGCCGCTGTGGCGTCCAGCAGCTCGGTGTCGATGCCCAGTTCCTCGCAGGCCGCGCGCTTGCGCTCGAAGTAGTCGGGGTCGTCGTCGGCTAGCTGGACGAACAGCCCGCCGGTGTCGCGAATGCAGTCCCCGGCGATCGACCGGAGGATGCGGTTCTCCTCGATACACTCCCGGGCACCCGTCGGGTCGGCCTCGGCGTAGCGCGCGCCGCTGTGGAGCAGCCCGTGTGACCGCCCGGAGGTGCCACTCGCGAGGCCGCCGCGCTCGGCCAGCGTCACGTCGACGCCGCGCAGTGCGAGGTCGCGTGCGATACCGACGCCCGTCGCACCGCCGCCGATCACGAGGACCGTCGTCGATCGTGTCATCACTAGATGTTGGTCTCTACGCACATGACCCTGCCGCCGAGAGCGGGCTCCGGTGATGCTCTGGGTGGCCCAGCGTCGCCGTCTAGCAGCGCGACACTGATTGTCACACTTCCCCGACTCGCGTCGCCGGACGGAGTCGGCCCGCCTCCCGCAAAGGTTTTTCCGACCGTCGCTGTCTATGCCAGTCATGCACAGCACAGCCGAGGGTGGTTCGGCGTGACCCACGAGGACCGCGTCGACGACCTGCGCGAGCGCAAGCGCGAGGCAGAGCGTGGCGGCGGCGAGGACCGCATCGAGGCCCAGCACGACAAGGGGAAGCTCACGGCCCGCGAGCGCATCGACTACTTCCTCGACGATGACACGTTCGTCGAGATCGACCAGCTGCGCGAACACCGCTCGACGAACTTCGACATGGACGAACACCACGTCCCCGGCGACGGCGTCGTGACGGGCTACGGCGAGGTCGACGGCCGGAAAGTGTTCGTCTTCGCCCACGACTTCACCGTCTTCGGCGGCTCGCTGGGCGAGGCGTTCGCCCAGAAGGTCTGTAAGGTGATGGACAAGGCCATCGAGACCGGCTGTCCGATCATCGGCCTCAACGACTCGGCCGGCGCGCGCATCCAGGAGGGCATCGACTCGCTGGCCGGCTACGCCGACATCTTCCATCGGAATCAGCAGGCCAGTGGCGTCGTCCCACAGATCTCGGCGATCATGGGACCCTGTGCGGGCGGCGCGGTGTACTCGCCGTCGATCACGGACTTCGTCTGCATGGTCGAGGAGACCAGCCACATGTTCATCACGGGACCGGACGTGATCGAGACGGTCACCGGCGAAGAGGTCGGTTTCGACGAACTCGGCGGAGCCCAGACCCACGCCAGCGAGTCCGGGGTCGCCCACCTGACCGCGGCCGACGAGAAGGCCGCGATGGACGACATCCGGTACATGCTCTCCTATCTCCCGCAGAACAACGTCGAGGACCCGCCTCGCGTCGATCCCTGGGACGATCCCGAGCGCCGAGACGAGGAGCTGGTCGACGTGGTTCCCGAAGCCCCCCAGCAGCCCTACGACATGACGCGAGTCATCGACGGGATCGTCGACGAGGGGTCGTACTTCGAGGTCGCCGAGGCGTTCGCCCGGAACATCACGATGGGGTTCGCCCGACTGGACGGCCACGCCGTCGGCGTCGTCGGCAACCAGCCCCGCGTCAACGCCGGGACGCTGGACATCGACGCCTCCCGGAAGGCCGCGCGCTTCGTCCGGTTCTGTGACTCGTTCAACATCCCGATCTGTACGTTCGTCGACGTGCCCGGCTTCATGCCCGGCAAGGACCAGGAGCGCAACGCGATCATCAACCACGGCGCGAAGCTGCTGTACGCCTACTCCGAGGCGACGGTGCCGCTGTTGACCGTCATCACGCGGAAGGCCTACGGCGGGGCCTACGACGTGATGGCTTCCAAGCACATCGGCGCGGACGTGAACTACGCCTGGCCGACCGCCGAGATCGCGGTCATGGGGCCACAGGGCGCGGTGAACGTCCTCTACGACGACGAACTGGAGGCGGCCGACGACGTCGAAGCCCGTCGACAGGAACTGATCGACGAGTACCGCGACGCCTTCGCGAACCCCTACACGGCAGCAGAGCGGGGGTTCGTCGACGACGTGCTGGAACCACAGGAGACGCGGCCACGGCTGATCGACGATCTGGAGACACTGCGAAACAAGCGTAAGCACCAGCCCGAACGCAAGCACGGCAACATCCCGCTGTAGGGTCGCTGGCGTTTCTCAGCGGTCGAAGACGCCGATCATCTCGTCGGCCGTCGCCTGTGCGTCCCACTCGTCGATGAAGCCCGCGATCGCCGCTTTCAGGTCGACGAGCTGTGCCGAAGACATGCTCAGGCCGTGGGTGATCGTCTGGGGCTGTTCGGTCGAGCGGTCGAGTTGCTGGTGCTGGGACTTTCCGAAGTCGGTGAAACCGTCGATCGAGGCGTCTTTCCGGGCCGGTAACGATCCTTTGTTCCGACTGAACCGCTCCTGTGCGTCACACGAGCCGACGTATTCGAGGAACGTCTCGAGCGCGTCGCTGTCTGACTCCGACGACGGGATGAACGAGTCCATGACGACGGCGAACATGTTCTCCGTTCCGGGGAACGCGACGCGGTCCCACTCGGACTGGAAGTCGAAGTCCGGCGTCTCGTCGAACACGCCGGCCGCCCAGTCGCCCTGCGGGTAGACCGGCGCAGCCCCGTCGATGAACTGCTCGTTGGCGTCGGTCATCCCGTCGTACAGCGAGTCCTCGCTGGACAGCGCCGCGAAGCGCTGGATGTGTTCGAGCGCGCTCACGATCACGTCGCGGTGACGCGACGCGTTGCCCGCGGTCATCGCCTCGAAGGTGGCGTGATCGGACAGTCCCAGGAGCGTGATCTCCCACAGTTGCAGCACGGTGAACGGGTCGGCCATCGGGAGCAAGAGCGCCGGTCCGTCGTGGTCGTCGGCGACCGCTTCCAGCATCTCGACGAGTTCGGTCGGGTCCGACGCTCGCGCGGGGTCGATCCCGATCGCCTCGACGGTCTCGGTGTGGAGGTACATGTCGTTGGCCCGGTGGATCGTGACCGGGACCGCGTGGTACCGGCCGTCGACCTGTGCGACGTCGGCCGCGACCGATCGGAAGTTCGCAGCCATGTCAGAGGCCTCCCAGAGGTCGGTGATGTCCTTGACGGCGTCGACTTCGGCGTAGCCGGCCATCTCGCCGCCGGGCCAGCCAGTCCAGACGTCCGGTGGGTCCTCGCCCAGAATTCGGCTCTTGACCTGGAGGCGCATGTTGTCGTAGTGGGTCTCCCGAACCGAGATCGAGCTGTGCCTGTCGGCGAACCCGTCCATCATCGCTCGCAGTGCGGCCTCGCCGTCGCCCCCGACGTAGTGGTGGACGAGTTCGAACGTGCCACCACGAGACTGCTGAACTCCGCTAGACATTACCGTACCATCGCCCGGTTACCGTGATAAACATTCGCCCGCCAATATCTCACGTGATAGCCGGAGCTGCCGGAGCGACCACCGCGGCTGTGCCCCGCCGACACGGAAGGGCGGACCGGATCGGTAATCGATCGGCCGGTCAGAGACGTGTAACTCCGCATAGTTTTATGAGGGGGTCGTCGGTACTGGGAGATATGTTCGACAAGGTTCTCGTTGCGAACCGCGGCGAGATCGCGGTTCGGGTCATGCGGGCCTGCGAGGAACTGGGGGTCGAAACCGTCGCGGTCTACTCTGAAGCCGACAAGCACTCGGGCCACGTCAGATACGCCGACGAGGCGTACAACGTCGGCCCGGCCCGCGCGGCCGACTCGTATCTCGATCAGGAGGCGATCGTCGACGCCGCCCGCCAGGCCGACGCCGACGCGATCCACCCCGGCTATGGCTTCCTCGCCGAGAACGCCGACTTCGCAGCCCGCGTCGAGGCCACCGACGGGATCACCTGGGTCGGTCCCGAGAGCGACTCGATGGAGTCGCTTGGCGAGAAGACGAAGGCCCGCACGATCATGTCGGCCGCCGACGTGCCCATCGTCCCGGGGACCACCGACCCGGTGACCGACCCCGAACAGGTCCACGAGTTCGGCGACGAGAACGGCTATCCGATCGCCATCAAGGCCGAGGGCGGCGGCGGCGGCCGCGGCATGAAGATCGTCGAGAGCCCCGACGAAGTCGAGGACCAGCTCGAATCGGCCAAACGCGAGGGCGAGGCGTACTTCTCGAACGACTCCGTCTACCTCGAACGCTACCTCGAAAATCCGCGCCACATCGAGGTCCAGATCATCGCGGACCACCACGGCAACGTCCGCCACCTGGGCGAGCGCGACTGCTCGCTTCAGCGCCGTCACCAGAAGGTCATTGAGGAGGGACCCAGTCCCGCCCTGTCGGACGAGCTCCGCGAACGGATCGGGGAGGCCGCTCGCCGGGGCGTCTCCGAAGCCGGCTACTACAACGCCGGCACCGTCGAGTTCCTCGTCGAAGAGCAAGACCGCGAACCGGGCGAACTGCTCGGTCCCGACGCGAACTTCTACTTCCTCGAAGTGAACACGCGCATCCAGGTCGAGCACTGCGTCACCGAGGAGATCACGGGGATCGACATCGTCAAGTGGCAGCTCAGGGTCGCCGCCGACGAGGAGCTGGGCTTCGCCCAGGACGACGTGGCGGTCGACGGTCACGCCATCGAGTTCCGGATCAACGCGGAGAACGCCGCCGACGACTTTGCACCCGCGACCGGCGGCACCCTCGAAACGTACGATCCCCCCGGCGGCGTCGGCGTCCGGATGGACGACGCGCTGCGACAGGGCGACGAGCTGGTGACCGACTACGACTCGATGATCGCGAAGCTCATCGTCCACGCGGGCGACCGCGAGGAGGCCATCGAGCGGGGCAAGCGCGCGCTCGGCGAGTACGACATCGAGGGGATCCCGACGATCGTCCCCTTCCACCGGCTGATGCTCACCGACGACGAGTTCGTCCAGGGCATGCACACGACGAAGTACCTCGACGAGACGCTCGACCCCGAGCGCATCGACGCGGCACAGGAGCAGTGGGGGACCGAGACGACGACCGACGCGGACGACGAGGAAGTGACCGAGCGGGAGTTCACCGTCGAGGTCAACGGCAAGCGCTTCGACGTGGAGCTGGAAGAACGCGGCGCGCCGCCGATCGAGGTCGGTGAGATCGAGAGCGGCGACGGCGGCGACCGTCCCCAGCGACCCGGCGGTGGCGGCTCGGATTCGGGCGGCGACGGCGGCGGAGCCAGCGCCGAGGGCGACGAAGTGACCGCGGAGATGCAGGGCACGATCCTCGAAGTCAACGTCGACGAAGGCGACGAGGTCGAAGCCGGCGACGTGGTCTGCGTGCTCGAAGCGATGAAGATGGAGAACGACATCGTGGCCGAACGCGGCGGCACCGTCACCCAGGTGGCCGTCGACGAGGGCGAGTCCGTCGACATGGGTGACCTGCTGTTCGTCGTCGGGTGACCGCTCGCGTCGCGTTCGGCGGTCGCTGACAGACGGAGACGTTTTTGCCGTTCCCGCCGAGGGGCTCCGTATGCAAGCGACACGCGAGCAGGTGCTCGACGCGCTCTCCGAGGGGCCGGTTGCCGGGCCGGCCCTGGCCGATCGTCTCGACGTCTCGCGGGCGGCGATCTGGAAACACGTCGAGCAGCTGCGAGAGGAGGGGTTCGAGATCGACAGCGGCGACGACGGCTACGAACTCGTGTCCGTCCCCGAGTTCGGCGCGAGCGCCGTCGCGTACGGGCTCGAAGCGCCCTTCGATATCGAGTACCACGACAGCATCGACAGCACGAACCGCCGCGCACGGGAGCGTGCGGCGGAGGGCGAGGGCGACGTTGCGGTCCTGGCCGACGAGCAGACCGGGGGTCGTGGCCGGCTCGACAGGGCGTGGGCCTCGCCCAGCGGCGGCGTCTGGCTCTCGCTCGCGCTCCGTCCGAAGGTGCCGATCGCGCACGCGCCGGCTTTCACGCTGGCCGCGGCCGTCGCCGTCACCCGCGCCGCCCGCGAGGCCGGCGTCGACGCACGGATCAAGTGGCCAAACGACGTGGTCGTGGGCGACGACGAGCGCAAGCTGGCGGGCATCCTCACCGAGGTCGAGGGCGAGGCCGACCGCGTCGACTGGGTCGTCGTCGGGATGGGGATCAACGTCAACGTCGACCCGTCGGCGCTGCCGGCGGCGGCCGACGCCACGAGCGTCCAGGAAGCGGTCGGGCCGGTCGATCGGCGCGTGTTCACCCAGCGACTCCTAGAGGAGTTCGACGCGCTCCGTCGCGATCTCGACGCGGTCGTGCCGGCGTGGCGCTCGGACGCGACGACGCTTGGCAAACGGGTGCGCGTCGAGACGCCCGGCGGCACCGTCGAGGGCGAGGCCGTCGACATCTCCTTTCCGGGCGCGCTGGTCGTCGACACGGGCGAAGAGCGGGTGACGATCACGGCCGGCGACTGCGAGCACCTCCGGCCGGCCTGATACTGCCGGCTGTCACTGTTGCAAGCGATTCGCGACCACGGGGTCGCGGAATGCGTCACAGACTGACAGCCGGTAGTATGAGACGGTTGCTCGGCGATGCATCCCGGCGTCGTCGCCACCGACCGCACCACTTTGGCCTGCCAGACTGGCGCTTCAGGCGGCGGTCAGCGCCTCGTCGACGTGGACCGTCAGGACCGGGACGGGCGAGCGCCGCACCACGTGTTCGGCGACGCTGCCCAGCAGGAGCCGATCGATACCGCCGCGTCCGTGGGTGCCCATCACGATCAGGTCGGCACCGCTCTCGGCCGCGTGGGCGACGATCTCCCGTTCCGGGTTCCCTTCGAGAATCGTGTGTTCGACGGTGGTCTCCGGCGAGCAGATCCGCTCTGCGGCCTCGATGGCCATCTCGCCTTCGTCGCTGAGCAGGCCTCGAATCCCCTCGACGGAAGCGCCGGTCGGCATCGTCGTCATGTGAGAGGTGTCGACGACGTAGACGACCTCGACCGCAGCACCGTGTCGTCGCGCGATCTCGTCGGCGTGTTCGATGACCCGCTCCATGCCGGCCGAGCCGTCCGTCGGCAGGAGCACGCGGTCGTACATTGTCTCGTGTTAACAGTTCACTGGGTGGGTGCTTAAGCCTTGCCTGCGTAGTGGACGCGTTCGACGTCGTCGACGCCGGCACGCCGGACGATCGCGCGGACCGGGTCCTGCGCGCCCGAGAGGTTGTCGGAGTCCCCGTCCAGCACCAGCAGATCGGCGTCGCGGCCCTCGGCGACGAGCCCGCAGTTCAGGCCCGCGATCTCGGCACCGTTGACCGTCGCCATCCGGAGGACCTCGGCGGCCGGAACGTCGGCGAGTTTCGCCGCCCAGGCCATCTCGCGGAACATCGACGGGCTGTTGGTCATCACGTTGTCCGTCCCCAGCGCGACCGTCGTTCGCTCGACGAGGTCGGCGACGGGCGGGACGCCGACGTTCGTCACGACGTTCGAGCGCGGGCAGACGACGACGGGGACCTCGCTGTCGGCCACGCGGTCGAGGTGCAACCCCTCGGCGTGGACCATGTGGACCAGAAAGTCCGGATCGAGGTCCAGCGCGGGGTTGATGTCGCTGGCGTCGACCTCCCCGGCGTGGATGCCGAACAGTTTCCCCGTCTCGGCGGTCGCGGTCCGTTCGTGGCTGAAGTCGCCGTCGGCGGCCCCGCTCGCACCGAACCCGTCGCTTCGCTCCATCGCCGCGACCGTCTCCCGTCCGAGCACGACGCCGTCGATCGGCGAGTCCCGCAGTGCCGCCTCGATCGCCGCGACGCCGTCGACCCCGCCCTCGCGGAACTCGACGAACGCGGCCGTTCCCGCGCGCTGCATGAACGAGATCGTCCGGGACATCGCGTCGACGAGTGCCTCGCGGCTGGCCTGTCTGAGCAGCCTGTGCTTGAGACCGTCGGGCGGCGCGACGAGTTCTTCCAGCGTGAGGCCGCCGCCGGCCTCCTTGGCGATGGAGTCGCCGATGTGGGTGTGGGCGTTGACGAACGCCGGGAGGATCCACGAGGAGGGGTCGACCGTGGTTTCCTCGACGGCCGCGATCTCGCCGTCCTCGATCACGACGCGGCCCTCGATCGGTTCGAACTCGCGGCCGCGGAAGATCGTGCCGGCGAGAATGGTCTGGTCGCTCATGGGAACACGTGGTGGCTCCGGTCAGTTGAACTCGTCGAGTGTCGCGTGGACGCCCGGCCGCGCGTCCCGGACCATCGCTCCGTCGGGTTCCAGGCCGAGCACGCGGATCGCACTCTCGCCCACGCGGTCGGCGACGGCCTCGGGCGCGTAGACACCCAGCCGCCACTGATCTCGCTGGGCCGCTCGGAGGGCGGTGACCAGCGTCGACTGGTCGCCCAGCCCGCGGACCTCGCCGTTGACGACGACCCGACTCGACGACTCGGGCATCGACGGTTCGCCGGGCACGTCCAGGAGGACGGCGTCAGCGTCGACGTTGGCCGCGTCGGCGATCGCCCGCTCCTCCTCGCGGATCTCGGCGTGATCCATCGCCAGCAGTTCGTCGGGCACGGCCCTCATCTCGGCCCAGATCGCTCGCTTGTACAGGCGACGCTCCGTGAGACGGTGTGCGTACCCCGCCGTCGCGTCGGTCCGACGCAGCGAGACGAGCAGGTCGCTGTCGTCCCAGCGGCGCAGTTCGGCCGGGTCGGTGTCGGTGGCTTCGAGGAGCCGCTCGGTCCCGCGTCGGAGCATCGTCTTGGCGATCCGGGCGACGTGGTGCCTGTAGACGGTCGGGTTCATCAGCGCACGGGCCAACAGCAGCGACTCCGCGGTCTGGACGTTGCCCTCGTCCAGCACGAGGTCGCCGTCGACGAAACGCAGCTCCCGGATCAGCCGCTCGTGGTCGATCGTGCCGTAGGGGACGCCGGTGTGGTGGGCGTCCCGCACGAGATAGTCCATCCGATCCACGTCGAGTTCGCCCGAGACGAGCTGTCCGAGTTCGCCGTCCCCGGCGACGAGGTCGGCGACCGCGTCGTGGTCGAGGTCGTAGTCGGCCAGCACACGTGCCACCTCGCCGCGGTCGAGCAGGTCGTGGACGTCGTCGTGGTACTTCCCCGTCTCGCGGTAGATCAGCGCCTCGACGTTGTGACTGTACGGCGAGTGGCCCACGTCGTGCAACAGCGCCGCCGCCCGGACGCGTTCGGCCTGCCGGCCCTCGATCCCGAGGTGGCTAAGCGCCTCGTCGGCGAGGTGATAGACGCCGAGGGAGTGCTCGAAGCGGGTGTGGTTGGCCGACGGGTAGACGAGCGTCACCGTCCCGAGCTGAGCGATCCGGCGGAGCCGCTGGACGGGCGGCGTGTCCAGCAGCGCCTCGGCCACGCCGTCGACGGCGATGTGGTCGTGGACGCTGTCCTTGATCGTGGTCATCGAGTAGTGCTTGGTCGGGTCCGAGGATAAGCGTGGTTCCGACAGTGTCAGGCAAACGTCGAGAGCAACTCGTGGAGCTCGCCGCGGCGGGCGTGTCCGGCGTCGACGGCCTCACCGGGTGATCGGCCCAGTTCGCCGACCGTCTCGATGGCGTCGACGGGATCGTACCCGCGACCGTACACGAGCCAGGCGGCGAGGACGTGGCCGGTCCTGCCGATGCCGGCCAGACAGTGTACGACGACCGGCTTCTCGGCCTCGACGGACTCCTCGATGAACGGCAGGATCTCCGCGTCGAGCGTCTCGGCGTCGGCCAGGTGGTGGTCGGCGATCGGGACGTGTTCGACGTTCTCGCCGCCGAAAGCCCGGACGTACCGGCCGGTACTGGCCTCCGTCTGGTCGAGCTGGGTCCCCGAGAGCAGGCAGAGCACGCGCTCGATGCCCCGTTCCTGCATGAACGCGATCCACTCTTCGACGGCGTCGTCGGGAGCCGCAGTCGAGTGCCAGCCGGGACAACACGCACCGTAGACGTACTCTTCGTCGGGGCCAGCGGGAGCGAACCGGTGGGCGTCGACCCGGTCCAGGCGTCGGAATTCGGACATTGTCTTCCCTAGATGGTCCCCGAGACTTGAATCAACCCCTTCGGTTCTCAATGTTGAAAATCCGCCGCCGGGCTGGCCCGTGACGCCCGGTGAGAGACGATGTTTTATCAACTCCGTCCCCACTACAGGGGGTATGGTGACGTTTCTCTCCGGCGGCACCGGAACGCCGAAGCTGCTCGCCGGGGCCGACGCCGTCTTTCCGCCCGAAGCGACGACCGTCGTCGGCAACACCGGCGACGACGTGGTCCTGGGTGGACATCTGGTCTGTCCGGACGTGGACACGGTGCTGTTCCTCGACGGCGGCGTCCTCGACCGCGAGACCTGGTGGGGTATCGATACCGATACCGCCGAGACACACGACGAACTGCACCGACTCGCCGAGCGGGCGGGCCTCGCGGACGGACCGCGATATCTCCCCGACTCTGCACAGACTGGCGGCCGCGAGATCGGGCGCTGGCGGCGCTTCTCCGGCGTCGCGGAGTTCATGCACATCGGCGACCGCGACCGGGCCGTCCACGTGACCCGGACGAGCCTGCTCGACGAGGGGCACTCGCTGACCGAGGTGACAGCGACGCTCGCCGACGCGTTCGGGCTCGACCGCACGCTCGTGCCGATGAGCGACGATCCGGTGGCGACGCTGATTCACACGCCCGACGGCGTCCAGCACTTCCAGGAGTGGTGGGTCGCGAACGGCGGCGATCCGGCGATCGAGCGCGTCGAGTTCCGCGGGCGCGAGGAGGCGACGACCACACCGGCGGTCGACGCAGCGCTTTCCGAGCCGGTCGTGATCGGTCCCTCGAACCCGGTCACGAGCATCGGCCCGATGCGTGCCGTCTCGGGGTTCGAGTCGGCGCTTGAACGCACGCCGGTCGTGGCCGTCTCGCCGTTCGTCGGCGAGGAGGTGTTCTCCGGCCCCGCCGGAACGCTCATGACGGCGACGGGGCACGAGGCCAGTACGGCCGGTGTCGCGGACGCGTACCCGTTCGCGGACGCGTTCGTCCTCGACGAGGACGATCCGACGACGCTCGACCGGCCGACCGTCAGAACGGACACGCGAATCGACGACGACGCGGACGCCGAACGCGTCGCCCGCGCGGTCGACGAGGCGCTGGAGGTGGTCGCGTGAACTCGGATCGGGGTGGGGCGCTGTTCGATCCCCCCGTCGCGCTGGCGAGTCTCAGCGGCCGCTCGGACGCCGAGTGGGCAGAGGGTGGCGGTCCCTTCGCCGGCTGTGCCTTCCTCGGCGGGATCGCGCTGGACGACGCCACCCGGCGCGCGGCCCAGTCGATGGTCGAACGGGACCGCTCGGAGTTCCTGCCGTCCGACCCGCTGGCCTTCGTCCAGCGACAGCTGCGAGCGATGGACGAACTGCCGATCAGAGCCGGCGTCAACGTTCGCAGCGCCGCGCTCGCGCCCATCGAGGACGCCGCCGGGCGCTGTCAGGACCACGACGCGATCCTGGAGATCAACGCCCACTGTCGGCAAGAGGAGATGTGCGAGGCCGGAGCCGGGCAGGCCCTACTCGACAGGCCCGAGAAGCTCTGTCGGCAGGTCGAGGCGGCGACCGCGACCGGTGCGACCGTCAGCGTGAAAGTCCGCGCGGAAGTCGACGGCGTGGACCTGCCGACCCTCGCCGCGAAACTGGAGCGGGCCGGCGCGGACGCGGTCCACGTCGACGCGATGGACTCCGAGCACGTCGTCGGCGAGATCGCGGACGCGACCGGCCTGTTCGTGATCGCGAACAACGAGGTCAGAGACGCCGAGAGCGCCCACGAGTACTTCCGGTACGGTGCCGACGCGGTCAGCGTCGGCCGGGCGAGCGACGACCCGGACGTGCTGGCGGCGGTCCGGCACGCGACCCACGAGTGGTTCCAGACGGGGGCGAAGCCGTGAGAACGACCGCCCAGAACGCCGAGTTGGCGCTGTTGCTCGAAGTCGCCGGGACGCCGAAGCCCGGCAACGTCGACCGGGAACACGAGTACGAGGACCTCCGGTTCGAGCACTTCCTCGCCGGTGCGGTCGGTGCCCGACCCGGCTTCGAGCGCGCAGCCGCGGGCGATCCGATCGGTGACGCGTTCGAGCACGCAGTCGAGGGGATGGCCCAGCAGCGCGGGGGCAACACGCAGTTCGGCGCACTCCTCGTGGTGACGCCGCTGGTCGCGACGGCGGCCAGCGGTGCGCTCTCGCGAGAGCACGCGCGGGCAGTCGTCGCCGAGACGACCGTCGACGACGCGGCGGGCTTCTACCGCGCGTTCGAACACGTCGACGTGGCCGTCGACGAGCCCCCGGAGGGTATGGAACCGCTTGACGTTCGCCGCGGAGCCGACGCCGTCCCGACGCTGCGCGACCGCGGGCTGACGCTGGCGGACGTGATGGAACGGAGTGCCGACGTGGACGACGTGGCCGCCGAGTGGACCGACGGCTTCGAACGCGTCTTCGACGCAGCCGACCGCATCGAGAGCGCGTCCGGACCGGTCGCTGACCGCGCGGCGACGGTGTTCCTCGAACTGCTGGCGGCCCGACCCGACACCTTCGTGAGCACGCGACAGGACCGAGAGACGGCCCTGGCCGTCCAGCGACGAGCGCAGGCCGTTCTCGACGGCGAGGACGACGTGGACGAGTTCGCAGCAGATCTCGTCGAACGAGACATCAACCCCGGAACGACAGCGGACCTGATCGCCGGGGGGCTGTTCGTCGCGCTGGAACGGGGGCTGTCCGTGTGACGGCGTCCTGGCCCGTCGATCTGGACGGCGTGACCGAGTCGGTCGTGACGACCCTGGGGCCCAACGACCGCTGGAACGTCGCCGCGCTGGGGCTGCACGCCTCGGCGAGTGACGATGTCGTCTTCGCGCGCACGTGGGGTCGAACCCGAACGTGGCGGAACTTCCGCGAGCGCGGCGAGGGGTACGTCCAGTTCACGGCCGATCCCGTCGACTTCGCCGAGGCGGCGATGACGGTCCGCGAGGAGGACGAACCGGTCCTTTCGAGCGCTGACGCGTGGGTCTGCGTCGAAGTCGAAGAACGCGCGAGTGGCACCGACGGGGGCACGGAGTGGGTCGAGTGGACGCTCACACCGATCGAGTCGGCGGTCGAGCACCGCACCGTTCCGACGACGAACCGCGCCTACTACGCCGTCGTGGAGGCGACCGTCGCGGCCTCTCGGCTCGACGTGCCCGAGTACGACACCCAGACGCTCCGCGATCGGATCGACTACTTCGAGAGCGTCGTCGAGCGCTGTGGCGGCGAGCGCGAGCGCGAGGCCTTCGCCGTCGTCCGAGAGCGCGTCGGCAGCGAATAAGTAGCGTGTCACTCCCCACCAACCGACCGTCGTTCCGAATCCTTTTAGAGGGCCACTCCGGTAAGTGGCCGTATGGCAATCAAGCCCGCCTACGTCAAGAAGACAGGGACGCTCCTGATGGAACGGTATCCGGACGCTTTCGGTGCGGACTTCGAGCACAACAAGGACGTCGTCACCGAGCTCACCAACATCGAGTCCAAGGGCGTTCGCAACCGCATCGCCGGCTACATCGCACGCAAGCAGTCCGCCCAGACCGCCGAAGCGTAACGCGGCTCTTCTCTCTGCTCTCACGACGACCGAACAGTCGCGACTGGATCCTCTCGGACGGAGTATTTACAGACGGACAGCCGGCAGTATCACTCCGACTCGGAGCCAACGTCGTCGGTCGTCGCGACGACGTCGAGCTCGGAAACGTCGGCGGTACACCAGTGACAGAACTCGATGTCGGGATCGAGTTCGCGACCGCAGTTCGGACAGTGAGTGAGCCGTCCGTCGTCGGTGACCGACACCCGAGCGACCGCGTTGTGGACGTGTGCGAGAGCGTACGCGTCGAGGACGCTGAGCGTGGCGACCAGCAGGAGCGGCGCGAGTGCCAGCGGGTCAACGCTGCCCTGGCCCGCCGCTTCGAAGGCCGCGGGGTCGACGAACAGGACCGACACGGCGAACAGCGCCACGAGCCACCCGAGGGCCCGACGCCACCGCCGGAGATAGAGGTGACCGAGTCCCGTCGCGAGCGCGCCCAGCAACGCGGCGAGCAAGGGTCGTTTTCGGGATTGCGATCGTTCCATACGCGGACTTACTCGTTAGTCAGCCATAAACCTTCTCTCGACCACCCACAGAGCGCGACCGCAGGCCAGTGACGGGGGTATTGCGGCGGTGTATCGATTTGGCAGACCGAAACAGTAAAGCGGATTACTAACTGTTCAATTAGTATAGTGGTGGACCGTTCGCGAGACGTTTCCCTTTTCGGCCGAGCCGCTCCGCGTCGACGTGGTGTCACACCGCGCTCTCACAGCGACACGCGAACCCCACGCGGACGACGCCGGGCGATCGACCGGCTCGTAGAGATCAGTATGCTGGGGAGGACGAACGATCGATGATGGTGCGATCCTCTCTCCGCGCGCTCGTCAGTGGCCCGCTGGCACCGCAACTGCGACGGTTCGTCGCCGTCGGCATCGTCGCGGCAACCGTCCAGATGCTCCTGCTGTGGCTCTTCGTCGACGTGGCCACGCTGAACTATCTGCTCGGGGCACTCGTCGCGATCGAGGTGACGATCGTCCTCTCGTACGTCCTCAACAACGCCTGGACCTTCCGGTGTGCCCAGAAGACCGGCGTCGGGGAGTATCTGTACGGACTGCTCAAGACCAACGTCGTCCGTGGGTCTGCGATCCCGATTCAGCTCGCGCTCCTGTACGGACTCGTCGAGTGGAGCGCACTGACCCACCTGCCGGCCAACGCCGTCGCGATCCTCGTCAGCGGCGTGTATCGGTACGTGCTCGACGCGCGCTGGACCTGGAGGGGAGCGTGACGCCGACGCTGCTCGCCCTGTCGACGGCGGGGCTCGCCGAGTCACTGTGGACCGGCACGGAGGCTCTCGTCGAGTCGGCGACCGGCTGGCCCGGAATGGGGATCGTCTTTACCTACTCGTTCCTGATCGCGTTCGCGCTCCCCGGTCCCAGCGAGGTCGTGTTGGCCGCGCCCCTCGACCTCGGACTCCCGCCCTGGGCGCGACTGAGTGCGATCATGCTGGTCAGCGCGTTCGGGAAGGCCGCCGGCAGCGTCTTCGCCTTCCACATCGGACAGGGAGTCAAAGAGGCGGGGCCGATCGTCCGGTGGCTGCGCCGCTCGCGGTGGGACGTACTGGAGTGGTCCGAAAAACGGTCCGTCCAGCTGGCTCGCCGATACGGGTACGGCGGCCTCGCGATCGCCCTGTCGGTTCCGTTCTTCCCCGACACGATCTCGATCTACGCGTTCGCGGTCCTCGAACGCGACTACGTCCGGTTCGCCGCGGCGACGTTCCTCGGGAGCCTGGGCCGGCTCGTGGTCACGCTCGGCCTGCTCGGCGGCGTGACCGCGGTGTTCTGATCGACCCGACGCCGTCTACTGGTCGGGAGCCATCCGGTCGGCGTGGCGTTTGCGGTGGACGATCCCCTGATTGATCGCAGTCCGGTGGACGAACTCGCGGAACGCCTCGCCGGTCTCGCTGTCCTCGTCCAGTACCATCGGTTCGCCGTCGTCGCCGCCCTCTCGGACCGCCGGGTCCAGAGGGATCTCGCCGAGGAAGGGGAGGTCGGTCTCCTCGGAGAACTCCCGGCCCCCGCCGGAGTCGAAGATGTCGTGTTGCCCACCGCAGTCCGGGCAGGTGAACGTCGACATGTTCTCGACGAGTCCCAGGACCGGCGTCTCGTGGCGGCCGAACATCTCCAGTCCCTTGCGGGCGTCGTCCAGCGCGACGGTCTGGGGGGTCGTGACGATCGTCGCGCCCGTGACGGGGATGTTCTGGAGCATCGTCAGCTGGGTGTCGCCGGTGCCCGGCGGCAGGTCGATCACCATGTAATCGAGGCTCCCCCAGACCACGTCCTCCCACAGCTGTGTGAGGACGCTGTCGACCATCGGCCCGCGCCAGATGACCGGGTCGTCCTCGCCGACGAGGAAGTCCATGCTCATGAGCTTGATCCCGTACTTCTCAGGCGGGATGATCTCGTCGTCCTCGGTCGCCTGCGGGTGCTGGTCCGCGTCGAGCATCCGGGGGACGTTCGGCCCGTACACGTCCGCATCGAACAGCCCTACGTGGGCACCGAGCTCCGAGAGGCCGACGGCGAGGTTGACCGCGAGCGTGCTCTTGCCGACCCCGCCTTTCCCCGAAGCGACGGCGATGACGTTCTTGACGCCCGGCAAGACGTTGCCCTCCGCGTCCATCCCGCGGTCCACGTTGGCGGTCAACTCGATCTCCCGGTCCGCGTCGTCGAGCGCCTCGCGCACGTCGGCCGCGATGGCGGTCTCGTTGGGCGAGTACGGCGCGCCCAGCGCGAGGTCGACGGCGATCGACGCGTCGTCGATCTCGATCTCGTTGACCAGGCCGAGCGACACGATGTCGTCGCGGAGGTCCGGATCGCTGACCTCGCGGAGGCGCTCGCGTACGGCAGCTTCGTCCATACGCGTGCTACGCGGGGGACCGGCGATAAGGGTTGTGACGTACGGAGCAGCCCCAGTTCATACTACCGGCTGTACATCTGTGACCGATTTCGCCACCCCGGGGTGGCGAAGATCGTCACGAAGGTACAGCCGGCAGTATCAGGGACGGCGAAAGGTGTAGACGGCCGCGTCGTCGCCGGTCTCGAACGTCACCTCGATCACGCCGTCCTCGTGGTCGAAAGCGAGTCGTTCGGCCGGCCCGGCGAAGTCGTGCAGGGGCATCCCCGCGTCGACGGTGCCGTCCGGTTCGACGGCGAAATGTGCCGTCGAGCCGAACGTCGCGACGAGGGTTCTGTCGGATCGCTCGGCCACGTCGGGAGCGAACCGACCGAGTTCGGTTTCGAGGCGGTGGCGATCGTCGGGATCGACGACTGTCGGAGCCATAGCTACCGGTTCGTCCGGGGCGTGCAAATCGGTGACGACGGGGCGGGTGATTCGTTGCGTTTATGTATACCCGGCGTGGAAATCTGAGTAGACTCGTGCAGGGGCGCGGCGTCCCGAGTCCTCGTCGAGAGGGCGCGAGTACTATGAACGCGTGTCGTGGTAGCCAAGCCTGGCCCAAGGCGCAGGGTTGCTAACTCTGTGGCGTACAGCCTCCGGGGTTCGAATCCCCGCCACGACGCTCACACCCGACTAACCACACATGAGTGCAGAAGAACCAGAACTGGACGAAGACGTGGACGAGGAGGAACTCCGCTACTTCGTCCGTATCGGACAGACTGACCTCGACGGTACGAAGTCCGTCGAGCGTTCCCTGACAGACATGAACGGCATCGGCAAGCGCGCAGCGCGCATCATCGCCGAGAAAGCCGGTGTCGACCGCCAGGCGCTCTTTGGCGCGCTGGACGACGAGGACATCGAGGCCGTCGTCGAGAAGGTCGAGGGGTACGCTGACGAGGTCCCGGAATGGCTCACGAACCACCAGAACGACTTCTACTCCGGTGAGACGACCCACGAGATCGGTAACGACCTGCAGATGCAGCGTCGCGCCGACGTCAACCGGATGCAGATGATCGACTCCTACAAGGGCGTTCGCCACAAGCGCGGCCAGAAGGTCCGCGGTCAGCGAACGAAGTCCACCGGCCGAACCGAGGGCACCATCGGTGTCAACGTCGAGGCCATCAAGGAGGAACAGGCCGAGGAAGCGGCCGCCGAGGAAGACGAGGGCGGTGAGGAATAATGGCACTCGGATCCAACACCAAGTTCTACGAGACGCCGAACCACCCCTACCAGGGTGAACGCATCGCCGACGAGCAGAACCTCATCGGCCGCTACGGCCTGAAGAACAAGGAGGAACTGTGGCGCGCACAGTCCGAGCTCCGTAGCTACCGACGCGAGGCCCGAAAGCTGCTGGGCCGAGCGGAGGGCGAGGGCTCCCGGTTCGAAGCCGACGAGTTCCTCACCCGACTGAAGCGACTGGGCGTCCTCAACGAGACCGACGCACTCGACGACGTGCTGTCGCTGGACGTCACCGACGTGCTCGAACGCCGACTCCAGACTGTCGTCTACCGCAAGGGCTACGCGAACACGCCCGAGCAGGCCCGACAGTTCATCTCGCACGGCCACATCGTCCTCGGTGACGCCCGCGTCACCCGACCCGGCATGAAGGTCGAGTCCGACAGCGAAGGCGACGTCGGCTTCGACGAACACAGCCCGATCGCGGACGAACTCCACCCAGAACGAGCGGAGGCCCAAGAATGAGTGAATCCGAAGACAGCAAGTGGGGCATCGCCCACGTGTACGCATCGTTCAACAACACGATCATCACCATCACGGACCAGACCGGTGCCGAGACGCTGGCCAAGTCCTCCGGTGGGACGGTCGTCAAGCAGAACCGCGACGAAGCGTCGCCCTACGCCGCGATGCAGATGGCCGAAGTCGTCGCCGAGAAGGCCAAGGCCCAGAACATCGAGGGCGTCCACGTCAACGTGCGCGGTCCCGGCGGGAACCAGCAGAAGTCCCCCGGCCCAGGCGCACAGGCGACGATCCGCGCACTCGCCCGTGCAGGCCTGGAGATCGGCCGCATCGAAGACGTCACACCGATCCCGCACGACGGGACCCGCGGTCCCAAGAACGCCGGATTCTAACCAATGACACAGGACTACGAGGTCGAGTTCGTCGAACGCTCCGATCGCGAGGCACGGTTCCTCGTACGCGGGATCAGCCCCGCCTTTGCCAACGGCATCCGCCGGGCGATGATCGCCGACGTGCCGACCTTCAGCGTCGATACCGTCCGAGTCATCGAGAACTCCAGCGTGATGTTCGACGAGCAGATCGGACTCCGCCTCGGGCTGGTCCCACTCACGACCGACCTCGACGACTTCGAGGTCGGCGACGAAGTGACGCTGTCGATCGACGTCTCCGGTCCCGAAACCGCCTACTCCGGTGATCTGGTCAGCTCCGACTCCCTGGTCGAGCCGGCCGACGACAACATCCCGATCATCGATCTCAAGGACGGCCAGCGCCTCGAAGTCGAGGCCGACGCCGTCCTGGATCGTGGCCGCGAACACGCCAAGCATCAGGGCGGCGTGGCCGTCGGGTACCGACACCTCCAGCGCGTCGAGGTCGTCGGCGACAAAGGCGAGTTCGAGGACGACGAGACCCACATCCTTCGGGGCGTCATCGAGGAGCAAGCTGCCGAACACGTCGACGGGGACGCCGATGACGGCGACCTCGTCCTGACCGAGGAGTTCGACAGCGATCTCACGAAGCGCTACCCCGGCAAGGAACTGGAAGTTCACGACGTAGAGAACGCGTTCGTCTTCCACGTCGAGACTGACGGTTCCCTCTCCGTCGAGGAGCTCACCCTCCGCGCGGTCGATTCGATTCGATCCCGTGCGGACGAACTACGCGACGCAGTCCAACTATAAGATGACCCCTGCCCCAACCGCACCGATGATCGCGACGCCACCCCGCGCCAGCGTGAGGATCGAAAGCGGTTTTACGGGGCAAACAAAACGACCTATTGCGAGCAGGGATAGCCAAGTTTGGCCAACGGCGCAGCGTTCAGGGCGCTGTCCCGTAGGGGTCCGCAGGTTCAAATCCTGCTCCCTGCACTTTCTCACACAGGAGGAACGTCATGAGTAAGACTAATCCGAGACTCAGTAGTCTCATCGCCGACCTGAAATCCGCCGCCCGTTCGGGCGCGGATGTCTGGGGCGACATCGCCGAGCGTCTCGAAAAGCCACGACGCACGCACGCGGAAGTCAACCTCGGCCGTATCGAACGATACGCCCAGGAAGACGAGACCGTCATCGTGCCCGGCAAGGTGCTCGGTTCCGGCGTCCTGCAGAAGGACGTGACCGTCGCAGCTGTCGACTTCTCCGGAACGGCCGAGAAGAAGATCGACCAGGTTGGAGAGGCAGTATCGCTCGAAACCGCAGTCGAACAGAACCCCGAGGGCTCGGAGGTGCGCATCATCCAATGAGCGTCGCAGAATTCGACGCGGACGTCGTCGTCGACGCCCGCGACTGCATCTTCGGACGCGTCGCTTCCAACGTCGCACAGCGCGCGCTCGACGGCGAGACGATCGCCGTCGTCAACGCCGAAGAAGCCGTCATCACGGGTAACGAGGACCAGATCATGGAGAAGTTCGAGAAGCGCCGCGAGGTCGGCTCCGATCGAGGTCCGTACTACCCGAAGCGACCGGACGGCATCTTCAAGCGCTCGATCCGCGGGATGCTTCCCCACAAGAAGACCCGCGGTCGCGAGGCACTCTCGAACGTCCGCGTCTACGTGGGCAACCCCTACGAGGACCACGACCTCGACGCGGAGATTCTGGAGGGGACCTCGCTGGATCGACTGTCGAACATCAAGTTCGTCTCGCTCGGAGACGTCAGCGAATCCATCGGAGCGAACGTAACATGGTAACGAACACCTCTGGCAAGAAGAAGACGGCCGTCGCCCGCGCGACCGTTCGCGAGGGCGAGGGTCGGGTACGTATCGACTCCCAGCCGGTCGAGCTGGTCGATCCCGAGCTGGCCCAGCTGAAGATGCTGGAGCCGTTCCGGATCGCCGACGACGACCTGCGCGAGCAGGTCGACGTGGAGGTCTCCGTCGAAGGTGGCGGCGTCATGGGCCAGGCCGACGCGGCCCGGACCGCGATCGCACGCGGCCTCGTCGACCACACCAACGACGCCGAACTCCGTGACGCGTTCATGGAGTTCGACCGCTCGCTGCTGGTCAACGACGTTCGCCAGTCCGAAGCCAAGAAGTGGGGCGGCCCCGGCGCACGGGCCCGCTACCAGAAGTCCTACCGCTAAGGTGATATGATATGATGGTACCGGTCCGGTGTTTCACCTGTGGTAACGTCGTCGCCGAGCACTGGGAGGAGTTCAAGGCCCGCACCCGCGAAGCCGAGGAGCCAGAGGACCCCGAAAAGGTCCTCGACGAACTCGGCGTCGAGCGCCACTGCTGTCGCCGGATGCTCGTCTCGCACAAGGACCTCGTCGACATCGTGGCACCCTATCAATGATGGTTCAGGAAAACCGCTACGAGAAGGCGCGGATCATCGGTGCGCGAGCGCTGCAGGTGGCTTTCGGTGCGCCGGTGCTCATCGACACCGAGCAGACCCAGCCGATCCTCATCGCGGCCGAGGAGTACGACGCTGGCGTCCTGCCCTTCACAGTTCGACGAGGTGACAACTGATGACGCTCATCACGGACGTACGACTGCGCCGCGTGCTCGACTCGCGTGGCAACGCGACGGTCGAGGCCGACGTGCTCACCGAGAGTGGCGGCTTCGGACGCGGCAAGGCACCGAGCGGAGCGAGTACCGGCGAGTACGAGGCCATCGAGTTGCCTGCCAACGAGGCGATCGCACGGGCACGCGAGGACGCGCTGCCCCGACTGATCGGCGAGGTTCACGCCGGCAATCAGCGTGACGTCGACGCGGCGCTTCACGCGGCAGACGGGACCGACGACTTCTCGGAGATCGGGGCCAACAGCGCCGTCGCCATCTCGATGGCGGCCGCGAAGGCCGGAGCCGACGTGCTCGGTGCGCCGCTGTACCAGCACCTCGGTGGGACGTTTCGGGGCAACGAGTACCCGACGCCGCTTGGCAACATCATCGGCGGCGGCGAACACGCCGCGGACGCGACGAACATCCAGGAGTTCCTCGCGGCACCCGTCGGTGCGCCAAGCGTCGAAGACGCCGTCTTCGCCAACGCCGCGGTCCACCAGGAAGTCCACGACATCCTCGCCGAGCGGGACCTGCCCGCCGGCAAGGGAGACGAGGGCGCGTGGGCACCGTCAATCTCCGACGACGAGGCCTTCGAGATCATGGCCGAGGCAGTCGAGACCGTCGCGGACGATCTCGGCTTCGCGATCTCCTTCGGCCTGGACGTGGCCGGTGCGGAACTGTACGACGCCGAGGAGGACGGCTACGTCTACGACGACCAGGTCCGCTCGGCCGAGGAGCAGATCGACTACATCGCCCAGAAAGTCGAGGAGTACGACCTCGTCTACGTCGAGGACCCGCTCGACGAGAACGACTACGAGGCCTTCGCCGACCTGACCGACCGGGTCGGCGACCAGACGCTGATCTGTGGCGACGATCTGTTCGTCACCAACGTCGAGCGCCTGCAGGCCGGTATCAACGCCGGTGCAGCGAACTCCATCCTCATCAAGCCCAACCAGATCGGGACGCTCACGGACGCCGTGGACGCCATCGAACTGGCCCGGGACAACGGGTACGCGTCGGTCGTCTCCCACCGCAGCGGTGAGACGGAAGACGCCACGATCGCACACCTCGCCGTCGCGACCGACGCACCGTTCATCAAGACGGGCGCGGTCGGTGGCGAGCGAACAGCCAAGCTGAACGAACTCATCCGAATCGAGGACAACGCAGTATGAGCGGCAACGAAAACGAAGGTCTCGACGCAGAGGACTCCGACTTCGACCCCGAAGACGACGTCGAAGCAGAGGCCGACGCCGAGGCTACCGACACTGAGGAACCGGCCGCCGACGCCGAGGCCAACGAGGCCGACGCCGAGGCTGAAGAAGCTGACGAGGGACCGTCCCTCGACGAGGACGTCATGCCTGACGACGAGGCAGACCTCCTCATCCCCGTCGAGGAGTACCTCGGCGCGGGCGTCCACATCGGGACCCAGCAGAAGACCCAGGACATGGAGCGGTTCATCCACCGCGTCCGGACCGACGGGCTGTACGTGCTGGACGTCTCGATGACGGACTCGCGCATCCGCACGGCAGCGGACTTCCTCGCGAACTACGACCCCGAGCAGATCCTCGTGGCCTCCTCGCGACAGTACGGTCGGTTCCCGGCCGAGAAGTTCGCCGACGCCGTCGGTGCGCGGGCCCGGACCGGTCGATTCATCCCGGGGACGCTGACCAACCCCGACTACGACGGGTACATCGAGCCCGACGTGGTCGTCGTCACGGACCCGATCGGTGACGCCCAGGCCGTCAAAGAGGCAATCACCGTCGGCATCCCGGTCATCGCGATGTGTGACTCCAACAACACCACCGCGAACGTCGACCTGGTCGTCCCGACGAACAACAAGGGGCGCAAGGCACTGTCGGTCGTCTACTGGCTACTGGCCAACGAGACGCTCGACCGCCGTGGCTCGGACACCGTCTACGAGCTCGCCGACTTCGAGAGCGAACTGTAGACGCCTCCCGATTTTCCGTTCTCACAGACCCGGTAGCGACTGCGATCACCGCCGGACGGGATAGTTTAAGAGCGACGGCGGTGAACGACGCCACATGGCACAAGGAGATACGCTCGTCAACGCCCTGATCGGTGCAGCCGTCGGCACCGTCGCCGGTGCAGTGTTGCCCCTCGGACCGTTACTGGGCGGACTCACGGCGGGCTATCTGGAAGGTGGCGATCGCTCGGACGGACTCCGCGTTGGTCTCTACGCCGGTCTGGTGGCGCTGATCCCACTCGGACTCGGCGGATTCGTGGTCGGCTCTCTGTTCGGGCTCTTCGCGATCGGTGTCGGTCCCGACGGATTCGCCTTCGGGGTGCTGGGGATCGCGTTCATGCTGCTGTTGTTCGCTCTCTACGTCGCTTACGTCGTGGGCTTTAGCGCATTGGGTGGCTGGCTCGGCAACTACGTGAAGTACGACACTGAAATCGGCTCGTGAGATGACCGGGCTGTTCCGTGACGCTGGGTGGGGCGCGGCGGTGACGGTCGTCCTCTCGGTGCTCCCTTTTTCGCCCGTCGTGGGCGGTGCCGTCGCGAGCCACCGGCGTGGCTGTCGCTACGCGACTGGCCTGGCCGTCGGCCTGCTCTCTGGCGTCGTCGCCGCGATCCCGCTGCTCGTGTTGTTCGTGCCGACGCTGTTGGTCGTCGGCTGGCTCGGCTACGGCGTCCCGCCGTCGTCGCCGGCCTACGATCTGTTTCTGGCCATCGTCTTCGGACTGTTCGGGCTCTACACGGTCGGACTGAGCGGGCTGGGCGGGCTCGGCGGCGTCTGGGCGCGTCTCCACACCGACTGGGACCTCGATCCCGCCCGGTGGCTGTAGGTCGATGGACTGTCGGTTTGGTACACGATTCAAACGTCGAGCGCCCGTAGATCACACGATGGCAGAGACTCCGCCGGGGCCGAAGGGAGAACCGCTGTTCGGAAGCAGTCGCACGTACGCCCAGGACCCGTTCCGGTTCGTCGAGGCGCTCGAATCGGCGTACGGCGGCGTCGCACGCTTCGACATGGGGCCGATGGACACCCTCCTGATCGCAGAGCCGGCGCTCGTCCAGCAGATTCTCGTCGACGACGACTCGAAGTATCGGAAGCCGGACTTTCAGGACGACGCGCTGGGTGACCTGCTGGGAGACGGGCTCCTGCTGAGCGAGGGCGACACCTGGCAAGAACAGCGCAAGCTGGCGAACCCGGCCTTCAGCATGGCACGCCTCGCGGACATGGACGACAGGATCGTCGACCACGCCGAGTCCCTCGTCGCCGACTGGCAGGACGGTTCGGTGGTCGACGCCGAACGCGGGATGACCCACGTCACGCTCGACGTGATCCTCGACCTGATGATGGGCGTCGAGTTGCCAGACGAGCGCGTGACGACCGTGCAGGACCAGCTCGTCCCGCTGGGGGCGCGGTTCGAGCCCGACCCGATCCGCTTCGCGATGCCCGAGTGGGTGCCCATGCCAGACGACGCCGAGTTCGACGCGGCGGTGGAGACGCTCGACGGCGTGCTCGACGACATCTTCGAGCGCCGTCGGGGAACGACCGGCGGCGAGGACGGCCCGATGGACTTCCTCTCGATCCTCATGCGGGCACGGGATCGCGGCGAGCAGTCCGAAGAGCAGTTGCGCGACGAGATGATGACGATGCTGCTCGCGGGCCACGACACCACTGCGCTGACGCTGACCTACACGTGGTTCCTCCTCTCGGAACACCCCGAGGTCGAGCAGCGACTCCACGAGGAGATCGACGCGGTCGTGGGTGACGAACGGCCGACGATCGACCACGTCCAGGAACTTGAGTACCTCGACTGGGTGATCGACGAGTCGATGCGCATGTACCCGCCCGTGTACACGATTTTCCGGACGCCGACCGAGCCGGTCGAACTCGGTGGGTACGACGTTGCGCCGTCGACGGTCCTCATGCTGCCACAGTGGGCCGTCCACCACTCCGAGCGCCACTGGGAGAACCCGGAGGAGTTCGACCCCGAACGGTGGGCTCCGGAACGGAGCGAGGGGCGACACCGCTTCGCCTTCTTCCCCTTCGGCGGCGGCCCCCGCCACTGTATCGGCAAGCACCTCGCGCTGCTGGAGGCGAAGCTGATCGTCGCGACGGTCGCCAGCGACTACCGGCTCCGCTTCGAGGGCGAGACGCCGCTGGAACTCATGCCGTCGCTGACGGTCCACCCGCGCCAGGAGATGTCGATGCAAGTCGAGGAGCGGTAAGGACGAGAGACGGAGTCGGTTTCAACGGTTACTATACGGATGGCCACGCAGGGCCGAGTATGGTTACAGCGAGCGCTCCCGGGAAGGTGTACCTCTTCGGGGAGCACGCGGTGGTCTACGGCGAGCCGGCGGTCCCCTGCGCGATCGAGCGCCGCGCTCGCGTGACCGCCGAGGAACGGGCAGAGGGGCTCCGCGTTCACCTCGACGATCTCACGCTTGACGGCTTCACGATCGAGTACAGCGGCGACGCGACGGATCGACCGGACGTGAACGTCTCCGAGCCACTCGTCGAGGCGGGGGTCGGCTACATCAACGAGGCCGTCAAGCAGGCACGCGACGCCGCCGACGCGCCGGACGCGGGCTTCGAGATCAGCGTCGAGAGCTCCATCCCGCTGGGAGCCGGGATCGGCTCGTCGGCGGCCGTCGTCGTCGGCGTCATCAAGGCGGCGACGGCGGAGCTGGGCGTCGAACTCGACGCCCGGGAGGTGGCCGAGCGAGCCTACCGCGTCGAGCACACCGTCCAGGACGGGGAAGCGTCGCGAGCCGATACGTTCTGCTCGGCGATGGGCGGTGCCGTTCGCGTCGAGGGCGACGACTGTCGGCGCATCGAGGGCGTCGACACGCTCCCGTTCGTCATCGGCTACGACGGCGGGGCCGGGGATACCGGCGCGCTCGTCGCGGGCGTCCGGCAGCTCCGCTCGGAGTACGACTTCGCGGCGGACACGGTCGAGGCGGTCGGCGACATCGTCCGAGAGGGCGAGCGGGCACTGCAGGCCGGCGACCTGAGCGAGCTGGGTGAGCTGATGGACTTCAACCACGGCCTGCTGTCGGCGCTGGGGGTCTCCTCGCGATCCCTGGACAGCATGGTCTGGGCGGCGCGAGACGCGGGCGCGCTGGGCGCGAAGCTCACCGGCGCTGGCGGCAACGGCTGTGTCGTCGCGCTGGACGAGACCGACGCGACGGAGACCGCGCTCTCGTACACGCCGGGCTGTGAGAACGCGTTCCGTGCGGCACTGGACACCGAGGGGGTTCGGATCGAATGAGTCCCGAGACGGTCGTCCTGAAGCTGGGCGGGAGCGTCGTCACCGAGAAGGACCGTCCAGAAACCGTCGACACGGCGGCACTGGAGCGAGCCGTCGCCGCCGTCGCGGAGAGCGACGCCGCGCTCGTGGTCGTCCACGGCGGGGGGAGCTTCGGCCACCACCACGCGGACGAACACGGGGTCTCGACGACCACCGGGACCCGCGACCCAGAGGGGGCGCTCGCGATCCACGACGCGATGGTGGAGTTGAACCGCGCCGTCGTCGAAGCCCTACAAGCGGCCGGGGTCGCCGCGCTCCCGGTCCAGCCGCTGTCGGCGGCCGCCCGCGACGAGGACGGAGCGCTCTCGCTGGCGACCGAGCCCGTCGAACGGCTCCTCGACGAGGGGTTCGTCCCCGTCTTGCACGGCGACGTGATCGCCCACGAGGGCGAAGGCGTGACGGTCCTCTCTGGCGACGAACTCGTCGTGGCGCTCGCGCCAGCCGTCGACGCCGACCGAGTCGGACTGTGCTCGACCGTCCCGGGAGTGCTCGACGGCACGGGATCGGTCGTCGACCAGGTCGACGCCTTCGCGGACGTAGCCGACGCGGTCGGCGACAGCGACGCGACCGACGTGACCGGTGGCATGGCCGGGAAGGTACGGGCGTTGCTGGCGCTTGGCGTGCCCGCCCAGATCTTCGGGCCGGACGCCCTCGACGCCTTCCTCGCCGGGGAAGCGCCCGGAACGACGATCGCCGGTGGCCGGGAGTAGCCGGGTTCGAACACACTTCTCACCTGGGCGAAACCTATTTGTTCGCGTTGGCTATTGTCCAACGTATGGCAGTAGTCGGAATCAGTGGCGTTTTCAGGTACGGCACCCGCTTTCTCGCCCATCTACTCGTCGTGACACTGGTCGGTATCGTCCTCGTGTTGACCGGAAACCTCCTCGGAGGGTTCCTCACCGGCACGATCGCGAGTCCCGGTTTCAGAGCTCCGGCCACGACGGCCGGCTGGGGCGGCGTCGCGATCGCCCTCGTCGGCGTCCTCGCGACGATCGGGGGCGTCAGCGGACTGTTGTTCAAGCTCGTCGCCGACGGGACGGCCGTCGGGACGCGCTCGGTCCTCGAATCGAAGGGCCAACTCGACAGTGCCACCGCAGACGCCGACGAGAGAGCAGACGACGGTGTGGAAGCGGGCGACGAGACCGACACCGTCCAGAACGACGCTCCCGACACGGAGCCGGTCGCAGAGAGCGAGCCAGAGAGTCAGACACCGCCGGAGACCGACCAGCCAGACCCGCAGCCGGCGTCTGAACGGTCGAGCCCCGAGCAAGTGGCTGGACAGCCCGACGCCGAGGCATCGTCCGAACAGCGTCCTGCTGCACAGGTGGACGACGATCCTCGACAGCCGGACCAGCCAGTTGCCGAGTCACGAACCCCCGAGGCGGTCGAGCCACAGCCGACGGACGAGCGCACGCCGGGAGCAGAGCCCACTGCCCAACAGCCCGACCAGCCCGGACCGCTGGACGAGCCGGCGGGCGACCGGTCCGCGGACGAGCCCCCGAGTCGCCAGCCACTCGACGAACCGGGAGACAGCCAGCCCGGTGTCGAGCCGACGGAGAGCCGATCCGAGACCGAGTCGACGGACGGCCAGCCTGCGAACGACCCCACGAGTGGCGGACCGATCGACGACGCTGCCGAGAGTCAATCCGAGCCGGACGACGAACCGAGCGACGAGCCGTCGAATGGCGGACAGCCCGAATGGACGCCGCCGGACCCCGAAGAGTTCGAACAGCACCAGTCGACCCAGGACGATCAGTCCGACGGGGAGACCGAGGTCGACGAGTCGTCGCCGCGAGACGATCCCTTCGTCGATAAACAGCCCGCGCCCGACGAGACGCGCCTCGTCGACGACGAGCAGTTCGACGACTCGGTCGAGAGTGCAACGAGTTGGGAGGACCTCCAGGAGACCGCCGCCGACACCACGACGGGCGACGACGAGGAGACCACGACCGACGGCGACGCCTACGAAGACGACCTCGACGACGAGGACGAGAGCAGCTACTCCTTCGAGACCAAGGGTGACGGCGATCCGCTTTCGGACGCGCTCGACGGCGAGTAGCCACGTCACACCCCCCGCCGCGGAACCCCGCCGTTTTTAACAGCGGCCGTCGTAGGCCCAAGTAACCGAGCGTACGGCCGCCCGGCGAGCGGGAGGCGGCCGGCGGACGACGGTCGGGAACTACTGGTTCCCACCCATCGCGTGATCCGGGGCTACGGGGCGACCCGGTCGGCCTGCGGACCACAGGACCTGTCGAGCGAGCGATCGACGAACTGTCGTAGCCGGTACCCCCCGCGTTCGTGCGGCCTTACTCGGAGAGGCAACTATGGAAGTAGAAATCGCAACGATTGGCGGTTACGAAGAGGTTGGCCGACAGATGACGGCCGTTCGCGCGGGCGACGACATCGTCATCTTCGACATGGGCCTGAACCTCTCGAAGGTACTGATTCACGACAACGTCGAGACCGAGCGGATGCACTCGCTCGACCTCATCGACATGGGTGCGATCCCGGACGACCGCGTCATGTCCGAACTCGAAGGCGACGTGAAGGCCATCGTGCCGACACACGGCCACCTCGACCACATCGGCGCGATCTCGAAGCTCGCACACCGCTACGACGCGCCCATCGTCGCGACGCCGTACACGATCGAGCTGGTCAAACAGCAGATCAAGAGCGAGGAGAAGTTCGGCGTCCAGAACGACCTGGTGAAGATGGATGCCGGCGGCACGATGTCCATCGGCGACAAGAACGAACTGGAGTTCGTCAACGTCACCCACTCGGTCATCGACGCCATCAACCCCGTGCTCCACACGCCTGAAGGGTCTGTCGTCTACGGTCTCGACAAGCGGATGGACCACACGCCGGTGCTGGGCGACCCCATCGACATGAAGCGGTTCCGAGAGATCGGTCGCGAGGGCGAGGGCGTCCTCTGTTACATCGAGGACTGTACGAACGCCGGCCGGAAGGGCCGAACGCCCTCCGAGTCCGTCGCGCGCCGCCACCTCAAAGACGTCATGACCAGCATCGAGGACTACGACGGCGGGATCGTCGCGACGACGTTCTCCTCGCACATCGCCCGTGTGAAGTCCCTGGTCGAGTTCGCGGACGAGATCGGCCGACAGCCGGTCCTGCTGGGCCGCTCGATGGAAAAGTACTCCGGGACCGCGGAGCGACTCGACTTCGTCGACTTCCCCGACGATCTGGGGATGTACGGCCACCGCAAGTCTGTCGACCGCACGTTCAAACGGATCATGAACGACGGCAAGGAGAACTTCCTGCCGATCGTCACCGGCCACCAGGGCGAGCCCCGCGCGATGCTCACCCGCATGGGCCGTGGCGAGACGCCCTACGAGCTGGAAGACGGCGACAAGGTCCTCTTCTCGGCGCGGGTCATCCCCGAGCCGTCCAACGAGGGTCAGCGCTACCAGTCCGAACAGCTCCTGAAGATGCAGGGCGCGCGCCTCTACGACGACATCCACGTCTCGGGGCACCTCCGCGAGGAAGGCCACTACGAGATGCTGCAGGCGCTCCAGCCCCAGAACGTCATCCCGGCTCACCAGAGCATGTCCGGGTTCGCACCGTACGTCAGCCTCTGTGAGAGCCAGGGCTACAAGCTCGGTCGCGATCTGCACGCGACCAGTAACGGCAACCGGATCACGCTGGTCGAGTAGGATGGCTCGTCAAGAGGACGTCGAGGCGGCGATCGTCGCCCGCCGCGAGCAGGTCAACGACGCGATCGAGCGAGAGCTCCCGGTCGACGAGCCCGAGGAGCTCTACGAGGCGTCGCGGTACCTGATGGACGCCGGTGGGAAGCGACTCCGTCCGACGATGCTGCTGCTGGCGGCCGAGTCACTCGCCGACGTCGAGCCACAGTCGACGAACTACCGGTCGTTCCCGACCGTCGACGGCGGCGAGATCGACGTGTTGCGCGCCGCCGTCGGCATCGAGACGATCCAGTCCTTTACCCTGATCCACGACGACATCATGGACGACGACGACCTGCGTCGCGGGGTCCCGGCGGTCCACCGCGAGTACGACCTCTCGACGGCGATCCTCGCGGGCGACACGCTGTTCTCGAAGGCCTTCGAGTACATGCTGGATACGGGCGCGGAGCCGGATCGATCCGTCGCCGCGACGAAGCGACTCGCCCAGACGTGTACGGAGATCTGTGAGGGCCAGTCGTTCGACATCGACTTCGAGAGCCGTGCGGCGGTCACGACCGACGAGTACCTCGACATGGTCGAGCTGAAGACGGCCGTGCTGTACGCGGCCTCGGCGTCGATCCCGGCACAGCTGATGGGTGCCGAGGAAGCCGTCGAACCGCTCTATGGCTACGGGCTCGACGTGGGACGGGCCTTCCAGATCCAGGACGACTTGCTGGACCTGACGACGCCCTCGGAGAAACTGGGCAAGCAACGCGGCTCCGACCTCGTCGAGGAAAAGCAGACGATCATCACGCTGCACGCCCGCCAGCAGGGCGTCGACGTGGAGGGACTCGTCGAGACCGACTCCGTCGAGGCGGTCACCGAGAGCGAGATCGACGACGCCGTCGCCGAGCTCGAAGCCGCCGGGAGCATCGAGTTCGCCCGCGAGACGGCCCACGACCTGATCGCCAGCGGGAAAGAGCGCCTCGAAGTGCTGCCGGACAACGAGCCGCGCCAGCTACTGGCGGGGATCGCCGACTACCTCGTCGAGCGCGAGTACTGACGGGAACCGTTCCGACGTAATTTTCACCCCGCCCCGCCGACGTGCGTGCATGGACGACGATCTACGCGCCCGCGTCGAAGACGCCGCCGAGAAAGCGGCGCTGACGAACGCGGTCAAGCACGACAGCGAGGCACAGGTCGGAGCGATCATGGGGCCCCTGATGGGCGAGCACCCCGACTTTCGCGAGTACGGCGACGAGATTCCCGGCGTCATCTCGCCGGTCATCGAGCGCGTCAACGGGATGGACGCCGACGAGCGCCGCGAGCGACTGGCCGAGATCGCACCCGACGTGCTCGACGACCTGGAGAGTGAGGACGAAGAAGACGACCAGCCCCTGCCGGACCTCCCGAACGTCTCCGAGTACGACGAGGTTCGGATGCGACTGGCCCCGAACCCCAACGGGCCGTGGCACCTCGGGAGCGCCCGGATGCCGGCCGTCATCGGGACGTACAAGGAGATGTACGACGGGTGGATGCTGTGTCGCTTCGACGACACCGACCCCGAGACCAAGCGGCCGGACCTCGACGCCTACGACGAGATCCGTGACGCGATCGACTACCTCGGGTTCGAACCCGACGAAGTGATCACGGCCAGCGACCGTGTCGAGACCTACTACGAGTACGCCAGCGAACTGATCGAGAAGGGCGGGGCCTACACCTGCTCGTGCCCGCAGGCGGAGTTTTCCGACATGAAAAACAGCGGCGAGGCCTGTCCACACCGCGAGAAAGACGTCGAGCAGGTCCACGCCGAGTTCGAGGCGATGATCGACGGCGACTACGAGAGCGGCGAGATGGTGCTGCGGGTGAAGACAGACATCGAGCACAAGAATCCCGCACTGCGCGACTGGGTCGCGTTCCGCATGATCGACACGCCCCATCCACGCGAGGAGGCCAGCGACTACCGCTGCTGGCCGATGCTCGACTTCCAGAGCGGGCTCGACGACCACCTCACGGAGATCACCCACATCATCCGCGGGATCGACCTGCAGGACTCGGCAAAGCGCCAGCAGTTCCTCTATGACTACTTCGACTGGGAGTACCCGGAAGTGCTCCACTGGGGCCACGTCCAGATCGACGCCTACGACGTGCCGATGTCGACCTCGACGATCATCGAGAAGATCGAGGCCGGCGAACTCACCGGCTGGGACGACCCGCGCGCGCCGACGATCGCGAGCCTCCGCCGTCGGGGCATCCGCGGCGAAGCCATCGTCGAGGCGATGACGGGGCTTGGCACCTCCACCTCGAACGTCGACCTGGCGATGTCGGCGATCTACGCGAACAACCGCGAACTGATCGACGACGACGCCGACCGAGCATTCTTCGTCCGCGACGCCAAGGAGACCGGTGGGATCGTCGAGTATCAGGTCGTCGGCGGGCCCGACGCCGGGGAGCCGTACGTCCACCCGGACCACGAGGATCGCGGCCGCCGAGCGATTCCGGTGGGCGACGCCGTCGTCGTCGAGGGCGACGACCTGCCGCCCCACGGCGAGCGTGTCTGGCTCAAGGGCTACGGCTGCGTTCGCCACACCCGCGACGCGCTGGAGTACACCGGCGACGACCTCGACGTGGTGACCGACGGCGACGTCGACGTGATCCACTGGGCACCCGCGGACGGCCCGAGCGTCCAGCTGCGGACGATGGACGGGGACGTGAGCGGGATCGCGGAGCCCGGTGTGACCGACTACGAGGCCGACGACGTGGTCCAGTTCGAGCGCGTCGGCTTCGCCCGGATCGACGCGGTCGGCGAGAGCGAGGACGTGCTGGCGTACTACGCCCACCCCTGAAGCGCCACCACGCTTTTGTCTCGCCCGCTGTGGGGACTAGATATGGACCCGATCCCAGGCGGCGAGTGCCAGCGGAGCGACGAGTCCGAATCCGACGACGGGACCTGCGACCGCTGTGGTCGCGAGCTGGAGTGGACGCTCGATCCCGACGGCGTCCAGCGACGCGAGTGTCCACACTGCGACTAGGCGGGCCAGCGTCGCGGAGGCAGGGCGGACTCCGACGAGCACTTGTATCGACGGACCGATCCTTCCGGGAGTGACGACTGACACCAGCGGGACGGTTCATTTCGAGATCGCGTTCCACGAGACACCGGCGCGGACGCTCCGGCTCGACGTGTACGAGCCCCGCGAGAGCGGGCCGCGACCGACCGTCGTCCTGTTCCACGGCGGGGCCTTCCGTTCGGGCGAGAAGACCCAGCTGGCCGAACAGGCGCGTGCTCTGGCCGACGCTGGATACGTCGTCGTGACCCCGGAGTACCGGCTCGCCGACGAGGCGACGTTCCCGGCCGCGCTGATCGACGCCAAGGCGGCGGTCGAGTGGTGTCGCGTCGAGGGTGCGGAGTACGGGATCGATCCCGAGCGGCTCGCGGCGGCGGGCTACTCAGCGGGAGCGAACCTCGCGACGCTCGTCTCCGTGACGGCCGACGAGCCGGGCTTCGAGCCCGAGGCCTACCCCGGCGCGTCTTCGGCGGTCGCGGCCGCCGTCGGCTGGGCCGGCATCTACGACTTCCGGTGTTTCGACGCGGACCCGGACGCCCACGTCGACTACCTGGGCGGGACGCGTGAGGCGATGCCCGGGGCCTACGACTTCGCGTCGCCGATGGGCCAGACGGACGTGGGGACGCCCCCGACGCTGGTCGTCCACGGCGACGCCGACGAGGTCCTCCCGATCGAGCAGGCCCGGCGGTACGCCGACGCCGTCGACGCGCTGTCGATCGGGGCCTTCGTGGTGATCGATGGCGGCGACCACGGCTTCCCGGACGACGCCTTCGACCGGACGATCGAGGAGACCGACCAGTTCCTCACGGCACAGTTGGGCGGTCAGCGCGACGAGCGGCGGCCGCCGGACGACGGACCGTTGGACGGTGGGCCACTGGACGACGGACCGCTGGGCGACGGCGTGGCTGGCGAGGGTCTCGACACCGGCAAACCGACGGACGACGAACGGATCGGCCGGCGGTAGCACACACCGGTATCAAAGGCTTAAGTGCGTGCCAGCGGAGTATGTAGGTACCAATGGCTATCGATCCCGAGTTCGAGGAGAACCGCGACATCGCCGAGGACCACGAGGGCCACTCGGTGTGGGGGCCGGTCGAGGAGCCCGAGACGCTTGGCATCCACGGAACGCACGTCGCCGTCGACTTCGACATCTGTATCGCCGACGGTGCCTGTCTGGAGGACTGTCCGGTCGACGTGTTCGAGTGGGTCGACACGCCGGACCACCCCGAGAGCGAGATCAAGGCAGATCCGGCCCACGAGGACCAGTGTATCGACTGCATGCTCTGTGTCGACGTCTGTCCCGTCGACGCCATCGACGTGGATCCGGGTCGGGCCGGTCGCATCTGACCGTCTCTTTCTGATACTGGCGGCTGTCACTTCGTGAAGAGCTTCGCCACCCCGGGGTGGCGAAATCGGTCACAGATGTACAGCCGGTAGTATGACTGCGTTTTCACCGCCCGACAGCACCGCGGCGGTTCGCCGACCTCGTGTCAGGAGAATATCCAGCACAAACTACTATTACAGTCCCGTGGGTGAGAACAACACACGAGGTAACAGAGAGCAATGCACACGGTCGTACTGACGAAAGGCGTCCCCGACTTCCGGGAGGGACAGGTGTCCTTCGACGAGGACGGCCACCTCGAACGGGGGAAGACGCCGACGGTGATGAATCCGAACGACAAGCACGCGCTGCGGGCCGCACTCCAGACGAAGGTCCGCAACGGCGGCACGGTGTCGCTGCTGAGCATGGGACCGCCCGGCTACAGAGAGGTCCTGCAGGAGGGGATGGCGGATGTGTACGCCGACGACCTCTACCTGCTCTCCGATCGAGAGATGGGGGCGGCAGACACCTGGGCGACGGCGATGACCGTCGCCACCGGGATCGAGAAACTCGACGCGGAGCCCGACCTGATCTTCGCGGGCTTCAAGACCGCCGACGGGGAGACCGGCCACACCGGACCCCAGACCGCCTGGTGCCTGGAGATGCCGACGATTACCCACGTCGTGGCCCTCGATATCGACGAGGACGAAGGGAGCCTTCGCGCGAAGCGACTCGTCGAGGGCGACGTAAGCGAGATCGAGACCGTCGAGACCGATCTCCCGGCGTTCGTCGTCGCCGACCCGGAGTTCGAGCCCACCTACCGGAAGGCGACCCATCGACTCCGGTGGAAGGACCTCCGGGCAGCGACTCAGGAGCGAGCCGCGAACCTCGATCTGGACGAGGACGTGACCGTCTGGGATCACGAGGATCTGAACCTCGATCCGGACTACATCGGGCTGGACGGCTCGCCGACGATCGTCGCGGGCGTCGACCCGATCCCGAAAGCGCCCGCCGAGCGCGAGGCGACGGTGGTCGACGGCGTCGAGGACGACGTGGGGATGGAACAGGTCTACGACGAACTCGCGGCGTACGCGGCAGGTGACTGACCGTGCCGGAGATCGACCCCACCGACCACGAGATCGCAGCACTCGGTCCGAAGATCAAAGACGTCGACGACCCCGACCAGATCGAGGCGATGCTCGATCTGGAGGCGTCGGGCGAGGACCGGACGGCCGTCGTGACCCTGCTGGAGGATCGCCTGGAGAAACTCACCGCGGCGGACGAGGCGGTCGATCCGACTGCCGTCGACCTCTCGGAGATGACCGTCGCAGACGTGGCGAACCTCGTTCGTGACGTGGACGACGCGGACGTGTTACGGGCGTTACTCGAACGAGAGCGAGCGGGCGAAGACCGGAAGACGGCAAAGAGCCGGATCGAGAGCCGAATCGAGTCGATCGAGGGCAGCGAAGAGGAGGACGGCGACGGTCCGGCGTACGTCCCGCCAGAGGAGAAGTACCCGGAGCTGGACCACCCGACCAGCGAGAAGCGGTGGGTCGAGGGCACCGTCGACGGGACCTACCGCGACATGTGGGTCTACTGTGAAACCCAGCAGGGCGAACTGATCGACGTGTCTCGCGAGATGCTGGGCAAGGCCCGGCGGATGATGGACCAGTACAACGGCGAAGCGACCGACGAGGCGGACGACGAAGCTCCGACCCAGGACTACGGCGGCGACGAGGACGGCGCTCCGGAGGAGGTGGTGGCAGTCCTGATCGGCGACGGCGTGGGCGAACTGGCGGACGAGGCGATCGCGTACGGCGCAGACAGAGTCGTCTACCACGAGGACGAGCGCCTCGGTCGCTTCCGGCACCAGCCCTACACCGAGATCTTCTGTCACATGTGCCGAGACAGTGCGTTCGCGTTCCGCGACTACCACGAGCCCCGGTACACGCTGTTCCCGGCGACGCACAACGGCCGAGATCTCTCGGCGCTCGTCCAGGGCGAACTCGACTCCGGGCTGGCCTCGGACTGCTCGGGGCTGTACATCGAGGACGCTATGATCTCCAACCCCGCCAAGACGGGACAGGCCGGCGACAGCAAGGAGTTCGAGCGCATCCTGCACATGAAGCGACCGGACTTCTCGGGGTTCGAGTACTCCACGATCCTCTGTATCGACAAGCCCCACCGAGACTTCCACCCGCAGGGGGGATCGGTCATTCCAGGGAGCTTCGCGGTGCCCGACCCCGATCCCGAGCGCGAGGGCGAGGTCGTCGAACACGACATGCAACTGGACGAGTCGTGGTTCTCGGTCGCGGTCACGGAGTACGACCAGCTCGACGACGGCGTCGATCTGACCGGTCACGAGGTGGTCGTGGCGATGGGTCGAGGGATCGGCGACGATCCGACCCGCGGGATCGAACTCGGTCTGGAGCTGGTCGACGCCTTCGAAGACGCCGCGTTCGGACTCTCCCGTGGCGTGATCACGTCGTCGTACAGCTTCGACGGTCACGTCGAGCAGTACGTCGGCGAAGACCGACAGATCGGCGAGTCCGGCCAGGTCGTCGAGCCCGACGTGTACGTGGCCGCGGGCATCTCCGGGGCGATCCAGCACAAGGTCGGGATGGACGAGTCGGACACGATCGTCGCGGTCAACACGGACCCCGAGGCCGACATCAGGGAGTTCTCGGATTACTTCGTGGAGGGAGATCTGTTCGAGGTGCTGCCCCGACTCACCGAGGCGCTGGAGTCGGGCGAACTGGCGACGGCGATGCAGGAGGTCAGCGATGACTGAGCACGAACACTACGAGGCCGTCGTGGTCGGCTGTGGCCCCGGCGGCGCGGCGGCGGCGGCGACGCTCGCGAACAACGGCATCGAGACGCTCGTCCTCGAACGCGGGACCGACGCGGGCGCGAAGAACGTCTCGGGCGGGCTCGTCTACGCCGAACAGTCCGCGCCCTACACCATCGACGAGCTGTTCCCCGACTTCCGCGAGGAGGCGACCGAACGGCCGGCGACGGAGAACTACATCCACAACGTCGCTGGCGACCGCGTCAAGAGCTTCGACATCTCGAAGCTCCACCACCACGACACCGCGTGGGCCGACGCCGTGCTCCGGCGGAAGATGGACTCGTGGCTCGGCGAGCGCGTCCACGAGATGACCCGCGAGACCGGCGGCGGACTGCTGACTGACGTGCGGGTCACGGGACTGTTGCGAGATCGTGGCGAGATCGTCGGCGTCGAGACGGCCGAACTCGATCCGATCGAGGCGGATCTGGTCGTCGCCGCCGACGGCGTCAACTCGGAGCTGGCCCGCGACGCCGGGCTGATGGACTGGGAGGAGCCCGAAGAGTGGTTCCAGGGGGTCAAGGCCGTCGTCGACATGCCGCCGGAGGTCATCGACGAGCGGTTCGATATCGACGAGGACGAGGGCGTCGCCCACCTGTTCTCCGGCGACCTGTTCGACGGCGTCCGCGGTGGCGGCTTCCTCTACACCAACGAGGACTCCCTGTCGATCGGGACCGTCTTCCACCTCGACTCCATCGCCGACGAGCGGGCCGAGCCCCACGAACTGCTCGACAACCTCCTCACGCACCCACTGCTGGCCCAGTGGCTCGGCGACGAGTACGAGGAACGCGAGTACGCCGCCAAGCTCGTCCCCGACTCCAAGAAGGCGGCCCACCCCTCTCCCCACAAGGACAGGCTCGTCCTCGTCGGCGACGCCGCCGGCCAGATGCAGGCCCAGGGACCGATCATCAAGGGAATGAACCACGCCGTCACCGCTGGCGCGCTCGCGGCCGAGGCGTTCGCGACCGCGAAGTCTCGGGGCGACCCTCACGACGCGGGCGAACTGTACGAGGGAAAGCTGCACCGCGAGGGCGTGATGGACAAACTCCGTCCGACGAGCTACAGGACGGTCGGTCGACTCGGCGAGCTCGGTCCCGTGGCGTCGCTGATCGACACCGTCGCGGACTCGCCGGTCGGGCGCTTCGCGGTCTCCGCTCTTGGCGAGGACGTGCTGGAACGGCTCTTTGCCTCGCCCAGACTGATGGCGATGATGCCAGACACGCGGACTCCCTACGTGACGATTCCGACGATCATCGCCGAGGAGCTCGGCGAGCCGGTCACCGACGAGAACCGCGTCCAGCCGCCGGCACTCGACGATCGGATCGGGGATCTGACCTACGACGTTGGCGATCCGCACATCGAACTGATCGACAACGACTTCGACGCGTCGGGGACGGCCGTGACGGCCTGCCCGGTGAGCGCGGCGGACTTCGGCGGGGGCTGTTACCGCGACGAGTACGTCCAGACCGACGGCCACGAGGCCCACGTCGTCAGCCTCGACACCCAGCCCTGCGTCGAGTGTGGCACCTGCGCCGTCGTCGCCGACACCCACTGGGAACACCCCGACGGTGGGAAGGGCGTCGAGTACCGGGAGGGATAGACCGACGATGTCGGACGCGACGGCGTACGCGGACCGAATCGAGCGACTGGCCGACGAGGCCACAGTGGCGCGGGAGACAGTCGATCCCGACCCGCCGGACGACGAGCGAGCGATGGCGCTGCTCCGCGAGGGGCTGGGGCCGACCGTGGCCCTGTACTGTGAGGCCCGCACCGGCGAGTCGATCGCGCGGCTCACGACGGCGGAGTTCGACCGCCTCCAGGGTGCGGTCGACGACTGGCTGGCGGCCTACGCGGCCTGCTACGGCGTGACGGTCGATCCCGACTACAGCGTCCGTGCGGCCGCCGAGTTACTCGTCGAGACACACAACATCCGCGACGTTGCCCAGTTGCTCACCGACGTACCAGAACGGTAAAACGCGGTTCTCAGTCGCTCTCTGACGCCGTACGGAGTCTTCACTCCAAAAGTGATAAACCATTAAGTATAGTGGAGTGGTACCAACCCACATGGAACTGACAGAGCCGCTGCAGTTCGACCACGAGGACCGAAAGGCCATCTACGAGTACGTCGAGCGCCACGGCTCGGTCGAGCCCGAGGAGCTGCGGCGCTCGCTGGGGATGGAGCCGCGACCGTTCGGCCACCACGTCGCGATCCTCAAGCGCAACGGAACGCTCGAAGTGATCGACGGAGCGCTGCGAGTCGCCTACGAAGACAGCGCCGAAGAGGAGTTCACGGCCGACGACGTGTCGTTCACGATCCGACAGGCCCGCCAGGAGGACCTGACCGGGCTCGTCGGTGCGATCCGTCAGGCCATCGGTGGCAAGACCTACGTCGACGCCGAGACTGTAGCCGATGTCGTCGACAGCGAGGGCGTCCTCCTGCGGCACAACGAACTCGAATCGCGGATCTTCTTCGTCGCCTGCGTGGAAGACGAGGTCGTCGGCTGGGTCCACCTCAAACATCCAGAGCTCGACAAGCTCAGTCACACCGCGGAGTTGACCCTCGGCGTCCTCGAACAGTACCGCGGCCTCGGAATCGGGAGCCATCTGCTAGAGCGCGGGCTGGAGTGGGCCGCCAAACACGGCTACGAGAAGATCTACAACTCCATTCCCTCGACGAACGAAGAAGCGATCGCGTTCCTCGACGCCCACGGCTGGGAGACTGAGGCCGTCCGCGCGGACCACTACAAGCTCGACGGCGACTACATCGACGAGGTGATGATGGCGAAGGGGCTCTATAGTAACAATTGAAACGATTTACACACCGATCGCACTGCTGTCGTGCGATCGGGTGTGCATTGAATTTCAATGGCTACTCTAGGGCCAGCGGTCCGCTTCGCCCTCGATCGGTACCGGGACGACGCCGTCTCGCTGTGCCCACACCCTGGCGTGGGCCGGACAGACGACGAGGTTCGCTCGCCAGGGGACGTGTAGCTCCACCGCCGCTCGCCGTCGGCAGTCGTCTTCGCCACACTGCATGCGAGAGGGTTGGCGTCGACGGGTGATAGGCGTTCTCGCTCACAGCGCGACGACGACCATCGTCACCAGCATCGCACCCGTCAGCACGGCCTGCATCACCGACGAGCTGAGGATGCCCAGCGTCGTCACGAGCGCCGCCTTCGCACCGGCGCGTGCGTCCTGCTGGCGGTAGTACTCGACGACGAAGACCGTCAGGGTCATCCCGAGGATCATGCCCAGTGGGCCGCCCGAGACGAAAAAGAGGACGACGCCGACGAGACTGGCGATCACGGCCGTCGTGGTCGAGGCCCCGCCGACCTTCGCCGCGACCGCCCCGCCCAGCCAGTCGATCGCCAGCGTCGCCAGCCCGACCGCGAGCAGGACCGCGAGCAACAGCGTGCCGGGCTCGCTGAAGCCGGTGTGCCACCAGTAGACGAGGACGCCTGCGATGGAGAACGGCGCGCCGGGCATCTGCGGGACGACGCTACCGACGACGCCCACGACGAGCAAGACGAAGGCGAGAGCGAGGACCAGGAGATCGATCATGTGTGGCGGTCGAGTTCCTCCGTGAGTGCATCGTCGCCGTACAGCCGTACCAATCTTTCGACGGTCCGGCCCAGCGCGCGCATACACTCGGCCGTCGAGACGAATCCCAGTTCGTCGGCGACGCGGTCCCAGTCGTGGCCCTGTAGCGCCTTCCGGACGAGGAGTCGTTCCTGGTCGTCGGTGAGCGCGTCGGGTTCGGCGGGCGCGACGAGGTGGGCGAGCGCGAGTCGACGAACCGGCTCGGGCGCGGTGTCGAAGACCCCCGCACCGCCGGGGATGCCCGCGACGAGCCTGCGTTCTGGTTCCGAGAGGTCGATCTCGGGCGTCCCGTCGACAGCGCGGAGCACGGTGCGGGCCACGTCGGGATCGAGGTCGTCGAGCGGGTCCGAGAGGACGCCGGCGATCCGGTCGCGGAACCACGAGGCGTGGCGGTCGGCCAGTGCCTCCCCCGCCGTCGAGCAGGGCCGGAGCATGATCGCCGAGTACTCCCCGCTCCGGTCGTTGCGCGTCGTCGAGCAGTGGACGCTCCGGTAGCCGCTGTCCGCCCAGAAATCGACGAGTTCGGGCGTCGCACCGTACCCGACGCCGAGCCAGTCGACCGCGTCCGCGAACTCGTCTGCGATCTCGTCGAGCAGTCGCGAGCCGAGTCCGCGGGAGCGCACCGCCGGGTGTGTCGCGATCCGGAGGACGCGCTGACCGACCGGGACACCGGCGGCTTCGTCGCGCAACTGCGTCGTCAACACGTCGGGGATCATGTTGCCACGGACCCGTCCGCCCTCGTACATCTCCGCCCGAAGCGTCGCCGGCAAATCGCCCTCGCGGGCCAGCAGGGCGACCGAGACGACGTGTCCGTCGTGGGTGAGCACCCGGACGCCGACGTTGGGCGCGTCGAGCAGTCGCGCGAGGTCGTCGGGCTCCGTTCGGTAGTGAGCGAGGACGAGCAGCCCGAAGACCTCCCGCAGCAGGTGCTCGTCGTCGAGCAAGCGCCGGGAGCCACACTGCTCGTAGTCGACGCTGTCGAGGGTCGCGTCGGCGACCACCTGCTCGACGGCCGGCCGCGCGCCGAGCAACAGCGCACGGAAGACCCACGACTCGACGGGATCGCCGGGCGCGTAGCGGATCGGCTCGGTCAGTCGGCGCTCGCACACCGCGAAGTCGCTGTCGGCCAGCCGCGACCGGAACCGGACCGAGAAGCCCCGGCCGGCCCCCTCGTAGCCGTGGACCGTCGTGGTGAACGCGACCGAGGGCGCGTCGAGGAACCGTTCGAGGACCCGAACCGGGAGCGCAGCGGCCTCGTCGACGATCACGAGGTCGGCCTCGTCGGTCGCCGTCGCGGCCGCCGTCGGGTCGGCGTAGCGAACCCGTCCATCGGCCGTCCGGAGTTCGTGGGGCGTCTCGGGGTCGTCGCGTCCCCGGAGTGCGTCCATCGCCGAGAGTCGCTCGCCGGCCCGGTCGAACACCTCGCGCGCGCTCCGGTACTGGGGCGCGGTCACGAGCACGTCGAGCCCGTCCCGTGCCAGCGCCCCCGCGGCCAGGCCGGCGGCGCTGGACTTCCCCCGGCCGCGGTCGGCTTCGACGACGAGCGCGTTGCCCGGGTCGGCCAGTGGCTCGAACCCGCGCACGGCCGCGACCTGATCGTCGGTCAGGCAGGCGTCGTAGACCGCCCGCGGGAAGTCGTGGTCGTCGGGCGGGGCGGGCCGGCCTCTGGGCACGCGCGGAGCGGGGTCGGTGAGCCCCGACCGCTCGATCGTCCCGCTGTCGGCGTCGACGATGGCGATACCGGGGTGTGCCCGGAGCGTCTCGACCAGTCGCGTCCGGAACTGCCCCGCCACGTCTTCGACGGTCGCGGGCGGAACGGCGAGGCGCTCGTCGAACGCGTCGCGTCTGTCGGGCCAGTCCGCCAGCGAGGGCGCGAGCACGAGCAAGAGTCCCCCACCGTCGACGGCACCGACGGCCGCTCCGAGCGCGTTGGGCCGACAGGCCTCGTGACAGTCCAGCACGACGGCGCTGCGGGTCCGGCCCAGTAGCTCGCCAGCGTGGACCGTATCGAGATGTTCGCCGGGGAGACCGTCGGCCGGACCGACGACCGTGAGCGCCTCGCTGCTCACGCCTGCCGCGTCGAGCGCGTCGCCCGCCGCGTCGCGGGTGGCCGACGGCGTGCCGGTGAGAACGAGGACGCGCCGCTCGTCGGCGCGCTGTGCTTCCGCACGGAGCCGTGCCGCCAGTTCCATACCGACACTGTTCCGGCCGCGAGTATGGGCCTGACGGTCCTCTCGGACGGGCCAGACGACCGAAGCGATCCCCGGCCAGCGACCGTGTGGCGGCCTGCCACGGGATTTCGGCTTCGAAACCCCTTTTAGGGCTCGTGTCGCAGTCACGGGTACAGCCTGCACCGGGTTGATGATGCTCCCAGCCTTCTCAGGACTATCCCGGCGGGGGAGCGCGAGCCCGCGTGCAGGAGGTGATCCATCAATGCCAGTATACGTAGATTTCGACGTCCCTGCAGACCTCGCAGACGACGCCCTCGAGGCGCTCGAGGTCGCGCGGGACACAGGAAGTGTCAAGAAAGGAACGAACGAGACGACCAAGGCAATCGAGCGCGGCAACGCCGCACTCGTCCTCGTCGCCGAGGACGTTCAGCCCGAGGAGATCGTCATGCACATCCCGGAACTCGCCGACGAGAAAGACGTGCCGTTCGTCTTCGTCGCCGAGCAGAGTGACCTCGGCCACGCCGCCGGCCTCCAGGTCGGCAGTGCCGCCGCGGCAGTCGTCGACGCCGGTGAGGCGGAAGACGACGTCGAGGACATTGCCAGCAAGGTCGAGGAACTTCGGTGAGGTGACCGAGGATGAGTGCTGAGGAATCCGAAGACAGTGGCTCCACGCCGGCCGAGGTCATCGAGGTCGTGGGCCGTACGGGGATGCACGGCGAGGCCATGCAGGTCAAGTGCCGCATCCGCGAGGGCTCGAACCAGGGTCGGATCATCACCCGAAACGTCCTCGGTCCCGTCCGCGAGGGCGACGTGCTCCAGCTACGCGAGACCGCACGTGAGGCCGACCAGATCGGAGGTCAGTAACGATGCCTCGAACCCGAGAATGTGACTACTGCGGCGCGGACATCGAGCCCGGTACTGGGACGATGTTCGTCCGAAAGAGCGGAACGACGATCCACTACTGCTCGTCGAAGTGTGAGAACAACGCCGACCTCGGCCGCGAGGCGCGCAACCTCGAGTGGACCGAGGCCGGTCGCGAGACCACCGCTGCAGAGCAGGAAGCGGCCGCCGAAGCCGAGGCCGAGGCAGCCGCCGAAGCAGCGGACGAGCAGACGGCAGACGAAGCGGACGCCGACGAAGACGAGTCCGCCGAGGCAGACGAGGCAGCCGACGAGGACGACGCGGAGTCCGCCGAGACCGACGACGAAGAGACCGAGGAGGCCGAGGCATGAGCGAGGACCTCGAACGGACGTTCGTCATGGTCAAGCCCGACGGCGTGCAGCGTGGCCTGATCGGTGACATCGTGAGCCGCTTCGAGGACCGCGGGCTCAAGCTCGTCGGCGCGAAGTTCATGCAGATCGACCGAGACCTCGCCGAGGAACACTACGGCGAGCACGAGGGCAAGCCGTTCTTCGAGGGGCTCGTCGAGTTCATCACGTCCGGTCCGGTCTTCGCGATGGTCTGGGAAGGACAGGACGCCGTCCGACAGGTCCGCTCGATGATGGGCGAGACCGATCCGGCCGAGTCCGCACCCGGAACGATCCGCGGTGATCTCGGACTCGACCTCGGACGGAACGTCATCCACGGTTCCGACCACGAGGACGAGGGCTCGAACGAGCGAGAGATCGAGCTCTTCTTCGACGAGGACGAACTCGTCGAGTGGGAGCGCATCGACGAAACCTGGCTCTACGAGTAAGCCAGCCGCTCCGATTTTTTCGACCAAACGCCGACAGCCGCGCCGAAAGCGGCTTCTGACTCCGGTCCGAGGGACGGATATGAGCATCACACTCTACCAGCTCGATGGCTGTCCGTACTGCGAGTCGGTCGCCGAGCGGCTGGCCGACCTCGACGTCGAGTACGACTCGGTGTGGGTCGACGCGCTCCACTCACAGCGAAACGAAGTCAAGCGCGTCTCGGGCCAGCGCGGCGTTCCGGTCCTCGTCGACGAGGACCGCGGCGTCACCATGGCCGAGTCCGAACAGATCCTCGAGTTCGTCGAGCAGAGCTACGCCCGACCGGGTGTCGAGAAGACGTAGGCGAGTGCTGCCCCGATCGCCACGAACACCATCGGGAACAGGAACATCGCGACGAGCGTCCACAGGAGCGCGGGAGCCGAGACCGCCTGTGCGGTCTCGCCCGTGATCCGCCGGACGAAGACGAACGAGCCGAGCGCCCCGACGGCGACGTAGGGAATGGCGAATCCAGTGGCGACCATCGCGCTCTCTTCTGTGCCTCCGACCGTCACCGGCGGTGTTCGCTGGCGCTCGAAGAGGAACCCGGCAGCGAGGAGCACGACGATCGGGAGGGCGAAAAAGAGGACGGCCGGGAAGAACGGCTGGCCGTACAGGAGATTGTTCAGCCCCGATCCGGCCTGGACGCCCTGCGAGACCGTCGTCGCGATCGGGACGTGGTGAGCGCTGTACACCACGTAGACGTACTGGACGGCCTTCGTCCAGAGCGACCAGTCCGCTCTGGTGACTGCAGAGCCCGAGAGCGCGAGTGCGACGACGATCGCGGCGTACTGGACGACGAGTGTCCCGACCGACGCGAGGGCCGCACGGAGCCACGGGAACTCCGTGAGGGAGGGCTTCAACAGTGGCTGGTCGGCTGCTGTCGAGGCCGCCGAGTCGTCGGTCGCGTCGGTCGTGCTGTCTGTCACTGGTACCTACACGTACGAATCGCGAACACCGCAAAAAGCGTTCCGGTGGTCCTACTCGTCTGCCTCGAACTCCAGGGCCGCGCCGTTGATGCAGTAGCGCTTGCCGGTCGGTTCGGGACCGTCGTCGAAGACGTGGCCGAGGTGGCCCTCGCAGTTCGCACAGACGACCTCCGTGCGGTCCATCCCGTGGCTGGTGTCTCGACGGGTCTCGATCGCGCCCTCGTCGTACACGTCCCAGAAGCTCGGCCAGCCCGTCTCGGAGTCGAACTTCTCCCCGCTGTCGAACAGCGCCGTCCCACAGCCCGCACACTGGAACTGCCCGTCGTCTTTCACGTCGATCAGGTCGCTACTGAACCGCGGCTCGGTGCCCTCCTCTCGCAGGACTCGGTACTCCTCCTCCGTGAGGATCTCGCGCCACTCCTCGTCGTTGGCCGGCGTTTCGTCGGTGGTTTTCTCACTCATGGCTCTCCGTTGGGGACGGAGACACAAAAGCGTAGAGCGATCGAACGGAGATCGCGTCACTCGCCCGACGCCACCGCGCTGGCTCGCGGGCTGTCACCGGCGTGGGGAGTCGCGCGTTCCCGGACCGTCGCCCCGTGGACGCTCTCGGTCGTGTCGTCGACGACGACGACCTCGCCGGGACTGGTGGGGAGTTGCGCTGTCAGCGAACCGGTCAGGTACGTCGGCTGGGCCGCCGTGAGCGCCTCGATGTCGCGGCCCGACGTGAGCCGGTGGGCCACGAGCAGGTCGGACTGGGAGATACCGACGGCCGGGACGGCACTCGGGCGCTGTGTCGCACAGACGAGGCTGACGCCCGGTGTTCGCCCGCGCGTGAGGAGCTGTCGCAGGCCCGGGTCGGCGACGCCGTCGAAGAACGCGTGGGCCTCGTCGACGAGCAGCCAGGGGAGCCGTTCGATCCGACCGTCGATCCGACCACGATAGAGGAGGTCACAGATCGCCCTGACGACGGCGTTGGCCGGGGCCGAATCCAGCCTCGACACGTCGACGACCGTGACCGCACCGTCGGCGAGGGCCGTCGCCGTCAGCCCCGCTGGGTCGAACACGTCCCAGCGGTCGGCCACGTCGAGGTGGTTGCGAACGGTCCGGACCACGCCCGCCGACGCGTCGGCCGACCGGACCGATTCCCGCATCTCCGAGAGCGACTGTCCGTCGCTGGCGGCTTGCCAGAGCAGACTGCCCGCGGCACTGTCGGGGGCCAGCCCCAGCAGCCGACACCACGTCCGGGGTGACAGCGACGACGGCGCGACCCGCGGCTCGTCGACGACGGTGGCCGGAACCGGATCGCCGCTGGCGTCGGCCGTCAGCGTTCCGAACTCTCCCATCGTGTCGACGAGAACCGGACCGGTCCCGCCAGCGCGCGCGAGTCCCTCCGCGATCACGCCCAGCGTGTAGGACTTTCCGTATCCTCGCTTGCCCACGATCGTGACGGCGTGTGGCCGGTCGAGATCGAGGTGGACCGGGCCGACGCCGCTGCCGTCGCTCGCGCGATAGGTGCCGAGTCTGACCGTCGGGCCGCCGTCGAGACCGCGCTCGCGTCCGAGTACGAAGCTCACGTCGCCGTGTCGATCCGTCTTCCCTCAAAAAGGTCCGCGCCGTGTCACAGTCGGCTCAGTCGACCCGTCACGTCGTCCATCCACTCTGGCACGTCCAGGTTCGCCAGCGTGCCGTCTTCCCAGGTCGTCACCACGTCCACGTCACCGTCGCGCGTCACGTCGATGCGCCACTTCCGGCCGTCCTCCGCGGTAACGTCGAAGCGACCTCCGCCGTTCGAGAGTGGCTTGACGTGTTCGACCGTGACGGTATCCCCCGTGTACAGCTCCAGCGTGTCGCCCATATCCGACTGCGAGGGTCGCACGGACTTAAATCACGCACCCGCCGGCGATCGGTGACCGCTCCGAAGGCCGCTGTCACCACCGGTCGCCGTCGGGAGCGAACGAAATCAGCGATTTTTAATTGTGTTCAGACCGACGACACGAGCATGGTCCTCGCAAGCAGCCTCCCCGAAAAGCCAGTGATCCGCACCGACGGCAAAGCACTCGGTGTGGTTCACAACCTGACGATGGAGATAGACACCGGTGATCTGGCGACGTTGATCGTCGAAACCGACCCGTCTGACGACATCCCGGAGACACTGGAGCGGACCGACGACGGACACCTCCGCGTCCCCGCCGACCGAGTGGACGGCGTCGGCGACCAGGTCGTGGTCCGCCCGCCCGAGTCAACGAACGACCATCAGTAACACTGCCGGTCGTCGCTGTATCGTGTGGCCGCTGTCGCGGTATCTGAGTGAGCGCCTGCCAGTACCGACGCTCACCGGCAGGCGACGATGCTCCGGCTCGGGAGCATCGCGAAGTTCTGATAGCACCGGCGACCGCGTTGGTTGTCTGGATGCCGTCTCCGAGTCGATGACTCGCCGACGGTGTGGGGGTGCTGGGCTCGTCCGTACGACGCGTGAAAACCGGGAGGAGCCAGGGGTGGGATTTGAACCCACGAACTCTCGATTACAAGTCGAGTGCTTGGACCACCCAAGCTCCCCTGGCGCAGGCGGTAGTTATGCGGGGACCATTTAGAGGGTATCGCTTTCGGTCGACTTTTCGAAGGCGACGCGGTGGGGTTCGTAGCCGTGGCGACGGTAGAATCGGCGGGCCGCGTCGTTGTCGGCCATCGCCTCCAGCGTGACACAGTCGGCGTCGCGGTCGGCCAGCTCGGACTCTGCGGCCTCCAGCAGTGCCGTCCCGATCCCCTGATCCCGGTCGTCGGGCCGCACGTAGATGTTTCTGATCAGGCCGCGGGTCCGGTCCTGGCGGTACTCGCCGGTTTCGACGGTGAACATCACGAAGCCGACGACGGTGCGGTCGACGACCGCGACGGCGAGTTCGTCCGCGACGGTGTGTCTGAGCACCGCGTCGCGTGCCGTCGAACGGTTCTCCTCGGGGAGAATGTGTGAGCCGTGGCTGCGCTGGCTCCTGGCCAACTCGATCCACAGTTCGGTAACGTCGTCGACCTGGCCGGTCGACGCGAGGGTGATCTCCATACGGTCGATTCAGATGTCTCGACAGTCGTCACAGAGGAGCTGGCCGTTGAACGCTGCCAGGTTGCGAGCGAGCGAGCCACACTGCTCGCAGATGCCCTGGTCGTCGAAGGGCTCGTTGGGGATGGTCTGGCCCGCCGTCGCGGTGGCACCGACTGTCGCCACCTCGTCGGCTACCGCCTGACTCGCCGTCTGTCCCATCGCCTGCTGGGCGGTCGCTTCGCTGCCCAGCGCCGACGTGGCCAGAATGTCGTGTTCCGTGACGATACCAGCCGGCTCGCCGCCGTCGGAGACGACGAGCCAGCTGGTCGACCACGACGACATCCGGTCGCGCGCCTCCGGCAGTGTCTCCTCGGCGGCGACGGTCGGGACGGACTCGGTCATCACGTCTTCGACCGTCGCAGCCGCCGGATCACCGTCGGAGACGAGGTGGGCGAGCACGTCCCTGTCGGTGACGACGCCGACCGGCTCGGAGCCACGCAGCACGACGGCCAGATCGGCCTCCTCTCGAAGCAGCAGTTCCGACGTTTCCAGAACACCGTCCGATTCGCTCACGCCGACGAACTCGCGTTCCATCACCTCCCGCACTGTCACGTTCTCGTTCATGGTAGCTGGTAACACACAGGTGCCCTAAAAGCTACCTGCACTACGCTTATACCCGCCGCGTTCGAACGATAAAGACTGGACCGTCAGAACTCGATCGTGACGTCGTCGCCGGTCGCCCGACACTCTTCGAGGGCGTGCTTGGCGGTGATTCCGGCGTCGGCGGCGACGCCACCCCGGCCGACACCGACCTTCAGTTCGACGCCGACGGTCTCCTGGACGTGATCGATCGCCGCCCGGTAGTCGGCTTCGTCCAGTTCCGGACACGTCGCGATGACGTTGTCCCCGCCGACGAAGAAGGCCAGCGAGTCGTGGGCTCGTCGCATGTGGCGCATCAACTCGGCGTACCCCTGTTCGATCTCGATGAACGTGTCGAACTCGTTGAGCTGGTCGGTGTACTTCTCGGTCGCGTCGTTCACGTCGAAGTGGGCGATCTGTACGTCTTCGTCGGTGCGGAACTCCTCGTCGACGACGCGTCCCTTGAGGATCTCTCGGCGGTGTTCGTCCTGCGCGCTCCCGGCCGCCTGGAGTTGCTCGGTCGCGGTTCCAAGCGCCTCGGCGGGCGTCGTCCCGGTCGCGACGCTCAGACTCATCGTCACCGGATATCGGTTCGCGACCGACTCCTGGATGAGTGCGTGGTCGTCGAGATCGACGCCGTTGCTGACCGCGATCATGTTGTCGAACCGGGTGAAGAAGACGTACGCGTCCCGGTTCCCGAACAGCTGAGAGAGATCGGCAAAGAGGCGCGACTGGAGGGTCTGGAGATCCACTTCGCGGCGTGGCTCCGGCGTCACCGTCCACGGCCCGTAGTTGTCGATCTGTATGTGGGTCACCTGCGTGTTGGTCACGGTTGGCTCACCGTTATCGAGGGACGGCTATTGTTCTGTCGGAACGGTCCGTCGAGTCGGGATCGGTGCGGACGGGCTCGGAAGACGACGGAGCGCGTTTCCCGGTGGCGTACGGTCATCGGGCAACGATCGACGACAATCCGTATCATGGACGGTGTTGGCCGGCCACTGCGTCGTCGGCCAGCGTCACCGTGGCGACCATCGAGTCGTACTCGACGACGCCGGTCGCAGTGAGCTTCGGGAGGTGTCGCTCGAAGAACGCGTCGCGGACCGAACGGCACCGTAAAAAATGTGTCGCGGTCACATACTTCACGCGCCCACTACGCGTGTTCGAGACGGTAGGGCCAGTAGTCGGCCGATCGAAGCGCACGCCCCAGTGCCTTGTGGAACTCCGGGAAGTCCTCGAACTCCGAGCCGTCGACGTGCTCGAAGATGTCGGCGACGGAGACGACGGTCTCGTAGTCGATTCGAACCGGGTGATCGCCGTACTCCGCGACGAACTCCTCGGCCGACAGCGGGAAGTCTGCCTCCTCGTCGATCTTCTTTGCGATCACCGCATGGCCGTACTTTCGACGCCCTTCGCTCCCTTCCTCGCCGTCGGGATCGTGTGGCCAGTCCATACCGGATGGGTAGGGTGACCCACGCAAAAATCTCCCGGTTACCAGCGTTGGAGTGCGACGAGGAGGACGCCGATCACGGCGACACCGCCACCGATCGCGATCTCGGTGAGGCCCACGTCGAACTCCGAGACGGATTCGGGCACAGACACGTCGAACCCGCCGTCAGAGCCAGCGGAATTAGGGTCGCCCGTCTCCGTCTGGCTCTCGCCGTCGTCGGACTCCGACGTGCCGTCGCCGTCAGTCGCCTGTCCGCTGTCGGTCTCGGTCTGTTCGGCGTCTCCCGTCTCGACGACGACGTTGCCCACGAACTGCTCGTCGAGCGCGACACGGTAGTTCCCGTCGCGACTGATCGCCTCGGACACGGTAATCTGTCGGGTCTCGCCGGGGCCGAGCGTCACGGTCTCGTTGCTGACGGCGGTCCCGTCGACCCGCAGCGACGCCGTGTACTCGCCGGCTACGTCGCCCGCGTTGGTGACGTTCGCGCTGACGGACAGTTCCTTCTCGACCCCGTTCTCGCTGGTCGACAGCGTGTGTCCGCCGACCTCGAACACCGAGACGAGCGAGCCGACGAACAGCGTCTCGGTCTCGTTGGTCCGAGCCTCGTAGACGTAGCGACCGTCGACGGGGCCTTCGAAGGTCGTGTTGGTTCGCTGGACGGCACCGTCCGTGCCGCTGTAGATTTCGACCTCGTCGCTGTCCACGTCGGTCGCGTCGATCACGGACTGGTTGACCGCGATCCGGACGCGTCGGTCGTCCACGTCGGCGGCCTGCTGGACGGTGACGGCACCGAAGACGGTGGTCCCGTCACCAGACGGGAGCGAGAACGGCACCGCCTCCGGATCGGTGTAGGTCGCGACCGTCCGGTTGAACCTGTCTCTGCTGGTCCTGAAGGTGAGCGAGTCGACGGCCAGCGAGTCGTTCGTCGCCGGGAAGGCCGCGGTGACTGGCCCGGTCCCGTCGACCGCGCCGGTCCGGACCCTCATGGTTCGCCCGTCGGACCGATACTCGGTCGTCCGCGCGACCGCTCGGTCCACGAGGACCGTCCCGGCCGTCTTCGAGTTGGCGACGATCTCGTACTCACCGGGTTCGTCGAAGGTGAGCGGCACCCGCACGGTCCGCGATCCGCCGCTGTCGACGGCGTAGTTTTCGACGAGTACTTCCTCGCCGTTGGCCGTGACCGTGACGCGACCGGCACCGTCGTCCTCGCCGGTGTTTCGGAGTTTGATCTTCACGTCGACACTGTCGCCCGTCGCAGTCGTCTTCTCGGTCAGCGACGCACCCGCGACGAACACGCGCGGTGCAGCCAGCGCCGGCCCGATACTACTGACGACCAGAAGTCCGGCGACGAGAAGCGCCAGACCGGTCCCGAATCTCGACGACGTTGTGTTGCTCGACATCTGTAACACTCTGTTTGATTGAACAACTTAGCACCACGGTATAAGCTTCGTGTTTTGTGAAAGCGATTTTTTGCCGTCCGGCCGACACTCGATCGTCGTCCCGGACGACGACGAGAGCAGCCATATGCTGGGGAGAGTTCGGGCTGTGCCGCCGCCACGCAGTGCTGGGCGGAGTGAGACAGCGGTGGGACTGGGATTTGAACCCAGGAGGCTTGCGCCACCTGCTTTCAAGGCAGGCGCAATGGGCCGCTCTGCCATCCCACCACGGGACAGTCGTCGATAGCCGGGGGTCGGCCTAAGGAGTGTCGATTGTGGGCGGGCAGCGGTGAGCCCAAAGACCGAAGACAGGGGCCGTCGAAGCGAGTGTAATGGTGACAGAGGAACTCGCACTCGTCGGGACGTACACGGATGGTGACAGCGACGGCATCTACACCGTCGCGGTCGACGGCGACGGCGCTGTCGAGCAGCGGTCGGTCGCGGCCGCGGGGGACGACCCCTCGTTCCTGGCGATCCATCCCAGCGGGGAGTACTGCTACGCGGTCAACGAGGTCGACGAGGGCGGCGTCACTGCCCTGGAGATCGATCGGGCGACCGGCGAACTCACGCGACTGAATCAGGTCAGGACCGGCGGCGGTGCCGACCCGTGTCACTGCACGGTCGACGCAACGGGCCAGTATCTACTCGTCGCCCACTACACCGGGGGCTCGGTCGCGATGTGTCCGATCGCCGAGGACGGCCAGATCGGCGCGCCCTCGGATCTCGTCGAACACACGGGCTCGGGTCCCAACGAGGAGCGACAGGAGGCCGCTCACCCGCACTCGATCCAGCCCGGCCCGGACAACGAGTACGCGTACGTGCCGGACCTGGGCGACGACCGGGTCGTCGGCTACGAACTCGACCTCGACGACGGCACGCTCGTGGCGAGCGACGCGGCGACGGTCGAGCTGGCGGCCGGCTCGGGCCCTCGTCACATGGCGTTCGACCACGACGGCGAGTACGCGTATCTCATCAACGAACTCGACTCGACGGTGACGGTGCTGGAGCGCGACGCGGACACGGGCAACCTGACCGTGGTCGACACCGCGCCGACGGTGGCCGACGACTACGACGGCGAGAACATCACCGCAGACGTCCACGTCCACCCTTCGGGCGAGTGGGTCTTCGGCTCGAACCGCGGTCACGACAGCATCGCCACGTTCGCCGTCGACGACGGGACCATCGAGTTCCAGGGCACCGTGTCGACGCGGGGCGAGTGGCCGCGGAACTTCGCGCTGACGCCCGACGGCGAGACGCTCCTGGCCGAGAACATGGACACGAACGACATCGTCACGTTCGACGTCGACGCCGCGACGGGCGAACTGTCCGCGACCGGTGCGGTCACCGAACTGCCCAGTCCGGTCTGCCTGCAGTTCCTCTAGGGGCGAACGACCGTCGTAGTCCCGTCCCTGTCGACGACTTCGAACCCGAACTCGTCGAGCGCCGCCGTGGTCCGTGTGGGGACCAGTCGATCGGCTCGATTGCGAGCACGCAGGAGTGACACGACCGTCGGGAGGTCCGCGTCCCGTTCGACGACCGGGATCGTCGGGAGAAAGTCGACGGCGAGTCCCGCGTCCGTCGCTCGCTGGACGAGCGTCTCGACGGTCGGCGTCTGGAAGGCGTCCTCGAAGTCGATCGGTTCGGCGAACCCGGCGTAGCTGATCCGGCCGGCCGTCGAAGGACCGAGGACGACGCCGTTGCTCCGGAGCTTCATCGCCGCGGTGTCGATGTGCTGGCGACCGAGCAGGGCGGCCGTCGGCCTCACCACCGCGGCCGTCCGGACGCCTTCCCGTTCCAGCAGGTGCGTGATCGTGTTGCCGGCACGGGCCGACTCGGTCGAGCCGACCTGTACCTCGAAGCGGACCTCGTCGGTGTCGACGACGCCGTCGAGCGCCGAGCGGACCTCGCGCTCGGAGGCTCCGTCCTCGCTGGGGACCTGTTCGTCGGCACGGTAGTTCACGAGCAACTCGGCCCCGCTCCCGTCGATTGCTTCGCAGACGTCGGCGAGCATCGCGGCGTACAGCTCCGACGCTTCGTCCGGCGTCAACCGATCGCGTTCGACGAGGTCCGTGAGCACGGCACCGGATTCGGGCGGTTCGGCCATGACTGCGACAGTGGTCATACCTCTCTCTCCGGCGAGGCGACCCTTTTCACTTTCCACTGGCCGGGCGCGGAAGTTATTGTTTCGGGAGTGATAGCATACACCATGCTCGTCGAGGAGCTCATGTCGACGGCCGTCGTGACCGTCGACCTCGACGCGACGCTCGCCGAGGCCGTTCAGCGCCAGCTCGATGCCGGCGTCGGGTCGGTCGTCGTCCTCGACGACGGGGCTCCCTGTGGGATCGTCACGGAACAGGACGCGCTGGCGGCCGCACTGCGGACCGGGCGGGCGCTGGACGACATTCCGGTCGCGAAGCTCGCACACGGCTCGGTCGTGACGACCACGCCCGAGACGGCGGTCCGGAGCGTCGCTCGACAGATGTCCGACGAGGGCATCAAGAAAGTCCCGGTGCTCGACGACCTCGATCTGGTCGGCATCCTGACGCTGACCGACATCGTCTGGCACCTCTCGGACATCGAGCGAGAGCGCTCCGAGATCGAGGCGACGCGAGAGCGCTGGGAGTCGGCCGAGCGGTTCTGATCGGGCGCTACCGACTTCGGCGTCCCTTCGTCTGGCGGTAGTCCCGGCCGAGCGTCTCGCCGAGGTGTTCGAGGAACGCGTCGCGTTCCGCGTCGGTCTGTTCCCACGGTTCGATCATCGGGAGAAGTTCGAAGCCACGTCCCCGGATCGTCGTCGCGTGGCGCTCTTCGATGGCGAGTTCGTCCTCGCTCAGGGTGGTGTACTCGAAGGCCAGCGCGTCCAGTGACGCCTGTCCGACCGGCAACAGGAGCTCGGGGTTGATCATCCGGACCTCGCTGTTGAGGTATGGCTCGCAGTTCCGGACCTCTTCGTCTGTCGCACCGCGTTCGGGGTGGTGACAGCGGCTGACGTAGGTCAGATAGACGTTGTCGAACTGTGGCCGGTCGGCGTCGGGATCGTCCACCAGCCCGACGCTGTCGAGGATGTCCAGCAACTCTCGCTCTCGCTCGCCGACGAACGGGAGCCCGACCTCGTCGGCCGCCTCGCTGGGCGACTCGCCGAGGACGAGCAGTTCCGCGCCGACGTCGCCGTAGCCGTGGACGACGTTCGAGCGCGTCTCGCAGAGTTCGGGGCAGTTCTGGCACGTCTCGTCCATCCCGTACGGATTGGACAGAGACTCCTGGTCGGCGTCCATGTTAGTCCTCGTCGACGGTGGTCGCGTGCGTGTCGGCGTCTTCGGGATCGTTCTGGGGGCTCGACGGGTGGTAGTCGGTGTCGTACTCGCCGGGCCGGTCGTCGAGCCGGTCCGGGTTGATCCGGCCACCGAGCAGCATGAAGTCGAGCACCGTGCAGTACAGCATCGCTTCGACGACGGGGACCGCCCGCGGCGGGAGGACGGGATCGTGTCGGCCCGTCACCGTGATCTCCTTTCGCTCGCCGGTCTCCCAGTCGACGGTCTCCTGGGTCTTCGGGAACGAGACCGGCGCGTGCCAGGTGACCTCGCCGTAGATCGGGTCGCCGGTCGTGATCCCGCCCTGGATGCCGCCGTGGTCGTTGCCGACCGGTGTCGGGTCGCCGCTCGCGTTGTCCGAGGCTGTCGCCTCGCTCTCGTCGAACGTCCAGTCTTCGGTGTAGTCGGTCCCGGTGGCCGTCCGGGCGTCGCGCCCGATCCCCAGCTCGAAGTCCGTGACCGCGGGGATCGAGTACATCGCCTGTCCGAGGCGTGCGGGTATCGAATCGAACCGCGGCGCGCCGAGGCCCCGCGGAACGCCGCGACACTCGAAGTAGATCGCCCCACCGATCGAGTCGCCTTCCTTCTGGTACTCGTCCGCGAGGTCGCGCATCTCCTCGGCGGCGTCGGGATCGCCACAGCGGACCTCGTTGTCCTCGCTGTGTTCGAGCATCTCCTCCCAGGTCACGTCGTCGGCGACGACGTCGCCGATCTGGCAGACGTGGGCCTTGATCTGTACGTCGTGGTCGGACTGTGCGAGGACCTGTTTGGCGACGCCGCCGGCAGCGACCCAGTTGACCGTCTCGCGGGCCGACGAACGGCCGCCACCGCCCCAGTTGCGCGTGCCGAACTTCGCCGAGTAGGTGTAGTCGCCGTGGGAGGGCCGCGGTGCCGTGATGAAGGGCTCGTACTTCCCCGAGCGGGCGTCTTTGTTCTGTATGACCATCCCGATCGGCGTGCCCGTCGTGTAGCCGTCCTGCAGGCCGGACTTGATCGACACTTTGTCGGGCTCGCCCCGCGAGGTCGTGATCATCGACTGGCCGGGCTTGCGCCGGTCGAGGTCCGTCTGGATCTCTTCTTCGGACAGTTCGACGCCCGCCGGCACACCCGAGACCGTACAACCCATCGCTTCCCCGTGGCTCTCGCCGAAGGTGGTCAGCCGGAAGAGCCGGCCGAACTCGTTCCCGTTCATTACGTACTGGGTTGGGTCGGGGGCATTTCAACCTTACAGTCGGCGTACGACGGTCGAAGTCGGCAGACGAGCCACCGGCGGCCGTGCGTCGACCGTTCGTCGCGCGAGCGGACGGCACAGAGACGCACGATCGACCGAGAAAACGCCGACGATCCGTCTCATACTGCCGGCTGTACCTTCGTGACGAGCTTCGCCACCTCGGGGTGGCGAAATCGGTCACAGATGTACAGCCGGTCGTATCAGTACCGGACGGCCGCGCCGATGTCGTCGAGCACGTCGAAAAAGCCCGGGAACGACACGTCGACGTGTTCGATGCCGTCGACCGTCGTCGTCCCGTCGGCGACGAGCCCGGCGATCGACAGCGCCATGATGATCCGGTGGTCGGCGCGCCCGTCGACCGTCGCCCCCTGGAGGTCGCTCTCGCCGCCGTGGATCGTCAGCGTCTCCTGGCGCTCCTCGACGCTCGCGCCCATCTTCGTCAGCGCCTCGGCCATCGCGCTGACGCGGTCGGTCTCCTTGTAGCGGACGTGTTCGCAGTCGACGATCCGCGTGGTCCCGTCGGCCGCCGCGCCCAGCGTCGCGATGGTGGGCAGGAGGTCCGGCGTGTCGGCGACGCTGACCTCGACGCCGGAGAGGGGTGCGCTCGTCACCTCGATCTCGCCGGCCTCGCGGTCCCAGTCGACGCCGGCACCCATCTCGCGGACGACGTCGACGATCGCCGTGTCGCCCTGCGCGCTCGGATACGCGGACGTGATCGTCAGTCCGTCCTCGCTGGCGAGTGCGCCCGCGGCCAGCAGGTAGGAGATCGAAGAGAAGTCGCCGGGGACGTGGTACTCGCCGTCGGTCGGCGCGTAGGACTGGCCGCCCGGGACTGCGAAGCCGTCCGGCGTCGCCTCGGCCTCGATCCCGAAGTCGGCCAGCACCTCCAGCGTGATGTCGACGTACGGCGCGCTCTTGAGTTCCGTTTCGAGATGCACGTCGATCCCCTCGTCGGTGACGGCACCCGCCATCAGGAGCGCGGTGATGTACTGCGAGGATACGTCGCCGGGAATCGACACCGCGCCGCCGTCGACGGCACCGCCGACGACCAGGGGAGCCTGGCCGTTCCCGCGGGTGCTCTCGGCGCGTCCGTCGAGGTCTGTCGTGATGGCGTCCAGCAGCGGTCCCTGCGGCCGGGAGCGCAGCGACTCGTCACCGGTGAGGACGGTCAGCCCGTCGCCGAGGGCGGCCGTGGCGGTGACGAGCCGCGTCGTCGTGCCGCTGTTCGCACAGTCGACCACGTCGTCGGGCGTCTCCGGCCGCCCGTCGAAGCCGGTCACGTCGAGGACCGTCTCCTCGTCCCGTAGCGCGACGCTGCCGCCGAAGGCGGTGACCGCTCGCATCGTCGCCCTCGTGTCGGCGCTGACGAGCGGGTCGTGTACGACCGCGCCGTCGGCGTATCCCGCTGCGAGAATTGCCCGGTGCGTGTAACTCTTCGACGGCGGCGCTCGTGCCGTGCCACCGACCGTCGACGGACTGATTTCGGCGTTCACGTCCGGCCGGTCGGCTGGCCGGACCAAGAGCGTGTCTGTTTGGGCCCCGAGAGACTAATGAAGGTCGGGAACACACGACGGAACATGGATCCAGACTTCAGCGAACTGGACGCCGCCCTGGACGATCGTGATCTCGACGGCTACCTGATCGACGCCGACTCGACCGACTCCGATCAGTACTACCTCTCGGGGTTCGACGCGCCCGATCCCTTTCTGACGCTGTACGACGGCGAGGTTCACCTGCTCTTCTCTCGGAGCCTGGAGTACGGACGGGCGAAGAAGGAGGCCCGCGCCGACACCGTCGAGCGCCACGTCGACTTCGGGTACCAGCGCAAAGTCGAGGAGTACGGCCCACGGGAAGGCGTTAGCCGCGTGATCGCTGCGTTCCTCGACGCCTACGACGTGGAGTCGGTCGCCGTACCGCCACGATTCCCCCTCTCGACGGCCGACAGACTGCGGGACCGCGGCGTGACCGTCGAGTCGGACGCAGAGAGTGTGATCACGGAGATCCGAGCGACCAAGACCGACGAAGAGATCGAACACATCGAGACCGCCCAGCGGGCCAACGAGGCGGCGATGGCTGCGGCCGAGGAACTGCTCCGGGAGAGTCGCACTGCGGCCAAAGGGCAGTTGCTCTACGACGGCGAGCGGGTCACGAGCGAGCGGATCAAAGAGGAGATCGAGGTGACGCTGTTGCGCCACGGCTGTGCGCTCGACGAGACGATCGTCGCCTGTGGGAGCGACGCCGCAGATCCCCACGACAGAGGGAGCGGGCCGCTGCGTGCCGGCGAGCCGATCATCGTCGACATCTTCCCACAGGACAAGGCGTCGAAGTACCACGCCGACATGACCCGGACGTTCGTCGTCGGCGAACCCGACGAGACGGTGTCCGAGTGGTACGAACTCACCGCCCGAGCCCACGCCGCCGCCCTCGACGCGATCGAGCCCGGTGCCACCGGTGCCGAGGTACACGACGCCGTCTGTGACGTGTACGAGGCGGCGGGCCAGCCGACGCTGCGCAGCGACGAGTCGACCGAGACCGGGTTCATCCACAGCACCGGTCACGGCGTCGGGCTGGACGTTCACGAACTCCCACGGGTCGCGCCCAACGGCGGCGTCCTCGAACCCGGCCACGTCGTCACGGTCGAGCCGGGCCTGTACGATCCCGAGGTCGGTGGCGTCCGCATCGAGGACTTCGTCGTCGTCACCGAAGACGGCTACGAGAACCTCACTGAGTACCCCAAGGAACTGGTCGTCTGACACGGAGCGTCGTCGTTGCGCACCGGCAGGCGTCGCCCCGGAGACACTCGCCGGGAAACCGCGGCAACGGTCCGTCTGAGGGTGGCACGTTCGGACTTCAGAATTAATCATTAACTTTTATTAAGGTTCGGAGGAGAGGGTGATGTACCGATGAGCGTATCACTCGCAGCCGCCGCCGACAGCGACACACCGAACCGCGCCACTCGAACGACACCCCCCTTCCAGACACACGATGGCAACCCGGATACAGACTGAGACGACGACCCGAACCGACGAACAGCACGCGACGACCGACCCCACTAGCGAAGACAGGTACACGCGCCCGTCCGACCACGCGACCGGTTCGAGGGCCGGCGAGTCCTGGACCGAGCGCTGTGGTGCGCCACGGACCTTCGACCCGACGAACCACGCCGCGATGGGCCAGTTCGACACGACCGCCGACCAGCGCTGACGCCGCCGTCCGTGCCAGGTTCCTCGCCCGGTCTGGCGAACGTCGTCGACCCGACAGTCTGTGGTACGAACGGCCGACACCGGCGAATCCAGAGCCCGCAACGACTATCCGCCAGCGCGGCAAAACGGAGGTATGTCCGATTACACCACGGTGTCGATCCCGAAAGACCTGGCCGACAGGGTCGAGGAGACAATCGAGGGGACGAGCTTCTCGTCGACGAGCGACCTCGTTCGCTTCATGCTCCGGAGCATCGTCATTCAGCACCAACAGCAGGGCGAACTCACCGAAGCCGAGTTCCAGGACATCACCGAACAGCTGCAGGACCTGGGCTACATCGAGTAGCTACTCGAGCGCTTCTTCCGGCGGCGCGACGTCGAGGACGGTGAGTGGCAACTCGTCGCCCCGGCGGTCGAACGCGGCGATCGAATCCTCGTCCCAGGGCGGGACCGCGACGAAGATCACCTCGTGGAGGTCGTCGGTCTTCGTCACTTCCAGACGGCCCTCGGGGTGTGAGACGAATCGGCCGTTGCTCTGGGCGACCGGCGTCCCCAGGTCGAAGCCGAAGACTGCACTGACGGAGTTGCCAGCGCTGGGCATGTAGAAGTGGGTGAAAACGTCGGTCGCCGGGTCCAGATCGGCCTCCGGAAGGTCGCCGGCCGGCGTGACCGAGACGGCGACGGTCACGGAGTCCGGATCGGCGTCACGGCCCATGCGGAGCAGCGACTCGACGAGGCCACGCGTCGCGTAGATCACGATCGTGTTTCGACACGAACGTTCATAGTTCCGTCGTCGCCCTACCCGAAGATGAACTCTCTGGCGGTCTTTGCGTACAGCGACGGAGCCCGCGTCCGCGACCCGTCGAGTGCATCCTGGACGGCCGCCGCCGCGTCCTCGTGAATCCCCGCGCCGTGGCCGACGAGGACCCGCTCGGGCGAGAGGCGGGCGAGCTTCCGCGGCGGGAAGAGCCGCAACATCGGGTGGACGCCGAGCCGCTCGCCGCTGGCCCGGAAGTACGACGAGGTGCCGAGCGACTCCGGAACGACCAGCGTCTCCGTGTCGTCGCTGTACAGCGCCGCCTCCTTCCAGAAGCCGTTGTTCTTGAGTTCGTGCATTCGATAGCCCGTCTCGCCCAGCTCTCGCTCGATCAACTCGACGGGTGCCGAGAAGTCGTCGGCGATCTCGCGCATGAACGCCGGCACGTGGACCGCAACGTCGTGGCGGTTCGCGACTGCGGCGGCGTCTCGCTTGTGCCGGTCCAGCAGGACGGCGACGCCCGCGACCTCGCCGTGTTCGGCCACGAGATCGTCCAGCCCGTCGAAGTCGACCGGATCGACGAGCCACACTTCGCCGTCGACCTCGATCGCGTGGCTCGCCCGCTGCATCGTCTCGTCGGGATAGGGCAGCCAGCCGACGCCGTGTTCCCATCGATCGATCGCCTGCCAGTCCGTCGCGGAGCCGGATCCTTTCATCGTGACGATCGTAGGGGCAGGAAACACAAAAGCACGGCCCCACCGGACGGCAGTTCGCCGCGGAGTGTGTGACAGCGGCGACAGAAACGGCTGAAGCGCGCTCGCTGTGGGTGCGCTCGGAGTCCGTCGCCAACGCCTTTGGGACGGACGACGTAGGACCCCCATGGTCGGTGCGCCCCGCCACCTGACGCTCGAAGTGAAGTACCTCGACCGGGCACGGGAGTTCTACGGGTCGGTGCTCGACCTCCCGGTTCGCGAAGACGGGGCCGACGAGGTCGGCTTCGGTGCGGGCGAGGCGACGCTCTGGATTCGGACGCCGGGAGCGGTCCCCCGTGGTGGCCTCCACACTCACTACGCGCTCTCGATCTCCAGAGCGGCCTCCGACGACTGGTACGAACGCCTCGACCGGCGACTGACGGTCGAAGAGCACCGTTTCGGCGACGACCGTTCGCTGTACTGCTACGACCCGGACGGCAACTGTGTCGAACTCGCAGAGACCGTCGACACCGGTGACGGTGTGGTGGGACTGTTCGAGGTCGTACTCGAAGTCGAGGCGCTCGATACCGCCGTCGAGTTCTACCGGACGCTCGGCTTCGAGGTGGTCGATCGCGGCGACCAGCGCCGTCGGGTCCGGTTGACGACGGGTGCGGTCGACCTCGAACTGTGGGAGCCCCAGCTCGGGCTGGCCGACGCCCGCGGCGGCGTCCACGTCGACTGGGGTATCGAAGCGGCCGCTCCGCGAACGGCCGCAGACCGGGTCCGGGGGACCGCACGCTCCGTCGAACACGTCGACGGCGGCAGTCGGCTCCGCGATCCGGACGGTCACTCCCTCACGCTGTTCGAGCCGTAGTCCCGAGAAACGTCGTCGGCCCGGACCGAGCGCCCCAGTCGGCGGTCGACTCCGCCCGTCCGGCTCACTCCAGTCGGTCGGTGTCGATCGTGACGCCGGGCGGCGTGACGATCAGGAACCCACGGAAGTGGACGAGTTCCCCGCCCGTCTCCTTCACGTCGCGGGCGAAGCCAGCGGCCAGCTCGTTCAGGTCGCCGTCGACGTTCAAGACGAGGACGGCACCGCCGTGAATCGTCTCCAGCCACTCGTCCGGGCCGGTCGAGCCGTCCAGAACGCCCAGCACGATTCGATCGCTCCCGTCCCCGCCCTCGTCGGTGTCCATCTGATCTTCGACGGCCTGCAGGTCGAGCCCCTCGAACTCACTCATGCTCTGTCTCTGGGAGCCGAGTGAAAAAAAGCCTCCTCTCGCCGTCGCCGGTGGGACGTGCGCAGTTGCTTCCGTCGTCCGGGCCGTCACCGACGGCTCCGTCATACTACCGGCTGTACATCTGTGACCGATTTCGCCACCCCGGAGTGGCGAAGATCCTCACGAAGTGACAGCCGGCAGTATGTGGTGTACCTGTCGAGGGAGTGATCGCTCTCGGAGAGTGCCACGCCAAAGTGTGTCACGGACGGGCTGTGTCGAGCGATTCGACGACTGTCGAGGGCGACGAGAGACGTATCACTCAAAAGAGGTATGGACAGGTTTAAATACACGGAGCGTCCCGTATCAGACGATTATGTCCAACAACATAGAGGGCACGTCGGAATCTCCGGCGGATCGAGTTCTTCCAGGGCACACTGGATTCCACTTCTGAGATTACAGAAGCACGTATTTTCGACACGACGCTACGTGACGGCGAGCAGTCGCCACGCACGTCGTTTAGTTACGAAGACAAACGAGAGATTGCAGCGATCCTAGACGACATGGGAACCCACGTCATCGAGGCGGGGTTCCCGGTCAACTCCGACGCGGAGTTCGAGGCCGTCCGAGACATCACCGAGGCCAGTTCGGTGACGGTCTGTGGGCTGGCCCGCGTCGTCGAGAAAGACATCGAGGCGGCACTGGACGCCGGTGTGGATCTGGTCCACACGTTCGTCTCGACCAGCGACGTACAGCTACAGGACTCCATGCACGCGACTCGACAGGAGGCACTCGACAGCGCGATCGAGTCCGTCGAGCGCGTCAAGGAGGCCGGCGCCGAGTGCATGTTCTCGCCGATGGACGCCACGCGCACGGACGAGGACTTCCTCGTCGACGTGATCGAGGGCGTCTCCGAGGCGGGGACCGACTGGATCAACATTCCCGACACCTGCGGCGTCGCCACGCCCCGTCGGTTCTACGACCTCATCGAGATGGTCGACGCGGAGACCGAGGCCCGCATCGACGTCCACACCCACGACGACTTCGGGCTGGCGTCGGCAAACGCCATCTCGGGCTACGAGGCTGGGGCGGCCCAGGCACAGGTCAGCGTCAACGGGATCGGCGAACGCGCCGGGAACGCGGCCTACGAAGAGGTCGTGATGGCGCTGGAGAGCCTGTACGACGTGGAGACGGGGATCGACACGACCCGGATCACCGAACTCTCCGCGATCATCGAGGAGAAGTCGGGCATCGACGTCCCCGCGAACAAACCGGTGGTGGGTGCGAACGCGTTCTCACACGAGAGCGGGATCCACGCCGCGGGCGTGATCGAGAACTCCGACACGTTCGAGCCCGGCGTCATGACCCCCGAGATGGTCGGGGCCAAGCGCCAGCTCGTGCTGGGCAAGCACACGGGCCAGCACTCGGTCCGCGAGCGTCTGGTCGACGCCGGCTACGACCCGACCGACGAACACGTTCGGGAAGTGACCCGACGCGTCAAGGACTACGGCGCGGAGAAAAAGCGAGTCACGATGGAGGAACTGACTCGCTTCGCCGAGGACATCGGCGTCCCCGAGTCCCAAGAGGAGGTCCGGGCATAGCGATGCCTCCTCGACCGGTTCGCGACCGTCACAAGCGGCTGGTATCGGCCGGCCGACGCGTCCGGCGAGTCGTGGGTACCGATGGCGCTCGACAGCACGTGTCACGGAACCCTTATTATCCGGCACGCACAGACACTCGACACGATGATGGCGCAGGCTGGTACCGGGGCTCGTTCCGCGGCCAGCCGCGCGACCACGCTTCTCGGCGGTCGTATTGTAGGGGCTGTATAGCCCCTCCTACCACACTTCTCAGCGATCGTCGGACCGGTTTTCCACCAACGCAGGAGACTCCAGCAATGCATACACACACACGACCACGGTATCGAACAGGACAGCGAGGTGAGAGCGATGAGTGAACGAGCGTCGGTCCAGGCCGACGAGGCCGACGCCGACGAAGACGAGGCAGAGCAGGCCCCGGTCACGACCGGCGCACAGTCGGTCGTCAGGGCGCTGGAAAACGCGGGCGCGGAGTACGTCTTCGGCGTCCAGGGCGGCGCGATCATGCCCGTCTACGACGCGCTGTACGACTCCGAGATCGACCACGTCACGATGGCCCACGAACAGGGCGCGTCCCACGCGGCGGACGCGTTCGGCATCGTCTCGGGCGAGCCCGGCGTCTGCTTTGCCACGTCTGGCCCCGGCGCGACGAACCTCGTCACCGGGCTGGCCGACGCCAACATGGACTCGGACCCGATGATCGCGCTGACCGGCCAGGTGCCGACGGACTTCGTCGGCAACGACGCCTTCCAAGAGACGGACACGGTCGGCATCACTCAGCCGGTCACCAAGCACAGCTACTTTGCCGACGACGCGGACACCGTCGGCACCGAGGTCGGCGAGGCCTGGGCGCTGGCAAACGAGGGACGACAGGGACCGACGCTGGTCGACCTCCCCAAGGACATCACCAAAGGGGAGACGGACATCGAGCCGGCCCCGCCGAAGAAGCCAGACACCTACGACGTGCCCGAAGAGGCCGACGACGAGAACGTCCAGGAGGCCGCCGACGCGCTGGCGGCCGCCCAGCGGCCGGTCGTCCTCGCGGGCGGCGGCGTCATCAAGGCCGACGCGGCCGACGCGCTGCGGGACTTCGCCTTCGAGTACGAGATCCCGGTCATCACGACGATGCCGGGGATCGGGAGCTTCCCGGAAGACCACGAGCTCTCGCTGGAGTGGGCGGGCATGCACGGCACCGGCTACGCCAACATGGCGATCACCAACACCGACTGCATGCTGGCGATCGGCACCCGCTTCGACGATCGACTGACGGGCGGAATCGACTCTTTCGCACCCGACGCCGACATCGTCCACGTCGACATCGACCCCGCAGAGATCAGCAAGAACGTCCACGCGGACTACCCGCTGATCGGCGATGCTCGGGCCACGCTCCGACAGCTCTACGACGCGATGCCGTCGGCACCGGACGCCGACGAGTGGCGCGAGCAGTGCCAGGAGTGGAAAGCCGAGTACCCGATGGACTACGAGACGCCCGACGACGAACCGCTGAAGCCACAGTACGTCGTCGAGCGGTTCAGCGAGCTGACGCCGGACGACACGATCGTCTGTACCGGCGTCGGCCAGCACCAGATGTGGGCCTCCCAGTTCTGGGAGTTCACCGAACCCCGCACCTGGGTCTCCAGTCACGGACTGGGGACGATGGGGTACGGCGCGCCCGCCGCCATCGGCGCGAAGCTGGCCGCGCCCGACCAGGAGGTCGTCTGCTTCGACGGTGACGGCTCCTTCCTGATGACCGTCCAGGAGCTCTCGGTCGCTGTCCGCGAGAACCTCGACATCACCTACGTCGTCCTCAACAACGAGGCCGTCGGGATGGTCCGCCAGTGGCAGGACGCCTTCCACGAGGGTCGTCGGATGGCCTCCGAGTACCCGTGGATCCCCGAGTTCGACAAGCTCGCCGAGGCCTTCGGCGCGCGGGGCTTCCGGCTGGAGGAGTACGACGACGTCGAGGAGACGATCCAGGCGGCACGCGAGTACGACGGCCCCTCGGTCGTCGACGCGATCATCGACCCCGCAGAGAACGTCTATCCGATGGTTCCCAGCGGCGGGGACAACGGACTGTTCGCACTGAACGAGCGACATCTGGAGCAACTATGACCGGTGGTATGCCAGGGCCGGCCCCGGACGAGCGGATGCGTCCGGACGGGCGGCGCAACACGCAGGGTATTCGCATCGACCCCGAGGCGGAGGTCACACACGAGCCACGCGAGGCCGTCCTCTCCGCACTCGTGAAACACGAGCCCGGCGTCCTCTCGGAGGTGTCGAGCCTCTTCAGCCGCCGGCAGTTCAACATCGAGAGCCTGACCGTCGGCCCGACTCACGACGACGGGGTGGCCCGGATGACGATCGTCATCGAGGAACCCCAGCCCGGCATCGAGCAGGCGAAAAAGCAACTGCGCAAGCTCGTGCCGACGATCTCGGTGACGGAACTGGACCAGCAGAACACACGCCGCGAACTCGCGCTGATCAAGGTCAGCGGCGAGAAGCCAGACGACGTCAACGCCGTCGCGGACATGTACGGCGGGCAGGCAGTCGACGTGACCGCCGAATCGGTCACCGTCGAGCTGACCGGCAGCAAGCAGAAGATCGACGCCGCCGTCGGCGCGTTCGAGCAGTTCGACGTGCAGGAAGTCGTGCGGACCGGAACCGCAGCACTTGAAAGAGGGGCCGACACACTGGAGAACGATGACTGACAAACTCACGACCGACGTTTACTACGACGAAGACGTAGACGCATCGCACATCGAAGACAAGACCGTCGCGATCCTCGGCTACGGCAGCCAGGGCCACGCACAGGCACAGAACCTCGACGACAGCGGCGTCGACGTGGTGGTCGGCCTGCGAGAGTCCTCGTCCTCCCGGACCGAGGCGGAAGCCGACGGACTGCGCGTCGAGACGCCCGCGGCCGCCGCCAGCGAGGCCGACATCGTCGTCATGCTGGTCCCAGACACGGTCCAGCCCGACGTGTACGAGACCATCGAGGACGGCCTCGACGCGGGCGACACGCTCCAGTTCGCACACGGGTTCAACATCCACTACGGCCAGATCGAGCCCGCCGCGGACGTGGACGTGACGATGGTCGCGCCCAAGTCCCCCGGCCACCTCGTGCGCCGCACGTACAAGCGCGACGAGGGGACGCCGGGCCTGATCGCCGTCGAGCAGGACGCGACCGGCGACGCCAAGCAGGAGGCACTCGCCTACGCCCAGGCTGTCGGCTGCGCGCGAGCCGGCGTCATCGAGACGACCTTCCAGGAAGAAGTCGAGACCGACCTGTTCGGCGAGCAGGCCGTCCTCTGTGGCGGCGTCACCGACCTCGTGAAGGCCGGCTTCGAGACGCTCGTCGACGCGGGCTACGCCCCCGAGATGGCCTACTTCGAGTGTCTGAACGAACTCAAACTCATCGTCGATCTGATGTACGAAGGCGGCCACATGGGGATGTGGAACTCCGTCTCCGACACCGCCGAGTACGGCGGTCTCACGCGCGGTGAGTCGGTGATCGACCGCGAGGGCATGGAAGAGATCCTCGAAGAGGTCCAGAACGGCGAGTTCGCTCGCGAGTGGATCTCGGAGAACCAGGCCAACCGGCCGGCCTACAAGCAGTACCGTTCGGCGGAACAGAACCACCAGATCGAACGCGTCGGCGCGGACCTGCGCGAACTGTTCGCGTGGGACGGCGAGGACGCCGACGCCGACGCTGCGGAAGCACCAGCAGACGACTGACATGAGCAACATGCACGACGTGGATCACACGCATCCACACACGGACGAATCGTTCGGCGGCGCGTTCCGTCGCGGCCCGACAGTGGTCGCCGACGGCGGCGAGCGGCCGACGGAGACAGACGACGCGGAGACCGACACCATGGACGACGTGGACCACGAGTCTCCCACTGAAGGGACGACCCGCGTCTTCGAGCGCGGCACAGAGGGACGGACGGATTCCGTATGAGCCAGAACACACTGTACGACAAGGTCTGGGACCGGCACAAAGTCACCACCCTGCCCAACGGGCAGGACCAGCTGTTCGTCGGGCTCCACCTCATCCACGAGGTCACGAGTCCCCAGGCGTTCGGGATGCTCAAAGAGCGCGGCCTCGAAGTCGCGCGGCCGGACCTGACCCACGCGACGGTCGACCACATCGTCCCGACCGGGAACCAGGATCGGCCCTACGCCGAAGACGCGGCCGAGAACATGATGGCCGAGCTAGAGGAGAACGTCCGCGACGCTGGCATCCAGTTCTCCGATCCGACGACCGGCGATCAGGGGATCGTCCACGTCATCGGGCCGGAGCAGGGGATCACCCAGCCGGGCAAGACCATCGTCTGTGGCGACAGTCACACCTCGACACACGGTGCGTTCGGCGCGCTCGCGTTCGGGATCGGCACGAGCCAGATCCGGGACGTGCTGGCGACCCAGACCATCGCGATGGAGAAACAGAAGGTCCGGAAGATCCAGGTCGACGGCGAACTCGGCGAGGGCGTCGAGGCCAAGGACATCATCCTGGAGATCATCCGTCGGCTCGGCACCGAGGGCGGCGTCGGCTACGTCTACGAGTACGCCGGTGAGGCCATCGAGAACCTCGGCATGGAAGGCCGGATGTCAATCTGTAACATGTCCATCGAGGGCGGTGCCCGCGCGGGCTACGTCAACCCCGACGAGACCACCTACGAGTGGATGAAAGAGACGGACTACTTCCAGGACGACCCCGAGAAGTTCGACGAGCTAAAGCCCTACTGGGAGTCGATCCGCAGCGACGACGACGCCGAGTACGACGACGTGGTCCACATCGACGCCTCGGAGCTCGACCCCGTCGTGACGTGGGGGACCACCCCCGGCCAGGGCATCGGCATCCACGACCCGATCCCGGCCCCCGAAGCGCTGGCCGACGGCAAGCAGGACACGGCGCGACGCGCGCAGGAACACATGCGCGTCGAACCCGGCGAGACCATGGAAGGCTACGATATCGACGTAGCCTTCCTGGGCTCGTGTACCAACGCCCGCCTGCCAGACCTGCGTCGGGCCGCCCGCATCGTCGAGGGTCGAGAGGTCGCAGACGACGTGCGCGCGATGGTCGTCCCCGGCAGCCAGCGCGTCCAGGAGGCCGCCGAGGAGGAGGGCCTGAAGGACATCTTCGAGGCGGCCGGCTTCGACTGGCGCAACGCCGGCTGCTCGATGTGTCTGGGCATGAACGAGGACCAGCTGGAGGGCGACGAGGCCTGTGCGTCCTCGTCGAACCGGAACTTCGTCGGCCGCCAGGGGAGCAAGGACGGCCGGACCGTCCTGATGAACCCCCGGATGGTCGCCGCCGCGGCGATCACCGGCGAGGTGTCTGACGTGCGCGAACTGGAGGAGGTGACCACCGCATGACGGGAACGGAAGACATCCCCTCCGTCGACTACGTCGACGGCACCGGCGTTCCGATTCGGGGCAACGACATCGACACGGACCAGATCATCCCGGCGCGGTTCATGAAGGTCGTCACCTTCGACGGGCTGGGCGAGTTCGCCTTCTTCGACCTGCGCTTCGACGACGACGACAATCAGAAAGACCACCCGTTCAACGAAGACCGCTTCCAGGACGCGAACGTGCTGGTGGTCAACGACAACTTCGGCTGTGGCTCCTCGCGCGAGCACGCGCCCCAGGCCCTGATGCGCTGGGGGATCGACGCCATCATCGGCGAGGGCTTCGCCGAGATCTTCGCCGGCAACTGTCTCGCACTGGGTATCCCGACCGTGACCGCGGATCACGAGACCATCGACGCGCTCCAGCAGTGGGTCGACGACAACCCGGACGGCGAGATCGAGGTCGACGTGGCGGCCGAGACCGTTACCTACGGGGGCGACGAGATCGGCGTCAGCGTGGACGACGCACAGCGACAGGCCCTCGTCGAGGGGATCTGGGACACGACCGCGCTGATGAAGTCCAACGAGCAGTCCATCGCGGCGACCGCCGACTCGCTGCCCTACGTCGACCAGACCCGAGACGAGATCCACTCCGACGACTGAGACGGTCAGCTGTGAATCGGTGACGGATTTCGCCACATGGGGTGGCGACTCTCCTCGCGAAGTGACGGCCAGCAGTACGAGCGGCCACGACCGACGCTGCAGCGCTTTTTCGGCTTCAGACGCCGACGGAGCGTCGGTAACGAACGGCTAACAAACCGAAGTCGGCGTCTGCCATCGGTCATGGCCACGCACGAACGCGGTGAGCGACCGTCGCTGGAGGGGTGGATGACGACCGTGCGCGCCGTCTCGATACTCGCGTGTACCTTCGTCGAGACGGCGGCGCTCGTGGTCTGGCTGGCGATCGTTCAGACCGCGGCGCTTTCGTCGGCGACGGCCCTCGTCGGCTGTGGCATCCTCGCGGTCGGCCTCCTCGTCGAACGCATCCTGAAGGACCTGACGGTCAACGGCGTCGACCTCGCGGTGTCGACGGGGACGCTGGTCGCTCTCACCCTCGCCGAAACGACGGTGTGGACACTGTGGCTGGCGGTTGCCGAAGCTTCGATCGCGGTCGAGGGGTTCGTACTCGCGGCGACGGTCCTCGCGGTCTCGCTGGCCGTGGTGTACACGATCGAGGACAACGCACTCCGCGGCGTCGTCCCCCACTCGTCGTTGCTGGACCTCGGAACCGCCAGTATCGGCGTCGTCACGGCCGTCGGGGCCACGGCCTGGCTGCTGTGTGAACTGCGACCGGCGACGGCCTCGCGGTGGCTCGGGACCGTCGGGTTCGAGAGCGCCGACCCCGCCCTCGCGGGCCTCGGTGTGCTCGCGCTCGCGCTGTTCGTCACGCACAACGTCGGCGTCGCCTACGCACGCAGTTCGTAGACGGCGACGGCGTTCATGTCCGTCGACCCCGCGTGCGAGGGCGGACGACCGGTATCGACACCCTCTTTTCGACGCCCGCGAGACGTACGCGCATGACTCACGAGATCGCAGTGATCCCCGGCGACGGGATCGGACAGGAGGTCACGCCCGCGGCCGTCGACGTACTGGACGCGCTCGACGTCGACTTCGAGTTCGTCGAGGGAGAGGCCGGCGACGCCGTGAAGGAAGCGACCGGCGAGGCACTGCCACAGGAGACCCGCGAGATCGCCGCCGACGCCGACGCGACGCTCTTCGGTGCGGCCGGCGAGACGGCTGCCGACGTAATCTTGCCACTCCGGCAGGTCGTCGACTCCTTCGCCAACGTCCGCCCGGCGGTCTCGTACCCCGGTCTGGACGCCGTACAGCCAGACACCGACCTCGTGTTCATCCGGGAGAACACGGAGGGCGTCTACAAGGGCATCGAGAGCGAGATCAGCGACGGCGTCACGACGTGTACGCGTGTGGTCACCGAGGACGCCTCCCGACAGATCGCCGACTTCGGCTTCGACTACGCCCGCCAGAACGACTACGACGACGTGACCATCGCCCACAAGGCAAACGTCATGCGCGAGACCGACGGCCTGTTCCTCGACACCGCCGAGGCTGTCGGAGCGGACCGCGGTGCGGACTACGACACCGCGCTGATGGACGCGCTGGCGATGCACCTGGTCATGCACCCCGAGGACTACGGCGTCGTGATCTGTCCGAACCTCGCCGGGGACATGCTGTCGGACCTCGCGGCCGGACTGGTCGGCGGTCTCGGCCTGCTCCCGAGCGCGAACGTCGGCGAGGACAACGCGCTGTTCGAACCGGTCCACGGCTCCGCGCCGGACATCGCGGGCGAGGGCGTCGCCAACCCCGCTGCGATGATCCTCTCGGCCGCGATGTTGCTCGATCATCTGGGCTACGAGGACGAGGGCGACCGCGTTCGGACGGCCGTCGAGGCGACGCTCGAAGAGGGGCCGAAGACGCCGGACCTCGGCGGCTCGGCCTCCACCGAGGCGGTCACCGAGGCCGTCGTCGACCGGCTCTAGATCACTCAGTTTCGAGCAAAAACGAACAGCAACGATAGAAAGTAGTAAGTCGCCCGGCCACGAACGCCGGTGTAATGCTGCCAGCCGAGCGCAAGCGGCGGATCGTCGAACTCGTCACGGAGCGTGACGGCTGTTCTGTCGCCCGACTCGCAACCGAACTCGACTTCTCGAAGGCGACGATCCGGCGCGACCTACAGGAACTCGAAGACGACGGCCGGATCGAGCGATCACACGGCGGTGCCGTCCCGGCGTCGTCCGTCGGACAGGAGCGTCCGTACGGCCAGCGCGAAGTCGACCGACTGGACGCCAAACAGGCCATCGCCGCCCGCGCCGTCGACCTGTTGCAGGACGCGCAGGTGGTGTCGTTCGACGCCGGGACGACGACGATGGCCGTCGCCCGCGCGCTGCCGAGCGAGGCCGGCGTCGAGGCGGTGACGAACATGCCCGATCTGGCGACGACCCTGCTGGACAAAAGCATCGAGGTGACGGTGACCGGGGGGACGTTGCGCCGCCGGACCCGGGCGCTGGTCGGTCCGACCGCCCAGCAGTTCCTCGACGACCACCACGTCGACCTGCTGTTCGTCGGGACGAACAGCCTCGACGCCACGACCGGGCTGACGACCCCCAACGAGGCCGAGGCCGCGGTCAAGTCCCGGTTCGTCGAGCAGGCCAGCCGCGTCGTCCTCGTCGCCGACAGCTCGAAGTTCGACGAGCAGTCGTTCGTCACCGTCGCCGACCTCGATGCGGTCGACACGCTGGTGACCGACCGCACACCGGACGGTGCGCTGGCCGACGCCCTCGACGAGGCCGGCGTGACCGTCCTGGAGGCAGATACGTGATCCTCACTGTCACCTACAACCCCGCCGTCGACCAGACGGTCACCTTCGACGAGCCACTGGCCAGCGAGACGGTCAACAGAGCGACCGACGCGCAGTTCGACGCCGGAGGCAAGGGGATCAACGTCTCGCAGTTCCTGGCCGCCATGGACACCGCCACCGTCGCCACCGGGCTCCTGGGTGGCTTTACGGGGACCTTCCTCACGGAGCAACTCGAAGCGGCCGACATTCCCGCGGAGTTCGTCACTGTCGACGAGCCGACGCGGCTCAACACGACCGCACTGGCTGGCGGAACCGAGTACAAACTCAACCAGGCGGGTCCCGCCGTCGACGCGAGCGCCGTCGACGACCTCGTCGACCGCATCGCCGACCACGAGCCCGCTCGCGTGCTCGTCGGTGGCAGTCTCCCGCCGGGACTAGAGAGCGACGCCATCGACCGCATCGCGTCGTCCGGGCCGTGGCGGACGGCCGTCGACGTCGAAGGCGAGACGCTGCGGGCGCTGTCGGCCGACTACGCTCTGTGCAAGCCCAACCGCGAGGAGTTGGCCGCAGCCACCGAGACGGCCGTCGAGACCGTCGAGAAGTGTGTGGCGGCCGCCAGCGCACTCAGAGAGCAGGGCTTCGAGCGCGTCGTCGCGTCGCTGGGAGCCGACGGAGCCGTCCTCGTCGGTCCCGACGGGGCCGTCCACGCCGAACCGCTGGCCGTCGACGTCGTGGACACGGTCGGTGCCGGCGACGCGCTGCTGTCGGGCGTGCTGGCGTCGCTCGAACGCGGAGAGCGTGACGAACTCGCGCTGGCGACGGGAGTTGCAGTTGCGTCGCGCGTAGTCGCACAGGCGGGGACCGGCGTTCCGGATCTCGACGGCGTCTTCGAGGATCGGGCCGCCGTCGAGACGCGACGGCTCTAGAACTTCGATTCGTACTCGTCGACGAACGCACGGACCGTCTCGAACGTCGGCGGTTCGCCGCTGCGCACGAACGCACCGGCGACGGCGTTGCCGACGACGACGGCACCGGCCGGATCGACACCGGTGACCAGTGCCAGCGCGAGGCCGGCGTTGAAGTGGTCGCCGGCACTCGTGGTCAGTTCCGGGTCGTCGACGGAGGGGACGGCCACGTCCGTGGTCCCGTCGGCCCCGGCGACCAGCGACCGGTCGACGCCGTGTGAAACGAACAGGCTGGCGTCGAAGGTCTCGCGGAGCGTGCGAGCCTTCGCTGCGAGCGATTGCTCGCTGCCGTCGCCGTAGGTCTCTGCGAGGAGCTGGGTCTCTGCGCGGTTGGCCGAGACGACGACGCGCGTCTGGGCCGCGAGGCGACCGATGGCCCCCGTCCCACCGTCGAGGCGCTCGGCGTCGAGCTTCCGCACGTCGCCGGGATCGACGAGCACCGTCTCGGGCGGCTCCTCGATGTCGTCCCAGAGCCCGGCGATCCCGTCGAGTACGTCCGGCAGATCGGGCGTCTCCGCCCAGTAGCCGGTGCCAAGCAGGGCCGCGCCGTCGAGTCGGTCACGGAGGCGTTCTCGATCGAACTGGTCCGTGAGAAACGACCAGTCCAGGTCCATCGTCGTCCCGTTCTCGATGAGCATGAGCTTGCCGTCGTCGAACTCGACGGCGTCCGTGTAGCCCGGTTGGCCCAGCGAGTGGAGCTCGCAGTCGGCGAACTCCTCGGCGAATGCGTCACGCACCGGCTGGCCGTACATCCCGATCATCACCGGATCGAAGCCCCAACTGCCGAAGGCCCGAGCGAGGTGACTCGTGTGCCCGCCGGTCCGGGTCCCTCGCTGGAGCCACTCGAAGGAGAGGGAGCTGTCGGCCGCGACGGAGTCGTGGACGCGATCGCCAAAGCCCGCCAGCGTGTCCAGTCGGTCGTAGTCGTCGGGATCGTGGCGATCTGCGACGACCTCGCGGACGCGATCGACGTACCCGTCGAAGCCGAAGACGACTCGCTCGCTCGGGACCGTCTCCGGGAGCTGTGCCCGTGCAACGGCGACGGCGGCCTCGGTCTCGTCGTCGAACGAACTCATAGTTGTACTCACTCTTCCCGTCCCTTAGAGTACGTCGTCTGCACTCGCACCCTCGAAGACGACCCGTTCGAGTTTGTCGAGAATGTCGTACGGGTCCGCGCGTTGCCAGACGTTGCGGCCGACCGCGAGCCCGGAGACACCGGCGTCGAGACAGCCCTCGACGAGTTCGAGGAACTCGCGGTCGGAGGTCTTCGAACCGCCAGAGAGGAGGACGCCGGTGTCGCCGGCCGCGTCGACGGCGTGGGCCATAGCCTCCGGACTGCGTGGATACTTGACCTTCACGAAGTCACCGCCGAGTTCGAGGCCGATGCGGGCGGCGTAGGCGATCACGTCCCGACTCCGGTGCTCCTTGATCGCCTGTCCGCGCGGGTACGACCACATCGCGATCGGGAGGTCGTGGTCGCGCGCCCGCTCCTGGACCGGCCGGAAGTCCTCGAACATCCGCGGCTCGTCGTTGACTCCGGGGTAGACGGTGTATCCGACGGCGTCGGCACCCAGTTCGGCGGCGTAATCCACCGACCAGTTCTGCGGTGCGTACGGTTCACCCATCCAGAGGTCCGAACCGCCGTTGAGCTTCGCCAGCAGATTCACCTCGTCGTCGTAGCTGGGATAGTACGTCTCCGTCAGTCCCTTGCCGACGGCCAGAGCGGTGACGGCGTCGTGAGTCGCCATCTCGAAGACCTCGGTCGGATCGAGACGCTCCTCGACGCCGTCGAACTGTTTTGGCCCGTGTTCGAGCCCGTGATCGTGTGCGAGGACGATCGTCTTGCCGTTGCGGACGAGCGGCGAGTCGTCGCTGACGTGCATGCACGCTCGTACGAAAAACGATCACAAAGCGTTTTCGAATATGATCGTTTCGTATCGTTTCCGATCGTCCTCGGCCAGAGCGTCGCCACTGTCGGGAGTCACGGTCACGAAACGTCGCTCCGCGCGCTACGCGGCGCGGTCGCAGACCATACTCCAGCGCCCGTTCGTCTCTAGCTTCTCCTGGAGCAGTTCCGCGTACTCGGCCGCGAGCTCCTCGGCTTCCTCGATGCGGTCGTCGCCGCCACCGCCCCCACCGAGTCCCAGTGCGTCCTTGACGCCGCCCAGGAGCCCGCCGCCGGTGTCGCCGCTCGAATCACCCCCGCCACCGCCGCCGCCCATCGGCCCCTGCTTGGCGATCCGATCGAGTTCGGGCATGATCGTCGAGAGGTTCGACGTGTCGGCCACGATCTCCGCCGTCTCCGGATCTTCGGCTCCGTGGATCTCGAATTCGAGTGCCGTCATCACGAGGTTCCACTGCTGGTTCGAGAACGACGAGGCCTCGACGCGGTCGTTGAACTCGGTGTCGACCTTCATTCGCTCTGCGGCGATCGCGTTCGTCCAGTCGCTACTCATACACAGCCGTTCGCGAGCCGGGCGTATGAGCGTTTCCCGCCGGCGTCGTCTCGTCGTTTACCACTGTGGCGTCTCCGCCAACTCCGTGACGCATAAGTCGTTCTTTCAGTTAGACAGAGTACATGGACACACAGGTCGGTACAGGGCAAGCAACGGGAGAGAGCGGTGACGCCGCCGGCATGGCGGCAGTACGTGAGGCCCTCGACAACATCGAGGCTGACAGCCCGGACTTCTGCCAAGTCTTCTGTTCGCCAGTCTACGACTACGATGCAGTCCTCTGGGGCATTCGAAGCATCGTCGGTTCGGACACCGAAATCATCGGCTGCTCGTCTTCGGGAGAGTTCACTGAAGCCGGCTCGAAGGCAGAGACTGTGACAGTTGGCATCGTCGCTTCCGATTCGATGGAGTTCTTCACCACGCTCTCGACGGGGCTGGGTGCCGATCATAAGCGCTGCCTGTTCGACGCGGTACACGATCTTCCGGAACCGGACGATCCAGAGATCGACCAGTACCCACACCGTGCGGTAATCAACCTCCACGACGGCATCGTCAGCATCGGAGACGAGATTACGAAGCTTACCGAACAGTATCTCGACGACGACCAGATTCCGATTGTTGGCGGCTCTGCTGGAGACGACCTTCGACTGGAGGAGACACACGTATTCTGTAACGGACAGGTCGAATCAGACGCCGTCGCGCTCGCGCTACTGGCCTCTGAAGATCCATTCGCGGTAACGGTCAACCACGGCCACGAACCGATCTCGGAACCGATGACCGTCACCCAGGCCGAAGGGAGCACGGTCCACAAACTCGACGGACGGCCGGCTTTCGAGGCCTGGCGGGATGCGATTCGGACAGACGCGAAAGAGTCGTACGGGATCGACGTCGACGACTTGGAGGCCGATTCCGAGGAGTTTCTGATGTTACTCGGCCGCTACGAGCTGGGTATCGAGTCAGAACCTGACGCAGACGCCCAGAGTATCGCGTCTCGGATCAGAGATTTCGTCGCGTCCGCGTTCATCTCGACGGAGGGATACAACATCCGGTGGCCGGGACAAACCACAGATACCGACGGCTCGCTCGGATTTACCGTAGACATTGCCGAAGGAACTGAGTTGCGTGTCACACACAGCAGCAAACCCGATCAAGTCTCGGCCGTCGAAACAGCCGCATCGAATGCCGTCGACGAACTCGGCGGCGATGCCGTCGCTGGCGGGTTCGTCTACGACTGTGCGTGTCGGGCGATGATTCTGGGCGACGACTTTGACGACGTAGTCGACGCGATCAGCCGTTCGATCGATGCACCGTTCGCTGGCTTCGAAACATACGGCGAAGTCTGCTCGGCAGACGAGGACTACACGGGCTATCACAACACCTCTGCAGTTGTGTTCTTGTTCCCAGAGTAACCAGCAGCTGCCGTCGTGCTATTGCCCACACATCAAAAAATAGTCTCCTCGGGGCTTAGAACGCGTCGTCGTGCAGCGTGATCTCGGCGTGGAGTTCGTCCTGAAGCGCCGAGTGAACGTGACAGATCTCCTCGCCGAGTTCGACGATCTCCTCGACGTCGTCGCCGAGGTCGGCCTCGACCTCGATCTCGAACGCGACCGCTTCGAGATCGTCGTCGTCGTCGAGGTCAGCAGCGACTTCGGCCTCGACAGCGCCGAGATCGTCGTAGCTGGTCTGGTCTGCGGCGACGCGCAGCGCCGGGATGTAACACGAGATGTAGTCCGCCGCCAGCACCTGGTTCGGAGACGGACCGTCCTCGCTCAGCGCGTCGACGACCAGTTCCCACTCGTCGTCGATGACGTTCGTGACCGTGTACCCTTCCTCACACGTACTGCTGACTTCGATATCTGCCATAGCACTCGTGGGGTCGGACGGCTCCGCCGTAAACGTTGTCGATCCGTAATACTGAGGGTTACACGAGCGAGGGAGAAAGCACCTCACAAAAACGAGGACCGCTCCTCACTTCGTTCGTCGCGCCGCTCGGCTTTTGGAGACCCGCCTATCGGCGCGTCTCCCTGCTCGCGTGAACGAGAGCCCTCGCTCCGCTCGGCCTCTCGCTAGTCGTCCGCGCTCGCCGTCTGCCCACCGACCACGTCGATCTCGCCGGCGTCGAGTTCCTGTTCGATCTCGCGGGCGGCCTGGACCATGTTCTCCATCTTGCCGTAGGCGACCTCGCGGGGCAGGAGCTTGATCCCGCAGTCCGGGGAGACCGTCAGCTGCTCGGGCGGGACGACCTCCAGCCCTTTCTTGATGTTGTCCTTGATCTCCTCGACGGACTCGACCTCGGCGACGTGGGCGTCGACGACGCCCATCGCGAAGTCCTTCGTGAACTCGTCCGCTTTGAACACGTCGAGTTGCTCGTAGTCGCCGTTGGCGAGTTCGAGGTCGTACTCGTGGACGGGGTACTCCAGCATCTCGGGGTAGATCCGCGAGTAGTCGCCGTAACAGACGTGCAGGCCGAGGCGCACGTCTTCGGGGATCCCGTCGGCGATGCGTTCGAGACACTCGCCGACGATGGCGTGGTCGTCCTCGTACTGGGCGAGAGCCGGCTCGTCGATCTGGACGTACTTACAGCCGGCGTCGACGAGGCGCTCGATCTCCTCGTTGACGAGGTCTGCCAGGGCGTAGGCGGCCTCCTCGGTCGTCTCGTAGGCCTCGTTGAAGGCCCAGCGAGCGAGCGTGTAGGGACCGGTGATCGGGACCTTGACCGGGCGGTCCGACACGGACGACGTGAACTTGTACTCGTCGACGAGCCACTCCTCGTCGTACTCGACTTCGTCGGCGATCGAGGGCTTGTCGAAGTAGTTGTGGCCCCACACCTTCACGCGGCCGTTGAACTCGTAGCCGTCGATCAGCTCGGCGAAGTACTCGACCATCTCGTTGCGGCGCATCTCGCCGTCGACGACGGTGTCGAGCCCGGATCGCTCGTGTTCTCGCGTGATGAGTCGAGCGGCGTCGTCTTTCGCCTCTTCCCAGTTGTGCTCGTCGAAGTCGGCGTCGGGATCTTTGAACAGCTCGCGGGCGCGGTCGTGCCACTTGGGCTTGGGGTAGGAGCCGACGACGCTGGTCAGCAGGAAGTGGTCGTTGTCGTGGTCCTCGGGTCGGAACTGCTCGCGGGGACCGGTCATGCTTCCACCTCCTCGATCGCGGCGGCGTCAGCCAGTGCCTCGATCTTGGCCTCGAACTTGTTCTGCGGGAGGTAGAACAGTTCGGTGTTGGCCGTCGCGTAGACGGTGTCGTAGTCGCCGTCGGTCTGCTCGACGAACCACTCGACGCGCTCGCGGATCGTCTCCGGGGTCTCGACGAACGTGTTCTGTCCGTCGACCAGCCCGAGCGCCACGTCGTCTTTGGTGCCGTACTCCTGGACGTTGTAGACGTTCTGCTCGTGGTCGGCGATCAGGTCGAAGCCGATGGCGTCCACGTCGGCGTCCATGAGGTGGGCGTACACCTTCTCGTCGAGAGCGCCCCAGTAGGTGTGAGCGACCACGTCGGCGTCGACGGCCGAGGCGACGGTGTCGATTGCCTCGCTGGCGCGCTCGTCGACACCCTCACCGGGCGCGTTCTCGACGAGAGACGGCTCCAGCAGGAACAGCGTCTCGACGTCGGGGAACTGGTCGGCCTCGGCGGCGAGGAAGTCCGCGACGGCGTCGAGGAACGCTGCCTCGTCGCCGTAGTGCTCGTCGGTCGCGAGGTCCGCGAGCGAGTACGGACCCGGCAGGACCGCCTGGAGACCGGCGTCGACGTGCTCGGCCGCAGCGTCGAGTTCGCCGGCCACGTCGCCGGAGGCTTCGAGGTCGCCGGTGACGACCGGCTCCCTGTAGAAGTTGTTGTTGTTGTAGTAGCGAACGATCCCGCGGGTCTCGACGTTGTCGGCGACCGCCAGCGGGTGGGCGATCATGTCGTCCCATCGCAGCTGGCCCTCCGTGACGCGGTCGAGGCCGGCGTCGGTCTGGACGCCGACGACCTCCTCGCGAGCGCGGTCGTAGGCGTCGACGATCTCCGGCCCCTCCTCACCGCTGACGAGGTCGGACTTCTGGTGGCCTTTCAATCGAGACAGTTCGTCTTTCGCCCAGTCCGGGAGCGGGAACAGACCGGGTGTCGTGGCGACTACCTGTGTCATTACGGCTAGGTTGGAAATGACGGGCTTTAATATTTCCTATATCAGAAAATGCTCCATGGTTATTGGTCGGCGGTCCGACGACTGGGCGTCACTGGCCGATAGTGGTGCGTGCTACCGCACCTATATCTGTGCGACGTTCGAAGCTACAGTATGGCACACAGCCCCGAAAACGTCGTCGAGTTCGTCTGCTCGAACTGCCAGGTGACACACGCCGGCACGCCGGTTCACCGCTCGGCGGGCGATCACCAGTTCGAACCACCGGAGGCCTGTGGTGCCTGCGGAGCGACGGCGTTCGTCCCGACCAGCGAGTGGATTCACCACCACGAGTGACGCCGCCCGGTCGTCTCACGCGAGCGTCGACCCGGCGTCTGCCCGCCCCGTAGAGCGGCCCATCTCACAGTACACAGCCGATCACGGGAGCGGGCTCTCGTCTCGGGACTCGAACCGGATCACGACCAGTCGCTCGTAGGGGTGGGCTTCGTCGGCGACGATCTCGCCCGCCAGCCCCCGCTCGTGAGCGTAGCGCTGTACGTCGCCGATCCCGGTGAGGCTGCTGATCAGCAGGAAGACACGCCCGCCGGGAGCCAGCACGCGCTCGACCGCTTCGAGGAAGGGGTCGACGAGCCTGCGGCCGTCTTCCCCGCCCGAGAGCGCGTGTTCCATCCAGTCGTCCCACTCCTTGTCTGGCTCGGTGGGCAGATAGGGCGGATTGAACGTGACGAGATCGAAGGCGTCGTCGCGGAACGGATCGAGTAGGTCGGCACGGACGGCCGGGACACCGCGAGCCGCTGCCTCGCGACAGGCGTCCGGGTTCAGATCGGACGCGACCACGTCGACGCCCGCCTCGGCCAGCATCTCGGCGACGTAGCCCGAGCCCGTTCCCACGTCGAGCCCGCGGTCGCCGGGCGTGGCGTGTGACCTGGCCGTCCGCGCCAGCAGGTCGGAGTCTTCTGCCGGCTGGTACACCGTCTCCGTGTCGCGCTGTGTGGCGAGTGAGGGGCGGCCGTCGTCGTCCGTCGGAGGCTGGTCGGGCATCGCTAGTACTCTCCGGGTCGGCCGGTCTCGTAGGCGAGCGTCGCCAGCGCTGCGAACGTCGCGGGGGATAACTCTCCCGCGCGCTTGCTCATCAGCGACTCGTCTGCGGCGTCGACGACGGCGTCGGGATCGCCGAGGTCGGTGATGTGGGCCGTGTTCCGGACGGCGTTTCGCATCGTCTTGCGACGCTGTGTGAACACGCCCTTGAGGAAGTCCATGAAGAAGTCGTCGTCCGGGACGGTGTAGTCGGGTTCGCGCGGCCGGAGCCGGACGACGGCACTGTCGACGCGGGGCTGTGGGTCGAACGCCGTCGGCGGTACCGTCTCGACGATCTCGACGTCGGCGTAGTGGCCCGCCGTCACCGAGAGCCGCCCGTAGTCGTCGCTTCCGGGGTCGGCTGCCATCCGTTCGGCGAACTCCTGCTGGAACATCAGGACGAGGGGCTTGCCACGCGGGAGCAGCCGGAACGCGATCTCGCTGGAGGCCCCGTAGGGGAGATTCGAGACGCTCGCGGAGAACTCGGGCAGGTCCACGTCGAGGGCGTCACCCTCGACGATCGTCAGGCGATCGGCGTCGATGGCGTCGGCGAACTCCTCGCGCAGGTGGGCCGCGAAGTCGGGATCGCGCTCGATCGCGGTCACCCGATCAGCGACCGCGAGCAGTCGATCCGTCAGCGCGCCGGGGCCGGCACCGACCTCCAGTACGTGGGATCGGTCCATCTGGTCGGCGTAGCCCGGAATCCGGTCCAGAACTCGATCGTCGACCAGGAAGTGCTGGTCCTGTCGGGTGTCCGCTCGCTTGCCCGCACGGGCGACGAGCGCGTCCGGATCGCGAGCGCCGTCGGCCCCCTGGGAGGGCGATCCGTCGGTAGTCATCGCTCGCGAATAGCGGGCAGACCCGTAAAACGCTGTCACTTCCGGGCCGACTATGACTGGTCTTCGCGGCGCACGAACCTGCTGTACTTCAGGTCGTCCTCGGATAGCTCTTCGAGGATCCGTTCGACCAGGACCTCCTTGGGGTTGTGGAGGCCGCTGACTCGTTCTTCGAGTTCCTCGAAGCTCTCGAAGGGCTTGCGCTTGCGCTCGTCCAGAATGGAGTTGCGCAGCTTCTTGCCGATTCCGGGCAGCAAGTTCAGCTGGTGGAGCCGGAGGGTGATCGGTTGGGCCTCGTTGTAGAAGTCGACGAACCGATCTGCCTCTGCCTCGACGAGGTCCTCGACGGCGTAGTCGAGCTCGGACTGGGCACCGCTCGGGAGATCGTCGTACTCGACGACGCTGACCCGGTCGAAGTCGGTGCTGTGAACGTCGATGCGGTCGCCGAAGGTCACGTCCGTCTCCGCTCCGACCACGATCTCGTAGAGCCGGAAGTCTTCGGTCCCCATCGCGTACGCGAGCGGCTGCTTTTGATACTGTGGCCGGTCGTCATCGGACTTGCCGTGTGGCAGGAAGTCCAAGACGACGGCCGGTTCGCCGTCGTCACCGCTCTCGGTATCGCTCATGCCAGTCGATAGGTCTAGCGCCCACTTAATGGCGTGGGTCGGCGAGGCCGGTGACAATCGCCACGCGGCCGACCGATCTATAGATAAGCAAGGCGAGTGCCGCGGGGCTCGACCCCGAGGCGGTTCACGCGTACTGTTTGACGACGTTGAGAATCTCGTCGAGTTCGTCGCCCGACAGCGAGTACCGCTCCTGTGCGAACACGGAGCGCAGCTCGTCGCGATCCAGCGGTCGGAGGTTCGCGATCTTGTAGGCGGTCGCCTCGTCGACCTTCTCCAGGTCCCGTAGCTGGTCGACGAACTCGTCGGCCTCGTCGGGATCGAGCATCGCAAAGCGGTTGACGTGCTCGATCGCACGAGCGAGCTCGTAACGCATCTCTCGATCCTCGTCCATCGAGCGCTCGGCTTCGATGTCTTCGAGGATCTCCTTCGTTTCGGCGATCGTGAGGTACTCCTCGTCGACCTTCTCTTTGAAGATCGTCATACCTTACTCCTGTCGGCGGAGGTGTGCGGGCGTGACGATGATCGTCTTGTCCTTGCCGCTGTCGTTGATCTCGACCTTGTAGGCTTCGCCCTGCTGTCCGAGGACGACGCCGGTCGAACCGTCGAAGCGCGGGTGGAAGCGACCGTCGTTGACCGACGGGTCGATCTTGAGGTGGACGGTGTCGCCCTCCTCGTACTGCTCGACGGCGCGCTGGGGCGGCGAGGTGCCGCGCTCGCGAGGCTTGTTCTTCAGCTTGTTCCGCGTTCCTTTGAGGGGTCCATCCGAACTGGGCATTCGTGCGGAGGGGTAATCCGGTCGTCCTAATAAAACGTGCGTTCCCGTCTCGCCAGTTCGACCGCGACTGTACGCCCGGCAGGACGAGACTGCACCGTGAGTCGGCGGCGAGCGTCGCGACTCGGCGCGTCGAACCGCAGTGAGGAAGTCGCTCGGTCTATATCCGGCCGACGTTCTCGACGGAGACCGACTCCACGTCGTCGACGTTACTGAAGGCTTCCTCGACGGCTTCCGTGCCACCGCTGTCGTCGGGGACGATCACCGTCGGGAACAGGGCGACGAGCCCGAAGGCCACGTCGTCGCGCTCGACGCCGTTGATCTTCGCGCCTTCGGGGAGTGCGCCTTCCAGACGCTCCTGGAGCGCGTCCAGGTCGACATCCGGGCTGTTCGGCATGACCTTGATCTTGGCGGCGACTTTCCCCATCGTTAGGGCCCCCGGAAGCCACAGTCGGGACACTCGTAGAGGTTGCTCTGCTTGCGGCAGGTCCCACAGCGGTAGATCTGCTGACCGCAGTCTGGGCACTTGAACGCGGCCGCGTTCGTGCCGGCGATGTTGATGCCACACGAGACGCACTTCTGTGTGCGTTTTTGCTGAGTTTCGCTCTCGCTCATACACGCTGGTATCCGGCCACGACTTTTAACGATTGTCAAACGCGCCGGAGTGGACGGCGGTTTCTCGAACGGACGCGATAGCCCGCCGGACTAGCTCCCCGGCAGGATGTCACCCAGCGCGGCACCGATCGCCATCGGGAAGAAGGCCACGACGCAGACACAGAAGTCCAGCCACGGATCCGCCCAGTCGACGACGCCCCAGACGCTCAACAGTGTGACTGCCGTCACGAACGACGAGCCGAGGACGCCCACGAGTCGCCGCGGGACGAGACCGAAGAACGCGTAGGCGACCCGCACGTCCTGAATGTCGGCCACGTAGAGGATCCCGACGACCACTGCGACCGTCGCGAGCAGCGTCAGGGCCAGGAACGGCGGGCGAGCGGCGATGAACCGACCGGAGTCGACCGTCCCGCCCTCGACGGCCATCGGAATGCCAAAGAGCAGCGCGCCCAGCACCGACTCCGCGAGGTCCGCACGGTCGAATCCCCAGACGACCCGGCCGAACACCGGCCCGTCGTCGTCGACCTCGCTCGCCGTCTGCATCGCCTCGCGGACGCGGGCTCGTTCTTCTGGAGAGTCGACGAGGTCCTCAAGCTCCGAGAGGTCGTCGAACAGGTCGCTCATGTCGGCGTCGTCCTGCTCGACCGGCGAGTCCCCTCGCCGCCGCTCGGATCGGCTCATCGCTCACCGGGCTCTGCCGACCGGGCTTCGACGGTCGGGTTCGGCTGGGCGGGTCCGACTCGCTCGCCCTGTTCCCACTCGTAGAACCCGGTGCCGGTCTGGCGGCCCAGTTCGCCCGATTCGACTTTCTCGAAGAGCAGGTCCGGCGGATCGAACCGAGCGCCGAGGTCAAGCGCCAGTGACTCCAGTGCCGACAGGACCGTATCGAGGCCCAGTCGGTCGGCCAGTCCGAGCGGACCGATCGGGTGATCGCGACCCAGTTCGAGCGCGCGGTCGATGGCCGGAACGCTCGCGACGCCGTCCTCGACCATCCTGACGGCCTCCGCGATGGTCGCCAGGTCCAGTCGAGTCGTCGCGAATCCCGGCGTGTCCCGGACCACGATCGGCGTGGCGTCGAGCGACTCGACGAGCGACACCGCGCGGTCCCGTGTGTCTGCCGTCGTCTGCTCGGCGACGACGAGTTCGACCAGCTGGCTCTCTGCCGGATCGATCACGTGGATGCCGACCGCGCGGTCGGGCCGACGGAGACCAGCCGCGACGGCCGTAATTCGGTCGTACGTGTCTCCGACGACGAGCAGCGTCTCCGGCCCAATCTGTGCCTCGATGTCGGCGAGCAGGTCCCGGCGAGCGTCGATCTCGCGTCCGGTGACGTCGAAGACAACGTCGGCACCGCCGACGGCCGCTTCCAGTCCGGTCGTGCCGTCGATCGCGTCACTGTCACCGCGAGCGCGACGCTGAACCGCGTCGACGCTGTCCATCACGGCGTTGGCGTCGTCCCCGTAGAGGCGAACCGACGCCTCCGCCCGGAGACACCACGCCGCGAGGGCGTGACTGGTGGTCGAGGTCCCGAGTACGGCAACGTCCATGCGTGACATCGGGTCGCCACACCGGATAAGCCTTTACTGGAACTCACCGCTCGTTGCGGACCTCGCCGTGGGAATCACCCCCGATCGATGGATTCACACCAGGGACGCTGAAACGAGATCCGTGCAAAGAGGGGCTGAGCTGTCACATTCCGTCGAGTAAGCCAGTGTTACTATCGGCACTGGTCGCCACCAGCCAAACGTTTATATGTCTGAATTGTTTCTCCATAAAAGGACACATGGAGCGCCCCACCCGCCAGCGCGAGCACGACGGGACGCAGGAGCAGGAAACGGAAGAATCCGAGCAGACCTGTCCTGAGTGTGACTCGACGGCAATATCGACGGACGGGAGCGGCGAACTCATCTGCGAAGACTGCGGACTTGTCATCGAAGATGAGAACATCGACCGCGGCCCGGAATGGCGCGCGTTCAACCATTCTGAACGGCAGAGCAAGTCCCGCGTCGGGGCACCGACGACCCAGACGATGCACGACAAGGGGCTGACGACGACGATCGACTGGAAGGACAAGGACGCGTACGGCCGGTCCATCTCGTCGAAGAAGCGATCCCAGATGCACCGGCTGCGAAAGTGGCAAGAGCGAATTCGGACGAAGGACGCGGGGGAGCGCAACCTCCAGTTCGCCCTCTCGGAGATCGATCGGATGGCGTCGGCGCTGGGCGTCCCGCGCTCGGTGCGGGAAGTCGCGTCGGTGATCTACCGGCGCGCGCTGGACGAGGACCTCATCCGCGGCCGCTCCATCGAGGGCGTCGCGACCTCCTGTCTGTACGCCGCCTGCCGACAGGAGGGCATCCCACGGAGCCTCGAAGAGGTCTCGGACGTCTCTCGGGTCGAGCAAAAGGAGATCGGGCGCACGTATCGCTACGTCGCCCAGGAACTCAAGCTCAAGATGGAGCCCGTCGACCCCAAACAGTACGTCCCGCGCTTCGCCAGCGAACTCGAACTGAGCGAGGAGGTCCAGTCGAAGGCCAACGAGATCATCGACGTGACCGCCGAGCAGGGCCTGCTGTCGGGCAAGTCCCCCACGGGCTACGCCGCGGCGGCGATCTACGCCGCGTCGCTGCTGTGCAACGAGAAGAAGACCCAGCGAGAGGTCGCCGACGTTGCCCAGGTGACCGAAGTGACGATCCGGAACCGCTATCAGGAACAGATCGAAGCGATGGGGATCCACTGAGACGGATCACTGGCCACGAGAACGGCCGGCAGTACGAAACGGGATCACGTCGCCCCCGTCACGCTCGGGACGCGTTTTCACGATACTTTTTGCTGACGTTCGACCGAAGCGCAGCCAGTGACCGAGCGTCTCAGTCAGACGGCTGTGCGTCGTGGTCCGGAGCCATCGCCGCGTCCTCGTCCTCGAACACCTGCGTCCCGAGTTCTTCGACGATCGCCTCGCCACTGAGCGCGAGCAGGCCGAAGCCGACCTTCGTCACCACGTCGAGGTAGGCGACGACCAGCGCCGTCGTTTCGAGGTCCATCAGCCCGAGTCCGGACTGTCCGACGATCCAGATGACCGGATAGACGCCCCAGAGCACGACGACGAAGTTACGGAGCGTCTCGTAGACCCCGAATCCGACCTCCGAGAGCGTGTCGACGGCAGCGTCCGTAATCGCGCCGTACAGCAGGTAGCCGACGCCAGCGAAGGCGGCCGCGCCCAGCGCGAACAGCCCCCAGGCGAACAGGCCGCCCGACAGCGCGCCCGCGAACCCGAAGACGATCGTCAGGACCTGCAGGCCGACGAGCTTCCCGATCGTCTCGCGGTCGGCACCCGCGAACAGCCCCAGGAACAGGACGTTCAGGGGCGTCGTCAGCAGCCAGTCGACGTAGCGGGGAATCCAGACGGTGTGCGTTCCCGTGTCGAAGCCGCCGATGCCGAGTGCCATGATCGCGTAGGCGAAGATCGCGATGCCGGGAATCGAGACCAGCACCGCGTACCGCGTGCGTCTCTCGGCCGGGACGAGCCTGAAGCCGTAGGCGAGAATCGCCGTCCCAGCGAGCATACCGATCGTACCGAGTGTGAACCAGAGTTCTATCATCGTTAGTCGTCGTCAGTGGCCGCAGTCGTCTGCTGGCCGGGACTCTCGGCAGACTGCACCGAGAACCGGTCGAGCGCCTGTTCGAGTTCGTCTGCACGCTGTCTGAGTTCCGTCGCGGAGTCAGACACCTCGCCGATGGAGTGTGCCTGGTCCTCGGCCGCACCGGCGACCGTGTCCGCCTCCGTCGCGGTCTCCTGGCTGATCTCGGTCAGCGTGTCGATCATCTCCAGCAGTTCCGTCGCCGTCTCTGCCTGCTCTTCGGTCGCCCGGTCGATCTCCTGGATACCGGCGTCGACTTCCTCGGTGTACTCGACGATGGTCTCCAGGGCGTTGACGGCCTCTTCGACGGTCTCGACGCCGTCGGTGATCCGCTGGCTGGTCGACTCCATCGTCTCGACGGTGTCGCCGGCCTGTGACTGGATGCGTTCGATGCGTTCCTCGATGTCCCCGGCGGCCTCTTTGGTCTCTTCCGCGAGGCCCTTGATCTCGTCGGCGACGACGGCGAAGCCCGCGCCCTCCGCGTCGGCGTGGGCCGCCTCGATCGAGGCGTTGAGCGCGAGCATGTTGGTCTGCTCGACGATCTGGGTGATCACCGAGACGATCTCGCCGATCTCGTCGAGGTCCTCGTCGAGTGCGTTGATCTCGGCGACGGTCTCCTCGGTCTCGGCTTCGATGCTGTTCATCTCATCGATGGCCTCCTGGGCCGCTCTACGGCCGTCTTCGCCGACCTCGGCGGCCGACTGGGACGTGTCGGCCACCTGCTGGGCCGACGCCGCCATCTCCTCGGAGGCCGCAGAGAGATTCTCCATCTCCGAGGCCGCGTTCTGGAGCCGCTCGCTCTGTTCGTTCGTGCCGTCGAAGATCTCCTGGATCGACTCGCTGACCTGCTGGCTGGCCCGGTCGACCCGCTGGGCGTTCGTCCCCACGTCGTCGCTCGCCTGCAACACGTTGCTCGCGAAGGACTTCATCTCGGCGATGGTCGTAGAGAGATCCGCCAACATCGCGTTGATCTCCTCGCCGACCTCGCTCATCGCGTCGTTCATGCTCTCGGTGTCGACGCGGACGGTGAGGTCGCCGTCGGCCGCCGAGGACAGTGCGTCGCTGTACTCGGTGGCCTTCAGTTCGAGGTGGCCCGTCAGCGCCTCCATCTCGGCCTGCTCTTCCTCGGCGTCCTCGCGGGCCTGCTCGGCGTCGCTCTTGGCTTGCTCGGCCTCCTGGCGGGCCTGCTCGGCGTCTGAGATCGTCTCTCGGAGGTTCGTCCGCATGTCGTCGAGCGACTGGTACAGCGAGCCGATCTCGTCGGTCCGGGCGGTGGTCAGGTCCACGTCGAGATCGCCGGCACCCATCTCCTCGGCCCTGTTGGAGAGTCGGCGAAGCGAGACGATCGTACCGCTCCCGATCGTGACGCCGACGAGTCCGAGGTTGATCACCGCGAACAGCACGATCCCGATCAGGTCGGAGTTGATCTGGGAGCTCAGTGCGTAGGCCTCGCTCCGGTCCGAGTGGACCATCACCGTCCAGTCGGCCGTTTCGAGCGTCGTCATGCCCATCAGCGTGTCGCCCATCGCCATGAATCCGGATTCACCCGACGCCGGCATCGTCATGCTGCCGTCGTGTGCCGTGTTGATCTTGCTACTGTTGGGGTGGGCGATGTACTGACCCTCGTCGTTGACCACGGCAGTGTAGGACCCGTCACGCTGGTCGGAGAACGCCTCCGTCCGCTCCTTCAGATCGGTCATGAAGACGATCGCGTGATCGCTGTCGCCCTCGACCGGCGAGAGGATGGCGATGATCGGATGGTCGACGATCGAGACCTGGAACGGATCGGTCACGTGCGTGTCGTCCGGCCCCTCGAAGTTCGGGGGGTCGGTCGCGAACGGTGCTCCCTGCTCGCTCGCGTCGACGCCGACGAAGTCCTCGTTCGAACTGGCCTCGATCTCCATCGTCGTCGTGTCGACGTAGTGGACTGCGACGACGTCGGCCGGGAGCCTGTCGTTGTCCTGTAAGGTGTTCAACTGCGCCTGTACCTCGCTGGTCGACCCAGACTCGAAGACCGACAGCGCGGAGGTCATCCGGACGCTCTGTCGAGCCGACCCGAGCCACGCGTCGATCTGGTCGGCCTGAGTCGCCGAGGTCGCACGCAGGTCGGACTCGACTTCGGACTCCAGTTCGTCTGAAGCCTGAACGCTCACCACGGCACCGACGGCGATGACGACGACCACCGCCAGCGCCAGCGCGAGTCCGAGGCGCAGTGCGTAACTGTCCCCGATAAACTCAGGAAGGAGAGATGATGTCTCAGAACTCATCGTTTCGACGCTGGGCGTTCACGGATTAATAGATTCGCGCGCAGTTTTCAGCGGTGATAAACGGATGCTGAAACGCGAGCGTTCGCCGGGGTGTCATCTCCGTCGAGGGCCGATCCGTCGCCGTCAGAACCCACAGAACTGTGTTCGCCCGTCGATTCGCGACGTGTCGGCTGTGCCAGACACGCCACCGAGTCGTCGGACACGTCGCCTCGCCGTTCGTACCACCTGCACTTCGTGTCCCAGCCCGCGTCAGCGGCGAAACGAGCGCCGCCGTCGGTATCCAGACTGGGTTTTATCCGCTGTCGGCCCGAGCTATCTCCTATGTCAGTCGACTTTGATTTCGACGGCAGCGTCGTACTGGTGACCGGCGTCGGCGGTGCTCTCGGTGGTGCCGTCGCTCGTGCGTTCGACGACGCCGGTGCGACGGTCTGTGGTGCCGACATCGTCGCTCCGGAGAGCGAGGACTTCCTGCTCGACGAGACGGCGGCAATCGACTACTACCAGGGCGATTTCACCGACGAGGACGACGTGGCCGACATCGTGGCCAGCGTGGTCGAAGAGCACGGCCGTCTCGACGCCCTCTGTAACATCGCCGGGACGTGGCGCGGCGGCGATCCGATCCACGAGACCGACGCCGACACGTTCGACTTCCTGTTCGACGTGAACCTCAAGACGATGTTTCTGGCGTCGAAACACGCCCTCCCGCACCTCCGGGAGAGTGAGGGTGCCGTCGTCTCGGTCTCGGCGCGCTCCTCGCTGGAGGGTGGCGCGGGCGACGGGATCTACCGTGCGACCAAGGCCGGCGTGCGACTCCTGACCGAGACGATCGCCGCAGAAAACGAGGGAGTCGTCCGGGCCAACGCGGTCATGCCGAGTGTCATCGACACGCCGATGAACCGCGAGATGATGCCCGACGCCGACTTCGAGACGTGGGTCGATCCGGACGATATCGCGACGATGATGCTGTTCCTCTGCTCCGAGGGAGCCACCGTCACCAGCGGCGCTGCGGTCCCGGTGTACGGCGAAGCCTGACGCACTCGGTAGCCCCGGCCTACCGAACGCAGCGAGCCAGTCGCCCGCTCCTCAGATAGCGTCGACGGCGTCGAGCACTTCGTCGTACGCCGGCTCGACGCCGGGATCGTCGCTCACCCAGGCGTACTGGACGACACCGTCGCCGTCGATGACGAAGACAGAGCGTTTGGCGACGCCGTCGACGCCCAGTTCGTCGAAGTCCATCGAGAGGCCCCACTCGTCGACGATCTCGCGGTTCGAGTCGCTGAGCAGGTCGAACTCCAGACCGAGCTTGTCGCGGAACTCGTTCTGTGAGAACGGCGTGTCGATGCTGACGCCGTACACGCTCGCGCCGGCCTCGCTGAAGTCGTCGAGGCGATCCTGGAACGTGTTCATCTCGTGGGTGCAGACGCCGGTGAACGCACCGGGGAAGAAAGCGAGGACGATCGGTGCCTCGTTGAGGCGGTCTGCGAGCGTGAACGACTCGATGTCACCATTCGCCAGCGGTGCCGTAAACGACGGCGCTTCGTCACCAGTAGAGACCATCACTGACCCGTAGCGGGTACCAGATCAAGTCGTTTGCGTTCCAGAACCTCCCGAGCGATACGGTTCGTCGATCAGGGTGAGCAAAAAGCCTATATTAGACCTCACGCTAAGTCCTGCTACAATGGTAGCAACCCTACTGCAGATCGGTTTACCGGGGACCCAGGAGATGATGATCATTCTCCTGATCGCGGTCCTGCTGTTCGGTGCAAACAAGATCCCGAAGCTCGCTCGCTCGACGGGTGAGGCGATGGGCGAGTTCCAGAAAGGCCGCGAGGAAGTCGAGCAGGAACTCGAAGAGATCCGCGAGGGGCCAGGCGAGAGTCAGGGCGCGACCGAGGAGCCCGACTCCGAGTTCGTCGAGACGACCGCCGACGACACCGCTTCGGAGACTGCCTCCGAGACAGCCACCGAGTAACGCCCGCGACGGTCCCGACAGGTTCCCAATCCCTTCTCCATCCATCCACCGTTTAGCGCCTGCCCTCCACGGCGGAACAGCAGCGTTTTTGAGGGCTCTCACACACCGACTGATAGGGGCGTGTGGCCTAGTGGACGAGGGCGAGGGGTTCCTAACCCCTCGATCGCGGGTTCGAATCCCGCCACGCCCGTGCAGCGACCGCAGGGAGCGAACCGGAACGGGATTCGAATCAGGGAGGTCGCGCGCAGCGAAGCGAGCACGTCCGACCGTGGTTCGAATCCCGCCACGCCCGTGCAGGGAGGAGTGTAGCGACGACCGACCGGAAAACGGTTCTCGCTGTCACGGCGGGCGCGACAGATACGACGAGAACGTGGTTACTCCTCGACGACGATACCGCCGCGCTGGCCGAGTCCCTCGTGGGGGCGGCAGGCGTACAGGTAGACGCCTGGTTCGTCGAGGGTCACTTCGAAGTGGCGGCCGCTCTCGCTGTAGATGTCCGACTTCTCGATGTCGCCCTGGAATCCGATGTTGTGTGCGCCACCGTCGCCGGTCCACTCGAACGCGACGGTGGTTCCGGTCGAACACTTGAGTGCGAGCGGATCGAACCCGAAGTTGCCGCCGTTGCCGGGGCTGCCGACGGTCACGGAGACCGCGTCCGAGCCCGTGCGGTCGGCGAGGCTCCCGTCCCAGCCGTCGACGTCGACGAGCCAGTGGTCGAGATCGGGATAGCCACTCTCCGGTGGCTTCCGGACCCGGATCACGCCTTTCAGGCCGTCTTCGCGCCGGGGTTCGGAGACGTAGGGGTACACGCCGGTCGTCTCGAAGTGGTGAGAGTAGGTCTCGTTTGGCCGGTCGGTGGCGTCGCCGCTGTCGAAACTGCCGTCGACCGCGACGACGTTGTGTGGGCCGCCGTGGTCGAGCCACCGCCACACCACCGTCGTGCCGGGCGTGACGGTGACCGCGGGCGGGTCGAAGGCGTAGCCGTCGCCCTCGATCGGGTGTCCGACCAGAATCTCGACCAGGTCGTCGTAGCCGACGTTTCGGGAGCCCCCGTCGTAGCCGTTGGCGTCGGCGAGCCACGCGTCGAGGTCGTCGACCGGGGCGTCGGTCGACGAGGGTGTCGCTGTCGTCGTCGGCGGACTAGTCGTCGCGGGTGAACCGGACCGAGCGGAGCCGAGACGGGCGGCGAGTGCCGGGATCGACGCGAACGATACGCCCTGGAGGAGCTGTCGTCTGGAGAGGGACCGTCGCATAGCGAGTGAGGCTACCGGGGGCTCGCCCCTAAAGGGGATCTCCGGTTTGCAGAATCTGGAAAGCATGACTTTTCCCTTTACATTGTGGGGATGATACTACGGTGGGCACGCCGCACGCGGTTCCCGGCCGTCCGACTCGGACCGCTACCATTCCCAAGCCTCCACCCGACTGGCAGACAGTCCTGTTCCGTCTGGTCCGGTCGGACGCGACCGCGGCGGCCACGCGCCCACAGAGACGCATGACTGACGAGGTGCCGTCCGAACAGGCCCTGTTCGATGCACTGGCCGATCCCGACTGCCGGACGATCGTCGCCGCGCTCGACGACCCGATGACGGCCAAGGGGGTCGCCGACGAGTGTGATCTCTCGCGGACGAGTGCCTACCGGAAACTGGAGACGCTGAGCGACGCAGCGCTGGTCGCCGAGCGAACGAAGGTCCGGGACGACGGCCACCACACGACGCAGTTCGTCAGGGACTTCAGGGGCGTGTTCGTGGCCTTCGACGGCGACGAATCGTTCGACGTGGACGTCGTCGACCACGAGGAGACACCGGACGAGCGCCTCGCGCGCTTCTGGTCACAGATCAGTGAGGAACTATGAACACGGAGATACCGCTCGTCGTCATCGTCTTCAAGACGGGCACGCTGGCGCTCGGTGCGTTGATCACGTATTTGGCCGCGAAAGCGGGGTACAGGACCGGCGCGTCCGGACTGCTGTACCTCGCGGCCGGATTCGGCGTCGTCACGCTCGGCTCGCTGCTGGCCGGCATCGCCGATCAGTTGATCGCCGATCCGTCGGTGGCACTGGTCGTCGAGAGCGCGTTGACCTTCGTCGGCTTCGGGATCATCGCGTACTCGCTGTACGTCACGAGAAGTAGTGGGACCGACCGCGTTTGAGACGCGTCGATCCGTGAGCGGTGTCGCCACCCGCTGGCGGCGAGACGACTGTCGCGAGGCTGAAGTCGGCCAGATCGTCACTCGACGACGATCGCGCCCTTCATCCCCAGCGACTTGTGGGGCGTACAGTAGTAGAGGTAAGTACCGCTCGATTCGAAGGTGTGCTCGTACTCGACGCCCTCGGTGTTGACTGCGCCACCGGAGTCCAGCGGACCGTCACCCTCGGACTTCACGTTGTGGGTGCCGCCATTGCCAGTCCACTCGAACTCGACCGTCGTGCCCGAAGAGATCTGGACGGCAGCGGGGTCGTACCCGAACGCGCCGCCGTTGGCCTCTGCACCGACCGTGACGGTGACGGTGTCCTGACCGGTCATGTCTGCGACCGTCCCGTCGAAGTTCGACGTTTCGCCGAGATAGTTAGCGACCTCGTCGCCGGCTTCCATCGACGAGCCACCGCTCTCGGTCGCACTCTCAGTCATCTCTTCTTCGGTGGCGCTTTCGGTCATCTCGTCGTCGGTCGCGCTCTCGGTGGCGTCGCCGCCGTCTCCACTACAGCCAGCGAGAAGACCTGCTGCAGCGATTGCACCGGTACTACGGAGGAGCGTCCGTCGGTTCAGGGAGTCACTCATAGACACAGTGGAGTAGGGGAAGGAGACGGATAAGGTGGCCGAACACGGGGAATCCCGCCGGATGGGGTGCGATGACACGCGACAGCGAAACACGGCTCGTCGGGGAATCTACCGGCGTCGAAGCGGCGACGACCAACGTTCGTTGGGGTGGTGTTCATGGTTCGTGTGGGCAAAGATGGAGACATGCGACAGAGTGGTTCGCAATGACTGTGCTGGTGCTTGGCGACCAGCTGTCCCGGCGATTCGGTCCACTCGCCGACCGGCCGGACGATCGCGTGGTGATGATCGAGTCCAGGGAGTTCCTCCGTCGGCTGCCCTACCACCCGCACAAGCCGACGCTCGTGTTCAGTGCGATGCGTCACTTCCGGGACGCGTTGCGCGAAGCGGGCCGGACCGTCGACTACCACCGAGAGGAGACGTTCGAAGACGGGTTCGAGAGCCATCTCGAGCGCCATCCCGACGACGATCTCGTGACGATGACCCCGGCGAGTCACGGCGGCACCGAGCGGCTGCGGACGCTGATCGAGCGACACGGCGGGACGCTCACGACAGTACCGGACGAGCGGTTCCTCTGTGCGCCAGCGACCTTCGACGAGTGGACGGACGGCCCGCCGTACCGTCACGAGTCGTTCTACCGATCGATGCGCCGGGAAACCGGTTACCTGATGGACGGCGACGATCCGGTCGGTGGCGAGTGGAACTACGACGAGCAGAACCGCGAGACGCCGCCCGACGACTGGGAGCCCCCAGCGGTGCCGACGTTCGAACCCGACGAGACGACGCGTCGGGTCCAGTCGTGGGTTCGCGACCACTTCGACGGTAGCTACGAGCGAGCGCCCTACGGCGGTGACTGGGCCGATCCGGAGCCGTTCCGGTGGCCGGTGACGCGACGGCAGGCAGTTCGGGCGCTGGACGCGTTCGTCGAGGATCGCCTCGCCGACTTCGGGGCGTATCAGGACGCGATGGTCGAGCGCGAGTGGGCGATGGCGCACAGCCTGCTGTCGACTTCGCTGAACCTCGGACTGCTGGGGCCTGCGGAGGTCGTCGAGCGCGCGATCGAGGCCTACGAGACCGGTGACGCACCGCTGCACAGCGTCGAGGGGTTCGTCCGGCAGGTGATCGGGTGGCGAGAGTTCGTCCGACACGTCTACCGTCGGGAGATGCCCGAGCTGGCGACGGCCAACCAGCTGGATGCGAGCGAGGACCTCCCGGAGTTCTTCTGGACGGGCGAGACGGACATGGCCTGTCTGGACGCGGCCATCGACGGCGTCCGCAAGCGGGGCTACGCACACCACATCGAGCGGCTCATGCTGCTGTCGAACTTCTCGTTGCTGCTCGGTGTCGAGCCGGCACAGCTCAACCGCTGGTTCCACGCAGCCTACGTCGACGCTTTCCACTGGGTCACGACGCCCAACGTCGTCGAGATGGGGCTGTACGGCTCGGGTGCGTTCGCCACGAAGCCCTACGCCGCCTCGGCGAACTACGTCGACAAGATGAGCGACCACTGCAGCGACTGTCCGTACTACAAGACGAAGACGACCGGGGAGCGAGCGTGTCCGTTCAACGCGCTGTACTGGGACTTCCTCGACCGTAACGAGTCACAGCTCCGGTCGAACCACCGGATGGGACTCGTCTACAGCCACCTCGACGACAAGGACGACGATCAGCTGACGGCGATCCGAGAGCGAGCAGACGAACTGCGGACGCGAGCCGCCGACAGCGAGCTGTGAGCGCTACTCCTCGCCGCTCTGTCGGCGGCGCATCTCCTGGCGGGTGAACTGCGGCGACGCGCCCAGGCCGGGACCGCGCCGACCGCGAAACGACCAGACGAGCGCGAGAGCGAACAGCGCCGTCAGCCCGCTTACGGCGACGAGGGCCCGCAGCGCCCCCATCGCGTAGAGCCCCGCGATCGCGAGGAGGCCGACGCTGACACAGAGCCCGTAGACGAGCCGCCGTGCCATCCTGCGGAAGGCACCGCGGTCGTCCTCGATCACCGTCGACAGCGCTAGCTCGCCCCGCTCGACCTTCGCCAGGGCGTCGTCGAGTCGGGGCGGGACCGCGACGGTCGCCCGTGCGCTGGCTCGCAGCTGGTCGGTCACGCGCTCGCGGATCTCCTCGCCGCCACTCGCCATCCCCCGTTCGAGGACGTAGTCCGTGACGACTTCGATGAAGTCGAACTCGGGGGCGAGCGTCCGGGTCACGCCGTCCAGAACTGTCGTCACGCGGACGACGTGGGCCAGATCCTGCGGGATCCGCATCGGGAACTCGTACATCGCGCCCTCGAACTCGGCGATGATCCCCTCGACGTCGAACTCGTCCAGATCGGCCCCACGGAACTGCTCGAAGGCGATCTCGAACAGTTCGCGCACCATCTGGCGGTCGGCCGTCGGGTCCAGCGCCTCCATGGCGACGAACGAGTCGATCACCTGATCGATGTCGTCGGTCGCGATGCCGACGTAGAAGTCGACGAGGTGAGCGCGAGTCTCCGGCCCGAGCTGGCCGGTCATCCCGAAGTCGTAGAAGACGATCGTGCCGTCGTCCTGTACGGCGAGGTTGCCGGGGTGGGGGTCGGCGTGGAAGACGCCGTCCTCGACGATCATCTTGATGTAGATTTCGGTCAGGCGCGTGACGATGCGCTCGCGGTCGACCCCCAACTCGTCGATCGCGGCCACGTCGTCGATCTTCGTCCCCTCGACGTAGCGCATCGTGAGGACGCGGTCGGTCGAGTACTCTGGCAGCGAGTCGGGGATACACACGTCGTCGACCGCGGCGAAGTTCTCGCGGACGGTGTCGAGCCGGCGGGCCTCGTGGGCGTAGTCCATCTCCTCGCGGATGGTCACCGTGAACTCCTCGGCGAGGTTCCCGAGCGTGAACGCCTGGCCCGGCGGCGACGCCCAGCGCAGGACCGGCGTCAGCGTCGCCACGACTCGGAGGTCCGACTCGACGCGACGACGGACGTTCGGCCGGAGGACTTTCACCGCGACCCGGTCCCCGTCGACCTCGCCGACGTACACCTGTCCGAGGCTCGCGCCGCTGATCGGCTCGGTGTCGAACGTCTCGAACACCGAATCGATCGGTCCCAGTTCCCGCTCGATCACCGGCTCGATCTCCGCCCAGGGGGCCGGCGGGACCTGGTCCTGAAGCTCAGCGAGCACGTCGACGTAGGCCGCCGGCAGCGCGTCGGGCCGCGTCGAGAGCATCTGCCCGATCTTGACGAACGCGGGGCCGAGGTCGACGAACGTCGCTTTCAGAGCCCGCGCTCGCCGGGCCTGCTGGGCACTGGTCACTTCGCGCGACCGACCGAAGAGGAGGTATCGACGGCGATCACGCAGGAGGGTGATCGCGAACGGGACGAACTGCCAGGAGATGACGACCGCGCGCCAGAGCGCACGCAATCGGACGCTCAGTCCGGTCGGCCGGCGCACGGTCTCGCTACCGGTTCGCTGGTCGTCGGTCTCTTCGATAGTGTCGGTCCGGGCCACAGTATAGGAGCGTCTCAGGTCGCGTGCCGCTTGAGAGTATCGGAGAAGTGCGGTGGTCAGTAACGGAAATATCGAAGCGATCGACTGTCGCCGAAAGTTCGGCGTAATAAAACCTTTTTACCGGCGAGCAGGAATCAGATCAGAGATGGTTTCGCTCCCCGAACGGGTCACCGACATCGAACTCTCGCGTCGGGACCGACTCGTCGTCTACTACGTCCTCGGACTGACAGCACTGGTCCTTATCTACGCACTGGTCTACAACACCCTGATGGCGCGTCTGGAAGGCGTCGACCAGTCGATCTTCGCGTCGTTCGAGTGGGTCGTCCAGACGATGACGACCACCGGCTACGGCCAGGACTCGAGTCTGTGGACACATCCGATCACGCTCGTGTTCGTCGCGCTGACGCAGCTGTCGGGGATCGGAATCGGCTTTTTCACGCTCCGGCTCGTGATCATCCCGCTGTTTACCGGCGCAGAGGTGAACCTCGACGATCGGCTTACACCCAAACAGGACCACGTCATCATCTGCGAGTACCGGCGCGACTCTGCCGTATTGCTCGACGAACTCCGGGAGCTGGACATCGACTACGTCCTGGTGTCTTCGGACGAGCAAGAGGCGAAAGACCTCTCTGACGAGGGGTACTCCGCGATCCACGGCTCCCCACAGGACGCCGAGAGCTTTCGGCGTGCGAGTATCGACAGCGCACGGGCGGTGATCACGGACGCCGGTGACGCGAACGTCAACACGATCCTGACGGTGCGGTCGATCAGAGACGACGTCGACGTGATCGCGCTGACAGACGACAGCGACGCCGAAGACGTGCTCACTCAGGCCGGAGCCGACAGCGTCCTCTCGCCACACGGCGTTCTCGGCCACCGCCTCGCGGAAAAAGCAATCTCGTCGTTCAGTTCGAAGCTGACAGACACGATCGAACTCGGCGCGGACATGGAGGTCACGGAGATTCCCGTCGATCACGACAGCCGCCTCATCGGGAAACGGCTCCGGGACACGAACATCAGGGAACGAACGGGCGCGAACGTCATCGGGGCCTGGATCGACGGCGAGCTCCAGCTCCCTCCGGACCCTGGCGCGGTCATCCGCCAGAACACCGTGTTGCTCCTCTCTGGTGATCACGAAGCGTTGGAGGCGTTCGGGAGCGTGACCCAGCCCTCTCGGACGATCAGACGGCACGATCGGATCGTCGTCGCCGGCCAGGGAGAAGTCGGGCAGGCCGCCCGCGCGGCCATCGACGAGGCGGGGATCGACGCGGTGACGATCGACATCGAGGAGGGTGACGAGGTGGACATCGTCGGCGATGCAACCTCGAAAACGACGCTCCGCGAGGCGGGGATCGAGACTGCGGGCGCGATCGTCGTCGGCCTGCCCGACGACTCGGCGTCGCTGCTGGCGACGGTACTGACCCGCTCGCTGGACGACGACATCGAGATTCTCGTGCGGGTCAGCGACACCGACGCGACGCGGAAGGCTCTCAGTGCCGGTGCCGACTACGTGTTGTCGGTGCCTCGGGTGAGCGCACGAATGGTCGCTCGGGAACTCCGGGGTGAGGAAGTGCTCGCACCGGCGAGCCAGATTCGGCTCGTCCGCGTCCCGGCAACACAGTTCGCGGGCCAGACACTCGCGACCTCGGGTATCTACGAACAGACCGGCTGTCGGGTGATCGCCATCGACGACGGGTCGGATGAGATGGTCACAACCGATCCCCAGCGAGAGTTCACCGGCGAGGAACACCTCACACTCGTCGGACCGGACGAGGCGATCCAGCAGTTCCTCAAGCGCTACGACATCTCACCGACAGACGAACGCGGGATCTAGCGCAGCCGGCCCAACAGCTGGTAGTCGGTGTCGGGGACGTAGCTGCGGAACAGCAGGCTGTTGGTCAGCACGGAGACGCTGGACAGCGCCATGGCACCGGCAGCGAGCACCGGCTGGAGCAGGCCCAGCGACGCCAGCGGGATCATCAGCGTGTTGTACCCAAGCGCCCAGACGAGGTTCTGCTTGATCTTCTGTAGCGTCGCTTCCGAGACGCGGATCGCCTTCAGCACGTCCGCCGGATCGTCTCGCATCAGCGTCACGTCGGCCGCTTCGATCGCCACGTCGGTGCCCGAACCGATCGCACAGCCGACGGCCGCGGTCGCCAGCGCCGGGGCGTCGTTGACGCCGTCGCCGACCATCATCGCCTCGCGCCCGTCGGCCTGGATCTCGTCGACGGCGTCGGCCTTGTCTTCGGGGAGCACCTCGGCCATGACGTTGTCCGGGTCGATCCCGACCTCACGGGCGACCGCGCGAGCCGTCCGCTCGTTGTCGCCGGTGATCAGCCACACGTCGAGATCGCGGTCTCGCAGGTCGGCGACGGCGTCGCTCGCGGAGGGTTTGATCGTGTCCGCGTCGGCGACGACACCGACCACGCGGCCGGCCCGCTCGTCGATTTCGCCGTCCGCGTCGCGGGGACGGAATCCGACGAGCATCGCCGTCTTCCCCTCCGATTCGAGTCGCTCGCGGTCCGAGTCGGCGGGGGTCGGGTCGATGCCGTTGGCGTCCAGCAGTCGGGGGCTCCCGACGAACACCTCCCCGCGATCGATCGTCGCTCGCACCCCCTTGCCGGGGACGTTCTCGAAGGACTCGGGCGACTCGATGTCGAGGCCGCGCTCGCGTGCACCCTCGACGATCGCCTCGGCCAGCGGGTGCTCGCTCTCCTGCTCGGCGCTGGCGGCCAGCGCGAGCACGTCGTCCTCGTCGAAGGCCGTCGGCTCGTCGCGCGCCTCGCGCTGGACGCCACCGTCGGGCGCGGCCGGATCGAGCGCCACGACGTCGGTCAGTTCCATCTCGCCCTCGGTGAGCGTCCCCGTCTTGTCGAAGACCACGGCGTCGACGTCGCGGACCCGTTCGAGGATGTCGCCGCCCTCGAAGAGGACGCCGTGTTGGGCACCGATTGCGGTGCCGACCATCGTCGCGGCCGGCGTCGCCAGGCCCAGCGCACAGGGACAAGCGATCAGGACGGCGCTGGCGAACACGACGATCGCGAACTCGGTGACGCCGATCGGACCGCCCACTGCCTCGGGGCCGCCGCCCAGCAGCCCCCACACGGGCAGCGCGTCGACGAACCCGCCCAGGACGGCGGGGAACTGCCACCACAGGACGCCCCACAGCAGGGCGTTGGCGATGACCGCCGGGACGAAGTACGCCGAGATGCGGTCGGCGATCCGCTGGATGTCTGGCTGACGCGACTGGGCGTCACGGACGCGAGCGACGATCTGCTGGATCGCCGTCTCCTCGCCGACCTTCGTCGCCTCGACGACGAGCGCGCCGTTCTCGTTGATCGTCGATCCGATCACCTCGTCGCCCTCGGCTTTCTCGACCGGGACGGACTCGCCGGTGACCATCGACTCGTCGACCGCGGATTCGCCGTCGACGACGACGCCGTCGGTCGGGACCTTCTCGCCGGGCCGGACCTTCAGCCGGTCGCCGACCGCGACCGCTTCCAGCGGGACCTCCTCCTCCTCACGGCCGTCTTCGTGGACGACCGTGGCGGTCTCGGCCTCCATCTCCAGCAGCGAGCGGATCGCCTCGCCGGCCTGGCCCTTCGAGCGGGCTTCGAGGTAGTTGCCAAGCGTGATGAACACGAGGATCAGCGCGGCCGTGTCGAAGTACAGCCCCGCACCGGGGATCAGCCCGATCAGGGCCGCGACGCTGTAGACGTACGCCGTCGACGAGCCAAGCGCGATCAGCACGTCCATGTTCGCTCGACCGTTGCGCACCAGCGCACGGTAGGAGTTGACGTAGAAGGGCTTCCCGAGCGCGATCTGGACCGGCGTCGCGAGCGCGAAGGCGAACCAGCCCACGTCGACGCCAGCCAGCGAATCGCCGAGCAGTCCCAGCCCGAGGACGTGATCGACCAGCATCACCAACAGCGGGACCGAGAGCGCGCCGCCAAAGAGCGTGAGGCGAAGCTGGCGGCGGATCTCTTCCTGCCGCGCGAGGTCGCGCTGGTCGCGGCCGTCCCCGCCGTCTCCGCCGTCGGCTCCGTCCTCCCGGACCGGCGTGTAGCCCGCCGACTCGATCGCCTCGTACAGGTCCGAGCGGTCCGCCTCGGCCGGGTTGTACCGGACCTGTGCCTCGTCGGTGGCGTAGTTCACGTCGGCCGCGACGACGCCGGGCGTCGCCAGTAGCGACTCCGCGTTGGCCTCGGCACAGTTGGCACACGACATGTCCGTGATGCCGACCGAGACCGTCTCGTCGACGGCACCGTAGCCGGCCGACTCGACGGCGTCGTAGATCGCCGACAGCGACGTGACCTCGGGGTCGTACTCGACGCGCGCCTCGTCGGTGGCCGCGTTGACGTCGGCCGATGCGACTCCATCGAGGGCATCGAGGGCGTCCTCGATCGTGGCTGCACAGTTCGCACAGCTCATTCCCGTCACCGACAGACGGGTCGTCCTGGTACTCATCTTGTGTATCGATACGGGCTCCTGTTTCATGCGGTTTGCCCCTTCGAAACCAATGGCTCTAGCAGGCCAGAGTTTCGAGTCAAAGGGAATAGTGGCCCGGAACGATCGCTTCCAAACCGCTCACATACCGTCCCGGAGCTGGTCGTACGTCTCGACGAACTGTGACTCACAGGACTCACAGCAGAAGTAATACTCCGTCCCGTCGAGGACGCGGCTCGTCCCCTCGTCGTCGACGGTGTTGCCACACTCGACACAGGTCGGAGCCAGTTCGGCAGAGCCGACGCTGGGCGACCAGACGGTGTCGGCGAGGACGCGCACGTCGAATTCGTGGACGTACTGGAGCAGGTCCCACTCTTCGAGCAGCGACGTTACGTCGGCCTCGGGCACCGTCGCCGTAAAGAGGAGTCGCGCGTCGACGGTCCGAAGCACGTGTTCGACGGCGTCGACGGTGCCCAGCCGCGTCGCCACGTCGGCGGCGATGTCCGGATCGACGGTCAGTTCCACGAGGACGGAGACGCCCTCTCGGAGCATCTGGCGGTCGAGTTCCACCGTGAACCGTCGCAACAGCCCGCGCTCCTGTAGCCGTTCGATCCGGTCCGACACCGCGGGCCCGGACAGATCGACCGCGTCGCCGATCTCGCTGTAAGGCCGGCGGGCGTCTTCTAACAGCAGTTCGAGGATCTGGCGATCCGTGTCGTCGAGCGTGTCCATGGTCAGGCAGTGCCCGCGTTCTCTTCTGTAGCAACGGGCCGAACGTGTATCAGTTCTGCGACGCGGTCGGGCAGCGAGACCTCGCGGCCGTCGATTGCGACGGTGACCATCCCGATCGGAGCCACGTCGACGACTTCCAGGCGGCTCTCTGGGGCGATGCCCCGCTCGGAGAGGTACGCCAGCTCGTCGGGGTCCCGGTCGCTGATCCGCTCGACGACGACCTCGTCGCCGGTCTCGTGTTCGCCCAGCGTCTCGCCGAACTCCTCGTCGAGGGGCTCCAGGGTCTCGCTGGGGATCGGGTCGCCGTGGGGATCGACCTCGGGGTCGCCCAGCGCGGCCGCGACGCGGCGCTCGAACTCCTCGCTGATGTGGTGTTCGAGCCGGTCGGCCTCGTCGTGGACCTCCGACCAGTCGTACCCCAGGTGTTCGGTGAGGTACGTCTCCAGCAGCCGGTGGTGGCGGACGACTTCGAGCGCGACGGTCTCGCCCTCCGGTGAGAGGTGTGCTCCCTTGTACTTCTCGCGCTCGACGAAGCCGGCGTCGGCGAGCGTATCGAGCATGCTCGATGCCGTCGGCGGCGTCACGTCGAGTGCGTCGGCCAGCGACGAGGTCGAGACCGGCCCCTCCTCGTCACGCTGGAGCTGGTAGAGGGCTTTCAGGTAGTCCTCCATCTTCGCGCTCAACATTCACTCTCGGGTAGGGCCATCGCAAGGAAATAAGTATCGTTGCCGAGGGTTCGGCCGCGCCGTTCGACCGCTCGCGCTCAGCGCTCGGGCGGCTCCGAGCCGTCCTGACTCCGGACGCCGTCGCCGTCGTCGGCGGCCCACTTTCGCTGCTGACCGGTCAGGATCCACAGCACCGCGTAGCCGGCCACGCCGACGACGAACAGCGTCGCCGGGATCAGGAACGGGCCGAACGTGTCGACGGCTGTCGCGACGACCATGTGCCGGCTAGGGTCACCGCCGGCATAAGTGCCAGCATCCGGTCGGGCCGTCGCTCACAGTCTGTGTCCGGGCGGCCGAACCGTCTGCGCGACGAGCCGGCGGCTCTCTGTCCGGCTGGACGACAAAATCAGCGACGGGAACGACCTACAGCAGGTCCTGGTCGTCGAGCTGTTCCATCACGCTGTCGACGAACTCGTCGACGCTGTCGTAGGGGAAGTCCCCGCCGAGCTTGGTGTTGAGCTCCATGGCCGTCATCGAGAAGTCGCCGGACTCGAACTTCGTCGACGGCCCGTTGGGCAGGGCCGGGACGAGGTCCATCGGACTGGAGATCGGGTAGTCGGCTTCCTCGAACGCTTCGGTGAACTGCTCTCTGAGGTCGTCTTTGTCTGCCATGTCATCCCGTTTGTCGACCGGTCTAAAAAAGCATTCGACCACACCACACAGCCACATTGTTTAGAGTTTATTCTGGGAACCGCCGGGTCGCCGCGGACGGACCGTCAGTCGTCCGCCGCGACCGGTTCGCCGTGACTGATGTCGGTCCCCAGCAGATCGAGGAACTGTGCGAGCCACTCGTCGTGGTCCGGCCAGGCCTGGCCGGTGACGAGGTTGTCGTCGGTGACGACCTCGTCGACCCACGAGCACCCGGCCGCCTCACACTCCGCCCGGACGGCGGGGAAAGACGTCATCTCGTACCCGTCGAGGACGCCGGCAGCCGCCAGAATCTGTGGGCCGTGACACAGCGAGGCGACGGGCTTGTCCGCCTCGAAGAAGTGCCGCACGGCGTCGAGCACCGGCTCGTGGGTCCGGAGATACTCCGGCGCGCGCCCGCCCGGCACGACCAGCGCGTCGTAGTCGCTGGGCGTCACGTCGGCCAGCGTCGCGTTCAGCTCGAAGTTGTGCCCGCGGCTCTCCATGTAGGTCTGGTCGCCCCGGAAGTCGTGGACGGCCGTCTTGATCGTCTCGCCGGCCTCCTTCTCCGGACAGACCGCGTCGACCTCGTGGCCGACCATCTGCAGCGCCTGGAAGGGAACCATTATCTCGTAGTCTTCGCCGAAGTCGCCGACGATCATGAGGATGTCACTCATTGGAAACACCGCGCTCGCCGAGAGCGCGTTAGAGAGTGACACAGCCGGCGACAATAAATCAGATGGTAAACTGACAGATCCTCGTCAGGCAATCGACAAGAAGAGAGTTCAGCGGTCGGAGAGAACGGTGTCGATCTCGGCGATCGAGTCGAGGACGTGATCGGGTGCCACGTCGCTGTCGGCGAGATCCGCTCGCGTCGTGGCACCCGAGAGCACCAGCGCGGTCTCCATGCCGGCCCGTTCGCCCATCGCGATGTCCGTCGAGAGGCGATCCCCGATCACGAGACAGTCCGACGCCGGAACGTCCAGCCTGTCGAGTGCCGCCTGTGTCGCCTGTCGCGACGGCTTGCCGAGGATCAGGTCGGGCTCCGCTTCGAGGACACCGGCGACCGCGTTGACGATGGCTCCCGACCCCGGCGTCGGCAGGCCGTTCTCACCGGGAAACGTGCGATCTGGATCCGTTCCGAGGAAGGTCACGGCCTCGTCGTAGGCCCGGAGGGCGTCGACCATGTCGTCGTAGTGGAAGTCGGGACTCCACCCCGCGAGCAACACGTCGGCTCGCTCGGGCTCGTCGGTGAGCGCCACCCCTTCGGTGTCGAGAATCTCCGCGATGCTGTCCGTGCCGACGAGAAACACGTCGTCGTCGGCGTGGCGGGCCCGGAGGTACTCGGCGGTCACGTCGGCCGCCGAACAGGCCTCGCCCGGACGGACCGTCACACCGAGGTCGGCGAGTCGGTCGACGTAGGCCGCACCGCTCCGGGTCGGGTTGTTCGAGAAGAAGAGGAGCGACTCGCTGACGGCCCTGAGGGAGTCGACGGCCGTCGCGGCCCCAGAGACGAGGTCGTCGCCGTGATACACCGTTCCGTCGAGATCGACGATCACGCCGCGGCTCATCGAGGGACGCTACGGACTGGATCGCCAAAGGCCGACCGGTCAGTCGACGAAGGTGACGCCGCTGATCTCGACGGCCAGGCCGCCGTCCTCGCTCTCGCCCAGCTCGACCGACCAGCCGTGGGCCTCGGCCACGCGCTCGACGATAGTAAGTCCCATGCCTGTCCCCTCGGTATCGGTCGAGTATCCCATCTCGAAGGGGTCGTCGTCCGTCGAGAGGTCCATGCCACAGCCGTCGTCGGCGACGACGAACCCGTCGTCGGTCACGCTGACGGTGATAGTCACCGGATCGGCGTCCTCGGCGTCCTCGGCGTCCGACGGAGGACAGCCGTGGTCGACGGCGTTCCCGTAGAGGTTCGAGAAGATGCTCCCGAGACGGCCGTCGTCGGCCTGAATCCGGGCCGTGGAGTCGACCACCAGTTCCGCCTCGCCGCTGTCGGTCACCATCCAGCTCTCGCGGGCGATCGTGCCCAGGTCGACGACGCTGGGGTCGTCGACGGTCTCGCCCTCGCGAGCGAGTGTCAACACGTCGTCGATCAGCGACTCCATCCGGTCGAGCGAGCGCGTCAGTCTCGCCTGAAGCTCGGCGTCGTCGCCCCTATCTTTCTCTAACAGCTGGAGTGCGGACTGGGCCACGTTGAGCGGATTCCGCATGTCGTGGCTGACGACGCTGGCGAACTCTTCGAGGCGCTCGTTCTGGCGCTTGAGCTCCCGTTCGCGCTCGACGCGCTCCGTGATGTCCCGAGAGACCAGCTGGAACGACGGCCGGTGGCTGTGTACGTCGATCGGGACGTAGATGTTGTGAAACGACCGGCCGTCGATCTGGTCTTCCGCGTGGGTCGGATCGCCGTCCTCGATGACGGACTGGCCGACCGCAGTCCGGTCCTCGCCGACCGCCCCGAGGACCGCAGCCAGCGTCTGGCCGACGAGTTCCTCCCGGCTGATGTCGGTGAACTCGGCCATCGCCGGGTTGGCTGCGAGGATCGTCCCGTCCTCGGCGACCTGTGCGATCAGGTCCGGAGAGGTGTCGACCAGCAGCTCGTACTTGGCCTGAGTGCGGCGCTTCGAGACGACGTTGCGAATCCGGTTTGCCAGGCGTCCGTACTGCTTGTCTTCGACGACTTCGAGCTTCAGCAGGTAGTCGGTGACGCCCGCGGCGATGGCCTCGCTGGCGACCTCCTCGTCGCCGCGTCCGGTGAGGAGAATAAAAGGGATGTCGGGCTCGCGTTCCCTGACCGCATCGAGAAACTCCAGGCCGTCCATGCCGGGCATCTCGTAGTCGCTCACGATACAGTCCACGTCGTTGTCAGAGAAGTAGTCGAGAGCCGCCTTCGGGTCGCTGGCCGCGTGCGTGCCGAAGTCGTGGTCCTCGGCCAGCGTCTCGGCGGTCATCTCCGCGAAGAATTCGCTGTCGTCGACGACGAGGACACTGAGTTGTTCTCGACCGCTACTTGGCGTTGTCACGTGGGACACCAGTTCGATTATCGTGGTATTGCGTGAACGGACACTTATAGATACTCGATGCAGTCGTGTCGCCACCGTGTCCACTGGCACACCCCGACGACAGCCTCACTCGCGGAAGACGCTCGTCCACCGCGGCCCGGCGCGTCTCGTCAGCACCAGACCCACGACCGCGCCGACGAGTGCGATCGCCACGGCGACGACGCGCACGAGGAGCGGGTCGACGCGCACCGCCAGCGCGGCGACCACGAGCGGCGTCGCCAGCGCGGCGAGGGCGGCGCCGAACAGCGCGAACCGCGGCGTATCGAACAGCAACTCGTTTGGCGAGAGCCCGGTCACCGCCGCAGTCACGCCGAAGACGTACAGCGCGACCAGCGGCTGAACGACGGCACCCAGCGCGACCTCGGCCAGAGGGTACCACAGCAGCGCGACCGCGAGATAGAGCAGCGACGCCCCGACCGACAGCAGGAGGTACGCCCGCAACGCGCCGCGAAACACCGCGTCGTAGCTGACGGGGTACCGGAGGTACTCGCGTGGGTCCCCGAACTGGGTCACCCAGCTGTAGGTCGTGAACCCGCCCAGGCCCAGCAGCGTGCCGAAAGCGATGCCGACGCCCGGTTCGATACCCGTCGCGGCCGTCACCTGCCGGAGCACCAGCGCCGTGACGCCGAAGAGGACGCCCATCGAGAACAGGACCTTCCAGACCGAGCCCGCCGAGCGCGCGACGGCGAGCAGCGGGCGGCGCGTCAGCCCGTCGGGCGCGACGGCGACCAGCAGGCGATCCAGCCGGCGGTGGCGGCCGTCCTCGCCGTCGTCTTCGGTCGGCTCGAACAGCGCGATCCCGAGGCCGCCGAGAGCGAGCGGCGGGACCACCGCGACGACGACGCCCGCCACGGACGGATCGGTGAACAGCCGGTACGGCGTCAGCGCGACGGGATCGGTGCCGGTGGCGACGACCGCGACCACGCCAGCGGCCAACGCGACGCCGACCGCGAGCGCGTTCCGCGCGGCCAGCGCCGCGAGTGCGAGGCTGGCCGTCGCGCCGAGCGCGAACGCCAGCGTCACCGTCAGCCAGGCGAGTGCGACCGTCGCGGGTGCCATCCCGCGGCCGACGGCGACCACGCCGAACCCCGCCAGCACGGGAGTGACGAACAGCCCCGAGTAGTAGAGGACCTCCTTCACGAGGAAGAGGCCGAGGAGCCGTTTCATCGACAGCGGGAGCGTCCGCGCGGAGAAGAGCAACAGCGTCACGTCGCCCAGCACGTCCCGCAGGGCGTCCCGGCCGACGAGACCGATCGTCCCGACCTGGAGACCGAACAGCGCCACCAGCGCGTGCAGCCCGGCGAGGACGGCCGCGGACTGGGTCCCGGTGGCTGCCAGCAGCGCGGTTCCCAGCGCCGTGAGTGCGCCGATCGCCAGCGGGAACCCCGCGAACCGACGGCCGCCGAACAGCTCGCTGTGGAGTCGCCACTCCTCGCGGACCATCCACGACAGCAGCGTCTGGTTGGACGCCGTCATCCGACGACCGCCTCGCGCTCGGCGTCGACCTCCGCGACGAACACGTCCAGCAACTCGCCGTCGTCGAACTCGCGGGGATCGCAGGTCGCGACCAGCCGGCCGTCGGAGACGATACCGACGCTGGTACACAGCTCCTGGGCCACCTCGACGAAGTGCGTCGAGAGGAAGATCGTGTTGCCCTCGGCGCAGTAGTCGGCGAGGTGGCGCTTGACCTGTTCTTGCATGATCGGGTCGAGGTTGACCAGCGGCTCGTCGATGAAGACCAGTTCCGGCTCGTGGACGAAGGCGGCGGCGAGCATCACGCGCTGGCGCTGGCCCTCCGAGAGGTTCGTCGACAGGGTGTCGAGCGTCTCGGCGAACGACAGTCGCTCGGCCCACCGCTCGACGTGTGCGTCCGGATCGGACAGCTCCCGGACCTCGCAGACGAATTCGAGGAACTCCCGCGGCGTGAGGAAGCTCGGCGGGTCCTCCCGCTCGGGCAGCGTCCCGATCGCCCGACGGACCGCCATCGGCTCGGCGACGGGATCGTGGCCCAGCACGGTCTCCGTGCCCGACGTGGGCGTCCGCTGGCCGGTCAGTATCTCGATCGTCGTGGTCTTGCCCGATCCGTTCGGGCCGAGCAGCGCGAACAGCTCGCCCTCCCCGACCGTCAGCGACAGTCCCGACAGCGCGTCGAGGTCGCCGTACTCCTTCGTGAGCCCCGTCGTTTCGATCGCCGGCATGGGGCTATCCAGTAGACGGCTCGGCTTAGCTGTTGGGTCGGCCACTCACCGTTCGGCGACGAGCGGCCGGTCGCTACAGCGGTTCCAGCACGCCCACGCCCATCTGGACGCCGGAACTGTAGTGGGCCAGCGACTCGCCGTCGAGGGCGTCGACCCCCGCCGTGTTCAGCAGCGTCGTCTCCGTCACGGTCGCGTCGGCGGGCTGGACCGTCCACGGCGGGTGTCCCACCGACCCGACGAGCCGCGTCTCCAGCGGCCCGGTCGTCACGTAGCGCTCGCGGTCGAGCAGGAAGGCGGCGAGGGTGTCGGGAGCCGTCGTCGTCGGCGTTCCAGTCGGCTCGAACGTGACGCCCAGTCGCGCGTCCGCGGCGTCTCGCCGCCGCGAGACGACCTCCGTGCGGCCGTCCTGGCGGCGTCGTCGTACGTCGGCGTGGGACGCCGGCAGGTGAAAGAGCGTTCGGAGGGCGTCGGCGGCGAGACGGTCGGTCACGTCCAGCGAGAGAAAGGCGACCGCACGGTCACCGGACGGCGTCTGCACGTACGTGCGGACGGCGACGCTCTCGACGTGCTCGCGGACGGGGACGCCGAAGGCGTCGAAGCGATCGATCGAGAGCGACAGCACAGACACCCACGCCGTGTCGTCCATCGTGTCCGGTTCGGCCCAGTTGGGAAGCACGGCACGAACCGCGGCAGGCGCGACCGGCCAGTGGAGGAAACACACGTCCGAGAGCGTGATCGAGAGGGGACGCAGCGGCCCGGACATGTCGCTCCGTAGGAGCGCGAGGAGCTTGAGTGATCCGGCGATCGAGGAGCGCCGCCGCCGATCAGCCGTGTCGGTGGAGTCGGCCCGCGGTCACGTCGAGGCCGGGACTGAAGTGGACGACCCGCTCGGAGTCGGGCGTGTCGAAGCCGCTGGCGGCGAACAGGTCGTTGCGGTCGAACGTGACCGTCGCCGGTTGGAGGTCCCACGGCGGGTGGTCGATGTCGGCGAAGTAGATCCGGCCGCGGTCGTCGGCCACGTAGAACCGATACCGCTCGGTGAGGAACGTGGCCAGCGAGTCGTCGCGTGCGGGCTCTGGCAGGCCGGTGGGCTCGAAGCTGGCCCGAAATCGAACGTCCGGGGCGTCGGGATGAGTGCGCACGCTCTGGAGGCGCGTCCGCGAGCCGTCACGATGAGCGGTCATCCGAGCGCGGTAGTAGGGCAGCCGGAACAGCCGGCGAGCCACCGCGACGCCGAGCCGGTCGTCGGCGTCGAGGTTGTAGAAGTACACGCCGGGCTGGCCGTCCAGCGTGACGTACGTCCGGAGGTTCAGCTCGTAGAACGAGCGTCCGATCGGGGAGCCCCGCGGCCGGATGTCCGCCATCCGGAAGGGGACGACGCCGAGCCACGCAGACCCGTCGAAAGTGTCGACGGAGAGTCCCTCGGGCAGCGACCGAGCGACCGTCTCGACCGGGACCGGCCAGTGGGCGAACAGGACGTTTCGCCACTCCATCGAGAGCAGAGGGCGCATACTCGACGTTAGGCGCGAGGGCAATAAGGGGTGTCGCCCGGGGAACTTTGGGCCTCCTCTTCCCAGTGGCGGACATGACGTGTGCAGTCAGACAGAGCGACACCGTTCGGTGGCGTGTGGCGGTGTTCGGCAACCCGACCGAGATATCTCACGAGCACAACTGCGAGACAGCCAGGAGCCAGCGATGAGCGGCGACGAGGCAGCCCAGGCGGGCGTCGGTGAGCCACCGGAGCGCTGTCCGATCTGTGAGACCGCTTACAACTCTGTCTCGGTCCACGAGGAGGGCGTCGCGGTGAACCTGATCGAGAACGAGCGCTTCCGACGGGTCTGCTTCGAACCGATCGACGACGGCGGCCCGCAGTTGCGGTTCTACCACCACACCCACGAACAGGCCGGCACGACTCCGTCGAGCGAGCGCGGAACCCCCGGTGGACGGGTGCCCTAACCCTGTTTTCGGTGTAAAACTACGTAATATGTGTCGCTTCGACTCCCGCTCGCCCCTCCGAGGCCCGCTGCTCACGTGTCGCTTCGACTCCCGCTCGCCCTTCCGAGGCCCGCTGCTCGCTTCGCTCACAGCGCGCCTCGCACCCAGCGCGCCTCGCTACTCGTGACCCGAAACCGGCACCGGCTCGTAGGGCGCTTCCAGCCACTCGACGTCGCTGTCGGCCAGCGAGATGTCGAGCGCGGCGACGGCCTGTTCGAGGTGCTCGATCGTCGTCGTCCCGACGATGGGGGCGTCCACGGCGTCCTTGTGCAGGAGCCACGAGAGCGCGATCTGGGCCATCGTCGCGTCCTTCTCCTCGGCCAGTTCCTGAACGCGCTCGTTGATCTCGCGGCCGCCGCCCTCGAAGTAGGGATGTTCTCGCGCGTAGTCGTCGGTCTGGCCCCGCGTCGTGGCGTCGAACTCCTCGTGAGGGCGCGTGAGGTAGCCGCGGGCGAGCGGGCTCCACGGGATGACGGCGACGTCCTCCCGCTGGCAGAAGGGGAGCATCTCGCGTTCCTCCTCGCGATAGAGGAGGTTATAGTGGTTCTGCATCGTCTCGAAGCGGCTCAGGTCCTCCCGCTCGCTGGTCCCCAGGGCATCGGCGAACTGGTAGGTCCACATCGAGGAGGCACCGGCGTGGCGGATCTGGCCGCGGCGGACGGCGTCGTCCAGCGTCCGCAGCGTCGTCTCGATGGGCGTGTCGTCGTCCCAGCGGTGGGTCTGGTAGAGGTCGACGGTGTCCATCCCCAGCCGCTCCAGCGAGGCTGATAGCTCCTGCTCGATGGCCTTCCGCGAGAGGCCGCCGGAGTTGGGGTCGTCCTCGTCCATCTGGAAGAACCCCTTCGTGGCGACGACCTGCTCGTCGCGGTCGTACCCCGACAGCGCCTCACCGAGGACGCGCTCGGACTCGCCCGCCGAGTACATGTTGGCCGTATCGAAGAAGTTGATCCCCAGGTCGATCGCGCGGTCGATGACCGCTCGACTCTCGGACTCGTCGAGGACCCAGTCGCGCCACTCGGAGGTGCCGAAGCTCATACACCCCAGACAGATCTTCGAGACCTCGATCCCGGTCGAACCCAGCGTCGTGTACTCCATACCCGAGCCAGCAGACGGTGCCACAAAAAGGTACGTCGGCGACGGTCGACTACAGCGACTCGGGCTCGACGCGGGCGACGTACCGGCGCGCGACCACGAACAGCACCACGGCGGCGACGACGTAGCCGGCGACGTGGCCGTAGGTCACGAGCGACGGGCTGTCGACCGCGAGCTTGGCCGCCGTCGTCGATGGGTGTTCCGGCAGGAGGATCGCCGCGCCGAAGACCACCAGCGTCAGGACCGAATACAGGAGTTGTGCGGGCCGTCGGCGACCGAGTTGCAGTCCCAGCACGACGCCGAAGACGACGACGATCGCCGCCGTCGCGGCGACGAACACCAACAGCGCCAGCGGATTCGACACCGCGATGCCGTTGACCGACAGCAAGCCGATCCACAGCGCCGCCTGTGCCGGTGCCAGCGCGATCATCGCCAGGGACTTGCCGTCGACCACGTCGACCAGGCTGACCGGCGCGACCCGCAGCAGTTCGAGCGTGCCGCGTTCGATCTCCTCGGTGATGGTGTCGACGGCGACCGAGCCGCTGATGAACGGCGGCAAGAACAGCAAGAGCGGGATCAAGACGGTGTAGGTGAAGCTGAAGTACGGGCTGGCGTTCGCCTCCGGCGGGAGTTCGAGGGGCGGCGCATCGAGCGATTCGGCGCGCTCGAACCGTTCGTTGCGCTCCAGGGTCTTCAGCACCTCGCGCAGTTGGACGACGATCAACGTCGTCCGGATGCTGCTGTCGGGCGCGATCGCCGTCACCCTGATTACCTGGCCGTCACTGTCGGGTGACGCGTACGTTCCCGTCAACACCGCGTCGACGCGTCCGACGTTGAACGCCTGCTGTGCGTCGTCGGTCGCGTCGAACGCGACCGGCTGGACGCCGTCGGTCTCCGCGACGGCCTCGAACAGCTCTTGCTGGGCGTCGCCGGTGACGGCCATCTCGATGCCGCCCGACTCGACCGAACCGGGATCGTACAGCGACGTGAGCCCGACCACGAGGAACGACGAGAACGCCGCCACGAACAGCTGGATCAGAATCGCGAGCACGATCGTCTTCTCGCGCCCGAGCGACGCCAGGTCCCGGCGGGCGATCACGAGCCGCGGGTCCAGCGAGCGATCACTGGCCAAGGGCGATCACCACCGTGTAGTTGTAGGCGAAGTGAATCACCATCGCGGCCCCCAGGGCCAGCAGGTACGACCGCCGAGAGCGCCGCGCCCCGAGCGAGGAGACCGTCGCGGTGACGACGTGCAAGAGGAGCGGCAGGAGCAAGAGGACGGGGACGGTGACCCAGAGCGGCACGCCGGACGGCAGCAGTTCCAGCCCGACCTGGCTGGTCTGGATCTCGCGGAGTCCCGGATTGACCAGTTGCGCCACGAGCGTCACCTTCTCTGCCAGGAAGAACCCCACGCCACTGAGTGTGCCGACGATCACCCCGGTCCGGAGCGACCGGTCGTACCGACCGCTGGTGTAGCCGGCGTAGAGGTGCAGACTCTTCGCGACTTCTTCGATGAGGACGACCGCACCGAGGATCAGAGGGATCGTCAGTGCCGCCGACAGCCCCTGCAGCGGGAAGATCAGTGCGATCGCCACCAGTTCAGCGACTAACACGAGCGGGATCAGCAACACGGAGAGTTTCAGCGCACTCCAGTTCGACTTGATCCGGCCCGAGAGCGCGTCGAGCACTTTCAGCGGGATCGCTCGCTGGGTGAACATGTCCTCTTCCCGGTAGAGCCCGGCCCCCAGTCCGAACAGGACGACGGCCGTCAACGTGGGCGGAATCGTCGAGAACGCGAAGTTACTCGCCGTCACAGTCTGGGCCTGGAGATCGCGAACCACGACCGTCAGCGGCGAGATCAGCGCGATCGGCGTCACGTCCGTGAAGATCGCCGGCACGAAGGCGTAACTGGTCAGCGAGACCGTCACGGTCACCGTGACAAAGGTCAGTTCCTTGAACGACCGCGCGAACATCGCGCCACAGAACGTCGCCGAGAGGAAGAGCAGTGCGATCGGGAGCATCGCCAGGACCGCGATCGGCCCGCCGCCGGCAGTCAGGTTCCCGAAGCGCAGACCGAGCGTAATCGCCGTCACGACGCCCATGGCACCGAGGAAGTACGGTAGCGTCTTCCCAGCGACGATGTCGAACCGGCTGACTGGAGAGACCAGCAGCAGTTCCCCCCGGCGGTTGAGCCGCTCGGAGAGCATCGTCGAGCCGTAGGCCTGGATGACGAAGTTCATCGGGACGATAAACAGGAAGGCGAGCACGAGCGACTCGAAGGGGAAAGGCGGCTGAATGTCCGAGGGAGAGCCGGTGGTCGACCCGCCCGTCAGTCCCGCACCGAACCCGGCCAGCCCCCCGGCATCGCTGTCGGTCGAGCCGCTGGCACTGCCGCCGTCGCCGCCGCTCCCACCGCCAGCTCCGCCGGCACTGCTACCGTCACCGTCGCCGTCGCCGCCATCGCCCGAGCCGCTGTCGGACGCGATCGTCTCAGAGACGCCGGACTGTTCGAGGTAGACCAGCGTCACCGAAACGGGCTCTGCGGCGGTCTGGTTGTCGTCGCGGGCCATCCGGCGGCTGTTGTACCGGTCGACGCTCGTGCGGAACTCACCGAGCGCCGCCCGCTCTTTGGGGTCTTCCGGACTGCTCGCCAGCTGTGTCCCGACGAAGAGCAGTTCCTGGTCGCCGCGTTCGACCGCCGCGGGGTCTGGCTCCTGGACGACGAACGCCGCGTCGTCGCTGGCCGGGGCGTAGTAGGAACTCGACTCGTCGACGCCGATCCGGTAGAGCCCGCTGTCGAGTCCGCTGGCCCCGCTGCTGGCTGCGAGCCCGGCGACCAGCACCATCGCCACGACCGAGACGGCCATGATGGCGACGGTCCGCTTGTCGACGCCCCCGGCGTTCTTGGTCACCTCCCACTTGGCGATCCGCAGTAGCTTCCGCGGATTCATCTAGGCCTCCTCGACGTAGCGGGTCCCCGGCGTCTCGCTCTCGGCGACGTTGAGGAACACCTCTTCGAGACTCGACTCCTCGGTCCTGATGTCGATGACCTCGCCGCCGCGTTCGGCGGCGGCCGCCCGTACGTCCTCGACGCCGTCCATCGTCTCGACGACGCGCCGCCAGTTGCCGTTCTCCGCGACCGCGCCGGGCACCTCGACGGTCGCGTAGACGTGGTACTCCCGGTCGCCGTACTCGTCCTGGAGGGCTTCCAGATCGCCGCGAGCGACGATCTGGCCCTCGTTCATGATCGCCACGCGGTCACAGATCGTCTCGACGTGGTAAAGGTTGTGCGCCGAGAAGACGATGGTCTTGCCCTCCCGAGCCAACTGCTCGGTGAACTGGATGACGTAGTTCGTCGTCAGCGGGTCGAGTCCGCTGGCGGGTTCGTCGTAGACCAGCACGTCCGGATCGTTGATCAGCGATCTGGCGATGGCGACCTTCCGCTTCATCCCCTTAGACATGTCGCCCAGCTTGCGCTCGCGGTGTTCGAGTTCGAGCTCGTCCAGCGTGTCGTGCATCCGTTCGGTCGCCACGTCCGTCGGCACGTCGTACAGGTCCGCGAAGAATCGGAGGTACGACAGCGGCGTCATCTCCTCGTAGAGGGGCGATTCCTCGGGGAGGAAGCCGAGTTGCTGGCGCATCTCGGTGTCGGTCACGTCGTAGCCGGCGACGGACACGTCGCCGCTGGTCGGTTCGAGCAGGCCGGAGAGCATCTTCAGCGTCGTCGTCTTGCCCGCACCGTTCGGGCCGATGACGCCGAACACCTCGCCCTGGTCGACGGAGAACGTGCTCCCCTCGACGGCGACGAAGTCCCCGTACTCCTTGCGAAGGTCCCGAGCTTCGATCATCTGCCCGACGCTTGTGACCGAACTCCCCTATAGTTGCCCCCCGTTTATTAGCAGTGAGAACGAACTACAGCCGTGGCGCTGAACGTCGATCGAACTCCAGACGGGCGTCGCCTCTGTGTGAGCCGAGTGATTCCGGCGACCCGCGACGCCGCCTGGGACGTTCTCACGGACACGAACCAGTGGCCCGACTGGGGACCGTCGGTGCGGGCGGTCGAGTCGAGCGAGCGGATCGTCGAACGGGGAACGACCGGCCGTGTGACGACGCCGGTCGGGACGGTTCCGTTCGAGATCACGAGCTGCCGGGACTACCGGTGGACGTGGCGGGTCGCGAAGATCCCCGCGACCGGCCACCGCGTCGAGCACGTCCGCGCGGACCGCTGCCGGGTCGTCTTCGAGATTCCACTGCTCGCGGCGGGCTACGCGCCCGTGTGCCAGCGTGCGCTGGGCCGGATCGAGGCGCTCCTGCGGGACTGACCGATTGAGCCCGGCGTCTCCCGAGCCCGTCCGGACGTAGTTCTGCCGGACGCCGTGCGCTCGACCGGGCAAACGGCGACGAGAACCCGGCTCAGGGCGTCTGGACGCGGGCCTTCGATACCCGGTGGATCGCGTCGTCGATCCCTTCGCCGTCGCAGTCGTCGTTCGGGCATCGATAGTGCCAGCCGTCCTCTGTGCCCGCCCGCTCGGAGAACCGTTCCCCGCACTCGTCACAGAACAGCTCACCGGCACTGCAGGTGTCTCGGTGGAGTTCGAGTTCGAGTTCGGTGTCGAAGGTGCGCTTGCACTCCCGGCAGATATGTGGCATAGTTGAGCGTTCCCGCTCACCCACTATAACTACATCGGAACGTTCACGTCAGGGGGTCTCCGACCCGGAAACCGAGTATTATCGGTAAAATCGCTGGACGGCTATCCAGCGAGTGTCGGCGTGACCCGTCGAAAGTAAAAGATCGTGAAGGTGTCTCCGATCGCCGGTTCGCGGGCTGCTGTCTGGCCCGCTACAGGATGTCTTCGACGTGGTCGACGACTTCCTCGGGCGTGTCACCGACCGGCACGGAGATAGACTCGCTTCGCGCCGAACCACGCACTGCTCGTTAGCACAGAGCAGTTGCCACAGTTGGCTGGATCGGTCAGTACAGCCAAAGCACTGAGCAGTAGCATCCGCGTGAGCAAAGCGAGCGCGGGAGGTCGAAAAGCCGACCAGTTACCGACAGAGTTCCGGACCGTGGAGGTCGAAGTTGAACTCGTGGGTGTGCATCGTTCCCTCCTGACCAGTTCGGCTTTCGACTTCGACCGTGTGGCTCTCAATCGCACCCCAGGGAATGTCTGTCACTTTGAATGTCATCGAGGTGAACGATGTCGAGGACGCTTCGTCACCGGAGTAAAACCACGAATAGTCCCACGCACGGGTGGAACTGGTCGCGTCGTCGTATTTACTGGCGAGTTCTGCTGACTTCTTCGCGTAGTCATAAAGGTCGACTCCGACTTTCACAGGTGTCGCGACAGTATCTTCGAATAAGTCGACCCCGAGTTTGAACGTCTCGACAGCCGCGTCGTGCGCAAAGTCGTGCAGGGAGTAATCGTCATCCACTGAATCTGCACTCGCACGACTGATCCAAGTCGGTTCGCTGTCCGGGTCGGGGAAATCCCACTCTGCCGATGTACTCCCCTCGTCCGGATACTCTATGTTGACAGTCTGATCCATGATATCGATCTGTGGCTCACCGTCCGATTTCACGTACGTCGTTGCCAGTTGGTGAACATCCACGTAGTACTTTGCTCTGTTACTGTTCTCATCTTGTAGGATCGGCCCATCGACTTCGACCACAGCCACTTCTGCGAACTCTTTTTCGACAAAGTCGGTAGATCCGTCTTTGCCGCTCAAATAGGTCTCGGTCACACTGGAGCGGTCCGAGTACGGGTCGTCACAAGAGCCTGCACTGGCCGCACCTGTAGCGGAGGCACCAACGGTGACGCCGACTGCGGCGGTTCCAACTCCTTTCAACAGTGCTCGTCGTGTCTTTTTATTGGACATCGCATTTAACTTAAAACCTATTTTATACTTATCCGCTTATAATACAAAAACATAGAGATATATAACAATCAGTGTACAGGTTCAGCGATCCTAAGCAGGTCTCTCGTTTCCAGTGTGGACCAGGGTCCTAACCGGAATTCTTCACCGACGACTCTTTAATTAGTCTGCTACTGCTGGCGGTCTCAACTGGTGAAGATCCAGAGGGCGATCGCGCCGACGGCCATCAGTATGACGTCGTCCGGATAAAAGAGCGGCACAGTCCCGCCTCCGGCTATAGTAGCCATTGAAAGAAGGTGTCATAGAATGGTTGGCTGGTTTTCTGACACCGATCGAGAGGACTGCTGTTGCTACTTCTGCATACCGGCAATTTTCCCTAGCTCTCAGACACCGCTTTTCGGGAAGCTATTGGTACTGCCGGCTGTAAGTCTGTAAAGAATTTCTTGACCCCGTGCTCGCGAATCTCTTGAAACAGTTACAGCTGGCAGTATGAGAGATGTGACTGGTTCTGTGACATCCTCACCGCTCGTCTATCGAGCCTTCGCTCGCGAGGACGCCGTTCTCCCCAGCGCGTCGCTCTCGGAGTCGGTCAGCAAAGAAAAATCCAGCGAACGGCGATTCGTCGTCGCTACAGGATGTCTTCGACGTGGTCGACGACTTCCTCGGGCGTGTCACCGACCGGTACGCCGTTGCTCTCCAGGGCGTCGATCTTGGACTCGGCGGTGCCGGTCCCGCTGCCGGAGACGATGGCACCGGCGTGGCCCATGCGCTTGCCCGGCGGGGCGGTGCGGCCGGCGATGAAGCCGGCGACGGGCGTGTCCATGTGCTCGCCGATGTAGCGGGCGGCCTGCTCTTCGTCCTCGCCGCCGATCTCGCCGCACATGACGACGGCCTTCGTGTCGGGGTCGGCTTCGAACAGTTCCAGCGCGTCGATGAAGCTCGTCCCGATGATCGGGTCGCCGCCGATACCGATGGCGGTCGACTGGCCGATGTCGCGGTTGGTGAGGTTGTCGACGACCTGGTAGGTCAGCGTCCCGGAGCGAGAGACCAGACCCACGTCGCCCGACGAGAAGATGTTGCCCGGCAGGATGCCGAGTTTCGCGACGCCCGGCGTGATGACGCCCGGACAGTTCGGACCCACGAGGTGGGTGTCGGTCTCGTCCTGCTTGCGCTTGACGCGGGACATGTCCTGGGTCGGAATGCCCTCGGTGATGGCGACGACGAGGTCGACCGGTGCGTCGAGTGCCTCGAACAGGGCGTCACCGGCGAAGGCCGGCGGGACGAACACGACGGCGGTGTTGGCGTTCTCCTCGCGTGCGGCGCGGTCGACGGTGTCGTAGACCGGCACGCCAGCGACCTCCTGGCCGCCGCGGCCGGGCACGGCACCGGCGACGACGTTGGTGCCGTACTCCATCATCTGCTCGGTGTGGAACTTCCCTTCGCCGCCCGTGATCCCCTGAACGACGACGCGGGTGTCCTCGTCGACTAATACACTCATGCTTCCACCTCCTCGGCGTAGATGACTGCCTGTTCGACGGCGTCCTCCAGCGTCTGTCGTACGGTCACGAGGTCTTCGTTGAGAATCTCCATGCCTTCCTCCGCGTTGGTGCCCGCGAGTCGGACGACGACGGGCTTGGGAATCTCGTCGAACTGTTCGAGCGCCTGGTTGATCCCCTTGGCGACCTCGTCGCCCCGCGTGATCCCGCCGAAGATGTTGAACACGACGGAGTCGACGTTGTCGTCGGAGAACACCATGTCCAGCGCGTTGGCGATCCGCTGGGCCTTCGCACCGCCGCCCACGTCGAGGAAGTTGGCCGGCTCGCCGCCGAAGTGGTCGACGAGGTCGAGCGTCGTCATGACCAGCCCGGCACCGTTGCCGATGATGCCGACGTTGCCCGACAGGCGGACGTAGTCGAAGCCGTACTCGTCGGCCTTCTGTTCGAGTTCGTCGCCGGCGTCGGCCTCGTCTTCCATCTCCTCCAGGTCGGGGTGACGGAACAGGGCGTCGTCGTCGACGTTCATCACGGCGTCGGCCGCGATGACCTCGTCGTCGGCCGTGACCATCAGCGGGTTGATCTCGGCGTCGGAGCCGTCCTTGTCCTCCCAGAGGTCGTACAGCGTCTTGAGGACGCCGGCGACGTCGTTGGCGACCTCGCGGTCGACACCGGCGTCGTAGACGACCTTCCGGGCCTGGTAGTGGTGCATGCCGAAGGCCGGGTCGATGTGCTCGCGCGCGATCGCCTCGGGCTCTTCTTCGGCGACCTCCTCGATGTTGACGCCGCCGCGTGTCGAGACCATCGCGACGGGTTCGCCCTCGCCGCGGTCCATCGTCACGCCGACGTACAGTTCGTTGACGAAGTCGACGGCTTCCTCGACGAGGACGCGGTCGACGTGGAGGCCCTTGAGGTTCATGCCGAGAATCTCGTCGGCGTACTGACGGGCCTGCTCGGCGTTCTCGGCGAGCTTGATCCCGCCGGCCTTGCCGCGGCCGCCCACCTGCACCTGTGCCTTGATCGCGACCGGATAGCCGATCTCTTCGGCGGCGTCGACCGCGTCGTCGACGGTCGTCGCCAGCGTCGATGCGGGCGTCGGAACCCCCGCGTCGGCGAAGACCTGCTTCGCCTGGTACTCGTGCAATTTCATGTCATACGTAGGGGCGTCTCGCGCCCGCTTAAATCCCATCTTTTTCCCCTGCCGGAGGCTGTTGCCGGCACGCGCGAGCGGTCCGATCAACCGTCGACCGACGACGGCCCACGTAGTCGCTCACGGCCCCGGAGCAGTGCCACGCCGACGAGTAACACAGACTGATGCAGGACAGCACCGAGCGCGACAGCGCCGAGGGCCAGCCCCGCAGTCACCGTCAGCGACGCCCCTTCGAGAACCGACACGGCGATCACCAGCAACGCCGCGACGGTCCCGTTCCCCAGCGAGCGGGGGAGTTCGTCCCGAACGATCTCCAGGGCCGAGCGATCCGTCGCGTCGCCGTTCAGAAGTGCTGCGAAGCACATAGCACCTGCTGAGGACTGGAGACAGTTAACTCGACCGTGCGATTCGGCGGCGGAATCGCCGAATTTAGCCCCACCGGCCACGAAGCGCCGGTATGGATCAGGCCACCGAATCGAAGGTCGCCGACCTCGTGGCGTCCCTGCGCGAGAGCGACACCGCCGTCGTCCTCACCGGCGCTGGCGTGAGTACCGCCTCCGGCATCCCCGCCTTCCGCGGCGAGGACGGCCTTTGGTCGGAGTTCGATCCGAAGGCGTTTCACCGCCGACGGCTGGACGCGGACCCCGCGGGGTTCTGGGCCGACCGTCTCGAACTCAGGGAGCGACTCACCGGCGGCGGATCGGTCGCGCCCAACGCCGCGCACGAGGCCATCGCGACGCTGGAAGCAGAGGGACACGTCGACGCCGTCGTCACCCAGAACGTCGACGGCCTCCACAGAGGGGCCGGTACCGAGGATCTGATCGAACTCCACGGGACCAACGAGCGGGTCGTCTGTGACGACTGTGGGCGGCGGACGGCCGCCGAGCCGGTCTTCGAGCGGGCGGCCGGAGGAGAGCGGCCGCCACGGTGTGAGTGTGGCGGCGTCTTGCGGCCCGACGTGGTGCTGTTCGGCGAATCGCTACCGGGCGAAGCGATCGAGCGGGCGAACCGGCTGGCCCACCGGGCAGACTGGCTGCTGGTCGCGGGGTCGTCGCTGACCGTCGATCCCGCCGCGGGGCTCCCCGGCAGGGCGGCGCGGTCGGGCGCGACGGTCGGCATCGTGAACCTCGATCCGACGGAGAAAGACGACGCGGCCGCGGTCGTCGTCAGAGCGGACGTGACGACGATACTGCCGGCGATCGAACGGCGCGTCTAGAGTTCGACGCCGCCGGGAATGAGGCTCCGTCCGCGGCTGAGGCTGCCGCTCTCGTCGTAGACGAGCAGGATCTCCTTCGTGTAGACCGTCGATTTCCCGTCGCCGTCCGTGAGCCGGAGGCGGTATCTGGTGTCCTCGCCGTCGCTGGCGGCGGCGACGACCGACTCGACGACGCTCGGGGCGACGTTCGCTTCGAGGACGTACTCGCCGTTGTGGCGGTTCGCGATCGAGAGGACGCCAGCCGCCTCGCTGCCGTCGGCTCGGGTGCGATAGGTCACGTCCAGTTCGCCCGCGTCGAGTGTGCCACCGTCGCTGGTGAGTCGATCCGACAGGAGTTCGTCGGGACCGTCGAACGCGATCGCGATTACCGGATCGTCGGTCGACGACTCCTCGGTCCCGCTCACGTCGATGTCGAAGTAGTCACGCCGCATCTCGTACCCGACAGTAGGGAACGCTTGGCAAAGAACGTAACGGCGATTGGTACCACGACACACGGGTTCGGACGGAGCCGACAGCTATAATCCACAGTGGGACGCGGTGACGGGCATGGCCTGGGTCAAGTCCGAGTACGCGCCGGAGCTCGCGGTCCTGTCGACGTGGCTCGTGGCGCTGTTGCCGTGGTCGGGGGCCGTCCTGCCGATCGAGGTCGGCGGTCGCCAGGTGACCGTCGTCGTCATCCGGTTCCTCTACTTTCGGCTGCAGTACATCTTCGGCATCTCCTTCGGCGAGCAAGAGCGGCCGTTCCTCTGGGTGGTCGAGGCACCGGCGTTCAACCAGACTCTGACGACGGCGAGCTGGGTGTGGGTCGGGGCCGCAGTCCTCTCGCTGGTTCCGCTGGCGTTGAGTGTCGCCTACTACGTCGACGAGGACGCCCACGAAGCGGCGATGCCGGTCGACCCAGTCCGGCTCCAGGGCGCGCTGCTGGCACTGTTGGGCGTGGGGCTGGCCGCCGCGACGCTCCTGTTCTGGGACCGCCAGCCGATCACGATCCCGGTCGGCACCGTGCTGACGCTCGTGTTTGGCACCCTCCTGCTGACGGTCGACCGGACCGACGACGAGGGCGTCGGCGAGGAGTGACGCCGCCGGCCCACGGAATTTCAGTTCGCAATACTTGGAGGGGCTCATTTAAGTACGTCGGCGAAGTATCGTGAGACGATTCCACACGGTATCGAGCGATGGCAGGCGACGAGATAGAGCACGACGGATCGAGTTCGACGCCGCTGTCGGGCGTGCGCGACTGGCTCTCGCGGACGGCTCGCATGCTCAGCGGCGCGGCCGTCCCGTCGACAAACTACGATCCACAGCGCCACGGCAAACTGGTCGAGTACACGGTGCCCGAGCAGTACGACGAGATCGACCGCTACTGGCTCAACGCGCCCTTCGCCTTCGCCTCGATCAACCACGATCCCGAGGCCGACGAACAGTTCTACCAGGTCGTCGAACCCTCGCTCGACGAGTTCGAGCGCGATCTGCTCGATCGGCTCTTCGAGGACATCCGCGGTCCGCTCATCTACCGCGAGGACGTGAGCGACGACCCCGAGGCGGCGCTGGCCGCGGCGCTGCGAGACCGGATCGAGGAGTACGGCGTCGTCGTCGAGCCCGAGACGTTCTACCGGCTGCTGTACTACCTCTATCGGTCCTTCCTGGGCTACGGCCGGATCGACCCGCTGATGCACGACCCCGATATCGAGGACATCTCCTGTGACGGGACCGGCCTGCCGATCTTCGCGTACCACGACGCGTACACCGACATCGAGACCAGCGTCGTCTACGAGGAGGGCGAGCTGAACGACTTCGTGATCCAGCTCGCACAGCGGTCGGGCCGACACGTCTCCGTCTCCGAGCCCGTCGTCTCGACGACGCTGCCCGACGGCTCGCGGATCGAGCTGGCACTCGGCGAGGAGGTCACGCCCCGGGGCTCCGCGTTCACCATCCGGAAGTACGCCGACGAACCCTTCACGCCGATCGACCTGCTGAACTACGGGACCTTTTCCGTCGAGATGCTGGCCTACCTCTGGCTGGCCATCGAGTCCAACAAGTCCCTGATCTTCGCCGGGGGGACGGCGGCGGGCAAGACGACCTCGATGAACGCCGTCTCGATGTTCATTCCGCCCCGATCGAAGGTGTTGACCATCGAGGACACCCGCGAGCTGTCGCTGTACCACGACAACTGGCTCTCGTCGGTGACCAGGGAGCGACTCGACGAGTCGGACATCACGATGTACGACCTGCTGCGGTCGGCGCTGCGCCACCGCCCGGAGTACATCATCGTCGGCGAGGTCCGCGGCGAAGAGGCGATCACCCTCTTTCAGGCGATGAACACGGGGCACACGACGTTCTCGACGATGCACGCCGACTCGGTCCAGACGGTGATCAACCGGCTGGAAAACGAGCCGATCAACGTGCCACGACCCATGGTCCAGAGCCTCGACATCCTCTGTGTGCAGGTGCTTGGCCGCTCGGGCGGGGAACGCGTCCGGCGGGCCAAGACCCTCGCCGAGATCGAGGGAATCGACCAGCGGACCGGGGAACTCGACTACTCCAACGCCTACGCCTGGCAGGCCGACGAGGACTACTTCGAGGACTCCAACAGCGATCTGCTGGACGAGATCAGGCGCGAACGGGGCTGGAGCCAGTCGGAGTTGCTCCGAGAGATGGACGATCGAAAGCGGTTCCTGCGATACCTTCAGGCGGAGTCGATCACGGACTACCGGCGCTTTACCGCGATGGTCAACAAGTACTACGCGGACAGCGAGACGGTGATGGAGCGGATCGACCAGGTCGACCTCGACGCGACACCCTGACATGCAACTCAATCCACTGGGGACGCTCCCCGTCTTCGTGGTCATCGCGATCCTGTGTGTGGTCGCGCTCGCGATGCTCGACGAGACGTTCGACACGTCGCTGACACGGTTCAGCCGACGGCTGTTCGGGCGGTACGTCCCGGAATCGGAGGACCGAGACCGCCTCCTGAAGTCGGCGTTCGTGGTGTACACCTACCGGACCTACGCCGCCCGGACGCTGCTGTACACGGCGCTTTCGGCGCTCGGCGGCGCGATCACCGGAGTCTACCTGTTCGGCGGACTCCTGCTGGCGATTCCGGGGATCGTCGACCTCATGATGGGATTGCCCCGGACGATGGTCAACGCGCTGGGGATCCGCGGGTTCGAACTCGTGTTGACCCAGCGTGAGATCCTGCTGATCCTGCTGAGCGGGGGCGTGATCACCGGCGTGACGGCCGCGGGGCTGACGTACTGGCTGCGCTGGGAGCTGCCCCGAAGCCGGGCCGCGGTCCGCCAGCGAGCGATCGACGAGGGACAGGGACGGACCCTCGCGTTCCTCTATGCCCTCTCGCGGGGCGGCGTCTCCTTCCCGGAGGCGTTGCGGACGCTCTCGGACAACCGCGAGATCTACGGGGCCAGCGCGGAGGAGGTCTCGGTCGCGGTCAGGCAGATGGACCTGTTCGGCCAGGACATGATCACCGCCGTCAGGGGGATGGCCGGTCGGACGCCCAGCGAGGACTTCCAGACGTTCGCCGAGAACCTCGCGAGCGTCCTCCAGAGCGGGCGCAGCCTCTCGACGTTCCTCAGAGAGCAGTACGAGCGGACGAAAGACGAGAGCGAGCGCCGCCAGGAAGAGATCCTCGAACACCTCGCGACGGTCGCAGAGGCGTACGTGACGGTGCTGGTCGCCGCCGTGCTCTTTTTCATCACGATCCTGCTCGTGTTCGGCCTGACCCTGAGCGACACGCTCGTGTTCATCCAGATGGTCGGCTACCTGATGATCCCTCTCGCCAACGCCGGGTTCATGCTGTACCTCGGCCAGCGGCTGGCGATCCTGGGCATCGGGAACAACAAGACGACCACGCTCCTCGATCGGCGAGCGACGACGACGTTCGCCAAACCGACCGACTCGGGCGGGTCGACGGCGACCGACGGCGGCTACGCCGACTCCATCGAGCGACGCCAGCTGGCCGTCTACGACCGGATCGCGACGGTCAAGCGCCTCGTCACCTCGCCGGTCGAGACGTTCCTCTGGAACCCCTCTCGGGTGCTCTACGTCACGGTGCCGGTCGCCGTCCTCGCGGTCGCGCTCCGGGCACCGGCGGCCTTCGAGACGGGGACGGTCAACCTCCGGGTCCTCGACGACGTCCTGATCCAGTCGCTCCTGTTCGTGCTGGCGACGTTCGCGGTCGCGCGGGAGCTGTACACCCGGCGAATCCGCCGGATCGAGGCTGCCACGCCGGAGCTGCTCGAACGGCTGGCCAGTCTCAACGAGGCCGGCATGACGGTCGTCGAGAGCCTGGAGCGCGTCCGCGGGACGGACGTGGGCGCACTCAGCGAGGAGGTCGACCGGATCTGGGCGGACGTGACGATGGGTGCCAACGTCGAGGACGCCCTGACGAGGTTCGGCCGCCGGATCAGGACGACCTCGATGTCGCGGGTGGTCACGCTGTTGATCAACGCCATGCGATCGAGCGGCAAGATGGGGCCGATCCTGCGGATCGCCGCCGATCAGGCCCGCTCTGACCACCGGCTGCGCCGCCAGCGCCGCCAGGAGATGCTCACCTACCTCGTCGTCATCTACATCTCCTTTCTCGTCTTCCTGGTCATCATCGCGTCGGTCCAGGAGGTGCTCGTGCCGGCGTTGCCTTCCAGCGTTCCGACCCCCGAGAACACGGGGCGACTGGGCGTCAACGTCGATCAGTTCGCGCGGCTGGGCCAGGTCGACAAGGCAGCGTACACGCTCGTGTTCTTCCACACGGCGCTGATCCAGGCGCTGTTTACCGGCTTCGTCGGCGGGCAACTCGGCGAGGGGTCGCTCAGAGACGGGGCCAAACACGCCGCGATCATGCTGGGTGTGGCCTACGTGGTGTTCCTCCTGCTGTCCTCGCCGGTGGCCTCGCTGACCGTCGACAGTCCCGCCGCCGGACAGGAGCGCATCACGGTCGATTCCGCCTCGCTGTCCGACGGCGGCTACGTCGTCGTCTACGAGGACGAAGCCGGCGGCGAGATCGTCGGCCAGTCGGCGTATCTCGTCGCCGGCACCCACGAGGACGTGACGATCGAACTCGACAGCCCGGTCGAGCGGCGGGACTCGCTGGTCGTCGTGGCGCATCTCGACACCGACGGCGATCGAGTGCTGAACTACGGCGGCTTCGAGCGAGACCGGCCCTATCCCGCGCCGGGACAAGGCGAGTTCGTCACCGTACCGGTCACGGTCGAGTAGCCGACGCGCATCGAAGGGTGTTTGCGACGCCGGATCGGTAGCCTCCGGTAATGGAGTTCGCCGAGTTCGCCGCGACGGCGGCCGAGATCGAGGGCGAGAGCGCCGACATCGCGACGACCGAGCTGGTGACCGGGCTGCTCGCAGACGCCGGTGACGACCTCCCGATTCTCACACGGCTCGTGCAGGGACGGGTGTTCCCGGCCTACGAGGCGACGAAGCTCGACATCGGCCCGAAGCTGTGTTACGAGGCGCTGGCGCGGGCGGCGGGCCGAAACGTCGCCGTCGACGACATCGAGGGCCGCGTCGCGGACGTGGGCGAGATCGGTGCCGTCGCCGCCGACCTCGACCTGGGCGGCCAGCAGGGACTTGCTGCCTTCGGCGCTGGCTCGCAGTCCCCGCTGACCGTCGCCGAGGTGGCGGACGAACTCGCGGCCATCGCGTCGGCCAGCGGTTCGGGCAGCCGCGACACGAAAGTGGAGACGCTGTTTGGCCTGTTCAACCGCGCCAGCAACGAGGAGGCGTGCTATCTCGCCCGGATCGTCCTCTCGGAAATGCGGATCGGCGTCGGCGAGGGGACGGTGCGCGACGCCATCGCGGCGGCCTTCGACGCGCCGGTCGACGCCGTCGAGCGCGCGCTACAGGTCACCAACGACTACGGGAACGTCGCCCGGGTGGCCCGAGACGAGGGGGCCGACGGGCTGGCCGACCTCGAACTGACGGTCGGCCGGCCGGTCAAGGCGATGCTCGCACAGGCCGGTACCGTGACCGAGGCCCTCGAAGACTGGGAGACCGCAGCGGTCGAGTGGAAGTACGACGGCGCTCGGGTCCAGGTCCACTACGACGGCGAGACGGTCCGGCTGTTCTCTCGGAACATGGAGGAGGTGACCGAGCCGCTGCCGGAGGTCGTGTCGGCCGTCGAGGACGCCGTCGACGGTCCGGTGATCCTCGACGGCGAGGTCGTCGCGGTCGACGGCGACGGCGATCCGCTCCCCTTCCAGGAGGTGCTGCGACGCTTCCGGCGCAAACACGACGTGGCCCGTGCCAGCGAGAACGTCGGCGTTCGCCTGCACGCGTTCGACTGCCTCCACGCCGACGGTCGTGACCTGCTGGACACCGCCCTCGTCGACCGACGAGACGCGCTCGACGCGGTGCTGGGCGACGCCGACGCAATCCGGTCGACGTGCTGGCTCGCGGACGACACCAGACGGATCGAGGACATCGCCGACGAGGCGCTGGCCGCCGGCCACGAGGGGATCATGCTGAAAGATCCAGACTCGACGTACTCGCCGGGCAAGCGGGGCAAACACTGGCGCAAACGCAAGCCCGACGTGGAGACGCTCGACCTCGTCGTCACCGGCGCAGAGTGGGGCGAGGGACGGCGAGCGACCTATCTGGGGACCTTCGAGCTGTCGGCCCGGACCGACGACGGCTACGCGCCCGTCGGCAACGTCGCGACCGGCATCACCGACGAACAGCTGGCGACGCTGACCGAACTGCTGGAGCCACACGTCACCCAGGAGACCGGCCAGCGCGTCGAGATCGAACCGGCCGTCGTCTTCGAGGTCGGCTACGAGGAGATCCAGACCTCCTCGACCTACGAGTCGGGGTACGCGCTCCGGTTCCCGCGGTTCGTCGAGGTCCGCTCGGACAAAGCCGTCGCGGACGGCGACACGCTCGAACGGATCGAACGACTGACCGCCCAGCAAGGGTGACACTGTCGGGTGTGAGGAACGGCCGCCCGCGTCACGGGCCATTTATACGCCGCTCGGCCGAACCGTGATCCATGACCGTCCACTTCGAGGACCTCACGCTGGACTGGCTCGGCTACGCGACCCTGCGGGTCGAGAGCGACGACACGACGATCTACTTCGATCCCGGACGCTACGGCGTCCTCACGGGCGAGTGGGAACCCCACGTCGAGGGGATCAACCACCCGCCGACACAGGACTACGACGCGCGGGACGGCGACGTCGTGCTGGTCACTCACATCCACCACTACGATCCGGACGGCATCCGCCGGGTGGCGAGCGAGGACGCCACCGTCGTCCTCTTCGAGGGGATCGACGTCCACGCGACCGACCGCGACCTCGACCGGCCGGCCGATCTCGACTTCGAGGTCGTCGAGGTGAGCATGGAAGACGAACTCGTCGCCGCCGACTGCCCGATCTGGACCGTCCCGGCCTACAACGAGGAAGACGGCCCGAACGTCGAAGACGACGGCACGCCGATCCACCCGAAGGGAATCGGCTGTGGCTTCCTGGTCGAGATCGGCGGCGAGCGGGTCTTCTGGCCCGGCGACTCCGACGTGTTGCCCGGCCACGAGGAACTCGACGTGGACGTGTTCGTCCCGTCGATCGCGAAGAACTACACGATGGATCGCCACACCGCCGCCGACCTCGCGGCGGAGATGCGACCGGACTGCGTGGTGCCGATCCACTACAACACCTTCGAGTCCCTGGAGGGCGACGACGAGGCCTTCGCAGTCGACGTTGCGGGCCGTGGCGTGCCGGTCGCACTGGATCACTGAGACACCAATCGGCTCGCCCTATTCCCCAGCGCTGGTCAGGAGATTTCGGACCTCGTCTGCGACCGCCGACGCCTGCGGAGCCTGATATTCGGCGTAAGCGAACCGGCCGGCGGCACAGTTGACCGATTCTGGCGATGCACCGCTGCCCAACCGCTGTGATCCATCCCGAATCCGATCGACTGCCGGTTCGACCAATCTGCGACCGAACCGATCCTGCTTCTGGAGTGTCGACTGGACGTTCGAGACCGCGCGCTCACGCAGTGACGCCAGTTGCGCCATCGAGAGCCGACCACCGTACGTTCCGCCCTCGATCTCGTCGACGACGGTTTCGAGCGTCGAGAGCGCCGTTCGACGGCGACCCGCTTCGAGGACGGCACCGGCGTAGGACGACTCGCCGATCGCGTCGAGGAGTTCGCTGTTGGAGTGGTCGCGTGCGATCTCGCGGGCGACGCGGAACCACGATTCTCTCGGCGTCCCCGACACGTCGCCGTCGAGTGCCGAGACGCCCTGTTCCAGATATCGTTCCAGTGCGGTTTCGGTCCGCCTGGCACGGCGGCGAAGCCACGTCGCCGTCGCCATCATCGCTGGTCGGTAGCTGTCGCCGTCGTCGGGTAACTGGTCGCGATACCGCCGGGCGTCGGAGAGCGTGGCCTCGGCACGGACCATCTTACCGACGAGATAGCCGACTTCGTCCGGATCGGCGGTCGGTGCCTCGGGGAACGGTGGGTACGGTTCCAGTTCCCGTGTGACCGTTCGGAGCATCGACTCGAGGACGAGGTGTTGGTGCACCGCGCTCGTCGGATCGGTGCTCCGGTACTCGTGAGCGGCGACGAAGTCGGCCCGATCCGAGCGGATCGCGTCGCGTCGCTCCCGGAGCGCCGAGCGTTCGATATCGCCGGTCGCCGCCCGGTAGCGACCGAGGAGGCGAGCGGCCTCGACGCGGTTCCGTCGCCAGTCGGACAATCTCTCGCGCGGGGTTCGCCGCGAATCCTCGTCGCTTTCCCCGTCGCTGTCGTCGGCTTCGCGGCTCTCGCTGTCGACCCGGTCGGCCAGTGCCGACCGCTCGTTCTCGATCGATCTGGCAGTGGCCGCGTTCGGGAGCGACACGGATTCGGGGACCTGTTCGAGGAACGCCCTCGCGCGGTCGCGGTGGAACGCGATCATCGACGACGGGGTGGTAAAAGGGAACTGTATCGACGGGTCCGGAATGGCCTCCTCGGCGATATCACGAAGCCGTTCCTCGTCGTATCTCGTCCCGGTCGAGAGAGTCGAGCAGCCGGCGAGTGCGGCGAGGATCGTGCCGGTCGTTCCCAGCGCCCTGCGGCGGGTCACTGTTCGTCGCATCACGCGCCCTCCGTCGTCGTGTCCCGGGGGCCGAACCGGTCAGTACACTCGCTGCTCGTGCTCGCTGTCGGCTGATCGAACTGATCGCTCGTGAACGGGACCCGTATCGCGATCCCCACCTCGACCTCGGTGTCCGTGGAGCAGTCGACGTCTGCCGCCCGGCGTTCGCGGCACAGTGTCACACTCAGCGATCCGGGTCGACGCCAAACGCTCTCGACGTGCTGGCGATCACATTCTGAAACCCGCCGGCGGTAGAGCAGGACGGATCGCTCCTCGAAGTCGGTCTCCCGGACGAACGAACCGAACTCGTCGGCCTTCGATCCGTCGGTCGGGAACGAGAGGGCGTCGATATCGTCACTCGACCCGACGACGAGCGACTCCCCTGATCGTCGGTTGCCTGTGTATCGATAGGGAGCGCCGTCGGCGCGGCGGAGCGTCACGACGGTGTAGTCGGTCACGGGATCGGTCTGTGGCTTCTCGGTCGGTTCGGAGTCGCCGGAAAAGGATTGACACCCAGCGACGGTGAGACTGGACAGCCCAGTAGCTGCGCGGAGCACGCTACGGCGTGTGGAGGGCATCGTCTTAGCGAACGCTGCGCGGTGTCCAAAAACCCGTCGGCAGCGATCTCGTCTACTCACTTCCTGATCTCGACGACCGACAGAACCACTCAGTGAACGACTCCGGTCGCACTGGACCATTGAACCTCGTTTCGGTCGCTCACTTTGCTGCCGCGCCCGAAAGGGGGTTACACCACACACCCCTACGGAGGGTGCATGACTACCGCACTGTTCATCGTCAGCGAAGAAGGCTACTGGGGCGAGGAGTGTATCGAACCGCTCACGACGCTCACCGAGGCGGGCGTCGAGGTGACGGTCGCGACGCCGACCGGGAACCCGCCGGTCGTCGACGAGCGATCGATCGACCCCGAGGAGGTCGGCGAGGAGACCGCCGAACGCGTCACGAGCGTGGCAGAGAGCGACGACCGCCTCAACGACCCGATCGCGCTGGCCGACGCCGATGCCGAGGCCTACGACGCCGTCGTCTTCCCCGGCGGCCACGGTGCCGAGTGGGACGTGACCCAGGACGTACACGCCCGTGACGCGCTCCGGACCGCGGTCGAGGGCGAGACAGGGACGGCGCTGGTCGTCTGTCACGCCGTCGGCATCCTCGCGTTCACCCGCGACTCCGACGGCGACATGCTCGTCGCCGACCGGAACGTCACCGGCTTCCCCAACGCCTGGGAGGAGGGGATCGTCGACGAGCAGGACCTGCTCCCCGACGGACGCAAGCTGCCCTACTGGGTCGAAGACGAGGTCGAGGCCGCGGGCGGCGTCTGGGACGCCGAACTCGACGCCGACACGTCGGTGACCGTCGACGGCGACCTCGTCACCGCACGAGGGCCGCCCTCCTCACACGCCGCAGCGGTGACGCTACTGGACGAACTCGGCGTCGAAGCGTAATCGCGACGAGATCACGCTGACCAGTTCCGCGGATCGAGCGCGTAGTAGACGGCAGTCATCGCGAGCGCCATCAGTACTGCATCGATGAGGAGGGGGTCCCCGCCGATCACCTGGCCAGCGACGACGACGGCGATCCCGGTCAGCAGACCCGTGAGAGCTGCGTATCCGCCCCGCGATAGGTTCTCGATCCACCCGTTCACGCGGCTAGAGAGGGGACGGTCAAAGGGCATCTACGAGGATGCAGCACGCACTCGTCCCTCAGTCTTTCGCGTGTCAGGTACAGCATCGCTGGTCGACGTTCGAGCGACAGGACGCCCATCTCGGTCAGCCGTTCGTCCAACTATCTGCCTGAACCGCTCCTCGATGCACGTCCCTAGAGGACGCCCATCTCGGTCAGCCGTTCAGGCAGATACGTATCCGTCACGAAGTCCAGTCCCCGCGAGGCCAGTGCCTGCTGTTCGGACTTCTTCCCGATGTCGAGTTGGAGTTCGATCTGCTCCTCCCAGAACTCCGTCTGGAAGCGTGGGTCCTCCAGCTCCGATTCGAGGGCGTTGATGTCCGAGTCCGAGAGGGGGTCCGTCGGCAGGTCGTACTCGACGATGTCCTCCGGACGGATGCCGATGAACTGGGCTTCCGGCGTCGCGAGGTACTCCGAGAGGTGGGCCGACTTGATCGAACCGTAAGCGACCGAGCCGTAGATGCGGTACGACCAGGGGTCACCGTCAGTGAAGACCACGACGGGCAAGTCGAGTTCGTCGTGGAGGCGCTTGGTCAGCCGCCGGGTCGCACGGGCGGGCTGGCCGCCCAGGTGGACGACGATGGAGTCGTACTCGTCGTCGAACCCGTTCTCGACCAGCCGGTCGCGCATCCCACCGGTCTCGACACAGAGGACGAAGTCGGCGTCGTTGTCGAGGAACTCGATGGTGTCTGGGTTGTTGGGGATCTGGTAGCCGCCCTGGCCCACGTCGTCCTGGCAGTGGATCTCGCGGTCGCCCCGCCTGGTCTGCTCGCGCAGCAGCAGCGGTCCCATCACCTTCGCGCCGGACTCCTCGGGGCGCATGTGGAAGTCCTCGCGTTTGACCTCCGAGACGATCTCTAAGTCCTCGATGAGGTTGTTCGACTCGTCCTGTGTGTTGAACTGGGCCTCGTCGAGGTCCCAGGACTCCGAGAGGTAGTACAGTTCACGCAGGGTCGAAGAGCGATCCTCTTCGAGTTGCTGTGCGAGGAAGTCGATGGTGTAGGTCGCTTTCAGGAGCTTCTGGGCTCCGGAGACGGTCTTCGCCGACCGGGTCGAAGAGCGGTCGCCGTAGACCCACACGTCCTTGTCCTCGTCGTACTCGATGTTGGACTTCGTTCGGGTGGGAATCTGCATCGTCGGCACGTCGCCCTCGGCGAACTGGTCGTAGAAGTCCGCCGCGAGGTCGAGCAGCTGTTCGCGGGCTTCTGCCTCGTTGAGGTTGCTATCAGTACTCATAGATTACGCGTTCACCGTCAGTTTCTCGTCTTCGACGCCGTCGACTGCGATGTCGAACTCGGCGTCGCCGTCGAGCTGATACTCCAGGACTGCGTCGTCGCCGGCAGCGACGGTCGTCTGCCACTTGACGAACCACTCGCCGTCCATCTCGACGACGTTCGCGCCGTTCGTGGCCCGTGGCTCGGCCGTGACGATGTCCGTCAGGTCGATGTCGGCGTTGGTGTCGTCGTTGTTCTCGACGACGACCCGGACCGTATCGCCCTCGACCTCGCGCTCGACGAGGACGTTGTTCATGATGCGGGCCATCGAGTCGTCGATGTCCAGTTGCTCGTTGCCGGTGACCGTCGCGAGCTTCTCGGCCATCTCGGGGAGGATCGTCGCGAGCTTGTTCTCTTTCTTCCGGCGCTTTTGCATCGATCGGCGCTTGTTGAGGTAGCTCTTTAGCTCCCGTGCGGCCTCGCGGATCGCCAGCTCGATCTCGGACTCGATCTCCGGGATGTTGGCGACGGCGTCCTTGGACTCGCTGGTGAAGGGGACGTTCGTCGAGGCGATGTGGACCATGACGACTGCGGCGTCGTTGGGGATGCCGCTGCCCCCCGGCTGATCGAGGCCGTAGTTGCGCCAGTTGATCGACTTGACCACGTCGGTCGTCGCACAGGCACCGCGCTGGTACACGAGCGGGACGCGGTTAGCAAAGCGCATCACCTGGGCTTGATCGTGTTCGATGTCGCCGCCGTAGGCGATCCCCGCCTCGACGATGAACGGGTCGCCGCCGTGGACGGAGGCGTCCCGAGTGGAGGCGGCGAAGAAGTCCGCGTCGAACTCCTTTTTCAGCCCGGCCTCGACGAGTTCGGCGGTGATCGGTGCGAGACAGTCCGTCGGCGGTGCGATGATGTCGGTCTCGCGCATCGCCTCCAGCAGGTCGCTGGCGATGTCGCGGTCGTCGGCGATCTCGCTCACGTTGGGGGGATCGTCCGAGACCCGCGCGGCGACCTCCCAGAGGGCGTCGACGATCTTCTCGCGGGCGGTCTCGCCGAACGTGGTGTCGTCGCGCTCCTCGGTCATGTCGGCGGCGCGGTCGACGTAGGACTCGAACTCGGCGTAGGTCAGCCGGTGGCGGTCGTCGTCGAACTTGTCCGCGATTCGCTCGGCGATGCCCTGCACCGCGGCGTCGTCCTTGCGCGTCGTCGTGACCTCGTCGACGAGTTCGTACACGTCCGGCGTTCGATCGGCGGTGATCTCGCTCCACGCCGCCTCGATGGCGGCCTCGCGGACGGTGTCGCCGAAGGTCTTCTCGTAGTCGTCCTCGATCCGGTCGGCGTGGCCGTCGACGATCTCTTCGAGGCGACCGTGGGCGACCCGGCCGGCCTCCGAGACGGCGCTGGCGACCGCATCGGCGAACGCCGCGGTGGCGTCTTTGCCCTTGTTCGAGACGGCCTGCTGGACAGCTCGCGCCACGTCCGTTCCGTCGGCTTCGCCGTCTTCACCTCGTTGCCCCTCCGGGGCAACGCTGTCGTCGTGGGGCTCCGGGCCGTACCACGTCATCTCGCGGCCGTAGTACCGGTCGTTGAAGTTCGCGATGACCTCGTCGCTGGTCTTCTGGCCCACCCGGGTGAACTCGCCCTGCATGAACCCCGAGATCGAGTACGAATCCGTCGACTCCAGCATCTTCAACAGCGTGCCGAGTTCGACGCCGTGGGGGTGGGGACGGATCTCCTCGGTCTCGTCCGGGAGCTGGTCGGTCGTCCGTTCGTACTTGAGGTGTTCCTTGGGCTCGACCAGTTCGATGCGGGCGTGGGGGTTGACCACCGCCGTGTGCTTGATGTAGTCGTGGAGCTGCTGGCGGGCCCGCATGTTCGCCTCCATCTCCAGTTCGATGCGGGTGCCGTGGGGTCGTTCCCAGGTCGTCGTGTCCTCGACGCTGATCTCGGGTTCGTTGGCGTCCGTGTCGACGATCAGTTCGAAGTACTGGGCGTCTGCGTGTTGCTCGGTCCGGCTGGTGATCTTCGCCGGCTTGCCGCTGGTCTTCTGGGAGTGGAGGACGGCCGCCGAGATACCGATCCCCTGCTGTCCCCGGTTCTGCTCGCGCTTGTGAAAGCGCGAGCCGTAGAGCAGCTTCCCGAAGATGTTGGGGATCTGTTCTCGGGTGATGCCGGGGCCGTTGTCTTCGACGATGAGCCGGTAGTAGTCCCCCGCTTCCTGGATCTCGACGTAGATGTCGGGGGTGATCCCGGCCTCCTCACAGGCGTCGAGCGCGTTGTCGACGGCCTCCTTGACGGCCGTGACGAGCGCCTTGGCCCCCGAGTCGAACCCGAGCATCTGCCTGTTCTTCTCGAAGAACTCGGCGATGGAGATGGATCGCTGGCTCTCGGCCAGTTCGTCGGCGATCCCCTCTCCCTCCCCGAGACGAGACTGATACGAGGTCATTCGTGGCGGTACGTATCAGCGGACAGCTTAAAAGGTGTTCGCCACCGGAGTGAAAGTGATCGCCCCCCCCCACACTACCGTGAGACAGTCGCATTACTGGATACGGTTGCTCCCAGGGAGACGTTTCGAGAGGGTCGACACGACCCGTGGGCGATGTCGGAGGACGCTTCGGGCGCTCCGCCACGCGTGCGCGTGCGGGAAGTTTAAGACCCCCGCACGACTAGACGCAGTAGATTCTATGTCACAGGACCGTGATTACGGTGCGGAACAGATTCAGGTTCTGGAGGGGTTACAGGCCGTTCAAAAGCGGCCGGCGATGTACATCGGGTCGACCGACTCCAGAGGCCTCCATCATCTCGTCTACGAGGTCGTAGACAACTCCATCGACGAGGCACTCGCCGGGCACTGCGACGAAATCACCGTCACGATCCACGAGGACGACTCCGTCTCTGTCTCCGACGATGGCCGCGGCATCCCGGTCGACACTCACGAGAAGCACGACCGGCCCGCGCTCGAAGTCATCATGACCGTGCTCCACGCGGGAGGGAAGTTCGACAGCAAGTCCTACCAGGTCTCCGGTGGGCTCCACGGGGTGGGCGTCTCCGTCGTCAACGCGCTCTCGAAGTGGCTCGAAGTCGAGGTCAAACGCGACGGTGCCGTCTGGAAACAGCGGTTCGACCACGGCGAACCGGAGTACGAGCTCGAACGGGTTCGCGACATGGAACCCGACGAGGAGACGGGCACACAGATCCGTTTCTGGCCCGACGGCGAGATCTTCGAGGCGACCGACTTCGTCTACTCGACGCTGGCGTCTCGCCTCCGGGAGCTTGCCTTCCTCAACTCCGGCGTCGAAATCTCGCTGGTCGACGAACGCGACGGCGAGTCTCAGACGTTCGTCTACGAGGGCGGCATCAAGGAGTTCGTCCGGTATCTCAACGAGACCAAAGAGCCTCTCCACCGCGACGTGATCTACTTCGAAGACGAAGAGCAGATCGAGGACGGGCCGGTCCAGGTCGAGATCGCCATGCAGGGCACGGCCGAGCTTCAGGGGTCGATCCACGCCTTCGCCAACAACATCAACACGCGAGAGGGCGGCAGCCACATGACCGGGTTCAAGACGGCCCTGACCCGGACGGTCAACGACTACGCCACGAGCAACGGCCTGTTGAACGATCTCGACGACACCCTCTCGGGCGAAGATATCCGCGAGGGACTCACGGCCGTCATCTCCATCAAACACCCCGACCCGCAGTTCGAGGGCCAGACGAAGACGAAGCTGGGCAACAGCGAGGTCCGGGGGATCGTCGAGTCGGCGATGCACGACGGTCTCGGGACGTTCTTCGAGGAGAACCCCGACACGGCGGAAGCCATCGTCGGGAAGGCCGTCGAGGCCGCGAAGGCCCGCAAGGCCGCGAAGAAAGCCGAGGAGCTGACCCGGCGCAAGTCCGCGCTGGAATCGACGGCGCTGCCCGGCAAGCTCTCCGACTGTCAGACGCGCGATCCCGACGACGCGGAGCTGTTCGTCGTCGAGGGCGACTCTGCCGGCGGCTCGGCCAAACAGGGACGCAATCCGGAGTTCCAGGCGATCCTCCCGATCCGCGGGAAGATCCTCAACGTCGAGCGACACCGCCTCGACCGCATCCTGGAGAACGACTCGATCCGCAACGTCATCACGGCGCTCGGCACCGGTATCGGCGACGAGTTCGACATCGAGGACATCCGCTACAAGCGGATCATCATGATGACCGACGCCGACGTCGACGGTGCCCACATTCGGACGCTCCTGTTGACCCTGTTCTACCGGCACATGAAGCCGCTGCTGGAAGCCGGCTACGTCTACGCTGCCCAGCCCCCGCTCTATCGGGTCCGGTACAACGGCGAGACCTACGACGCGATGACGGAGGCAGAGCGGGATCGACTCGTCGAAGAGAAGTGTGACGGCAATCCCGACCAGGTCCAGCGGTTCAAGGGTCTGGGCGAGATGAACCCCCAGCAGCTGTGGGACACGACGATGGATCCCGACCAGCGGATCCTCAAGCAGATCACCATCGAGGACGCCGCCGCCGCAGACAAGATGTTCTCGGTGCTGATGGGCGACGCGGTCGAACCCCGCAAGGAGTTCATCAAGGAACACTCGCCGGAAGCCGACTGGGTGGACATCTAACATGAGTTCTGAAGCACCTGACCCCGACGATCCGCAGGCAGCGTCGCGCGTCGACCGCGTCCGCATCGAGGACGAGATGGAACAGAGCTACATCGACTACGCGATGAGCGTCATCGCCGGTCGTGCGCTCCCGGACGTTCGCGACGGGCTCAAGCCCGTCCACCGTCGGATCCTCTACGCGATGCACGAGATGGGCGTCTCGTCGCGGTCCTCTCACCGCAAGTCCTCCTCGATCGTCGGGGAGACGATGGGTGATTACCACCCCCACGGTGACAGCGCGATCTACGACACCCTCGTCCGGATGGCCCAGCCGTTCGCGATGCGCTATCCCCTCGTGGACGGACAGGGGAACTTCGGCTCGATGGACGGCGATCCCGCGGCCGCGATGCGTTACACCGAGGCCCGGATGTCGCCGATCTCGGAGGAACTGCTCGCCGACATCGAGAAAGACACCGTCGACTTCCAGTCGAACTACGACGACCGACTGCAGGAGCCGGAGGTCCTCCCGTCGGCGATGCCGAACCTGCTAGTCAACGGTTCCTCGGGGATCGCCGTCGGGATGTCGACGAACATCCCGCCGCACAACCTCGGCGAGGTGATCGACGCGACGATTCACCTCATCGACAACCCCGACTGCGAGGTCGAGGACCTGATGGACCACGTGAAGGGGCCGGACTTCCCGACCGGCGGCAACATCGTCGGCAAGGACGCCATCTACTCGGCGTACTCGACGGGGCGGGGTCGCCTCCGCGTCCGGGCGGACTACGAGGTCGATCCCGAGGAGAACCGGATCGTCGTCACGGAGATACCCTACCAGGAGAACAAGGCACGGATGGTCGAGCGGATCGCCGAGGACGTCAACGAGGGCGTCATCGAGGGGATCGCCGACCTCCGCGACGAGTCGGACCGCAACGGCGTCCGCATCGTCGTCGAACTCAAGCGCGGCGCGAACGTCGACGTGGTCGAGAACCAGCTCCTGGAGAGCCACCTCGAATCGACCTTCGGCGTCATCAACCTCGCGCTGGTCGACGACGAGCCCCGCGTGCTCACCCTCAAAGAGACGCTCGAACACTACGTCGATCACCGCCGGGAGGTCGTGCGTCGGCGCTCGCAGTTCGAACTCGACGAGGCCCAGGACCGCGCACACATCCTCGAAGGTCGCCTGAAGGCGCTGCAAAACGTCGACGACGTGGTCGAGCTGATCCAGGACTCGGAGGACCGCGACGAGGCCCGCACCGAACTACAGAGCCAGTTCGACTTCTCCGAGGAGCAGGCGGCCCACATCGTCCGGATGCAGCTTGGCTCGCTGACCTCGATGGAGACCGCAGAGATCGAGTCGGAGTACGAGGACGTACAGGCCCGGATCGAACGGCTCCAGACGATCCTCGACTCCGAGTCGGAGCTTCTGACGGTCATCAAAGACGAGCTTCGCGAGATCAAAGCGGAGTACGACGACGACCGCAAGACCTCGATCCTCGAAGCCGAGGGCGAGGTCACCCACGAGGATCTCATCCCCGAGGAAGACTGTGTCGTCGTCATCACGGAGGACGACTACATCAAGCGGATGCCCGTCGACGTGTTCGACGCCCAGAACCGGGGCGGCAAGGGGATCATCGGCTCGGACCCCAAGGAGGGCGACCGCGTCTCGAAGGTCTTCCGGGCGAACAGCCACGACTACCTGCTCTGTTTCACCAATCAGGGACAGGTCTATCGCCTGAAGACCTACGAGATTCCGGAGATGTCCCGCACCGCCAGAGGCAAATCGGCGGTCAACATCATCGATCTCGGCGACGGCGAGGAGATCACCGCCGTGGTCTCGACGGACGACTTCGAGGAAGACGAGTGCCTGACGATGGTCACCCGCAACGGCTACGTCAAGCGCACCTGCGTCGACGAGTTCGAGAACATCCTCTCGACGGGGATCATCGCCGCGAAGCTCGAAGACGGCGACGCACTGGTCGACGTGGAGGTCACCGACGACAGCGGCGATCTGGTCGTCGCCACCGAGGGCGGCATGACGATCCGCTTCGACGAGTCAGAGGTCCGCGAGATGGGACGTTCGGCCCGCGGTGTCCGCGGGATCGACCTGCAAGACGGCGACAAGGTGGCCGCGATGGTCGCGACCGACGGCCACGACGACCGCGCACTCCTGACCGTCACCGAGAACGGGTACGGGAAGCGCACCCTCCTGTCGGAGTACAGCAAACAGTCCCGCTACGGGAAGGGCCTGATCGACATCAAGACCGACGACCGCAACGGCCGCGTCGCGACGGCGAAGGCGGTCCGCGAGGACGATCACCTGGTCATCATGAGCGAGAGCGGCCAGATCATGCGCATCCCCGCCGGTGACGTGTCACAGGTCGGCCGCAACACGAAGGGGGTCAAGATCATGGAGCTCGACGGGGCAGACAACGTGGCGAGCGTGACGGTGGTGCCCGCCGAGGTCGAAGCCGACGAGTAGCACAGCGTCCTTTTTCGCCACCGGGAGAGCACGCTCTCCCGAGACCGCCTTCGCTCCGCTCAGGAGAACCACGTTTTTGCCGCGAGCGGTGAGCGCAGAGCGCTCACCCGAGCGGGAAAAACGTGGTATCGGAACTCGACGGGGCGGACAACGTGGCGAGCGTGACGGTAGTGCCCGCCGAGGTCGAAGCCGACGAGTGGTACACGGGCCGCTCGGCGACGCAATCTTTTGGCGGTGAGGGAAGTACAAAAAAGCGTAGTATGAAGACGCTGGGCTACGAGAGGGAAACGAATGCCAGACGTTCCGCGCCACAAGAGCAAACACGAACGGCTGGCCGCCCACCCGCTCGTCACCGACGAGGGACGCGTGACGCTCGTCGAGCCACTGGACCGGAGCCGGAACGGCGAAGTCCGGAGCGCCGTGCGGCGCGAGGTAGCGGCCGCGGGCGTCGACTGTCTGTTCGCGGACTTTCGCAGCGGCTCCGACGTCGACTGGACGGGACTGTACGAGGCGCTGCGCGCCGAGGGCGCGTCGCGCCGACGGATCGGGGCCGTGCGAGACCTCGCCGATCGGTTCGAACGTCCGTATCCGTCACTGCTGCGACTGCGTGTCGATCCCGACACGGAACTGGACTTCGAGCCGGGGCAGTACGTCACGCTGCGCAGCGGCGACACGCCGCGGGCGTACTCGCTCGCGAACGCGCCAGCGGAGCACGAACTGGAGTTCTGTATCCGGCGCGTGCCCGGCGGACGCCTCACCAGCGAACTGTTCGTCCACGTCGAGGAAGGCGACGAGGTGGTCGTCCGTGGTCCCTACGGCGAGATGGCCCTCTCGAACCCCTCCAGCCGGGACGTGGTCTTTCTCGCGACCGGCACCGGCGTCGCCCCGTTTCGCAGTATGATCGAGCACCTCTTCGCGACCGGGCAAGACACCTATCGAGGCACGGAGCGGGACGTGTGGCTGTTTCTCGGCTGTGCGTGGCGCGACGACCTGCCGTATCGCGAGTGGTTCGAGTCGCTGGCCGAGGACCACGAGCGGTTTCACTTCGTCCCGACGCTGACGCGAGAACCACTCCTGAGCGACTGGACCGGCGAAGTCGACTACGTCCAGCAGGTGTTCGCGAAGTACCTCGACGGGGCAGCGGTCGATCGCTCGTCGGTCCCGCAGTCGATGCAGCGCTACGTCGAGGCAGAACCCGTGGGGACGCAGGCTCGGCTTGACCCCGACAACCTCGACCTGTACGCCTGTGGGATCAACGCCATGGTCGAGACGCTCGTCCGGACGGCGCGGTCGGTCGGTGTCCCGGAGGCACACATGGACTACGAGGGGTTCGGGTAGGGCCGTCGACCGACGCTGTTTCGCGAGCGCCGCGACGGGACATCGCGAACCGGCGGCGGACACAGGGTAGACGGCCTACTCGGCGAAGCCGTCGGCTCGCAGGGTCTCGTAGATGGCGTTGAGCTGGTGGTAGCCGACTTTGACCTCTGGCGTGTCGTCGATGGCGTCGGTCGCGACCTCGTTGTCCGGCGTCAACTGGAAGTACCAGTTCCCGTAGCGGTCGTTGACCGCGTGGTCCAGCGCGTAGTTCCAGATCCGGTCGTACCACGCTCGATACCGCTCGTCGTCGAAGCGGTCGGCCAGCAGTGCGGTCGCGCCGATCCCCTCACACAGTGGCCAGTAGTACTTGTTCTCGACGAGCGGGTCGCCGTCCCGGTCGAAGTTGTAGACGAAGCCGCCGCGGTCGTCGTCCCAGCCGTTCTCGACGGCCGCATCGAAGAAGCGAACGGCGCGGTCGGCGAACCACGACGCTTCCCGGTGGCGGGCGAGCACCAGCAGGAGCTTGCTCCACTCCAGCAGGTGGCCCGGCTGATAGCCCCAGGGCCGGAAGAGATCGCCCGGCTTGTCGCGGTTGTACGCCCAGTCGTGGTCCCACTCGCTCGTGTAGTGCTCCCACAGCAGGCCGTCGCCCTCGTCGGCGAGGTCGCGAGCCAGCCCCTCGGCGATGCGAGCGGCGCGGTCGAGGTACTCCTCGGTCCCGGTGGCCTCGTAGGCGGCCAGCAGCGCCTCGCAGGTGTGCATGTTGGCGTTCTGGCCGCGGTAGTCGCTCGTGCCGGACCAGTCGCGGTCGAGTTCGACGCGACACCGGCCGTACTCGTCCTCCCAGAAGTGGTCGTCGAGCAGCGCGTACGCGGGCTCGATCCGCTCGCGGGCACCCGGGACGCCGGCACGTGCGGCCGTCGCGTACGCCAGGAGGACGAACGCGTGACCGTAACAGCGCTTGCCGCCGTCGGCCACCGCCTGGCCGTCGAGTTGCCAGACGTAGCCGCCGTGGCGGTCGTCGCGGTGGTGGCGTTCCAGGTGACGAATGCCGTGTGCAGCCATCTCCTCGCAGTAGTGGGGGCCATCGAGGAGTGCGCCGACGCTGTAGTTGAACACGAAGCGAGCAGTGGCCGGCAGGAGCTTGGCGCGAGCGTCGTAGACGGTGCCGTCGCGGTCGCTGATCTGTGGGACGAACCCGCCGTGGGTCGTGTCGACGGATCGCTGGTGGTAGAAATCGAGCAACGAGAGCGCGTGTCGCCGGAGGTACCGGGGGTCTCTGACCGTCGTGTCGTTGCGGGCGAGCATTGCCGGCCCGTCGACGTGACGAGTAATAAGCTTGCCCGAACGCGTGCCACTCTGTTCCAGACCGAGTGCCGTGCCGTCGGCCGGAACGGACCGACGGCGGTCCGGTTTACAGGATCCGCTTGCCCATCGCGCTGGCGGTGAGTTCACAGGCCAACTCCGCGGTCTGGTTGTGCGTGTCCAGGATCGGATTCACCTCGACGATCTCCATCGAGCACAGCTCCGTCGAGCAGTTGGCGACGTACTCCATGGCGACGTGGGCTTCCCGGTACGAGACGCCGCCCCGGACCGGCGTTCCAACCCCCGGTGCCTCGTTGGGATCGAGCCAGTCCATGTCGAGGCTGACGTGCAGTCCGTCGGCCGCGCTGCTGGCGACGGCCAGCGCGGACTCGACCACGTCCGTCACGCCGCGGTCGTCGATGTCGCTCATCGTGTAGGCCGTCACCGGCGACTCACGGATGTGTCGGCGTTCGCCCTCGTCGAGGTTCCGCAGCCCCACGAGCGCGACGTTCGCTGGGTCGACGTTCGGAGCGTGAGCCCACTCACTGCCGTCGAAGGAACCGGTCCCGAGAATCGCAGCCAGCGACATCCCGTGGACGTTGCCGCTGGGGGTCGTCTGGGGCGTGTTGTAGTCGGCGTGGGCGTCGAACCAGACGATGCCGATGTCGTCTGCCGTGGTTCCCGCGACCGTTCCGATCGCGATCGAGTGGTCGCCGCCCAGAACGAGCGGGAACTCGCCTGCACTCGCCGTCGAGTCGACGGCCGACGCGACGCGTTCACAGACCACCTCCGTCTCGGCGAGATACTTCGCTCGTCCGTCGACCGATTCGTTTGCGACCGGCTCCAGTTCCTCCGGGCGTGGAACCGTCACGTCGCCGTAGTCGACACACTCGATACCGGTCGATTCGAGCTGGTCGGCGAGGCCGGCGTACCTGATCGCCGAGGGACCCATGTCGACGCCGCGGCGATCCGCGCCGAGGTCCATCGGTGCACCGATGAGACGTACCTGTCGATCCATATCGGGTGGCTACGCGAGCCAGCACTAAAAGACAGATGGACGACGTGACCGGCGAGCCGTGCCAGCTGGGAGCGTGCTTCCTGTCAGCGGTATCTAATTGTTCTGTGAAGAACCCGGCTGACGACAGTACTCGTCGGTGTGACTGTGACGACGGGCAGAACTTCCAGTCGGGTCGCGACGAGTGTCAAAAAACACTGGCCCTGTCGAGGGACCTCGGGAAACAGCGCTGCTTCCGCTCGATTTGTGGATGTGATTTTTTACCACGATACACAGTGACAAGCAGGATGGGGCCACCGTCGGCTTTAAGGACAGGTACATCCAATCTTCGGTTATGTCATCAATCGAACTCACACCCAGTCAGAAAAACATCTTGCAGGAACTGGTCAACCTGTACAAAGAGAGCGAGAGTGCGGTCAAAGGTGAAGACATCGCCGAGAAGGTCGACCGAAATCCCGGAACGATCCGCAACCAGATGCAGAGCCTGAAGGCACTCCAGCTCGTCGAGGGCGTACCCGGTCCGAAAGGCGGGTACAAGCCGACGGCCAACGCGTACGACGCGCTCCAGATCCAGGACATGGACGACGCCGCCCGGGTCCCGCTCCGGCACAATGGCGACCTCCTCGAAGACGCCAACGTCGAAGAGATCGACCTGACGAGCGTTCACCATCCCGAGAAGTGTCGTGCCGAACTCCAGTTGCAGGGTTCGATCTCAGATTTCCACGAGGGTGACTCGGTCACCGTCGGTCCGACGCCGCTCTCGAAGCTCCAGATTATCGGTACCCTCGCGGGGAAAGACGACACCAGCAACAAGCTGATCCTGACCATCGACGACATGCGGGCACCGGCCGGCGAACCGGAACATTAATTCTGCCGTTCGTTTTCGAATAGTGGACGTTTAGCGTTTCTAACTATTATTCAACCCTTCATTTCGTGACATAAATAATAAATGCAGTCCCCCTGAATGTTTGATCGTCCATGACGGACAAAGACATTGGGGGGAGTACCAGACGAACCTTCCTCGGGACAGTAAGCGGTATCGTTGGATCAACAGCAGTCGGCACTGCGGCCGCGGTGGAGGGGCGAGATCCCGACGGAAACGGCGGTGATTCCCGTGATCCGGGAGAACTGATCGTCGGGATGGAGCCGACGGCCAACGCCGCCGAGACGAAGGCGACGATCCAGTCGGGACTGCCCGAAGGAGCTTCGGTCGTCGGCGAGAACGACACGCTGGGGTACATGGAAGTTCAGTTGCCCCAGCAGACCGGACCACAGGCACAGTCGGCGGCCAAGAAAGACCTGGAGAACCGGCCCGGCGTCGCGTACGTCGAGCCGAACACGACCTACTATCCGATGGTCATCGACGTGGACGACCCACGGGTGGGAGAACAGTACGCTCCCGAACTGGTGAACGCCGGTGGGGCGTGGGAGACGACGTTCGGATCGACCGACGTGACGATCGGCGTCGTCGATCAGGGGACCCAGTACACCCATCCGGACCTCGAAGCGCAGTTCGGACAGGTCAAGGGTCGGGACTTCGTCTCCGACGACGACGACCCGAGTCCGCGAAGTGGGAACGGACACGGGACCCACGTCTCCGGTATCGCGGCCGGGACGACGAACAACGCGACCGGCATCGCGGGCATCTCTGACTCCTCGCTGCTGGCCGCACGCGCACTCGGGGGTAGGGGCGGTGGCGGCGTCCTGAGCGCGATCGCAGACGCGATCGTCTGGTGTGCGGACAACGGTGCGGACATCATCAACATGTCTCTGGGCGGCGGTGGCGCGTCCCAGACGCTGCGCAACGCCTGTGACTACGCGTTCGAAAACGGCGCACTGCCGATCGCTGCGGCCGGAAACAGCGGTCAGCGCGGCGTCTCCTATCCGGCGGGCTTCGACTCCGTCGTCGCCGTATCTGCGGTCGGACCGAACGAGACACTGACCGACTTCTCGCAGTACGGCCCCGGAGTCGACGTTGCCGCGCCGGGACTGAACGTGCTCTCGACGTACCCGACCGACGGCTACAACTCGCTGTCTGGAACGTCGATGGCCTGCCCGGCGGCCGCGGGCGTCGCGTCGCTGGCACTCGCGATCGACCCGGACCTGTCGCCACAGGAGCTCAAAGACGTGCTCACCGAGAGCGCGCGGGACATCGGCCTCCCGTCGGACCAGCAGGGCAGTGGTCTCGTCGACGCCGGTGCGATCGTCGACGCCGTCAACGACAGCGACGACGGCTACACGGCACCGACGGCGACGCTTTCGGTCGACACGACCACGCCGATGGTCGGAGACGACGTGACCTTCGACGCGAGTGGGTCGACGGACCCGGACGGATCGATCCAGTCCTTCGAGTGGACGCTGGGCGACGGCACGACGGCGTCCGGCCCAGAGGTGACACACGCCTACGACTCGGCCGGCGAGTACACCGCGACCGTCACGGTCACCGGACCTGGCGGGCTGACCGACTCCGCCTCGGAGACCATCTCGGTCGAGGACTCCGACGGCGGCGGCGGCAGTGAGTACCCACAGTGGGACCCCAACGCCACCTACACCAGCGGCGACCGCGTCGTCTACGACGGCTCCGTCTGGGAAGCCCAGTGGTGGACCCAGGGCGACGAGCCCGGTTCGAACCAGTGGGGTCCGTGGGAAGAGATCGGACCCGCAAACGGCGGTGGCGGCGACGATGGCGGCGACGGCGACAACGGTGACGACGGCGACGGCGGCGACAGCGAGTACCCGCAGTGGGACGCGGACACCGCCTACACCGGCGGCGACCGCGTCGTCTACGACGGCTCCGTCTGGGAAGCCCAGTGGTGGACCCGAGGCGACGAGCCGGCAGAGGAGAAAGCGGTCTGGGAACGCGTCTCCTGATCGCTGTCACACCGTCGGCTGTCGCTCCGTGACGGCGTCCGCGACGCCGGGTCGCGGATAGCACGACGCAGCGATCGGCCGACAGCACGACCCTACCGCCCGTCGTTCCCATCAGATCGGGGAGACGTAGCGAAGGGACAACGCAGTTGCCACGCGAGAGCGATTTCAAAGCCTTTGTATCGCCCGCTGCCCGACCTTTTCACACATGACCGACAACGTTGTCGTTCTCGGAGCTGGCTACGCCGGCGCGGGTGCGATAAAGAGCCTCGAAGACGAACTGAACGGCGAGGCCGACATCACTTGGATCTCGGACACCGACTACCACCTGGTGCTCCACGAGTCTCACCGCTGTATCCGTGACCCGACCGTCCAGGAGAAGGTGACTATCCCCGTCGGCGACATCAAGTCTCGACAGACCGACTTCGTGCAGGCGTCGGTCGCCGACATCGACACCGAGGAGCGCGTCGTCGAACTCGACGACGACTCGACCGTCGAGTACGACTACCTCCTCGTCGCGATCGGTTCCCAGACCGCCTTCTTCGGTATCGACGGGCTGGAGGAGTACGCACACACGCTCAAGTCGCTGGACGACGCCCTGAACATTCACGACGCCATCGCCAGCGCCGCCCGAGACGCGACGCAGAACGATCCCGCTCAGATCGTCGTCGGCGGTGCCGGCCTCTCGGGCATCCAGACGGCCGGCGAGATCGCCGAGTACCGCGACGAGCGCCGCGCGCCCCTGGAGATCCACCTCGTCGAGGGACTCGACGAAGTGATGCCCAACGGGGACCCCGAGCTCCAGGGTGCGATCCGCAAGCGCCTCGAAGCGGCCGACATCAACATCATGTGTGGCGAGTTCATCGGCGAGGTCGACGAAGACACGGTCTACGTCGGCGAAGAGACGGAACTCGACTACGACGAACTCATCTGGACCGGCGGCATCACCGGCCGCGACGCCGTCCGCGACGTGGAACTGGACAAAGACGAACGCTCTCACCGCATCGACTCCGAGCGTGACTTCCAGACCTCCGACGAGCGCGTCTTCGCCATCGGCGACTGCGCGCTGATCGACCAGCCCGGCGACGACCCCGCACCACCGACCGCTCAGGCCGCCTGGCAGGCTGCCGAGGTCGCCGGTCGGAACCTCGCGCGCGCCGCCCGGGGCCAGCCACTGGACACGTGGACCTACGACGACATGGGGACGGTCGTCTCCGTCGGCGACAAGGCTGTCGCCCACGACGTGGAGTACATGGGTATCAGCGTCCCCGTCGACACGTTCGGTGGCTTCCTCGCAGAGAACCTCAAGAAGGCCATCGCAGCCAAGTGGATCCGCCGAGTCTCGACGACCGGCCGGGCCGCCAAGGCCTGGCCCGACATGTAGACGGCGGCCACTGCCCACTATTCTCTCTCGACTGATAGCCCGGCGTGCCAGTGGTCGGCGTCGCTAGCTTCGACGGCCTCGTCCATCTGTTCGAGGTAGTCGACGGCGAGGCTCGCGGTCTTTGCGGCCTTGCGTTCGCCCGCCGTCCGGAACTCGCCGGTGACGCGGTTGGCGTAGACCGTACAGACCGCGCCGGCCCGGAGTCCGTAGAGGTTGGCCAGCGTCAGGATGGCGCTGGCTTCCATCTCGAAGTTGAGGACGCCGGCCGCTCGCAGCGCTTCGATGCGCTCGTCGCTCCCGCTGGCCTCGAACCCCTCGAAGCCGGGCCGTGACTGGCCGGCGTAGAAGCTGTCCGTCGAACAGGTCAGTCCGAGGTGGTAGTCGTATCCTAACTCCTCTGCGGCGGCGACGAGCGCCGAGACGACGCGATGATCGGCGGTCGCGGGGTAGTCCTCGCGGACGTACTCCTCGCTGGTCCCCTCCTGTCGGACCGCGCCGGTGGTGATGATCAGATCGCCGATGCTGGCCTGCTCCTGGATCGCGCCACAGGAACCGACGCGGAGCAGCGTCTCGGCGTCGACGCGAGCCAGTTCCTCGACGGCGATGGCTGCCGAGGGCGACCCGATCCCGGTCGACGTGACCGAGATCGGCGTGCCGTCGTACTCGCCGGTCGCCGTGCGGTACTCTCGGTGGTCCGCGACGACCTCGTGGTCGTCCCACGACTCGACGACCTTGGCGACGCGCTCGGGGTTGCCCGGCAGGAGGACGCTGGGTGCCACGTCGCCCGGCGCGACTTCGAGGTGGTACTGCTCGCCGTCGTTGGGATCTTCGCTGTCGGCGGTCATTCCAGGTGCTCCCGTGAGATGGTCGCCGGAATCAGTTCGCCCAGCTGGTACGTCGTCGTCTCGCCGTCGCCCTCGTCACAGATCACCGGCAGGTCGTCGTCACAGAACTCGATCAGCGTCTGGCGACACATCCCGCAGGGAGTGACGCCGTCGCGGGCGTCCGACGAGACGGCGATCCGCTCGAACGCTCGGTGGCCGTCCGCGACCGCGCTCCCGACGGCGACCTCCTCGGCGTGGAGGCTGTTGCTGTAGTTGGCGTTCTCGATGTTACAGCCGGTGTACACCGCGCCGTCGGCGGTCTCGATCGCCGCACCGACGCCGTACTCGGAGTAGGGCGCGAACGACTCCTCGACGGCCGCTCTGGCTGCCTCGACCAGCGAATCCATGTGCGAGCCCACGGTTGGCCCGGTCAAATAGCCATCGCCCAGCAGTCGCCAGCTTGCTCAGGCCGCCGTGGCGACCGCCTGCTCGACGGTCTCGGCGACCCGTTCGACGAGGGCGTCTACGTCGTCGCTCTCGGCGTACACCCGGACGTAGGGCTCGGTGCCGGAGGGACGCACGAGCGTCCACGAGTCGTCTGGGAACGTCAGGCGGACGCCGTACTCCGTCTCGACGGCGGCCTCGGGGAACGTCTCGGGAAGTGTCGTCGCCAGCCGCTCCATCGTCGCCGTCTTGTGCTCGTCCGGACAGTCCACGCTGTGTTTGCGGTAGGGCCGCTCGGTGACGGGCTCCCGGAGCGCGTCGAGTCCCACATCGGCGATCAGCGTCGTCAGGACGGCGGCGCTGGCGACGCCGTCGATCCACCCGCCGAAGGCCGTGTGGACGTGTTTCCAGGGTTCGGCGGCGAAGACGACGGTCCCCTCCGCGGCAGCGATCCCCTCGTGGAGCGCACCGAGACGGATCCGTTCGACGCGACCACCGGCCTCGTCGACCCGCTCGTCGATCCGGCCGGAGGCGTTGGGCGTCGTCACGACGACGGGGTCCCGAGCGGACGAGCGGCGAACGTAGTGTTCGGCCAGTATCGCGAGGACGGTGTCCTCGTGGACCACGTCGCCGTCGGCGTCGACGATCACGATGCGGTCCGCGTCGCCGTCGTGGCCGATGCCGAAGGCCGCGTCCGTGTCGGCGACGAACGAGCGGAGTGCAGCCAGTGACTCCGGCGTGGGCTTGCTCTGACGGGCGGGAAAGTGGCCGTCGACCGACGCTTCGAGCGCGCGTACGTCCGCACCGAGTGCGCGGAGGACCTGTGGCGTCGCGAGCGCTCCCATCCCGTTGCCACAGTCGACCGCGACCGTGACATCCGGGGGCTCGTTCCCGTGATCCGCCGCGTAGGCCGCGACCGCGTCACGGTACTCGTCGAGCACCGTGGCCCGCTCCGTATCGCCCCACGCGGACCACTCGGCGGCGTTGTCGCCGGCAGCGACTCGCTCCTCGATTCGTTCCTCGGCCTCGCGGTCGTACTCGCTGCCGTCGACGAACAGCTTGATGCCGTTGTCCTCGGACGGATTGTGACTCGCCGTGAGCATGACGCCCCGCCGGCCCTGCGAGGCGTACGCGAGCGCTGGCGTCGGACACTGACCGATGCGGACGACCGAACCGCCCGCGCTTTCGATGCCCGCTTCGACGGCCGCGGCGAGGGCCGGGCCGGTGACGCGACCGTCGAGGCCGACGACGAACTCCGCGCCGTCGCGGCCGACCGCCTGGCCGACCCGAAGTGCGCGTTCGGGCGTCACTGTCTCGGCGACCGTACCACGGATTCCCGCCGTCCCGAACAGTTCCATACGTCACCGGTCGTGCGGGCCGCACTTGGGGGTAGCGGTACACTCTCGTGGTGGCAGTCGGTCTCGAACGGATCGACGGCGGAGAATCATACTGCCGGCTGTCACTTCGTGGAGAGCCTCGTCACCTCGGGGTGGCGAAATCGGTCACAGATGTACAGCCGGAAGTATCAGTTCGGCGTCGCACCCGCGTACGCGTCCTCCAGTCGAAGCACGACTCTGTGGATCGGCAGCGACAGCCCCATCCGACCGAACAGAAGTGCGATCGGGAGCAACACGATGCCCAGCAGCAGGCTGAACTGGTACAGTGCGAACACGAAGCCGCGGTAGAGTTGGGATTCCATCGTCCCTCGCTCTGCTATGGGCGAGTAGCAGTATATAAAGGTTAGCATCGGGGCACTGGCATCGAATCGACCGCAGTCGTGCGGTTTCGTCGATTCGTCCCGTCGACGCTTCCCGTCTCGAAGAGCCGCCGATGTTCGGGTAATGGAGCCGTTGGCACGACGGGACGTTCGCATAACTTATGACGATATTCGCCGTCTCGTGCGCAGGCACGAATCAAAACACACGTGTAGTGGGGACGCGGAGAAACGTGTATGAATTACCTCGTGGCGATGGAAGCAGCCTGGTTGGTCAGAGACGTCGAAGACATCGACGACGCGATCGGTGTCGCAGTCAGCGAAGCGGGGAAACGCCTCAACGAGTCCGAGATGGACTACGTCGAGGTCGAAGTCGGTGCGACGGGCTGTCCTGCCTGTGGCGAGCCCTTCGACTCCGCGTTCATCGCCGCCGACACCGCGCTGGTCGGCCTCGTCCTCGAGATGAAGGTGTTCAACGCGGAGTCGATCGAACACGCCCAGCGGATCGCCAAAAGCGAGATCGGCGGGTCGCTGCGCGACGTACCGCTGAAGGTCATCGACACGATCGAGTTCGAGGGCGAAGAAGCCGACGCCGACACGCAAGCCTGAGACGGCCGGCGATCGCTGTCACAGACCGCACACCCCCAGTGGCGAAGTGTGTCACAGACGGGTAATCACAGCAGACGGCTCGTTCTACCGTGGCGCTCGAACGTCGACAGCGCCGTCGGTGTTTTTATATATTACCGTAGGTAATTAGGGGTATGGAACTTCCGACGCCCGACGATCTGCGGGAACGGCGGACCGAGCTTGGCCTGACCCAGAGCAAACTCGCGGACCGGGCAGACGTATCACAGCCGCTGATCGCGCGGATCGAGGGCGGCGACGTGGACCCGCGGCTGTCGACGCTGCGACGGATCGTCAACGCTCTCGAAGAGGCCGAAGGCGGCATTCTCCGGGCCGACGAGCTGATGAACGCCCCGGTCCACAGCGTCGCGCCGGACGACTCCGTCCACGAGACCCAGGACATCCTCGACGAGGGCAAGTACTCGCAGGTGCCGGTCGTCCGCGACGGCACGCCCGTCGGCCTGATCGGCCACTCCGACATCATCCAGCACGACCGCGAGAACGTGGGCGACCTCCCGGTCGCCGACGTGATGCACGAGTCGATCGCGACCGTCGAGACCGACGCGACGATCGACGAGATCGACGCCTACCTGACTCACAACGACGCCGTCCTCGTCGTCGACGCCGGCGAGACGGTCGGCATCATCACCGAAGCCGACATCGCGGCCCACGTGAGTAGTAGCCAGTGACAGTCGATACACACCCGATCGCACGACGACAGCGCGATCTGCGTGTCACTCGTTTCGATTGACGGTATCGCGAACGTCGGCTCGTCGTCCGTGTTAGTCGCCGTATACCCCCGTGAACGGTCGGTCCCCCTTTTGCTGTCCCGTCGCGTCCAGAGCAGCAATGACGGTTCGTCCCGACGACGACAGACTGCACCGGCAGCTCGAAACGGCACTCGAAATTGCCGAGGACGATCGCATCAGATATCACCTCCGCGAGGCCCTCCAGTTGCGACTCGTCGCGGACGAACCGAGAGAACAGGAGATCGAGCGGTAGCCCGCTCCGCTCGCGTTCGGCCGCTCACCCGGTCAGCTCTAGCCCGCGGACGGCAACACAGCCTTCGCCGTCCGTGACCTCGCCGATGACGCGCCCGTCGGTCGCCTCGACGACGGTCTCGGCGGCGCGTTCCGGCATCGCGGCCACGAATCCGGTCCCGCATCCACCTTTTTCGTCGTCGGGTTCGCTCGCGGTGCTCGCGAACCACTCCTCGAAAAACGTGGGCGAAAAATGTGGCTCGCTCCGCTCGCATTCAGCCGCTCATCCGGTCAGCTCTAGCCCGCGGACGGCAACACAGCCTTCGCCGTCCGTGACCTCGCCGATGACGCGCCCGTCGGTCGCCTCGACGACGGCCTCGGCGGCACGTTCCGGCATCGCAGCCACGAACCCAGTCCCCATGTTGAAGGTCCGGTGCATCTCCTCGTCGGAGATCGAGCCCTCCGACTGGACGAACTCGAAGATCGGCTGGGCGTCGAATGGATCGGTGATCTCGTAGCGGTGGTCGCCCATCCGGGTGAGGTTCGTCCAGCCGCCGCCGGTCACGTGGGCCGCAGCGTGGGTCTCGGCGTCCCGGAGCGGACCCAGCACGTCGGTGTAGATTCGGGTCGGCGTCAACAGTGCCTCGGCGATCGTCTGCTCGGGATCGCGGGGGTAGTCGTCGGTGTACTCGTGGTTCGCGGTGACGGCCTCGCGAGCGAGGGTGAGACCGTTGGAGTGGATCCCATCCGAGGGCCAGCCGACGATGACGTCGCCGGGTTCGGCTTCACCGGGGAAGACCGCGTCTTTGGGCGCGAGCCCGGCACAGGTGCCGGCGATGTCCAGCCCCTTGATCACGTCCGGCATCACGGCGGTCTCGCCGCCGACCAGCGCCACGTCGGCCCGCTTCGCGCCCTCGCGCAGTCCGGCACCGATCTGCTCGGACTCCTCGTCGTCTGGCTCCTCGACTGCGAGATAGTCGACGAACGCGACCGGTTCGACCCCCGTCGCCACGAGATCGTTGACGTTCATCGCGATGCAGTCGATGCCGATCGTCGAGTAGTCGTCGATCGCTTCGGCGACGAGGAGCTTGGTCCCGACGCCGTCGGTCGCCAGCGCGAGGTACTGGTCGCCGATGTCGACCAGCCCCGCGTAGTCGCCCTCGAACTCGCCGGCCGCTCCGATGAGCGCCGCCGTCGCGGCCTCGCTGGCGTCGATGTCGACGCCGCTCGCCGCGTAAGTCAGCCCCTCCTCGTCGTCGCTGTCGTCGGTCATATGCGAGAGCGGGCGGGCCGAGAGCAAAAGACCACCGTTTCCGTGGGACCGGACTACAGTCCGGGAACGCCGGCCAGGAGCACGAAGACGCCAAGCAGGAGCATCGGCGCGGCGACGACCGCGTAGACCGGCTTGCTCCAGGCCAGGACCTTCTTGCCGTCGAGGGGACCGAACGGGATCATGTTGAAGCCCGCGAGCAACAGGTTGATCGAGACGCCAAGCGCCGCCAGCTCGAACAGGAGGCCCCCGAAGAGCCCGAGCCAGGCGACGACCAGCGGGACGACGAACACCAGCGCGAGCACGACGTTGGTCACGGGGCCGGCGAGTGCGATCAGCCCGTTCTCGCGCTCGGTGATTCGACCGCGGTGGTGGACCGCGCCCGGTGCGGCAAAGAGGAAGCCGGCCAGCGCGCTAATCACAGCCAGGAACAGCATGTTGTAGTCGGCGCGAAACTCCGCGATCTGGCCGAACCGGACCGCGACGACCTTGTGAGCGAGTTCGTGCAACAGAAAGCCGATCCCCGCGGTGAACAGACTCACCGCCAGCGCCCCGACGACCGCAGTCGGGTTCGGCGGCCGGCCGGCGAGCAGGCCCTGGACCATGTCGTAGTTGATGAAGATCGCGAAGGCCAGACCCAGCGCGAGCCACGCGATCAGGAGGTCCTTGAGTTCGCGCTCGCTGAAGCGGACGTTCATCGCACCAGCCCCCACAGCAGGTCGGCGCTGTTCTGTGCGCCCTGGATCATGAGCCGAACGACGCCGTCGACGCCGTTGACGTTCGGTGCGCCGGCCGCGATGATCGGCAGCAGCGTCGTCGCGAACAGCGCACTCGCGATCATGCTCCCGACGTTGGTCATCGCGACGATGAGGATGAGTCTGAACAGGGGCACCGCCCGAAGCCGCTGGAAGATGTCGGACAGCGGGGCCTGCTCGTCGTCGAGAATCTCGTTGAGCGTGCCGATGTCGCCGACGTTGACGTCGACGTATCGCAACTCGATGTAGCCCGCGAACCACCCGGGCGCGAGCAGCGGATTGACGCTCGTGAGCCACGCGACGGCTCCACCGACGGCGGAACTCGACCAGTGAGCACCGGCGAGTCGTGCCAGGGCCGCGGCGACGATCCCGTTGACGAGGAACCACGTCCCGAACAGCGTGAGCAGGAATTCACTGGAGGCCCCCGGCACGCCGGTGTAGACTGCCATCGCCAGCAGGAGGAAAAAGACCAGGAAGCCCAGCGTAAAGAGGTATCCAAAGAGCTTGTACGGCGAGAACCAGCCGCCGGTTTCGCGCCCGACCAGCGAGGACTCGGGCGGCAGCTCTTCGGGGTGGTCGAGGTAGCGTTCGATCCCCGCACGGTGGCCGGCACCGACGATGGCGACGACGTGATAGCCGGCGTCACGGAGGTCCACGAGGTTGTGTGCGATGTAGGCGTCGCGCTCGTCGATCAGGGCCTCCGCACCGCCCGGCGAGAACTGGCGAAACTCCTCCATCATCGCCGTCACGACGTCCACGTCGGTGAGTTCGGCCGGGTCGAACTCCTCGTACTCTTCGCCGCCACTGGCGCGGGTCAGCAGCGCGAGAACCGGGATCCCGACCACCAGTGCGACGCCGAGCGCGACGACGAGCCCGTCTGCGACGGCGACACCCAGACCGCCGAGCCCACCGACGAGCGGGAGCGAACTGCCGAGCCAGTTCCCGGCCGGAACCACGAGCGGACCGATCGTCGACTCGACGACGACGCTCACCAGCACCCCGATCGTGAGGCCGATCGAGAGGCCGACGGTGCGAGAGTCGCCCATGCCGGCGAACAGAGCGCCGACGAGGGAGAGCTTCTCCCAGAAAGAGAGACGCGCCCAGAACCGCTGGACCGTCATCTGGATATCGCGGTCGACGAGTGCGACCCCCAGACCGTTGCGTTCGGCCGTCTCGACGGCGGCCATCATATCTGCGCCGGGACTCACGTCGAAGCGGTCGCCCAGTCGCGTCTGGACGTACGACAGCATCCAGTAGGCCAGAAACTGAAAGACCGTGTTACCCCGAAGCAGATCACTGGCGTCGAGATCCTCCGGCGTCTCGCCTTTCATCTGCCGGTAGCGACCCTCGTCCAGCTCGACGGCGACCACGTCGGGCTGTTCGTCCTCGATCGTCCGTTCGACTTCCTCGACACTATCCTGTGAGACGTGTGCCGTCCCTACTACCGTCACACGCCCCTCCCCACCACCCCCCTGTGGCAGATTGCGCGTGGTCTCGGCGCGGTCGGTCATCACACCGGCTACACGGCGGCCACTGTTATGCGTTTCTGTCGGTCACGACTGTCGGTCGGCCGTCAGGTATCTTGTCGGAACGAAGACTATTCACTGTATCGAACTATCACGGAGAACCTCGAGCTCATCTAACACTATTGCTTTCCGCCCGGTAGCGCGCAAAATTACTGGACGGCTCGCGATTACATTGTGGTTAGTGACTTTCGAACATCCCAGAAAACGTGATATATCGTGGTTTTCAATATACGTCCGAGTTCAATGTACGATCTGACTGGATTTCAGCGTGACTTGCTGTACGTGATCGCAGGACTGGACGAACCACACGGGCTCGCGATCAAAGACGAGCTCGAGAAGTACTACGAGAGCGAGGTGAACCACGGACGCCTGTATCCGAACCTCGACACGCTCGTCGAGAAGGGGATGGTCGAGAAGGGACAGCGCGACCGACGAACGAACTTCTACGCCCTGACCAGTCGTGGCAAGCGCGAGCTCAACGCCCGCCAGGACTGGGAGTCCCAGTACGTCACCGCGTAGCTCGGCGCTCGAACCCGCGTCGGCGTGTCGATGTCACCGACAGCCGTCCGAATACTCGCTACCGCCTCCCGGCGTCGCGATCTTCGACGGCACACGCTTATACCACAACCAGACGAACGCCCAGTTATGCCACTGGACGTAGAACCGCCGGCACCGCCCGAACTCGACACCGCCGTCGACGCCAGCGACTACGACGACGTCGACGTGGACACGAGCGAGTACCGGCGCGAAGAACTGGAGGCGTTCTTGCAGGACGGTGCCTGGAAGCAGGCGTTCACGGAGTGGGCCGAGACGACCGACCTCGACGAGACGGCGTTCGGGATCGTCAGAGAACTGGGTCTCGTCGAGCAGTTCGACTTCTTCTGGGACGACTTCGCACAGCGGGTGGGGTACCACGCACCGGGACTGCCCGAGGACTGGCGAGAACGGTCGCTGCACCCGGATCTGAACTCCTGGGACACCGTCTCGGGGATCAACGCCGGCATGGCCGAGCTGGGACGGACGGTCAGCGAGACGCTCAAGGCCGATTACGTCGACTGGCAGACAGACCCGGATCTGCCGGACGATCTCCCGGAGTTCGGCGACGAGTGACGCCGCGGCCGTTCACTCGGCCAGCGGACTGTAGTTGCCGTTGATGTCCCACTCGTGGAGACAGAAGGGGTTGCCGGCCTCCTTTTGCTCGCCGTCGACCACGATCTGCCACGAGTCGGTCTCGTCGTCCCAGACGTCGTGACGACCGCAGCGTTCGCACGTCCGCTCCGAGGGCGGGACGAGTTTCGTCATACCGCGACAGTGGTGCCAGAGAATAATGAGCGTGCCGGTCCCGTCCGGTGGCTCCCGCTCAGTTGCCGCTCTCGGTCGCGGTGTCGGTCTCCGGTGTCGGCGTCGACGTCGTCGTCTCGTCGGTCGTCTCGGAGCCGTCGGTCTCGTCGGTCGTCTCTGAGCCACCGGTGTCGCTGGTCGAGTTCGTGGCGTCGGTCTCGTTCTCGGAAGGTCGGAGATCGACCTCCGTGCTGTTCATCTCGACTTCGGCCGACTCCTCGTCGACGCCCAGCACCTGCCCTTCCGAGACGTCGGTCGTCCCGCTCCACTGGGTGAGCGTGCCGTTGTCGACGCTACCGGCACGGAACTGGTAGCTGCTGTTGGCTCTGACCGAGACGTTCGTGTAGCCGTTGTCCGGTCCGAACTCGTCGTATCCGGTCGTCGAGTACGGGACGGTCATCGTGAACGTCCCGTCGTCGTTCGTTCGGGTCCGTTGGGTGTAGGTGAACGTCTCGTTGGAGGCGGGGTTGTACATCTCGACGGTCGCCTGCACGGTCGCGTTCTCGGGGCCGGTCCCTTCGACGGTCGCACCGGGAACGCGCTCGAAGAGCTTCAGCCACTGTGGGGCCGTGTCGTGGAAGACCTGCTGTTCGATGTCCTCCGGCAGACACGCGATCTGTCCCGGACCGGACTCTGCGACCCGGAGTGTCACGTCAGAGGTACACTCCGCGGTACTGTTGACAGGCTGGTAGCCCAGTCCCGAGGCCGCGGCGGACTGTAGCAGACCGCGGTTGTACTGACTGCTCGCCGTCGCGGACTGCTCGCTGGTTCCGACGAGTCGGTAGTGTTCCATCGCGGGGACGCGTTCGGACGGGAGCGCACCGATCCCGCCGACGCTCGACGTGGAGTCGTTGGCCGTGTACGCGCGTGCTTCTTCCACCGTCTGGGTCTGGAAGATGGCCCGCCGGCCGTCGACCTGTGCGACCTGTCGGCCCTGTAGCGTGCTCGGTTCCCAGTCGACGCCGATCGGTCGTGGCTCGACGGCGCTTCCGTGGTAGCGGTAGAGACGCACCACCGTGCTGTTGTAGTAGGCCTGTCGCTGGTGGACGAAGGTCGGTCCACGGAGCGACTGTGCGCGACCGGAGTAGACCGGGCTGTAGTAGTCCTGCTGGCTGACCTCCGACACGTCGTAGAAGTTCGGCGGCGCGAAGAACTTCCCGCCGACGTTGCCGTTGGTCTCGGCCATCTTCCAGTCGACGGCGACGTACCGGGTCTCGGCCTCGGAGTCGTTCTCGCTCACGTCGTCGAGCACGTCGTTGGCCTGGGTCTCGTTGGGGGCCAGCAGGAAGTTCGCGGCCTCGGTGGCACCCTGCTGGAACGGGTTGGCGGTCGGGATCCGCTGGCCCTGGGCGGTTATCCAGTGGCCGTAGTCCCACCACGAGAGGACGCCGTACTGTCCGTCCTCGTAGTCGAACTCGCCGACGTTCGGGAAGGTCCCGTAGTAGTCGAGTTCGTTCGCGGCTCCGCCGAGCGTTCCTTCGGCAGGCGTGTTGCCTTCCATCCAGTCGAGTCCGTCGGACCATCCTTCGATGCCCTGACCGGGGCTGTCGTATCGGTCGATGTTGGTCGGGGACGCGACCGCGACCATCGGTGCGACGACGAGGACGGCGATCGCGGCGACGGTGAGGACCTGGTACGCCTCGACGTTGATCCCGTCGCCGTCGACGATCGAACGGTCGCCGTCAGCGAGGTATCGGAGCACGGAACCGACCGCGTAGGCCGTCAGTCCGCCGATCGGCACTGCGAGGTAGTAGGCGAACCGTGCTTGCGTGATCGCGGCGGCCGTGACGAACGCCGCCCAGACCACGACGAGGAGCTGCTGGGGCTCGACCTTCGAGCCGATCAGGTTCCGCACGACGATGAGGGCACCGGCGGCGAGCGCGATGAACGTCGCGAAGCCGTGCATCTGGAACAGTGCGATCGCCGGCTGGCGCATCCGCGTGATCTCGCCGATCGTCCCGGCTGTCTCGGACGGCCCGATGCCCAGGACGCCGCCGAAGATCCGGACCAGGTTCCGGGCGAACAGATCGTATATGCCCGGTGTCGCGAGCTGTGCGAAGACGACACCGACGACGAGGACGCTCAGGATCGTCAGCGGATAGAACACCGTGTCGATGTCGTGGTCGTCCCAGAAGCGTGCCAGCCAGGCCATGAACACGCAGCCGGCGGCGACGCCGAACGCGAGCGTCGGGTGCAGCAGCGAGAAGACGCCGACCCTGAACTCGGCGGCGGTGATCGGGATGAACATCAGGACACCGGTCACGCCCAGTGCGACGGCACCGGCGATCGCCGTGTGCTCCGGGCTCTCGCCGCGGACGAACTCGATCGTCAGCTGGAAGAGCAGGTAGACGCCGACGATACCCAGCAGGAGGACGCCGAAGGGCCAGACCCACAGGTACAGCGTGATCGCGACCCCGGCCAGCGCGCTCCAGACGAGCGTGCTCCGGAGCCCCTCGAAGTCCCTGTCGAGGAACTGCTCGTAGACCGGCCGGTCCCGGCGGGCGACCGTCACGGCGACCATCACGCCGAGGACGCCCAGCGTCTGGAAGAGCACCTCCGCGATGTGGTGGTCCGAGAAGCCGACCATGCTCCGCTGGAGGATCGATCCCGCGGAGAGCGCGAACACGGCCAGTGCGACCACACCGCCGGCACGACCGCCGAGCCGACGGCCGATGACGTACGTGGGGAGCCCCGTCAGCAGCGCGAACACCGCCGGTGCGAACAGCACGACGAGCCGGACGGTGTTGTCGCTTGGCGATCCGAGCCCGACGATCAACGCGACGGTCGCGAGCAACTGGTCGAACAGGGTGCCGAACTGACCCACGTCGGTCCCGTGAGGGAAGTACGTCCAGGGGTCGAACGGCATCGTCTGTGGCCAGTTGCGGACGGTGTAGGCCGTCGAGCGGTAGTGATACCAGGCGTCGTTCCCGTTGAACAGCACTTCACCGTCGACGATGTAGTTGTCCCACGGTCGGACACGATTCCACAGTGTGAACCCGAGGAGGAGGGCGCCGAAAGCGAGGTGGTAGTACTGCTGCACCAAGTCGACGGCCCGCTCGAGTTCGTCGCTATCTTCGAGGCGGCCCCGCCTTTGACTCATTAGCGGAACGAATTGCCATCGCGCGCATAAGCCTTGTCATATGCGTACGACGGCGCGGCCGTGTCGCGTCGTCGTCCCTCTCGAAACCGCCGTCTGCCGTCCGCCAGCGACCGTTTTCGGAGACACGCTCGACGGCAGCTTCGTCGCCGATAGCCCGCTGGCAATGAAAACGCCTATGCGACGAGGCGGGACAGAACTCTGCATGCGCGTCTCGGTCGTGATCTGTCTGCACACGATGGACCGCTTCGATCACTTCGTCGAGGCGGTCGAGAGCGTGTTCGCTGGGACGTACGACGACGTGGAACTCGTGTTGGTCTCGGACGGGAGCGACGCGGTCTGTGGGGCCATCGAGGACCGCTTCGGCGACCGATCGGACGTACAGATCGTCTGCAACGAGGAAAATCGCGGGCTCGCAGTCAGTCGAAACCGTGGTCTCGACGCCGCAAGCGGAGACGTAGTCGCGTTTACCGACGACGACGTAATCGCCGACGAGCGGTGGCTCGAAGCGCTGGTCTCGGTGTACGAGGAGCGCGACGTGCCGGCGGTCGGGGGACGGCTCGTCCCGGAGTGGGTCGCCGACGAGCCCGTCTGTCTGCCCGCCGAGTTCTACTGGCTGATCGGGGTGACGCCGCCGACGTTCGGGCCGGCCGACGACGCCTCGGTCGGCGGCGAAGTACGCAACACCTACGGAGGCAACATGTCGTTCCGGCGGTCGGTCCTCGAAGAACTCGGCGGCTTCGAGCCCGAGATCGGCGGTCGAACTGGCGACAAGAACCTCCAGGGCGAGGAGACCGAGCTCTGTGCGCGACTCCAGGCCGAGTACGGCCGCGGGATGTACTACACGCCCGACGCGATTGTCGCCCACAAGATCTTCGACTACCGGACTGAACTCGGATGGCTCCTCGACAGGGCGTTCTGGCAGGGCTACTCCAAGCGCGGGCTCGAAGTGCTCGTGCCGGAGACCGACGGCACGGAGTCGGACTACCTCGCCACGTTGCTGTTCGTCGCGACGCCGCGACGGCTCCGCGGGCTCCGCACCGAGCCGTCGCTCGCAGCCGTCGTCCAGCTCGCGATGCTGTTCGTGTTCACCGGCGTCGTGGGGCTGGGCTATCTCTACGGGACGGTGAAGTGGTGACCATGTCCGAGGACAGTCTCCCCGGCGTCTGTGTCGTCACCCACCCGCTCGCGTCGGCCGGCGAGAACGCCACTCGGAGCTTGCTGGAGATCCTCGCCGCGGTGACGACGGTGTCGCTCGTCACTGCCGACCTGCCGGCCGACTCCGAGATCCGAGACCGCCACGAGCTGATCGAGCTCACGGAGCGAGGGGCCGGCCAGTCGAACGTCGCCGTCGCGGCCGCCCGATTCCTCCTGAATCAGCTCCGGATGTGCCGGGCGCTCGTCGGCAGAGACGAGGGGGTGGTGCTGTTCTACGGGGCGACCGCGTACCTCGCGCCGATCCTGTTCGCACGGCTGCTGGGCAAGCGCGTCCTCGTCGAGCCACGCGGCGACGTGCCCCTGACGCTCCGATTGCACTGGGAACAGTCGCTGCCGGCCGTCCTCGCGCGGACGCTCGCGGGACTGGTCCGGGCGCTGGAGCGGGCGGGCTTCGCGGCCGCACACGGCGTCGTCACGTACACGCCCGCGATGGCGACCCAGCTCGGTCTCGACCCACAGCGCCAGCGCGTCTATCCCGACGGCGCGCGGTTCGTTCACACCGATCGGTTCGACGTGGAGACGCCACACACGGAGCGCGAGCCGGTCGTGGGCTTTCTCGGCCGCCTCGACAAGGAGAAGGGAATCAGAACGCTCGCGAGCGTCGCACGATCGCTGCCGACAGATTACACGTTCCGGTTCGTCGGTGACGGCGGGCTGCGCCCCTGGCTCGAACGGGAACTCGCCGAGGAGATCGCCGACGGGCGCGTCGAAGTGACCGGGTGGGTCGACCACGACGACGTGCCCCGGCAGCTGAACGACCTCGCACTGCTGGTGTTGCCGTCGGACCCGACCGAGGGGCTCCCGACGACGATCCTCGAAGCGCTCGCCTGCGGGACGCCCGTGTACGCGACGCCGGTCTCCGGCGTGCCGGACGTGGTTCGAGACGGCGAGACCGGTTTCCACATCGCGGATCGCGACCCGGCGACGCTGCGTGACGGGATCGAGTCGATTCTCGGCCGAGACGACCTCGACGAGATCAGCGCCCGCGGACGGACGCTCGTCGAGGACGAGTACAGCTTCGAGGCAGCCTGCGAGCGGTACCGGGAGATCCTCCGGTCGGTCGTCGAGGATCGAGCAGACCGGGCCTAAGAGTCCGTCGAGACGGGGACAGTCCGGAACCGGTCGATCTATCCGAAAGGTACTTTGGACGCGTCGGAGTGAGTCCGACAATGACTGCCCCCAACGTCCTCCTGGTGATACTGGACAGCGTCAGAGCCAGAAACACCAGCCTGCACGGGTACGGGGACCGGACGACGCCGTTTCTCGACTCGTTCGCCGGAGAGGCCGAGTGGTACCGGCAGGCACGGGCTCCGAGCATCCACAGCGTCGCCAGCCACGCCAGCCTCTTTACCGGGCTCCACGTGGACCAGCACGGCGTCACGAAACACGAGTCGCGGCTGGCTCCCGACGCCACCGTCTGGTCGGACTTGTCCGAACGGGGCTACGAGACCGGCCTGTTCACGCCCAACGTCGTCGTCACGGAGTCGTCGAACCTCGCGGAGCCGTTCGACACCGTCGACGGCCCGCGGCGAGATCCGAAACACCGCTACTTCGAGGACGCGCTCTCGCCGACGGACGTGGAGGGCCACCAGACGAACGTTGAGTACCTGCGGCGGTGTGTCGCCAGCGGCAAGCCGCTCCGGTCGGCGTTCAACGGCCTGTACTTCCTCTCCAGCAACAAGGAAGCGTACGATCCCGAGCGGGAGGCGGGCACCGAGTACGTCGAGAGCTTCCTGCAGTGGTCGGACGAGCGAGACGGCCCGTGGGCTGCCTGCCTGAACTTCATGGACGCCCACTTCCCGTACGAACCCGTCCAGGAATTCCGGTCGGCGGGCACGGAAGAACTGCTGGACGTACACGACTCGCTGTCGTCGCCGATCTCGAAGGACGTCGCCGCGTCCGAGGAGTGGTGGAAGCTCCGGGCGATCGAAGCCCTCTACGACGACTGTATCCGGCAGGCCGACGACGCCGTGGCGACGCTGGTCGACGCGCTGCGAGAGCGCGGTGTCCTCGACGACACGCTCCTGGTCGTCACCAGCGACCACGGCGACGGCTTCGGCGAGTGGAGCCGCGTCGATCCGCGGGTCCGTGCCGCCTACCACAGCTGGAGCGTCCACGAGGTGCTGACCCACGTGCCGCTCCTCGTGCGCCGTCCCGGCGGCGAGCACGGAGGGGCGAACGACTCGCTGGCCAGCCTCATCCGCTTCCCGGCCGTCGTCGAAGCGACGCTCGACGGCGAGACTGGGAGTTTCGCCGTCGACGACCGCGCGTTCGCCTCGACCCACCGGCTCGAACGCCCGGCAGTCATGCTACCGGACGACTGTGAAGATCCCGAGCGGTACGGCGGACCGTGGCGCGCGGTCTACGAGCAGGACGACGACGGCGTGTACAAGTACGGGACCCACGATTCGGCGTCGGCGACGATCCGCGTCGGAGACGCACAGGTGTCCGACCGCGTCTCCGACGACGACGGCGGCGTCGTGGCGGAGTCGTACGGCGAGCTGGAGGGAGCCGACGTGAGCGAGGGCGAGTCGGAGTCGCTGGAGGACTCAGTCGAAGACCAGCTAGAGAGTCTCGGTTACATTCGATAGACTGCGAGCGGAGTCCAGCTCAGAGCCCGATTGCGGGCGTGTTCTCGCGGACGACCGTCCTGAACTCCCCCGACAGCGCCCAGAGAAAGGCGAAGTACGCCAGCGCACCCACCACGACCAGCAGCGCCGCTGTCGCGGTGGGATCGACCAGCGGAAAGACCGGTTGGGCGACCCGTTCGACGGTCGCGACGACGACGCCCATCCCGGCGGCGGCGACCACCTGCGTCCCGATCCGTTCGACCGGGAGCGAGACCGAGACGTGGCTCCGCAGGACGAAGTAGCCGACGACGAAGCTCAGGACGACCGACGTGGCAGTCGCGATCGCCGCTCCGAGGATTCGGTACTGCCAGATCAGCGCGAAGTTGAGGACGACGTTCGACACGACGAGGACGGCGTTGACCTTGAACGCCTCGCCGGGCCGGTCGATGCCGCTGAGCGCGTTGACGATCTGGCTCTGGTAGCCGTAGACGAGGACGGCGACGATGAGCAACCACAGCACCTCGGTCCCCCTGAGGAACTCCGAGCCGTAGATCCGCAGGAGGCGCTCGCTCAACAGGACCCCGCCGACCAGTCCCGGAATCGTGAACAGGCCCGCGTAGGCGAACGAGTCCTCGATCAACGACGACACCCGCTCGAAGCTGTCCTCGGCCGAGAGCTTGCTCAGCTCCGGGAACAGCGCCGAGCTGATGGCGTTGCTGAAGATGATGAGGAAGTTCGCGAGGCTCCACGTGATCGCGTAGACCCCCACGAGCTCGTCGGAGACGAAGACACCGAGGACCAGTACGTCCGCCTGGTTGAACGTCTTGCCCCGGATGCGCCCCAGCCAGGCGTATCTCGCGTACTCGTAGAGGCTCTCGAAGTGTGCCCGCGTCGGCAGTCGGTACGGACGGCCGACGAAGTACAGCCCGACGACGACGATGACGAGGCTCCCGGCCGCGTAGCCGTAGACGAGCGCGGCCAGCCCGAACGACAGCAGGATACCGCCGACCTGCAGGGCGGTCCGGACGATCTGTCGGACCGGCCGCAGCGACGACGCGACGTGGACCAGGTGGACGCCGTTCAGCATCGAGTCGACGTACGAACTCGCCACGCCGACGAGCAGCAAGACCACGACGAACTCGACCCGGCGGATGTCGAACAGCTGCTGAACCAGCCCCTCGCCGAGAAAGAGGACGACGACGATCGAGCCCGTCAGCGCCGCCATACAGAGCCCGCCAGCGACCTTGTAGGCACCCCTGTCTTCGCCTTCGCTCAGCCGTTTAGCGATCGCGCTCTCGAATCCCAGTGTCCCCACGAGGGCCAGCCACGCGACGATCGAGAGCAACAGGTAGTACCGACCCAGCACGTCCGCGCCCAGCAGCCGGGCGAACACGATGGTCCCGACGAACCCCGCGCCCGAAGCGAGAAACTTGGAGACGAACGTGACGAACGAGGTCTGGCCGATGCGCATCCCTATCGAGTCGAACGTCGGCCAGCAGTGGTTTATATTGGACGGTTCGCTGGCCGTCGGCCGGCGTCCGAACCGTTCGACGGCGGTGTCGCGCCGGCCGACCACCGCCGTCTATATCTGTGGCCGGAATATCCCCTCGGACATGGCGCGCGTCCTCATCGCCCCGGCGGACACCCGTCTCTCGAATCTGCGGTACGGCAAGAGCTACAACGTGTTGAACAACATGACCGCAGACGACGTGACGATCGACGCGCTGGTCGGGAAAGAGGAGACGGCGATCGATGCCCAGAACGTTCACGTTCGCGAGCTGGGGACGCAAAACAGGCTGCAGTACTACGGCCGGTCGTTCCGGACGGCCGCCCGCGAGATCCGGGCCGGATCTGTCGACATCTACCACCACATGAACCTGAGCTACCGGTGGTTCAACCCCGTGTTGCTCGCCGGGATCGCCGCCGACACGCCGACCGTCCTCGGCCCGTGCCAGACCGGCCACGCGATCATGGCCGAGGAGTTCAACAACATGCTCTCACAGGCGGTCGGGTACGAACTCCCACTGCCGGTCAGTAACGCGGTCTACTACCCGATGAACGCCGTCCGCGACGTGACGATCGACCCCGTCCGGATGTCGCTGTTCCGGCGGACCCTCGAAGCCGCCGACCGGATTACCGTCGTCCACGAGGAGGCGCGCGAGGCGTACGCGCGACACGTCGACGAGTCGAAGATCGACGTGATTCCCCTCGGCGTCGACGCGGAGCTGTTCGAGTTCACGGAGCGCCAGGACACGCAGACACTGGTCGCGATCGGACGACTGGAGCAGAGAAAGGGGTACGACGTGCTCCTCGACGCGCTCGCGAACGTCGTCGAAGCGTTCCCGAACGTCCACCTCGACGTGTTCGGCGAGGGACCCGAAGAGCAGGCGCTTCGCGAACAGGCGGCCAGCCTCGGCGTCGCGGACAACGTCACCTTCCACGGGTACGTCGACCAGTCGGTGGTTCGGGACCACCTCGCGCGGGCCCGAGCGTTCGTCCACCCGTCGCGTTCCGAGAGCTTCTCGCTGGTCCGACTGGAAGCGATGGCGGTCGGCTGTCCGGTCGTCGTCACCGACACCTCTGGCGCACACGAGATGGTCCGAGACGGTAAAGAGGGGTTCGTCGTCCCGACGGAGGCCGCCGAGCCGATCGCCGACGCGCTGCTGGAACTGCTCTCCGACTTCGAGCTGACGCGGGCGATGGGAGCGCGCGCTCGTGAACGCGTCGAACGAAAGTACGACTGGCGAGCGATCGGACAGCAGTACGTCGACCTGTACAGATCGCTCCTGTAGCGCGTCACTGGCGGTCGGTCGAAACCCGACCGCTTAAATGGAACTGCCGACACCTTCCGGTACTCGACCGGGCGACCCGCGTCGCCCACTGAGGCCGTGACGACCACGGAGATCCAGTGATGAACGTCGCAATAACTGTCAAGGAGTTTCCCCCCGACATCATCGGCGGGACCGAGACCCAGACGCGCCGGATGGCCCGCGCGCTCGCCGAGGCCGGACACGACGTGACCGTCTACACGAAGGCCTACGGCCGCGAGACGGAGGTCGACGAGCCCTACGAGATCGTCCGGGTCCCCAACTATCGGCGGTCGTCGTTTCTGAGTACGCTGACGTACCTGCTCGCGCTGACGGCGTTGCTCGTCAGGGACCGAAGCGAGATCGACGTGTTGCAGTGCATGATGATCTACCCCAACGGGTTCGTCGGTACGGTCGTCCACTATCTGACGGGCGTTCCCTACTTCGCGTGGATCCGGGGCGGGGACTACTACTTCATGAAGGCCAATCCGGTCAAACGGTGGCTGATACGGACCGTGCTGTGGGACACGACCGTCCTGGTCCAGTCGGCGGCTGTGAAAGCGGACGTGACCGCGGAGTTCGATCCGACGGACGTGCGCGTCCTCGGCAACGGCGTCGACGTACCGGCGGAGACGGCGTCTGGCGACGAGATCGTGTTCGTCGGGCGGCTGGAAGAACAGAAGGGTGTGGCCGTCCTGCTGCGCGCACTGGCCGGGAGTGAGGCGGCCGCCGCCGTCACCATCGTCGGGGACGGCTCTCGGCGGTCGGAACTGGAAGCGCTGGCCGACGAGCTGGGCGTCGACGCGACGTTCGTCGGCGAGGTCGCGCCCGAGGCCGTCGGGGAGTATCTGGGACGCGGCAGGCTCTTCGTGTTGCCGTCGGTCCGCGGCGAAGGGCTCCCCAACGCCGTGCTGGAGGCGATGGCGGCCGGCCTCCCGGTCGTCGCCACCGATACCGGCGGCGTCGCAGACGCGATCGTGGACGGCGAGACGGGCTACGTCGTCGAGCCGGGGGACGAACAACGGCTGCGTGACCGCATCGAGACGATCTACGCCAACGAGCAGCGTGCCCGCGAGATGGGCGAGCGGGCCCGCGAGTACGTGATCGAGACCTACTCGTGGGACGCGATCGTCGGACGCCTCGAAGCGCTGTACGAGGAGTGTACCGACCGCTGAAGATCGCTGCCCTGACGAGATCCTCCGGGCGGGACAGATCGACCGTTCCGACCGTTTTATACGAGTGCCTCCGGCAACTCCGGACACGAGATGAAAGAGCCGTTCCCCTACAGAGCCAGGAAGTACCTCTGTCAGCAGGTGACCGGCCGCCGGGGCGGCTCACAGCACCGTCGACTGGAGGCCACCGACTGGGACATCCTCCTCGTGCTCGACGCCTGTCGAGCGGACGCGCTCCGAGAAGTCGCCCACTGGCCGATCGAGACGGTCACCTCGCCAGCGAGCTGTACGCCCGAGTGGCTCGGGGAGTGCGTCTCCTCGGGCGTGCTCGACGCGGCGACCGTCGTCTCCGGGAACGCACAGTACGCGAAGGTGACGGACGAACTCGGAGCGACGGTCGAGCGGTACTGGGAGCGCCACTGGAACGACGAGCTCTCGACGGTGCTGCCCGAGCCGATCCTCGACCGGGTGACAGAGATCGCCGACGCCGAGACGGGGCCGGCGGTCGGACACCTCCAGCAGCCACACTGGCCCTACGTCGCGAAGCTCGACGGTTCGTGGCGACTGGCCTACGACGACCTCGGTCCGTGGGCGGACAGCGACGGCGAGATCGACTCGCTGCAAGTCGCGATGGCGCGGGGTCACGTCGACGTCGAGGCGGCCAGTGACGCCTACAGCGCCGCCGTCTGGAGCGTCTGGGACGCCATCGTACCGTACCTCCGCGAGTGGCTCGACGCCGGCTACACGACCGTGGTGACCGCCGACCACGGCGAGATCTTCGGCCGGGCGCGAGAACTGCGCCTGTACGAGCACCCCTGTGGCTGTCACGTCGACCCGCTCGTCGAGGTGCCGTGGGTCGAGTTCCGGCCGCAGACGGCGACCGACGCCGCCGAGTCCGTCGAGGGGCGTCTGAAGGCGCTGGGTTACGCAGAGTGAGGCTGTGGCTGTCAGTTCGTGCGTCGTCGCCACCGGGACACGGGGCCGTGTGGCGGCGCTGCTATACGCTTAAGTGACAGCCGGCAGTACAGCCACGTGACCATGGAGATCACCTGGCACGGCCACTCGACGTTCCACGTAACGGTCGACAACACAGCACTCCTCGTCGATCCGTTCTTCGACAACCCGAAGACGGACCTGGAGCCCGGAGCGGTCGACGCCGACTACGTCCTGTTGACCCACGGTCACATGGACCACATCGCAGACGTGGGGGCGTTCCCCGACGCGACCGTAGTCGGACTGCCAGAGGTCGTCGGCTACTGTGCGGACAACTACGACGTCTCGGACACGATCGGAGCGAACCTCGGGGGCACCGTCGAACTCGACGACGCGTTCGTCACCTTCCACCGCGCCGACCACACGAACGGCATGGAGACCACCTACGAGTCGACCGGCGGTGGGATGCCGGCCGGCTTCGTCATCTCCGACACGAAGCCGACGCAGGTGTCTGATGCCGAGTCGTCGACGTTCTACCACGCCGGTGACACGGGGCTGATGACCGAGATGCGAGAGGTGATCGGTCCGTACCTCGAACCCGACGTGGCCGCGGTCCCGATCGGCGATCACTTCACGATGGGACCGATGCAGGCCGCGATCGCCGTCGACTGGCTGGACGTGGACGTGGCGTTGCCGATGCACTACGACACTTTCCCGCCGATCGAAGTCGATCCCGAGGCGTTCCGGCGTGAAGTCACGGCCACCGGGAGCTCCGCAGAAGTGCGGATTCTGGAGGGCGACGAGTCGATCACTGTCGCCGAGTGACGACGCCACACCCGATTTTTCGCTGCTCGCCGGGACAGACCGCCAGCGTGGCGTTTCATATGCCGGCTGTACGTCTGTGAAGTATTTCGCGACCCCGTGTCGCGAATATCTCGAAACAGTGACAGCCGGAAGTGTCAGTCGTCAGACCGATTGTCCGACGCGAGCGAGACGCCGGTCTGTTCGGCGAGGGGCTCGACGACGGCAGCCATATCTCGCTCGCCGAGGCCGGCCGCTCGGGCACCGCTGAACAGTTCGCGGGCCGCTGCGGTGAGTTGCATCGGGACGCGGGCGTCGCCCGCCGCCTCCAGCGCCAGGTCCAGGTCCTTGAACTGGTAGTCGACGGGGAACCGCGAGTCGTAGTCGTCCGTGCGGATCTGTTGGCCCTTCGCCGAGAACAGCGGCGAGTCGAGCGCGCCGTTCTCGACGACTTCGAGCATGTCCTCGATTTCGAGCTCCTGGTTCGCGCCGAAGGTCAGCGCCTCGGCGAACGCGCCCATGGCGGTGCCCAACAGGAGATTGACGAACAGTTTCATGCTGGTCCCCTGTCCGACCCCGCCACACCGGACGACGGGGTCACACATGGCCGACAGCACCGGTTCGACGTCGTCGATCACGTCGTCGTCGCCACCGACGAGCCCGACGAGTGTCCCCTCGCGGGCCGGCCCGACCGTCCCCGAGACGGGGCAGTCGAGAAAGCGGCCGCCGTGCTCGCGGACGGCCTCGGCGGCCGCCAGCGTCTCGTCGCGACCGATCGTGCTCATCTGGACGACCGTCGTCGTCTCGTCGAGCCCCGCCAGAATACCGAACTCGCGTTCGAGGACCTCGCCGACGGCGGTGCCGTCGGTGACGATCAGACAGACCACGTCGACGCGTTCGGTGAGGTGTTTCGGCGAGTCGGCGACGCTGACGCCCGCCTCGGCGAAGGGGCGCTCTCGCTCGGTCGTCCGGTTGTACACGGTGAGGTCGACCCCCGCGTCGTCGAGGTTCCAGGCCATCGGCGCACCCATCGCACCGAGGCCGACGAAACCGACAGATCGTGCCATGCCACCGGGTTCGGCCGCCGGGGACTTCAAAACAGGGCCGGGAAAGAGTTTTGAGCCCCGCGCGAGCATGTCAACTCGAATGATGGATCAGAACCACGACCAGCAGCTGCGGGCGGAGCTGTATCTGCGGGGGGACACCTACGGGACCTACGACGCCCAGCGAGACGTGTTAGAGCGGGTCCGCGAACTCGAAACCGAAGACGTGCTCGACGAGTCGACCGTCGCCGACGAGTGGCAGCGCATCCGGACCCTGAACGAGGATCGCCGCGACGGCGCACTGGCCACCTACGACGAGTTCGCGGCCTGGGCGCAGCGAAACGACTACGCGCTAGAGCCCGCGTTCGAACGACGGGCCCGGTCGTACGTCGGTCTCAGTCGGATCGACGACGTCGTCGTCTTCCCGGTCGTCTCGCTGGCGATCTACGAACGCGACCGGCTCCAGGCGGTCTTCCCGTGCTCGGACGGCGAGCGAAACTACCGCGTCCAGGACTGTCTGGACGCGTTCGAGCGCGGCGACGAGGGGTGGCTCACGCAGTTCGACACGGTGACCGTCGACCGCACCGCGCCGCGGCTCGAACCGGGACTGGACGCCTGATCGACGGGAGCCACTGATACGGATTATTGTAGATCTTTACCGGATTGACCGCACACCGTGGTGCAGTCGACCGGGAAAACGGCTACAATAATCCGTATGAAACGCAGTACACATCGATCGCACTGCCGTCGTGCGAGCAGTGTGTGAACGGTCTCGATTGGGACCAGAGCACTCGCCGTCGGTTCGTCCCGTGTGACCGCACGGCCGCGAGCGCCACCGTGCTTATTGGAACCGATAGCCAAGGCCACGTATGGACGAGCCACCGCTGCATCCCCGCGTCGAGACCGTGGCCGAGGAGATCGAGACCATGGAGACCCGCGGGGCGGCGACGATCGCCGACGCGGCGGCGTCGGCACTGGTCACACAGGCCGAGGAGAGCCAGGCCGAGACCCCGGCAGCGTTTCGCGAGGAGATCAGAGCGGCGGCCCGCACCCTGCTGGATACGCGACCGACCGCCGTGAGCCTGCCCAACGCCCTGCGGTACGTGCTCCGGCGGATGGACGGCGAGAGCGTCGCCGCGCTGCGAGCGTCCGTCGAGCGGGCCGGATCGTCGTTTCGCGACCAGCTCGACCGCGCGCAGGACGACCTCGGCGAGATCGGCGCGAACCGCCTGCGAGACGGCGACCGGGTGATGACCCACTGCCACTCGACGGACGCCGTCGCCTGCATCCAGCGCGCGGTCCAGCAGGGCAAAGACGTGAGCGCGGTCGTCAAGGAGACCCGACCGCGCAAGCAGGGCCACATCACCGCCCGCGAACTCCGCGCGATGGACGTGCCCGTGACTCTGATCGTCGACAGCGCCGCCCGCCGCTATCTCGGCGACGTGGACCACGTCCTCGTGGGGGCCGACGCGATCGCCGCCGACGGCAGCGTCGTCAACAAGATCGGCACGTCCGGGCTGGCGGTCAACGCCCGCGAGCGCGGGACGCCGGTGATGGTCGCCGCCCAGACGATCAAGCTCCACCCGGACACGATGACCGGCCACACCGTCGACATCGAGATGCGCGACGAGTCGGAGGTGATCGCTCCCGAAGACCGTGCGGAGATCGGCGAGATCACGGTCGCAAATCCCGCCTTCGACGTGACGCCGCCCCGCCACGTCGACGCCATCGTCACCGAGCGCGGCCAGTTCCCACCCGAGAGCGTCGTCACGCTGATGCGCGAACTGTTCGGCGAGGGGACCCACGAGCCGTGGCTGGAACCGACAACACGGGAAGCCAACCGCCGACCCGAGGACGACGCCTAGGCGACTGGAGTCCGGGGCTGGCTGGCTCTCGGATGGACACCGGGTCGAGAGGTCGCACCTACCGAGGGGTCACGGAACGGCCCCGTCTCTCACCGTCTCGATGCGCTCGATCGGGGGGTAGAGATGAAGCCGTTACCGAACCGGCTATCGACTTGTCCGAAATATGCTAAGAGTGTCCTGCTGAATATAGAGGCTCTATGCAGCACTTATCCACCTTGATTTCACGACAATTCAGGAAAGCTCCCGTTAGCAGATTTGCAACTAACAAGTTAAGAAAATATTAAATTAATGTATGTGGAGAAGGTATGTTTCTTGCAATTAATAGCGAATCCAATTCTGAGCCCAACAAACATAATCTGAAACCAATTTGATTATTGGAAAACTATTAGTGGGTACCATATGTTATTGGTTCTGTATCATGGGGCTAATTACAAGTTCCAAATGCGATGTGTGTGGCAACAAACTGAAAGATGCGAAGCACTTCCACTGTAGTAACTGTGGAATTGAATTACACTTGGAATGTGCAAAAAGTAAAGGATGGATGAGGGAAGGCGCTACCTCCTCGGGTGGTATTCTTAGTTCTGGTGGGACTCAATTTCACTGGGACTGTCCAAACTGTCCACATACTGCGACGAAAAAAGTATAGTACATTACTCGGGCAGATCAACCCGTATATATTTTCGTAGCATCCGATTCTGTCAGAGGTTTCTCTGGTACCGGTAGATCGAGGGCCTTGGGCGCATAGAGTTTGCCACCGACCAGAGTACTGTATATGCGCCATGTATTCAGCAAACCAGCGAAGACAGTATCGACCGGTGACAGAATCTCAAACGGTCAGTTCGCACATGCACGGTGCAGCGATTCCACAGCTACTGGGGTAGCAAGCAACCATCATATGGAATGTTCGACAAAATGCCGAATTACCGACGTGCTATCGTCTCGCGTTTTCTTTTTCGGCGTTCAAATTATGTGTAGGAGTATTTGCAGCGATGTCAGGACGACCGCTGCAACGAGCGAGACGACGATGACGTAGATTCCGGCACTGTAGTTACTGAACGGCGGATTCCGGGTAGATTGAAACAACACGACAACTCCAGTAACGATGATCAGTACGTCGACGCCGACTTCGGGTGCCGATGCGGTGCCCCCGACGAAAACCCCGTTGATGGCTCTCAGTGTGCCTGTCAGGGTAAAGAGAACGCCGATCAGCTTGGAGGGTGGAACGCTCACAACGAACCACTCGTGCCCGGGTGAAATAATCTCTTGTCATCTGAGCATCTGCTTCCCGAATCGCCGACTTGCGACTGTCCTGCGGCCGGTGAGATGTAGACAGCGACGCCACGCGGGTGGTCCGGTGGTGGCCGTCGCCGGTGGGTGATACGACCGGCTGTACATCTGTGACCGATTTCGCCACCCCGGGGTGGCGAAGCTCTTCACGAAGTGACAGCCGGCAGTATGAGACGCGCTCCGGGCTGGCGAAGTGCCACGGGGACGGACAGCCGGCGGTGTGAGCGGTCGCGGGGACCGCCAGCGCGGGACCGTTCCCCCGAGGTACTTATTCATGCCCGACGGACGGTGTCGTAATGTCGCGCGTGCTCTGTGCCGGCCACGTCAACTGGGACGTAACGCTGCAGGTCGATGGGCTCCCCGAGCCGGACGGCGAGGCCCGGATCGTCGACCAGTGTCAGTCCGGGGGCGGCAGCGCGTCGAACGTCGCGGTCCTGCTGGCGGGGCTCGACGTGGAGACGACGCTGCTGGGGAGCGTCGGCGCGGACGAACACGGCTGGCTCGCGGCGCGCGAACTCGATCGGGCGGGCGTCGAGACGGTGCTGGTCGAGGCCGACGACGCGACCGCGGTGAAGTACCTCGTCGTCGAGGAGGACGGCGAGGTGATGGTGCTTGGCAACGACGGCGCGAACGAGGCGTTCACGGCCGACGACCTCGAACGGGGGACCCTCGACGCGAGCGATCGGCTCCACCTGACCAGCCAGCGGCCGGCGACCGCCGTCGCGCTCGCACAGCGGGCGGCCGAGGCGGGCTGTGCGGTGAGCTTCGATCCCGGACGGCGACTGGCCGAGCGCGAGTACGAGCCGGTGCTGGCCGAGGTCGACCTCGTCTTTCTCAATCAGCGCGAGGCGGACATCGCCGCCGACGCCGGGTTGCTGTCCGGCGTCGACCGCGTCGTGGTCAAGCACGGCGCAGGCGGGGCCGAGGTCCGGACCGACGACGAGACGATCAGCCACCCCGGATTCGCCGTCGATCCGGTCGACACGACGGGCGCTGGCGACGCGTTCGCCGCGGGGTTTCTCGCCGCCAGCCAGTCCGGTAGCGACGAGTACGCGCTGGCGGTGGGCAACGCCTGTGGCGCACTGGCCGCCAGAACCACCGGGGCCAGGCTCCACGCGGAGTGGCGCGACGTGGAGGCGCTGCTCGACATCGGGCCGGAGGAGTGATACGACCGGCTGTACGTCTGTGACTGATTTCGCCACCCCGGGGTGGCGAAGCTCCTCACGAAGTGACAGCCGGCAGTATGAGTCAGGGCCGCGGGAGCGTCTCGACGAGGCGCTCGAACTCCTGGCGGTACTGGGCCTCGGCGCGTGCCCGTGCGAGGCCGGACTCCTCGGCGAACGAGCCCTCGAATCCGCCCATCCGCCACAGCAGCGTCGAGAGCTGGTAGATCGGGCGTTTCCGGACGTACTCCTCGTCGAAGGCGAAGGCGCGCTCGCTGTGGTACCCCTCGTAGAGGGCGGTCCGGAGACGCTCGCGGACGCTCTCGTCCTGGAACGACGAGTCGACGAAGAGAAACTCCGTCTGGGCGAGGTGGTACTCCGGGAGCGCGGCGAGGACGTCCTGCCAGTCGAGCACGGCGGTGATCGGGTCGTCAAGCGTCGGATCGAACAGGAGGTTCGCCGGCCGGAAGTCGTCGTGGACCAGCCGCGGGACGCCCTCTTCCGGGACGAGCGAGAGGGCCGGCTCCAGGTTGCGCTCGGCCCGCTCGCGCAGGTCCGCGAACGGCGTGTCCGCGAGGCCGTCCAGGTGAGCCGTCGTCAGCTGCTCGAAGTACGCACGCCAGCTGGCGGTCAGGTCCCGGACGATGATCCGGTCGTTCCAGAGGTCCAGCCAGCCGAACGCCTCGAACGCGATCTCGGAGTGGAGATCGCCGAGCATGCGGCCGACCTGTCTCAGGACGCGCTCGTGGTCGGCCGTCGAGAGGCCGGCGTAGCTCTCTGCGAGATTGTCTCCTTCGAGACGCGCCGTCACGAAGTACGGCGGGACAGCGGCTTCGGGGTCCTGTTCGAACACGAGGATATCCGGCACCGGCAGCGTCGTTCGCTCCGAGACGTAGTCGTGGAGCGTGGGCTCGACGGCGAACGACTCCATGTCGTCGGGTTCGAACTTCACGACGACCTCGTACTCCTGGCCGGCGTGTTCGAGTGTCACCATGTACACGTCGCTCTGGTGGCCACTGCCCGGTCGCTCGAAGGAAAAGTCGGTGTAGTCCGGCCCGGACTCCTCCAGAACGGCTTCGATGTCGGTGACGGGAGTCGACACGACCACCCGTAAGACGGGGGTCGGCAAAAATCTGGTAGTTTTCTCGTCCCGGCTACCGGGGCGTCTCCGTGCCCCACTTGTCGAGGGCCGTCGCCAGCGCGGGCTCGTCGGCGGCGGCGGCCTCGATCGATCGGCCCTCGGCAGCGGCTTCGACGGCCGCACGGAGGGCTTTCGCACCCGCGTGGGTTCCGTCGGGGTGGCCGTGGACGCCGCCGCCCGCCTGGATCCCGATGTTCGTCCCACAGCGATCGACCAGTTCTGGAACGAGGCCGGGATGCAGTCCCCCGGAGGCCATCGGCAACACGTCGTCGAGCCCGTACAGGTCGCCCGTGAGCCACTGGTTGATCCCGACGGTGTCCTCGTTCGCGAGCTTGCCCAGGTCCGCGGTGCCGGTGTGGATCTGGTCGACGCCACAGAGCCGTGCGATCTGGGCGAGCACCCGCATGGAGACCCCGTGGGACGGGAGGCGATCGAAGGCCGCGTGCATCGCGCGGTGGGCGTGGATCGCCAGCCCGTGGCGCTCGCAGCGTTCGCGGACCTGCTGGACGGCCGCCCACCCGCAGGTGACGACGTCGACCATGACGTACTCACAGCCGTGTTCGGCGGCCAGATCGACCCGTTCGAGCATCTCGGTCCCGCCAGCGGTGACGTTGAGCAGGTAGCTCTTTGGCTCGCCGGTCTCGTCTTCGGCCCGGTCGCGCTGGGCAAGGCTCTCGGTCAGGCGGTCCTCGAAGGGGTTGAACGCCTGGTCGGTGAGGTTCTCGTCGTCTTTCAGGAGGTCGAGCCCGCCGGTCCAGGCCTCGTAGCCGATCTGGGCGTGCTGGTCCGTCGAGAGCCCGACCTTCGGCTTCGGGACCGTCGCGGTGATCGGCCGGTCGTCGGCGTCGAAGATCTCCGAGCGGACGCTGGTCCCGAACTGCGGGCCCGAGAAGCTCGTCGCCAGCGGCTCGGGCCACGCACAGTCCAGCAGGCGGATCCGGTCGACGGCTTTCATCCCGAGGATGTTGCCGGCGATACAGGAGAGGATCTGGGGCATGTTCCCTCCCTCGAACAGCGCGTCGGGGTAGGCGACGGTCACGCGGTAGCCGTCCCGATCGGCCGCCGTGGCCGGTTCGACGGCACAGGCCGTCGCCGAGAGGTCGGTGATACCCCCTTCGACCTGGAGTTCCGCCCAGGTGCCGTTGGAGGACTCGCTGGCGACCCGGCTGGCCGCCGACTCTGCGTCCTGGTCGGCGGCGGGTTCGACGTAGAACTCGCAGACGAGATCGGTGTCGGCCGGGTCGTAGGACAGGTCGAGGAAGTCTTCGTAGGTTATGCCAACCATACCCACGGCTACGTCGTCCGATCGTATAAATGTGGGACGGTCGGACGGAACGTCGTATTCACGCCCTGCGAGCCAGGACGAGGAAACCACGGCCGCTCCGTTGTCGATCGTGTTCTCTACCCGGATTTATCAGGCGAGCGGTCCTCTGTGGGTGTATGCCAGACCAGTTCAGTGTCGACGGCGACGTGGCCATCGTCACGGGTGCCTCGCGCGGAATCGGCCGCGCGACGGCGGAGGCGTTCGCCGCCGACGGGGTCGACGTGGCGATCTGTTCGCGAGACGAGTCCGAGATCACGACGGCCGCCGACGAGATCGGCGAGGCCCATCCGGGGGACGCCGTCGGCGTCGCCTGTGACGTACGCGACGAAGACGCGGTGTCGGCGCTCGTCGCGGCTGCCGTCGACGAGTTCGGCGGTCTCGACGTGCTCGTCAACAATGCGGGCGCGTCGTTCATGTCGTCGTTTACCGACATCTCGCCTAACGGCTGGGAGTCGGTCGTCGACGTGAACCTCACGGGGACGTACAACTGCACGCAAGCCGCCGCAGACGAGCTGGCAGAAGGCGGCGGGAGCGTCGTCAACGTCGCCAGCGTCGCCGGCCAGGACGGCGCGCCGTACATGAGCCACTACGCCGCGGCCAAGGCCGCGATCATCAACCTCACCAAGACGCTGGGCTACGAGTGGGCCGGCGACGGCGTCCGCGTCAACTGCGTCGCGCCGGGCTACGTCGCCACTCCGGGGCTGACCTCCCAGATGGGGATCGAGGCCGACGACGTCGACCGCGAGGACCCGGACCGCAACGTCGGCACCAGCGACGAGATCGCCGACGTGGTCCAGTTCCTGGCCAGCGAGGGCGCGTCGTTCCTGACCGGTGAGACGATCACGCCGCGCGGTGTCCCGGACATCGAGGAGAACCCAGAACTATGAAACGAGACGTGTTCCTGCCCGTCGCAGCACAGCCCGGCGTCGACACCTTAGTCGAGATGAGCCAGCGCGCAGAATCGCTGGGGTACGACCGCGTCTGGCTCCCCGAGACGTGGGGGCGAGACGCGGTCACGACGCTGACCTGTATCGCCCGCGAGACGGAGTCGGTCGGAATCGGGACCTCCATCATGAACGTCTACTCGCGGAGTCCGGCCCTGATCGGCCAGACCGCCGCGACGCTGCAAGAGGTCTCGGACGGTCGGCTGCGGATCGGGCTCGGTCCCTCCGGCCCGATGGTCATCGAGGGGTGGCACGGCGTCGACTTCGAGCGGCCGCTGCGTTACACCCGCGAGACGATCGACATCGTCAAGTCCGTCCTCGCGGGGGAGACAGTCGACTACGACGGCGACATCTTCCAGCTGTCGGGGTTCCGGCTTCGCTGTGAGCCACCGGAGCCCGTCCCCGGCATCGACGCCGGTGGGCTGGGTCCCAAGTCCGTCGAACTCGCCGGCCGCTTTGGCGACGGCTGGCACGCGCTGATGACGACGAAAGAAGGACTTCAGGACCGTCTCGAAGACTTCGAGCGCGGCGGCGACCTCGGGGACCGCGACCGCAGCGAACAGCGCGTGACGCTGTCGCTGCCCTGCTGTGCGCTCGACGACGGCGCGGAGGCCCGTCGGCTGACCCGCCAGCACATCGCGTTCTACGTCGGCGGCATGGGCACCTTCTACCGGGACGCGCTGGCCCGCCAGGGGTACGAAGACACCGCCCACGAGATCGCACAGGAGTGGGCCGGCGGCGACCACGAGGCGGCTATGGCCGCGATCGACGACGACCTGCTCGACGCGCTGGCGGCGGCCGGTACGCCCGAGCAGTGTCGCGAACAGTTCGCGAGCTTCGCGGACATCGACGGCGTCGACGCCGTCTCGGTCTCGTTCCCGCGAGCCGCAGATCCCGAGCAGATCGACGCGACCCTCTCTGCACTGGCACCCGATTGATCGGGCTCGGGGACGACCCCTCGACCATGCAGCGAACGAACGACCGGCCACACTGTGCGGTGTGCGACCAGCACTTCGAGAACCGGACGGCGTTGCACCGCCACGTCAAGGACGCCGGCCTGCTGTGGTAGCCTCCCGAAACGGGGGGCGACTATCCGGATCGACCCACACCGCCGAACAGCGCCGAGTGGAACTCGCGTCACTCGACCGGCAACGCCGACGTGTCGATGCCGTTGCGACGCCCATCGAGCACGTCGAAGCGCTCGCCGCGGCGTCGTTCGAGCCAGTAGAGCAGCCGCTCGGCCCAGTCGAGCTTGCGGCGCTTCTCGGCGCTGACCGACGGGTCGTCGAACGACCAGCCCGGAAAGACGAGCGTGGCCGCACCGAGGTGATCGGCCAGGAACGCCGCCCGGTCGCCGTCGGTGAAGCCACCGAAGTTCTCCACGCCGTCGGCGGGGGCGGCCTGGGTCGTCGGGAGGACCGCCGCCGGGTCGCACTCGGGCACCGTCGACTCGACGAGTCCGAGGTTGTCCCCGTGGGCGTGGATCGCGACCGGCGTCCCGCCGTTCGTGAGTCGGACGACTGTCTCGGCGTGTTTGTCCAGATCCGTGACCACGCAGTCGACTGCGACGCCCGTCGCCAGGAGTCGATCCGCTGCCGTCGACGCCGCGACGACCGCGTCGGCGTCGACCGCGCGGTCGATGTCGTCGTCTAGCGACGGCCCACCGCCGGCGACGGCGACCGTCTGCCCCGCCAGGTCGATCGACTCGGGATCGAGGGTCGAGGCTCCAGCCAGCAGCGTCGCCAGTCGGTCCCTGGCCCGCTCGTCGCCAGCCCGCGGGTAGCCAAAGTCCGACAGTATCGCCTCGTAAACCGGGTTCCAGTGGTGGTAGTCCATAGCTACTGCTATCGAGTTTGTGTCAGGATAAACCGTAGTTTGAGCCGAAATGGCACGACCGTGTACCCCTACCCGGGTGCCCTTTCGGCCTTCATCCGTCCTTTCTGGGGCATTGGGTATAAGTTTTCTCTTACTATACGTCGTTTGCTATCCATTCCATCACGTCGCCGACCCGTCCGCTGTCGTCCAGCGTCGCCGCGAGACGGGTCAGCGAACGTGGTGTGCCAAAGACCACCACTGACGACTCGCCAGCGATTCGGACGTTCGTGTCGGCGGCGGCCGCTGCCAGCGACTCGCGGCCGGCGGGATCGAGGCCGGTGATCCGGAAGGCTCTCGTCGTCCCGTCCTCGGGGTCGAAGTCGGCGTCGACTGCCTCGACGTGTCGGGCGACCTCCATGCCGTTCGTCACGTCCAGTTCCTCGACGCCGAGCGACGCCTCACGCAGGGGCGAGTCGGCGAACGCGTCGCCGATGCGGGCGGCGTCCAGCGTCTCGGCGACGTCGTGGGTCCGGACGACGTGTGCGCCCCGGTCGATCGCCATCGACGTGGCGGCCAGCGACACCGGCAGCGCCTCCTCGGTAGAGCGATCGGCGAGCGATCGCAGGAAGTTCTTGCGGTTGATCGAGACCAGGATCGGTCGGTCCAGCGCTCGAAACTCCCGCAGTCGTCGGAACGTCTCGCGGTCGTTCGCGAGCGTCTTCGCCTCGGACCAGCCGCCGAAGGCGGGGTCGACGATCGTCTTGTCCGTCAGCCCGTTTTGCCCCAGGGCCTCGTACACCTGATCGACGTAGTCGGCCTGCTGGGCCCACGAGGGAGACTTGCGAGCCGCCCAGTCGGTCTCCTCGACGGCTCCCGGCCGTTCGAGATCCGGCGGACTGGCCATCTTGCCGACCGCGACGTCGTACTCCCGGCAGATCCGTGGCATCTCTGGGTCCGCGAAGCCACAGATGTCGTTGACCATGTCGAAACCCGCCTCGATGGCCGCCTCGGCGACCTCGTGATAGCGCGTCTCGATCGAGAAGATCGCGTCGCCGCTGACCGACTCCATGGTCTGAATGGCCGTGTCGAGCCGGTCGAGTTCCTGCTCGGCCGAGAGCACGTCGAAGCGCTTGTTGGCCGACTCCAGGCCCACGTCTACGATATCCGCGCCCTCGCCGACGAGTTCCTCGTCGACGTAGGCGGCCGCTTCGTCGTGGTCGTCGAACACGCTGGGGTCGTACGGCGACTCCCGGCTGACGTTGAGCACACCCATGATCCGGGTAGGGTAGTCGTCACCGATCCCGAGTCCGGCGGCGTCGACGTTCTGCATAGCCCAACTGAGGCTTCACCACGCAAAAACGGCCCGCTTGCGGCGGTCCGTTCACACCCCCGGCTCGCTCGCCGATCGGTCGCTGGAGTCCGGTTACTCACCGAAGATGTCCGATACGTCCACGTCCGTCCGTGCCCGGGTCCCACCGGGCAGTCGTTCGCCACACTCCCGGCAGAAGTCGTACCCGGCCGTGTTCTCGGTCCCACAGGACGAACACAGCCCGGGATATCGCGAGTGGTCGGCCTGGAGTAGGCTCGAATACTGCGCCGGCAACACCGGGCGACCGCCGCGCTGGGGCTGTCTGCTGGCTCGCCGCCGCCACAGCACGACGGCGACCAGTCCAGCGAGAAGCGCCAGTCCGACCCAGAACGGGTCCATGCGTCTGATTTGGGGTTCGGTCAGAATAAGCACTGTGCCGACGACAGTCGGCATCGCGCCGCTTTTATCCGCGCCCGGCAAACGCTCTACATGGGCAAGGTCAACATCGGACTCCGAGGTTGGCGCTTCGACGAGGACGAGGTCTTCGACGACGACGGCCGCGTCAGACCGCTCGGGACGATGGACGAGGACACGAAGGCGCGCGTGCTGCGGCTGACAGAACGGCTCTCGGACCCCTGTGACGCCTGCTGGCTCCGGTACGGACAGGACGACCCCCAGCAGTGCTCGCCGGCCGAGGTGATCTACGGCGAACCTCGCGGCGAGGTGATCCTCTGTCGCGACCACGAGACCGACTTCGTCTACTGGTTCCGCGAGGTCGCCGACGAGGAGCTGATCGGGACCCGAGACCTGCAAGACGCGTTCCACGGCTGGTTCGCCGACGGCGGCCGCGCCCCGGAGGGGTACGCGGGCGTCGAACACGTCGACGAGGATCCCGAGGGCGTCCCCGAGACGCCGGACCCCCACGAGGAACTGCCCGGCATCGAAGAGGAGATCGAGCGCATCGACGACGAGGACCTGGACGCGCTCGACATCGACCTAGACGACCTCAACGTATGAGTTCGGTCGCTGTCGCCGTCGTCGACGCCGAGACGCCGGGCAACGTCGGGACGATCGCTCGCTCGATGAAGAACTTCGGCCTCGACGAGCTACTACTGGTCGATCCGCCCGACCTCCCCCGCGAGAGCGAGGCCTACGGCTACGCCGGACAGGCCCGCGAGGACATTCTCCCCGAGGCCCGAGAGATCTCGTTCGACGAACTCGTCAGCGAGTACCACACCGTCGGCTGTACCGCGATCACGAACGAAGACGGGAGCAAGCACGTCCGGTACCCCTTCGTGACGCCCCGAGACCTCGCCGACGACCTGGCTGGCCTCGACGCCGACACCGCGATCGTGTTCGGCCGCGAGCGGGTCGGGCTCACCAACGACGAGATCGAACGCCTCGATCAGGTCTGTTCGATCCCCGCCAGCGAGGAGTACCCCGTGCTCAACCTCGGGCAGGCGGCGACGATCGTCCTCTACGAGCTGCGGTCACTGACCGTCGAGGACACCCAGCTTCCGGACCCGACCCACGACCGGGCCGCCCAGCCGGAGATCGAGGGACTCCACGAGCAGTTCGCCGGCTTCCTCGACGCGATCGACCACCCCGAGGAGAAACGGGCGAAGACGCGGCGGCTGTTCCAGCGACTGATCGGCCGCGCACACCCGACTGGCCGCGAGACGACGACGTTGCGAGGGCTGTTCCGACAGGCGAGCCAGCGGCTCTCGGACGAGGAGTGACGCCGACCGCGGCCGTCTACGACGGTGCCTGCTGTCCGGTCTCTTCGAGGACGCCGTAGGTGTCACGCAGGTAGCGAAACACGTCCCGGGAGATCGAGGGCTCGTAGGTCCAGAACCCCTCGTAGACCTCCGGATCGGTCTCGCGGACGACGAGCGTTCCCGTCCGGTCGGTGCGGCCGTCCCCGTCGTACGTGACGAACCACGACTCTTCGATCTCGGTCGAGGAGTCGGGATGGACCGTCACGTTCGGGCGGTCGACGGTCGGCACGACGTCTGGGACGCCGTAGATGTGTACGTCGACGCCCGCGTCGGCGATCCGGTGCATCACCCGCCGCGATCGCTGGCTCTCCCAGTAGCGCGAGAGGTGCTGGAAGCCCGCGAGCAACTGGCCGCCGCCGGTCTGCCAGGCCGTCATCTCGATGGCCGTGCTGGCGTCGATCAGGAACTGCTTCTCGACGCCGCGCGCGCCGAAGACCCGCTCGTGGAGTGCTTCGAGCACGTCCGGACCGCGGCGTGTCGCGAACGGATCGTCGTCCGCGTTGGCGGTCTCGACACCGCTTGCCAGCTGTGAGAGCGGCGACGACGCCATCTGGACCGGGCCGCGATGCAAGAGCGCCACGTCTCTGGGGTTCTCGGCCGCCAGCTCCGTCTCGCGAACGTCGATGTCGAGATCCTCGAAGAACTCCCGGACGGTTTCGAGCCGGTCGTCCGGGCTCTCACGGTTGCAGACGGTCAGCGTCGGCCGGTCGCTGTCGACCTGTGCGATCAGTTCCGCAAGCGAGTCGAACGCCAGGTCCGTCGTCGCGCCGGTCGGCTCGGAGGTGCCGGAGGCCGGCGTCGCGGGCTGGGGAACGCCGAGTTCGCTCCGGGGCGCGGTCGAGATGGGGACGGACGACCACTGTTGTCCGCCGTCGAGGCCCTCGATGCGGACTTCGAGACCGTCGGTGCCCTCCCTGGTGTAGACGACGCCGTCGACCAGCGCCTCGACCTGGCCCAGGTCCGTCTTGCTGAAGGAGTTCTCGTGTGCCGTCAGCACGGCGAACCCCGATCGCTCCTCGACTAGCCGTGACAGCGAGTGGACGAACCGGATCGTCTGATCGACGTCGGCGTTGAGCGCCAGCGTCGTCAGCGAGAGGACGCCGATTCGATCGACGCTGCCGTCCCGGCCCTCGCCGAGCGTGTCGAGGAGGTCCAGGACGGCACTCCCGACGTTGCCAAGCTCCGCCGGCATCGACACGTGGCGGGTCCACTCGTTGTCCGCCGTCTCGCCGTAGGCGTCGCCGGCCGAGTCGACGATGCCGACCGCCGGTGACACACCGTCCAGCGCGCTCTCGTACTCGGCGCGCAGGGCGGCCGTGCTGCTGTCCGTCGAGACGAGCACGGTCGTATCGTCGTCGGTGGCCCCGTCGGCGAGGAGTCTGAGTGCGAGTCGTCGCTTGCCCGCCATCGGCGGGCCGACGCACAGCAGCGTCGTCCCACCGGGGACGGAATCGATTGGCAGGCGGTCCCCGGTGCGTACCATGCACAAACCTATGACGCCCAGTGTATACAAAACCCACGGTCAAGGTACCGGGCGAACCGCTGCTAAGCCGCGGAATACGCTGGTTTACGCCCGCTTCTGGATCTCTTCTCGCAGCACGTCACTGACCACGTCGCCGTCGGCTTTCCCGCGGAGTTCTCCCATGCACTCGCCCATCAGCGCCGAGAACGCGCCCATACCTTCCTCGGCCACCTGCTCGGCGTGGCGCTCGACGACCGTCGAGACGGCCTCTCGGACCTCGTCCTCGCCGGCACTGCCCAGCCCGGCCGCCTCGGCGGCCTCGGCCGCGTCCATCCCGGGATCCGCTGCCAGAGCCGTCAGCAGTTCCGGCACGCCCTCTTTGGCCAGTTCGCCGTCGGCGACCAGCTCCAGCGTCGCCCGGAAGTGGTCGTCGGTGAGGTGCGCGACGGGCACGTCGTCCCGGCGCAGTTCCGTCACCGTCGACTCCAGCGTCTGTGCGGCGAGGGTCGCGTCCACGCCCCGGTCGACGGCGTCCTCGAACAGCCGCCAGCGCTGGCCGTACGCGACCTGCTCGGCCAGCCCGGCGTCGAGGCCGAACTCGGACTGGTAGCGGTCGACCTTCTCGGTCAGCAGCTCCGGCGTCTCGACCTCGCTCTCGTCGGGGGTCACCGGCGGCACGTCCGTCTCGGGGTACATCCGCGCCGCGCCCGGGAGCGGACGGAGGTACCGAGACGTGGCGTCGTCGTTGGCGTCCCGGGTCTCTTCTGGCACCCGGTCGAGAGCGGTCTCGGCGCGCTCGGCCGCGGCGTCGATGGCCAGTTGTGCGGTCTCGGGGTCGTCGGCGACGATGGCGACGGCGTCTTCCGGGTCGGCGTCGACGGCCTCGCGCAGTGCGTCGACCTCCTCGTCGGTGACGCCGTAGGCCGGCAGTTCGTCCGTGTGGAAGATGCCCCCGGCACCGTGGCGCTTGGCGTGGTCGGAGAGCTCCGTCCCGAGCCGACGGTCCGGCTGGATCTCGCGGCCGACCAGGCCGTCGAAGCCGTACAGCGGGACCGCCTGCACGACGCCGCCAGCGTCCAGTGCGCCAGCGATGACCCCCGAGTCCGTCTCTTCGAAGAGATCGGTCACGTCGCGGGGCTCGCCGACGCCCGCTCCACGTTCGTTCAGTTCGTCTCTGATGTCGAGCAGTTCGACCTGGCGACGGACCTCGTTGCGGACGAGATCGTCGATATCGTCGAGGCTCTGGACGCCCTTCAGTTCGATCCGGGCCCCGTCGGCGATCGAGACGTTCACGTCCTGGCGGATCGTCCCCAGTCCGCGCTTGACCTGTCCGGTCGAGCGCAACAGCATTCCGATTTGCTCGGCCGCCTGACGGGCCTGGGCCGGCGATCGGATGTCGGGCTTGGTGCCGATCTCGACCAGCGGGATCCCCAGTCGATCGAGCGAGAAGCGCACGCCAGCGTCGGTCTCCTCGACGCGCTGGGCCGACTCCTCTTCGAGCAGCATGTCCTCGATCCCGACCGGTCCCTCGCTGGTCGAGATCTCGCCGTCGTTGGCGACCAGCATCGAGCGCTGGAACCCCGAGGTGTTCGAGCCGTCGATGACGATCTTGCGCATCACGTGGACCTGATCCGCGACGTTCATGTCCAGTAGCTGGGCGATCTCCAGGGCCACGTCCATCGCCTCGCGGTCGACGCGGTGTGGCGGCTCGTCGTCTTCCTCGACGAGACAGGTCGTGTCGTAGGCCAGATACTCGAACTCCCGGTCGACCATGCTCTCTTCGAGCGCGGCCTCGTCGATCTCGCCGAGTTCGCTCTTGGTCGGGTGGAGATAGCGGGTCAGCGACCGCGTCGACTCCGCGGGTTCGCGAACCCGAGTCGGACACTGACAGAACAGTTTCGTCGCCGTGTCGAGTTGCTGGTGGATCTCCAGACCGGCCACCAGTCCGAGTTCCTCGTAGTCGTACTCAGTCATTAGTGGGCGGTCCGAGCCCCACCCGCAAAAAACGCACCGTTGTCGGCCGGTCCGGGACCGATCGGCCGCCGGGTGGCTGGGTGTCACTTTTGCTCGTCGAGCCCGTGATAGGGATATGGACCACAGGCTCGTCGCCGTTCTCACGGCGGTACTCCTGGCGGGCTGTGGCGGCATCGCGACCTCCGACGGCGGCACCGAGACGCTCACGCCGGCCCCGGTTCCGGAGCCGGCCGACGCCACGACCGAGACCGGGACACTCCCGCCGGGCGTCACCGGGAACGGCGTCGTAGACGTAGACGAACTCACCGCCGCACACCAGCGCGCGACGGCCGACCAGTCCTACACCCTCACGACCGAGCGGTCGACGAGCCGCGAGACGGCCAACGAGACCCTCGACACGCGACAGGTCGTCCGGGTCGCCAACGAGTCGACGTACGCTTACTGGACGAACGAGCGCGTCGTCTGGGACGAGAGTCGGGCTCGCTACTTCGACAACTACTCCGAGTTCCAGGACCCCGACGGCCGGTACGTCCGCTACACCGAACTGGACGGCGAGACACGACAGCGCAAACTCGGCGCGACGGCCCCGCGTCCCAGACTCGACCGGGAGGCGACGGTCGCCATCGAGCGGTTCCTGACCATCGACAACGCGACCGTCAGCGTCCGCCGCGACGACGGCGAGCGCCACTACGAACTACGCGGCGAACAGCGAACCTTCGTCACCGAGCGCCCGATCCGGAACGTCTCGGTCAGTGCGGTGATCAGACACGACGGGCTCGTGCGGTCGCTCTCGGTGCAGTACTGGCGGGGCAACAGCGACTGGGGCGAGTTCGTCCGCTACTCGTTCGCGTACGAACGGCTCGGCACGACGACCGTCGAGAAGCCGGCGTGGGTCCGAGCGGGCGAGGACTGAGACGGACGAATGGTGGTTTGCCGGCGATCAAACGCCTCGCTGGCTACTCTCTGTCCCCCTCTTGGACCAAGACCAGTGCTCGGCGATCAAACGCCTCGCTGGCTACTCTCTGTCCCCCTCTTGGACAAGACCAGTGCTCGGCGATCAAACGCCTCGCTGGCTACTCTTGTCCAAGAATCACTCGCTCCGTCATCTTCGCCGGATCGAGCACCTCGTCGGCCTCGGACTCCGAGAGGTACCCCTCCTCGACGACGACTTCCTTGACGGTCTTGTCTTCTTCGAGGGCCTGCTTTGCGACCTTGCTGGCCTTGTCGTAGCCGATCGCCGGGTTGAGCGCCGTCGCCAGCGCCATCGACTGCTGGACCCGCTCGGCGCAGTGCTCGCGGTCGGCTTCGAGTTTGGCGACGAACTTCTCGGCGAAGACCTCGCTGCCGTTGGCGATGAGACGCGCCGACTGGAGGAAGTTGTTGGCCAGGACCGGCTTGTAGAGGTTGAGGTCGATCTGGCCCTCGGCAGCGCCAGCAGAGATGGCGGCGTCGTTGCCGACGACCTGCTTGTGGACCTGGTTGACCGCCTCGGCGACGACGGGGTTGATCTTGCCGGGCATGATCGACGAGCCGGGCTGGTTCTCCGGCTGGTCGATCTCGCCGAGGCCGTTGCGCGGGCCGGAGGCGAGCAGGCGGAGGTCGTTGGCGATCTTGTTGAGGCTGCCGGCGACGGTCCGGAGCGCGCCGTGGGCCTCGCTCATGGCGTCGTGGGCGGCCTGGGCCTCGAAGTGGTTGTCGGCCTCCCGGAAGTCGATTCCCGTCTCCTCGCTGATGTACTCGGCGGCGCTGGCGGGGAACTCGGGGTGGGTGTTCAGCCCGGTGCCGACGGCGGTGCCCCCAAGCGCCAGCTCCGAGAGGTGGTCGCGCGTGTGCTTGACGCGAGTGATGCCCTTCTCGATCTGAGCGCGATAGCCAGAGAACTCCTGGCCCAGCGTGATCGGCGTCGCGTCCTGGAGGTGGGTGCGGCCGGTCTTGACTACGTCGTCGAACGCCGACTCTTTGTCCGCCAGAGCGTCACGCAGGGTCGACAGCGCGGGCAGTACGTCTTTCTCGACGGCTTCGAGAGCGGCGACGTGCATCGCCGTCGGGATCACGTCGTTGCTGGACTGGCCGTAGTTGACGTGGTCGTTGGGATGGATCGCTCGCGTCCCGATCTCGCCGCCCGAGAGCTCGGTCGCGCGGTTGGCGATGACCTCGTTGGCGTTCATGTTCGAGGACGTTCCCGATCCCGTCTGGAACACGTCGACGGGGAACTGGTCGTCGTGCTCACCGGCGATCACTTCGTCGGCGGCCTCGACGATGTAGCCCGCGGTCTCGGCGTCGACCGTCCCCAGGTCCTCGTTGGCCTGTGCGGCGGCTTTCTTGACGATGCCCAGCGCTCGGACGAAGCGTCGACCGAAGGACTCCTCCGAGATCGGGAAGTTCTCGACCGCGCGCTGGGTCTGTGCGCCCCAGTACGCGTCGGCCGGCACCTGCATCTCTCCGAGGCTGTCGCGTTCGGTCCGGAACTCGTCGCTCATGACACGTGGAACCTCGCCCCGGTCGTCGTAAAACCCACCGCTTCGGTCGACGGATCGTCTCGGCTCTGTGACACAGTCGCCGGGATTATGGGGTCGGGCGACGACGCGACACGAACGTCACCGAACAGACCGCGAAGACCCAATCGAAGTTTCGACGGTAAACGACTGGACCGATGAACCACGTCACGCTGGCCTCCGACGACCGAGACCGTCCACTGGCGGCACTGTCTCGCAACAGACTCGCGGACGCACTGGGTGCGAGCGACATCGCACTCAACCACTACCGGGTACCACCAGGTGAGCGACTGGCTGGTCTCCACGCCCACGACGATCAGGCGGAGATTTTCGTCTGTCTCGACGGGACGATGACCTTCGAGACGCTCGACGGCGAGTGCACGCTCCGAACGGGAGAAGCAGTCCGGTTCGCACCCGGGGAGTTCCAGTCGGGCAAGAACGACGGGGACGCGACCGCGACTGTACTGGCTATCGGCGCACCGCGAGACACCGACGCCCTCCGCGTTCCGGTGGCGTGTCGCTCGTGTGGCAACGACCGGACGGAGCCGAGGGTTCGAGACGGGGAGACAGTGTTGGCGTGTCCAGCGTGCGGCTACGAGTCCCTCGTCGAGTGTCCCGAGTGTGGCAGCGGCGATGTCCGCGCGGAACTGGGTCAGGACGGTGCAGAGCCGGTATCCGTGTGTTTAGAGTGTGGGAACTCGTGGGCCGCGCGGTAGGGACTCTGTCGAGCATCCGGGCGACCGAGCGGTCCGAAGGACCCGGCAGGTCGCCCGGTTCACGCAAATCGCCGTTCGGCGATTTGCGCCTTTTTCACCCATGTTTTTGCCCAAGCGGTTCGAGCGCGGCTTCGCCGCGACTCGAACCTGCCGGGCAAAAAGATGGCTAGGTCCAGTTGTCCAGCCCGGTCTGGACGACGCTCTCCTCGATGCGCTCGAAGGCGCGCGCGACCTCGTCGGCGTCGACTTCCCACTCGCCGGTGACGTACTCGCGGGCGGCGTCGAGGTCGGGGTTCACCGCCAGATCGAGTTCGTAGTCGTCAGTGACGGTCGGGTCGAGGAACATCGCGCGGATGCGGTCGCCGTGTTCGACGTGTGCGTCGCGGGCGTCGAGTGCACCCCAGAGGTCGCCGTGTTCTTTGACGAGTTTGATGGCCGTCTTTGGCCCGATGCCGTCGATGCCGGGGTTGAAGTCCGTCCCCATCAGGATCGCGGCGTCGACCAGTTGCTCCCAGGTGATCCCGTGGTGGTCCAGCGTCGCCTGGAAATCCATCAGCTCCGGGTCGCCGCTGCTGGTGAGTTGGCGCAGCGTCAGCGGCGCACCGAGCAAGAGCGCGTCGTAGTCTTCGGTACCGACGTAGTCGACGGCGTCCTGACGGGCCATGTGGGCAGCCTGGGCCTCGCCCTCTGCGGGCGCGTCGACGACCGGTACGTCGAGGGTCCGGAGGAGTTGGCGGGTCGTCGTCAGGATCGTGTCGGTCAGGCGCTGGGTCTGGGAGTCGAGTCGGGCGATCTCGCTCGTGTCGCCGCGCTCTCTGGCGGCTTCGAGTTTTTCCTCGCGCTTTTCCCGGGCCTCGCGCCGTTGCTCGACCTCGTCGTCTTTGAGTTCCGTGACGCCGCCGTCGAAGACGAAGACCGGCGTCAGGTCGTGTTCGAAGAACTTCGGGAGTCCCTGGATGACGCCGATCAGGTTCGCCACCTCGGTCCCGTCGCTGGTGGTGTACTTCTCGTCGCTGGTGAACCGGACCGTAGTCGTGAGATACCGGTAGAGCCAGTTGTGGGCGTCGACGGCGACGACGCTGTCACCCAGCTCCTCGAAGGGAACGTCTTCGAGCGACGCCAGCGATCGTAGGTCTGCGTTTCCCATCGCACCGACGTAAGTGCGAGCGGGGTTTGAATGGTGGTGGTCGGCGTCGCCAGCCCCACGCGGGATTTATTATCGTCCGGATCGGTAACGAATCGTATGGCGACAGACACACTGCGTCGCTACCAGGACCCGGAGTACACCGGCTCGAACCGGTGTCTGCCGTGTGCGCTGGTCAACAGCGTCATCGGGATCCTGCTGAGTGGGGGTATCGCCGCGGTTGGGGCAACTTGGGCGACGACGGCCGTCGGCGTCGCTGGCGCGGGCGTCGTCCTCCTGCTCTCGGCCGTGAGTATCTACTTCAAAGGGTATCTCGTGCCGGGAACGCCCGCGTTGACCAAGCGGTACTTCCCGTCCTGGCTGCTGGCGCTGTTCGGGAAGGAACCGGCCGAGGCCGCGGCGGGCGTCGCGAAGTCGGCCGCCGATCCCGCCGTCAGAGAGGAGACCGAAGAGCCGGCGGAGATCGACCTCGAAACGTACCTGATGGAGGCCGGCGCGCTCGAACCGTGCCGGGGCGGCGAGGACCTCTGTCTCACCGACCCGTTCCAGACCGAGTGGAACGAGGCCATCGAGCGGATTCGAGACGCGGACGTGGGGCGGGAACGCCTGCCGGCGCTGCTCGACACCACGGCCGAGGAAGTGACCGTCGAGGAGCACGGCTCGGCGTTCCGTGCCCGCGTCGACGGCCAGTACGTCGGCACCTGGGAGTCCCGCGGCGCTTTCGTCGCCGACATCGCCGCGGCGGAGGTGCTGGGTGAGTGGCTCGACGACTGGGCGAGCGTCCCCGTCACGCACCGGGGCCAGCTGCTCAACGGTCTCAGGCTCTTCCTGACGACGTGTCCCTCGTGTGGCGGCGATCTCGCATTCGGCACCGACACCGTCGAGTCCTGTTGTACGACCCACGAAGTGGCCGCCGTCTCCTGTGAGGACTGCGAGACGCGAGTCTTCGAGTCGGATCCGGTCGACTGACAGACGGGCGTCGCTCCGACCGGCACAGAACAGCGACACGAGAGCGTGTCGGCGTCTCGCGAGCGGTCAGGAACCGCCAGATGCCGGGACGGCGACTGTCGCCGGTGGATCGGCACCGCGACGGTCGTCGAGAAAGGCGACTTCTTCGGGACTGAGGTCGCGTTCGCGGTAGCGTTCGAGACCGGACCGGTAGCGCGCTGGCGACCGGTCGCCGGGCCACGCGAGCACGAGTTCGGCGATGCCGGTCGTCTCGCCGGTGTAGGCAAAGCCCGAGCGGTAGCCGGCCTCGTAGGCGAATGGGTTGTTGACGGCGATCCGAAGCGAGTCGTACCCGCGGTCGGCGGCCCGAGCGCGCGTAAACGAGAGCAGTCTGGGGCCGATCCCCTCGCCGCGGCGATCCTCGCGGACCGTGACGTAGCGCAGCCAGAGAGTCGTCTCGTCGGTGCGGTCCTCGTTGAACGCGACCGCAGCGACGATCTCGCCGTCCTCGCGTGCGACGGCCTTGCCGGTGGCCGACATGACGAACTTGCCCGCGTAGCTGAACGTCCGGTAGTCCAGTTCGAGCGTCGGGCCCTCTGGCGGCCACCCCAGCAGGACGAACTCCATACCGACACCTCGGCGGGGATGCGAAAGAGTCCGGCGGTCCGGGGCGGCTACAGGTCCCGCGAACGGTGGATGTTCCGGAGCGTGCCGCCACACTCCTCGCAGGTTCGGTCGGTCGTCGACTGCTGGCGCTGGCCACAATCGAAACATTCGTACAATTCTTTCTCTGTCGTCGTAGTGCTCGGGCGCATATTCGCCCATACGTGTCCCAATCAAATACCTTCGTCCCTAAAACACATTATATGATACATATTCGAGAACGGCGAGGAGCGAACGCACGGTCACGTTCGACGACACGGTCAAGCGTCTGGGCCGAGACGGGCCGGTATGCACGGCGATGCCGCGGTCTTCGATCGGTTCGCCTGGGCGTACGACCGCCTGATGCCGTCGGCGGACGCGGGTGCGCTCGCGGCCGGACTCGCCGAGGCCGACAGAGACGTGGACCGCGTCGTCGACGTAGCCGGCGGCAGCGGTCGCGGACTCAGAGCGGTCTCGGCCGATGATCGACTCGTCGTCGACGCCGCGCGTGGGATGCTCCGGCAGGCCACGCGCCACGGGCTGGCGACCGTCCAGGGCGACGCGGCGACGCTGCCACTCGCAGACGACAGCGCCGACGCAGTGACCATCGTCGACGCGCTGCACCACCTGCCGGACCGCGACGGTGCGATCCGCGAGGCCGAGCGCGTGCTCGCACCGGGCGGAGTCCTCGTGGTGGCAGACTTCGACCCGTCGACGATCAGGGGGCGAGGGCTGGTCGCCACAGAACACCTGGTCGGCTTCGCCTCTCGCTTCGACACGCCCCGGCAACTCCACCGACGGATGGCCGACGCGGGGCTGGAGCCGGTGATCGTCGAAGACGGGTTCGGCTACGTCGTGGCCGGCGTCCGCTCGACGGCGTGACGAAACGGGAGAACAAAGACGATGGAACCCCGAGACGGAGGTATGTCAGTCTCCTCGTCGGTCGGCCGGCGCGTCGATCCGGAACTGTCGATGGTCCTGCTCGCGCTGGGAGACGTGCTGGCGGTGACGATCTTCGTCGGCATCGGCGAGATCACCCACGGCATCGACCCGATCGCACAGCCCGGCCGCGTCGCGGGGACGCTCGCGCCGTTCCTGATCGGACTCGCCGTCGTCACCCTCGGTGGCGGGCTCTACACGCGAGACGCGATCAGGTCACCGGGGCGGGCGGTCTCGCTGATCGTGCCGGCGTGGATCGTTGCAGTCGTCGTCGCCCAGTTGCTTCGGGCGACGGCGGTCTTCCCCGGCAACGCCGCGATCACGTTCGCGATCGTCTCGGCGATCGTCGGGGGCGTCCTGTTGCTCGTGTGGCGTGCCATCGCGTCGGTGGTGCTCTGATACCGCTGGCCGTCACGGTCGTCGCCACGCCGTAGCAGCGAGCGATGGACAGCGGTCGCTCGTCAGCGTGCGTCGCGAGACGGTGAGTGTGTGGAGAATCGTCCCCGATCGAAACGGTCTGTGGCCGGCGATCGGCTGGTCCCGTCGTTTCGATGGGGACGCGTACAGCGGTGTCGTGCCCGTGGTGAGTGCCCCGTCCCGGAGGGACCGCGTGCCACGCGACCCGTCTACTGGAGCGTGCCTACGTCGAGCGCCACCGTCGACTGGATCCACGCCTGGTGGTTCTCCCGGTCGTAGATCACGAACTCGTCGTCACCGATCGTGAGTTCGGCGTATCGCCGAGTCTGCTCGTCGGTCGTGGCGTCCGTCACGTCGTCCGTGGCATTCGTGCTCATAGGTATCGAGGGGAGCAGTAGGGTGTGCCTCTGTCCCTCCGCTCTCCGGTTGCAGACGGGATCCCTTAAGCGCGACCCCCTAGTTATCACGTCAGATAATTCACTGTACGATTGGGTCCAGTGGCTATGTTCCGATTATCAGCGCGGATATCTCGCTAGGCAGTGGTTGATCCTCGCCACGGCGACAGCGTTGGTCACACCAGCCAGCGCCGGGTCAAGACGAGGACGCTACGAGTGGCGGCCGTCGTCTCATCGATTGCCACATTTCGACGTTTTGGGGCCTGAGACACACATTCTCGATCGAATAGCCATTCATAAGTTATGAGTTGTATTTGCAGTGGCGACAGAGGGAGTATCGAATGCCTATAGAGACGATAACAGAGTAATTATGCGAAACGCTTATACGTGTATTCATCCTACTAATAATTACATTCATGACGGGATACTACGATCTTGTACTCGGTCTCATTCCGGTCGCGCTCGCAGGCATCTCCGGCACACTCGTGATCGGTGGCATCCCGTTGACCACGGCGATTCCGATGGCGTCTGTCGTCGCGGTCGGCCTGATCGGACACGCGATGTTCGTCCGTGCGCCGGTCGACTCGCCGCCGGCGACCGCGAGCGGATCGGAGTCGGCTCAGGTCGCAGACTAGGTCCCCGTCGCCACGACGTTTTCTTACCCCCTCGTCTCGAAGGGGGTCGTATGTCCGCTTCCGACGAACCGACGCTGTTCCTGACGAGTGACGACATCGACGGACTCGCGACGATGCCGGAGTACGTCGAAGCCGTTCGCGACGGCTACCGCGACCGGGGCCACGGCGCGCCGGCTCGGCCCAGAACGACGCTGTACGCCGACTCACCGGCCGGAATGCTGACGGGGTACACGGCGATCTTGCCGACGGTCGGCGCGATGGGTGGCTACACCTACGCCGCCGGTTTCGGCGGGCAGGACGCTCACTTCGTGTTGCCCCTGTTCGACGCCGAGAGCGGCGACCCGCTGGCGGTGTTCGACGGCGCGTCGCTGAACCCCTTCAAGACCGGCGCGACCGGCGGCGTCGCGGTCGACGAACTCGCTCCGCCGCGTGCCGACGACCTCGCGCTGTTCGGGAGCGGGGCACAGGCGCGCGCACAACTGAAGGCCGCCGCCGCGGTCAGAGAACTGGAGCGAGTCGAGGTGTACTCGCCGACCGCCGACAGCCGGATGTCGTTCGCCGCCGAGATGAACGAGCAACTCGACGCGACCGTCGCGGCCGTCGCGTCGCCGTCTGCCGCCATCGAAGGCGCAGACATCGTCGTGACCGCCACGAACGCCAGCGAGCCGGTGTTCGACGGCTCTGAGCTCGAACCGGGAACGCACGTGACGGCGATGGGCCAGTACCACCCCGAGAAACGCGAGGTCGACGCGACGACGATCGAGCGGGCGACGTACGTCACGGACCTCCGAGATCGGGTCACGAACGACGCCGGTGCGTTCATCCACGCCGTCGAGGAGGGCGTCGTCGACGAGGACCACGTCCACGCCGAGCTGGGCGAGATCGTCGCCGGCACGGCGCGAGGCCGAACCAGCGAGGACGAGATCACGCTGTTCGACAGCGGCGGGACGGCCATCGAGACGGTCGCGGCCGCACAGATGCTGTTGGAGCGAGCGCGCGAACGCGGGCTCGGCGAGGAGATCGAGTTCGCCCCGGCCAGCGAAGCGCTGACGGGACGCTAGACGTACGGTGCCAGCCCGAGCGCGTCGATCAGCGTCAGGCCACTGAGGAGTGCGCCGACGAGGTACCCGCCGATGGTCCCGCCGTTGAGCAGCGGGAGGCCGGCGTGGGCTCGCCCTTTCAGCACCATGCGCATGAGCACGGCGAGCCCGACGAACGAGCCGACCATCGCGGTCAGGGCCGGCAGCGGGATCGACAGCACTTCCGGCGTCCCCTCGCTCGCGAAGTGGGCGGCACTCGCAACGAGCACGGTCGGGATCACCACGTCGCCCAGACCGATGAACAGGGCGTCGCGTTCGAGCGGGCTCTCCTCGGCGACCCCCTCCTCGGAGTCGTCGGCGTCAGCGTCGACAGCGACGCCGCCGTCGCCGTCGGCGACGGGCGTAGCCGCCGTGTCGTCGCTGGCGTCGTCTTGAGCACCCGTCTGGGCCGTCGCGTCGGGCGTGTCGCTGTCGAGGAAGGAGTACGACAGCGTCAGCGGAATGACGAGGACGACGGGGACCTTCAGGTCCATGACGCCGTTTGCCAGCGTCAGCATGTGTTCGGTACCGTAGACGCTGATCGCGTCGTAGACCGCGAGCACGGTCAACAGGAGCAACGCCGGCAAGACGCCGAAGCTGATGCCGAACAGTCCGGCCCCCGCGGCCCCCATCAGCGCCCCGGCGGTGTCGATGACGTACCACTCCGGATAGACGTACAGGCCGACGCCGATGGCGACCGCGCCGACGAGTGCGATCGCGTTGATCCCCAACACCAGCGGTGCGGGCGGGACGAGGACGCTGAAGACGTACAGCGAGAGCCAGGCACCGGAGCCGACCACCAGCAGCCGGATCAGTTCGTCGACGCCGAGCTTGAACGCCGCGAGCATCACGCCGGTGGCGACGAGGATGGCGACGACGTAGTAGATCGTGTTCGTCGGGTCCTGGGGGTTCTCGACCGGTTCGTACACCTGGTCGAACGGTTCGACGAGGGCCAGGGCGGCCAGCTGGACGAACAGGAAGATCGCGACGACGATCCCGAGCCCCAGAACGACGCGCTTTCGCTCTTCCATGCTCGGGACTCCGTCGCCGCAGGTATGAGGATTTCGGAGCCTACCGGGCGTACAGCCGCTGGCCGACCAGCGTCGGGAGCCGAACCTCGTCGTCGGGCGTGACGGCGACGTACGGGTTCTCGACGGGGCCGAACACGTCGACCACCGAGCCGGCAGTCGTGAGGTCCTCGGTCACGACCTCCGTGCCGAACCCGGGATAGTCGTCGTCGCCCGTGCGGACGATCGCCAGTCCCTGTGCGATCCGGACGACCTCGCCGACGCGTTTCATGCCCGCAGGGCCTGCAGGTACGCCGCGACGGCACCCAGCAAGTCGCTCTTGGTCGCGTCGTCGGCGTCTTTCACGAGGACGCGCCCCCGCGGTTCGGACTCGCGGGGATACGTCTTCTCGCGTTCGATGACGGCGTCGTAACCGACCTGCTGGACTGCCTTCGCGATCTCGTCGACCGTCGGCTCGGTGACGGCCTGTTCGCGCGAGACGCGCCGGCCCTCGTTGCGGGACAGCGCCGCGTCGAGCGCGGCCGGCCAGATGACGTTCTCGACCATACGTGCAGTGGCCGCGTGGGCCTTATGAGCCTTTCCGACGGACGCCGAGTGCGAGCGTCGCGACGAGCGCCAGGGCCGTGCCGACGAGACCGAAGCCGGGACCGCTCCCGTCGGTCGTCCCGGTGCCACGCTCCGTGACGACATCGGGCGTCGCGCTCTCCGTGACGACATCTGGGGTAGCGCTCTCGGTGACGGTGTCGGGCGTCGCGCTCTCTGTCGTCTCGGTCGTCGTGGCCGTCTCTGGCGTCTCGCTTGCAGTCGCCGTCTCGAAGGCTGCCGGATGGAACGCCTCGGCCATCGCCTCCAGCGCGAGGACGACGCGGGGAGCCGGCTGGCTCACGTAGTTGGCGTCGACGGAGAGCACCTGTTCTCGCTGGACGGCGGTCGTCTCGTTGTACGGCGCACCGGTCGGCTGGGAAGCGTCAGACGGGTAGACGAGCCACTGGGGGTCGCTGTCCGCGACGACCTCGGCGTTGATCGGCTGGTAGCCGGAGAGACCTGCGTCCGCGGCGACGTTCTGGCCGCCCGCGGTCTCGATCAGGTCGTGGATGTGGGTCTCGTTGCCCGTGGTGTACTGGTAGAAGTAGTAGAGGACGCGCGGCCGGTCGCGGTCCGAGACCGTCTCTCGGACGGCCTCGACGCGTTCGTCCATCTCCGCGACGGTGTCGGTCGCGCCCTCACAGTTGCCGGTGAGCCGACCGACCGTCTCGGTGTTGTTCGCGATGTCGTTCAGATCCGTCGCCAGCGGGAAGTGATACACCGTCAGCCCCGTGTTCCGGAGCTGCTGGACGGTGTCGCTGCGAGTCGCGTTGGCCGCTAGCACGAGGTCCGGGTTCGCCCCGACGACGGCCTCCACGTCGGTCGTCCCGTCGTCGTTGGTCACGTCCGTTCGGTTCCCGGTGTCGTTCAGGTACGCCGTGTTGGCGTTCTGGGGCATGCCGACGACCTGGTCGCGCGCGCCGATCTCCCACATCGTCTGGGCGTCACTGGGCTGGAGCGCGACGACGCGGTCGGGTACTTCGTCTACGCGCACCTCCGTGCCTGTCGCGTCGGTCGTCGAGTGAGGGAACTCACAGCCGTCGCTCTGTACGTCGCTCGTGGCCGCCGTCACCGGGAGGGCGACGCCAGCGATCACGAGCACTGCCGCGAGCGCCATCGCACTGAGTCGTCTCATCGTGTTGTCGGTCCGGACGAACACAATAAGTTCTTGTCTATCCCAACTGTAGTTGGAAGCGTGTCGTTCCGTCACTGGCTCGTCTTCTCGCTGCTGTCCGCGATCTTGCTGGCGACGGTACTGACGAGTGCGACGATCGGGCCGGTCTCGATCGACCTGCCGACGGTCGCGAAGGCGGCGACCAACGCCGTCGGCGTCCCGGTCGGCCTCGCCCTGGAGAGCGAGCACACCGGACTGTTCGGCGTCGAGTTCTCGCTGCCCGTCCCGTCGGCCGAGTACCGTTACCCCTTCGCCTTCGACGTGCCAGAGACAAGCGAGACGATCGTGCGCCAGATCCGCCTGCCACGGATCGTCCTCGGTGCCGTCGTCGGCTTCGCGCTGGCGGCTGCCGGCACCGTCATGCAGGGGTTCTTCCGGAACCCGCTGGCGGACCCGTCGATCATCGGCGTCTCGTCCGGCGCGGCCGTCGGCGCGGTCGCCGCGATCGTCTTCGCCGTCGCCCTCCCGCTTCCCGTGATGGCGTTTGCCGGCGCGTTGCTGGCCGCCTTCGGCGTCTACGCGATCGCGACACAGAACGGCGAGACGCCGGTCGCGACGCTCCTGCTGGCCGGCGTCGCCGTCCAGACGTTCCTCGGTGCAGTCATCTCCTACATGCTCGTCCAGTCGGGCGAGAGCCTCCGCGAGGCAGTCTTCTGGCTGATGGGCCACCTCCACAACAGCACCTGGGCGGAGGTCGAGGCGACGCTGCCCGTGGCCGTGCTCGCCGTCGGCGTCCTCTACGCCTACGCCCACGATCTGAACGTCCTGCTGATGGGCGAGGCCGACGCCCACGCGCTGGGGATCGAAGTCGAGCGAACCAAGCGAATCTTGCTCGCGCTGGCGAGTGTCGTCACCGCGGCCGCCGTCGCGGTCACGGGCGTCATCGGCTTCGTCGGGCTCGTCGTGCCCCACGTGATGCGCCTGCTGGTCGGCCCCGACCACCGGATTCTCCTGCCGACCAGCGCGCTCGCTGGCGCGTCGTTTCTCGTCGCCGCCGACACGCTCGCACGCAGCGGCGCGGTTGAAGTGCCGGTCGGGATCGTCACCGCCGCCATCGGCGCGCCCTTCTTCCTGTACTTGCTCCGGCGACGGGAGGTCCACACCGTATGATCGAAGTCGAATCCGTCGACGTATCGCTGGGGGACACGGAGATATTGCGTGACGTGTCACTGCGAGTTCCGGCCGGCGAGTTCGTCGGACTCGTCGGTCCCAACGGCGCGGGCAAGACGACGCTGTTGCGCACGGTCAACGGCGCGATCGATCCCGACGCAGGGCGGGTCCTCGTCGACGGGGATCGGATGGACGACCTCTCCTCGCGGGCCGGGAGCCGCCGCGTCGCGACGGTCCCCCAGGACACCGGAACGCGGTTCGCGTTCAGCGTCGCGGACGTCGTCGCGATGGGCCGGACCCCACATCGCTCGCGTTTCGGTTCCGACGGTGACGGCGACGACGCCGTCGAGCGCGCGCTCGAACGCACGTCGACCGCGTCGTTTCGAGACCGGCGGATCAGCACGCTTAGCGGGGGCGAGCGCCAGCGCGTCTTCGTCGCTCGTGCGATCGCTCAGGAGGCACCGGCGCTCGTCCTCGACGAGCCGACGGCCAGTCTCGACGTGAACCACGCGACACGGACGCTCTCGCTCGTGCGCGAACTCGTAGAGAGCGGTCGCGCCGTGCTGGGAGCGATCCACGATCTGGAGGCCGCTGCACGCTTTTGCGACCGCCTGGTCATGCTCGCGGACGGCGAGGTCGTCGCGTCGGGCGAGCCGGCCGACGTGCTCACGGCAGACGCACTGGCGACGAGTTTCGACATGGAGAGTGTCGTCACGCGAAACCCGGTCACCGGCACGCCGACGGTGACACCGCTGTCGGACACCGGCGACGAGGAGCGGTCCGTCCACGTGCTGGGTGGCGGGCGCGTCGGTGCGGCAGTCGTCGCGCGCCTCCACGCTGCCGGCTTCGCGGTCACCGCCGGCCCGGTACCGGAGGGAGACGAACTGCTCGGCGTGAGCGAGCGACTGGACGTGCCGACCGAGACCGTCCCGCCGATGTCGGCACTTGACGGATCGACGCTCGCAGCGGCGGGCGAGCGGATCGACGAATCCGACGTGACGGTGCTCGCCGACCTCACGCTGACGCCGGACGGAGGACTGCTCGATCTCGCCGCAGAGGCGGGGCGGACCGTCGTCGTCGAGGAGCGACCCCTCGACGAGCGCGACCGCGCTGGCAGGGACCAGCGGCGTCGCTACGAGCGACTCCGCGAGCGAGCCACCACGAGCGAGCTCGACGACGTGACGGCGACCGTGCGGTCCGTCGAGGCAGACGCCGGCCGACACGTTAGCCGTCGAGGGATATAGACTTACATGGGGCGACCTGCAAGCGTCGGACGCTATGGTCAACAAAGCCATCGTGGGGATTCTCGTCCTCATCGTCCTGACGTCGCTCGGCGTCGGGGTGTTGATCGGGACGCAACTCGGTGGCGGCGACGCGACAGCGGTCCCCGATACCGACGCCAGTGACGGCTCCGCCACGGGGGGTGGCGGTGACGCCACGACGTCGACAGCGACAGCCTCCAACGAGACGGCGACGGCCGTCGAATCGACGGAGACAGCGACCGCGACCGCGACGCCGGTCCAGACGACGGTCCCCGCCCGCGAGTTCGACAGCGAAGCGATCGAGCGAGAGGTACTCGCGGCCATCAACGAGAAGCGCACGGAACGGGAACTAGAAACGTTCAGGAACGACACCACCACCTGGCAGCGACTCCAGACGATGGTCCGATCGCACAGCCAGGCGATGGCCCAGGAGCGCAGTGTGACGTTCTCGGCCGGTGGCAACAGTAGCTCCGACCGCTACGAAAACGCGGGCCTGTACGGTCGGTGTCAGTATCAGGACCCCGAGACCGGCGACATCATCCAACCGAGCAACAGCTTCCAGGCCGTCGGAAGCACAGTCGCTGGGCAGTCCTACCAGGAAGACGGACAGCGTCGGTTCAACGGGAACGAATCACAGGTCGCGACGACGCTCGTCGAGAACTGGTTCGACTCGTCGACCTACCGACCGTCGCTGATCAACAGGGGCGTCGAGTTACTGGCCGTCGGCGTCACGGTCACCGACGACGGCACGGTGTACGCGGCGACGGCGATCTGCGAGTAGCCGGCCAGTCTCGCCCGCGAACGGCCATCGATCCCTTTCTGTCCGCCCGTGACGCGTCCCGGAGTCGCCGCCGAGTCGCGACCCGAGCCACCGATAGTGTTATGTGGTACCGATACACATGGTTAGACGGTAACGACAGATGACTACTCCAGGAGTCGACTGGATGGAACCCAACGACGGCGACATCCTCGCGACGCTTTCACGGACGGGACCGGAGTACGGGCCGGTGATCGCGTACCAGCTCGGCATGGACAACGCACAGTTCGAGCGGTACTGCGAACGGCTCGCGGCCAACGACGTGCTCGAACGAGTCTCGGAGGAGCCGCTGTATCGATTGACTGCACGCGGACAGCAGCTGGTCGATCGGAGTCCCGAGTCTGCCCGGGACCGACTCGCAGTCGAGTGAGCCGCCGCTCGTCGCTGTCGCACGGTCGGTCTCCGCCTCCCGAGAGGACGGATGCGGCGCTTCTCGCTGCTCGACGGTGACGGCGAGCGATGCCCGGTCGCCGCCAGCTTACGCTTCCTTTCGCTCCCAGAGGACCAGCGCAGTCATCGTCTGGACGGGCGCGCCCTCGTCGTTCGTGGTTTCGATCGCGACGTGGACGAGACCGCGGCTCTCGTCCCACGGTTCGGTCTCGACGATCTCCGTCTCGACGGTCAGAACGTCGCCCGGCTCGACCGGATTTCGCCAGCGGAGCTCGTCGACGCCGGCCGCACCGAGCGCGCGGGACGACGCGATGTACTCGTCGACGAGCAGTCGCATCGTCATCGCGGCGGTGTGCCACCCGCTCGCGACGAGCCCCCCGAACATCGACTCTCGGGCCGCGTCGGCGTCGGTGTGAAACGGCTGTGGATCGTACTGCTCGGCGAACGAGACGATCTCGTCTTCGGTGACCTCGTAGCGACCGAACGACTCCGTGTGCCCGACCGTGAGCTCCTCGAAGTACTCCATATCCAGAGGAGAAACCGCCGGGAGAAAAAGGCACCCCGTCGGCGGTCCCCCCTCGGGTGAGAAAAGTCGTCGCGAAGAGAGCCGACGGTGTCAGGAAGACTGCTGGTCCTCGACCCAGTTCTGGTACTCGTCCTGCGGGAGGACACGCACTTCACCGAGCATCTGCGAGTGACCCGAGCCACAGTATTCGGCACAGTACAGCTGGTAGGTGCCGGTCTCGGTGACGCGTGTCTGGATCGTGTTGTGCTGTCCGGGCATGGCGTCCTGTTTCAGCGCGAGCCCCGGAACGTGGAAGGCGTGGAGCCAGTCCGTCGAGGTGACGGAGAGCCGGACCGTCCGGTTGGCCGGCAACACCAAAGTGCCGCCGTTGCTCAGCCTGTTGTCGGCGCTGTACTCCTGGGAGGTGTTGGCGGCGGTGCCGTTGTAGTTGAACGTCCAGGCGTACTTCTGGGCCACCACTTCGACTTCGAGTGGTTCCTCGCTGGTGTCGAGTTGCTGTGTCGACTGGGCGGTGACCATCGGCTCGGCCATGACCTGATACGAGGCGACGCCGACGAACAGGAGGATGATCGCGGTCGCGACCGTCCAGGTGATTTCGAGGCGTCGGTTCTCCATCGTCGGAAGCGGCTCGTCGTTCTTGCTGAACCGCCACACGGTGTAGATCAGGATGCCCTCGACCAGCACCGTGATCGGGATCGCGACGTACAGGAGGTTCATGTTGAGCCCCCAGATGAGTTCCGACGTCTCCGAGGCAGACGTCTGGGCGACGGCCGGCTGTGTCAGGGCGGCGAACGCGATCGCCCCGAACAGCGCGACGAGCCCGACTCGATGTCTCTTCATGCGTATTCGCCGCTTAGTATTTCGGAGGTAAATAGCTGCTGTCTTGAGCCAGTGACCCACCGCTGGGGTCGTCGTTCGAGGCGACCGATCCCGCCGAGCGTGCGCCGGCATCGGGTCAGCGACCGCGGGCGAATCAGGGGGTCTAAGTGCAGGCATCCATAGGTTCCACCAAGGAGACAACGAACGATGAACGGCCGCCGCCCACGGTTCACGACGATGCTCGCCGCGAGTGCGGTTGGCGTCTACCTGCTGGTCGTCGCTGGCGCGACGACTTCGATCGCCGACGCCGTCCACGCCTGTTCGACGTGGCCGACGTGTGAAGGGCCGATTCTCGGAGACGTGGGGCTCGCGATCGCCTGGACCCACAGGCTGCTCGCGGCCGCGGTCGGTGCGCTGGTCGTCGGCGCGGCCGTCGTCGGCGTCCGAACCGGTGCCAGACGGCGAGTCCTGGGGACGCTGGCGGTCGCGCTCGTCCTCTATCCCATCCAGATCGCGCTCGGTGCGTTCGTCGCACTCAACGGCGCTGCCGCGCCGTTCCCGGGTGCCCACCTCGCGACGGGCATGGCGATCTTCGCCGCCCTCGTGGGCGCACTGGCGTGGCAACTGGAAGCCGAGACGGGGACCGACGACGAGACGCCCGTGACCGAGACGATCGAGGTGCCCGAGATCGACGACGAGCCCGGGGGGCCGCCGATCGGCGCGCTCTCGACCCGCGAGCGCATCACTGCGACCGCGTTCGCGTACTTCCGGCTGATGAAACCCCGGCTGATGTGGCTGCTCTGTCTCGTCGCGGCGGCCGGGATGGCGCTGGCGGCCGCACACGTCGCCACCGGCCCGGCGAACCCGAGCCTCGCCACGTCGACGATCCTGCTGACCCTCGGTGGGGGCGTGCTCGCGATCGGGGCCTCGGGGACGTTCAACCACGTCCTCGAACGCGACATCGACAAGCGGATGGACCGAACGTCCGACCGACCGATCGCGACCCACCAGCTCCCGGTCCGGAACGCGCTGGCCTTCGGGATCGCGCTGGCCGTGGCCTCCCTCGCGCTGTTCTGGCAGGTCAACGCGATCGTGGCCGCGCTCGGACTGGCGGCGATCCTGTTTTACAGCGTCGTCTACACGCTCGTCCTCAAGCCCAACACCGTCCAGAACACCGTCATCGGCGGGTTCGCGGGGTCGCTGCCCGCGCTGATCGGCTGGGTCGCTGTCACCGGGAGCTTCGACCTGCCCGGACTCGCACTGGCGGGCATCATCTTCCTGTGGACGCCTGCCCACTTCTACAACCTCGCGCTGGCGTACAAGGAAGACTACGCCAAGGGCGGCTTCCCGATGATGCCGGTCGTCCGCGGCGAGACCGAGACGCGAAAACACATCGTCTACTACCTCGGCGCGACGCTGATCGCGGCCGGCGTCATGGTCTCGATCACGTCCCTCGGTGCGCTGTACACCGTGACGACGGCGCTACTCGGTGCCGTCTTCCTGTGGGCGGTCGTTCGGCTCCACCGCGAACGGACCGAGCAGGCGGCCTTCCGGGCGTTCCACGCCTCGAACGCCTACCTCGGGGCGCTGCTGATCGCGATCGTCGTGGACGCACTCGCAGTATGAACACCACTACGTACTCGATCGACCGGTTCGAACTCGACCGGGGCACGCTCCTGCGGGGATTGCTGGTCCTGAACACGGAACTGCTGTTGATCCTGGGCTACGTCTTCCTCGGCGACAGTCAGATCACCGGCGTCGAGCCGCTCGTGATCCCGTTCGTCTGGATCAACGTCTCGCTGTGGGTCTTCGCGCGTGCGGAGATCCCGCAAACGTCGGACCGCCAGCGGGTGATCGGGCTCGTCGTCGCGGTGGCGTACTTCGGAGTCCTCACCTACTTCGGCGGGCTCTGGGGCGCGGGTGTCCCGGAGTTTCCGACGCAGTTCCGGGTCGCGTGGTTCTCGCTGCCACCGGGCTGGGCACCGGCCGTGCTGCTCAACAGCGATCTCCTCCGCGTGAGCGTCATCCCCTACCAGCTGGTGGGCTATCTCGCGCTCGCGTACCTGGTGTACGCGACGGTGCTGGACGCCGCCGGTTCGGCGATCACGGGCGTGCTGGGGCTGCTCTCGTGTGTCTCCTGTTCGTGGCCGATCCTCGCGTCGGTCTTCTCGACGGTGCTGGGCGGCTCCGCGGCGCTGGCCGGTGAGCTGTACGATCAGTCCTACCTGCTCTCGACGGTCGTCTTCCTCGTGACGATCGCGCTGCTGTACTACCGACCGGGCTGGCAGCGCGGCTCTAGTAGCCATTGAAAGTCAATGCACACCCGATCGCACGACAGCAGTGCGATCGGTGTGTAAATCGTTTCAATTGTTACGATGGAACGGGAGCTCTACGTCGACCGGTCGCGGGCGAATGGCGACCGTCGTGAGCCATCCCTGAACGCGTGCGAGCAGGTTACAGAGGTGCAACGAGAGGATGCCGAGCACTGCGCCTCCGGCGGAGACGGCGAGGGCGTCTCGCAGCGTCGTCACCTGCCAGGAGGTGATGGTAAAGGGCAGCGTGATCACGGCTGCACCGTCCCAGAACTGGACGACGTAGGACAGCGAGAAATCCACGGGACCGGTCAGGTAGAGGCCAATCGAGGTCGTGTCGTAGTACAGCGGTGCCAGCAGGAGACTCGCGACGAGGACGAAAAGCACCGTCAACACGACGAACGTCACGACGCCGACTACGAACTTCGCCGCCAGGTAGGCGATGCCGACCCACGTCCCGAGGTCGGTGATCGGCTGTCTGACGTAATCGCGCCAGTCGTCGGTCTCGGTGTCTCGATCCAGCGGGATCGAGCGGTCCAGCAGCCGGCAGGCCAGCCACCGTTCGAAGACGAGGAGCCGATCGGAGACGACGAGGACGCCGATCAGGACCGGGAGGCCGACGACGACCGAGAGCAACGTGACCCCGAGCGGAACGCCGGCAACGAGCAGCGTGAAGTAGAACAGGCCAAGCGGGAACGTCAGCGCCAGATAGAGGAGGTTCTTGTAGGTCTGTGCGCGTACGACGACACCGAGGACCGGCGAGGACGACAGCGAATGTCCCTGGATGTGTCGGGACCGGAGACTCATACCGAGATGTATCAATGGGACAATGCAAAAAACTACTCTTTTCCGGGCTCCACGCGAGGTGTCCGTATGAGCACCGTCGAAATCGAGTACTGCGTTCCGTGTGGCTTCCGTCAGCGAGCGATCGAGATGAGCGAGGCGATCCTCAACGGCTGTGAGCGCGAGCTGGACGAGCTGTCGCTGGTGATGGGCGACCACGGCGTGTTCCGGGTCGCCGTCGACGGCGAGACCGTGTACGACAAGGCCGAGGACAGCGCCGAACTCGACGAGGTCGTCCGGACGGTTCGGTCGGCACTGTGAGCGAGGTGCGTGTCGCTTTCGGACCCGCGTAATACACCCCGACCGAGCAACAGTGACGAGTCGAAGCGTCTTTCGGCGACAGGACCGGACCACAGCGTATGGACGAGGTACTGGTCGCCGAGGACGTACACCGCAAGTACGGCGACACGGTCGCGGTCGACGGCGTGTCGCTGTCGCTGGGTGCGGGAGAGGTGTTCGCGCTGGTCGGCCCCAACGGCGCTGGAAAGACGACGCTCGTGCGAGCGCTGACGGGGACGACCGACGCGGCGGGACGAGTCGAACTGTTCGGCCAGTCGCCGACGGCGGTCGACAGGGATCGGATCGGGCTGCTCCCACAGGACTTTACGCCACACGAGCGGCTCACGGCGACGGAGCTCGTCTCGTACTACGCCGGGCTCTACGACGACGCTCGCTCCGTCGAGGACGTGCTCGCGGACGTTGGTCTCGAAGACGACGCCGACACCTGGTACGAGGAACTGTCCGGCGGCCAGCGTCGGCGAGCCTGCGTCGCGACGGCGCTGATCAACGACCCCGACTTGCTCGTGCTCGACGAGCCGACGACAGGGATCGATCCGGCGGGCCGGCGCTCCCTGTGGCGACTGCTCTCTGGGCTGGCCGACCGCGGCGTGACGATCCTCGTGACGACCCACTACATGGAGGAAGCCCACCGGCTGGCCGATCGGGTCGGATTGCTGGCTGATGGCTCTCTCGTCGCGGTCGACAGTCCCGAGGCGCTCGTTGCCGAGTACGGCGGACAGCGGACGCTGACAGTCGGTGGGACGTTCGACCCGTCGGTCACGCAGACGCTGGATCGACCGGCCGAGGTCGGCGAGGACCGGCTGGTCGTGTTCGACGTCGATCCCGCACAGATCGGCGACGTGATCGCGACGCTCGACGGGGCCGGCGTCGAGTACGACGAACTCACCTGGAGCGAGCCCGATCTGGAGGACGCCTATCTCGAACTGACCGGGGACGCCGTCCGTGCGGTCCAGGGCGGTGCGGGTCGTCCGGCGACGACAGTCGGGGGTGAGCAGTCGTGAGCCGCGTCGGTCGGATCGGTGCGGAACTCACGGCCGCCCGGAAGGCCTTCCTGCGGCGACGGACAGCCGTCTTCTTTACGTTCTTCTTCCCGCTGTTGATCGTCGTGATCTTCGGGGCGCTGGTCCAGACCAGACCCGGCGACGGCGGGCTGTTCACCGAGTCCCCCGCCTTCTACGTGCCGGGCTATCTCGCGGTCGTCGTCCTCTTTACCCCGCTGTCCCGCGTCGGCAGCGAGGTCGCGCGACACCGCGACGGCAACCGCTTCGAGAAGCTCGCCACGACGCCGCTGACCCGCCCCGAGTGGCTGGTCGGTCAGAGTCTCGTCAACGTTGGCGTCATCGGCCTCGCCAGCCTGCTCGTGCTGGGCGTGATGGTGCTGTTGACCGGTGCGTCGATCGTGGTGACCCCGGCGACGGTCGTGCTCACGGCGCTGTTCGTCGCGGTCGGCGTGGCGCTGTTCTGTGGTGTGGGGGCGTTGCTGGGGAGCTACGCCGACTCACAGGACGGCGTCATCGCGGCCTCCAACGGGATCGCGCTCCCCCTGCTCTTCCTCTCGGAGACGTTCGTCCCGACGAGCCTGCTGCCGGGGTGGCTCCCGACGTGGCTCTCGCCGCTGACGTACTTCTCGCGGGGCGTCCGGGCGGTCGCGACGCGGGGCGACGTGGCCGGCGGCGTCGAACACCTCGCGGTGCTCGCCGCAGTCGGTGTCGTGGTCTTTTTCGCCGGTGCGCTCGCGCTGCCCCGGACGGACTGACCGGAACGGACCGACGCCGCTGGGAGGCTACCGCGGCTGCCACATGTAGATGTGGTCGTGTTCAGATAAGGATGAAGAGTGAGGCGGTTCGTTTTCTAAGTTGTCTATGCCCGAAAACGACCGCCTCATCGGGAATTTAGACGAGATCGACTTAGAGTTTGTTGAACGAGAAGCGACACCACGATTTCTGATGAAATTCAGTATTCAGTTGCATCTTGCTGGATTATCGCTTTCGAATACTGTTTCAGTTCTTGAGATATTTGGTGTCGAACGTGCTCGATCTACTGTTCATAATTGGGTTCACAAGGCCGAGCTACAGCCAGAATCTGGCCGATCTCCGGATCAGGTTGCGGTCGACGAGACGGTGATCCGAATCGACGATGAACAGTACTGGCTGTACGCCGCCGTCGATCCTTGCTCGAACGAATTGCTACATACAAAGCTTGAACCGACGCGTACGAACGCTATTTCTTACGCATTCTTTGCCGAGCTGCGCGAGAAACACGACGTCGACGATGCCGTGTTTCTCGTCGATGGTGCGACTCCGTTGAAAGACGCGTGTTCACGTCACGGTCTCGATTTCAAATACCAAAAGCATGGAAATCGGAATAGCGTCGAACGTGTCTTTCGTGAAGTGAAAAGACGAACCTCTTCGTTCTCAAACTGTTTCAGCCACGTCGATCCAGACACAGCTGACGACTGGCTCAGATCATTCAGCTTCGCATGGAATCAGCTAATCTGAACACTACCGTAGATGTGGTTCAACATGACGTAGGTCACCAGGCCGAGAAAGAGGCTCAGCGACCACGCGGCGGCCGCGATGCGTCCCACGCGGGCGTGGATCGTCTCTCGGAGCTCTGCCGGCGAGTGGGTCAGGCCGAGCACGACGGCGTGTAACACGACCGGGACCGAGACGGCCGACAGGAGGATGTGGACCGCGAGCATCGCGATGTAGGCACCCCAGACGACACCCTCGGCGAGGATCTCCTTCTCGAAGCCCGCCCCGACCTTCGTGAGATAGAGCACGAGAAAGAGCATGATGAGCCCGAAGGCGGTGAGCATCGCCGCCCGGTGTTTCTGGACCGCGTCGTTCCTGATGAAGTAGACGCCCGCGAGGATCGAACAGAGCGCGAAGAAGTTGACGACGGCGATGGCGTCCCCGAGCAGGATGACCGCGTCCGTCGAAATCTCGGGGAGGGGGAGCGTCCCGGTGAACGCACCGGCGACCAGCGCGTATCCGATCAGCGACAGGACGGCCGTGACCACACGCGGTCGAGCACGAGCGCGCGACTGGAGTTGTGCGACTGCCATTGTTCGATGTCGGTCCTGCAGCGTGTTTGTGCTTTCCGGTCGCCCCGGATCGGGGGTGCCAGCCACCGTCAGAGTGAAACCGGTCGGCGTGGTAGGACCTGCCATGAGTGCGGACCAGCAAACGGAGGGGCAACGCATCCGCTGTCTCGTCGCCAAGGTCGGACTCGACGGCCACGACCGGGGCGCGCACGTGATATCGCGGGCGTTCCGCGACGCCGGCTTCGAAGTGATCTACTCCGGGCTCCACCGCGCCCCCGAGGAGGTCGTCCAGGCGGCCGTCCAGGAGGACGTGGACGTGCTCGGCATCTCGATTCTCTCGGGTGCGCACAACACGCTGGTCCCACAGATCCTCGAAGGGCTCGAAGAGTACGGCGCGTTCGAGGACACGCTCGTCATCGTCGGCGGGATCGTCCCCGACGACGACAAGGCCGAACTGCGCGACCTGGGCGTCGCCGAGATCTTCGGTCCGGGCGCGTCGATGGACGAGATGATCGAGTACGTTCGCGAGCACGCGCCCGACCGCGAGCGATGAGCGATCTCGTCGAGGACCTGCTCGCGGGCGAGCACCGGGCGCTGGCGAGAGTGATCAGCAAGATCGAGGACCGCTCCCCGGGGTACCGCGAGATCGTCTCCGAACTGCACCGCCACACCGGATCGGCCGACGTGATCGGCGTCACCGGCTCGCCCGGCGCGGGCAAGTCGACGCTGGTCGACAAGGTCGCAGCGACCTACCGGGAGCGTGGCGAGACCGTCGGCGTCATCGCGATCGATCCCTCCTCGCCGTTTACCGGCGGGGCCGTGCTTGGCGACCGCATCCGGATGGGCTCGAACGCCGGGGACATGGACGTGTTCTTCCGGTCGATGTCCGCCCGCGGGTCGCTGGGCGGGCTGTCGACGGCGACGACCGACGCGGTCACGGCGCTCGACGCCTTCGGCAAGGACAGAGTGATCATCGAGACCGTCGGTGCCGGGCAAAACGAGATCGACATCGTCAGGACGGCAGACACCGTCGCGGTGCTGGTCCCGCCCGACAGCGGCGACGACGTACAGATGCTCAAAGCGGGCATTCTGGAGATCGCCGACCTCTTCGCGGTCAACAAGGCCGACCTCGACGGCGCGAACCGGACCGTCCAGCAGCTCAAGGAGATGCTCCACTACGGCCAGGGACGGACCGGGAACGACGCGGACGACTGGGAGCCCCCGGTGATCGAGACGATCGCCGACAGCGGCGAGGGCGTCGAGGAGTTTCTGGCGGCGGTCGACGACCACCTCGACTACCTCGACGCGTCGGGCCAGCGCGAGGCAAAGCAGCGCTCGCGCTACGCCGCCGAGATCCGGGCGCTGGTGCGGGCAGACACCAACGACCTGCTCGAAGCCGAGCTGGCCCAGCGCGGCGGGATCGAGACGTACGTCGACGAGATCGTGGCCCGCGAGTCCGATCCCTACACCGTCACCGAGGAGATCGTCGCGCCGCTCAGAGAGTGTCTCGACGCGCGCGGCGAGAACTGACCCACCGCCACCCCGACCGCCGCGGGTCGCGGTTCGGGCAGTGATTATTTATCCGACAGGCACTTGCGTTGAGATATGAAACTCCGGAACCTCCTGGGAGTCGCTGCGGGGACGGTCGGGCTGACGGCGCTCGCGAACCGATTGCTGGCGGCGCGAGCCGGCGAGTTCGAGCCGCTGCTCTCGGGCACACAGCGGACCTACCGCTGGCGCGGGTTCGACGTGGCCTACACGGAGGCCGGGGATCCCTCCGATCCGGATCTCGTCCTGTTGCACGGCATCAACGCCGCGGCGTCGAGCCACGAGTTCCACGCCGTCTTCGAGGAACTGGCCGAGGACTACCACGTCCTGGCACCGGACCTGCCGGGCTTCGGTCACTCCGATCGGCCGCCGCTGCTGTACTCCTCGTCGCTACTGACGACGTTCGTCACGGACTTTCTGGCCGACAACACCACCGACGCCACGGTCGTCGCGTCGTCGTTGACCGGCTCCTACGCCGCCCTGGCGGCACGGGACGTGGATATAGGGCACCTCGTGCTGATCAGCCCCACCGCCACGTCGATGGGCGGACGCCAGACGTGGCTACGGTCGCTGTTGCGCTCGCCGATACTCGGACAGGGGATCTACAACCTCGTCGTCAGCAAGCCCTCGTTGCGGTACTTCCACGACGACCACGGGTACTACGACATGGACAACCTCGACGAGGAGATCGTCGACTACGAGTGGCAGTCGGGCCACCAGCCCGGCGCTCGGTTCGCTCCCGCGTCGTTCGTGAGCGGGTTCCTCGACAGCGAGATCGATCTGTCGGCAGAACTGGCTGCCCTCGACGTGCCGGTGACCCTCGTCTGGGGACGTGACGCCGACATCACGCCCCTCTCGAAGGGCCGAGAGCTGGCAGACGAGGCCGACGCCCGGCTGGTCGTCTTCGACGACGCGTTGCTGGTTCCCCACGCGGAACACCCCGACCAGTTCGTCGACGTGGTTCGGGGCGAGTACGACGAAGCCGTCGCGTGAGCTATCGCGGCCGGAAGACGACGGCTCGCTCGCCGGTCGTCTCCCGCTCGCCGATCTCGATCCCGACGGTCGTCCCGATTTCGACGGCGTCGGGTTCGACTCCGCGGACGAGGCCGGTGATCGAGACGGGTCCGAAGTCCGCGATCGCGGTGACGTAGGGCGCGTCGTCCTCGAACTGCGGCGTGGCGACCTGGACGGTCGTGTGGGTCGCAATTTTGCCTGCGTCGGGGAGTCTCTCTCTGGACAGCTTTCGCGAGCCACAGTCGGGACAGACCCGGCGGGGCGGCAGCCAGCCGTGGCCGTTCTCGCAGCCGAGGTAGTAGGGATCGGCTGCCGCGAGCGCGTCCAGCCAGTCGTCGAACGCGCCGTCGCGTGCGCGGTCGGTCATTCGCCCACCTCCAGACCCGTGGTCTGTCGGTTGCCCGCTCGCTCGCCCCGCTCGCTCGCGGGACCGCCGGGAGAGCAGCCCACTCCCGAGGCGGGCGCATTCGCGTCACGTCGTTCGCTCATTCGCCCACCTCCAGTACGTGGACTGTCGTACTCGCGACGGTTCCACCGGCGTTGTGGGCGACGCCGACGGTGGCGTCTGGCACCGCGTCGGCGCGGGGATGGGAGCCGTCGAGGAGCCACGCGATCGTCGCGAGCTGTGCGACGCCGGTCGCGCCGACCGGGTGCCCCTTCGCTTTCAGCCCCCCCGAGAGGTTCACCGGCAACTCGCCGTGGCGGGTCGTCGTCCCGTCGCGGGCAGCCGTGATGGCCTCGCCGCGCTCGAAGAGCCCCAGCGACTCCAGTGCGAGCACCTCGGCGATGGTAAAGCAGTCGTGTACCTCCGCCACGTCGACGGCGTCTGCCCCGACCCCGGCGTCGTCGTAGGCTTCCCGTGCGGCCTTGTCGGCGGCGGGGGTCTGTGCGTAGTGAGCGCGGTCCTGAAGCGCGAGGTTGTCGCCGCCCTGCCCGGTCCCAGAGATCCGGACCGGCGCGTCGAGGTCGTGCTCGGCGGCGTAGGCCTCGCTGGTGACGATCGCCGCCGCAGCGCCGTCGGTGATCGGACAGGCGTCGTACAGCCCGAGGGGCTCGGCGACCATCGGAGCATCCAGTGCGTCGGCGACGCTGATCTCTTTCTGGAGCTGGGCGTGGTCGTTGACCAGCGCGTGCTCGTGGTTCTTGACCGCGACGTGTGCGAGGTCCTCCCGAGAGCCGCCGTACTCCTCGAAGTACGAGCGGGCCATGAGCGCGTACGCTCCGGGGAAGGTCATGCCGGCGCGAATCTCGTAGAGGTCGTCGGCCGCGATCGAGAGGGCGTCGGTCGCTCCGGCGGTCCCGATGTTGGTCATGCGTTCGGCACCGCCGACCATGACCACGTCGGCCTCGCCCGAGCGGATCGCCCGGACGGCGCTCCGTATCGCCGCGCCGGCAGAGGCACAGGCGGCCTCGTAGCGCGTCGCGGGCGCGTCGACACCGACCATCTCGGCCATCAGCGGCCCCTGATGGCCCTGGTGTTCGGCGAGTTCGCCCATGAAGTTCCCGTAGTACAGTGCCTCGACGTCTTCGGCCGGGATTCCGGACTGGTCGAGCGCTTCGAGCCCGGCCTCCGCGAAGAGGTCACGGCCAGTGCGTTCGGGGTAGCTCCCGAACGACGTGACGCCGGCCCCGGCAACGCGTGGGTCAGTCATTAGCCGATTGATCGGTCTCGGTACTTAAATGCTTGCCGCCCGTGTGACCACTTGCCACGAAATCGCCCGGCGAGAATCGCAATACGGCGCTATTCTTAACGGACGTTCGATATGTTCCTTCGTGACAATCTATATCCTTCGTAGGCAATAGGCCGGCGGCGAGCGGACGGTCGCGCCTTACTCGACGATCTCGGCGATCTGGCGTGGCTCGCCCGAGAGGGAGGGCTCGGGTTCGACGATCTTGAGCACCTCGTGGTCGGTCACGTCCGGGTAGGACTTCCCGACCGCGTCCTCGATCAACGCCTTCTCCAGGCGAAATTCGGTTCCGTCGTACACCACGTCGACACCCTGCTCGTCGAACGAAAGGACAGTCATGCTCGCCGGTACGCGCAGGACGAACAAAAAGGGTTGCAGACGGCGACGACCGGCGAGGCCGGGCACGTCAGACGCACGTCGGACGCCCGTCAGTCACAGCATGAGGCTTTAAGACCGCAGAAAACCGTACTGCACGCGTGCGACTCGGCTCCGATCCTCTCGACCGACTGAGTATCCCCGACGGCACGACCGTCGAGGAGCACGATCTGGTCACCGACGGGAACGTCATCGTCGGCGGCCAGAGCACGGTCGACTTCGGGGTCCGGGGCCACTCGGTCATGGCGGGCGAGCGGGTCTCCTTCGGCGGCCACATCGAGGCCGAGGGCGACTGCCGACTCGACATGTGGTGTACCGTCGACGACAACGTGCTGGTCGGAGAGAACGCGTACCTCGGCGAGCGCGTCCAGATCGACGGGGAGCTGAAGGTTGCGGGTGACCTCGACATCGGCGACGACGTAGACATCGAAGACGGCTTCGAGGCCAACGGCTGGATCGTCATCCGCAACCCGATGCCGACGATCGTCTTCCTGTTCGTCTACCTCTCCCAGCTGCTCCGGGTCGGCGAGGAGGAGGCCGCCGAGGAAGTCCTCTCCTCGCTGACCGACGACGACGGGCCGGATCACGACCCGCTTCTGATCCCGCGGGGCGCGACCGTGAGCGACGACCGCTGGCAGGTCTCCACGCCCGCGACGATCGGCGACGACTGTCGGCTCCACGGCAACGTCCGGGCTGAGGAACTGACAGTCGGACGCGACGGCGTGGTCTTCGGGAGTCTCCGCGCGAGAGGTGACATCGTCGTCGGCCGCGGGACGGAGATCAAAGGCGACGTGACGACCCGGAGCGGCGACGTTCGGATCGGTCCCGGCGTCACGGTCTGGGGCGACGTGGTCGCGGAGAACGTCGCGCTCCACGAGAACGCCACCGTCGACGGGACGATGCGAGCCGGCGGCGAGATGCGGATGCACACCGACGAGGTGCTCGACCGCCCCGACGAGACGGCCGAAGCGATGGCCGAGGCCGCGGAGGAACTCGGCGACGACCAGGCGGCGGTCGCCGCTGCCGACGAGACGGCCGCGGGCGAAAACGACGAGACGAGCGAGGAGGACGCAGGGGCAGCGAGTGACGAAGCGGCCGACGCGACGGCAAGCGACGACGAGCAGGTCGAAGCACGCGAGTGATGTCGCCGGTCGTCACTCGTCGATCGTGACGCCGGAGAACTCGAACCGGGCGCCGCCGTCCTCGCTGTCGGTGAGCGTGATCTGCCAGCCGTGGGCGTCGGCGATCCCGGAGACGATCGCGAGCCCGAATCCGGTCCCGTTGGGTGCGGTCGAGTACTGGGTGTCGAAGACCCGATCTCGGTCGGCCGCGGGAATGCCACAGCCGTCGTCTGCCACGTAGAAGCCGTCCGGGAGCGTCCCGACTCGAACCGTCGTGTCCGCTCCGGCGTGCTCGACCGCGTTGCGCAGGAGGTTTTCGAGGAGCTGTCTGAGGCGGATCTCGCTGGCACGGATCTGTAGGTCGGTCTCGACGACGAGCGTCGCCTCGGCGGTCCGGAGGTTCTGCCAGGCGGTCTCGACGATCCTCGCGAGCGGGACCGTCTGGAGTTCGCCCACGGCGTCGCCCTGGCGGGTCAGGGCGAGGATGTCGGTGATCATGTCCTCCATGCGATCGATCGCGCGGTGCCCGCGGTCGAAGTGCGCTCGATCGCCGGTCTCGGCCGCGCCGTCGAGTGCCCCACGCAACACCTGCAACGGGTTCCGGAGGTCGTGGGAGACCACCGACGCGAACTCTTCGAGGCGGTCGTTCTTGCGCTGGAGTTCGCGCTCGCGTTCTCGCTGGTCGCTCACGTCGCGGCTGATCGCCAGGAACCGCTCGCCGTCGTCGACGCCCAGACAGCGGATGTGGACCTCCGTGGGGAACGTCGTGCCGTCTCGACACAGGAACTCGCCTTCCGAGCGACACCTGTCGCCGGGTTCCATCCCCTCCCAGAGCGACAGGGCCCGCTCCGGATCGGCGGCCTGATCGAGGTCCCAGACGGACATGTCGGTCAGCGTCGCCTCGTCGTAGCCGGTCATCTCGCGCAGCTGGGCGTTGGTCTCGACGATCCGTCCCTCGGCGTCGTGGACGTTGATCATGTCGGGCGAGTGTTCGAACAGCGCCCTGAGCCGCCGCCGGGACTGTCTGAGTTCCGCCTGGCGTTCGTGTTCGCTCGTGACTTCTCGGACGACGACGAGGAGCGTCTCCGAGTCCCCGTCGCTCCCGATCGGCCGGATCTGTGCCTCGTGGAACACACGTCCGTCCAGTGACTCCGGACCGACGGTGTACGACACTGCCTCGTCGGACGCCACCGATTCCCGGTATCGAGATTCGATTGTGGGGCCGTACTCCGGACCGAACGCCTCGGTCGGCGTCCGGCCTTCGATTTCTGCGACCGACGTACCGGCCAGCTCCGCGAGCCGCTCGTTACACCGGCGATACCGGCAGTCGTCTCCGGAGAGTTCGACGATCGCGACGCCACAGTCGACGTGCTCGAACACCGCCGTCCACTCGGACGGCGTGAGCGTCCGTGTGGTCGTCACCGCCGACGAGACGGCGGTTCGAACCCGTCGAGCCAGCAGCGTCGCCTGCTCCGTCGCCGGCCAGCACAAGACCTCGGTCGCGCCCGCATCGATCGCGTCGGCGGCGACCCCCGTCGCCGCGGCGTCCGTAGTGACGACGACCGGCAGCGCTGGCCGCCGCTCGTGGACGGCGTCGAGTACGTCACGGACGAGCGGCCAGGACAGACCACGATCGGTGACGAGACAGTCGAACGCGTCGGCGTCCGCTTCGAGTCGTTCGACGACCCCGTCGATCCCGGTAACGGTTTCCACCCAGAACTGCCCACCGGCCCGGTTCAGCACCGCCCCCACGTCGTCACTGTCTCCTCGCTGCGCGCAGACAGCCAACACCCGAGTCGTGGATTGCACTGGATTATTGTTTGTGGCGTCGTACAAAAGTTCGACTCCTAGATCGGGAAACGATACCGTCCAGACGGTACCAGGGCAGTCGGAGATCGGTAGTTGTCCGGGGGCGCGGCTATGGCACGACGCCGTGTCTGCCACGGGAAGCGGTACTGCAGGGAACCGAAACCCCCTTTTCGGTGACTGCGGTAGGAGGTGGCATGCTCTCTGTGGCGCTGGCGGGCAAGCCAAACGCCGGCAAGTCTACGTTCTACACCGCCGCGACCGAATCGGAGGTCGACGTGGGGAACTACCCGTTTACGACCATCGACGCCAACCGCGGCGTCAGCTACGTCCGCACCGACTGTCCCTGTCTCGACCGAGAGGAGCGCTGTGGCGACGAACACTGTCGAGACGGCAAGCGCTACGTCCCGGTCGAACTGCTCGACGTGGCCGGCCTCGTCCCCGGTGCCCACGAGGGGCGCGGACTGGGCAACCAGTTCCTCGACGAGTTGACCAACGCCGACGTGATCCTCAACGTCGTCGACGCCTCCGGGGGGACCAACGAGGAGGGTGAACCCGTCGAGATCGGCGACCACGACCCCGTCGAAGACGTGGACTTCGTCGAGACGGAACTGGACCTCTGGCTGGCCAGCATCGTCGACCGCAACTGGGAGGCCGTCGAGCGGGCCTCCCGTTCGCCGGAGTTCGACCTCGACGAGGAGCTGACCGACATGCTCACCGGCGTCGGAGCGACGCCGAAAGACGTGGCGACGGTGCTGCGAGAGATGAGCTATCCCGAGGACCCGATCGCCTGGACCGACGACCACCGCGAGACGCTGGCCCGAGAGATCCGCCTGCGGACCAAGCCCATCGTCGTCGTCGCCAACAAGGCCGACATCGCACCCCCGGAGAACGTCGAACGGCTCCGTGAAGCCGCCGAGGTGATGGTCCCGGCGACCGCCGACGGCGAACTCGGCCTGCGCCGGGCCGCGGACGCGGGCCTCGTCGACTACGATCCCGGCGACGACGACTTTCAGATCTTCGGTGACGTGAGCGACGACCAGCGCGAGGGGCTCGAACAGATCCGCGACGTGATGGACGAGTGGGACGGGACCGGCGTCCAGCAGGCCCTCGACCGCGCCGTCTACGACCTCCTGGACATGCTGACGGCCTACCCGGTCCAGAGCGAGAGCAAGTGGACCGACGGCCAGGGCAACGTCCTCCCGGACGCCTTCCTGCTCCCCGACGGCTCGACGCCGAAGGATCTCGCCTACGCGGTCCACTCGGACATCGGCGAGGGGTACCTCCACGCCGTCGACGCCCGCGAGGACCGACGGATCAGCGACGATCACGAGCTCTCTGAGGGCGACGTCATCAAGATCGTCAGCTCGAACTAGGTCATAGCCATCGAGAATCGTTCTACAGCGGTCCCAGCCACACCGCGGCCACGAGCACCGCGAGGAAGACGTACGAACCGCGGATCAAGAGCTTCGTCGCGAGTTCCGGCCCGGCGTCGCGCGCGAGGAGCGCGACCCCGAGGAAGGCGACTGCCGCGAGCCCACCGCTGGGCGGGATGCCCGGCAGCGTCAGCGCCGCGACGACCACGGCGGCCATGCCGGTGAGCATCAGCCCGTACGCGACACGGCGTGCGCGGGCAGGGCCGAGGACGACCGCGACGGTCCGCTTGCCGATCGATCGGTCGTAGTCGTAGTCGGTCGCGTCGTCGATCACTTTGATCCCCGAGAGGACGACGAGGAAGACGGCAGCCAGCGCGAGCATCGTCGCCGTCAGGGTCGTCGTCTGGACGTAGTAGCCGCCCAGCAGTGCCAGCGCGATCCCGGTGGGGTAGCCGACCGTCGCCGTCAGCGGGTGCATGTCCAGGTGGGGCGCGTGGTGGAACCCGATCAGCCAGCCCGGCAGCGTCAGCAGCGCGGCCGGGAGGTTCACGAGGACCGCGAGCGCGACCGTCGCGGCCAGGAACCCCGCCGTCGACAGCGCCAGCGCGACCCGACAGCCACGTTCCGTGAGCGGGTGAGCCTCGTCTTCGCCGCGCCCGTAGAAGTCGACGTAGCCGTCCTTGACGTGGGCCGTGTACAGCCCACAGAACACCGCGACGGCGTGCAGCGCGGCCAGTCGAACCGAGAACGACGACCCGTACAGCCCCCCGAACAGCGACGCTGCGACCGGCGGGAGCATGAACACGGGGTGGATCTGAGAGGCGAGTGCGCGAACCGCCGGAACCGGCCCCCGTCCCTCGGTGGCGAGTGGCATACGCGACACGTCGAACCGAACTGACAAAAAGTCGATCCCCGGCGGTCGAACGGAGCGTCCGGAGGCCGCGCTACGCCCAGTTGCCGCGGTCGAGGACGAACCCGGAGACGTGCGAGGCCAGTTCTCGGGCCGCCCGCTCGCTGTGGGCGTGCAGTTCCCCCGAGACGTGGCCGGCCTCGCCGCCCACGCCCTCCGCCTCGGAGATCGGGTCGGTCCCCGTCGGGTAGCTCCGGCGCGAGCGGACGCGATCCCGGAGCGACTGGACGACGCCGCTGGAGAGGCGAGCGTCGAGGTGCTGGAGGTCGTACTTGACGATGTACCCGCGGTCGGCGTCCCGGACGGCGAGTACCGGCTCGCCACGGTCGCGACAGCGGTCCCAGATCGCGCGCTGCTCGTCGCGGCTCTCGTAGACCGGCACGTTCGACGATGCCAGGTGATCCATACGTCTCTGGTAAGGGTCGGGACGATAATGTGGCTGTCGCCTACTGGACGGTGACGTAGCTCAGGACGCCGATCGCGACGAACTGCAGGCTCCGGAGGACGAGGACGGCCTGCTGGACGTGGGGGTCTCCAGCGTAGAGACTCGACATCGAGAAGAAGAAGTAGACCGCGACGGCGTTCTCCGCGAGCATCGCGACGGCGAAGACGACCAGTCCGCCCACGAGGTTCGTCCGGAACGTCGAGTAGTTGCGGATCCAGATCCCGATCAGTGGCAACAGGATGAGCACGTTCAGGGCCGCCAGCGCCGAGGCCGCCTTGATGAGTGGTCCCATCGCCATCAGTCGATCCGCTCCATGATCTCTTCGAACGTCTCCCGGTTCCGCTCGAACCGATCCGTCAGGAAGTACAGCTTCGCGTAGTCGGTGTCGCCGGGTTCGACGACGTCGTGTTCGATCAACTGGTCCATGTGGTGTCGGATCGTCTTGTAGCCCACGTCGAGTTCCTCCGCGAGTTCGTTTGCGTTCATCGGTCTGTCAGAGAGCGCGTCGATGATTCGAGCGCGATTTTCCCCACCTCGTGTCGCAGTCAGTAGATACCAGAGGGCCTTCTCCATCGCACCATCTTGAAATAACTCCAGCGGCGTCGATTATAGTCCTGTCCATCGCCTCGGCTCGGTGTCAGTGACGGAGCGGGCACACAAAACGGTTGTTCGAACGCCGTCCCGAAAGTGGGTCGAATGCGACCCACATCGCGGACCGGCCAGACATCGGTGCGACGCCGTCGGTCTGATCCGGCTACCGACGCGTCGCCTCCTCGGGACCGACTGTCGTCGGTGTCTTAGCGGGGCTGGACGAGCACGCGAAGCACGTCGCTGGTGTCGGGGTAGTCGTAGCCGTTGATCGTCTCGACCGGTGCGACGGTGCCACGCTCGACCAGGCCGACGCCGGCTCCCCGCTGGCGCTGGACCTGGTTCTCGCCGACGCCGGGCTCCTCGTTGATCTCGGTCCCCGCGTCCCAGAGATCGACGTGGTCGGTCACGTCGCCCTGGGTCGACTGTTCGTCCGAACTGAGTGGGATCCCCGTCGCGCCCCCCAGCGCGTAGAAGAGGTCGTTGGACGGGACGAACATCGTCACCATCGAGAGAGACAGATCGTCGGTCTCCAGTCGTTCGGTCTCGAAGTCGTAGGAGTGGTTTGGCAGTAGCGGACCGGGTTCGTCGCTACCGGCCGGAACTGCCTGGACACCGGCGTCGTGGACCGCCTCCCGCTCGCCGAGCGACGCGACGAGAGACGCGGGCGAGCCGTCTTCGGCGACGCCTTCGAGCCCGTTGTCCCGCGCCGGCTCCCCGGCGGTGAAGATCGGTTCGTCGGCTTCGTGGACCGCGTAGACGACCGGCGAGAGCGGGACCGGCTGCTGGGCCGCGTCACCCTCGGCCGTCGTCTGGAGCGTCTGTCCGTCCGAGACGTTCGTGACACGAACGTTGTACCGAAGCTTCTGTGCGCTCTGTACGGTCGCCGCGACCGTCCCAGTCCCACCCAGCAGGACGGCACCGGCACCCGCAACGAAGCCGCGTCGTGACACCCGTCGACCGTGCGATTCCTCCGTCGTCGCTGTGTTGTCGTCTGTCATCGTCGTTCAGTGCCAGCTGGCACGAGCGATCGAACGGAGGTTGGTTTAAAGAGTATTTTTCTGAAACGATCCACACTGTGGGCTAACTCCGTTCCAAATTCGACTCAGATGTCGGCCAGTCGGGACAGCGGACCGGAGCCGTCGGCGAGAACCGCGGTCACGCGTCGGAGTGCACTCCCGAGGACGAAGCCACAGACCGCGATCGGGGTCCCGAAGGCGACCGCGAACAGAGCCGCGATCGCGACGGCGTCGGGGAGCGAGACGACGCTCGCGCCGTACTCGTAGGTGACGGTCGTGCCGTACCGGGCGACGCCGACGCCGAAGACCGGTCCCGCGACGAGCAGGGTCGTCGGCACCAGCCCAGAGTTGACCGCTGCGCTCGCGGTGGCGAGGACGAGCAGTGCCGCGACACCGAGGAAGACGACCAGCGCCGGCTCGGTGCCGTACCAGGTCCCGCGGATCCACGCTTCCAGCGTCGCGTACCCCATGGTCGACCTGACCCACCACGTCGTCAGGAGCGCCAGCGGGACCGACAGCAGTCCGGCCAGCAGCGACACCGCCACACGACGGCCGAGCAGGCCGTGGCGAACGGGACCGGCCAGTCCGCGCTTGACCGGACCAGAGAGGAGCGACCGGCCTTTTCGCGTGGCTGTCGCGAGCGTCGAGCGAGCGATCGTCCAGGTCCATCCCAGCGCCGACAGACACAGCGCGAACGCACGGCCGAAGGCGGCCATCGTCCACGAGAGGGCGGTGAGGGCGATCGAGGCGGCTCGATGCGACGCTGCGGGGAGGGAGCGTTCAGGGCGCATAGTCAAACGTTCACCGGCGGTGATATTAGACGTTCCGGAGCGTCACTCGACGGCCGCGAGCGCCTCGTCCATGATCGACAGCGCCTCCTTCAGCGTCTCCACGTCGACGGGATACGAGATGCGGGCGTAGCCCGCGCCCTGAGCACCGAAGGCCTCGCCCGGGACGACGACGACACCGCGCTCGATGCACTCGTCGACGAACCCCTCGGGCACCTTCGGCATCGCGTAGAAGGCCCCTTCTGGCGTAGGACACTCCAGGCCGATGTCTTCGAGGCCGTCCAGCAGCACGTCACGACGCTGCTCGAAGGCGGCCCGCATCTCCTCGACCACGTCCTGTGGCCCCGAGAGCGCGGCCTCCGCCGCGAACTGGGCCGGCGCGCTCGCACAGGCCTGTGCGTACTGGTGGACCCGCAGCATGCGCTCGATGCGGTCGCTGGCACCCGTGACCCAGCCCAGCCGCCAGCCGGTCATCGAGTAGCTCTTCGAGCAGGCGTTGACGACGACGACGTTGCCCGCGTCGGTGAACTCCGCTGGCGTCCGGTGCTCGCCGTCGAAGACGATGTGTTCGTACACCTCGTCGGAGAGACAGAGCACGTCGTGTTCGTCTGCGATGCGAGCGAACGCGCGCATGTCGTCGGGCGACTGGACCGCCCCGGTCGGATTGGCCGGACTGTTGACGATGAAGGCGGCCGTCTCCTCGGTGATCGCCTCCTCGACGGTCGCCGGATCGAGCGTCAGATCGTCCCGCAGCGGGACCGGCTTGGGCGTCCCGCCAGCGAGGTGGGTCAGCGCGTCGTAGGAGACGAAGCCGGGGTCGGGGAAGATCACTTCCTGGCCCGCGTCGACGTGGGCCTCGAGCGCGATGTGCAGCGCCTCGCTGCCGCCGGCCGTCGCGATCACGTCGTCGGGATCGACCGACAGATCGTTGTCGCGCGCGTGCTTGTCCGCGATCGCCTCCCGTAGCTCGCGGGTCCCCTTGTTCGACGTGTAGGCGTCTGCTTTCCCCGCCTGGATCGCCTCGACCGCAGCCTGACGGGCGTGGTCCGGCGTCGGAAAGTCAGGCTGGCCCAGCCCGAGGTTGATCGCGTCCTCGCCCGCGGCCTCGAAGACCTCGCGGATCCCCGAGATCGACACCTGCTCGACTCGACGGGAGAACTCTGTCATACTCTACCGGCCGGCTTCGGGGCCGATAACTCTTGATGATCCGGCCGCTGGCGGCGACGGCGTGTGGTGGCCGCGCCCGCTCCGTATCACTCGTCGGCGGCCGCCCGCAGATCGTCGATGTGGGCTTCCAGTCGACGCAGGGCCGCGTCGGCGTCGTCGTACCCCCGATCGTAGTCGGCGTAGCAGTCGTCGGCCGCTGCCAGGAACTCGTCGACGGCGTCTTCGAGATCGCTCATACCTCGGGTTCGTCGTCCGCGTACGGAAACCCTGCGATTTCGGAGCGACCCGTCAGGCATTTGCCCGAGCCAGCCCGAGTGAGAGGCGATGGAACTCACCTACGACGACCGGGCCGTCGTCGTCGGGGAGACGCTGGTACTGGCCGACCTCCACGTCGGCAAGGGGTCCTCGAACCTGGAACTGCCGATCGGGGACAGTACCGACACGCTGGATCGACTCGACGGGCTGCTGGCGCGCCACGAGCCCGAGACGGTCGTGATCGCTGGTGACCTGTTGCACTCGTTTACCACGGTCCCGCGGACGGTCTCAGACACCCTGGCGGAGATCCAACAGCGCTGTCGCGCACACGACGCGCGCCCGATCGTCACGCCCGGGAACCACGACACCATGCTCGACTCGGTGTGGGACGGGGCGACCACGCCCGAGTACGCGGTCGGCGACACCGTGATCTGTCACGGCCACGAGGCCCCCGATACCGCCGGTGAGCGGTACATCGTCGGCCACGACCACCCGACGATCGAGATCGAGGGCCAGCGACGCCCGTGCTATCTCGTCGCCGAGGACGCCTACGAGCACGCGGACGTGGTGATGGTGCCGGCGTTCAACCGCCTGCTGGCCGGCGTGCGGGTCAACGAGATGCGCGCCGACGAGTTCATGTCGCCGCTGATCCGGTCGATCGACCAGTTCCGTCCGCTCGTCTGGGACGAGGCCGGCGACGAACGCCTCGATTTCCCCCCGCTCGGAGAGTTCCGGCAGCTGCTGTAGCGTTCGAAGCGGCAGATATTTTGCCCGCCACGGTGGATCGACGGATATGGTTGCGACCAACGCCGCAGTGGCACTCATCCTCACGACGATCGTCGCACTCGCGTTGCTGACGCTGGCGACGGTGTACTACGTGCCGAAGGTGCTGCCAGGAAACGACGAGCACGGCGAGGGAGACGACGAGGGAAATGAGCGCCCGCCCGGCGGTCACGCCGCTTGAGCGCGTCCTCCTTTTGAGAGAGTCACCGCCGAAACGACTCACTCGCCGTCGCCCAGCCACGCGTCCTCGATACGGATTGCGCCCCTGTCGCCCTCCCACTCCGTCTCGTACGAGAGCCTGATCGGGCGATCCATGTGAGGGCCGTCAGTGACGAGCGTCTCGAACTCCCCGCCCTCGCCGAGGATGTGGACACCGTACTCCTCGTTGAGCGCCGCCAGCTCGTCGAGCGCGGCCTCGTCGAGCGTCCGGCCGAGCCAGGACTCGTCCAGTCCGTAGGCGGCCACCTGGATGATCCGGATCTCGAACCCGGCCGCGAGCATGGCGTCGGCGAGTGCTCGCGGGTTCTCCTGCCAGAGCGGGGCGAACAGCTCGGCGTCGAGGCGATCACACATCGCCCGGATCCGGCTCGTCTGATACTCGCTCTCGACGGCCCCGGCGGTGACGCCGGCCACGCCACCCGGAAGCTCCGCGTCGAGCGTCTCCAGTGCCGCCTCCAGTGGCTCCAGTTCGGCGTCGCCTTGCTGGCCCGAGTCGACGGCGCTCTCGGCCGCGAGGTCGTCGGGCTCGACATCGACGAGTTCGATCCCGATGCTCTCGGCGGCCAGCGTCGCCAGCGAGGTCGCCGGGATGTGGTACATGTACGAGTCGTCGGAGGGATGGACGGTGACGAGTCGCCGCACGTCGCGGCCGCTCTCCAGGGCGCGGTACAGCGCCCACGCGGAGTCTTTGCCACCCGAGAACAGACTCACCCACGCGTCGGTCATACCTGCCCTTGCCCGCGGCCGAATAAAGCGATGTGGATTCCCGCAGGAACACCTTTGCCGTCGGCGTGTGAACGTCGAGATATGTACGACCGAATCCTGTTGCCGATCGACGGCAGCGACGGGGCGAGGCGGACGGTCGATCACGTCGCCGACATCGCGGCCGCCCAGGACGCGTCGGTGACCGCGCTGTTCGTCGCGGACACGACGCTGGACTCGGTGACCCGCATTCAGGGCGATGTCGTCGACTCGCTGGTCGAGACCGGCGAAGAGATCGTCGGCGAAGCGGGCACCGTCCTGGCGAGCAGCGGCGTCGACTACGAGACGGACGTCGTCTCCGGCGGTCCCGCACGGACCATCGTCGACTACGCCGACCGGTACGGCTTCGATCTGATCGCGATGCCGACACACGGCCGGACGGGGATCTCCCGGCGGCTACTTGGCAGCGTCACCGAGACGGTGATCCGGCTGTCTCAGATTCCGGTGTTGACGATCCGTCTGGCAGACGAGACCAGAACGACGTTCCCCTACGAGCGGCTCTTGCTGCCGACCGACGGGAGCCCGGCGGCGACCGCGGCCGTCGAACACGGGCTCGATCTGGCGGCTGCACTGGACGGGACGCCACACGCGCTCTCGGTCGCCGAGTCGGGCTCTGTGCTGGGACTGGGTGGCGACGAAAGCGACCCCCAGTCTGCCGCCGAGGCCGCCGTCGAGAACGTCGAGCCGATGGCGAGCGAGCGCGACATCGGCACGCTCGTGACAGCCGTCGAACACGGGTCGCCACACGAGGCGATCACGGCGTACGTCGACGCGAACGATATCGACGCGATCGTGATGGGAACGACGGGCACGCGAGGGATCGGCGAGATCCTGCTGGGCACCGTCGCGGAGCTGGTCGTCCGGACGGCACCGGTACCGGTGATCACTGTCACGGCCGAGGAGTGAGCGGCGGCCTACTCGACGAACTCGTCCTGGACGCTCGACTGGCTGAAGTACGCGGCAAAGCGGACGCCGATCAGGCTCACGAGAATCCCGCCGAGGATGAACACCGCGAGCCGCGGGCCTCGCTCCAGCGTGACGGCCTCGATCAGCACCGGGCCGATCGTCGCCGGTCCGATCTGGAACTGGCCGATGGCCCCGGCCCGTTCGAGGAAGTACTCGGAGAACCCCCGGACGACCAGTCCGACGGCGATCGTCCCGAACGGGAGGTTGACGTACGCCGAGCGGATCGAGTCGCGCTGCATGAGTTCGTCGATGAGCCGGCCGGTAGCGGCCGCGAGTGCCGCCGCCGTGAACCACGGCACGCCGTCGAACGCGAAGCGCATGGCGTGGATGAACGCGCTCTGGTCGCCGGTCGATCGCACGCCCAGCGCACCCACGAAGACGCCGACCAGCGCCAGACCGGCGGCGACCACGTAGGTGACCAGCGACACGCGCCCGGAGTACAGGGCCTCCTGGATCTCGCCGGGGAGCCGCGAGAGGTACTCGTCGATCCCCAGCCCCTTGTAGATGAGGAACGCGCCGACGGCGGCCGCGATGGCCCCGACGGCGAAGGTGGGCGACGTGACCAGCAAGAGCAAGGGGAGCGCGATCAGTGCGATCCCCAGCGGGACGAGGACGGTCTTGCGCAACTCCTCGTCGGCGAGGAACTGCTTGAGCAGGTAGTACGTCGATTCGATGTCCCGGGCCTGCCGGACGACCACGCGGTCGACCGCGTCGACGCGCAGGCGGCTCTCGATGATCGGGACCAGCCGCTCGTCCTCCGCGCTGTCGACGACGACGACCGCGGAGTCGGGATCGTGGATCTCGACCAGTTCGTCCACCTGTCTGGCGACGCTCCGGTCGGCGCTGACGCCGTCGCCCCGATCGCCGACGACCGTGACGATCGCGTCGTCGCCGTCGGCTTCCAGGTCGTTGCTCACCCGCAGCCCTTCCAGCATCGTGTTCACGCGGCTGTCTTCCGGGTCCGTGAGCCCGATCTCGGTCACGAGCCCCTCGACGGCGTCGTAGCCGGCGACCGGGAGCGATGTGTCTGGCGGAAACGTCCCCCCGCGATCGATACAGACCACCAGCGTCGTCACGTGTGTCTGGTCACGTCGCCCGAATAAAAATCCTCGCCAGGGCGACGGCCTACCGACGGAAGGAGAGGCCGTCGAGATCGCCGTCGAACGCGCTCGCGACACCAGCCCCGAGCGCGAAGGCAGCCCGCTGGGCACCGGTCTGGAGCCTGCCGGCCAGCCCGCGAGACGGCTCGAACGCCTCGACGGTGACTGGCTCGCCCAGTTGCGCCTCCAGTTTCGCCTCGACGTCTCGTCGCGTCCCGATCTCGTCGACCAGCCCCAGCTCGTGGGCCTCGCTGCCGAGGAAGATCCGGGCCTCGGTGTCGCGAATCTCGGCGGCGTCCAGCTCCCGCCCCTCAGCGACGGTGTCGACGAACTGCTCGTAGTAGTCGTCGACGATCGACTGGAGGTACTCGCGTTCTTCCTGCTCGAACTCCTTGAGTGGGGTCCCGGCGTCTTTGAACGCGCCCGCGGTGAACTGTTCGTAGGAGAGCCCGACTCGGTCGGCCAGGTCCTTGGCGTTGACCCGCGAGCCGATGACGCCGATCGAGCCGACGATGCTCCCCTCGCGAGCCCAGAGTTCGTCACAGCCGGCGGCGATGTCGTACCCGCCGGAGGCACACACGTCCGTCGCGTAGCCGACGGTGGGGCCGTCGAAGCGCTCGGCGGCCAGCCGGATGTCCTCGCTGGGGACGATCTCGCCGCCGGGCGTGTTCAGCTTGACGAGCAGCGCGTCGACCGCGCTGTCGTCGTCGGCGCGCTCGATCTGCTCGACGATGTCCTCGGCCCGCGCACCGACCGGAGGGCTGGTGATCGAGCCGCCGCCGTCGCGACTGATCGGCCCTTCGACGGCCACCTCCGCGACGTTGTAGCCGGGCAGGAGCGAGCCGGCGATCGAACCCCCGAGCTTGACGCCCGCCACGACCGCGAGGACGACGAACACCACACCGAGGAGGTCGGCGAGGCTCCCCGGCAGGACGTAGAACGCGAGCCAGCCGACGAGGCCGACCGCGATCGTGACAGCGGCGACGAGCAACAGCCGCCCGACCGTACGTGTCGTCGACATCGTCACTGGAACATCCCGAGCGGCTTCGCGCTCGTGGACTCGTCGTTTGCCTGCTGCATCTGCGCAGCCAGGTCCGCCTTCGCCTCGCTGATCTCCTCGGCGTGCTCGACCAGGACCTCGGTGTCGATGTCGATTCCCGCGAGGGGCTGGACGCCGTCCTGCAGGACGACGCGGGCCGCCGCCGGATCGGGGAACTGCTTGTCTGCCTCGACGACGAGCCCGACGCTGTCGAGGCCCTGGCGCTGTGCGACGTGGAGCAGGGCACCGGTCGGCCCCGTGACCGCACCGTCGATCGTCGGCGCGCCGATGTCGGCCCCAGAGAGCAGCGCCTTCCCGTCGCCGGTCCCGACGCCGTACATCGACGCCGTCCCCTCGCGTTTGGCCGGCATCCCGCTGAGGTAGATCGGCGTCACGTCGTTGTCGGCCAGCCAGCCCGTCAGGCAGGTGGCGAACTCGTCGGCGGTGCTTGGCGAGACCGGCGCGTCGCTCTGGAGGACGAGCAGCTCCCGCTCCGCGTCGGCGTAGAGCCTGACCGGCGGCTTGAGCTGCTGGTCGCCCTGTCGGTAGACGGCGATCTCCGGGAGCCCGTCGCAGTGGATCGAGGCGTACTCGGTCATCTCGAAGGTCTCGACCAGGTGATCGGCCGCGATCTTGCCGACCAGCCCGACCCCCGGAAGCCCCTCGACGAGCGTCGGCGATTCCAGCGCGAGGTCGTCACGGTGGACTGCAATGTGTGCCATACCCGAAACCAGCGCGTCCGTGGAGTTAACAGTCGGGGCCGGCCGCCGACCGGGCAACCGCCTCGGTCGCCCCGAGCGCGCCACTCCGAAACAGACAAGCGTGCGACCGCTATACGCACCGCCAATGGACGTTCTGGAGCGGTACGAACCGCTGATCGATGATTTCTCGGCGTTCCGCGACGCCTGCGCGCGCCCGCTCCCGCCGGTCGTTCGAGTCAACACGCTCAAGACGACCGTCGACCGGGCCATCCGGGCGTTGCGAGACGAGGACATCACCGTCGAACGAACCGACTGGCACGAGGGCCTCCTGGTGCTTCCCGACGATCAGCCGGGGGCGAACTGGCCGTACTTCCACGGCTGGATCTACGGCCAGGAGGAAGTCTCGGCCGTGCCCGCCCGCGTCCTCGATCCACAGCCCGGCGAGCGGATCTGGGACGCCTGTGCCGCGCCGGGGAGCAAGACCTCACAGATCGCGGCCCGACAGGCGGACGACGGCGTCGTCGTGGCGACCGACTCCAACCTCGGCCGGCTCTCGGCGCTGCGGACCAACACCGAACAGCTCGGGATCACCAGCGTCGCCGTCACCCACGAGGACGCCCGCAACCACTCGCTGAAGCCGTTCGGTGACGACGCCGCCGCGGAGTACGACCGCGCGCTCGTGGACGTGCCCTGTTCGTGCGAGGGGACGGTCCGCAAGAACCCCGACACGCTCGACGAGTGGACGCTCGAACACGTCGAGGGCATCGCCGGTGTTCAGAAGGGCGTGCTCCGGCGAGCGATCCAGACCACGAAGCCCGGCGGAACCGTCGTCTACTCGACGTGTACCTTCGCGCCCGAGGAGAACGAGGCGGTGCTGGACTACGCGCTCGAAACGGAGGCGTGCCGACTCGTCCCCTTCGAGATCCCGCTCGACTCGACCAGCGGCGTCACCGAGTGGCAGGGCGAGTCCTACGACGACAGCGTACGGCAGGCCCACCGGATCTACCCCCACCACAACGACACCGGCGGGTTCTTCTGCGCGAAACTGGAGGTCACAGCATGACCCACGGCGACGTGACTTTCGACCGAGTGCCGGTCGACGACGCGGCCCGCGAGGACCCCGACGCGCCCACCCGCGAGGAGATCCTGGACTACTGGCCCGAGCGGTTCGGCATCCCCCGCGAGGTGTTCGAACCCTACACCTTCTGGGAGCGAGGCAACGGCAAGATCTGGCTGTTCCGCGGCGAGGCACCCGACACGGTCCCCATCCAGGGGCTCGGCATGACGTTCCTGCGCACCCGCCAGGAGTTCTGGAAGCCGACGACCGACGCCGTCCAGCGCTTCGGCGACCGGGCCAGCGAGAACGTCCTCCACCTCGACCGGGACGCCGCACGGGCCTTCGTCGCGGGCGAAGACCAGGAGATCGAGTGGGACGGCGACTGGGGCTACCTCATCGTCACCCACGACATCGCCGGGACGACCGAACCCCTCGGCGTCGGCCTGTACACCTACGGCGAACTCAAGACACAGGTCGCCAAGGGTCGCCAGCGGGAGCTGTAACGGACCGGGTTGCTCACTTCTTTCGGATCGTCCCGCCGTCCAGGCCCTCCCACTCGACCCGGTATCCGAGCGCCGACAGGACGGCGCTGGCGTCGTCGAGCCCGTACTCGTCGAGGATCGTCTCGGCGGCCGACAGCGACATCCCGGTCTCGATCTCGTCGTCGACTGCCGACAGCACGGCGGGCCTGACCAGCGTCCGCCCGACGCGCTCGTGGTCGGGAACGGATCGGTCTTCGACAGTGGCCTCGCTGACGCCGTGTGCCGCGGCCAGTTCAGCGAGCGTGAGTACGTCGGCGTCGGGCGTGAGTTCCTCGGGGAGCGTCTCGGCGTTTGCCGCCGTCAGCTCCGACTCGTATCGCCGCAGTGCGTCGCGAACGTCCTTGATCCGGACGGTGCCCGAGTAGGGGATCGCTCGGTGGTCGCGGGCTTCGATCTCCGCGGTGGCGTCGCCGGACTCGGTCCGGTTCGAGGCCGACTGCTGGTCGACAGCGAGGCTCTCGTCGACGGCGACGAGCAGCTCCACGTCGTCGATCTCGGCCAGCTGTGCCAGTTTCTTCTCGACGTACTCGGGCGTCCAGAACCCCATGATCTCGAAGAACACGCGGAAGTCGGCGTACTCGTAGTCGAAGGCGAAGTCGGGGATCGCGACGCTGGAGCCGGCGGCCAGCGGTTCCGGCTCTCGGGTGAGTTCCCAGTCGAGATCCAGCGCTTCGAAGCGGGCGGCGAAGTCGGCTTCGACGCCGCTGTCGTAACTCACGTCGGTCACCGGCTCGACGGCGGGGACCGACACGTCTTCGTGGGTGAGTTGGAGCGTGCGCTCGGTGCCGCGGTCGTCGATCGTCGCCCGGAGCGTCCACTCGGCGGCCGAGGCGGCGACGGTTCGCAGGAGCCGGGCAAAGCGTGTGCCGTAGCGCCGCGTTCGCTGGAAGAGCCGGTCGGGGCCGGTGACGACGACGATTCGGCCCTCGTCGGTGGCTTCGATCTCGTACATGAGACGGAGGCGCTTGACCGCGGAGACGAGCGTCCGGGGATCGCTCGATCGGAGGCGGACCTCGGTCGCGTCGAACAGGGCCGTCTGTGCCAGCGAGAGGTTGTACTGGGCGATCAGTTCGGCGGGGTCCCAGCGCGTGTCGACGCCGGTCAGGACCTGCCGGCACTCGCGGTCGGCGTACAGCGAGTGCTCGATGTCGGCGGCGTCGACGGCGAGTCCGTCGGCCGCCCGTTCGATCGCCGCGCGTCGCTCGTCCTCGGAGGCGACGCCGACGGCCTCGCCGGCCTCGAAGGCGGCGCGGCGGGCTCGCGCCGGTGGGACCGCTGTCCGGATCTCGAAGGTGGCTTCGCGTTCGACCAGTTTCGCTAGCCCACGGACGAGCTTGAAGTCGTCGGCCCCTCGTTCGAGGTCGGTCAGCGCCGTCTGGAGTGTCTCGCGGGCCTCGCCGACGTGGCCCTGATAGGTGCCGATTACGCGGGCAGCAAGCGGTTCGTCGGCATCGTCGGCGAACTGCGGGTGGTACCCCCCGCCCGCTCGCGAGACGCGCAGCAGGTCCTTCGTGAGCACGACAGACTGTCGGGCACCGATCGGCAAAAGGCCGGCGTCGTTCACCGACGCCGGGCGGCGACGTTCTCCTCTGCCGTCTCCTCGCTGATCAGTTCGTAGAGGATCGCTCTGTCGCCGTCTCGCTTCGGCCGCAGGATCCGTCCGAGGCGCTGAGTGAACTCCCGCTCGCTGCCGCTGCCAGAGAGGAGGACGGCGACGTTCGCGTCGGGCACGTCGATCCCCTCGTCGAGGACGTTGGCGGTGACGATGCGAGAGTAGGTGCCCTCGCGGAACCGTTCGAGGATTTCGCGGCGCTCGTCGGCTCCCGTCTCGTGGGTGATCGCCGGCAGCAGGAACCGCTCTGAGAGCCGGTAGACCAGATCCGTGTGGGCCGTGAAGACGATCACGCGGTCGTCGCGGTGGCGATCGAGGATCGTCGCGAGTCGCTCGATCTTCCGGTCGGCGTTCATCATGACTTCGCGTGCGCGCTGCTTGGCCAGCAGGGCCTCGCGCGCCTCGGGATCGGTGCCGGACCGCTTGACCAGTTCCTGGTAGTCGCTGCCCGACCGCATCGTGATCGAGGAACGCTGGAGGTAGCTGGTAAACGTCTCCTGGTGGCGCTCGTAGGTCGCTCGCTCGCTCTCGGTCAGTGCGACCGCGATGCGCTTGATGTCGTAGTCCGCGAGGTGGTCGCCAGCGAGTTCGTCGACGGCGATCCGGGACGCGAGGTCGCCGATCAGTTCCGCGACGACCTCGTGGGCACCGTCCGGACGCTCGAAGGTCGCCGTGAGCCCGAGACGAGCCGGCGCGGCGAGCAGGCGGGCGATGTCGCGGTACCCCTCGCCGCCGAGGTGGTGGACCTCGTCGAAGACGACGAGTCCGAAGCGGTCGCCCAGTTCGTCGGCCCGGAGGTACGCCGAGTCGTAGGTGGCGACGGTCACGTCCGCGACGCGCTGCTCGCCCCCGCCCATGCGGCCGATCTCGCAGTCGAACTCCCGTTCGAGTTCCGAGTGCCACTGGTCGAGGAGGTCGATCGTGGGCACGACGACCAGCGTCGGCGTCGCCAGTGCTTCCATCGCCGCGATCCCGACGACGGTCTTGCCGCTCCCGGTCGGCAGTTCGAGCACGCCGCGATCGCCGCTGTCTCGCCAGGCGTCGAGTGCCGCCTGCTGGTAGTCCCGGAGTTCGTACGTCGATTCGAGCGGCAGCGTCGGCAGATCGAGCACGTCGTCCTCGTAGGCGACGCCGCGCTCGTCGAGGGCCGCCCGAACAGCGGCGTAGCGGTAGGCCGGTGCCCGTCCGGTCTCGCTGCGAGCGTCGTACTCGACGCCGGGGAGATCGGCGGGCAGTCCCTCCGAGAGGCGGATCGTCCCCTCCTCGAACGACAGTCGTGCCATCGTCGCTCGGTTGGACGGTCCGGGGCAAAACGCTGGCGACGGATCGGCACCGATCAGACGATCCGTCTGGAAACCATCCAGTATTTGGTTATTCTATGCTACCGACATATTTCGTCGGACCGGCGTACCGTCGAGCGAATCTTCCATCACCCGCTGCCAATTATTTTGGCGGTGAAGTTCGCGGCGGCCGATACATTCTGTTACGCTCAGTAGCCCGATACACCACCAGTCGTAAATTGAAGCGCGAAATCGGACAACAGAGGCAACCACGAGCGTTCGAGGGAGATCTCCAATCAGCTCGAACTAATTATAGACTATCTATCATTCTCCGATATGATACCTTAGAGTAAACTTAGAGACAGTGATAAGTATGTGGTGTTTGATTAACGGGACGCCATGACACGAGGCACACAGACCTGGCGACGCAGAGGGGTATTGAAATCCATCGGAGCACTCGGGGCACTCGCCGGTGTCGGCGTGACGGGTGCGACTCCCGGTCGAAGCCCCGGGCCGAAGCCGGACGAACTGATCGTCGGAGCGAAGCGAGGCGTCAGCACGGCCGACGTCGAGTCGGAGGTCTCGGCCGCGACGACGGCGAACACGTCGGTGGTCCACCGCAACGAGGTGCTCGGCTACCTCGCCGTCAAACTCCCCGAGGTGAGCACACAGTCCGAACGCGAGTCGGTCCGACAGCAGTTCGAGAGTCAGCCCAACGTCGCTTACGTGGAGGACAACGTCACCTACGAAACCCAACTGACGCCCAACGATCCGCAGTTCGGTGACCAGTACGCACCCCAGCAGGTCAACGCAGCGGCGGCCTGGGACACGACGCTTGGCAGTACGGACGTGACCGTCGCCATCGTCGACACCGGCACGCAGTACGAACACCCTGACCTGACGAACCTGTTTGGGAGCAATCCCGGCCGGGACTTCGTCGACGGCGACGGCGACCCCGCTCCGGGATCGGCCAGCGAATCTCACGGGACTCACGTCAGCGGGTGTGCGTCAGCAGACACCGACAACGGCGTCGGCGTCGCGGGCGTGAGCGACTCGCGACTGGTGAGCGCCCGAGCACTCGGTGGTGGCGGCGGCGGCGCGCTGTCGGACATCGCCGACGCGGTTCGATGGGCGACCGACCAGGGTGTAGACATCATCAACATGTCGCTGGGCGGGGGCGGCTACACCGAGACGATGAAGCGAGCGGTGGAGTACGCCTACGACCAGAACGACGTGCTCGTCGTCTGTGCAGCGGGTAACGACGGCGGCTCCGTCTCGTATCCCGCCGCCTACGACGAGTGTGTCGCCGTCTCGGCGCTGGACCCGAACGAGGAACTCGCGAACTTCTCGAACCGCGGCCCAGAGATCGAGGTTGCCGCACCGGGGGTCAACGTCCTGTCGACGGTGCCCTACGACGGCTACGAGTCCTTCTCTGGAACGTCGATGGCCTCGCCCGTCGCTGCGGGGGTCGCGGCACTGGGGAAGGCCGCCGAGCCGGGCCTGTCGGCGAGTCAGCTCCGCGAACGGCTCAAGTCGACGGCCGACGGCGTCGGACTACCCGGCGACCAGCAGGGCTCGGGCCGCGTCGACGCCGCCGACATCGTCCGTGCCAGCGGCGACCCGCCGGACAACGAGACACCGTCGGCCGCCGCCACCGCCGATCCGACCGACCCCAGCGTCGGCGAGACCGTGACCTTCGACGGGAGCGCCTCGTCCGACCCCGACGGCACGATCGAGAGCTACCAGTGGGACTTCGGGGACGGGAACACCGGCTCGGGCGTGACCGTGGAACACAGCTACGACACTGCCGACGAGTACCAGGCGACCCTGACCGTGACCGACGACAGCGGTGCCTCGACGACCGACGGCGTCGTCGTGAACGTCTCACGCGGCGGTGGCGGGGACTGTAGTCAGAGCGCCTCTGGGAGTGCCGACGGACAGCTCACCGGCTGGCGAGACAGCGACAGTTACACCTGGACGAGCCAGTTCTCGTCGACCTGTAACGTGACGGTCGACCTCTCGGGACCGTCGGGGACGGACTTCGATCTCTACGTCACCGCGGACGGCCGGACGCCGACGACCAATGACTACGACGCACGGTCGGTGTCGGGCGACAGCGAGGAGTCGGTCACGCTGTCGGAGATCGGTGACTCGGTCGGTATCCTCGTCGACTCCTATCGGGGCAGCGGCTCCTACACGGTCAGCGTCGAGGAGACCGGCGCGGGCACTCGGGCGACCACCAGTTCGGAGGGACTGTAACCAGAGTCTGGCGGTGTCGACCGACGCGTCACCGCAATCCCGACGACCGGATTCTGTAATTCTTTTACCCGCGCGACCCCCTGCTACAGGTATGACCGAGCAGGACGCGGCAGAGACCGAGGCGTCGTCCGGCGAAGCCGACGAGAGCGGAACCGAACGAGGGGACGCCGACGTGTCGGGCGAGGCCGCATCCGAGGAGCGTGGCGACGAGGCCGTCGACGAAGGACTGATCGACCGGGTCGCCGAGTCCGATCCCGAGGCGATCGCGACGGAACTGGCGTCGCTGCGGACACGCGTCGACGGCCTCGAAGGGGCGGTCGACGAGCGCGACGCGGAGATCGACGAGCTGGAGTCGAAGCTCAAGCGCAAGCAGGCCGAGTTCCAGAACTACAAGAAGCGGATGAAAAAGCGCCGCGAGGAGGAGAAACAGCGCGCCACGGAAGACCTCGTCTCGAAACTGCTCGACGTGCGCGACAACCTCCAGCGCGCGCTCGAACAGGACGAAGACGTGGACATCCGCGACGGCGTCGCGTCGACGCTCCGGCAGTTCGACGACGTGCTCGACGCCGAGAACGTCGACGTGATCGAGCCCGAGCCGGGTGCTGACGTGGACCCCGAGTACCACCAGGTACTGGCCCGCGTCGACTCCGACCAGCCCGAGGGGACCATCGACGAGGTCCACCGGGCGGGCTACGTGATGGCCGAGAAAGTGCTCCGGGAGGCACAGGTCACCGTCAGCGAGGGCGAGTAGACGCTCGATCCGACACCTGACGAGTCCGGCGTAGAACCACTCTGAACGGTTGTATTGTGGTTAGGTTTATATCCACCGGTCGAATAGTCACCACTGGTCGAAAACGGTACGCATGCGGTCCCTCCCCGTGGTTCCTCGCTATCGAATCTAGCAACTTTTAACCGGCGCAATCGGGTATAGACGAGTAAGATGGCGAGCAACAAGATTCTCGGAATCGACCTCGGGACCACGAACAGCGCGTTCGCGGTCATGGAAGGGGGCGACCCCGAGATCATCGTGAACAGCGAAGGCGAGCGAACGACACCGTCGGTCGTCGCGTTCGACGACAGCGAGCGCCTCGTCGGCAAGCCGGCCAAGAACCAGGCCGTCAAGAACCCCGACGAGACGATCCAGTCGATCAAGCGCCACATGGGCGAAGACGACTACTCCGTCGAGCTCGACGGCGAGGACTACACCCCCGAGCAGGTCTCGGCGATGATCCTCCAGAAGATCAAGCGCGACGCCGAGGAGTACCTCGGCGACGAGATCGAGAAGGCCGTCATCACCGTCCCCGCGTACTTCAACGACCGCCAGCGCCAGGCGACCAAGGACGCCGGAGAGATCGCCGGCTTCGAGGTCGAGCGCATCGTCAACGAGCCGACCGCCGCGGCGATGGCCTACGGGCTCGACGACGACTCCGACCAGACCGTCCTCGTGTACGACCTCGGTGGTGGGACCTTCGACGTCTCGATCCTCGATCTGGGCGGCGGCGTCTACGAGGTCGTCGCCACGAACGGTGACAACGACCTCGGTGGCGACGACTGGGACCACGCGATCATCGACTACCTCGCCGACCAGTTCGAAGACGAGCACGGCATCGACCTGCGCGACGACCGCCAGGCCCTCCAGCGCCTGACCGAGGCCGCCGAGGAAGCGAAGATCGAACTCTCCTCGCGAAAGGAGACCCGCGTCAACCTCCCCTTCATCGCGACGACCGACGACGGTCCCCTGGACCTCGAAGAGAAGATCACGCGCGCGACCTTCGAGTCCCTGACCGAGGACCTCATCGAGCGCACCGTCGGCCCGACGGAGCAGGCTCTCAAAGACGCCGACTACGACAAGAGTGACATCGACGAGGTCATCCTCGTGGGCGGGTCCACGCGGATGCCACAGGTCCAGGACAAAGTCGAGGAGATGACCGGCCAGGAGCCAAAGAAGAACGTCAACCCCGACGAGGCCGTCGCGCTGGGCGCGGCGATCCAGGGCGGCGTCCTCGCGGGCGACGTTGACGACATCGTCCTGCTTGACGTGACGCCCCTGTCGCTGGGTGTCGAAGTCAAGGGCGGTCTCTTCGAGCGGCTCATCGAGAAGAACACCACGATTCCCACGGAGGAGTCGAAGATCTTCACCACCGCGGCGGCCAACCAGACGCAGGTCCAGATCCGCGTGTTCCAGGGCGAGCGCGAGATCGCCGCCGAGAACGAGCTGCTCGGCGAGTTCGCGCTAACCGGCATTCCACCGGCCCCCGCCGGAACGCCCCAGATCGAGGTCTCGTTCAACATCGACGAGAACGGGATCGTCAACGTCTCGGCCGAGGACAAAGGCTCGGGCAACAAGGAGGACATCACCATCGAGGGCGGTGCCGGCCTCTCGGACGAACAGATCGAGGAGATGCAGCAGGAAGCAGAGGAACACGCCGAAGAGGACGAGGAACGCCGCAAGACCATCGAAGCGCGCAACGAGGCCGAGTCCGCGGTGCGCCGCGCCGAGACCCTCATCGAGGAGAACGAAGAGGAGGTCGACGACGACCTCGTGGCGGACATCGAAGCCGAGATCGAGACTGTCGAGGAGGTCCTCGAAGACGAGGACGCCGACCGCGAGGACTACGAGGACGCGACCGAGTCCCTGACCGAACAGCTCCAAGAGATCGGCAAGCAGATGTACCAGGAGCAGGCCGCCGAAGGCGCTGCTGGCGCTGGCGGTGCTGCCGGTGCCGGCGGTATGGGCGGCATGGGCGGCGCTGGCCCCGGCGGTGCGGCGGGCGCTGGCGGCGCTGCCGGCCAGGGCGAGGAGTACGTCGACGCCGACTTCGAAGACGTGGACGAAGACGACGACGAGTAAGTCGTCGTCTTCGTCCGCTCGGGAGAGCTTCGCTCTCCCGGTGTCTTGAGAAGCGACCGGAGGGAGCTTCTCAAGGGAAACGACGAAGAGTAACGCGAGTCGAGTCGTTCTCGTCGGCTCGGAAGGCGCGCACAGCGAAGCGAGCGCGCCTTCCGATGTCTGCGCGAACGAAGTGAGCTTCTCAAAGGTGACGACGACAAGTAAGTCGGCGTCCCCGTCCGTGCTCCCCGTGTTTCGAGGCCGGCGAGTCTCCGAGTCGCCGTGTTTCTAAAGACGACTCGCGTCGACGCCGTCCGACGATCCGTCTTCGATCGCACGTTCGTATCGCTGTGTGAACCGGAGGAGATCCCGAACCGGGTCTGGAAACTCACGCAGTCGAACGTCGCCGGTAGCGCTGTCGTACTCGACAAGCGTCGCGTCGGCGAGCTGTGGGAGGTGGACGTGGCGGAGTTCGATCACGACGCGGTCGCGTTCGGACAGACTGACCGGGCCGTCGGCAGTCGAACGCCGGTCGGCGAACAGCGTCGCCAGCGTCTCGACCGTCGTGTGGGGCTCGTCGAGCAGGTAACACAGCGTCTGCCGCCTGACTGTCGACGCGAGCGCGTCGAAGAGCCCGTCCAGATCCGGCAGGTCACCAGTTGCATCGACCTCGCTGTCGAGGTGCCCGAGCGGCAGCATCCCATCCCCAGTATTGTTGTCCATTGACAACACCTGGAGACACGTTCAGCGGGGTGGACTATTTAGATACCGGTTGGTTATCTAAGATGATGTCGCGATTGGGGTCGTCCAGCGCGTTCACTCCGAGGAGACAACCACAACACCCATTGTTCCCAGTTCGCAACGTTTCGGTATGACCGAGCTACCACCGGTCGGTATCGGAACGTGGGAGAACACGGACCCCGAGGCGTGCGCGAACGCCGTTCAGACGGCCCTGGAGATGGGGTATCGCCACGTCGACACCGCCGACATCTACGGCAACGAGGAACACGTCGGTGCGGGGATCGCACGCGCCGACGTGGACCGTGAGGCGTTCGTCCTCGCCTCGAAGGCCCACACGCAGGCGACGGGGCTGACCTACGACGCCGTGATCGAGACGGCCGAACAGAGCCTCGATCGACTCGGCGTCGACGCTCTCGATCTCTTCTACGTCCACTGGCCGACCGGAGAGTACGACGCCGAAGAGACGCTGCCGGCGTTCGACGAACTGGTCGCAGACGGGCTGATCCGGGAGGTCGGCGTCTCGAACTTCACGCCCGAACTGGTCGAGGAGGCGATGGACGTACTGGACGCACCGGTCTTTGCCAACCAGGTCGAGATGCACCCGCTCCTCCAGCAAGCGGAGCTCGTCGCCCACGCACAGGCACACGACTACTACCTCGTCGCGTACTCGCCGCTGGCGCGGGGCGACGTGTTCGAGGTCCCCGAACTGAACGAAATCGCCGACAAACACGGCGTCAGCGAGGCCCAGGTCAGTCTCGCCTGGCTGCGCTCGAAGGACAACGTCGTCGCGATTCCGAAGGCGACCAGTCGGGCACACATCGAAGACAACTACGCGAGCCTCGATCTGGAACTCGACGAGGAGGACATCGCGACGATCGACGGGATCGAACGCGAGGATCGCCACCTCGACTTCGAGGCAGCGCCCTGGAACTAGAGTCGGAAAACGAGGCAACAGTCCGTCTCGATCAGTCTGCGTCGATCAGTTCGGATCGATCTCGTAGGTGTCGAGCGTCACCGTCTGCGCTCCGGCCGCACCGAGCGGCCGGCCGGTCCAGCGTACCTCGACGGTCACACCGGCAGTCAGGGGGAAGCCGACCGTCCGATCGGCGTCGAAGTAGTCGCCGTCACCGTCGGCGTCGACCGTCGGATCGTCGAGCGAGAGCGCTCCCCCGGGAGCGAGTCGCGCACTGCTGTTCTCGGACCAGTTCACCGTCGCCGCGTTCGTCCCCGCCTCGTCGGTCACGACGAGCGAGAGTTGCGCCGCCGAGACGGTGTCACCACCGACGTGGGTGATCGTCACAGTGTGCGTGTCGGCGTCGTAAGAGCCGTCGAAGGAGGCCGTCGGCGGGTCGACGATCCCGGCCCCGGACGCACTGACGGCGAGCACGACGACGGCGACGGCGACGCCGGCCGCGAGCCAGACGGCCACGCGCTCGAGGCCGAACGCCGCCCGGACGTAGTCGCTGACTTCCATCGCTTCGGGAGTCACGAGGGAGCGCCTTGAATCGGTCGATGCCCGGTCGGAGCCGTCGAAGCGTCATCGCACACTCGCGTCCCCGACCCGTTCTTTTCAAGTAGCTCAATCGTCTACGGGTGGACAACGAATGAGCGAGGACTTCTACGAAGTACTCGGGGTCTCCCGGGACGCCAGCGAAGACGAGATCAAAGACGCGTACCGGAAGAAAGCACAGGAGTACCACCCCGACGTCTCCGACGACCCGAACGCCGAGGAGAAGTTCAAGAAGATACAGAAGGCAAAGGAGGTCCTCACCGACGAGGAGAAACGCCAGATGTACGACCAGGTCGGCCACGAGCGGTTCGAGCAGGCCGAGAAACACGGCGGCGTCGGCGGTGGCGGTGCCGGCGGTGCCGGTGGGAGCGGCCCGTTCGGCGGTGCCGGCGGCGGTGGTCCCTTCGGCGGCGGCGGTGGCGGGATGGGCGACATCTTCGACCAGTTCTTCGGCGGCGGCCGCTCCAGCAGCGGGCCACAGCAGGGCCAGGACCTCAAGACCTCCGTCACGATCGATCTCGAAGAGGCCTACAGCGGCGTCGAGAAAGAGCTCACCGTCCGCCGGCCCGAGACCTGTCCAGACTGTAACGGACAGGGCCACCCGCCCGACAGCGACTCCCGGACCTGTCCGCAGTGTAACGGCCAGGGACAGCAGACGACCGTCCAGCAGACGCCGATGGGGCGCGTCCAGCAGACCCAGACCTGCCGGCGCTGTGAGGGCGACGGGACGCTGTACGACGAGACCTGCTCGACCTGTCGCGGCGACGGGACGGTCCGCAACCAGGCGACGCTGACCGTCGAGGTCCCGGCCGGCATCCAGGACGGCCAGACTCTCCGGATGAACGGCGAGGGCGCGCCCGGCGACCGGGGCGCGCGCAACGGCGACCTCCTGATCGAGGTGTCGGTCCGTGACCACCCCGACTTCGACCGCGACGGCGCAGATCTTCACTACCACCTCCCGATCTCGTTCCCGCAGGCCGTCTTCGGCGACACCGCCGAGGTCGAGACGTTCGACGGCACCGTCGAGTTCGACGTGCCGGCGGGCACCCAGAGCGGCGAGGTGTTCCGTCTCTCGGGCAAGGGGATGCCCCGACTCCGGCGGCGCGGGGAAGGCGACCTCTACGTCGAGGTCCAGGTCGTGACGCCCGACGAGCTGACCGACGAACAGCGCGACGCGCTCAAGCAGTTCGCCGAGGCCGGCGGCGAGGAGGTCTCGGTCGACGAAGGGTTCTTCGAGAAGCTGAAGAACTCGCTGTAGCCGGATCCGCCGTCTTTTCTTACCCCGGTCCTAACCCCCAGCCATGGAGACACTCGGGGACCTCGTCGCCGACGCACGCGACGGCGACGGTTCGCTGTTCGCGTCGAGCGAACGAACCGCACCGTACAGCTACGCCGACTTCGCGATCAACGTCTGGAAGACCGGCAATCTCTTGCGTCACTACGGCGTGCGCGAGGGGACACGGGTCGCCGTCGTCGTCGGTCCGAAAGCGCCGACTGCGGACGACGAACCGGGCTGGCTCGGTGGGACTCCGGACCCAATCCTCGCCGTCCTCGCGGCGGCGGTCGACGGCGCAGTCGTCGACCCCGCACCGCCGACGAGCGTCGACGCGAAGGCGATGATCGCGCCCAACGACTGGGTCGCCCGCTACGAGCTGGCACCCGGGACGAAGGCACTGGCCTACGGTGGACCGCCCGAAGATCCGACCGTCGCACACCTCGAACGGGAGGCCTGGAGCGAGAACCCACTGGCACCGCCCGCAGACCTCGATCCGGACGATCCCGTGCTGGCGGCCGATCGCACGTACACCCACGGCGAGTTGCTGGCCGGAGCCGACCGCGTCGTCGACGAGTACGATCTCACCGCAACCGACGAGGTGACGATCGCCGCGCCGCTGACCGAGCCGGGGACGCTGGTCGCCGGTGTGCTGGCTCCCATGCGAGCCGGTGCGACGATCCTGCTGGGTGCGGACCAGTCTGGCACCGTGACTGTCGGGGACGGAGCCGCGACTGGAGCGCGCGTGATCGATCCGGAAAGCGTCTTCGACGGTAGCCACTGAGAGGGATTGTTTCCACCCCAGGACGACAGTTCGACCGACGAATCGATCGGTTCGGCCGCTCGCTAGTGGCTGGCGCGGTACTCGCCGTGCTTGACGCCGACGAACAGGACGAGTAGTCCGAACACGAGCAGTCCGCCGGTGATACCGAAGCTCAGCGTCTGAGGCATGGGGCTGGTGATCGTCCCACCGGCGAGCACGCCGAAGAGGACGACGAACGCGGCTGCGGTGACCGTGGTGTTGAACTCCATGTGTGACGCTTAGCTGCTGCGATCAAAAGCCTTGTCGAGACGGTGATCCCCGCGGGCAGTCACGTCGGGCGCACGAGGTCGGCGAGTGTCACGAGGAGTCCGAGCAGCCAGCCCAGCGGCACGGAGATCCCGAACCAGATGATTGCGTGGGCGGCCCCCTCCCGCTCGAAGTTGGCCCGGAGGAAGTCCCCCGCACCGAGCGGGTCCATCACGTTGAACAGGAGCCAGCGTGCGAGGCTGTCACTCAGCGGGATCACGGCGTCGGCGACGGCCGGCGAGAACAGCGCCGCGACGACCGGCGGCAGGAAGATCGCCGTCACCCCGAACGGATACGAGACGAAGACGGTCACCGCTCGTCCGCCAGCGCGGCGTGTGACCACCGCCAGCGCGGCCGAGACAGTCGCCACGAGGCTGGCGGCGGCGACCGCGACGATCCCGCCGGTCGCGAGGTCGAGCTGGTACCGAGCGAGCGCGATCAGGGCTCCCCAGACGAGCACCGACAGCACGACGACGCCGACGACGCCGAGTCGCGTCGCGGTGCTGTCGACCCGTCGCGTCTGGAACCGGAGGAACGCACCCAGCAAGACGAGCGGATACGTCAGGGCGACGACCGGGAGGCCGACGGCCGACCAGAGGCGGTAAAGCGCGAGTCCGAACTGGCTGTCGGGTGTCCACTTGCCCAGCACGCCCTCGTCCGTGGCCCGCTGGCGGGGATAGATCAGCGCCATCCAGGTCTCGTGAAGCCGTTTGATGTCGATCCGGATCCCCCCGACGATACCCTGTTCGCTCCCGGTGGACATATCTCGTCGTTTGGGTGGCCCCCATTTAACCGCTTGTGGCTGTGGAACCGTCACCGCAACTGGACACCTCACCGACAGCCGGCGGTGCGGTGTCACTGTGAGCTCCAGCACGACGGTCGGTGGCCGGGGAACCGTATCGAAGTATATACTACGGGGGACACCCAAGCGCCGCGTATGACAGAGGGTTCAGCCGACGTGTCACGCCGTGGGTTCATGCGGACGGCCGCGGGCGCGGCGACCGCTGCCGGGGCGGCCGGAACCGTGGCGGCCCAGGAAGAAGAGGGCGGCGACGGCGGCGGTGGTGGTACCCCCGACTACAGCGGATGGTTCAGCAACACGAGCAACTTCGACGAGACCGTCGACGCGACGGGCCAGGACACCGTGACCGTCGAGGTCGGCACCCAGGCCAACGGCGGGGCCTTTGGCTTCGGACCGGCGGCCGTCCACGTGGACAACGGTGCGACTGTGGAGTTCGAGTGGACCGGCGAAGGCGGGCGACACAACGTCGTCTCCGACGGCGACGGTCCACTCGACTCGGGCGATGCCGTCGACACGACCGGCGTCGAGTACGAACATACCTTCGAGGAGGACGGCATCTACAAGTACTACTGTGTCCCCCACGAGAGCCTCGGCATGCTCGGGGCCGTCGTCGTCGGCTCCGACTACCCGACTGCCGACTCCGGCGGTGGCGGTGGTGGCGGTGGCGGCGGCGGTGCCAGTAGCGCAGCGCCGGCCGTCCCCGAGAGCATCAAGTCCCTCGGCGTCGCCGCGTCGGTCGTGATGACCGCGACGCTGGGACTGGCCTACGTGTTCATGAAGTACGGCGGCGACTACGACACGCCGGAGTAGCGCACGCCGTTTTCGGCCAGGACCGCGCCGCTATCGATCGGTTCACGTCTCTATCGCGAACGTCGTCCGTGAGCGCCGGCCGACAGTATCAGACGGCGTCGGGACTGGTGTGAATCGTCAGTTCCACGTCGCGCCGATGCCCCTCCAGATCGGCGACGATCCGCTCGACAACGCGCTCTGCCTCTTCCTGGATCAGCGGCTTTACCTTCTCGATCACCCAGTCCATCGACACCAGCCGCGGGAGGTCGAGCGCGCTCGACGACGCCGACCCCGGATCGAAGTTCACCGTGAGTCGCACTTCGGTGGCGTGGTCCTCGTCTGCGGGTCGCTCTTCCGGGAGCGACGTGATCTGCCAGCGACCGGTGGCGTCGAGGTCTTTCGTGATCTTCCAGTCGATCTGGTCCGGCGGATCGACGGCGACGACCTCGGATCTGGCGGTGTAGCTGAGCTTCCACCAGGCAAAGCGGAGCGCGTACTGCGTGCCCGGCGTCCCGTCGCCGCGTTGCTCTACGTCCGTGAGGTACTTCGAGTAGCGGGCGTAGCCGGGGAAGTCCATCAGGAACTCGTAGACTTCCTCTGGCGAGACGTACACGACGGTGCTGACGTCGACGGAGTCCACGGTGACACGTGTGGCCGGGATCGGCATAGGTCTGGCCCTCCACCGTCGGGGCGAGTCGCGATCTTTCGGAGGGATCGTTCGGGCAGTGGATCAGGGTGGGACACTGCGTGTGAGCGTACAGCGTCGGAGCGCCCGCCGGAACGTCGTGCAGAGAGTGGCCAGACCGGTGGGTGACGGCGTTCCAGACAGTGTCACACCGACAGCGACTGCAAGTGTTCGATGCGTGCCTCGGTTGGTGGGTGTGATCGCGTCTCGATGTAGAGGGGGGACCGATCGGCGTCGCGCTCGAAGCCGTGCGGGAGGAAACACAGCCCTCGAACCCCCTCGTAGGCGCGTCGCTTGTCCGTCTCCGGACTGCTGGCGACGCTGTCGTCGACGCGTTCCAGCGCGCTCGCCAGCGTCGCCGGCTCGCCGGTGAGTTGGACGGCACCGCGGTCTGCGGCGAACTCGCGGTCTCGTGAGAGAGAGCGAGCGAGGTACGCGACGGGGGCCGTGAGCACACCCAGCGCGATGCCAGCCAGCAGGTACGTCCCACCGGCGAGCACGAGGACGGCCACGAGCCGCTCTACCCCGGTCCCCGACGGGCTCCCGACGGCCGAAGACAGCGCAGTTCCGGCGACGAGCGCACCGCCGGCCAGCACTGCGCGGCGGCCGACCGGACCGACGGTGTCTGCGAGCGGCCGATACTCGCCGTTAGTGAGGGCGGGGAGGAAACTCGCCAGCGTCATGACGGTCGCGTCGTGGTTCGCGACGTGGGCCAGTTCGTGTGCGAGCACCGCGTCCAGTTCGTCACCGTCTAGCGTCGCCAGCAGTCCATCGCTGACGACGATCGTCGCCGATCGGACCGTGCCGACCGCGAAACTGTTCGGAACCGACGAGTCCGCCACGGCGACGGTCGGCGGCGGACAGTTCGCCAGCTGGGCCAGCCGATCGACTCGCGCGTGCAGGTCCGGGTACGCCTCGCGATCGACCGTCCGGGCGTCGACTTCGGCCAGCGTTCGGCGACGCGTGTAGCGGAGTTGCGCCCAGAGAAAGCCACAGAGAAGCAGCGCGGTCACGACCACCCACCAGAGCGTCCCCGCTGCAGCGCCGCCGACGCCGATCGCTCCCAGAACCACAGCACGGACGGGGGCGAGCCACGGCTCGAAGAGGACGGTGAGGACGACGACGAAGGCGACGTTGCCCGCGAGGAGAGCGACGAGTGTTCCCGCCATCCGTCGCCGTAGATCCACCCGACTGGTCATTTGTGTGATCGTCGCCGGCCCGTAACGAAAACTCTTCGGCTCCGTATGGCAGTGTGCCGTGGAAAGGGAACGCTTTACACCGAGACGTGAGATTCGAAAGTAACCGTGGCGACGAATCGTCCTCGCGCAGTCATCGCCCTCCTCTGTATCGCGACCCTCTGTTATGGCTCGGTACTGATACAGCCGGGTCTGAACGCAGACCTGTCTGGCTCGGCACCCGACGACACGGGTATCTCGGAGACGACACCCATCGAGACGGGGACAGCGACCGCGACACCGGCGACGGGAGAGAACGAACGGACCACCGAAGCGGCGTCGACGCCCGGGCAGACGGCCACCCCGACACCGACGCCGACACCGAGAGGTGACACGCCCGCCGACGGCGAAACAGGCGGGGGCAGCTCGGCCAGTCCGCACTGGTCGCTCCTGTTCGGTGTCGGCGGGGCCGTCGCCATCCTCCTCGGTGTGGTGGTGACGCTTCGCAGAACTGAGACGGACGACGGTCGAGGCTCCGGCGGTGTCCCCAGCCTCTCCCTCCCAGCACTCCCGTCACTGCCGCGCCTCTCGCAGGTGACCGCGGCCGTGCTGGTGACGACTGCCGACGGGATCGCACGTGTGCTCGACGACCTCGGAACCGTGATCGGTGGGGTCCTCCAGGCACTGGGGCGCGGTGTCGGCCCGGTCGCGGGCATGCTCGCCCGAACTGCGGTGAGCGTTCCGGCCGCACTCGCTGCCGGCATCGTCTCGCCGCTCGCTGCACTGGCGTCAGTCGGCAGCGATGCGGTGTCGTTCGTCGACGACGGACTCTCGTCGACGCCGGTTCAGCGTGACACTCCCGAGACAGATCCACGGGCGACCGGCGGCGGCGAACCCGACGAGGCGGCGGGGCCGGAACCGGTCGAGAGCGTCGTCGTGGCCTGGGAGCGGATGGCAGAGCGCGTCTCCGTCCGGAATCCGACGGCGACGACGCCGGTAGAGTACGCCCGTGCCGCCATCGATCAGGGGCTCCCACCCCAACCGGTCAGGCGGCTCACCGAGCTGTTTCGCCGGACCAGATACGGGCCGGACGCGGAGTCCGACAGTCGCCTGGAACGAGCACGGGCGGCACTCGATTCGATCCGGGGAGGTGAGGAGCGATGACCGAACGCGACGAACGCGTGACCGACTCGGCGACGGTCACCGCCGAGACGGTCGACGACGAACCCGGTGGCGGTGGCCGGTGGCGATACGCCGCCGGCCTCGGCACACTCGCGCTCGTCTGTGCCCTGGTCGTCGGCGTCCTACCGGCACGGTACGTCCCTCAGGTGGCCGTCGGCATGGGCGAGACGGTCCGGGTGGCCGTGTTGCTCGGTGGCGGAGTGGTCGGGTTACTCGGACTCTACGCGCTGTCGGCCGACGACGGAGCGACGCCCCGAGAGACGACATGGGAAGTCGACGACGAGAACCCCGTCGAGCAGCCAGCGCAGGACCGGCCGACGGGCCAGACTGGGACCCAGCCCGGTCGAGAGCTCGACGCCGAACTCGAACGGATCGATGGGGTCGTCGACGAGATGAACCCGAGGGACGCCTATCGTGCGTACAAGATCAGACAGAAGCTCCGCGAGCTTGCCGTCCGCGTGCTCACCGCCGAGCGAGGGTGGTCCGCGAGCACGGCACGCAGCCGGATCGAGTCGGGACGCTGGACCGACGACCCGAGAGCGGCCGCCTTCCTCTCCGAGGGGTCGGTCGTCCCGTCGGTGACGCTACGGCTGCTAGACTGGGCGCGCGGAGACGCCTTCCAGCGACAGGTCGAGGCGACCGTCGTCGAACTCGCACGGGAGATGGAGGTCGAGACGACGTGACGAGCGACCAGGTGAAAAACCGCGACGTGGGGCTCGCCGTGGCGCTGGTCGCCGGCAGTGCCGGGCTACTCGCGGGCGAACCGGCGCTGCTGCTCGCAGCCGTCGTCGGCCTCGTGTACACGGCCTACGAGGCGACCACCGGACCGCCAGCGCCGGCCCTCGAAATCGAGCGATCGGTGTCACGAGCGACACCGACGCCGGGACAGAGCGTCGACGTGACCGTGACGGTCACGAACCACGACGAGCGCGCCGCGCCCGACGTTCGGATCGTCGACGGGGTGCCCGAGCGACTCGCTGTCACCGACGGCTCCCCGAGAGTCGGGACTGCCGTAGAGCCCGGCGAGTCTGTGTCGTTCACCTACAGCGTCCGCGCTCGCCGTGGCACACACCAGTTCCAGCCGACGACCGTCGAGTGCCGATCGCTGGCCGGCGACGCGGCCGATCGGCAGACGGTCCCGATCGAGACTGAGATCGACTGCACCGTCGACGTCCGTGACATCGTCACCGGCACACAGACGCTGCCGTACCCCGGCCGGATCGAGACGGACTCGCCCGGTCGGGGGGTGTCCTTTCACTCCGTTCGCTCCTACCACTCGACAGACTCGCTGTCCCGGATCGACTGGAAGCGGTTCGCTCGGACCCGAGAGCTGGCCACCGTCGAGTACAGCGCCCAGCGGGCGGCGGCGTACGTCGTCGTCGCCGACACGCGTGTCGACTTCGCCGCGTCGGAACACTCGCCGACGGCGACCCAGTACGTCAGCTACGCCGCCGAACGAATCGGTACGGCACTGCTCGAAGATAGTCACCAGGTCGGTGGGGCGCTGTTCGATCGGGGAACCGTCCTCTCGCCGGGATCGACGCGGACCCAGTTGCTCAAGCTCCGAACGCTGATACTCGAAGGCCGACACCCCGACCACACCGAGACGGACGGTTCCGTGCTCGAAGGCTTCGACGGCCGTCGGTTCTTCGACGGTGCGCTCGACAGTGAGACGCCGGCAGTCGTCGACGGGGGCTTCGAACCGGGCGGACGTAGCCGGCCTGGATCGATCGGTCGCGATCGGGACGTGCGAGACCTCGACCGGCGTCTCCCGGACCGGGCGCAGATCCTCTTTTGTACGCCCCTGCTCGACCAGCGCGCGTCCCGCGCGGCACGGCGACTCGCCGCCTACGGACGAGATGTCACCGTCGTCTCTCCGGACGTGACCGGCGGGGACTCGCCGGGGACGCTCGTCGAACGGATCACGCGAGCGGATCGCGTTCAGTCGCTGCGACGCAGCGTCGGCGTCGTCGACTGGGACCCGGACCAGTCGCTCTCTGTGGCGCTCAGGCGGGCACAGGAGCGGTGGTCGAGATGAACGAGTTCGAACTCCGGACGACGCCCGCCAGACACACCGCGACGCTCTCGCTGCTCGTCGCAGCGGCCGTGGGAATCGTGCTGGGCTGGAGTGTGGGCGTCCCGCTCGCGACGGTGCTGACGGTCTGTGGCGGTCTCTCGATCGCCGTCGGTACGTGGGGTCTGAACGAACCGTCGGCGCTGCGTCAGGCCGGCGGGAGTATTCTCGCAGTCGCGGGAACGCTCTCGATCGTCGCGGGGACGAACGGGCTCCCAAGTCTCGTCCCGATTTCGGTCGGCGTCGCCGTCACGCTGGTCGGTATCGACGCGACAGTCGGCTTCGACCGAGCGCGTGACCGGACGCTCGGCACCTGGGCAAGGGCAAACGTCGCCGTGGTAGTGGTCGGGAGTGCGATCGTCGTCGGCGGCTGGCTCGGCGCAGTACGGGTCCTCCCGTGGCTCCACCAGTTCTGGCTCGGCGTCGTCGGGCGCTGGACGTTGCTCGATCTCGTCGTCGTGCAGTGTCTGCTCGTCGCGGCGAGCTTCCTCCTCTCGGCGGCGATCCCGGTGCTCGATCGCTGGGCGGCGCGCACGGACGAGGGTGAGCAGTCGGTGCTGGCGTCTCTCGATCGGGTCAGTCTGACACCAGCGGGGATGCCAGACACGTACGTGGCCGCTCTGGGAGTGCAGGTGGTGCTGGCCTTCGTGCCACAGACTGCCCGATCCTTCGAGCGGTTCTTCGGGCCGGTCCTCGAACCGGTCCTCGGCACGGGACTCCTGCAACACGGCTTGCTCGTCGTCGTGGTCGGACTGTGTGCCCTGATCGTCGTCGGGAAGCTCCAGCGACTGGTCGTCGTGGTGCTTGGCGGAGCGCCAACGGACCGGCTCGCGCTGGCGGCCGGCGGTGTGCTCGCGACCACTGCCGTGGTCGCAATCGAGATCGGGAAGTGGGCCGGTGTGGTCGATATTTCTGTCGACGGCGCGTTACCCGCGGCCCCCGTCGGCATCGCTCCGGTCGCCCTGCTCGCCCTCACAGGCGCGATGCTCGGCGTCGCCGTCGTCGCTTACGTCGCTCGGACGCTCGCGAACCATCGAGCAGTGCCGACTCCGGGATCCGGATACGCGCTCGGGAGCGGACTCCTCTTTGGGACCGCGATCGTCGGAAGCCTGCACTCGCTGCCGGCGGTCGGGCTCTTCGTCGGCGTCGCCGGTGCGATCCTCTGCTGGGACCTCGGGAGTCACGCGATCGGCATCGGACGACAGCTGGGCCAGCGCGCCCGGACCGACCGCGCCGAGTTCGTCCACGTCACCGCGACGACGCTCGTGCTCGGCGGTGCCGTCGTCCTCGTGACGGTACTCCACTCCGTCGTCCCGATGGCCGCGCCGACCGCCGGTCCGAGAGCGGAGAGCCGAGCCGTCCTCGGGCTCGGCGCGCTCGTCGTCGCGATGGTCGGCTTCCTGGTGGCCGCTTACCTCCGCCAGCGCGAGCGATGAGACGGCTGGCCGTCACTGGGCTCGCTACTCGCCACTTCGAGGGAGTGAGACGGGCCACAGATCCCCCGGCGGGCAGTGTGAAGCCGTCGCCCGACATTATATACTACCCCGCGTCTAACCACCGGCAATGCTTTCGGGAGTGAACGTCGTCCTGGGGGTGACCGGCTCGATCGCGGCGGTCAAGACCGTCGAACTCGCCCACGAGCTTCGCCGCCAGGGCGCGACCGTCCGGGCCGTCGTCACCGACAGCGCGTCGGGCATCGTCCACCCGTGGGCCGTCGAGTTCGCGACGGACGGCGAGGTGGTGACGGAGCTGACGGGAGCGGTCGAACACGTCGAACTGTGTGGCGTCGACGGGTGGGGCGACGTGTTGCTGATCGCGCCAGCGACCGCCAACACGGTCGGCAAGATCGCGGGTGCGATCGACGACTCGCCGGTGACGACGTGTGCGACGACGGCGCTGGGCGCGGATCTCCCGGTCGTCGTCGCGCCGGCCATGCACGAACCGATGTACGACCACCCCGGCGTGCTCGACGCGATCGACCGCGTCGAGTCGTGGGGCGTCGACTTCGTGGCCCCACGGCTCGAAGAGGGGAAAGCGAAGATCGCCAGCGAGGGCGCGATCGTCGCCGCGACGGCGCGTGCAGCCGGCGAGCGCCCCCTCGCTGGCGAGCACGTCGTCGTCACGAGCGGCGCGACGACGGAGTCGATCGACCCGCTCAGGACGCTGTCGAACCGGGCGTCGGGGCGCACCGGTCGGGCGCTCGCTCGCGCTTGCTACGTCGCCGGAGCCGACGTGACGCTGGTCCACGACGGTCCGGACGTGCCCGTCGCGGAGGTCCGTCGCGTCGAGAGCGCCGCCGAGATGACGGCGGCGACCACGGAGGCCTGTGCGGACGCCGACGCGCTCCTCTCGGCGGCGGCGATCTCGGATTACACCGTCGAGCAGCGCGACCACAAGATCAAGTCCGGCGAGTCCTCGCTGACTCTGGAGCTGTCGCCGACGCCGAAACTGGTCGACACCGTTCGATCCGAGCGGCCGGAACTGCCGATCGTCGGCTTCAAAGCCGAGACCGACGTGGACGACGAGACGCTCGTCGAACGGGCCCGCGAGATTCGCGACCGCGTCGACATGGCGTTCGTCGTCGCCAACGACGCCGCCGTGATGGGTGCCGAGCGAACGCGGGCGCTGCTGGTCGGGGACGACGTATCGACCTACGAGGGCGACAAGCAGGGACTCGGGCGACGGGTCGTCGCGGCGCTGACGGAACATCTGTAACCGCCACGCACGGCGTGTGGGACCCGCCGAACTGACGGACGAAACTGGATCCCGAAATAGTTATGCGTGGGCCGAAGTACCTCCAGAATGAGTCGAAACACGCGTCAACGATCCGTATTCGGACTGGACAACTGTGACATCAAACACACGAACGTTCCTGGTGCCGGTCGCCAAGTCGGTGACGTTACGCGACACCGTCTCGTACGCGATCGAGACGGCCGGTGACGCGGCCGAAACCGGGGAAGCGACCGTTCACTTCGTCGTCGTCGCCAGTGGCAGAGCTATCGATCCCGACGGCCCGGACGAGCTGGCCGCCGACAGGGAACTGCTCGAACGAGTCGAGGCCTGGGCCCAGGAAGACCGCAGCGAGGCGGACGGGATCGCAGTCGAGACCGACATCGTCGGCCTCGACAGGTATCTCTTCTCGCCCGGCGAGTACGCCGAGACGCTCATCGAGTACGCGACAGCGAACGGGGTCGACCGGATCGTCCTCGACCCCGAGTACGATCCCGGCGGCTCCGCGCCGATGTTGCGTCCGCTGCAGGTCGATCTCGCACGTAGCGACATCGAGATCGAAGAGGCACCGGTCGAGCGCCAGACCCGCCGGACCGTACTCGCGCGTGCCGAAACCCTGCGGAAAGCAGCCGTCGTCTTCGGCGCGTCGCTGCTGTTTTACCTCGTGCTTGGGTCGCTGTCTCTGTTCGACGTACTGACCGGCGCGGTGACGGCCGGCATCGTCGCGGTCCTGCTAGCTCCCGTCGCCTTCAGCGAACAGCCGTCGTTCGGACGGCTCGGACGCCAGGTCGTACGGATGGGGCTGTACGCCCCCTTCCTGCTGTGGGAGATCACGAAGGCCAACGTCGAGGTCGCGTACGTCGTGTTACACCCATCGCTACCGATCGACCCCAAGATGGTCCGCCTCCGAGCGGCCGTCTGGGGCGATACGCCGGTGACGACGCTGGCAAACAGCATCACGCTCACGCCGGGCACGCTGACCGTCGACGTGGCAAAGCGCTCTTTCACGATCCACTCACTGACCCAGTCGGCGCGAGACGATCTCTTCGACGGCGTGCTCGAACGGGCCGTTCGCTTCGTCTTCTACGGCCGTGCCGCCGCTCGGATCGCGAGCCCCGCCGAGCGGGGGGACGGGGAGGAAATCGATGATTGAACTGTCCACTGCCCTGCAGGGCGTCGCGGCGCTGTTCGTCTGCTTCGCCATCGTCGCCCTCTATCGCGTGTATCAGGGACCGACACCCCACGACCGCGTGATCGCCGTCAACGTCGTGGGCACCAACACCGTCATCGCCATCGCGTTGCTCGCAGGTGCGTTCGACGACCAGCTGTTCCTCGACGTGGCGCTGGTCTACGCGCTGTTGAACTTCCTGCTGAGCATCGCGTTCTCGAAGTTCAACGTCGAGCGCGGGGGTGTGCTGTGATGGAGCCGATCGGCTGGCTCGCCGTCGGCCTCGCGGTCGTCGGTGCCTTCTTCGCGTTCGTCGCGGCCGTCGGACTGGTGCGGCTGCCCGACGTGTACACCCGCACCCACGCGGCCTCCAAGAGCGACACGCTGGCCGCCGTGCTGTCGCTGGCGGGCGCTGCCATCGCGATCCAGTCGGAGCTGGCGACGATCAAGGCCGTCCTGTTGCTGGTGTTCATCTTCCTGACGAACCCGACGGCCGCCCACGCCATCGCTCGCGCTGCCAACGACCAGGGCATCGAACCGTGGACGACCGACGACACGGAGGTGACAGACAGTGCCGACGACAGTTGAACTCGCCTTGCTCGTGTTCGTCCTGGGCTGTGCGCTCGGGGCGGCAGTACTGCGTGACGTGCTGGCGTCGGTGATCGCCTTCGCGGCCTACAGCCTCGGAGTCTCGATCATCTGGATCGTCCTGCAGGCACCCGACGTCGGCCTGACCGAGGCCGCGGTCGGGGCCGGCGTCATGACGATCCTGCTGCTGCTGGCGCTCGCCAACACGTCCCGGCCCAGCGAGGAACGGCGCTTCGAGTCGATCAGCCTCCGGACGGCGATCGTCGTCGTCGTCTTCGTCGCCGTCATGGCCTCGACGATCCCGGCGCTCCCGGCCATCGGTGGCCCGGACAATCCGGTCGTCGACGGCGAGGTGAGCCAGTACTACCTCGACAACGCCTACGACCAGACGGAGGTCCACAACGCCGTGACCGCGGTGCTCGCGGGCTATCGTGGACTGGACACGCTCGGCGAGGCCGTCGTGGTCTTCGTCGCGGGCGTGGCGACACTGTCGGTGCTCCGACGGGAGGACTTCGCATGAGCGACGCCGAACAGCCCGGTCTGTACGTCGAGAGTACGGTCATCATGACCACGGTGCGGGTCGTCACCCCCTTCATCCTCACCTTCGGCCTCTTCATCATGTTCCACGGGGCCGACTCGCCCGGCGGCGGGTTCCAGGGCGGCGTCATCGCGGGCTCGGTCGTGATGATGCTCGCGTTCGCCTACGGGATCGAGGCCACGCGCGACTGGCTCGACAGCCGTCTCGTCGTGGCGATCGCCTCACTTGGCGTGCTCACGTTCGCCGGCATCGGCCTGGGATCGATCCTGCTCGGTGGCACGTTCCTCGAATACCACCTGTACCCCATCGAGAAAGCCAGCAAGTACGGCATCGAACTCGTCGAGCTGGGGATCGGCGGGATCGTCGCCAGCGTCATCATCGGCCTGTTTTTCGTGATCGCGGCCGGCTTCGGCCACGCGATCGACGGAGGTGACGAGTCGTGATCGACACGTTCCTGACACACTACAACTACTACGCGGTCGTCGCGTTGCTCGGGATCGGCGTCTACATGCTCGTCGAGTCGAGCAACCTCGTGAAGAAAGTCATCGGCATGAACGTCTTCCAGACGGGGATCTTCCTGTTTTTCGTGACGACGGCCTACCGCAACGGTGCCGGCCCGGCCGTCGTCTACGAGGGGGCGGGACCCTACGTCAGTCCGCTCCCGCACGTGCTGATCCTGACCGCGATCGTCGTCGGCGTGAGCCTGACGGCCGTCGCACTCGCCCTGATCGTCCGCATCTACGCGGAGTACGGGACGCTCGACGAGGAGGTGCTGCGAGAACTCAACCATGATTGAACACGCCCCTGTCCTTGTGATCGTGCTGCCGATCGTCGGCGGCGCGCTCCCGCTACTGTTCGGACTGTTCACCGACCGTCTCGGCTGGCCGATCGCGACGGTGACGCTGCTGGGCCAGACCGTCCTGGCCGTCGCACTGGCGATGACGGTAGTCGACGGCGGCGCGGTGTCGTACGTCCCGGGCGGGTTCGTCGCCCCCTACGGGATCGAGTTGGTCGTCGACGGGCTCTCGGCGGTCGTGCTCGTCCTGATCGCCGCCGTCTCCCTGGGCGTGCTCGCGTACGCTCGTCGTGCGGGCCCCCACGCGGACAGCTTCTACGCCCAGTACCTACTGTTGGTCGCCGGGCTCTCCGGGATGACCGCCACCGGCGACGTGTTCAACCTCTACGTCTTCCTGGAGATCACGGGGCTGGCCGCCTACGGCCTCGTCGCGAGCGGTCGGTCCGCCAGTGCCGCCGTGGCCGCGCTGAAGTACCTCATCATCGGGACGATCGGCGCGTCGCTGTACCTGCTCGGTGCGGGCTACCTGCTCGCGGCGACGGGAACGCTCAACATGGCCGATCTGGCGGTCAAGCTCGCCGACGCGGGCTACGACTCTACGCTCGTGCTGACGGCGTTCGGCCTGATGATCGGTGGCCTCGCAGTCAAGGTCGCACTCTACCCGCTGCACACCTGGCAGCCCGACGCCTACGCCGCCGCCCACGACACCGTGAGCACGCTCATCTCGGCGCTGGTCTCGACGGTCGCGGCTTACGCGCTGGCACGCCTGCTGTTCTCGGTCTTTACCGTCGGCTTCTTCGACGCCGTGCCGATCGCACAGACGGCGCTGTTGACCGTCGCCGCGGTCAGTATCGTCGCCGGGAGCCTGCTGGCCGTCGCCCAGTCGGACGTACAGCGAATGCTGGCGTACTCCTCGGTGTCGCAGTTCGGGCTGGTGATCGCCGGCTTCGCGGTGGGGACCCAGGCGGCCATCGTCGGTGCGCTCGTCCACCTCGTGGGCCACGCCGTCATGAAGGGCGGACTCTTTGCCGCGACCGGGATCGTCGAGCGACGGACCGGCGCACGACGGCTCGCGGAGTACGCGGGACTCGGCGAGCGCGCACCCGTTACGGCGGCCGCCATCGCCGTGCTCCTGTTCGCGATGGTCGGCGTCCCCCCGGCAGTCGGCTTCGTCGGCAAGTGGTACATCGTCGTCGGCGCGGTCGAGGCGGGCAGGTGGTCGCTCGTCGTCGTCTTGCTCGCGAGTACGCTGCTGACGCTGGCGTACTTCGCGCGGCTGTTCGAGCGGATGTACTTCACCGCGCCGCCCTCGGCCAGTACCACGGACGTGACGCCGGTGCCGGACGGCGGTGACGGACGCGAGGCGGTGTCGACGGGGATGGTGGCCGTCGTCGTCGCCGCGGCCCTGCTCGCGGTCGTCCTCGGCGGGACCGCACCCCTGGTCGAACAGATCGTCGAACAGACTGTCAGTACTTTCCCACACCCATGATCGATCCTTCACTGCGACCGGTACTCGCCATTCTGGCGTCGTTGCTGGCGATTCCGCTCATCTTCGCCACGAGTAGCAGACGGAACCTCCGGGAGGGCGTGACGATCGCGGCCGCGCTGACGAAGTTCGGCCTGATCGCGAGTCTCGTCCCGAGCGTCGTCTGGGGCGGCGAGACCCACGAGGCCTCGCTGTTTACCCTCGCCAGTGGCATCGAGCTGGCACTGGAAGTCGACGCGCTCGGCCTGCTCTTTGGCCTGCTGGCGAGCCTGCTGTGGATCGTCACGAGCTTCTACAGTATCGGCTACATGCGCGGCCTCGACGAGCACGCACAGACGCGGTACTTCGCCTCTTTCGCCGCCAGCCTCGCGGCCGCGGTGGGCGTGGCCTTCGCTTCGAACCTCCTGACGCTGTTCGTCTTCTACGAGCTGCTGACGGTCGCGACGTACCCGCTGGTCACCCACGACGAGACCGACGAGGCCCGCGCGGCCGGCCGCAAGTACCTCACCTACACCTTCGGGGGCGGCGTCGCGGTGCTCGCCGGGACGGTGTTGCTGTACGCGGCGACCGAAACGACCGCGTTCACGCCCGGCGGTATCGCCGAACTCGCGACGACCGACCCGACGATCGCTCGCGCCATCTTCGCGCTGCTGGTGACCGGGTTCGGCGTCAAGGCCGCGCTGATGCCGATGCACTCCTGGCTGCCCGACGCGATGGTCGCGCCGACGCCGGTGTCGGGGCTGCTCCACGCCGTCGCCGTCGTCAAGAGCGGCGTCTTCGGGCTCGCACGGGTGATCCTCGACGTGTTCGGTCCCGAGACCGTCGAGAGCCTGGGCGTCGGGCTCCCGCTGGCCGTCGTCGCGACGGCGACGCTCCTGATCGCGAGTATCATCGCACTCGGCCGCGACAACCTGAAGCGCCGGCTCGCGTACTCGACGATCAGCCAGCTGTCCTACATCGTCCTCGGGCTCGCGTTGCTCAGAGAGAACGCGCTGATCGGCGGGCTCTTGCACATCCCCGCCCACGCGTTCATGAAACTCACGCTGTTTTTCTGTGCCGGCGCGATCCACGTCGAGACCCACACCGACGACATCTCCGACATGGCCGGGATCGGCCGGCGGATGCCCCTGACGATGGCCGCGTTCGCCGTCGCGAGCGCGGGGATGGCCGGCATCCCCCTGCTGGCCGGCTTCGTCAGCAAGTGGTACATCGTGATCGGCGCGATCGAGGGCGGCGGGTGGTTCTTCGCCGGTGCCCTGTTGCTCTCGGGCGTGCTCAACATCGGCTACTTCTGGCCGGTCGTCTACCAGGCGTACTTCGAGTCGCCCGACGACCACGACGAGAAGCCCCTCCTCAGGGGGGTCTTCGGCGGCCAGACCGCCGTCGAGACCGACGGGGGCCGTCCGGTCGAAGATGTCGACGACGACGACGAGCCTGAGCCCTACGAGACCGATCACCTCGGCAAGTACGACGAAGCACACGACCACCACGGCGGGCCGCCCGAGGGTGGCTGGACCGCCGCCGGTTGGCGGGGCGGTGAGAGCACGTGGTTCATGCTCGGGCCGATCCTGGCGGCGGCGACGGGCGCGGTCGTGCTGGGGATCGTCCCCAACACCGCCGTCTTCCTGGAGATCGTCACCACCGTCGTCGAGAACGTGGGGGTGATGGCCTGATGACGGGGCTGGCGACTGTCCCGCCGGTGTTCGTCCTGCTGGCGGTCGCGCTGCTGGTGGCCGTGCTCCCCCGCCGCGTCGGTCACGGGCTGGGGATCCTCGCGACGGGCGCGCTGGTCCCGTGGTCGCTGTCGATCTCGGCTGGCGTCTACCACGACGTGACCTTCCTCGGGTTCGACGCCGTCTTGCTGAACGTCGACGAGTTCTCGCGGTTGATGGGCCTGATCTTCGGGATCATCGGTGCCGTGGCGGTGCTGTACTCGCTGGCCAGCGACGCCGAGCGAGTCCAGACGGCGTTCGCACTCTCCTACGTCGCGACCAGTGTCGGCGCGGTGTTTGCCGGTGACTGGCTCACCCTCATCTTCTTCTGGGAGCTGATGGCCGTCACCAGCACGCTGCTGGTCTGGCACTACGGCGGCAAGGCCGTCCGGGCTGGCTTTCGCTACGCCCTGCTGCACGGCCTCGGCGGCAGCCTCCTGATGGGGGCGATCCTCTGGCACTACAGCGTGGCGGGGACGTTCCTCTTTACCGGCGACGGGATCGCCGCCGGACCCGCCGCGATCCTGGCCGCGCTGGGGATCGGCGTCAACGTCGGCTTCGTTGGCCTGCACACCTGGCTGCCAGACACCTACCCGCGCCCGCACATCGCCGCCAGCGTGTTCCTCTGTGTGTTCACGACCAAGACCGGCGTCTACGGCATGTACCGGGCGTTCCCCGACGGTCACCTGCTGATCGCCTACATGGGCGGTGCGATGGCCGTCTTCGGCGTCTTCTACGCCCTGCTCCAGAACGACATGCGGCGGCTCCTCTCCTATCACATCCAGTCACAGGTCGGGTACATGGTCGCCGGTGTCGGCATCGGATCGGTGCTCGGCGTCGGCGGGGCCTTCGCCCACGTGTTCAACCACATCCTCTACAAGGCCCTGCTGTTCATGACTGCCGGAGTCGTCATCTACCGGACCGGTGAGGAGAGCCTGAAGAAACTCGGTGGCCTCGCCCGCGAGATGCCGATCACGGCCGGTGCGTTCAGCGTCGCGGCCCTCTCGATCGCCGGGTTCCCCGGCTTCAACGGCTTCGTCAGCAAGGGTATCGTTATCTCGGCGAGCCACTACGACTTCAAGAAGGAGGCGCTGGTCCACGTCGGCGAGTACACCGGGCTACAGCTGCTCCTCTTGCTCGGCGGCGTGGGCACGTTCATGTCGTTCATCAAGTTCGGCTACTACGCCTTCTTCCACGGCGAGCACGACGGCGAGGTGAGAGACGCCAACCGCGGCCAGAGCGTCGCGATGGTCGTCGTCGCCGTCCTCTGTGTGGTCTACGGGCTCTACGACGCGGCGCTGTTCGCGATTCTCCCCGTCGACGTGACCGCCGAGAGCCTCGCACACCCCTACAAGACCTACACGGTACCTCACGTCGCCGAGGGCGTCGTCCTCGCAGTGCTTGGCCTCATCGGATTCTACGCCACGAAAAAGCCCCTCTCGAAGCTCGGACGCGTGCCGGACCTGGACCGCATCTACAACCCGGCGGTGTTCTACGGCGCGCGCGGCCTCGTCCTCGGGACGATCCGACTGTACGGCGCGGTCGACCGCGTCGCCGTCCGGACGGCGACCACCGCGACCGCCGTCGCGACCCACCCCGAACGGGTGGCCGCACGGTTCGAGCCCAGCAATCAGGACGACGGCCCCGTAACGCTGCGGGCCGGCATCGGCCTCAGCGTCCTCGTGCTCGCGCTGTTCGTCACGGTCGGGCTGATCCTGCTGTTCTGACCGCGACGACCGCGGCGCTCAGAACTCGCACCCCCGTCGAAACGGAACCGCCGACAGACGAACGCTGTCGACCATTATCTTCGTTGATTCTGCCGCCAACCCGCCGCTGAAGCCCGAAAGTACCGTCTCAAGCGAGGCCTAATTTTCTGCTTTGATACTGGCGCAAGAGCCTTTATTTACCCGTCTCGGGTATTTCCGGACAAGCGCGTGACCACCGGACAGCGTGTCCCGAATGGGATGTCGCGACGGCATCGACGGACCGCCCCCGGCAGGCGCGCGACGAACGGAGACAACACATGGACGTGAAAGCACTTTTCGACGACGACGAGGCTGTGAGCCCGGTGATCGGTGTCATCCTGATGGTGGCCATCACCGTGATCCTCGCAGCCGTGATCGCAACGTTCGTCCTCGGCCTCGGGGACCAGATCAGCAACACTGCACCGCAAGCCAGCTTCAGCTTCGACTACACTGAAGATACGAGCGATACACTGCAAGTAACTCACAACGGCGGTGAGACCATCAGTGCGAACGAAATTGAAGCATCTGTATCGGGTGCACAAAAGGCTGGAGGAGGGGACGTCACCTATGATCACAACCTGTTTGGGGATTCCAGTGACTCGGAAGTTTCTGCCGGCACGACCGATACAATTGATACAGACTCTTTCAACAGTTCGCCAGATATCGACCTCAGCGGCGCGACGGTCCGCGTCACCTACCAGCCCGCAGAGGGTGGCAACTCGGCGACGCTCGGTCGCTGGGACGGCCCGGACGCCTAACTGACGCCGTTTTTCTCTCGGTTTCGCCCGTTATGTCAATCAAGAGGGCAACCGCCGTGATTATATAGGATCATCCCACATTCCAGTTGTACGAAGGATGGTCGCGTGGGACTGCACCGGCTGGGGGCCGATACACTGTGAGTAACGCCGACGCAGCGCAAGCCACGGGCACGCACCCGACGCTCTCGAAAGGCGAGATCTTCGAGGTGCTCCAGAACAAGCGTCGGCGCTACGTCATCCAGTACCTCCGTCGACACGGCGGCCCGGTCGAACTCGGGGAGCTGGCCGACTACGTCGCTTCCCTGGAGTACGACTGCCCACAGACCAGCGTCACGTCGACCCAGCGCAAGCGCGTGTACACGACGCTCCAGCAGACCCACCTGCCGAAGATGGACGACGCCGGCATCGTCGCCTACGACTCCGAGGACGGCGTGATCCAGACGACGCCACAGACCGAGGATCTGACGGTGTATCTGGAGATCGTCCCCGGCGGAGAGTTCCCCTGGCGGGAGTTTTACCTCTCCTTTGGCGCGGTGAGTCTGGCGATCATCGCCACGCTGTGGGTCGGCGTGTTCCCCTTCACGCTGGTCTCGCCGCTGGTCTGGGCGACGCTGTTCGCGACGATCCTCACCGCCGCGGCGGCTTACCACACCCTCTCCGGCCGGACGATGACGCTCACGGAGTACGGCGAGCCCGTCGAGGACTGCGACGACGAGGCCGACGAGGAGTGACGCCAGAGCGGTCTGTGACTGCGCTCGAATGACTTGCGAGCACCAGCGGTGTGTCTCGGAACAGCGTGACGGCCTGCGGGCCAGAAGGGCGCTGGTCCGGATCGATTACACCACAGGAAGCCGTCGACGACGCCACAATCATTATCAACGGTGAAGATTGCTGCACCCCTCGATATCGAGTATCCAAGGCCCTCTTGAAGCGTCCCAGCGCGTGGTTGAAGCGATAAAACGTAGACAGGGTATAAGTACCCCCGGCAGTATCGATTGAGGTAGCACCCACCGCGAGCAGGGGGGCAGGGGATGCCCCGCTCGCTGTGGACGGGTGTGCGTGATAAACCATGGATCTGAAACAGCTATTCAACGACGACGACGCGGTATCGCCTGTCATCGGTGTCATCCTGATGGTCGCCATCACGGTGATCCTGGCAGCCGTCATCGCGTCGTTCGTCCTCGGACTCGGTGACCAGACTTCGACAACGCCAACCGCAAGCTTCAGCTTCGATTACGAGCAAACAGATGCGTCTAACGAACGGGGCGTAGTCACTATTACTCACGATAGTGGAGACCCGATTAATGAAGACGAGCTCTATGTTCGTGGAAGCGGCTTCGAAAGTTCGGGTGATATCAGTGGAACCTCAAGTGTAGACCAAGACTCTGCGGGCACTTGGCAGGGAACTTCATCAAGCGACTCTGAGGTCGTCGCTGGCGACTCCAATGATGTCGGTGCCAACTCAGAATACAACTTTAACGTCATCTACCAGAGTGCAGAAGGGGACACTTCATCGACCCTTTCTTCGGACAAAGGTCCCGACGCCTAACGACCGCGCTCTTTCCTCCATTTTTTCGACCGGTGAGCGACGGCGCTGTCCACGACAGCTTTATTTCCCGTGTCGCACTGCCGTGATACGATGGACGTAGACCGGGCCGTCGTCTGGGGAGTCGTCGGGCTCGTCGTGGTGACGACGCTCGCCTCCGGGCCGCTCGTGGGGGCCGTCGATCTGACGAGCGAGGCCGAGACGCCCGCGTACGGTTCGGGATCGGTCACGGTCGAGTCGGCGTCGCTGCCAGAGCGGGCGACGCTGACGGCGGGGCGGTTCGGAGCCGGCGAGTACACGCTCCGGGTGCCCGACGCGACCGTGGCGATCACCGCCGTCGAGGGCCGGCCGTTGCTCGTCTACCGGCTGGAGATCGACGAGCGCGGGTACACGCGGTCGACGACGCACTTCCTCTCGACGGAGAGCGTCGGCTCGTACGCGGCGTCGATGTCCGACGACACGTTCCCCCCGGACACGGTCAACCAGACGAGCTACGAGGGTCGCCTGCAGGTGGTCGTGCGCGCGAACGACACCAGCCGGGTCGTCGCCGAGCGCTCGGCGACGGTGGAGGTGATCGAGTGATCGACCGCGAGTCGAGGACGCGCGTGGGCGGGCTGTCCTACCGGTTCCTCTTTGGCGACCGCGTCGGGCTGCTCGTCTTTCTCGGGAGCCTCTGTCTGTTTCTGGCGCTGTGGCGCACGGCCTTTCTGATCAACGACACCTACACGATCGCCAACGGGCTGGCTGCCGTCGCCGACGGCAATATCGCGCTGACGGACCCGGAGTACGGCTCGCTCCGGTCGCCAGGGACGAACTTCTACGGCGGTTCGACGTACTCGCGCAACTACGGCGTGATCGTCCTCGCGCTGCCGTTCCTCGCTGCCCTCCGCGGGATCGAGGTCGTCGCCGACCTCCCCGTCGCGCTGGTGGCGGTGTGGTCGCTGCTGGTGTACGGAACGATCCTCGTCGCCGGCCGGCAGTTCGGCCGCGAGCGCCTCGCACGGCTCGGCGGCGGCTGTGTCGTCGCCGTAGTGTTCCTGCTCAACGTCGCGCTGGTCCGGCCGATCGATCCGGTCCCACACCACCAGCTCGCGTTGCAGTTGGGACACGCGACTGCCGGTGCCTTCGTCGGCACGCTGGCGTATCGCCTCGTTTCGTTCACCGACGGTCGACGGCGTGGCGTCGTCGCCGCCGTCGCAGTCGTGGGTGGGACGCCCCTGGCGTTCTGGGCGACCGTCCCCAAGCGCCACGTCGTCACGGCCGCGGTTGCGCTGGCGGTCGCCCTGGGACTCGCCTACAGCCGCGACGCCGAGCGCGACTGGGCCTTTGAGTCGCGAGCGGTCTGTTACGCGCTGCTGGCGCTGTTGGCGTGGGTTCACGCGCCAGAGGCGCTAGTACTATTCGTTCCGTTCGTGCTGGTCGACGTGGCGACGGCACCGGACAACGGCCCGCGAACCCTGGGTGTGCTCGGCGGAGTCTTCCTGCTGGCGCTCGTCCCGCTGTTCGTGACGAACACGCTCATCACCGGCGATCCGCTGACCGTTCCCCGGATGCTCCGGACCGTCGGCCAGGGAAGCGACATCTCGCTCACCAGCGAACTGTCCTCGGGTGACGGGTCTGGTGGCAGTGACACGACGATTCTCCCACAATTCGTACGCGTCGGAATCGTCCTCGGACAGTCCGCGGTAGAGCCACTGATAAAACTGCTCGGACTCGTTCGGGGCGGGATTCACTCGCTCCAGACCGACCCGACAGCCGCCTATCGAACACTCGTCCGGAGTGGATACATCGAGACTGTCGCCGACCGCGCTGAGGGGACTCCAGAGGGGAATCTCACTCTGTTGGAGTCCACTCCCGTCCTCGCGACGGTTGCGGCAGCGGTTTCGACCAGCCTCGTCGCGATCGAACGCGCAGTCGAGCGGCGATCGCTTCCCAGTGGGGTTACGCCCGCCGACGCGTTCCTCGCGCTCGCTGCCGTTGCGCTGACGCTCGTGTACATCGGTTCACTCCCGCTCCACGCTCAGGTGACCGTTCGGTACCTGTTCCCCGTCGCTCCCATCCTCGTCTGCCTCGCCGTGAGGCTCCCACCGATCGGGCGAGCACTCGACGCCCACTGGCGGACGGTGCTCTGGAGTTGGAGCGGTGGCGTGCTGATCGGCGGCCAGCTCGTCCTCGTCGCGCTCGTCGCGCTCGACGTGGGCCGTGCCGAAGCGTTCCAGTTTCACGCCGTCCTCGCTCTCGCCGTGGCGCTGGCTCTGGGCAGCTGGTCGTTGCTGTCGGTCGCGAGCGACCGCTTCGACAGAGTCGGCGCGGCACTGTTCGGGCTGGCGCTCGCGTCGTCGACGGTGTTCGTCGCGTTCGCAGCGGTGGAGTACTTCGGCCTGGGTGGCGCACACGCCCTGCCGATGGTGCGCGCACTGGCCGACGCGATCCCGCTCCGTTGACGACGGGTTTTTGTGCTGGCTCGAAGTACCGCCGACATGGATCAGCTCAAACAGTCGCTGTTGGACGCACCTATCATCGAGAAGGACGGATATCACTACTTCGTGCATCCGATCAGCGACGGCGTTCCGATGCTGCGTCCTGAACTGCTCCGCGAGATCGTCATCAAGATCATTCGGAAAGCCGAGCTCGAAGACGTCGACAAGATCGTCACACCGGCCGCGATGGGGATCCACATCTCCACTGCGGTCTCGCTGATGACGGACATCCCCCTCGTCGTCGTCCGAAAGCGCCAGTACGGCCTCGACGGCGAGGTGTCGCTCTCGCAGGTCACCGGCTACTCGGAAAACGAGATGTACGTCAACGACGTCTACGAGGGCGACCGCGTGCTCGTGCTCGACGACGTGCTCTCGACCGGCGGCACGCTGGCCGCGCTCACGGGCGCGCTCGAAGACATCGGCGCGGACATCTGTGACATCGTCTGTGTCATCAAGAAAGAGGGCGGAGAGAACAAGCTCGCAGACGACGGCTACCACGCGAAGACGCTCATCAACGTCGACGTCGTCGACGGCGAGGTCGTCGTGGTCGACGAGTACGGCGACGACTAAGAGGAGCGGCGCGCACTGTCGCGGCCGCCGTGCCGCGACGACCGTGTGCGAGGGATGAGCGACCGGCGGGAGCGAATCGGTTGGGGAGGCGTGTGGCCGTCGCGTCTGCTGGCCTGGCGGACGAACGGGCGAGGCGCGGTCGGCGGTTCTGCGCGGGCGCTATCGAACGAGCGGAGCGAGTGACGATATCCCGCACAGAACCGCCGAGCGAGTCGAGGGCGTTCAGGAGACGCTCCGCCTCGCCGTCGTGATACTGTCCGTTGCCGTGCAGGCGTTGCCGTACAGCAGATCGTTCGCGACGCTCGTCCGCTGAGAAATTCCCTCGACAGACGTTCCTCACTCGACTGAGGGGGTACAAATCGACGTGTGCTATTTCGAGCGACCAGCCCACTCGTCGCTACGCTCCTCGTTCAGTTGGTCGCTCGGAAAATAGCGGGAGGTGGACTTGAACCGGAATCAGACGTGCTCGCTTCGCTGCGCGCGACTGATAGGGTACAAATCCACTCGGCGTAGATTTGCCGCTCGCGAGTTTGCTCGCGGCAAAATATAGCGGGAGGTGGATTTGAACCACCGATCTACGGGTTATGAGCCCGCCGGAATCTCCTGGCTATCCCATCCCGCTACTATCTCGTATCGTCTCCCCCTGATTAAGGGTTGTGATTCGGTCGTCCTCTGTGGGTTCCTCTCGCGGCACACTCACTCGTGGACGCGCCAGGTGAAGATGCTCTCGAAGACGTAGTTGACGAACATGGCGATCCCGATCGCGCCGCCCTTGACGAAGATCGGCCAGAGGTCGACCGGACCCACCGAGACGGGCACGTTGACCTCGTAGACGACGAGGACGGCGAAGAGAATGCTCCACTGCAGCGTCGACCCACCGGCACGGACGAGGTGCGAGCGCAAGAGGCGCGTGCCCAGCGAGCGGCGGTCGTCCTCGCCTTCGCTCGCGAAGGTCCAGTTGTCGTTGACGGCGAACATCACGAGAATCGCGATCTCGATGCCGACGGCGTTGGCGACAGCGGTCGACACGCCGACGAACTGGTCGAGGACGACGAACGTCGTCGTGTCGAAGGCAGCCCCGACCGCACCGACCGAGGCGAACTTGCCGAACCGGACCCCCGAGAGCAACGATCGGAGGGGAGCGAGGCGGCTACTCATCGTTGTCGATCAGTGCGGGACCCTCCTCGCGTGTCGCGGCGATGGCGGCGTGCAGGCGGCTGTCGCTCAGTCGCTTCGCTCGGTGGCGTGCGCGCAAGAGCGCCGTCGCCATGTTCAGCGACGTTCGCACCGGCGAGACCGTCGAGCCGGGTCTGTCCTCCCACTCGATGGGGACCTCCGCGACGGTCAGCCCCAGCGCACCGGCGATCGCGACCAGCTCCACGTCCCAGGCGAAGCCGGCGTCGTAGAGGTGCGTGCGCACGTGCTCCCACCCCTCGGCCGTGATCGCCTTCGCTCCACACTGGTAGTCGTACAGCGACACGTCGAGCAGGTGGCCGGCGATCCAGGCGAAGCCGTCGCCCAGGAACCGCCGCGCGAAGGTCTGGTGGCTGCTGACGGTCGCGTCGGGGTGACGACGAGAACCGACCGCCAGGTCCGCATCGCCGGCCCTGACCCGGTCGATGACGTGTGCGAGCGAGGCCGCGTCGGTCGATCCATCGGCGTCGGCGAACGCGCGAACGTCCGTCTCGATCGCCTCGAAGCCGGCGGTGATCGCGGCTCCCTTCCCGCGGCGGTAGGGGACGGCGTTGACCGCGGCGGGGAGCGCGGCCAGCCGCTCGGTGACGCCGGGTTCCGGGTCGTCGAGTTCGATACGGATCTGTGCCGGAGCCAACTGCTCGTCGAGCGTCCTGACGTACGAGCCCAGTCGATCCACGTCCGGTCGAAACGCGGGCACGACGATACCCACCGACTGATCCATTCGTCCGGGCAATCGAGACCGCGGCTAAAAACAGTTCGACATTCCCGCCGGCCACGGGGCAGTGCAAAAAGCGTATTATCGGTGGTGACGCTGTCCCCACTAATGGAATACGGTCTCGTCGCGCTCTGGCTGGCGCTCTATCTCGCCCTACTGGTGGCCGGCAGCGTCGTCACGAGCTGGCTGTTCCCGCGCTTCGAGGACGGGGGCTCGGGCGTCGCAGTCGTACTGTCGATCGCCGTCGTCTGGTTCGTCACCTTCTTCGTCGGTCGGCTGTCGATGACGGCAGGAATCTGGCTGGGCGTCGCCGTGCTGGTCGGCCTGGTCGCTCTGGCGGGAAGCCGTGGTGTCGACCTCGATCTGGGGCGGATCGGCGAGAGCTGTCTGGTCTTTACCGGGGCCTTCCTGTTCCTGGTCGGGATGCGCGTGTTCGCGGTCCCGCTGGGCGCGAGCGACCCGGTGATCGCGCCGCTCCCGCTGGCGATCGGCGAGAAGATGCTGGATTTCGGCCTGCTGAAGTCACTCGTCCGAGCCGAGAGCCTGCCGCCCGAAGACGTGTGGTTCGCCGGTGAGCCGGTCGCGTACTACTACGGCGGCCACCTCGTCGCGGCGATTCTCACTCGCATCACCGGCACCGCGGGGCGGTTCGCCTACAACCTCTCGCTGGCGGGCTTCTACGCGATGCTCGTGACCGCGGTGTACGGCGTCGCCGGCAACGTCGCGGCCGACCGCTCGATCCCGCGTCGGCTGGCCGGCCTCCTGAGCGTCTTCGCGGTCGGGTTCGCGAGCAACCTCACGACGCCGGTGCGAGTGGTGCTCGCACTCCTGCCCGACGGCCCGTCCGCGTGGCTCGCTGGCGTCGTCGGGATCGAACGGGACGGGCTGGCAGACGGGCTCGGTCAGTTCTACTACTTCGACGCGAGCCGCGTCATCACCGACTACCGGAGCGATTTCGCGTTCCAGTTCGGCGACGCCGACCCGGGTGCGACCGCGCCGACGATCAACGAGTTCCCCTTCTTCTCGTGGTTCAACGGCGACATGCACGCCCACATGATGAGTACCGCGTTCCTCGTCTTCGCCGCGGCGGTCTGTCTGGCCTACTACCGGACGCCCGCCCGCGAGGTGGCGCGCCGTCGGCTGCTCGTGATCGGCGTCCTCCCGCCGGTCGCTGGACTGCTGGCGGTCACGAACACCTGGTCGTTCCCGACGCCGGCCGGGCTGGCGCTGCTGACGGTCGTCCTCGCACCGGCCGACGCACGGTCACTGCTGCCCGAACCGCTCGCCGACCGGTTCCCCGAAACTGCCGTCTGGCGGGAGGGGTCGCGCCTCGCTGTCGGCCTGGGCGTCGCCGTCACCGTCGTCGCGCTTGGCTTGCTCTGGTCGCTGCCGTTCTGGCTCGGGCCGGCAAGCGGGCGCGGGATCGCCGTCCTGCCGGACCGATCCTCGCTGACGGAACTGCTGCTCGTCCACGGGCTCTTTCTGGTCACCTTCCTCGCGTACCTCGCGGCGCGGGGCCGCCAGCGCTTCGGCGAGCGGGCGACCACCGCGACGGTCGGGGCCGCCGTCGCGATCGGCGGCTTCGCGGTCCTCGATCTCGCCGCCCTCGGCCTGTTCGTCCCGCTGGTGGGCGCGTGCTGGGCCCTCGCGCGACGGCCCGGCACGTCTCCGAGCACCGCCGCACCCGCTGGCGACACGGACCGCGCACGCTCGGACGGCGGCGCGGCCAGCGCCGGCTTCGAGACGGTGCTGATCGTCGCCGGCATCGGACTCGTGACGCTGATCGAGTTCGTCTACCTCAAGGAGCCGACCGGGCGGATGAACACGGTGTTCAAGGTGTCGATGCAGGTGTGGGTGCTGTGGAGTCTCGCCCTCGGGCCGGCGCTGGCGTGGGTGTTCACGAACCGCGTCACCGTCCCAGCGGACACACTCGGTCGGGCCCGCTCGGCGCTGCCCCGCGTCGCCCTCGCCGTCCTCGTCGTCGGTGCCGGGCTGTACGCCCCGCTGGCGGCGACGACCGCGTTCGACGGCTCGGACCCGACGCTGGACGGACTCGCCTACCTCGACTCGGAGTACCCCGAGGAGGCCGCGGCGATCCACTGGCTCGACGACCGCTCCGGTCGACCGGTCCTCGTCACGGCGGCACCGGGCGGGTACACCTGGGACGCCTCGGACGGCGAGGGATCGAGTGCGCCGGCCAGTCTGACCGGGCTCCCGACCGTCCTCGGGTGGTTCCACGAGGCACAGTACCGCGGAGACGAGCCCTACCAGGAGCGACTGACGGACGTGCGGACGATCTACACCGGCGAGCCCGAAGAGCAGGCCGCGCTGCTCGAACGCTACGACGTGCGGTACGTCTACGTCGGCCCGGTCGAGCGGGCCACCTACGACCAGATCACCGTCGACGCGGTGGCGGGCGTCGAGCCGGTCGAGGAGTTCGACAGTGTGACGATCTACCGGGTCACAGACGACAGTGACGAAGAGCCGTCCTAGCCCGCAGCAAACGGCGTGTGCCCCGTCGCTGGCGGCCCCAGTGGCGGGATCCGAGAATTAGCCACCGGGACCCAGCGCGGCGATGTCGGCCCCGACCGTCGCGAGCGCGTCGGCGGGATTCGGATCGCTGTCCGCGAGGTGTCGCCAGTCGTCGTCCGGTGCCCGTTCGAGCAGCGCGACGACGGCCGCGCGGTACTCGCGGAACTGGGCACCGGGATCTGCCCGCTCCTCCCAGACGCTCCGGATGACCGTCCGCGAGTCGATCCTGACCTCGATCCGTGCGGGCTCGAACTGCGCCAGCAGGCGCGCCAGCCCGAGCGCGAGCGCGGCGTACTCGGCGGTGTTGTTGTCCGTCCGCGAGCCGACCGGCCGCGCGAGACGGAGCAACGACTCGCCGGCCTCGTCCTGCACGACGGCCCCAGCGCCCGCCGGCCCCGGATTCCCGCGGGAGCTGCCGTCGACGTAGAGAATCGCCGTCTCGCCGGCCAGGTCGCGATCGACCCGCATTTCGTGGTCGTCGGCCGCCAGCACGTGCTCGATCGCCGCCCGCAACTCCGCCGGCTCGGTTCCGGGCTCGAACAGTCCGCCGATGCCGGGGACCGCGGCGTCGATCGCGTCGATCGCTGCCGACACCTCGTAGTCGTACGCGGCCAGGACGCGCTCGACGCGCTCGGCCAGCGGTGACAGCGACTCCGACGGGAGATCGCGGGCCGTCGTCACCGTGACCACCGCCACTGTCGTCGCGACCGTTCCATACGCGGAGTCGGAGCTGTAGCCACCTATCGATGTCGGTGGGTGTGATGTGCCCTCGACAGTCGAGAGCTACCGCTACGAGAGACCGTCGAGGGCAGTGATAGCAGAGAGAACGAGATAGACCGCCAGCAGGATCAGGCTTCGCCGCGTGGCTCGACGACGCCGACCGCACCGGCGTCGACGTCTTCGGTGTCGAGATGCATCGCGACGAACTCGCGGCGCATGAACCGTTCGCGCTCCTCGGGTTTGCCGATCGTACACCACAGCTGTGGTTCGTCCGGCCCGTGCCAGTCGCCCTGACGGGCGATCGCGAAGCAGACGTACTCCTCCCCGTCGTACTCGATTGTGGCACCCTTCCGGATTCCCGGATCCCCGTGGATAATGAGCTTCTTCATGCGCCGGTCTTTGCCGACAGCGCACTTAGCTTCTACGGTGCGGAACGCGAATCTGTTGCCCTGACCGAGCGACGCGAGGCGTGAGCGGGCCAACCGCGGGAGCGAGCCCCGACCGTCACGAACGGCTGGCTCTCGAACGGCCACAGCAGTTTTCCCCGTGGGACGACATTTCTTCGGGCATGGACGAAGTGTTCGGACGGCGTGACACGAATACGGGCTCGGGCGTCGGGCGGACAGTCGTGTGGGGCCTCCGCCTGCTCGGCCTGGTGATCGTGGTGCTGGGTCTGGCACTGTGGCTGCTGACCAGCGCGGGCCTGGTCCTCCTGCCCGGCGTCGTCGTCGCCGCCGGCCTCGCGGTGATGGTGATTCCGGGACTCCTCGCCGGGCTCGTCGAGTTGCTCTCCTGATACCGTCGGGTGGCCGGGACCGAACCGTCGGGGTTTTAAGCACCGCTGTGTAACCTCGCCGTAAGGTCGATATCTATGCAGATGCCACGCCGATTTAACACGTACTGTCCGCACTGTAACGAGCACAACGAACACGAGGTCGAGAAGGTCCGTTCCGGCCGCACGTCGGGCATGACCCACATCGGCGGCCGTCAGGCCGACCGCAACTCAAAGGGGATCGGGAACTCCGGGAAGTTCTCGAAGGTGCCCGGTGGGGACAAACCCACCAAGAAGACGAACCTCAAGTACCGCTGTAGTGACTGTGGCAAGGCCCACCTCCGCGAGGGATGGAGAGCTGGCCGACTGGAGTTCCAGGACTAGAACGATGGCAGGAAGCTTCCTCTCCGTCGAATGTCCGGACTGTGAGAACGAACAGACGGTCTTCAGCAAGGCCGCCACCGAAGTCGCCTGCGCGGTCTGTGGGCACACGCTCGCCCGCCCGACCGGCGGCAAGGCGACCATCGAGGGTGCGGTCCTCGAAACGGTCGAACAGCGATGAAGTACAGCGGCTGGCCCGAATCCGGCGAACTCGCCGTCGGCAAGATCGACGAGATCGAAGACTTCGGTGTCTTCGTCGACCTCGAAGAGTACGAGGACAAGCGCGGCCTCTGTCACATCAGCGAGGTCGCCAGCGGCTGGATCAAGAACGTCCGCGACCACGTCAACGAGGGCCAGACTGTCGTCGTGAAGGTGCTGGAGATCGACGAGGACGCCCAGCAGATCAACCTCTCGATCAAGGACGTCAACGACCACCAGCGCAAAGAGAAGATCCAGGAGTGGAAAAACGAGCAGAAGGCCGACAACTGGATGGAGCTGGCCTTCGGCGAGGACCTCGCCGACGAGCAGTACGCCGCCGTCGCGAACGAACTGCTCGCCGACTTCGGTTCGCTGTACGACGGCTTCGAGGCCGCGGCGATCCACGGGACGGAAGCGCTCGACGAGACGGACCTCTCCGAGGACGAGATCGACGCGATCGTCGAGACCGCACGCGAGAACGTCTCGGTGCCCTACGTCGACGTGACCGGCTACGTCGACCTGACCTGTCCCGACAGTGACGGCGTCGAGATGATCAAGCAGGCGCTCCAGGCCGCCGAAGGCGACGCCGACGCACTCCCCGACAGCGCGGACGCAGACGCCGACGTGCCCGAGGAGGTCGAACTCGAAGTCACCTACGTCGGCGCGCCCGAGTACCGGATCAAGGTCCGGGCCCCCGACTACAAGCGCGCCGAATCCGAGCTCGAAGCCAGCGCCGACCGTGCCAGCGCGGTCGTCGTCGAACACGGTGGCACCGGTCAGTTCCACCGCGAGCGCAACGAAGACGAAGAGTAAGCCGATGCGGGCCGATCTCCGCGTCTGTTCCGAGTGGGCGTCCGAGCACGACCGGCCCGTCTACACGCTTTCTGAGCGCTGTCCCGAGTGTGGGAGCGACGCCGTCAACAGCGCGCCGGCACCGTTCGATCCCGCGGACCCGTACGGCGAGTATCGACGCGCACTTAAGCGGCGCCGACGGGAGTAGGGCCATGGACGAGTTCGAGATCGAGCGAATCGCGGACGGTGCGTTGACCGATCCGGTACTGGTCGAAGGACTGCCCGGCGTCGGCCACGTCGGCAAGCTCGCGGCCGAACACCTGCTCGAAGAACTCGAGAGCGAACTGGTCGCCCGCGTCTACTCACAGCACTTCCCGCCACAGGTCACCGTCGAAGACGGGACGACACAGCTGGCGTCGGCGGAGTTTCACGCCGTCAGACCGGAGGACGGACGGGACATGCTCGTGCTCTCGGGCGACCACCAGGCACAGGACAACGAGGGCCACTACGGGCTGACCGACACCTTCCTCGACGTGGCCGAGGAGTTCGGCGTCGAGTCGGTGTACGCCCTCGGTGGTGTTCCGACGGGCGAACTGATCGAGGAGTACGACGTGCTCGGCGCGTCGACGACCGAGTCGCTGGTCGAGGAACTCGAATCGGTCGGCGTCGCCTTCCGCGAGAACGAGCCGGCGGGCGGTATCGTCGGCGTCTCTGGCCTCCTGCTTGGCCTGAGCGGCCGCCGTGACCTCGACGCGGCCTGTCTCATGGGCGAGACCTCTGGCTATCTCGTCGACCCCAAGAGCGCGCAGGCGGTTCTGGAGATCCTCCAGGAACTGCTCGGCTTCGAGATCGACTACGAGGCACTCGAAGACCGCGCAGACGAGATGGAGGAAGTCGCCCGGAAGATTCAGGAGATGGAACAGGGGACGCCGACACCCTCCGACGAAGACCTGCGGTACATCGGCTGATCGCGCCGACAGCGAACGATTCTTTATCGCCCCAGCCGAACGTGGAGCCGTGTTCGCGCAGTTTGGGTCGCTGCCCGAGTGGCTCCTCGTCGGCCTCGGGCTCGGAGTGGCCGGCAGTGTCGCCGTCGCCGGCCTGTTCGTCGCCGCGGCCAGACTCTTCCCGCCGCCAGCAGCGGGTGGCTCGTCCGGCACGGGCGAGGGACGGCGACGCGAGGAGCTTCGGTCGTATCTGCGAGCGATCGAGGAGCCCTTCGCGGAGGATCACTTCGTCGAGGGCCAGCCCGTCGCCTTCTACCTGCCCAAGCGCGACGTAGCGATCACGTTCGACGCGCGGGCGTACTACCGGATCGATCGCTCGCCGACCGTCCCCGTCCTGGTCGAACACGAGATGCCGGGCTGGCACCTCGGTGCCAGGCTCCCGTTCGAGACGCCAGCGATCGACGGTGGGTCGACCGGGGAGAGCGACGACAGGAGGGAGTACCACCCGACGGCCGACGCCTTCCGCGAGCTCGGCCTGCCCACGTCGGCGACCCTGGAGGAAGTCAAGGGAGCCTACCGGAGCAAGGTCAAAGAGGTCCACCCGGACCACGGTGGCGACGAAGAGGCGTTCAAGCGCGTCAGACGGGCCTACACGAGAGCGAAGCAACACGCCGCCGACTAGATGCCCTGACTCATGAGGTGGCTGCGAAGCAGGTCGTCCTCCTTCGAGCCCGCGACGGGGTTGACCAGCGCGACCGTCCCCTCGTCGAACTCCGCGGCGAGTTCGCGCGCGCCGGCCAGGGCGACGCCGCCGGTCGCGCTGAGTTCGACGCCGGCAGTGCCGGCCGCGTCGACGGCCGCCTGCAACGCGTCGCTGTCCGAGACGGCGACGCCGCGCCCGCCGGTCTCGTCGACAGCCGCGACGGCGAGCGAGCCGACCGCGGGATCGGGGACTTCCAGGGGGCCGACGATCGTGTCGGGCTGTTCCGTGGCCGCGACCGCGTCGGCGGTCCCGCAGGCGTCGACGACGGGCGCACAGCCCGCTGGCTGTGCGGCGTAGAGACGCGGCGTCACGTCGAGGGTGCCGGCCTCTCGGAGTTCCTCGATCGCCGCGTGGATCGCGGCGAGGACGATCCCGTGGCCGGTGGGGACCACGATCGCCGACGGGGCCGGCCCGGTGAGCAGCTCGTAGCCCAGTCCCTTGACGCCCGCGCGGCGGTACGGCGACGACGGGCCGACGGGGAACCGTTCGGCGTCACTGTCCTCGTAGGCCGCCAGCGCGTCGGGATAGCGTCCCTCGACGACGTTCATCTCCCCGCCGTGGACGTTGATCATCGCTTTGTTGACGAACGGACACCGCGAGGGGACGTAGCTGTGCGAGGCCACGCCGGCCCGACCGGCGTAGGCAGCCGCCGACTGACCGCCGTTGCCGGTCGTCGGGAGCGAAACGGCGTCGGCACCGACTGCCGCGCCGGCACTGACGGCGACCGCGAGTCCGCGATCCGTCACCGCGCCGGTCGGATTGCGACCCTCGTCTTTGAGCAGGAGTCGATCGGCCCCGATCTCGTCGGCCAGTGTCGGACAGTCGGTCGCGGGCGTCCCGCCCTCGTCGAGCGAGTGGAGGCGCTCGCGGGCCAGCGGGAGCGGCGGCCGCGTCGGCTCCGTCCGGGCGTCGTGATCGTACCGGGCCACGAGGAGGCCGCCACACGCCGGACAGCGCAGTTCGATCTCGTGTGGCTCGAACGTCTCCTCGCAGTCTGCACAGGCGAACTCGCGAAAGGCCGGACTCGTCTCCATACTCGCACTGTGGGCCCCGCTCCCTTGTGCTGTGCGGTCGGATGCTCCGCGCTCGTCGGCACGGACGACGCCCTCGTGGCAGTCAGGCCGTCCGGCGACGCGCCGGTCGGTAGGTGCGCCAGTACCAGAACGCGAACAGGCCGGCGACGACGAGCAGTCCCGTCCAGAGAGCGACGCCTCCGGGACCGGTCGCGAACGCGGACGCGGCGTCGACGACGGACTGCTGGGCAGACTCTCCTCGCACGGCCCTGACGGACGGTTGCAGGGCGCGCCACCGCCTGTGGACGAGGAGACTCGCGACGCCGACGACGGCGACGCCGCCGAGGACCCGTTCCAGCGCCGTCGTGATCGAGGGCGTCGACTGCTCGGCCCCGGCGTACAACACGAGGGCGGCACTGGTCGGGCCGTACACCGCCATCTCGCGGCCCTGCTCGGAGTACCACGTCTCGACGACCTCCAGGAGATCGGCGTCACAGAGTCGGTCGAGGTGGTAGCTGACGTTCTGGACGGAGCTCTCGATGGCGTCGGCGATGTCGGAGGCCGTCCGTGGCTCCTCGTAGGCGGCGGCGAGGATGTCCCGTGCGGTCCGCGAAGCGATGGCCGAGAGGATCTCGTCTGCCTCGGCGTCGGCGAGGTCGACGAGCTTCGGGTCGATGTCACGGTCCGCGACCCCCGCTGCCGACGGTTCGAGTGGCAGTAGCGATGACATCGTGTGTGACTCGCCGTCGATCGATATAGCTCCCCGGGAGGCTCAAAGGCGTCTTTCACTCCCGACGCCCCCGCCTCGTCGTGGCCCGGCCGCGACCGGAGCGGTGGCGGGGCAGAGCCCGAGTCGTTTTTTGTGGTCGCGGTCGAACGATCCAGTATGGATGTCGTGGTCGTCGGCGGCGGACTGGCGGGACTGGTCGCGGCCCGCCACCTCGCCGAGTCGGGCGCGGACGTGACGTTGTTCGAACGACGCGAGACCGTCGGTGGGCGCGTTCGCTCTCGCACCGTCGACGGATACACGCTCGACCGTGGGTTCCAGGTCCTCTTTCCCGCCTATCCGGCGGTCGAACGGGAACTGGATCTCGACGCGCTCGACCTCCGACGGTTCACCCCCGGTGCGACGATCGCCCGGCCCGGCAAGCGCTCGGTGCTGGCCGATCCGCTCCGGGATCCCGGCTCGGCGCTGGCGACGATCTTCAACGACGAGGTGACGCTTGGCGACCTGTTCGGGCTCTACAGACTCCAGCGCGAACTGCGCGGGCGCTCGGTCGACGAGATTCTCCGGCGTGGCGGCTCCTCGATCGAGGCGTATCTCGCCGACCGCGGATTCTCCGAGGGGTTCGTCGAGTCGTTCGCAGCGCCGTTCTACGGCGGTATCACGCTCGATCGATCGCTGTCGACGGACAGCGCCGTCTTCGAGTACACGTTCAAGATGCTCACCGAGGGCTCGACCGCCGTACCGGCCGGCGGCATGGGTACGATTACGGCCCAACTCGCCGACCGGGCGCGAGCGGCGGGCGTCACCGTCGAGACCGGGACGACCGTCGACGCGGTCGTTCCCGGCGGCGGGGTCACCGTCGAGACCAGCGACGAGTCCGTCGGGGCCGACGCCGCCGTCGTCGCGACCGATCCGAAGACCGCGAGCGACCTCACCGGCGTGGCAGCGATCACGACGACGGCACGGAGCTGTGTCACCCAACACGTCGCGCTGCCGTCGGGCGATCGTCCGGAGATGGGGCGACGGATCGTGCTCAACGCCGAGAACGACCGGCCGAACCAGATCGCGCCGCTGTCGACGGTCGCACCGGAGTACGCCCCAGACGGCCACGCGCTGTACGCTGGGACCTTCCTCGGGGAGCGAGAGGCCGACGACGAGACGCTGTTCGAGACGGTCCGGACGGCCCTGTCCGAGTGGTACCCCCAGGCCAGCTTCGCCGATCTCGAACTGATCGCGACCGACCGCATCGAGTTCGCGCAGTTCGACCAGCCACCGGGATTCCGGGCCGGCCTGCCGGCGGTCGACGCTCCGGAAGGCCCGGTGGTGCTGGCCGGAGACTACACCCGCTGGTCGTCGATTCAGGGCGCACTGGAGAGCGGTCGAATCGCCGCCGGAGCGGCGCTGGATACGCAATGAGAATTGCGGAGCGAGCGATCACTCGCCGTTCGTGATGTGCGTGTGGGCCCCGATCAACGCGCCCGCCAGATCGAGGTCTTCGACGTGGGTCTCGCGGTCGATGATCGACTGCCGGACGTCGCTGTCCCGGATCGTCGCCTCGGGGAAGACGACCGAGTGGTCGAGACTGGAGTCGACGATCTCCGCGCCCGGGAGGACGTGGACGTTCTCACCGACGGTGCTGTTCTCGACTGTGGCCGAGTCGGCGACGACGGCGTCGCCACCCAGTTCCCAGGCGACCGCGTCCAGGTAGCTCTCGGGCGTGCCGATGTCGTACCACGCGCCGTCGAACGTAAAGGCGGAGACGGCGTCGTTGGCGACGAGCCACTGGATGAACCAGCCGGGCTCGTCGGGGTTGTTCCCACCAGAGAGATACTCCCCGAATCGAACCGATTCGGCGGGGAACGCGTAGCAGGCGATCGAAACGAGCGTGCTGTTGGGATCGTCGGGCTTCTCCTGGAAGTCGACGACCTCGTCGCCGTCGAGCTCGACCAGCCCGTAGGACTTCGCTCGCTCTCTGGAACCCACGTCGTAGGCCGCGATCGTCGGCGTGCCGGCACGCTCGAAGAAGTCGAGGAATTCGTCCACGTCGAAGCTGATGAGGTTGTCACCGGCGATGACCAGCAGGTCCTCGTCAGTGATCCCCTCCCGGTCGACGAGCTGGGCGAGCGCGCCGACGACGCCGAACTTCTCGTCTTCCGCCGTCGTGTCCTCGACGGTGAGCTTTGGCTTCTCGTAGTCGGCGTCGGCGAGGTGGGCCTCGAAGTCGGTCGCGAACCGCTCGTTGGTGCTGACGAACACTTCTGAGATCCGGTCGTCGCGTTCGAGTTCGCCGAGGATCCGGTCGATGACCGTGCTGTCACCGATCGGCAGCAACATCTTCGGCCGGTGTTTCGTGACCGGCCAGAGTCGGGTCGCGTAACCACCGGCGAGGACGACAGCCTTCATACCGCCACCCACCCGTGGCGGCAGTAAGTCCTTTTTGTTCTGCTCGTCGGACCCCACGACCAGAGGCGGTCAGTGCTCGACGAACTCCAGCAACACGCCACCGGTCGAGCGCGGGTGGAGGAAGGCCACGTCGTGGCCCCACGCTCCCGGGCGGGGTTCCTCGTCGATCAGTTCGACGCCGGCATCACGGGCAGTAGCGAGTGCCGCCTCGATGTCGTCGGTCGCCACGGCGAGGTGGTGGATGCCGGGGCCGTGGTCGTCGAGATAGCCGGCGATCGCACCGTCGGCGTCGGCCGTCGGCTCCAGCAACTCGAAGTGGCCCCCGTCGAGTTCGAGAAAGACGACGTCGAGCCCGTCGAAGCGCTCTTCGTGAGCGATCGGTGCGTCCAGAAGGTCGCGGTACAGCGCCGCGAGCGTAGCCGCGTCGTCGGTCGCGATGCCGGCGTGGTCGAAGTGCATGTCCGAGCCGACGGCGCGAACCCACTAATGGCTGGGGCCGCTAAGCGGCCGATTCGTTGAGCTGCCAGAACCGTGACGTGCCGTCGCCTCGGTTCTGGATCCGGAGGACAGCACGCTCGTCGTGCAACACGGTCAGCGAGTCGAAGTTGTCGGGCAGCGTCAACACTGCCTCGTACCGACAGTCAGACGCAGAGCTGTCGGTGCTGATCGTCAGGCGGAAGTCGACATCGCCCTCCAGCGAGCTACTCGCCACCGGACCCGAGATCGTCTGGTTCAGGAGGATCGTCTGGTGGCCGCGGTTCGGGACCTGTGCCGCCCACCCGCTCACGTCAGCGGTCGAGTTACAGTTGCCGGACACGGACGCCGACGGCACCGAAACGCTCAGCGATTGCTGAAAGCCCAGGCTCACGGCCGTCGTCGCGGCGACGCCGACGAGCAGTCCGATCAGGAAGACTGCGACGAGCCGTCTCGTTTCGACCATGTGTGCCCCCGATGTACCGCCTACTTAAATCAGTTGTCGCTATCGCCAGACGACGGTCCTACGCCGGTCCCCCGGGCTGGTACTCCCCGAAGGCGTCACGGAGCACGTCGCAGATCTCGCCCGTGGTCGCGTAGGCCTTGACCGCTCGGATCATCGGCGGCAGGAGGTTCGCGTCGCCCTCGGCGGCCACACGGAGAGCGTCGAGGCGCTCGGCGACGAGGTCGTCGTCGCGCTCCTCGCGGAGGGCGTCGAGGCGTTCGTGCTGTCTGGCTTCGAGCGTCTCGTCGACCTCCTCGATTTCGACTGGCTCTTCCTCGTCGACGGTGAACTCGTTGACGCCGACGATGATCCGCTCGCCGGCCTCCTGTTCTTGCTGGCGCTCGTAGGCCACGTCCTGGATCTCCCGCTGGACCCACTGGTCCTCGATAGCACGGCGCATGCCGCCGCGGTCGTCGACGGTGTCGAGGATCTCGCGGGCGTCGGCGGCCAGTTCGTCGGTGAGCGACTCGACGTAGTAGCTGCCCCCCAGCGGGTCGATCGTGTCTGCGACGCCGGACTCGTGGGCGAGGATCTGCTGGGTCCGCAACGCGGTCCGCACCGAGTCTTCCGTCGGGAGGCCGACGGCCTCGTCTTTGCCGTTCGTGTGGAGGCTCTGTGTCCCGCCCAGCACCGCGGCCAGTGCCTGGTAGGCGACGCGGACGACGTTGTTCTCGACCTGCTGGGCCGTCAACGTCGAGCCGGCGGTCTGGGTGTGGAACTTCAGTTGCTTGCTCTTTGGGTCCTCGGGATCGAAGCGTTCCTCCATGATCTCGGCCCAGAGCCGCCTGGCCGCCCGGAACTTCGCGGCCTCCTCGAAGATGTTGTTGTAGGCGGCGAAGAAGAACGACAGCTGCGGAGCGAAGTCGTCGACGTCGAGTCCGGCTTCGAGAGCGGTCTCGACGTACTCGATCCCGTTCCCGAGCGTGAAGGCGATTTCCTGGGCGGCCGTCGAGCCGGCCTCGCGGATGTGGTAGCCGGAGATGGAGATGGTGTTGAACTTCGGCACCTCCTGGGCACAGAACTCGAAGATGTCGGTGATGATCCGCATCGACGGCTCCGGCGGGTAGATGTAGGTGTTGCGCGCGATGTACTCTTTGAGCACGTCGTTTTGGATCGTCCCGCGAAGCTCCTCGCGCGGGACGCCCTGCTGGTCCCCGATGGCGACGTACATCGCCAGCAACACGCTCGCGGGCGCGTTGATCGTCATGGACGTCGAGACCTCGCCGAGATCGATCCCGTCGAAGACGACCTCCATGTCCCGCAGCGAGTCGATGGCGACGCCGGTCTTCCCGACCTCGCCGGCCGCCATCGCGTCGTCGGAGTCGTAGCCCATCTGAGTCGGCAGGTCGAAGGCCATCGACAGCCCGGTCTGGCCCTGATCGAGGAGGTACTGGAACCGCTCGTTCGTCTCGGCCGCGGTCCCCATCCCGGCGTACTGACGCATCGTCCACAGCTGGCCTCGATACATCGTCGAGTAGACCCCGCGAGTGTAAGGCTCCTCCGCGGGGAATCCCAGGTCCTCCTCGTAGTCGAGGTCGGCCACGTCGGCGGGCGTGTAGAGCCGATCAACCTCGCGGCCCGCCGTGTCGGTGGTAAAGCGCTCTTCGCGCTCTCCGAAGCGATCGAGCGTCGGCTGGGCCGTCTCCTCGTGCCAGCGTTCCTTGCCGGCACGGATCTCGTCGAGTTCCTCGGGATCGAACATAGCTGATCTCTCGGGCGGCGTGATCAAAAGGGTGGTGTGGCACTCATCGATCGGCCAGTGAGAGTGACAGCGTCACGCGATCCCCGTGGGAGACACCGTCGATCTCGTCGTCGAGTCGCAACAGTGTGACGCCGTCTTGGGCGTCGACGACACGGGCCTCGAACTCGTCGGCTCGGAGCCGCGTTTCGATCGCGTCGAGTCGACGCTCGATATCTGCCAATCCCGGCGACCGCTCGTCCGTCGTCTCACTACTATCGTCCTGCGGTGCCGTGTCGCTGGGTGGAGACGACGGTGAATCCCTGCCGGCAACTGATTCCGTCTGTTGGAAGCGCTCGTCGAGGCCGTCGAGATGGAGCCCCTCTTCACTCAGATCGACCGACGGAGTCTGTCCGACTGTCGGGACGGGGAGCGTCGATTCCGAGATGCCGTCGAGCAGGTGGCCGGTCGTGTCGGTGTTGGCCTCGACCCTTCGGACGGTTCGCTCTGACACCCAGGGAGGTCCTTGCCAGCCAGTTCGATCGAACAGGCAGTACTCGTCGGTGTCGTCGGTCGCCCATACGTAGCTGTCGTAGTGGTCCTTGAAGCAATCTGCAGCTTCGTTGTGCTGGTGGACGACGACCACGTGGACCGGATCGTACGCCGCCACGACTTCGTCGACGACCTCTCTGGTCGGGTGGTTGCTAAAGACGGACGCGGTCGTCGTACACTGACCCGCCGTAACCGGGTCCGTCCCGCCGCCAGTCACTTGCAAGACGAAGGCGTTGGCGTCGGTCCGTAGTTGTTCGAAGAGTCGAGCCGAGCTCCCGCCGACTGGCACTTCGGGGCCAGCGATGGCGAGCGCGCCGTTGGCGACGAACTGCGCTGGATCGTCGAATACTGGAACTGACTTGACCGAAGGGACCTCGTACCCAAGTTGGTCGTACACGTTCGCAACGTGGCCGGCGAGTCGGATCGGGACGTGTTCGTCGATCTGGTCGAAGTAGTGGCCGAGCCAGTAGGCGACCTGGACGCCAGTGAGCGCACTCGTACAGGCGAGGACCGGTGCCCCGGCGAGGACGCGCTCTGTGATCGACTCGACGATCTCCGTGGCCTCGGTCTCGAACGACGAGTTCGTCGCACCGGTCAGCACCAGCACGTCGACCGGGAGGTCGGTCGGCAAGCCGGGATAGCCCGCTGCACCACGTCGAGTAAAGTCCCCAGTCGCCAGGACTGTCCGATACACGTCGTCGTCTCTGACGGCGAAGAGAAATCCACAGGCACCCGGTGCGTGACCTGCCGGTACCGGATGGACGTGCAGACCTTCGACGAGGCGCGTCCACGAAGAGCACGCTTCGAGTCGTTCGAGGACGGTATCGGTCTCTGTGATGTCGTAGTACTCCTTCCCCGCTGCCAGCACGTCTTCGAGAATCGACGCCGTCGACGGCGTAGCGAGGATCGGTGCGCCGTCCCGAATCACTCGTCCGAGCGACTCGTAATGATCGAGGTGGGCGTGTGTGAGACAGACGGCAGTCAGGTACTCGCCGGCCGATCGGTCCAGCAAGTCGTCGACGACCACGCCGCTCCCAGCGTCGATCAGTACGGCGACAGTCTGGTCGGGAATCAATCCCTCGAACCGCAACACTGTCGACTCCTTGCCCCCGCGAGGATTCGCGTGTTGATACGTTATCTGCACTCCCACCCACCCATCATACCCGCTCTAAACTTCGATTCGACAATAAATGTATCCCACTCGTGTGATAGTGAACGAACGAATCCCGGGCGTCGAACCGGCCATCTGTCACGGTGTCGGCGTGGGCGTCATACGGATTATTGTAGATCTGTACCGGATCAACCGCACGACAGTGTGCGGTCGACCGGGCAAACGGCTACAATAATCCGTATCAGTCCGCGAATCTCCCGACGACTGTCTCTGGCCGGGATCCGTCACGACGGGTGCTGGTGTCTGATCTTCTCGGCGTGGACGCTCGGCACCGGTGTCCGGCAGTCGCCACAGAGCCACGTGGGCGTCCGACCACCGCCCTCCGTCACGAGGTCCTGCTTGAACCGCAGCGTCGCCCCGCAGACGCAGTCGTAGGTCGTCGTTGCCATAGACGACGGTAGGGACTCGACGGGAATAACTCAGGGGCCTCAGACGAACGATTGCAGCGACGATCGTCTCCTCCGTACTCCCGGAGTCGCGAGATTCGTCACAGACCCACAGCCGGCAGTATCAGTCGTCGTCGATCAGGTACCGGAAGGCCCGCAGCGTGTTGTGGCCGGCGTCGGTCAACTCGACGGGTTTCGAGCGCCCTCGCTCGGTGATCGTGACGTAGCCGGTCTCGACCAGCGGCGAGAGGACGTGACTGTCCAGCAGCCGATACTGGCTCTTGCGGTTGGCCGCGTCGTGTTCCGCGAGGAAGGGCAGTCCCGCCTCCTCGCCGAAGTCGATCAGCGCCCGTTTGGTCACACCGCCCTCGGCTTCGAGGTGTGCCATGACCGCCACCTGCTGGGGGTCGGGATGGTCCATCGGATACGTCGGCAGCTCCGTCACCTCGCGGATCCCCTCCGCAACGTCGCCGTCCGTCTCCGCGGCGTAGCGCTCGGCGCGCACGTAGTACGGCGTCGCGCCCGTCGCCATGCAGGCGATCATGCCGCCGATGGCGGTGACCTTGCTGCCGGTCGCGAGGTTGACGTACACGTCGTGGTCGGCGAATCTGGTCGCCAGTTCGGCGATGGTCCCCAGCGAGTCGTAGAAGTCGAAGATGTTGCAGTCGATCGTCTCGTGGTCGATTCCCACGTCGTCGAGACGGTCGCGGATCTCGTCGGCGTAGGAGGGGTGGGCCGTCTGGTCGTCGTACTCCAGTAGCACGACGCGGTCGGCGCTGAACCGCTGGGCAGAGAGGACGATCCGATCGTTCTCGTAGCCGACGGGCATCAGATGTACGCGCTGGGCAACGTCCATGTCGACGGCGTCGATGCCTTCGCACATAAATACTGTGTCGACAAGGACGACATGGATTTCCGGGAGCACGACCGGGTCGTGTTTGGGAGACCGCCCGCCGCTAAAATATATTTTAGCTAACATATTTTGCACCGCCACCCGTATCACGGTTCGATGGTACGACACGATCTCGAACGGAGACAGCACGGACTCGGTGAACTATCTCCCGCGGAACAGTCCGCTGGCCAGATCGACCACGCCCTCGGCCACGAGAGCGGCGCGGAGAACGGCGGTGCGATCTACGACACCGGGACGACGATCGTCGCGCTCGAAGCGGGCGAGAGCGTCGTGATGGCCGCCGATCAGCGCATGAGTCTCGGCGGCCGGTTCACGGCGAACAAGAACGTCCAGAAGATCGAACGGGTGCATCCCACGGCGGCGGTAGCGATCTCAGGGTCCGTCGGCCCCGCACAGGCGGTCGTCCGAAGCCTCCGGGCAGAGGCCGATCTCTACGAGTCACGCCGGGGCGAACCGATGACCGTGACCGCGCTCGCCCGGACCGCCGGGCGAGTGGTCCGGGGAACGCGCGTCACGCCACTACTGGCCGGTGTCGACGCGTCCGGTCCCCACGTTTTCGAACTCGACGGCGGCGGGAGTGTACTGGCAGACAGCTACGCCGCCGCGGGCAGCGGAATGCAGGTCGCGTACGGCGTCCTCGAACGCCGCTTCGATTCGGAACAGTCCGTCACGGCCGCCACGGAGACGGCGACCGACGCCGTCCGGGCCGCCAGCGAGCGCGACACCGCCAGCGGCGACGGCGTCACGGTGGCCACGATCACCGACGAAACCGTCGAGATCGAAGAGGCGAGCTGATGCAGTCGAACGACCAGCAGGCGTACGATCGGGGCCACACGATCTTCTCGCCCGACGGCCGGCTCTACCAGGTGGAGTACGCACGCGAGGCGGTCAAGCGCGGGAGTCCGACCGTCGGGGTTCGAACGGCGGACGCGGTCGTGCTCGCGACGGATCGACGCCGTCGCTCGCGACTGATCGAACCGGACAGCATCGAGAAGCTCCACGATATCGACGGGCGAATCGGAATGGGCACCGCCGGCCACGTCGCCGACGGCCGCCGCCTCGTCGACGCCGGGCGGACCTACGCCCAGCGGGATCGGCTGCGGTACGGGGAACGCCCAGGCGTCGAACCTGTTGCCAAGGCCATCGCGGACCACATCCAGGAATCGACCCAGAGCGGCGGGACGAGACCCTTCGGTGCGTCGTTGCTCGTGGCCGGTGGGAGCGGCGACCGGCCGCGCCTCTTCGAGGTGGAGCCGTCGGGGACGCCCTACGAGTGGCGGGCGACGGCGATCGGTGCCGGGAGCGGCGAGATCAGAGAGAGCCTCGAAGAGCGATACGAACGCGGACTGGACACCCAGCGCGGCGTCGATCTGGCACTCCGGGCGCTGGCAGGACAGACCGATCCGACCGCGACGACGGTCGACATCGCGATACTCGGGTCGGACGGGTTCGATCAGTTCGACCACGACCGACGCGAGCGAGCGATCGAATCTGCCGGTGTGACGGGGTCCTGACACGGTTCATTGTAGATGCTTACCGGCGATCGTCGCCACGGAGTAGACGACCGCCGGTAAATCGCTACAACAATCCGTGTGAGCGGGTCGCGACGGGACGAAACGCCGGGATCAGGCCGTCGCGCCGTCGTCGACAGCGCCGGACCGATCGCTCTCGGGCGACGCCTCCCCGTCGCGTTCGATCGGTCGACGGCGGTGTTCGGCGACCGTCCCGTCACGGGCGACGTACAGCGACAGGCGTTCGTCGTCGAGACGGGCGCTGACGGCGAGACACCAGGGTGACTCCGAGAGCAACCGCTCGCCCCACTCGCTGCCGACGTTCCACAGCGGCCGGTCCGACAGATCGACGCCGTGGTCGTGGTAGAACGAGACGACGGCCGGGTGATCGAGCACCGTCAGCGCGACCGGACACCGGAGCGACGCGCCACAGACCTCGCAGTCGAACGCGGCCTGCACACGGGACGGATCGTCGTCCCCGGTGTCCGTGACGGATTCGACACTCGCGTCCACTGCCCCGCCGCAGTCGGGACAGACGCCGTCGTCGAACGACGCGATGCGTCGGCGGTGGTACGCGTCCAGCGCGTCGGGAACTGTCTCCGGGTCACGATCCGCGTAGGCGCTGGGCGGCAGCGAGAGTCCGAGGACCGGCGACGAACAGTCCTCGCAGGCGACCTCGGTGACGTTGTCGGAGACCGTCGCGACGAGCGCGGTCTCGGCACAGAACGGACAGGCCTCGGCCAGTTCGATCGGATCCCGTTCGACGCTGTCGGTGTACGTCCCCGCGGAGACCGTCCGGATCGCGTCACGGCCGGCAGCGGTGAGTTCGTAGCGGTCGTCGTCCCCCTGGCGGACGTACAGCCCGTCGAGCTGGCGCAGGTGGTACGCGAAGCCGGCGGACGTGTCCACGCCGCTCTCGGCGTGGAGTTCCGAGAAAGACAGCGGCCCGTCCGCGTCGAGCGTCCGGAGCACAGCCACGCGAACGTCGTCGGCGAGCGCCTGGAAGGCGTCGCCTGGGCTCGTCGACGCTTCGTTCGAGTCTTGCTCCGGACCTCCACTCATGACTGATGCGTGTGGGTGGCAGTCACAAAAGGGCTGTCGTCGTGTCAGCTTCTGCAGGCGACGTGTGTACCAGTGGGCTTTTGTGGACGCCTCGTCTCGTCACTGAGTCCATGACTGTCCGAGAGATCAACGGCGAGACGGTCGAACGGCGTCGGGAGCGGCTCCGTGACGAGTACGACGACGTGACCGTCAGGGAAGAGACCGAGACCGTCGGCGGCGACCTGTTCGAGGAACTCTGCGCGGAGTCCCTCGACGGCTACACCGGCGGCGGGTACGCGTGGGTCGTTCGCGAGCCCGACGACGCCGTCCCGCTCACCGAGTCGATGCCCGACGAGGTGGGCGACGAGCGATCGGTGCTGATGATCCTCGGACGCGGCGGGACCGAGTGGGGACTTCCGGGCGGCGGCCGGGAGGACGGCGAGACGTACGAGCGAGCCGCAGTCCGGGAAGTCCACGAGGAGACTGGTGTCGACTGTGACATCACGGAGTGCTTCCTCGTCGTCCACCGCGTGACAGTCTCCGAGGACGACCACGACGACCGACTCCACACGCTCTGGGTCTTCTTCGACGCCGTGTACGCGGGTGGGTCGATCTCGATTCAGCCGGGCGAACTCAACGGCGCAGCGTGGTTCGAGCGCCCGCCCGACCGCCTGTACCCCGAAAACGAGTTCCGAGCAGCCGACTTCTGGGAGGGGTTCGAACGCGAGGACGACGTGCTAGCTCGGCGGCTGTGACGCGCCTGTCGACTGTGTCGACGGTCACTGTCCTGTTCGCTCTGTCCGCGCTGTCGTGACAGTTTTCTTATTATACGGCCTGCATCGTTCGGCCATGCCGACGGACCTGACCCCAGTCGACGAGTCGCTCGCCGAGGCACTGTCAGCCGAACGAGAGCGCCAGCGCGAGACGCTGACGCTGATCGCCAGCGAGAACCACGCCAGCGAGGCCGTCTTGCGGGCACAGGGCTCTGTCCTGACGAACAACTACGCCGAGGGGCGTCCCGGCGAGCGCTACTACGCCGGCTGTGCGCACGCCGACGAGGTCGAACGGCTGGCCAGAGAGCGCGCGAAGAGGCTGTTCGACGCGCCCCACGCGAACGTCCAGCCCCACTCGGGCACACAGGCCAACCTCGCGGCCTACGAAGCCCTCCTCGAACCGGGTGACCGGATCCTCTCGCTGGAACTCAGTGACGGTGGCCACCTCAGCCACGGCCACGGCGCGACAGCAGTCGCGACCCACTACGAGGTCGAACACTACCACGTCGACCCGGAGACCGGCCGACTCGACTACGAGGCCGTCGCCGAGCGCGCTCGCGAGACGAATCCGGACCTGCTGGTCTCGGGCTACTCGGCGTATCCCCGCCGGGTCGACTGGGAACGGCTGCAAGCGATCGCCGAAGGCGTCGACGCCGTCCACGTCGCCGACATCGCCCACCTCACCGGCCTCGTCGCCGCCGACATCCACCCCTCACCGGTCGGCGTCGCCGACGTGGTGACCTGCTCGACGCACAAGACGATCCGGTCGGGCCGTGGCGGCGCGATCATGGCCAGCGAGGAGTACGCGGCGGCGGTCGACCGGGCGGTCTTCCCGGGCCTGCAGGGCGGCCCGCTGCTGCACAACGTCGCCGGCAAGGCCGCGGGCTTCTACGAGGCCCTCCAGCCCGAGTTCGAGGCGTACGCGAGCCAGACCGTCGAGAACGCGACCGCTCTCGGCGAGCACCTCGACGGCCGTGGCTTCGATCTGGTCTCGGACGGCACCGACGTACACTTCGTCCTCGTTGACTTCCAGCAGAGCCATCCCGACCTCACAGGCCAGCGCGCCGAGGAACTGCTCGAAGCGGTCGGCATCGTCTGCAACAAGTCGACGGTCCCCGGCGACCGACGGAAGTCGACCGTCACCAGCGGCGTCCGCCTCGGTACGCCCGCGATCACGACGCGGGGCTTCGACGCCGACGCGACCCGGCGGCTCGCCGACGCCATCGCGGACGTGCTCGACGCGCCCGAAGACGAGAGCGTTCGAGCGGACGCGAGCGGCACCGTCGCGGACCTCTGTACCGAGTTCCCGGTCTACGAATAGCGCGCCCGACCGAGCCGACGCTACCGCCCAGTGTCGTACTTGTAGGTCGCCTCGTCCGGGTCGATCCCGAAGTCCTCCGGCCCTTCTTCCGGTTCCGCCTCCTCGTCGGCACCGGCGGCGGCCTCCTTGAACGCATCGCGGAAGCGCTGGGGCAACTCGAAGCGGTCGACGGCCAGCCGGACCGGCACCGCGTCGGGCTGGATGTTCTCCTGTTTGGTCGTCAGTCGCTCGCGGAGTTTCTCCGGCAGCTGGGCCACCTCGATGCGCTCGAAGCCGAACTGCTGGAGGTAGTCGGCTTCGTCGGTCAACGAGTACACCACGTCGAAGCCCTGATCGCCGGCGTACTCGACGAGCCGTTCGATGACGTGTGCGCCGACGCCCTGGCCGCGCCAGCGGTCGAGGACGCCGATGCTCGTCAGCTCGCAGATCTCCCCGTCGTCGGTCCTGTGGATCCGGATGCGGCCGAAGCCGGCCTTCTCGTTGTCTGCCTCGTCGATCGCGATGACGTAGTCGCGGGACCGAAACGCACTCGCGTCGAGCCCCATCTCCTCGATGTGATCCAGCAACCAGACCTCTTCTCGGTTTTTGGCGTCCCGGACGTACATGCTCGACTCTAGGCCGGCCCGAGTGAAAAGGATACGGTCACCCGTGTCGGAACGCCCGCCGGTCTACATGAACTGGCCGAGGCCGGTCTGTTCCTGGCCGGACTTGACCTCGTCCCACGAGATGCCCATCGCTTCGAGGATGCGAGCGATCGGACCCTTCAGCGTCTTGTCGAGCATCTTCTCCCAGTCGACCTCGAACTCCTCGGGAATCTGGTCGGCGAACTCGAAACAGATCACGTCCGGATCGCGGCGGAACTCGCCGTACAGCGGATCCTTCGAGGGGTCGAGCCCCTTCTCGGCCTCGATCCGCTGGAAGAAGTCGTCGTGGACTCGATCCAGGTAGAGCCGTTTGGGTTTCGACCCGCTCTGGAAGTTCGTCCCCAGCAGCATGTTGGCGTACTTCGCCCCACGCACCTGGGCCGTGTCGGTGTCGTAGTTGTCGAGTTTCTGGCCGATGCCGCCGGGGATACCCACGTCCTCCGGATCGACGTTGCCGGCCTGGTAGTCCTCGATCACGTCGTGGACGTACTCCTTGATCGTGTCGGCGTCCTCGCCGTGGACGATCATGTCGATGACCTCCTTCTGGACGCGTTTGGTGATCGGGGCGATGTCAGAGCGCTGGTACTCGAAGCCCGTGATGTCGATGTCGTCGACGTCTTTGCCCTCCTTCCAGACGATGTGGCCGGCGTAGCGCTTCTTCTTGCCGGCCTGGAAGAACCGCCGATAGAGCTTCTCGAACTCGATCTGGAAGCGGTGGAACTGTGCGTTGAGTTCTTCGAGGGCAAAATCGTCGTAGGCCTCGTTGATCGTCTCTTCGAGTTCGAACCCCTTCTGGATCGTCGCCGCGACGGTCTCCAGTTCGCCGTCGTCCATCTCGGGATGTTTCGCTCGCATCTCGTCGGTGACCACAACGTCGCCTTCGACGTCGTCCGGGCCGATGTCTCCGACCTGTAGCATGACAGAGTCGGTGTTGTGAAGTACGATACCGCCCACCGCATCGACGAAGTTCTCGTTTTCTTCGACACTCAGATCGTACACGTATCCATCGTAGTTCGTCTCCGAGACGACTGGGTCACGGCCAGATCGATAGTAGTCACACGTTCGGATCGTGTAGCTGTCCTTGGCATCACGATATTTTAGCGAGTGTTTCTCTCCGCGCTGAGTGAGTAACATCGAGAGTCCACCAGCCAGTCGACGGCTCGTCGTCTCGAAGTCGAAGTTCCGCTCGCTGTAGGCGTCCGAGTAGCGTGGGAACTCCCGTGATCCGTCACCTTCTACCAGTACGTCGAGGAACAACGATTGCAGGTCCTCTGGCAGATGGAATACGAACGATGGGATTTGCTTGCCACGCGACGTTTGTCCTGCGAACTCACGGAAGAAGACGGCCGCCAACTCGTTCATCATCTGTAGTTTCTTCGTCTCATCGTCATACGTCGCAGACGCCCCACCGGCACCAGTCTCGTACTCGACCGTCCGTCGGTCTCCCGCATCGCTCGCGATGATACTGGCTTCCGTGTCAGCGAACAATCGGTGGTAGTCTGTCTGTAACTGTTCTAACCACTCCCGTCGCGACTCACAGATACTGGCTCCGAAGCGGCTGGCAGTCGTTTCAGCCGTGGAGGAGCTCCCCTCCGAAACGTACGCAGCGAGGAGCCGAACGAGTGCACGCCCGTCTTCGCTTTGGAGGTCGACGTGCCGCTTGACTTTCGGGTATGTATCGATTTCGTCGTGATGGCTGTGGCCGAACCAGACCCACTCCCCATCCGTGTGTATCTGCTTTGTCTTCTCGACCGCGTGCTCGGAGCCAACGCTCCGGCCGTCGGTGTACGTACGCGAATACCCCTCCAGCACCTCGTAAATATCGACCGACTCGATACTGTCGACGCTGGGGATATCGTCAACCCGGAGCGGTTCCGTGACATCGTTCGGAGTCCGCTCAACAAGAGTTCCGTCTTCCTCCACGACGTAGGAGTGATCCCTCGTCGTGGTCGACTCGCCGAACTTGTGCTGGAGCGTGACAACGTCTTTGTCTGTCTCGTGGCGGATAACCTGTGTTATCCGTCGCCACTCAGTCGCACCGTCGTCATCGACCGAGAGTGCCTCCCAGCCCGACAGCGGCCGTCGGTCCTTCGACATCCCACTACTGGAAGCTGTACCCCCATCATGTACCAGTGCCGGCCGCTCCTCGACGGCACTATCCGCACGGTCGAACAGCTCTGCGATGGGTTGTATCCGAATCTGGCCGGCAGGGTCGCGGACGACGATCGGCCGGTTCCCTGTAACGCTATCCCCGTAGACGACCTCGTACCCCTCTCTGGCGACGACTTCGTCGGTGTAGTCGATGACCTCACGACCGGTCGCCGTAACTGCCGCCCCCATCTCCTTGTCGTAGAGTCGGAATCGGTCCCAGCCGAGAACGCCATAGAGTGACTGGCCGACGAACTGGAACTTCCCGTTTCGACCGGCCAGCAGCGTGTGGTTGTCCTCGACGGTGACGCAGTGGACGCCGTCTTCAGCCGTACTTTCGCCGCCGTTCCGGTGCATTCTGAGTGTGTTCTTCGCGTCTTCGCTCGCGTGAATTCGCCACGAGCCGCTATCGCGCCTGTAGTGGGCTGTCAGTCCGAGATGGGCACAGAGTCGTAGTACGTCGTCACGGAGCCGTTCGCTCGACGTGGTGTAGCGCCAGGAGTGTTCTCCCCGATCACCGTCACCGGCAATCAGCGTATCGAGGAACCGTTCTTTCTGTTCGCGGGCGGCGTCGAAGACGAGTTCCGGGATCCGCTTCTCGAAACTCCCGTCGCCACACAGGTCCCGGAGCACGTTCCCCAGTAGCGTCGACGTGAACTGGTAACTCCGGTCGTCGACGGAGTAGTCGAACGCCATCCGATCGAGGAGTTCGCCGATCGACGCGTGATCAGAGTGTCCGCCGTCGGTGACGGCGTCCTGTGCGATCTTGACCGTCGTCGCCGCCCCTCGTTTCTTGTCGCCGAACTGCTTCTCAGCGGACGTGTCGACGTTCCCTTCGGTGATGTACCAGGCGAGGAGTTCGAGGAAGTCGTCGCCATCGAACGTACGTGGGATCCACTTCCGGCCGCTCTCGGCGTGGACGTATGTCTGTTCGGCCACGTCTTCGATGTATTCACGGTGCTCTTCGAACGATTCCGGGTCGAAGACGTATCCCTCGACACCGATGTCGTTTTTCAGGACGGTCTCCGGGTAGTAGCCGATCTCTGCGGCGAATGTGTGGCCGTGGACTTCGGGACGGACCCACACCTCGTAGTCGTCGACGTGCTCGGTCAGATCCACCTCGTTGAGCCGCTCACCGTCGGGACCGTCCCAGTCGTGTGGCAGTTCGTAGTTCGTCGCTCGATCGAGTTCGCCCGCTTCGACGAACCCGTACTCGTCTTCGGTGATCCCGTTGGTCTCGTTCTTCCGGACGAGCATCCGGTGGTTCGGCGTCACTCGGAAGTCGATCTTACTCGTCTCGATGTCGACGAGGTCGCCCCGATAGTCGGGGTAGTCGTGGGTCTCGACGACCGGCTTGACCTCCATGCGCATCGTTTCCGGATCGAGAGAGTACACTTCGTCGCCGACTTCGAGGTCCGTGATGTCGCGAACGCCCTCGGGCGTGACGACCTCGGTGTCCGGCGTAAAGCAGTTCATAATCACCTTGACAGCTGCTTGCTGCCGGTCGTAGCGCTCGTAGGCGTCCTCGTCGGGGTCGTGGTCGTTTCGCAGTGATTTTTTCTCCTCGCGTTCTGACAGGAGTTCGTCGACCATCTCTCGGATGGCTCCGTCCGGTTCCTTCCGGAAGTGGGTCCCGTTCGGTGCTCGGTAGGTCTCGCCGTCGTAGGATTCGGGATCGACCTTCGTCTCCGGGCTCGCGTTGGTCGTCACCATGCACATCGGATACAGCGACTGGCCGACCCACTGGTAATTCCCGTTACGTCCCGCCATCACGACGTGGTTATCCTCGGCCGTGATGCAGTAGACATCACCGTCGTGGTCTTCGATCGTCGCGTTCGAGGACTTCTTGAAAGAGCCGCGCTTGCCGATCGAGACGTACCACGTTCCGTCGGACTGTTTCGACGCCGTCGGTTTGTAGCCACACCGGACGGCGAGATCGACAATATCGTCTTTCAGCTGGTCGCTCTTCGTCCAGAACTTCCCGAGTCCAGATTCGGCTCGGCTCCCATCCCCTCGAATCATCGTAGTTAACAGGACCTTCAGGAGTTCCGAGTCGAGTCCAAACACCCAGTCTGGCAGTCGCTTCTCGGCGTACCCCTTGCCACAGTTCTCGACCAGCCACTCCTCCAGGAACACGTTCGAGATGTTGATGCCGCGCTCGTCGACGTTGTGGTTGATTCCCATCTCGGCCACGAGGTTTTGGATCGCCGCTCGTTCCGTCCCATCGTCCTGGTGAATCGTGATTCGGCCGTTCACTTCGTCGATGCTGCCCTCTGTGACGTACCACCCGAGCAGCTCGAGCCAGTTCCCCATCTCGAACGAGAACGGCGTCTCTCGATGGCCCGAATCGAACTTCAGGAACACGTCGTCTGCGTGTTCGTCGATGACTTCGCGATGCGAACGATAGACCGAGATCGGGATCAGGTACTTGCCGACGGACTGCTGTATACCCATGGCTTCCGACGACCCGTGGACGAGATCAAGCGAATTGACGACTGGATCGGGCATCGCGTTTCGGAACACTCTGAGGTCGTCGTCAGAATAGACCACGACGTGCCCACCGGAAACCTCGTCGACGAGTTCGAACGACTCCGGTGAACGTCCTGCCATCGGTTCATGTTGTGGGAACGCGAATCGCTCGCACTCAGGAATGTCGCGGTATTCGGCGAACTCGAAGTCGTCAGGCGTCTGCTCGTCCCACCCCCGTTCCGAGGAGAGCAGGAAGCGATGGTTTTCCGTCACTTTGAGGTCGTGCGTGTTGCCCGACAGATGGTGAAGCTCACCGAACTGGTTCTCGTACTGGTGTGTCTCGGCGACCGGCTTGATCTCACACTCGAACGTGTCCGGATTCAGCGTGTAGACCTCGTCGCCCACTTCGATTTCGGTGATGTCCTTCGGACCCTCGGGGGTCAGCACGTCAGTGTCTCTACTGAAACATTTCAGGTCAAGCACCGTCACGTTCTCTCTGACGCCGGTGATCGGATCGAAGACGGCCCCACCCTCGTAGTCCTCGCTCTCCTGTTGGCCCTTGGAGGGGAGTGCGTACTCGCCGTGGAGCTTGTGCAGGACGTACATGTCGACGGCGTCGCCGGGCGTCGTCGCGTCTTCGAGCTTACAGCCGACGAAGGTCCGGACCTCGTCCCAGAAGGCGACGATGTCCTGATCGCGGTCGAGTTCGACACACAACTCCACGTCCCGGAGGTTGTACTCCAGCAGACGTTCGGGGTCGTCCTCCCAGAGGTCGCCGATGTCGCCGGGATAGCGTTCCTTGCCGACGCCCAGTTCCACCTCGCCGACCGCGTCGAGCCGGTAGGAGTCGAGTTCGCTGAACTGGGTCCGCTGGTAGGCATAGAGGAGGTCGAAGACGACCCGCCCCTTGATGTCGGGGCCGCCCCAGCCCGAGCGCCAGACCTCGTCGACCCGCGAGAGCCGGTCGATACGCAGGTCGTAGTCGTGGTGTGGGCCCTGGAGTTCCTCCAGTCGGTCGAGGAAGTACGGTGCGTCGAAGTCGTCGAAGTTCCAGCCGCTGAGGATGTCCGGGTCCGTCGTCTCGACGTAGTCGACGAACGACTCCAGCATCGCCTCCTCCTCGGTGAAGCGCCGAACGTCCACGTCGATCGCCCCCTCGATGGGCTCGTAGTCGGGCAGAGAGTCCGGCCCGGCGACGCCCTCTGGGGCTTCGTACAGCCAGAGGACGTACTCGTCGCGGTAGGAGTCGTGGCTCGTCAGGCAGACGATCGGCTCCTCGCCGTCTTCGGGGAACCCCGAGCGGTCGTCGACCTCGATGTCGAAGACGTTGACCCGCGGTGTCGCCTGCACGTTCGCGGGCGCGACCTCCGCGTGGTGGACCTTGAGACTGCCGTCGTCGTCCTCTCTGCGCGGGACTTCGATGCCGCTGGTCAGGCCCTTGTCGATGAGAAACCGGTTGGGAAAGAGGATGTCGGCCTCGTAGTGGTCGAACTCGTCGCGGATCTGTCCCACGTCGCGGGGCGTCCGACCGAAGATCTTGACGAGGCGCTCGCCCCGGATCGACTCGTAGGGATCGCCGTCTGCGTCGGTCTCCTCCCAGCCGGTGATGCTGTCGTAGCCTCGCAGCCGCTCCTCGGAGACGTTGTCTGCGGGCGCGTAGAAGTACGGTCGAAAGTCGTAGATGCGGGCGTGGACGGCGTTCTCGTCCTCGGTCCGGCCGAAGACGTGGATGACCGGGTACTCGTCGTCGCCGCGCCCCTCGATGGTGTAGTCGATCTGGGTGACGGCCATCGAAACCGTCTCCTCGACGTCCTCGAAGAGTCGCTCGCTGGCGTCGACCACGTCGGCGGTCGAGGCGGTCGTGCCCGCGACCGCAGCGGCCTCTTCGGCGACGTCGCGTTCGTCGTCAGAGTCGTCGCTGTCGACGAACGCGCCGAGGTCCTGCTGGCCCTGCTCGCTCATGATGTGGCGTCGTTCGGGATGCCCGATAAAAACTACGGCGGTCGGCGATCCACGGCCCAACGTGTCGCTCGAATCGCAAGACGAAAGTATGGTCGCAGCCAGAAGGTATATGGTAACTCATAACATACCTACGTTCGAGTCCCCATGTCGGACAACGCACACGCAGACGAGTGGGACAGCACGGAGGAACGACGCTCCGAACCCGGACTACCGTCGGCAGTAGAGACGACCGAGACCTACGAGACCGACGAGGGGACAGTGTTCTACGACGCCGAGAACCCGCTGGCCTGGCTCCAGACGGATTCGGCCGTCGCGCTGACCGAGCGCGTGTAGGCCAGGGCGAACTGCTTTTGCCCGATGGCACGAAAGCCCGGACGTGAGCAGCGACGAGCCAGACGATAGCGCCGCGGATGAGGGGCCGACGCCCCCATCGGTCGACGGTCCCGACCCCGAACAGATCGGTCCGGGAGTGCCGACCGCCCCCGGGACAGAGACCGACCCGGAATCGATGGGGCCGGAGATTCCCGAACCACCGGAACCGGGCGCGGCCGACGCCGACGCCGAGAGCGTCCGCCTGTTCTGGAAACTGGTGTTGGTGTTCAACGTCGCCGTCTTCGGCCTCGCCGTCGGCCCGATGTTCGGATACTTTCTGGGCGACTGGGACCGGGGCCTCCAGATTTTCGCCGTCGGCGCGCTGGCGCTCGTGTACGGGCTCGTCAGGTACTACGGCTTCCGCCGGGATCGGCCGGAAGACGCTCGGTGAGACCGTCGCCGTCGGCGGTGTTCGCCCACGCGATTTGACGACCGACACTGCACTCGGACTGCTCGGTCTGGAAACAACACAACACCTACACGCGTTCCGGCCGAACGGCGACCGATGCGAACTGTGGAAGACCGGGACGGCGATCGGTATCTGCTGGTCAAGCAGTCCAGCGAGTCGAGTCTCGTCCGCGATCCGGCGACCGGCGAGGAGCGCCACCTCCCGAACGACGCTCTCGAACCGGTGACGGAGACGAGCCCGCTCTCGACGGCGGCAACTGCGGTGTCCGAGCCGCTCCGTCGAGTCGTGACCGCCACACACGACGACCGCGCGCTGGGGCTGTTGGTGGCACTCGAAGCGCGCGGTCCGACGGACGTGCGCGTCCTCCTCGACCGGTACGAACTCTGCGAGAGTGATCTCCACGGCCTGCTGGCGGAGTTTCGCGCTGCCGGGCTGGTCACGGAGGCGGACGTGCCGGGCGGTCGCGGGTACGACACCACTGCACTCGCCAGCGAGGCACTGGCGACGCTGCGGGGCGACTAGTCCGCGGCGTCCGCGACGACGCCCGCCTCGACCCGCTGTGCCGTCGAGCGGTTGGTCGTCGAGTCCTTCTCGACGCGGACCAGCGCGTCGGCCGCACCGACGAGTTCCTCGTCGTGGCTGACGACGACGATCTGCTCGACGCCCACGTCGTCACGCATGAACTCGATCAGGCCGAGCAGCTGTGAGACGTGTCCGGAGTCGAGAAAGACGGTCGGCTCGTCGAGGATCAGCGGCGGCATCGGCGCAGCCCCCTCGATCCCCTCGGCCAGCAGGCGGTAGATCGCACACCGGAGGCTGAGGTTGAACAGCGCGCGCTCGCCCCCGGAGAGTTGCTCGGGATCGAGCGCCTCGCCGTCTTTCTGGTACACCGTCAGCTGGTACTCCCCGTCGAGTTCGATGTGAGAGTACGAGTCGTTCTGGTAGACCAGATCGAACACGTCGTTGAGCATCCGTTCGAGCGTCTCGACGTTGCGCTGGCGCAGTTCCGCGCGGACGGTGCCGTACATCGACTCCAGCTCCTCGGCCTCCTCGTACAGCGTCGCGAGCTTCTCGACTGTCGCCGCCAGTTCGTCGCGGCGCTCACGGAGCTCCTCCAGGGCTTCGATCTCGTTTTCGACGGCTCCGGCGCTCGCCTGCAAGTCGTCGCGTTCGGCCCGGAGTTCGTCGAGCTTCTCGTCTGCCTGCTGGATGTACTCCGTCGCCCGCTCGCGTTCCGCGCGGGCCTCCTCGACGTTCGCGTCGTCGAACTCCGCTTCGAGGGCGGACGTGCGCTCTCGCTTGTCGGCGAGTCGCTCGCGGCGCTCGTCGTTGATCTCGTCTTTCTGCTGGCGCTGCTCGCGCAGTCGTTCGAGGTCGTCTTCGCACTCCTCGACCGCCGCGAGCAGCGTCTCGATGCGTTCGAGCCGTTCCAGCTCCGTCTTGCACTCCTGGCGCTGCTGATTGCAGTCGGCGACGACGTCGCGACACTCCTGGGCCGCTTGCTCGGCCTCGGTGGCCGCCTCGCGCTTCTCGTCGGCCTCCGACGCCAACGCCTCGGCGTCGGCCCGGAGCTCGTCGATCCGGTCTTCCTCCTCGTCGAGCCCCGACTCGCGGTCCTCGATCAAGCGTGTAACGTCGTCGCGTCTCGTCTCCAGGGTCTCGATCTCGGCGGCCGTCTCGACGAGTTGCTCGGCTCGTTCGAGTCGCTCCTCGCGGGTCGTCACCGCCTCTCGGGCCGCGTCGAGTTCACGCTCGTGTTCCTCGATGCGGTCGCGCCGTTCGTCGATCTCCTCGACGTGAGGCGAGTCTGTTACGTCCTGCCCGCACTCCGGACACTTTCCGGCGTCGAGGAGTTGCTGGGCCTCGGCGACGCGCTCGCGTTCGGCTTCGAGCGTCGTCTCCAGTTCCGTGACCCGCTGGCGTGCGTCTTCGAGCGCCGACGCGACCTCGTCGCGGTGGTCTTCGACGCCGTCTCGATCCACCGGTGCGTCCTCGAAGCGGGCCGCGAGTGTCTCGATTCGTTCGTCGATCTCGTCGAGCTGGTCGCGCCGTTCCCGTACGTCCGCACGGGTGTCGGCCACCTCGGCTTCGAGTCGCTCGGCCTCCTCGCGTTTCTCCGTGGCCCGCTCGTCGAGAGTCGCGGCGCTCTCGCGCAGCGACTCGGCCTCGCTGCCGTGTTCCGAGGCCGCGACCCGCTGGGCTTCGATCCGGTCTCGCAGCTCGTCGTCGCGGGCGGTCAGTTCGTCGATCCGCTCGGCGACGGCGTCGGAGTCGGCGCTGTCGAGGTCGCTCTCGGCGACAGCCTCGCGCAGTTCCGTCTCGCGCTCGCTCAGCGTCTCCTTTCGGTCCCGAATCCGCTCGTCGATCTCGTCTCGCTCCCGTTCGGTCTCTGCGATCGTCTCTCGGAGCTCGTCGATCTCGGCTTCGAGTTCGTCGAGTTCGGCCTGTTTCTCCTCGTAGTCGTCGATGATCGACTGGGCGTCGTCGCGGGTCTGGACTGCCCGCTCGCGCTGGCCTTCGATGCGTTCGATCTCCTCGCTGGTCTCGACGATCTGGCTCCGGAGTTCGTTGAGGCGATCGTAGAGGTCACGCTCCTCCTTCTCGGCGATCTGCTCTTCGAGCTGGCCCAGCGCGCCCTGTTTGTCGTCGCGGACGCGGCCGATGCCGACGCGGGCGTCGCTTGCCCGCTCGCGGTACTCCTCTAGCTTCCCGAGCTGGAGGAGGTCGTCGAGCATGTCCTGGCGCTGGCCCGGCGAGGCGTTGATCAGCTTGTTGACCTCGCCCTGCCTGACGTACGCGCAGTTGACGAACGCCTCGCTGTCCATCCGGAGGAGTTCGGTGACGCGGCGGCGGACGGCGCGAGCGCCGTCGAAGCTCCCCTCCGGCGTTTCGAGGACGCACTTGGCGGTCGTCGCTCGCTCGCCCGTCGCCCGGACGCGGCGCTCGATGTGGAAGTCGCCGCCGCCGTGGGTGAACCACAGCTCGACGGTCGCGTCGTCGGCCCCGATCGAGACGATCTCGTCGAGGTTCTCGTCGAGGGCCTTGGTCCCGTAGAGCGCGAAGAAACAGGCCTCGAGCAGCGAGGACTTCCCGCTGCCGTTGAGCCCGTGAATGATCGTCACGCCGCGGTCGAGTCGCAGGTCGGCCTCGCCGTAACACTTGAAGTTCTCCATCCGGACCCGAGAGATCCTCATGCGACCACCTCTCGGGAGACAGCGTCGTCTCTCACAGGTACTCCTCCATCGTCGACTGGTCGTCCGGGTCCCCTGACTCCGTCTCGCCAGCGGCGTCGTCGGCTGGCTGGTCTGCCGTGGCGTCGTCGGCCCTCTCGTCCGACGCGGAACTGCGGTCGTCAGTCGGTGCGTGGCCGCCGTCGGCTTCGGTCTCTGGGTGCGCGCTCTCGGCGTCGGCACCCTCGAAGACCGCCAGATCGCCCGCTTCGACGAGGTCGGCGACGCGCTCTTCGACGGTGTCGGCGACGTTCGAGTCGGGGACCTTCGAGGCGCGAATCGTCTCGTCGATGTCTCGGGCTGCTTCGCTCAGACCGAGTTCCCGCACGCGCTCGTGGACGGCCTCGTCGGGGTCAGCGAAGCTCACCTCCACCTCGCGTTCGTCGGCGAACTCCCGGTGGTCGGTGACGCGCGCGACCAGCGCTCCCCGTTCGAGCGCGAACTCCTCGATGCCGGCCGGCGTGATCGGCTCGCCCTCGCCGTCGACGTGGACGATCACGACCGCGTCGGTCAGATCGTACTCGCCGACGCGCTCACGGACGTGTTCGAGCCCCTCGTCGCCGGCCAGCTCGACCTCGACGAAGACGAACTCGCGGGTGTCGAGCCCCCGGCGCGTGATGGTCACGTCGCCGTCGAACGTGACGATGTTGTACCCCCGGTCGTCGCGCTCGTCCGCGCTGGCACGCTCGGTCGACCCACAGTAGGTGAGCCACGTCTCGTCGACCTGCTTCGTTCCGGGCGTGTGTTCGTCGCCCAGCAGGAGCGCGTCGAAGTCGACGGTGGCCTCGTCGACGATGGCCGTCGCGTCCCAGGTGCCGTAGTCGAAGGGCTGGAACTGGCCGTGACTGACCAGCGCGGCGTGATCCGCGTCGTGGGACCCGAAGTCGTAGTCGAGTGCGTCGCGCTGTGAGCGCGGGACGTAGTCGAGGCCGTAGAAGGCCGTGTCTCCGATCACGCGCGGTTCGTCGTCGAGACGCGTCGCCAGCCCCAGCGACTCGTAGAGGTCGAGCCACTGGGCGTCGCGCTTTGCCTCGTGGTTGCCGACGACGGCCAGAAACGGGATGTCGGCGTCGTCGAGTCGCTCCAGTACGTCCAGCGTTCCGAGCACGTCCGTGAGCGTCGGTCGCCGGTCGTGAAACAGGTCGCCAGCGTGGACGACGGCGTCGGCCCCCGAACCGATCGCGTCGTCGACGACCTGTCGGAACGCGTCCAGGAAGTCGTCCCGGCGCTCGGGCACGTGGTACTGCTGGTACCCGATGTGGGTGTCGCCGGTGTGTATGACCCGCGTCATCTGCTCTCGACTTTGGCACCGTCGCCTAAAGAGGTTCCGCGACCGGGGTGAAACTGATCGCCCGACGCAGCGGCCCGGTACCGCCGGTACGCAGCGAGTGTCTCGCGTCCGCGCTGGCTGGCGGCGCTGACCGACTCCTCGGCCGCCTCGACGGCTCGTTCGAGGTCCGCCAGTCCGCCGTCGTCGACGAAGGCCGCGGCCGCCGCCAGATCGTCGAGTGCGTCGGTCGCCCGTTCGATCGTCTCCCTGTGCTCGGCCTGGAGGGCGGTCGGCGTCGCGTCCGAGCGATCGGTGTCGTCGGTGTCTGCGAGCGCACGAAGCCGCGCCTTGACTGTCGCTTCGTCGGTCACGAGGCGGGCTGTGGCGCGTTCACACAAAAGGCTGTGGCGCGCTACTGCTCGACGGTCAGGGTGTAGATGCGCTTCCGTGCGTCCGCGAAGGAGAACCGGGAGTCGACGGCCCCCGCCTCTTCGAGGCGGTTGAGCGCGTAGCGGACGGTCCGTGCGGGCAACAGCGTCTCCTCGGAGAGTTGGCTCTGGGTGAGCGTTCCGTTGTACTCCAGGACCTTCGCGACGAGTTTGGCACTCGGCGGGAGTTCGCGGACCGCGTCCCACTCGACGGTCGTCGGCTCCGATGCACCACCGGGTCGATCGAGTTCTGACGTGCTCATCGTATCCCACCGTTGGAAATACAGAGTGATAATATTTACTGTTCCATTTAATTACTTACAATAATCTATCGGTCGCGAGGGTCGAAACACCTGAGACGCCAGATATTCGGCGCGAGACGGTCTAGAACCGGTGGAGTCAGAAGCTGACCCGACCCGAAGCCTCATAATGGCTGACCCGCTAGCGAGTGGTAATGACCGACACCGTCGACGAGGTCGATCTGCCGTACGACGACGACGCGTCCCAGCAGGAGAAAATCGAGGCGTTACAGGAGCGTCTCGAAGTGCTGGAGGATCAAAACGAGGAGATGCGCGACAAGCTGCTGGACGCCAACGCCGAGAACAACAAGTACCAGCAGAAGCTCGAACGGCTCACCCACGAGAACAAGAAGCTCAAGCAGTCGCCGCTGTTCGTCGCCACCGTCCAGGAGCTGACCGACGAGGGCGTCGTCATCAAGCAACACGGCAACAACCAGGAGGCCCTGACCGAGGTCACCGACGAGATGCGCGACGGCCTCGAACCGGACTCCCGCGTCGCCGTCAACAACTCCCTGTCGATCGTCAAACGGCTCGACGACGAGACCGACGTGCGGGCTCGCGTGATGCAGGTCGACCAGAGCCCCGACGTGACCTACGCCGACATCGGCGGAATCGAAGAGCAGATGGAAGAGGTCCGCGAGACGGTCGAACTCCCGCTCAAGTCCCCCGAGATGTTCGAGGACGTAGGCATCGATCCACCGTCCGGCGTCCTCCTGCACGGCCCGCCCGGGACCGGGAAGACGATGCTGGCCAAAGCCGTCGCCAACCAGACCGACGCTACGTTCATCAAGATGGCCGGCTCCGAACTGGTCCACAAGTTCATCGGCGAGGGGTCGAAGCTGGTGCGGGACCTGTTCGAACTCGCGCGCAACGAGGAGCCCGCCGTCGTCTTCATCGACGAGATCGACGCCATCGCGGCCAAGCGGACGGACTCGAAGACCTCCGGCGACGCCGAGGTCCAGCGGACGATGATGCAGCTGCTCAGCGAGATGGACGGCTTCGACGAACGGGGCGAGATCCGACTCATCGCCGCCACCAACCGCTTCGACATGCTCGACCGCGCGATCCTCCGGCCCGGCCGCTTCGACCGCCTCATCGAAGTCCCCAAGCCCGACTACGAGGGTCGCAAACAGATCTTCCAGATCCACACCCGCGGCATGAACGTCGCCGACGACGTGGACTTCGAGCGACTCGCCGGTGACATCGACGAGGCGTCGGGTGCCGACGTGAAGGCGATCTGTACGGAAGCGGGGATGTTCGCCATCCGTGACGATCGCACCGAAGTCCGGATGCAGGACTTCACCGACGCCTGGGAGAAAATCGAGTCCGAAGAGAGCGACGACCAGGACGTGTCGCCGACCTACGCCTGATTCTGCCGGTTTCTCCTTCGGAGCGAGTCGCTGCCGAACGACGGGGTTCGTCACGACTATCCTGCCGGTGAGTCGAGTTCGCCGGAACGTCTTTGCTCGCTCGGCGTCAACAGAGCCGTATGGACGCACTCGATCGGTTCGAGGAACCGCCCTGGCTCGCAGCCGTCGCGACGACGATCAGCTACGGGCTCGTGCTACTGGTCGTCTTCCTGTTGCTGTTCGTCGTCCCGTACGCGCTGCTGTCGTGATCTCGGCGTCGTGACGTTCACATCCCCATGTCGGCGGCTGCATCCGGCACCGGGAGGTCGTGGGGACCGACACCGAGGAGTTCTGCAGCGTGGTCCAGTGCCATGTCGAAGCCGTAGTAACGTTCGAGTTCGTCGCCGTCGGCGGTCGGCCTGACCTTGAGCATGGCGTACCCGTCGGTGTTCTGAGCGATCGCGGCCGTCCGTCCGTCGCGATCGTATTCGAGGACGCGCTCGGAGTCGGTCTCGCGATACCGTGCCGTGATCCCGTCGGCTTCGGCCACGTCGTCTGTCATCGTCGGCCCTAGGGACGAGGGGTAGTCGAAACTGTCGGTCGGTGCGTGCCAGAACGGAACGCTTGTAGGCCAGAACGCCGAGCCACCGCCCGTGAGTGGTCGTCTCGTCGCTCGTGCCAGCAGCGACGCCAGACAGTGGTTCGAGCGGCGATTTCGCGTCGACACGCGCGCGCTGGCGGCGCTGCGGATCGCCCTGGGAACGATACTGCTCCTCGACGTTCTCCTGCGAGCGCGCAACCTCGCGGCCTTCTACACCGACGCTGGTGTCCTCCCCACGTCGACGCTGCGGGCTGTCGTCGGGACGCCCGCCCTGCTGTCCGTCCACGCTCTCTCGGGGAGCGTCTGGCTGCAGATCTATCTCTTCCTCGCGGCCGGTCTCGCGGCGCTGGCGCTGCTGGTCGGGTACCGAACGCGACTCGCGACGCTGCTCTCGCTCGCCCTGTTGCTCTCGCTCCAGATCCGGAACCCGTTCGTGCTCAACGGCGGCGACACGCTCCTGCGGCGGCTGCTGTTCTGGGGCCTGTTCCTGCCGCTGGGTGAGCGGCTGTCTGTCGACGCGACCGAGACGACGCCCCGAGAGACGGTGAGCGGGCTGGCGACCGTCGGAGTGCTCGGGCAGGTCGTCGCGGTCTACGCCGTCAACGCGGTCGTGAAGCTCCGGGGCGACGCGTGGCTTTCCGGACGGGCGCTGGCGCTCGTCTTCGATCTCGACCACTACACCGTCCTCGCGGGCGATCTCCTGGCACCCGTCCCGCTGCTCCCGGCGCTGCTCGGCTGGGGCTGGCTGGCTCTCCTGGTGGTGTCGCCGCTGCTCGTCGGCCTCACCGGCCGAGCGCGCGGAGCGCTCGCCGGGCTGTTCGTCGCGGGCCACGCGGGCATGCTGGTGACGGTCTGGGTCGGCCTCTTTCCGCTGGTCTCGATCGCCGCGCTGCTCCCCTTCTTCCCGGCGTTCGTCTGGGACCGCGTGTGGGCTGGCGTCCCCGACGGGTGGGATCGCGGTAGCGCGCCGCGTCTCGAAGGTCACGCCGCCGCGACGATCCCGGCGGCGATTCGGCGCGCACTCGGCAGGCTCCGACGGCCGCTACTCGGCCTCGTGCTGGCGGCGATGCTCGTCTCGAACGCCGCCACGCTGGGGGTAGCTCCAGTCGCCGACGCCGACATGCCAGAGCAGTCCTGGGACATGTTCGCCCCCGCGCCACCGGGCGTCGACGGGTGGTTCGTCGCACCAGGAACGACGACGGCCGGGCGAGAGGTCGACGCGCTCGCGATGGCACCGCTGAGCTGGGAGCGGCCGTCGAACCTCGAACGCGCGTACCCGAGTACGCGCTGGCGAAAGTACCTGCTCCGACTCCGGAGCGGAGACACCGAACCGCGCCGGGCGGCGCTCGCTGGCTCCCTCTGTCAGCGCTGGAACCGCACTCACGACCGGGGGCTCGAACGGGTCGGCCTCGTGTTCGTCGCCGAGCCGACGCGACTGGACGGGCCGGACCCACAGCGCCGCAAGGAACTGGGGACGTACTCGTGTCGATCCGCGACCGAGAAAGGCAACAGTCGAGTGTCGCCCGCGCCTCGGTGAACCCATGACGAAGTGGCTCCAGAGCGGTCGCCGCCGGGACATCTGTATCATCCTCGCCGGCGAAGACGGACTGAACGGTCAGACGCTCAAGACGCGACTGGAACGGCACTACGACGAACGGATCGACCCCAAGAGCTTCTACGGCGGCCTCTCGGCGATGGTCGACAGCGGCTTTTTGCAGAAGGAGACCGCCGGGATCGCTGACGAGTACTCGCTGACCGAGGCGGGCGAGGCGCGCCTCCGCGAACAGTACGAGTGGATGTGCGAGCAACTGGGCGAGACGGAGAGGTGAGACCGCCGCCTCTGTCGAGGACAATCTCTATCTGACGGGTGGCCGATGGTTGCCACATGACCCTGTCTCGCTCCGCCCTCTACGCGGGTCTGGACGCCCTCCCGTTTGCCGCCCTCGGGACGCTCGCGGTGTTCGTCTTCGGTACCGCTGGCGGTCTGTCGTCCGAAGCAGTCGGTGGGGCCGCCGCGCTCGCCGGTGCTGCGCTCCTCCTCGGTCTGGGGACGATCAGCGCCAACCGACACCAGGCAGAGGGGAAGCCGTTCTACTTCACGCGGGCCGTCGTCGTCGAGGGACTGCTCTCCGTCCCTTAGTCGAGCAGCTGGTCGGCGATGGTGTTGCGCAGCACCTCGCTGGTCCCCTCGTAGATCTCGTTGAGTTTGGCGTCGCGGTAGAACCGCTCGACAGGGAAGTCCTTCGTGTAGCCGTAGCCGCCGTGGATCTGGATGCCCTCGTTGGCGACCTCACGTGAGACCTCCGAGGCGTAGAGTTTCGCCTGGGCGGCCTCCTTGACGAAGTTCTCGCCGCGGATCTTCTTGTCCGCGGCCCTGTGCATCAGCATCCGGGCGGCCTCGGTCTTCGTGTCCATGTCCGCGAGCTTGTGCTGGATCGCCTGGAAGTCGCCGATGGGTTGGTCGAACTGCTCGCGCTCGCCGGCGTAGTCCAGCGCCTCGTCCAGTGCCGCCTGGGCGATCCCGACGCCGCGGGCGGCGATCGTGATCCGGCCGCCGTTGAGCGTCTTCAGCGCGTGGACGAACCCACGGCCCGCTTCGCCGAGGCGGCGGTCTGCGGGCAGGTGCATGTCGTCGAATCGCAGTTCCGCCGTCGGACAGCCCTTGTCGCCGAGTTTGTGCTCGGTCCCCTCGACGTGGAAGCCGTCGTCTTCCTCCGGCCGGACGACGAACGACGAGATTCCCTTGTTGCCCGCCTCGGGGTCGGTCTTGGCGAAGAGGACGACCGTGTCGGCGACGGAACCGTTGGAGATCCACAGTTTGCCGCCGTCGACGACGTACTCGTCGGGTTCCTCGCCCTCGTGTGGATCGCCGCCGACCGGCTTCGCCGTCGTCTCCATGGCCGGCACGTCGCTGCCGGCACCGGCCTCCGACAGCGCGAACGCACCGATCTCCTCGCCCTCGGCGAGCGGCGTGAGGTACGCCTCTTTCTGGGCCTCGTCGCCGAACTCGTAGAGCATGTTGCAGGCCAGCGAGATGTGGGCCGCGACGATGGTCCCCAGCCCGCCGCTGCCCCGGGCGATCTCTTCGAGCGCCATCGCGTAGGCGTGATAGTCGAGGCCAGCGCCGCCGTACTCCTCGGGGATCGGCATCCCCATCAGACCGAGCTCCGCCATCTGGTCGACGAGATCCTGCGGGAACTCGTCGGTCTCGTCGATCTCGGCGGCCCGCGGGACGACCTCCTCGTCGACGAACTCGGCGACCATCTCCTGGATCTGCTTTTGCTCCTGGGTGGGGGCGAAGTCCATACCCCTCTTTGCGGGGCTCGGGGCTTCAGTGTTCGGCCGTCACGAGTCGAATAGCGGGTGGTCGTTGTACTGATCGTCCACGAGAACGGCGTGCCGGCCACCGTCAACGGGGATCGTCGTTCCGGTGACAAACGCCGCGTCGTCACTGGCAAGAAACGCGGCCAGCCCGGCGACGTCCGACGGCCGTCCCCACCGGCCTGCTGGATCGATCTTCCGGTCCTGTGCCAGTTCCTCGTCGCTCGCGTCGGGATCGTCGACGAGGATCAGTCCGGGCTCGATCCCGTTGACCCGGATGTCCAGTGGTCCGAGTTCGATCGCCAGTGCCCGCGTGAGCCCGTTGACCCCCGCCTTCGCGACGTTGTAGGGGAAGAACCGGGGAACGGCCCCGGAAGCGTTGGTCGAAGAGATGTTGATCACGCTCCCTCCTGCTGGGACGTGTTTCATGGCGTATTTCGCGCAGAGCCACTGGCTCCGGAGCGTCGTTTCGAAGGTAAACTCCCACTCTTCGAGCGTCAGTTCGTCAGGTGGCGCATTCCGACCGTCCCCGACGTTGTTCACGAGCGTGTCGATCCGCCCGTACTCCCCGACGGCCGTCTCGATCAGGCGTTCGATCTCGTCCGGTTCGCGCAGATCGGCCTCGACGTAGATCGCCTCGCCCGGTAGCTCCTCGGCGACTCGCTCGCCGTCGTGTTCGCCGTGGTCGTTGACGACGACAGCAGCCCCTTCGCTGGCGAACCGCTCGGCGATCCCGAGTCCGATCCCGTGGGTCGATCCCGTGACCAGCGCGACCGTGTCGGCGAGGTGCGACGGATGCTCGTGGTCGGAGAACATACGCTCACCGCGGGGACCGCGGAGAAAAGCCCGTCGACAGGTAGTGGGTCACCGTCGCCGCTGGAACAGTACGGTCAGGGACGTGGCAGCGATGATCGCGACGACGACCCCGAATCCTGGCCCGGTCCCGGTCGTCGGTGTGGACTGGTGTTCGCTCGTGGCCTCTGTTCGAGTGGTCGTTGTCGTCGGTGTCGGGGTCGTTGTCGTCGAACGCACAGGGTCGGCCGCGTCGCCGTTCGAGTAGACGCTGTCCGTCTTCGGACCGTCGAACCACTCGTTGCGGTTCACGTCGTAGTGGGCGACGGCGACGAGGTTGTCTGGATCGACCGGGCGGTCGCCGTAGACCGCAGTCGTGTGGTTTCCTGCGTCCAGGAACGGGGTGTGGCCGACGACTGGACCGGTCGCGGTGCCGTTGTGGAGAGCGAGGAATCCGCCGTCGGAGAGCGACGCGTTCGTGACGACGGCGGTCCGCGAATCGTTCGACTGGACACGTTCGACGGTGACATCCCCAGCGGGATCGGTGACATCGACCGCCACCGGCGCTTCCAGCAGCGAACGATCGTCGAGCCGTACGTCGACGGTGATGTTCGTCGCGGCCGTACTCACTTGGGGAAGATCGAACGTCGTCGCGAACGTTCCCTTCTCATGAGTTTCATACGCACTCCCGTCAGCCAAATCGACCGTCGCAGTTCGGATCCGGCGGAACGATTCGTCGGTCGTCGTCTCCGGATCGTCTCGTCCCTCGACAGCGACTACGAGACGCTGGCCTGTTCCCACGTCCGTCCCGCCGACGACGGTCAGGTTCGCGTCAGGGATACCGTAGATCAGATCATCCAGCCCGGTGACGACGGACGCCTGCCGGTCGTGGACCGGTGCGACGACTCGCTGTCGCTGGTCGACGAACGACGAGTTCGCAAAGAGCGTCGCTTCGACAGTCAGTGGCACACGCTCTTCGTGTGGGTCGATGAAGGAGGAACCATCCTCGACTCGTTTCAGCTCGTCGAACTCGGCGACCAGATAGTAGGTCGCGTTGCCCTGATCGGCGACGATCTGGACGCCGCCACCGAACGGATCGAGTCGTAGCGGGACACCGTGGGTAGTGAGCGAATCCTCCCACTGTCGGATTACGAGGTCTCCGTGGGAAGATAGTGCGGTCAGGAACCGTTCGGTCGTGTTCGAACCCCCGGCGTCGCTCACGGCGGACTGAAAGCCCGGTATCGTCAGTTCGACGACCAGCGTATCGTTCACGGCGAGTCCAGTCCCCCGTTCGAGGGTTCCGTTCGCGATGGCGGTGCGAACGTCACTGGCGTTCTCGATGGTGATCTCGTCGCTCGGTGCTTGCCAGGCACCGATCCGTTCGATCGAGGCGTCGCCTGCCGCTTGTGCCGTGCCGACAGTCGGGGCGACTGTGGCGAGGACGAGTAGCACGACGAGTAGCACGCTCGACTGGAGGGCCTGCATGCCTACCAACTGCCGCTGTGGTGGGAAAATAACTTTCGAAGACCCTCTTGATTTTTACTTCGTGGATTTGAACGAGCGGTCATGGTTCAGCCCTCCAGACGTGCCGTCATCGGGAGTCTCGGCGGATTGCTGACCGGACGGGTCGCTGGCAACGCTGTGGGCTCTGACGGGCAAGCATCGGAGTTCTGGTACCGCACCTTCGACGACGAGTACCAGTGTATGGACCTCGTGTCCACCGATACCGGAGTTTTAGTGCTCGGACGGACAGGCCGCGATCAGGAGGACGACGTTTGGGTCGCGTCACTTGACACCGGTGGTGAGGTGCGGTGGACCACGAATATCGAGGTGTCCGGAAGGTCGGACGTGATCAGTGCCGTGCCCGCCGCCGACGGGTACGTGATCGCTGGCGAGACAGGTCAGTCCCCCGGCCGCTGGCTTGTTCGACTCGATACGACGGGGGCCGAGCAGTGGCGCAAGCGACCGACGAGAGCAGGCAGCCTGACGGATCTAACACCCCACGAGGGAGGCTATCTCGCCGTCGGCGAAAGCGGTATCGACCACGACGATAGTCTGTCGAAGATATGGGTCCGTGCGGTCGATTCGAGCGGGACCAGTCGCTGGGAACGGAGCTACAAGTGTGATCACGCGACCTCGATCACTCCCTGGGACGACGGGTACCTGATTGCCGGTGCGAAGAGGGGAGACGCCTGGGTCCAGGCGATCGAGGACGACGGGACCCCGCGCTCGGAACACACCTACGGGGGTGTCGGTTCGGAAAATGCACACACCGCCGTCGGTACCGACGACGGCATCGTCTACCTCGGCCTCACGGAGTCGATACCGAGAGTCGACAGTCGAGGGATGATCGTCAAGACGACTCGCGACGGCGACTTCGTGTGGCGTCGCACCTACGATATGGAGGCCGTCAGCGGACTCGTTCGGACCGGCGATGGGTTCGTCGCGGTCGGTGAACCGCCATTCGGGAGTACCGATCTGGACGTGGAGACGCTCGTCTACACCCTCGACTCGCGAGGCCGTCTCCGGGAGACGGTGGGACTAACGTCCTCGGTGGGAGATCTGACGGGCGTCGTCCGACTGAACCAGAACAGCGTCGCGGTCGCTGGGACAGAGTTCAGCGACGGTCCTTGGGTACGGGCAGTGGTGCTGGCGTGACTCACTCGTACTCGTAGAACCCGTTCCCGCTCTTCTTGCCCAGATCGCCGGCCTCGACCTTCCGGCGGAGGAGGTAGGCCGGCTGGTAGCGGTCGCCGAGTTGCTCGTGGAGGGTCTCGGTGGCGTCCAGCACCACGTCCAGCCCGATGTGGTCGGCCAGTTCCAGCGGACCCATGGGCACGTTCGTCCCGAGTTTCATCCCGCGGTCGATGTCGGCCTTGGTGGCGACGCCTTCGTCGTACGCCCGGATGCCCTCGTTGAGCCACGGCATCAGGATCCGGTTGGTGACGAAGCCGGGTTTGTCGTCGGACTCCCAGGTCTCCTTGTCCAGCGAAGCGGCGAAGTCGTGAGCGGCTTCGACCGTCGCGTCGGCCGTGCGCTCGCCGACGACGAGCTCGACTCCCTTCATCAGTGGCACGGGGTTCATGAAGTGGAGACCGACGACGTGTTCGGGGCGACTCGTCGCGCTCGCGATGGTCGTGATCGAGATCGTGCTGGTGTTGGTCGCGAGCACGACCCCGGAGCGACACACCTCGTCGAGGTCCGAGAAGACCGACTGCTTTACCTCCACGTCTTCGACGACCGCCTCGACGACGAGATCGGCGTCCGCGAGGTCGTCGAGGTCGGTCGTGCCGGTGATGCGCTCGCGGACGGCGGTGCTCTCGGACTCGGTGAGCGTGTCGTTCGCGACGAGGCGCGAGAGGCTGTCGTCGATCGCCTCGAACCCCTCGGTGACCAGATCCTCGGCGACGTCGCGCATCACGACGTCGTAGCCGTGGGTCGCAGCCACCTGTGCGATGCCGCTTCCCATCGTGCCAGCACCGACGACGGCGACCGTCTGGATCTCTCCGATATCGGACATGCGCGACGGTTCGACCGCTATCGTGGTAAATATGGTGCCGCGTGACACGCCACACGTCCCCCCGCGAGGCGGCAAGTAGGGCCGCGTCCTGAGAATATTAACTCAGATCGTAGTAAATGTCAAGAACAATGTATATATGCCCTGCTCGTGAACCAGCAGGTGATGCGTCCCATCGACGCGACTCCGCTTACGCGCGACGGCAACGTACTGATCCTGGCATACGATCACGGGCTCGAACACGGCCCGGTCGACTTCGCTGGCCGCCCCGAGAGTGCCGATCCCGAGTCGGTGTTTCGGGCCGCAACGCACGACGCCGTCACGTCGCTGGCAGTGCAGAAGGGAGTCGGCGAGGCGTACTACCCGTCCTACGAGGACGACGTGACGCTGCTCGCGAAGCTCAACGGCACCTCGAACATGTGGATGGGCGAACCCGACTCGTCGGTCAACTGCTCGGTCGAGTACGCCGCGACCCAGCTGGAGGCCGACGCCGTCGGCTTCACGATCTATCCCGGCTCGAACAACGAGGTCGAGATGGTCGAGGAGTTCCGCGAGATTCAGGAGGAGGCTCGCGAGTACGACATGCCCGTCGTCCTGTGGTCCTACCCCCGTGGACAGGGGCTCAAAAACGACACCAAAGAAGACGTCATCGCGTACGCCGCCCGACTCGGCCTGGAACTGGGCGCGGACGTGACGAAGGTCAAGTATCCAGGTAGCAAGGAGGGGATGGCCCACGCCGTCGAGATGGCCGGCAAGAGCAAGGTCGTCATGAGCGGCGGTTCGAAACGCTCCGACGAGGCGTTCCTCCAGAGCGTCCGCGCGGTCATGGACGCTGGCGGCGCGGGGCTCGCCGTCGGACGCAACGTCTGGCAACGAGAACAACCCGAGCAGATCCTCGACGCGCTCGAACGCGTCATCCACGACGGGCAATCCGTCGACGCAGCACTGCAATGAGTAAATCAACCGACCTCACCCCCGGCATGACCGACACGACAACCGGGCGCATCGTCGGCGAGTTCGCCGACGCGGCGACCGAGATCCGCGAGGCGATCGCGACGGAGCGCCAGTTCGCCGACGAGGAGAACCCGAGCGGCGAGAGCCAGCTCGCGGCCGACCTGGTCGCCGACGACCTGCTCGAAGAGCGCTTGCTGGCACTCGACGGCGTCGGGAGCTACGCCAGCGAGGAACGCGAGTCAGTCACCGTCGACGAGGGCCACCGCCACGTCGCCGTCGACCCGCTCGATGGCTCCTCGAACCTCGAACCCAACAGCGGCATGGGGACGATCTTCGGCGTCTACGACACGCAGCCGCCGACGATCGGTCGGAACCTCGTGGCCGCCGGCTTCGTCATCTACGGCCCGACGACCTCGATGGTCGTGGCGCGCAACGACCGCGTCCGCGAGTACATCATCCACGACGGCGACGCTCGCGTCGTCGACGACGACGTGTCGGTCCCGACGGACCCGACGGTCTACGGCTTCGGGGGCGGTCGGGAGAACTGGAACGACGCGTTCGCAGACTACGCGGCGGAGCTCCAGGAACGGCTCAAGCTCCGCTACGGCGGCGCGATGATCGCCGACGTGAGCCAGGTCCTCACTTACGGGGGGCTCTTCTCCTATCCCGCACTGGAGTACCGGCCGACGGGGAAACTGCGCCTCCAGTTCGAAGGACAGCCGATGGGCTACATCGTGGAGGCCGCTGGCGGTAAGTCCTCGGACGGACAGCAGTCGCTCCTCGACCGAGAGATCGACGACATCCACGACCGGACGCCGCTGCACCTCGGCAACACGTCGCTGATCGAGCGCCTCGAAGAGCGATACGAGCGCCACGAGTAGTCTGCGGGAATCGACGCTAGCTTTTGCGGATCTCGGAGGTGTCCAGCGGCGTCACCCGCCACGCCGACGGGGCCGACTCCGCCGGCAGTCTTGTAACAGTGGGGTGTGATGCGACAGACATGAAGGTGCGCATCGCCGCCGGTGCAACCCGTGAGGAGGCCTCAGCAATCGCCGCTGCCATCGCCGAACACGTCGGCGAGGCCGTTCGTGTCTTCGTCGGTGACGACGACGCGCCACGCGTGGTCCATCGGGTCGACGAGACGGGCGACGACAGCGTGGACGACGAGACGGGCGACGACAGCGTGGACGACGAGACGGGCGACGACGATCTCGGCCCGACCGATCGCGAGCGTCGCCTGCGCGAGGAGATCGCCGACATCGAGGCCGGCGGTCCCGAGCGGTACCGCGAGCGCCTCTCCGACCAGGGGAAGCTGTTCGTTCGGGACCGGCTGGAGCTGTGGTTCGGGGATCTGACCTTCGAAGACGGGAAGTTCGCGAACTTCGACAGCTGGTCGCCGGATTCGCCCACCGTCGACGAGGCAGATCCCGACCGGCGACTGCCGGCCGACGGGCTGTTGACCGGTGCAGCGGAGTTCGAGGACCGCTCGGTTCACTTCATGGCCAACGACTTCACCGTCAAGGCCGGGTCGATGGCCGAGCGCGGCGTCGAGAAGTTCCTCCGGATGCAACAGCGTGCGCTGACGACCGGACGGCCGGTGTTGTACCTGATGGACTCGTCTGGTGGCCGGATCGACCAACAGCGGGGCTTTTTCGCCAACCGCGAGGGGATCGGGAAGTACTACTACAACCACTCGATGCTCTCCGGTCGCGTCCCACAGATCTGCGTGCTGTACGGCCCCTGTATCGCGGGTGCGGCCTACACGCCCGTGTTCGCCGACTTCACGGTCATGGTCGAAGGGATGAGCGCCATGGCCATCGCCAGCCCGCGGATGGTCGAGATGGTCACCGGCGAGGAGATCGACCTCGACGAACTCGGCGGCCCGGAGGTCCACGCACGCCACTCCGGGAGCGCCGATCTCGTCGCCGAAGACGAACAACACGCTCGGGAGCTCGTCGCGCAGTTGATCGGCTACCTGCCGGACAACGCCGACGAAGACCCGCCACGGACCGACGGCCGCGAGCCCGCCAAGTCCCCAGCGGGGATCGACGGCGTCATTCCGCAGGCACCCAACCGGGGCTACGACGTGCGCCGCCTCGTCGAGCGGGTGATCGACGCCGACTCGTTGCTGGAGTTGCGCCCCCACTACGGCGAGGAGATGCTCACGGCGTTCGCCCGGATCGACGGCCGCCCGGTCGGGATCGTCGCCAACGACCCGAGCCAGCGGGCCGGTGCGATCTTCCCCGACGCCGCCCGGAAGGCCGCCGAGTTCGTCTGGACCTGTGACGCGTACAACGTCCCGCTGCTGTACCTCTGTGACACGCCGGGGTTCATGGCCGGCTCGCAGGTCGAGAAAGAGGGGATCCTCGAAGCGGGCAAGAAGCTCATCTACGCGACCTCCTCGGCGACGGTGCCCAAACAGTGTGTCATCACCCGGAAGGCCTACGGAGCGGGCATCTACGCGATGTCCGGCCCGGCCTACGACCCGGAGGCGACCCTCGCTTTGCCGTCGGGCGAGATCGCGATCATGGGGCCGGAGGCTGCGATCAACGCCGTCTACGCAAACGAGCTGGCCGACATCGAGGACGAGGAGGAACGCGCCAGACGGGAAGCCGAGCTTCGCGAGCAGTTCCGCGAGGACATCGACGTCCACCGGATGGCCAGCGAGGTCGTCATCGACGAGATCGTCCCGCCGAGCGACCTGCGGACGGAACTGGCTGCTCGCTTCGCGTTCTACGAGGACGTAGAGAAGGAACTCCCGAGCAAGAAACACGGGACGGTGCTGTGACGGTGCTGTGACGGTGCGTCGACGGCAAGTGGCGCGCTCATGGTCGGGCTCGTGGTCTGAAACACTTAACTATTTGAACCGGTAGCGCCACTGTCGACGTAGCTGCGAGGCGGTTCGCAGAGAGAACCCTGGGTGGGTGGACGAATGGATCAGTACATCGTACCGTCGACACGTGCGTGGCTGGAGCATCGCTATCTGGAACTGTCGACCGTCGAGTTCGAACTGTGGCTCGTCGCGCTGTCGACCCTGACCCTCGACGTGGTCCTGACCTATGTCGGACTGCAGTCGGGATTCGCCGAGGGGAACCCGATCATGGGGTACGCGTTCGAACACGTCGGGTTCGCCGTCCTCGGTCTCGTGAAGGTGCTCGTACTCGGGACCGCGGGACTGGCACGCGAGTTGCGTCCGGAGTACGGGCCGGTCATCCCGCTCGGACTGGCGATCCCGTGGCTGTTCGCCTCGGTCGTCAACTACACGCTGATCTTCTAGGCTCGCTCGTCGGGTCGCTTCTCGGCGAGGACCGTCCGTTCGAACGAGCAAACGAGTGTGTCGTCTTGCTTGAACACGTCGACGGTCATCGTCACGACGCCGCGGTCGCCGTCGCTGGTCTCGCGCTTGTCAGTCACGGTCGTCTCGGCCCGAATCGTGTCGCCGTGAAACACCGGCGCGGGGTGTTCGACCTCGTCGTAACCGAGGTTGGCGACGATGGTCCCGTCGGTCGTCTCCGGAATCGTCAGTCCGACCGCCAGCGAGAGCGTGTAGAGCCCGTTGACGACCCGTTCACCGAAGTCGGTGTCGGCGGCGAACTCGGCGTCGAGGTGGAGGGGCTGCTGGTTCATCGTCATGTCGCAAAATCGCTGGTTGTCGCTCTCCGAGATGGTTCGGCGACGGGGGTGTGTGATCGTCTCGCCGACCGTGAACGCCTCGTAGTAGTTGCCGGCCATAGCGACCCGTCGTCGGCGTCGGTGAAAGTACTCGGGGGTGGCACGAAAGTGTCAGACAGTAATTCACACGATAAGGGGTAATTATTTGGGACCCTCGAAATAAGTAGGGACCATTACATGAGTGGCTCGGCAGCACGCGTCGATCAGTCCACGCTGACCGGCCTCCTGTCCGCGAAGACTCCCGACGACGTGTACGACCGAGTGGTCGACGCCTGTCTCGATCGGCTCGGTGCGGATCGGTGTGTAATCTCGTTGGCCACCGGTGACGGCCTGGAGCCCGTCGCAGTCAGCGACGACGGGGCCACCGTCGAGGAGCTCCGAGACCAGCCCGGCTGGGACTACCAGTCACTCGCCGTCCGGGACGGTGACTCCTATCTCGTCGGCGACCTCGACGACGGCGGGTCGACTACGGGAAGGTCGACCGGGGGCGACGGGGAGAGCCCCAGCGACGCCACGCGATCGGTGCTCAGCGTCCCGATCGACGGCGTCGGCGTCGTCTTCGCGACCGCCACCGATCCGATGGCCTTCAGCGAGTCGGATCGGGAGTGGCTCGAAGCGGTCGCCCTGTACGTCGGGTCGTCGCTGACGCGGTTTCGCTCACCGGAGCCGATCTACACGGCCCCCGCGAGCAGTGGATCGTCGACTCGCTGTGAGCCGACCGAAGAGGACGCCGAAGCACCCGTCGCCCTGGAGGACCTCGACGAGCGGCTCTCGTTCGTGCTGGACGCGACCGACTCGGTGCTCTGGACGGTGAACGTCTCCGCTCGGACGCTCCGGCTGTTCGGACCGGTCGAACGGATCGTCGGTCTCGACCGAGACACAGAATATCCGCTCTCGGAGTTCGTCGACGGGTTCGTCCACCCCGACGACAGAGAGCGCCTCGTCGAGCAGCTACAGGAGGTCGCGACCGAGCAACGAGACAGCGTCGAACTGGAGTACCGTCTGGAGCCAGCCGACAGCGACGAGAGCAGGTGGTTCAGAAATCGCTCCGGGCTGCTGGAAGAGGAGAAGACGACGCTCATCGGTCTGTCGACAGACGTGAACGGGCACGTCTCGCGAGAGCAACGGATCAAGCGGCTTCAACAGCGGACGACGCGGCTGATCGGCGCACAGTCCCAGACCCAGATCGCAAACGTCGCGGTGAACGCGGCCGAGGACGCGCTCACGCTCCCACTCGCCGGCATTCACCTCCGGGACGGCGACGTGCTCGAACCGACGGCGGTCAACGAGCGCGTGTGGGAGGTGATCGGCGAAGTGCCGAGCTACCGGGCACACGACGACGATCCAATCGATACGTTCGTCTGGGAGACGTACGGCCGCGGCCGGCCGGCCGTCGTCGAGGACACGGCCGAGCACGACCAGTTGAGCGAAGCGACGAACGTCCGGAGCGTGATCGTCTATCCGCTGGACGACTACGGCGTCTTCGTCGCGTCCGGACGCGAGCCCGACGCCTTCGATTCGGTCGACGTGGCGCTGGGCGAGGTCCTCTCGATGGGGATCGTCGCGGCACTGGAACGGACCGAGCAGGAAGACCGCCTCAGGGAACAGGCCCAAGCGCTCGAACGGAAGAACGAGCGCCTCGAAGAGTTCACCAGCATCGTGAGTCACGACCTCCGCAACCCGCTCAACGTCGCGCTCGGGCGCGTCGAGTACGTCCGGAACGACTACGACGACGATCACCTCGCGACGGCCCAGCAGGCCCTGGAACGGATGGCCTCGATCATCGAGGAGACGCTGGCGCTCGCCCGGCAGGGTCACTCGGTGAGCGACCGCGAGCCGGTCTCGGTCCCGGAGATCGCTCACCGGTGCTGGCAGACGGTACAGACGGCGTCGGCGACGCTGGAGACGGCGTTCGAGGGAGCGTTCACCGTGCTGGCCGACAGAGAACGGCTTGCTCACGTCCTGGAGAATCTGATCACGAACGCCGTCGAACACGGGGGCGAGAACGTCACCGTTCGGATCGGGCCACTCACAGAAGAACCCGGCTTCTACGTCGAAGACGACGGTCCGGGGATTCCCGAGACCGAACGGTCCGACGTGTTCGAGACGGGGTACACGACCGCACAGGACGGGACCGGATTCGGGCTCTCGCTGGTGCGAGACATCGTCACGGCCCACGGGTGGACGATCACCGCGACGACCGGGTCGAACGGCGGCGCACGGTTCGAAATCACCGGCGTCGAACGGTCGTGAAAGTGTCGTAAGGGCTATGCCACCGAGTGTGCAAGGGCACACCGATGGCCGAGCAACGTCGACGCGAACTGGCGGCGTCCGCCCGACTCGCCGTCGAGACGGAACGGTGGTTCTTCCTCGATTGCCTGCTCGCCGTGATCGGCTTCGTCGGGTGGGTCGCCGGCACGGCCGCGACGGCTGCGCTGGGTGCCAGAGAAGCGGGCCTCACGCTCTCGCTCGGGACGGCCTCGACCCAGACGCTGGCACTCCTCGCAGGGGGCGTCGTCGCCTGGATCGTGTTGCCCGCACTCGCGGCGACGCTGCGGCTCCGCAGTCGGGTCACGAACGTCTCCGGAAACGTCGAGAGTCACTACCGCTTCGACGCGCCGGGGACTCTGCTGTGGCCCTCGGGGGTCCTCCTGACCCTTTCGCTGGCCGCCGCGATCGCCTCGCCGATCGCCTGGCCGGCGTACGCGGTCGCCTTCGTCGCCGGCGCACACCTGCTCGCACGCACCGCGGCGTTTAGCTACCGGGTCTTCTCGTTTTCCCGTCCCGGACTGGTCTACGCCGCGTCGGTCCTGACGTTCTCGGTGTACGCCACGGCCGGCGTCGTCCAGCTCGGTGCCGTCGTCGGTGCCGGCGCGATGGTCCGGGACGCGATGGCCGTCCTCGGCGTGCCCACGGCACTCGTCGGCGTCGTCGATGTCGGTCCCGTCAGCGTTCCGGCGCTCCTGACGGCCGGAGCAGTGACGCCGGCCGTACTCGTCGGCGCGTACCTCGTCTGTCAGTCGCTGGCGGCGGCGTACGTCAGGTGGTCCGAGCCGACCGTCGACCGCGGCTCGCTGCGTGCCGGCCAGCGCAACCCATTCAGTCAGGTGGCCGCCAGCACCGCGGGAGGACGGGCGACTGCGACCAGCCAGACGCGATCCGGCACGACCGACAGCGGCGAGGACCGGAGCGTCCCCGTCCACATCCAGACGACGCGAGTCTACGATCCCGGCGACGAGGTCTCGGACCCCGCCGGTATCGACACCGCAAACGGAGGTCCCGTCGGTCAGCGGTGTCGCACCTGCAACGCGACGTTCTCGCCGGAGACGGAGGTCAGATTCTGCCCGAACTGCGGGCAGCGCCTCGACGACGGATAGCACGCTGTCCGGTCGAGCCGGTGTCCCGAGAGCGACAGAGAGCCACTGGACACTCCGTGTGAGACTGTTCCGCAACAAAGAAAAATATTTTCGGATCTCGAAAGACAGTTCGGAGGATTGCGAAAGCATTATGAGCGTGACGACCATCTTTTCGGTTGACCTAAGTACATACTATGGCAGTACTCGAAATCAACAATCTCCACGCGAAAGTGGCAGAAGACGGCGGTGAACGGATCCTTCGCGGTGTCGACCTCGAAGTCGAGTCGGGCGAAATCCACGCGCTGATGGGCCCCAACGGATCGGGCAAGTCGACGACGGCGAAGATCATCGCGGGCCACCCCGCATACGAGGTGACCGACGGCGAAGTGCTCATCCACCTCGAAGACGGCGACGTGGCAGACGACATCGAGATCGACGACGACCAGCGCACCTGGAACCTGCTGGAGCTAGAGCCCAACGAGCGCGCGGCGCTGGGCATCTTCCTGGGCTTCCAGTACCCGGCCGAGATCGAAGGCGTCACGATGGTGAACTTCCTCCGGACGGCGCTCAACGCCAAGCTCGAAGAGCAAGCAGAGCTGTTCGAGGAGGAAGACGAAGAGAGCGAGGGCGACGAGGAAGCGACCAACGAGGACGCCGCGGGCTACGACAGCTCCCCGATGGAAGGCCCCGCCGACGAGGGCGAGGTCAGCGTCGCCGAGTTCCAGCAGCTCCTCAAGGAGAAGATGGAACAGCTCGACATGGACGAGAAGTTCGCCAACCGCTATCTCAACGCCGGCTTCTCCGGCGGCGAGAAGAAGCAAAACGAGGTCCTCCAGGCCGCGATCCTCGAACCCTCGGTCGCCGTGCTGGACGAGATCGACTCCGGGCTGGACATCGACCGCCTGCAGGACGTCTCTAACGGCATCAACGCGCTGCGCGACGAGCAGGGCACCGGTGTCCTCCAGATCACCCACTACCAGCGTATCCTCGACTACGTCGAGCCCGATCACGTCCACGTGATGATCGACGGCGAGATCGCGAAGTCCGGCGGCGCGGAGCTGGCCGAGAAGCTCGAAGACAAGGGGTACGACTGGGTCCGCGAGGAAGTCTACGAGGCCGCGTGATACGGACCGTTGTAGACGTGTTCCCGGTCGACTGCACGATGTCGTGCGGTCGATCCGGGACAGAACTACAACATTCCGTATACGGCACAACCCACATAACCAGGAAACCCTAAGCACGACTACAAAACATGAGTTCAGATCAAGACCACCTCAAAGAAACAGATACGGAGAAGCGCTTCGAGTTCAAGAAGGAGGAGAAGTCCGCCTTCGAAGCCGAGAAGGGCCTGACCGAGGAGACGATCCGCGTCATCTCGGAAGACAAAGACGAGCCCGAGTGGATGCTGGAGCGTCGGCTCCGGGCACTCGAACAGTGGCACGAGCTCCCGATGCCGGACGACTGGCCGGGCGCGCCGGACATCTCGGAAGTCGACGTCGACGAGATCGTTCCCTACATCCGCCCGGACATCGAGACCCGCGGCGGCGTCGACGACTGGAACGACCTCCCCGAAGAGATCCAGGACACTTTCGACAAGCTCGGTATCCCGGAAGCCGAGAAGAACGCGCTCTCGGGCGTCGGCGCGCAGTACGAATCCGAGATCGTCTACCAGAACATGCAGGAGCGCTGGGAGGAGAAGGGCGTCGTCTTCTGTGACATGGACAAGGCCGTCCAGGAGCACGAAGAGCTCGTCCGCGAGCACTTCATGACCAAGGCCGTCCCCCCGAGCGACAACAAGTTCGCCGCGCTCCACGGCGCGATCTGGTCGGGCGGTTCCTTCGTCTACGTTCCGGAAGACACGTCGGTCGACATGCCGATTCAGGCGTACTTCCGGATGAACAGCGACGGGATGGGCCAGTTCGAGCACACGCTCATCATCGCCGAAGAGAGTTCCGAGGTCCACTACATCGAGGGCTGTTCGGCTCCGAAGTACTCGGAGTTCAACCTCCACAGCGGCGGCGTGGAGGTCTTCGTCGGCGAGAACGCCCACGTCCAGTACTCGACGGTCCAGAACTGGTCGAAAAACACCTACAACCTGAACACCAAACGCGCCATCGTCGAGGCCGACGGGACGATGGAGTGGGTGTCCGGTTCGATGGGGTCGAAGGCGACGATGCTGTACCCCTCGACGGTGCTGAAAGGCCCCGGTGCGACGGACAACCACATCACGATCGCCATGGCCGGCGAGGGCCAGAACATCGACACCGGCGCGAAGGTCTACCACAACGCGCCCGACACGAAGTCGACCATCGAGTCGAAGTCGATCTCCAAGGACGGCGGCCGGACGAACTACCGCGGTCTCGTCCACATCGCCGACGGGGCCGAGAACGCCTCGACGAGCGTCGAGTGTGACGCGCTGATGTTCGACAACGAGTCCACGTCGGACACGATGCCGTACATGGAGATCCAGGAGTCGAAAGTCGACGTGGCCCACGAAGCGACCGTCGGCAAGATCGGCGACGAGGACGTGTTCTACCTCCAGAGCCGCGGTCTGGACGACGACGACGCAAAGCAGATGATCGTCGCCGGCTTCATCGAGCCGCTCACGGAAGAACTGCCCATCGAGTACGCAGTCGAGATGAACCGCCTCATCGAACTCGAAATGGAGGGGAGCCTCGGGTAACCCCCGGATTCACAATGAGTACGCAGGTACACGCCAACCTCACGGCAGAACAGGTAACGCAGATCTCCGAGGAGCTCGACGAGCCCGAGTGGCTGCTCGAAACGCGTCTCGACGCGTACGAGGCCCTCGACTCGCTTGACATGCCGGACGTGATCCGGACGCCGGGTCGGGACTGGACGAACCTCGACGCGCTCGACTACGAGACGCTCGTCGATCCTCTGGAGTGGGAACAGGAGAAAGACCGCGTCGACGCCGAGGGTGTCGACGTGCTCTCGTGGGCCGACGCCCTCGATCAGCACGGAGAGCTGATCGAAGCGCAGTTCGGCTCGATCGTCGACCCTCAGCGGGACTACCTCACGGCCCTCTCGACGGCGCTCTTTAGCGCCGGGACGGTCGTCTACGTCCCCGAGGGCGTCGACGCCGAAGACGTGAAGATCCGGACGACGATGAACAGCCGATCGCTGTTCAACTACACGCTGGTCGTCGCCGAGGAGTCCTCGTCCGTGACGATCCTCGAACGCCAGACCACCGGCACCAACGTCGACGGCGAGCAGTACTACTCCGGCATCGTCGAAGTCGCCGCCGAGGAAAACAGCAGCGTCCAGTACGGCACGCTCCAGAACCTCGACGACGACAGCTACAACTTCCAGGTCAAGCGCGGCCACGCGGGCACCTACGCCACGGTCGACTGGATCGAGGGCAACATCGGCTCGCGACTGACCAAGTCAAACGTCGAGACGCGCCTGCTGGGCGACGCCTCGGAGTCCCAGATCGTCGGGGCCTTCTTCGGCCACGAGGACCAGCACTTCGACATCGCGTCCCGAGTCTGGCACGAAGCCGAACACACCACGGCCGACCTCGTCACCCGCGGCGTCCTCGACGACGCCGCCCGTTCGGTGTACGAGGGCGTCCAGGACGTGGGTCGCGAGGCGTGGGACACCAACTCCTACCAGCGGGAGAACACCCTGATGCTCTCAGACGAGAGCGAGGCCGACGCGTCGCCGAAGCTGATCATCAACAACCACGACACCGAAGCCAGCCACTCGGCGACCGTCGGGCAGGTCGACGAGGAGGACATGTTCTACATGACCTCTCGCAGCGTCGATCCCGAGAGCGCGAGGAACATGCTCGTAGAGGGCTTCTTCGTGCCCGTCTTCGATGAGATCGCGGTCGACGAACTTCGCGACGACCTCGACGACCTCGTCGTCGAGCGCCTCCGCGAGTAGTTCGTTCGTCCACGAACCGCGCGTTGCCGACGACCGCGGCTCTAACGCTTTTTCGAAATTTCTGCCACCGTCAGCCGTGCTGTGACCGATGTCGTCACCCCAGATAGCGAATCGCTGCACGAAGTCGACAGCACCACGCGATCGTCGTCTCCGTATTGCGGACTAGCAGTTGCGACAGACGGAATCTGTGGGCCAGTGACCCGCTATTACGAAACAGCGTGCCCCTAGTTTGAACACCGAGACGACGTTTCGCCAACGTAGATCCGAGTTTTCGTAACGATTTTGTGTGTGAAACGTGTGTGGTTGTGTGGCATCGTTACACAGGGATGTGCCGAGAAACGCACTCGGTGCTCCGGGGGGTGCCACGAGCGGCGATACGGACCGACGTATCGGCGACCGATCTGACACGACGGCTGGGGGTACGAAGCTTGGACGACCACCAGACGCCGTGTCGGTCGGTCGTGGTAGACACGACGCGGTGCTGATCAGTTCCGACTACGGCCCGCGTCCGAACCGACGACACGATCACACCAACACATGAAAGAGACACGACGAAGCTTCCTGCGAAACGCATCAGCACTCTCCGCGCTGGCGATCGGCGCCAGTGCGAGCGCATCGGCAGCAAACTGTAGCAGCGTCGCCGAGTGGGACGCGAGCGCCACCTACTCCGGTGGCGATCAGGTCACCTTCGACGGCCAGCTGTGGACCGCCGAGTGGTGGACACAGGGCACCGAACCCGCCGAGAGCGAGAACGTCTGGACGCTCGAAGGTGCCTGTGGCGACGACGGCGACAGCGGCGTCGACTGCAGCGGCGTTCAGTCGTGGGCGTCGGACGTTGCCTACTCCGGTGGCGACCAGGTCACCTTCGACGGCTCACTGTGGACTGCCGAGTGGTGGACCAAGGGGACCGAACCCGCCGAGAGCGAGGACGTCTGGACGCTGGAAGGGGCCTGCAATGGCGACGGCGGCGACGAGAACACCGCGCCGACGGCGTCGTTCTCGGCCGATATGAGCACGCCCGAACCCGGTGATTCGATCTCCTTCGACGCAAGCGAGTCGAGCGATCCCGACGGGTCGATCGACAGCTACGAGTGGGAGTTCGGTGACGGAACGACGGCGACCAGAGCGACGGTGAGTCACAGCTACGACTCGGCCGGCGACTACACCGTGACCCTGACGGTCACCGACGACGCCGGTGCGACGGCGACGGACTCGACGACGATCTCCGTTTCGAGCGGCAACGCCGCTCCGGACGCCTCCTTCACCGTCTCTCCCTCGAACCCGGCTCCCGATGAGTCGGTCAGCTTCGACGCGGCCGATTCGAGCGACTCCGACGGGACGATCGCCAGCTACGAGTGGGAACTGGGCGACGGGACGACGGCGACCGGCGAGTCCGTCAGTCACAGCTACGAGTCGGCGGGCGACTACACCGTCTCGCTGACTGTCACCGACGACGCGGGCGCGAGCGACACCAACGAGACGGTCGTCTCGGTCGGCGACAGCTCCGGCGGCACCGAAGGGTCGACCGAGTTCGCGCCGTACAACTACGTCTTCACCGATCCGGAGACGACGCTGGTCGATCACGCAGAGCAGGCGGGCAACGACAGCGTCACCACCGCGTTCGTCCTCTCTGACGGGAACGGCAACGCTGCGTGGGGCGGCGAAGTCGACCAGCTCGTCGGCGAGGCGGGCCTCAAGTCGGAGTTCCAGGCCTACCAGGATCAGGGCGGAACGATCATCATCTCCTTTGGCGGCGCGGTCGGGACGATGATCGCCCAGGACACGACCGACATCGAGAAGATCAAATCGGAGTACCAGTCCGTGATCGACACGTACGGCGTCACGCACCTGGACTTCGACATCGAGTCCGTCGACGAGGCCGCCGTCGACCGACGCAATCAGGCACTGGCCGAACTCCAGTCGGAGAACCCGGACCTGAAAGTGTCGTACACGCTGCGCTGTCGGACGACCGGCCTGACCGAGCACGGCACGTACGTCGTCGAGAACGCTCGCGACAACGGCGTCGACGTGCAGTACGTCAACGTGATGACGATGAACTACGGCTGGGTCCGTCCGAGTGCGAGCACCGTCAAAGACACCGCGAACGGCACCCACGAGGATCTGCTGTCGATCTTCTCGGACCTCTCCTCGGACGAGGCCTGGAGTATGGTCGGCATCACGCCGATGATCGGAGAGAACAACGTCGGTGGCCAGCACCGGCCCGAAGACGCCGAGGAGGTCGTCTCCTTCGTCGAGGACAAGGGGGTCGGCCTCGTCTCGTTCTGGTCGCTGGATCGAGACAACGGCGACTGTCCCGACGGGACCGTCTCGGGCAAGTGCAGCGGCATCGAGCAGAGCGCCTACGAGTTCGCAGGCATCTACAACCAGGTGCAGTGACGGCGACGACGGTCGACCGCGAGGCCGTCACGAAATCACGACTCCGTTTTTTCGCCGCCGGCCCGTGCTACGACAGCGACAGTAGCCGTCGAAGCTCATGCGGGCAGTTGTAGCGATGACCGGTAAGCGTCTACCCCGTCGGTAAGCAGCGACAACGTTCCGTAGCAGTCCATATCCGACCGCGTGACAGCGGTGCGACCAGCTGTGAATCGGTTCGGTCGAGACGGTAGTAGTGCGATCGGGCCGTCGCGAGCGACGAAACCGGTCGATCCACTCTACGAAACAGCCCTCAAATGGCGTTAGAGGGTTCGAAAGAGTGCTCCCCAGACCATGGTACATAAGGACACACAATCAGCATCACCAGCGCGTTTTTCCTGGGTGAACAATCGTGTAGGACTGCGGCAACGACTTGCCACCGGCCTGGAGAGCAGATTGGATGCTCGGACCTCTGATAGACCGACGAACGCAACGAGAAGGGCGTTGACAACGCCAGTAGTGAGTGAAAGTGTCACATACTTCGTGTTAGTGAGAGAAGAGATCATTTATCATTATAAAATGGCGCAGCTATTCAGATGATTGTAGGCAGACGTTCCATGTATGGGAATATTAATTTTCGGAATTTTTTAGTGTATGCAGGTGTGTGGTACCTACAGCGGCTGGGTGAGAGAACGTTGGGTGCGGATTGGGGACTAGAACGCCGTCCCGGTAGTGGGACGGACAGATCCAACGGTGGCACGCCAACGGTCGACACCGCCGCGACAATAACCATGCAACGTCGCAACTATCTACAATCGCTTTCGGCGCTGGCCGGTCTGGCCGGCGTCTCAGCGGTAACAGCACAGGAAGAGTATCCGGCGTACGATTCGAGCGCCACCTACAACGGTGGCGACCGAGTCGTCTACGAGGGATACATCTGGGAAGCACAGTGGTGGACCAAAGGAACGGCACCGAGCGCAGACGAGGCCGTCTGGGAGAAGGTCGGACCTGCTGACGGGGACGGCGGCGACGACGGCGGCTCCGACGGCGGCAGCAGCGACATTCCTGCCTACGATTCGAGCGCCACCTACACCGGCGGCGACCAGGTCACCTACGACGGATTCGTCTGGGAGGCCGAGTGGTGGACCAAGGGTACCGAACCCTCCGAGAGCGCGAACGTCTGGACGAAGGTCCGTGCCGTCGAGGACGGCGACAACGGCGGCGACAACGGCGGCGACGACGGTGGGTCCTCCGACCTGAACGCCGTCATCGACGCCAGCGCAACGCGCGTAGATGTCGGTGAGGACGTTACGCTGGACGCCAGCGGCTCCGAGGGCGACATCGAGTCCTACGAGTGGATGGTCGGCGATCAGGGTCCGATTTCCGGCGTCGAGAACACGGTCACGCTCGACGAGGAAGGCACCTACGAAGTCACGCTGACCGTCACCGACGCAGACGGTAACGAGGCGACCGCGACTCGATCCGTGTTCGTCGGCACCGCGGGCGGTACGCAGCCCGGCGACAAGCGAGTCGTCGCTTACTACCGACAGTGGGCACAGTACGACCGCGAGTACACCCCGTCCGACATGCCGCTGGACAAGATCACGCACGTCCAGTACGCGTTCGCGCGCCCGGAGGAGGACGGCTCCGTCAACCTCGTCGGCGACAGTCACGGCCAGCAGGCGTTCTGGGACCAGAACACCGACTGGCGTGACGCACCCGGCGGAAAGAGCATCGCGGAGCTCGCCGAAGAGAACGAAGACACCAAGTTCACGCTCTCGATCGGTGGCTGGGGCGACTCCGAGTACTTCTCGTACGCCGCAGAAACCGAGGAGAACCGCCAGCGCTTCGCCGACCACTGTGCCGAGTGGGTCGACCGAGGCAACCTCGACGGCATCGACATCGACTGGGAGTTCCCCCACGGCGGGGGCTGTCAGGGTGACGGTGGCGAGGCGTGTAACAAGGAGAACGTCGAGCGCCCCGAAATCGACATTCCGAACTTCACGAAGCTGTGTCAGGCGGTCCGCGACCGTCTCGACGAGAAGGCGGCAGAGGAGGGCCGCGAGGAGCCGTACGAGGTCACTGCCGCAGTCAACGCCGACCCCGAAGCGATGGCCGACTACGAGCACGACGCGCTCTCGGACATCCTCGATTTCATCCTCGTGATGACCTTCGACTACGCGGGTATCTGGAGCGAGTACACCCGCCATCACGCACCGCTCAAGGAGAACCCGGACAACCCGTTCGAGAAGTCCGACACCTGGAACGCCTCCTACGCCCTCAGCTGGTTCGAACAGCAGGGCTGGTCTCCGGACCAGCTCAACATGGCCGTTCCGTTCTACGGACGTAGCTGGAGCAACGTCAACGACCCGGACGGCGAGGGCAACGGCGAAGACGACGGCCTCTTCCAGAAGTTCGACGGGGAAGACGGCAACGCCAGCGGCGAAGGTACCTTCGGTACCATCGGTGGTATCTACGAGTACTACGACCTCGCCGGTGGCTCCCGTGGCGGCTCCAGTATCATCGACGGCGATGACTACGAGACCTACATCGACGAAGACGCGATGACGGCCTACAGCTACAACCCCGACAAGGGCGGTGGCTACAACAAGGCCAGTGGCGAGATGATCTCCCACGACACCGTCGAGACCATGGAGATGAAAGCCCAGTGGCTCCGCGACTCGCCGTACGGCGGGACGATGCTGTGGGCCATCGGCGGCGACACGAAGGACGGTGAGCTGATCAGCACGCTCTGGAACACGCTCAACGAATAGTCGCGGTTCCACGGCGTTTCCCGGCCTGTGCGGTGACGCGCAATTACGGGGGTAACTGACGCGTCACCCACGGGCTGTTCGCGAAGCGACGGCGAAGGGGGCGACAGCGCGACTCGATAGCCCTGCCGCCGTCACGGCAGCATCGACCGAAACGACACGACGACACCGAACGACACGATATATGAGAGAAACACGACGCGACATGCTACAGAAGGCAACGGCTCTGTCGGCACTGGCAGTCGGTGCCAGTGCGACCGCAACAGCAGCAGACTGCAGTGGCGTCTCCGAGTGGGACTCGGGGGCCACCTACACCGGCGGCGATCAGGTCACCTACGACGGTGCGCTCTGGACCGCCGAGTGGTGGACCAGTGGCACCCAGCCGGCCGAGGACGCCAACGTCTGGACCAAGGAAGGTGCCTGTGGCTCCACGCCACCGGGCGACGGCGGCGACACCACTAATTGCAGCGAGGTATCGGCGTGGGATTCGAGCACGGCCTATTCGGGCGGCGATCAGGTCACCTACGACAGCAAGCTCTGGACCGCCGAGTGGTGGACCAAGGGGACCGAACCCGCCGAGAGCGAGAACGTCTGGACCCTCGAAGGGGCCTGCGGCGACGGCGGCGACGACGGCGGCGACGGCGACGAGAACCAGTCGCCCGAGGCCTCCTTCACTGTCTCGCCGTCCTCGCCCGAGCCGGGTGAGGAAGTGACCCTCGACGCCAGCGGCTCCTCCGATCCCGACGGCGACTCCCTGAGCTACGAGTGGGACATCGAGACCGTCGGCACCGTCGAAGGTGCGGAGAACTCGCTGACCTTCGACGAGGCCGGAGACTACGAGGTCACGCTGACGGTCACGGACGCCGAGGGCGCGTCCAGTTCCGTCACCGAGACGCTCTCGGTCATGCCGGCACCGGACGGCCCCGATGACGAGTTCAAGGTCATCGGTTACTACCCCGGCTGGAAGGCCACGCCGGAGTACGACTACTACCCCGAGGACATTCCCTTCGACAAGGTCACGCACGTCCAGTACGCGTTCCTCGGCGTCGACGCAGAGAAGGCAGTGCCGACGATCATGAGCGACCAGGACCGCGAGAACCTCGAGCGGTTCAAGGAGCTCAAGGACGGGGCGGCCTCCGACACCAAGATCACGCTCTCGATCGGTGGCTGGGCAGACTCGACCGGCTTCTCCGAGATCGCCGCGACCGAGAGCAACCGACAGTCCTTCGCCGACCGGTGTGTCGAGATCCTCCGGGAGTACAACCTCGACGGCATCGACATCGACTGGGAACACCCCGGTAGCTCCCAGGGCAAGTGCCAGTGTGGGAGCAACAAGGACTACGAGACCCACGTCGACCTCCTGCAGGCGCTGCGCGACACGCTCGATGCAGCCGCCCAGGAAGACGGCAAGTACTACGAACTATCCATCGCCAACGGTGGCTCGGACTGGAACGCCGGTGGCCTCCGCCACGGCGACATCGGCGAGATCTGTGACTTCGCCTCCATCATGGCCTACGACTTCACGGGCTCGTGGATGGACGTCGTGGGGCAGAACGCGCCGCTGTACGGCGACTCTCACCCCACGGAGAACAGCCAGTACGGTGAGACCTACACCGCCCAGTACTTCGTCGAGTACTCGGTCGACAAGCTCTACGCTGGCGACCACGGCGAGACGGGCTACTGGCCTGGTCAGTGGGAGTACCCGCCGGCCGAGCCCGCCGAGTACGACGAACTGGTCCTCGGGCTGCCGTTCTACGGCCGAGGCTTCAACGGCACCGAGATGTACGGCAGCTACAGCGGCCTCCCGAAGGGCACGTGGCACGATCAGCTCGAAGACGGCGCTGACCCGACCGGCGCGTTCGACTTCGGTGACCTCGAAGAGAACATCGAGGGCGCGGACGGCTGGACGAAGAAGCGCCACGACCCCGGTGCGGTCCCCTACATCGTCAACGAGGACGAAGAGACGATCATCAGCTACGACGACGAACAGGCCATCGAAGAGAAGGTCAAGTTCGCCAAAGAGCGTGGCATGCAGGGCGTCATGTTCTGGGAGCTCTCCCAGGACTGGAACGAGACGCTGCTCGACACGATCAACCGGACCGCATAACGCCGGTCACATCGATTTTTTTCGGCGCGTCCAATCGATTGCTGACGAACGAGTCACACTATCACACCAATGAAACAGACACGACGGAACATTCTACGTAAGGCATCGGCACTGACAGCACTCGGTATCGGAGCCAGCGGCATCGCGGCTGGCGCAGACTGTAGTAGCGTCCCGGAGTGGGACGCCGACACCACCTACACCGGTGGCGACCAGGTCACCTACGACGGTGCACTCTGGACCGCCGAGTGGTGGACCCAGGACGAACCGTCCGAGAGCGCCAACGTCTGGACGCGCGAGGGCGCTTGCGGCGGGAACGGGGGAGACGACGGCGACGACAGTGACAGCGCGAACTGCGACGACTTCCCCCAGTACGATTCGGGGGCGACCTACACCGGCGGCGACAGAGTGATCTACGACGGTCGGCTCTGGGAAGCCGAGTGGTGGACCAGCGGCACCGAACCCGCCGAGAGCCAGAACGTCTGGACGCTGGTGGGCACGTGTGGGAACTTCGCACCCAGTGCGGTCGCCTCGGCCTCGCCCTCCTCGCCGGAGGTCGGCGAAACGGTCACCTTCGACGGCTCCGGCTCTGCCGATCAGGACGGCTCGATCACGAGCTACGAGTGGCGCTTCGACGACGGCACCACCGAGACGGGCGAGACCGTCACCAGAAGCTACGACGCGAAAGGCGAGTACACGGCGACGCTGACGGTGAGCGACGACGCTGGCGCGACCGCCAGCGACTCCGTGAGCGTCGCGGTCGGCGACACCGGTGGCGGCTCCGAGAAGGAAGACGACGTGTTCGCGCCCTACCAGGGCACGTGGGGGAGTCTCGTCGACGGGACGCTGAACGTCGACACCGATCGGGTCGTCGTTTCGTTCGTCGGCGACGCGACCGACGACGGCGAGGTCAACCCCGGCTGGCTCACCTCCGGCGGCCAGCGTCCGCTCACCGACTACACCGACGAGATCCAGACGCTCCAGGACAACGGTATCGAGGTATGGGTCGCCATCGGTGGCTGGGACGGCCGCACCGTCGCACGGGACGCGACCGACGCGACGGAGCTCAAGAACGTCTACGCCGACATCCTCGACACGCTCGGGGTCACTCACCTCGACATCGACGACGAGAACGCCAACGAGGCAGGCCGTGACGGCAGCGTCTACGAGATCCGCAACGAGGCGCTCGCGATGTTGCAAGACGAGCGCCCCGAAGTGAAGATCTCCTACACCGTCCCGGCCGGACAGGGCGGCATCGAGAACCGCAACTACTCGCCCGCCAAGGACATGGTCAGCGACGCCGTCGAGAAGGGGATCGACCTGTCCTACGTCAACATCATGACCATGGGCTTCTCGGGCGACTACACCTCGATCATCCCCTCGGCCGGACAGGGGACCGTCGACTGGCTGGCCAACGTCTACCCGGACAAATCCGAGCAGGAACGCTGGGAGATGCTGGGTGTGACGCCGAACGTCGGCGAGGACAACTTCACGACCGACGACGCCAGCGCCATCGTCGACTGGGCCGAAAACGAGGATCTCGGACTCCTGAGCTTCTGGGCGCTGTACAAGTCCAGTGCTGCCGAGCAGGCGGAGATCTTCGCGACGTTCGAGTCCGACGAGGACTGATACGGCCGGCTGGCACTGTTGCAAGATATGTGCGACCACGGGGTCGCAACATTCTTTACAGACGGACAGCCGGCGGTATGAGGCCACGAGGCGTCACCGCCGCGAGCGAGTTCCCACCCCCGGGTGGCGGTCACCCGCCCGTAACACAGACCCGTCAGTGACACGTTCGATCCTTCGGGACCCCGTTCTGGCGCTCGAACGACCGGACGGACGGACAGAACTGCGAGGGAACCGCTTAAGTCGCCGCCTCCCCGAGCAACGACTATGACTGTACAGACGCGTGACCGACGGGGGCAGGTACCGTGAGCCTCCAGCGACCAGTCGGCTCCGACCACCAGCTCGCGCGGCTGCTCCAGATCGGCGTCGTCCTTGAAGAGGTCGTCGAGGCGCGCGCCGACAAGCACGCCAGCGTCTCGGCGGATCTCGATCCCGCGGTCGATCGACTGCTGGACCACGCCGCCGAAGAGTCCGAACAGCACCGACGCGCCCTCGAAGAGCTGATCGCCGAACTGGACGCCGAGACGGTGCCGTTCGACGAGATCCAGACGCTCGTCGAGGCCCAGTACGAGAGCGACGACGAGTTCGACGGTGTCCTCTACGATCAGCTGTGTAACGAGGAGACTGCGTACAAGTTCTACGACGACCTGATCGAAGCGATCGAAACCTCCGAGACCGAGTTCAGTATCGACCGAGATCGACTCCTCTCGACGCTCGAACGCATCCGCGACGAGGAAGCAGACGGCGTCGAGGAAGTGACCGAACTCATGGAGGAACGCGAATGAGTGCCGCCGCGACACCAACGGAGGGATCCACGTGAACACCGCTAACCAGTATCTGAAAGCCATCTACCTCGTCCAAGAACAGGAGGACGGCCCAGCATCGACCGGTGACGTGGCCGACATGCTCGAAGTCAGCCCGGCCAGTGCCAACGAGATGATCGGCAAACTCGAAGAGCAAGATCTCCTCGAACACGAGAAGTACAAGGGCGTCGACCTCACGGACGAGGGGATCCACCGCGCTCGCGAGGCCCTCCAGAACTACTGCATCATCGAGCGGTTTCTCCTCGAAGTGCTCGAAGTCGAGGAGTTCCGCGGCGAGGCAAAGCAACTGGAGGGGGTCATCGACGAGACCGTCGCCGAGCGACTGGACACGATCATCGACCGGGAACCGCAGTGCCCGGACTGTTTCGACGCCGAAGACGACGTGTGCGGACTGATCGAACTGGAAGCCGAGGCGTCAGACTAGCGCCGCCGATCTGGACCGAAGACGCGCCGCGACCCGGCTGCCCCGCCCCAGTCTTGCGGCGGACGGCGACCGCAAAGACAATTCTATTAAACACCGCCGAGCAATACCCAGGTGAAGTCCCGTGGTGTAGTGGCCAATCATATGGGCCTTTGGAGCCCATGACGGCGGTTCGAATCCGCCCGGGACTATTCTGTCCGAACGAAGTGAGGACGAATAGCGCACGGTGGATTCGAAGCAGAAGGCGAGCGGTGTCGAGCCTTCGCAGTTCGAATCCGTCCGAGGCTCCGTTCGAGAGTTGCATCCCGGACCGCAAGGTAGATTCCCGCCGCCTGGTGAGTGAGAGTATGACCGAGACGATCACGGGCGAGGTGATTCACGTCGTCGGCCCGGCGGAACTCGACGAGGCCGAACTGGTCGCGGAGCTGGCGGCGCTGGCGGAGTCGCGGTACGTCCTCGTCTGTCGCGAGGGCGGCAAGCCGGGCTGGCTCGAACGGCTCTGGTCGTTTCTCAGGTGCGACCCGATCGAACCGGTGACCATCGTCGCCGACGGCGCCGTCGAAGAGGGCGTGGAAGTGACGGCGACGGTCCGAGAGACCGACGTGGCGGGCGTCTACGAGGCCGTCGACGTCCGGCCTGCGTAAGTGTCATCCACCAGGAGTGAGACACGGACTGTATCGATGGGATTCGAACGTCACCCGCAGTTTCTGCCCGACTACCCGCCGACGTGGCTGGACATCCTGATGGGCATCTTCATGCTCTGGCTGTCCTCGTACGTCCAGACGCGGGTCGTCGCGTGGCCGTGGTTCCTCGCCGGCACTGCCGTTACCCTCCTCACGCTGGGCCCGTTCAAACACACCAGCTTGGGCCGCCAGATCGACGAACACGGTAACGATGGAAGCGGCGTTCGTAAACTCGCGATCGTCGGCCTCATCGCTGGCGTCCTGTGGGGGCTGATACTCTTGTTGAAGATTCCGGTGCCGATCGCCACGAGTGGTGTTGCCGGTGCCATGGCGGGCGTGAGTGTGTTCGTGTTCGTCCACCTCGCCAGCGCCCGCTCGGTCGACGGGTGGGTCCGACGAGAGCGATAACTGGGTTACTCGTAGCACTCGCTCTCGACGCGTTCGTCGTAGAGCCGCTGGAGGAGCTTCGTCATCGGTCCGGTGCCCACGTCGATGCCGTCGACGGTGGCGACGGGCCGGATCTCCCACGTCGAGTTCGTCAGGAACGCCTCGTCTGCCTCGCGAACGTCGTCGACGGTGTACGTCCCGGTCTCGACGGGGAAGTCCTCGGCGTCGGCCAGCTCCATCACGACCGAGCGAGTAACGCCGGGCAGCAGGTCCAGTTCGCTGGCGGGCGTTCGCAGGCCGGCCTCGGTGACGAAAAAGAGGTTGCTGGTGGCACCCTCGACGACGTGGCCGTCCGTGTCGCGCAACAGCGCCTCGTCGGCCTGGAAGCGGTCGGTCGCGGCGCGGCGCAGTTCCAGCCGAGCGAGGATTCCGTTGAGGTAGTTGTGGGTCTTGGCGTCGGCCGGAAGCGCCGCGTCGGGCACCCGTCGGGTCTTGACCGTCTGTACGTCCGCCGGATCGTCCCAGACTGACTCGCCCTCGGTCCCGCCGCGTGGAAGCTCGCGGACGACGACGACGATCGACGGATCGACCGTCCCGTCGGGCGTCAGCTTCCCGGGCTGGACGCCGCGGGTGACAGAGAGCTTGACGTAGGCGTCGTCGAGGTCGTTGGCGGCGAGCGTCTCCTCGACGCGGTCCCGGAGGTCGTCGGGCACTGCGTCGCCGAAGCCGAGCGTCTCGGCGGTCCGCTGGAGGCGCTCGCGGTGGGCCGTCCACTCGAAGGGAACGCCGCCGTAGGCTCTGATCGTCTCGAAGGCCGCGTCACCGTACTGGAAGCCGCGGTCTCTGACGGAGACGCTCGCTTCGCTCGCCGGAACGAGATCGCCGTTTACGTGGTATTGCATTGGAGACAGAAGTTCTCGATCATCGTCTTGCCACCGTCGGTGAGGATGCTCTCGGGATGGAACTGGACGCCGACGTGGGGCCGCTCGCGGTGGCGCACGCCCATGACGATGCGGCGGTCGCCCTCGGCGTCGTCTCCGGGGTCCCCGTCGGTCGCAGAAACCGTGGCCGCGGTCTCTTCGAGCACGTCGGGCAGTGCGGTTCGCTCGACGGCCAAGGAGTGATAGCGACCGACCTCGAAGGGATCGGGCAGGTCCGCGAACACGCCCGTCCCGTCGTGGGTGACCGTCGAGGATTTGCCGTGGACGACCGACTCCGCGTGACCCACCTCGGCACCGTTGGCGCTACACAGCGCCTGGTGGCCCAGGCAGACCCCGAGCGTCGGGTACTGGAGCCGCGAGAAGATCGGCATCGAGACGCCAGCCGCCTCGGGGGTTCCGGGGCCGGGCGAGACCACGATCCCGTCTGGGTCGAGGCGTTCGATCTCCGCGATCGAGACCGCGTCGTTGCGCCGGACGAGCACGTCGTCGGGACCGCCGCCGAGGCGTTCGACGACCGCGCCGACGTACTGGACGAGGTTGTAGGCGAAGGAGTCGTAGTTGTCGATCACCAGGATCGTCGGCGCGACGCTCATCGCTCGGCCTCCACGGTCATCTCGGCGTCGGCGTCGAGTGCCTCGTCGACGGCGTTGATCAGTGCCCGTCCCTTCGCGAGGGTCTCGTCGTACTCCTTGCGGGGGACGGAGTCGTGGACGATTCCCGCGCCCACCCGGAGGTAGTACCGGGACTCGTAGCGCACCAGCGTCCGGATGAGGATGTTCAGCGTCGCCCGGTCGTCGAACCCGAAGATCCCGACCGAACCGGTGTAGGGGCCGCGGCGGGTCGCTTCCAGTTCGTCGATGATCTCCATCGTCCGGGGTTTGGGGGCACCAGTGATCGTCCCGCCGGGGAAGACGGCGGCGACGGCGTCGGCGAGGTCCATCCCGTCGCGCAGGCGGCCCTCGACCTTCGAGACGAGGTGCATCACTTCGGAGTAGCGGTCGACCCGCCGGTAGTCGGTCACCTCGACGCTGCCGAACTGGCTGACCTTGCCGAGGTCGTTGCGTTCGAGATCGACCAACATCGCGTGTTCGGCCCGCTCTTTCTCGTCGTCGAGTAGCTCCGTTTCGAGGTCGGCGTCGTCTTCTGGCGTGTCACCTCGCGGGCGCGTGCCGGCGATCGGCTCCGTCTCGACCACCGCGCCGTCGCGGTGGAGCAGCAACTCGGGGCTGGCGCTCACGAGGTCCACGCCGGGGAACTCCACCAGTGCCGAGTAGGGGGCCGGATTGACCGTCCGGAGGGCGTCGAAGGCCGCGACGGGGTGGACGGCCGCCGGGGCGACGAGGCGCTGGGAGACGTTCGCCTGGAAGGTGTCGCCGTCACGGACAGCGTCCTGGACGGCCCGGACGCGGTCGGCGTACTCCTCGGGCGTGCAGTCGCTCTCGAACCGTGCATCGTCGGCCGCCGAGGGAGGGTCGCCGACCGACGAATCGCCGTCGACGGCGGCCCTGGCCAGCTCCAGCGCGTGCTGGCGACCGAACTCGTAGGCCAGCGCCGGCCGTTCGAACTCGTCGAGGCGCGGACACGCGGTCACGCGGAGTGTGACCTCGTCGCCGCGGGGTTCCTCCCAGGCGGCGATCCGGTCGTAGGTCGCGAGCTGGAGCCGCGGGAGCGCACGATCACGGAGCGCGTCGTCGGGCAGTGTCTCCAGTTCGCGGGCCACGTCGTAGGAGAGCCACCCGATCACCCCACACGGATACGGAACGTCGCAGTCGCCACGGGCGAGGTCGTCGGCGTCGACGGCGTCGGCCAGGGCGGCCAGCGAGTCGGCCTCGCCGGGGCCGACCTCGTGGAAGTCCGCGGGCATCGTCGCGAAATAGCCCCAGCCGGACTGGCCGCCGGTCGTCCCGAGATAGACGCCGCCGGCCCCGTCGCCGTCGCGTGCGCGTCGATAGGCGGCGAACGGGTCCGAGACGGTGACGCGCACCTCGACGGGAACGCGGGCCGCGGGACTGGCGTCGGCGGCGACCGAGCGGAACGCGTCCCTGTCGGTGACGACAGTGGGCATTACCGAACAGGACGTGTCCAGCAGATAATTCCCTTGCGGTCGACGGTCACGCCGTCGGCTGTCGATCTGTGAGAAAACCGCGACTCCGGCGACGGCTGGAAGCGGCGACTGGCGGCAGCGTCAAAAGGAGTTCGCCTGTTCGATCCACCCGGAGACTCTGTTGGGTGAGAGATCGGTCGCCTCGCCCAGTTCGTCGGCGTCGGCCGCCGCGAGCTCCGAGACGGTCGAGATGCCGGCGTTCTCCAGTCGCTCAGCGTAGGCCGGCCCGACACCTTTGATCTCGGTGACTGGGGCGTCGTTCTCGACCGACGGCTCGTCGTCGGACTGCTCCGTGGAGGGCGTCGCAGTCGTCTCGGCTTCGTCGTCCGCGTCGGCCTGCTCGCCGACGGTCTCTGATTCAGTCTCGTCGTCCGCGTCGTGCGTTGCCTCTGCGGTGTCAGTGTCGGTCCCCTTGACGGCGTCCTCCGACTCCGTCGACGGCTCGCGCTCGACGGTCACGTCGACATCCTGGGGAGCGTTGGCCCCGGCGGACGGCGACCCCGAAGCGTCGAGCCCGAGTGCCGATTTCAGTTTCTGCAACAGACCCATGTGGGGGGCTACTGGTCGCCGACACTTAACACCTTCCGGGTTAGTGGCAACGTTCTCACAGGCGATCCCGGAGTGCGTCGTTCATCGCCGCGACCGGTGCGGACACACCGGTCCAGCGCTCGAACGCTTCGACGCCCTGGAACAGGAGCATCCACGCGCCGTCGACGGTCGTCGCACCGGCGGCGTCGGCCGCCCGGAGCAGTCGCGTCTCGATCGGCGAGTAGACGGCGTCGAGGACGGACAGATCGCCGTGGAGGGCGTCGGCCGGCACCGGGGTCGCGTCCTCGTCCATCCCGACGCTGGTACAGTTGACCAGCACGTCCGCGTCGGCGACGGTGTCGTGGAGTTCGTCGAGTCCGTGGCCGGTCGCTCCCGGCACGTCCGCGGCGAGGTCGTGAGCGCGCTCGACGGTTCGGTTGGCGATCCGGACGGCCATCCCCTCGTCGGCCAGCCCGAACGCGACCGCCCGACCGGCACCGCCCGCACCGACCACGACTGCGGTGCCGTCGAGGGCCACGTCGTGACGGCGGAGCGCGCGCACGGCACCGACGGCGTCCGTGTTGTAGCCGCGTGGCTCGTCGCCGGTCAGATCGACCGTGTTGACCGCGCCGATCCGCTGGGCCAGCGGATCCGGGTCGACGGCCTCGAAGGCCGCCTGCTTGAACGGGATCGTGACGTTCAGCCCCGTGACTCCCAGCGTCCGGGCGCTCTGGATGGCGGCGGCGGCCGCGTCTTCGTCCGGCTCGAAGGTGACGTAGCGAGCGTCCATGTCGAGCTGTTCGTAGGCCGCTTCGTGCATCGGCGGCGACAGCGAGTGACCCACCGGGTTCCCGATCAGACCGAACACGTCCATACCTCCTGGGCACGCGCGGTGGATATCAAAGACACGGTCGCGACGACCGACGACCACTCGCCGGCCGTTTCGCAAGCTTTTCGGACGGACCTATCCAGGGGTGTGGTAGTGAGCCGCCTTCGTCATCCACTGGTCCAGATCGGAGTCGCAGCCGGGCTGACAGCCCCCTGGATGGTGCTGTTCGTCTACAACACGCTGGTCGGCGTCGGTCTGCTTGCCGGTAGCGTCGTCCACCTCGGCACCCTCTCGGAGGTCGCTCTGACGGGGATCGCCGTCCTCGGTGCGTCCTTCCTGCTGGCGTGGGGAGCCGAGACGGCGGAGAAAGACGTGCCGCGTGCCTTCGCCATCGCCGTCCTCGCGGTGCTGGCCGTCGCACCGGAGTACGCCGTCGACGCGCTGTACGCCTGGAACGCCGGTGCCGGTGGCGCGACGACCGAGGCCTGTAACGCGCTCTCACCGGCCGCTATCGAGGCCGGCGAGACGGCGCTTGCCGGGGCCTGCCACGACGCCAACCTCGCCGTGGCCAACATGACCGGCGCGAACCGCATCCTCATCGGGATCGGCTGGGCCGGGATCGCCGTATTCACCGTCTGGCGGGCCTTCGAGACGAAAGACCCCGCCGTCCAGGACCGCGAGGGATGGCTCGGCGACTCGGTCCAGCTCGACACCGACATCGCGACCGAGATCACGTTCCTCTTTGCCGCGACGGTCTGGGCCTTCCTGGTGCCACTGGGCGGCGGCATCGACATCCTCGATACGGTCGTCCTCGTGGGGCTCTACGTCGCCTACATCGCGTTGATCCTCAAGTCCGACATCGAACAGGGCGAGGAACACGTCGGCGTCCCCAGGTACCTCCAGCAGTGGCCGCTGCCGTGGCGACCCCTGTCCGTGATCGTGCTGTTCGTCTACTCCGGCGTCGTGATCTTCACGGCCGTCGAGCCGTTCGCCCACGGACTCGAACAGATCGGGATCGACAACGGGATCCCGCAGTTCTTCATGATCCAGTGGGTCGCGCCCCTGGCCAGCGAGTCGCCGGAGCTGATCGTCGTCGCGGTGCTAGTCAACAAGGCCCGCTCGACGGCCGGGTTCAACGCCCTGATCTCCTCGAAGCTCAACCAGTGGACGCTGCTGATCGGGACTCTCTCGGTCGTGTTCTCGATCTCGTACGGGGCCTACGGCGTCCTGCCGTTCGACGCGAAGCAGGCCGCCGAAATCTGGATCACCGCCGCCCAGTCGTACTTCGCGCTGGCGATCCTCAGTAACTTCGAGATCAGCATCCGCGAGGCGCTCGTCCTCTTTGGCCTGTTCATCTCGCAGGTACTCCTCGAATTCGTCCTGATCCGCGAGTGGCTGGCCCTGCCCGTCGACAGCTACGAACTCCTGCTGGTCTACACTGCGGTCTACATGGTCGCCGGGACGGCGCTGCTGATCAAGCGTCGCCAGTCGGTGCAGTTGCTGTTCGGGTTGACCGCCGACGCGGTCCGTGACGCGACAGACCGTGAGACCGTCCACGAGGAGTTCGCGGACTGATGCTCGCCGTCGTCGTCTCGCGATCGGACTCGGCCTCCGAACACGTGGGCGAACAGCTGCTCGATCTGGTCGAGTGGACAGAGACGGTCGACGAAGAGCGGCCAGACGGCGACGGTGGCGGCACCGTCTACCGTCGGGACGGGATCGAACTCCGAACGTTCGACGCGATCCACCTCGACCTCGAATCGGTCGCGGCGGCCTTCGACGACCCCGACCTGCTCGTCTTCGCGTCGCGCCACGCCGGTGAGACGGGGCCGCTCCTGACCGCACACCACACGGGCAACTTCGGGCCGGCAGAGTTCGGCGGCGCGGACGGCGTCCTCGCCCGAGCCTGCCCGAACGCACACCGCAGGGTCGTCGAGGCGCTCGAATCGTTCGCGCCCGAGGGCTACGAGGTGGGGATGGAGGCGACCCACCACGGCCCCAGCGTCGTCGGCGCTCCCTCGATGTTCGTCGAAGTCGGGAGCGACGAGCCCCAGTGGGACGACGCCGACGCCGCGCGGGCAGTCGCGCGGGCGATCCTCGCGCTGGAAGACACCGAGCCCGACACACCACGAGAGAACGGGACGCGTCGCCACCTCGTGGGCTTTGGCGGGGGCCACTACGCCCCCAGGTTCGAGCGCGTCCTGCGCGAGACCGACTGGGCGATCGGCCACGTCGGTGCCGACTGGGCGCTGGACGCGATGGGCGATCCACGGGACAACCGGGCCGTGATCGAGCGAGCCTTCGAGGAGAGCCGTGCCGACTACGCACTGCTGGAGGCCGAGCGGCTGGCACTGCGCGAGACGATCGAAGCCCTCGGCTATCGGGTCGTCGACGAGACGTGGGTCCGCGAGACCAGCGGCGTCTCGCTGGGCCTGGTCGAGCGACTGGAGGCCGCGATCAGACCTATCGACGACGGCCTCCGGTGTGGCGAGCCCGCGAGAACCCACGACGCTGACTTCGTCGTCTGGGACCCGTCTGGGGAGTTGCTGGCCAGAGCGAGCGGGATCGACCGGGAACGGACCCGAGCGGTCGTCGCCGAGACGGCGCTGGCGTTCGACACCGAACAGAACGGGACCGAAGTCGTCGGCCCCGTGGCGCTGCCAGCGCCCGACGACCGCGAGCCAATCGTCGAGGGGCTCACCGCGGTCCTGGCACAGTCGTACGACGAGGTCGTTCGGGACGGCGACTGCCTCCGGGCGCGCGAAACGGCCTTTGACCCGTCGCTGGCCCGCGAGTGCGGCGTGCCCGAAGGCCCGAAGTTCGGCCAGCTATCGGCCGGCCACTCGGTCGAGGTCGACGGCGAGACCGTCGACCCCGCGGACGTGGTCCGAGAGCGCGTCGACGAGTTCGAACTCCCAGAAGTCCGGTCTGCGTAACTGTTCGGCCCGGAATCGGCCGCCGCCGTCGAAATACGTCAGCCAGTCGTCAGACAGCAGGGGAACACTAATAAGCGCTCGTTTGTTATCGGCGTTCAAATTATGGACTCCATAATCGACGACGCAATCGACGAGGCCGAGGAGGAGCGGGAGGGAGGCGATCCCGCTTCTGAGGGGCCCGACCAGGACCAGAGTTCGACCACGCCAGACGCCACGAACACGTCTGGGACGATGACCGACGAAGAGCTGGCCGACGTGGTCAAGGACCTCGAAACCAAGATCACCGTCGTCGGCTGTGGGGGCGCGGGCGGCAACACGGTCACCCGAATGATGGAAGAGGGAATCCACGGCGCGAAGCTCGTGGCTGCCAACACCGACGCCCAGCACCTCGCCGACGAGGTCAAGGCCGACACGAAGATCCTCATCGGCAAGAAGCGCACCGGCGGCCGCGGTGCCGGCTCGGTCCCGAAGATCGGCGAAGAGGCCGCCCAGGAGAACATCGAAGACATCCAGCAGTCCATCGACGGCTCCGACATGGTGTTCGTCACCGCTGGACTGGGTGGCGGGACCGGGACCGGTGCCGCCCCCGTCGTCGCACAGGCCGCACAGGAGTCCGACGCGCTGACGATCTCGATCGTCACCATCCCGTTCACTGCAGAGGGCGAGCGACGCCGCGCCAACGCCGACGCCGGCCTCGAACGCCTCCGTGCCGTCTCCGACACCGTCATCGTCGTCCCCAACGACCGCCTGCTCGACTACGCGCCCTCCATGCCGCTGCAGGACGCGTTCAAGATCTGTGACCGCGTGCTGATGCGCTCGGTCAAGGGGATGACCGAACTGATCACTAAGCCCGGCCTCGTCAACGTCGACTTCGCCGACGTTCGCACCATCATGGAGAACGGCGGCGTCGCGATGATCGGCCTCGGGGAGTCCGACAGCGAGAACAAGGCCCAGGACTCGATCCGCTCGGCGCTGCGCTCGCCGCTGCTGGACGTGGAGTTCGACGGTGCCAACTCCGCGCTGGTCAACGTCGTCGGTGGCCCCGACATGTCCATCGAAGAAGCCGAGGGCGTCGTCGAGGAGATCTACGACCGGATCGACCCCGACGCTCGCATCATCTGGGGCGCGAGCGTCAACCAGGAGTTCGAGGGGAAGATGGAGACCATGATCGTCGTCACCGGCGTCGAGAGCCCGCAGATCTACGGCCAGAGCGAGGCCGAACGCGAGAAGGCCGCCCAGCAACTCGGCGAAGACATCGACTACGTCGAGTAGTCCCCGACGAGCGACTCGCCCGCGAGACGGTTCTTTCGCTGCCAGCGCGACGAAAGTACTATTTCGACCGCTCGTGAAGACGACAGTATGGTGTCTGCACCGACGACGCGGAGCGGCTGGGCGACCTTCGTCGGTTCGATGATGGTGCTGTACGCGGCGATACTCCTGTCGAGTTCGGCGATAGAGCTGGTCGACGGCGTCGTTCTGGGTGCGTTTTACGGGCTATCTATGGCCGTGATCGTCGCGCTGCTGGTCGTCCTGTGGCGTGGGCTCCCGGAGCTGCTCTATCGCCAGCGGGTCGAGTAGCCAACGGGAACGACGGCGGCCGAGCGGCGTCGCGGGTCACGTGACCGGCGACGCCGCGGCGAAATGCCGACCACAATATAGAAAAGCCCCCGGTGGCTACCGGTCGGCATGGACGTACCCTACGATCTCACCTCGTACGTGCGGGTGCTCAAGCTCGCCAGCACGCCCTCCTGGGAGGAGTTCTCCAGGGTCGCCCTCATCGCGGGGGCTGGCATCGTACTCGTCGGACTCATCGGATTCGTCATCTTCGTGTTGATGTCGGTCGTCCCCGGCTCTACGCCAGCGTGATACTATGGGAATCTACGCAGTCAAAACCACGGCCAGTCAGGAGCGCACCGTCGCAGACATGATCATCAGCCGCGAGGAGGAGTCGATCCACGCCGCCCTCGCGCCGGACTCGCTGACCAGCTACGTCATGGTCGAGGCCGACGACGCCAGCGTCTTCGAGCGGATCTTGGACGAGATCCCCCACGCCAACGGCGTCGTCCCCGGCGAGTCCTCGCTGTCGGAGGTCGAGCACTTCCTCTCGCCGAAACCCGACGTGGAGGGGATCGCCGAGGGCGACATCGTCGAACTCATCGCCGGCCCGTTCAAAGGCGAGAAGGCCCAGGTCCAGCGCATCGACGAGGGCAAAGACCAGGTCACCGTCGAGCTGTACGAGGCGACGGTCCCGATTCCCGTGACGGTCCGCGGGGACCAGATTCGCGTGCTGGACTCCGAAGAGCGGTAAGCGAGTGTTCGGCGACGAAGTCGCCGATTCACCGCGACCGAGCGAAGTGAGGTCGCGGATCGTTTGCTACGAAGTTTTACAAGGAGCGGGTCGCCACGCGACCCCGACGCAGTAAAGGTTAGAGGCCCGACAGTCCCGATCGGGAGTCGCTACGGTAGCAGCGGCCGCTTCGAGAGGTCGACGGTCACGTCGGGATGGTACTGGGTCCATCCGTCGGCGTCGGGGTCGCGATAGGAGAGGGGCACGGCGTCGAAGTAGCCACGGAGCGTGTGGGTTCCGGTGTCGGCGACTCGCTGGCCGTGGATCTCGTACTGTGCGCCGACCGACTCGCCGCCGTCCAGTGTGTCCGTGATCGGGGTGTTGTCGAGGTGGGCGCTGCTGGCCGTCGCCTCGACCCGGTCCGTCTCCTCGTACTGGTCCGACAGCAGGAGGATCGCGTCGGGTCCGTGTTCGCCGGGTGGGGCGAGGCCGAGCATGCCGAACGGCCAGACGCCCGTCGTTCGGATCTCGATTGGCTTCTCGCTGGTGTTCCGGAGCGTGAGCGCGAGCGTGCCGGGGCTGTCGACCGTCACGCTCCGGTCGACCGGCGTCACGTCGAGTGCGAGTGGGGCAGCGATATCGTCGACGGCGACGGCGCTCACGGAGTACTCCGTGTCGGCCAGACAGCCCGCGAGGCCGCTCATGGCCGCAGTGGCGAGGCCGAGGTAGCGGCGTCGGTTCATTCGCTCACCTCCCCCGTGCGAACGGAGTCGCCGGTGAGTTCCATAAACACCGCTTCGATGGTCGCGTCGGCCGACAGACCACATCGGTCTCGGAGTTCGGCCAGCGACCCCTCCGCGACGAGGCGGCCCCGGTGGAGGATGCCGACGCGATCACAGACCAGTTCGACCTGTCCGAGCACGTGACTGGAGAAAAACACCGTCGCGCCGCGTTCGGATTCGGCGTCGACGACCGCTCGAACGAGGGACGCCCCGTGGGGATCGAGCCCGGTGAAGGGTTCGTCGAGCACGAGGAGGTCGGGGTCGCCGACGAGACTCATCGCGAGGGCCAGCCGCTGTTCCATCCCCTGGGAGAACTCACCGGCGGGCTTGTCGATGGCGTCGACCAGCCCGACGCGTTCGAGCAGCGATCGCGGCGTGTCGTCGGCGCGCTTCGTGTCGATGACGAGTTCGAGGTGGCGTCGCGCCGAGCGATCGTCGTAGGTGTCGAACCGATCCGGGCAGATGCCGACCCGCTGGTGGCAGGCGACCACGTCGTTCCACGGATCGTGGCCGAGGACCCGCGCCGTGCCCGCGGTGGGCTTGATGTAGTTCAACAGGAGGTTGATCGTCGTCGACTTGCCGGCACCGTTGGGTCCCAGAAAGCCGTACACTTCGCCTCGCTCGACGGTCAGCTCCAGCTCTGAGAGCGCCGTCGAGTCGCCGTACTGCTTCGTGAGGCCGTCCGTTTCGATGGCGGGCGGCGTCACGCGAGATCACCCCGTTCGAAGCGATAGCGAGCCAGTGCCAACGGGACGACACACCAGGCCACAAGCACGACGAGCCCGAGCGCTTCGTGGAGGTAGACCGGTGCCGTGGTCTGTCCGAACGCCGCGTCGACGACGAACGCGTTGACGTTCGATTCTGGCTGGAGCTTGGTCAGGACCACACTGTAGCCCGCGCCGGAGTTGCCGACACCGAGGAGCCAGTTCGTCACGACGCCGTAGGCGCGTTCCGGAGTGAGACGGAGCAAGGCAAACAGGAGCCCGTCGGCCGGCGCGGCGTAGGGATCGGCGGCGCTGCCGGTGAGCGCGCCGTAGACGGGACCGCTCGCGATCGTCTTCCAGAACACTGTGAGCAAGAGATAGAAGCCGCCAAAGACCAGCGCTGTCGCGCGGACCGTGCTGGTCGTCACCGCCGACACCGCCGTGGCGACCGAGACGAGCGTGAGGACGTACAGCAGCGTGACGAGCGTGACTCCGAGAAAGAGCAGCGGCGAGAAGAGCCCGAAGCGAACGGCTCCGAGTAGCCCCAGGACGACCGCGGCCACGGTGAACGGGACCGCGAGGCCGGCGCTCCGCCCGAGGACCTTCCCGACGAGGATGTCGGTGCGAGTCACCGGCAGCCCCAGCAGGAACTTCAGGCTGCCCGAGTCTCGTTCCTCGACGATCGCGCGGTAGCTCAGCAGCAACACGCCGAGTGGGAGGAGCACGCTCCCAGCCGACTGGACGAAGGCGACAGTCATGTTCCGCCCGAGTTCGTCCCAGGCGAGATACTCCGGGCGGTACGCCCAGCCGACGAGGAGGAGGGCCAGTAACCAGGAACCTTTGGCAGTGAGCAGCGCGTACGCCTCGTTGCGAGCGATCGGGAACCATCGTGGGAGGGCCATACGATGGGGTCTGTCTCGCCTTCTGATAATACTACCTATCAGTCACGAACTGCGAGAACGGCGACACGCTGCTACGGCGCACTCTCGTCGCCTTCGAGGCGGTCGATGACTTCTCTGATGTCGGCGGTCTCCTCGATGCTCTCCTTGACGTTCTCACGGCGGCGGACCTCGGAGGCGTCGGCGTCGTAGGCCCGGACGTACTCGGCGCGGCTGTGTTCGTCGAAGGCGTGGCGGATCGCGAAGTAGCCGTCGGGAAGCACCGCTCCACAGACCTTGCACGCGATCCGCTCGTGTTCGATAGACTGGTGGACGATGAGGTCCTCCACGCGTTCGAAGACTTCGCCGTCGGCGTCGATCGCACACTCCCAGCGTGGCATTGTCCGAGGAGATGCGAGCCGGAGTCAAAAGCGTTCTCCCCGACGACCGAGAGCGCAATCACTAATTACGGGACCACGGTACGTTGTGGTGTGACGGAGACCGCTTGTCGGGTGGACATGCACGTGAAAGTGCTCGACGAACGCGTCGTCGAGCGGGCGAAAGCGCGCGGACTGGACGCACTCGTCTACGCACCGCACTTCACACGGCTCCCAGAGATCGAATCCCGAGCGGCGCAGTTCTCCGACGACGAGCTGACCGTCGTCCCGGCCAGAGAGCTGTTCACCGGCAACTGGCAACAGCGCCGCCACGTCCTCGCCGTCGGGCTCTCCGATCCGGTGCCCGACTTTCTCACCCTGGAGGGGACGATGGAGGAACTGAAGCGCCAGAACGCCGCCGCGCTCGTTCCCCATCCCGGCTTTCTCAACGTCAGTCTCACGCGCGAGGAGATCAGGGCACACCGCGACCGGATCGACGCCGTCGAGGTGTACAATCCGAAACACTGGCCCCACCACAACCGCCGGGCGAAGGCCCTGGCGAGTGACTTCGATATCGAGCCGTTCACGTCGTCGTACGCCCACGTCAGGGGGACCGTCGGCGAGGCCTGGGTCAGCTTCGACCGCGAGATCGACGACGCCGACGATCTCGTCGGGGCGCTCCGCGAGGGGGCTCCCAGACGGGTGTTTCATCGAGACGGGCTCGCGCATCGGCTCCGCTGTGGCCTGGAGTTTTGCCACCTCGGCTACGAGAACAGCTGGTCGAAAGTCGATCGCCTCCTGTTGCAGGGAACGGAGCCGACCCACCCGAACCACGTCGCCTACGGCGGTCGGTTCGACGACGTGAAGGTGTACTAAGGGGCCGCCAGGCCGACGATCTGCATCGCCTCGGCCGGCACGTACTGGGGGAGGACGTGGACGAGGACGATCGCGACGACGACCTCGAAGGCGGTCACCACGACGGTGACGATCTCGGCGCGGTCGCTGGAGGTCGTGACGCCGGTGGGCGATCCGTACTCCTGGTCGGACAGCGGATAGAACAGCGCGATCCCTCGCCGAGAGCCGAAGTAGTCCAGCGCGTAGTGGGTCAAAACGCCGAGCCAAACCCACTGGAGATTCGAGAAGTAGATCGGATACGCGAGGAAGATCGCGAGCACCGGGAGGTTGTGCAGCGTCTTGCGGTGGCGGCCGAAGGCCGTGTCCACGTCGGGAAAGAGCGCGCCGAGGACGATCGGCGCGGACACCTCGGCGATCGTGACGAACGTCACCACGTCACCGGAGGGTTCGAGGACGTACCCCAGTCCGATACTCAACAGGGCCGCGTTCAACACGTGCCCGCGTTTGTTCATGCAGTGGTGGCTAGCTGGCGACCGGTATAATGGTCGGCGATTTCCACCGGCCGCCCTGTCGGTGCCGACCGGCGTGGACGCGACCGTCAGGCTCGTCGCTGGACCGCGTCTCGGAGGTCCGAGAGGGCCTGTCTGGCGATCTCGTCTTTGACCGTCGTCCGATCGCCGTCGAACTCGTAGCGCTCGACCCACGTCGACGAGTCGCCGGTCCCCCACGGCGCGGCGTAGGCGACGCCGACGTAGGCGGTGCCGACCGGCGTCGCCTCGGTCCCGCCCGAGGGGCCGGCGACGCCGGTGGTCGCGACGCCCCACGTCGTGTCGGCGGTGTCTCTGACGCCGCGAGCCATCTGGCGGGCGACCGGCTCGCTGACCGCGCCGGCCTCGTCGAGGGCCTCGCGGTCGACCGCTAGCAGGTCCCGCTTGGCGTCGTAGGAGTAGGTGACGACCGAACGATCGAAATAGTCACTCGACCCCGGCACGTCGGTCAGCAGCGAGCCGATCAGGCCGCCGGTACAGGACTCCGCGACGGCGACGGTCGCGTCGGTCTCGCGGAGCCTCTCGCCGACGCGGGCCTCGATCCCGCCGTCAGTGTCGTCTGGCATACGCACACGTTGGCCGGACTGTCGGATAATGGTTCCACCCCGGCGGCGGCTGGACCGCGCGGTCAGAACCGACGGTCGGACCGACGGCTTATCTGTCGTCGAATCGTACTGTCTACATGGCCTACAGAACGACGCTCGGCTGGTCGCTCCTCATACTGCCGGCTGTAACTTCGTGAGGATCTTCGCCACCCCGGGTGGCGAAATCGCTCACAGATTTACAGCCGGTAGTATCACTTCCGGACTCGTCACGCTCGTCCTCGGATTCCTCCCCGGTAGCGACCTCTTCTGGGGGATCGCCCTGCTCGTGGTCGGCGTCGTCGTCCTCCTCGTTCGGCAAGGGTGACGACCGCAGACAGAAAGAGAAAGGGGAGTCGACGTACACTGTCGATCATGGACTATCAAACGCCCCGGTTCTTCCGGGTGGTCCAGTACGCGCGACGCGCCGATCGAGACGTGATCGACATGGTGTCCGGAAGCCCGGACTGGGACCCGCCCGCAGGCATTCGCGACGGCCTGCGGGAGTACGCCGACTTCCCGGCCGACGACTTCCAGTACCTGCCCAGCGACGGGCTCCCGGAACTACGCGAGCACATCGCCGCCCGGCGCGGTGTCGACCGCGACCGCGTCATCATCACCAACGGAGCCGGCGAGGCCAACCACCTCGCGGTGTTCGGCGGTCTCGAACGGTTCAGTGGCAACGAGATCCTGCTCACCGATCCGGTCTTCCCCTACTACGCCGGGCGAGCGCACTTCCTCGACGCCGACGTCGGGTTCGTCCCGGTCGAGGAGCAAGGCCACCTCGATCCCGAACGCGTCCGGGAACGGGCCAGCGAGGAGACGGCGGTGATCGTCGTCAACACGCCCAACAACCCGACGGGTGCGGTGTACGACGCCGACGTGATGGAACGGCTCGTCGAGATCGCCGAAGTGAACGACGCCCTGCTGGTCTCGGACGAGGTGTACGACCACTTCGACTACACCGGCCGGTTCAGTTCGGCCGTCGAGATCGACTCACCCAACGTCGTCGCCACCAACTCCTTCTCGAAGGCGATGGCGATCACGGGCCTGCGCGTCGGGTACGCCATCTTCCCGCCAGAAGACGGGCCGACCGGCGACCTGCTCGAACGAGCGCGAACGCGACACATGCTCACGAACGTCACCGGCTCGCGCCCGGCACAGTACGCCGTCCTGCGGGCGCTCGAGACGACGGGTCCCGAGTACTACGCCGACATCCGAGACCGACTCCGCGAGCGGATCGACACGTTCTGTGAGACACTGGAAGCTGCCGGAGCGGAGTACGACCGCCCCGAGGGTGGATTCTACGTGATGGCCCGCTTCGATGGCTACGACGGAAACTTCGATCACGCCTACGAACTGATCGACGAGGCCGGCGTCGCGGGGATGCCCGGCCAGGCCTTCGGCGACTCGCGCAGCGAGTGGTTCCGCTTCGCGCTGATGACACCGCGCGTCGACGAGGCAGCCGACCGGCTCGCGACGTTTTTCTCCCGATAGCTGACCCGCAGTCAGCGTCTGACACACGGACCGTGAGCGTCGAGTAGCGACGGCACCCGCTCCGGATGGCGGCGTCGTCGCCCGCCTCGTCTGAGATGGAACGTTGTCGTCGCGTCCCGGTGCGCACCGTCCTCCCGTCTCAGACGGATTATTGTAGATCTTTCCCGGATCGAGCGCACGACAGTGTGCGGTCGACCGGGCAGACGGCGACAATAATCCGTATCACTCCCTGACGACGTTCGATTCGAGGTCCCGCGGGTAGTAAGTGAGTCGCTCGATCCCGTCTGCCGTGATCGCGACCGTGTCCGAGTGGCGGTAGCCGGCCTCGTCGGTGTAGAGGCCGGGCTCGATCGTGTAGACGTGGCCCGGCCGCATCTCGGCGTCGTTGCCCCGATCGATGTAGGGCGGTTCGTGGCCGTCCATCCCGATGTTGTGACCCACGTGGTGGCGCGCGAGGTCGGCGACGCCCTGCTCCTCGAAGTAGTCCCACACTGCCTGGTCGACGTGGCTGACCGGGACGCCGGGACCCATCGCCTCGAAGGCCACGTCCTGGGCTTCGACCATCAGTTCGAAGTAGTGGGCCTGCTCGTCGCTGACTTCGCCGACGAACATCGTCCGTTCGAGTTCGGCGTAGTAGCCGTCGACGTTGGCGGTCGCGCCCGTGACGAGCACGTCCCCGGTCGTGAGTCGCTCGTTGGGCGTGTGACCGTGCGGGAGTGCTGTCTCCGAGCCGCTGATGTAGCCGGCGTGAACCGGGCCGTCGGCTCTGGTCCGGACGGCGTACTCGGAGCCGAGCGTGTCCAGCATGGCCCGTGACGCCTGCAGCGACGCCCGCTGGCTGACCGTCGCCGGGTGAGCCCCCGGCTCGGTGAGGTCTGCGAGGTGGCGGTGGCCGAGGTTCGCCCACCGCGCGGACTCCTCGATCAGGCCGACTTCGGCGTCGCTCTTTGCCTCGCGCATTCCGGCCACCCAGCCGTCGTGTTCGGTCACGTCGAGGAACTCGCTCAGCGCTGGCCCCTCGTAGCCCATCACGCCGGGCGCGCCGTCGCTGTCTGCGAGGACCGCCTCGACACCGAGTTCGGCGATCGTCTCGGCGACCGTCGCGATGGGCTCGCCGCCGGGGTAGTCGAAGTAGCTGTGGACGGCGTCGATCCGTGGGTTTGGCTCGACGCGCTCGACTTCGAGCCGGGGCACGGTGATCTCGACGCGCCCGTCGGTGACGACCAGCGCGACCGGCCGCTCGGTCTGGATGTGGTGAAAGCCGGTCAGATACTCGATGCTCGTCGCGTCGAACCAGACGGCACCGTCGGCGTCGGCTGCCGCCAGCCGGTCGCGGACGTTCGCGAGGCGATCGCGGAACTCGCTCGCCGGAAGTGTTGTCGGCATACTCGCTCCAAGAGCCCGGCCAGAAAAAAGCCACCGCCGCCGGCATCTCAGAGGCGGTCCCGCGCGGCTTCGAACGCCTCGCGCGTGTTGAGGTTCTCGAAGGTCTCCATCGTCGCGTGGCGTTCGACTTCGTCGCGGTCGATCACTGCGACGTCGAGGGCGTCCAGTGTGACGGCCACGCGACGCTGGCCGTCGTCGAGCGCCCGCCGGCAGGCGTCGGTCATCGCGTCGGCGTGATAGACCGCCTGTGTCGTCTGGAACCACTCGTCGGGCCGTGGGACGGCAGCCTCGTGGCCCGCCGCTCGTTCGAAGAGGTGTGCGACCAGAGCGGGCTCGACGAACGGCATGTCGCAGGCGACGACGGCGGCGTACTCTCCCGCGACCGCGTCGAGTCCCGTCTCGATCCCGGCCAGCGGGCCGCGGTCAGGGACGGTATCTATCGCGAACGAGACCGGCACGTCGAGGCCGTCGAGGGCCGCCGCCACGTCCCGACGCTGGTCGGCGCGGCAGTTGACCACCAGCTCGTCGACGACCGGCGCGAGACGGTCAGCGACCCGTCGGATCATCGGCGTCCCCGCGAGGTCGGCCAGTGCCTTGTCTCCGTCGCCAAAGCGCGTCGAGCGCCCGCCAGCGACGACGACGCCGCTGTGCATGGCTGGACGTTCGCGGCACGCGCTAAAGAGCCTTCGCCGAACAGGTGCCGTGTGGGACCGGCGTCGATCACAGACGCCCCCGAGAGGGCCACAAGCACAACCCCTTTGCACCGGCCAGCCCAAGCACTCGCCAATGTCGAAGTGCGACGCGTGTGGCAAGACCGAGAACATGCCGTACCGGTGTCACCACTGCGGGGGGACCTACTGCTCGGAGCACCGGCTGCCGGAGGCACACGACTGTCCGGGGCTGGACGACTGGGGTGACCCCGACGGCGTGTTCGACAGCGGATTCGACGACAGTGTCGACGACGGCGGCGGGAGCGGCGGTCTGGGAGACCGCCTCTCGGTCGACACCGGGCCGGGCAGCATCCTCGGGTACTTCCGCGGGAACGCGACCTACACCATGCTGGGGCTGATGTGGGTCACCTTCCTCTTGCAGCATCTGGTGGTCCTCGTGGGCATCCCGATCGGCGGGCCGACCTGGAGCGCGATCTTCACGCTCCAGCCCCAGCACCCCGAGTACGTCTGGACCTGGTTCACCTCCGTGTTCTCCCACGCGCCGCTGAGCCTCGGCCACATCGCGCTGAACAGCATCGTGATCTTCTTCTTCGGCCGGATCGTCGAGGACTACGTCGGATCGAAGCAGTTCACGATCCTGTTTCTCGTCTCCGGTGCGCTGGCCGGCCTCGGACAGATCGGTCTCTCACACCTGCTCGTCTTCCTCGATTACCAGCCCGCCCTCGGTGCCGGCGTTCTGGGGGCCAGCGGTGCCGGGCTGGCGATCATGGGCGTCCTGACGGTCCTCAACCCCAGCCTCCGGGTCTACCTCTACTTCCTGATTCCGGTGCCGATCTGGGCGATCACCGGCTTCTACCTAATCGTCAGCGTCGCCGGCATTCTCGGCGTCGGCGGCGGCTTCACCGGCGGCAACGTCGCCGACATGGCCCACCTCGTCGGTCTCGTGATCGGGCTGTGGTACGGCAGCCAGGTCAAAGGCCAGCGTCGGACGCCCAATCAGTTACAGTTCGGTGGCGGCGGTCGCGGACCCGGCGGTCCCGGCGGACCGGGTGGTCCCGGCCGCGGTCGGTTCTGATGGAGCCCGCTCGACCCGATTTCCTTCCGGACCCCGCGCTCGGGCGCGACGAGATGGAGTCGCTCCAGCGAGAGATCGCGGCGACGGCGACGTTCGCTGACGATCTGGAGTTCGACCCGGCCGCCCTGGGTCGCAGCGAGCCGGACCAGCAGCGACTCGGCGACCACGGCGAGGGCGAGCGTGACGCCGGGGACCCGCCGCTGGTCGCGGGCGTCGACCAGGCGTTCGTCGACGACGTGGCGGTCTCGGCGGTCGTCCTCACCCGCGGCGGCGAAGTCGTCGAACGGGTCCACGCCGCCGTCGAGACCGAGATCCCCTACGTCCCCGGCCTGCTCTCCTTTCGCGAGGGCGGCGCGATCGTCGCGGCGCTGGGCGAACTCCGACGGACCCCGGACCTGCTGGTCGTCGACGGCAGCGGACGCATCCACTTCCGCGAAGCCGGGCTGGCGACCCACGTCGGCGTCCTGTTCGACGTGCCCGCGATCGGCGTCGCCAAGAGCCTCCTCTGTGGGGAGCCCCGCGAGTCGCTGGACCGGACGCTCCCGGTCGGCGCAACCGTCGGCATCGAGGCCGACGACAGCGTCGAGACCGCCGAGCCGGGGACGCTGATCGGCCACGCCGTCCAGACGCGGCAGTACGACTCGCCGAACCGCCACATCAACCCCCTCTACGTGAGTCCCGGCCACCGCGTCGGGGCCGCGGCGGTCCCGGAGCTCGTGCTCGCGACCACGGCCGGCTACAAGCTCCCGGAACCGACCCGGCTGGCTGACAGCGACGCCGACGAGGCGAAAGCCACAGTGCGAGAAGATCGGGCCTGACAGCGCCGACCGCCACGCCGTCGACCGTTCCGTGAGACTGATGTGCCAGTCGCCGGAAGCCGCGTGTATGTCCCTCCAACGACCGTTCGTCGACGCGGGCGGCGGCCTCGACACCGACGCGATCATCCGCGAAGCGGTCCCCATCAGCGCGCTCATCCTGGTGTTCGTCGCCGTGGCGATCGTCCCGGCGACGCTGGGGCTGTGGCTGGGCGGCGGTCTCGGATTGCTGTTCTCGGTGATCGCACAGTTCGTCCTCGCGGTCGGGGCCGCCATCGTCCTGCTGTACGTGATCGTCCGGGCGCTCCAGCTGCACGAGGAACACGAGTCGGCGGCGACCGACGGAGCGGCCGGCCGGTGACGGGAAGGTTAACTATCAGGGGGGCGAGGCTGCCGACATGACGAAGACGGCGCTGATAACGGGTGCCTCCTCTGGCATCGGGCAGGCGACGGCCGAGGCGTTTCTCGCAGACGACTGGCAGGTGTGGGCGACGGCCCGGAACGAGGCCGACGTGGCCGGTCTCGCCGACTCGGGTGCGAAGACGGCCGAACTCGACGTGACCAACGCCCGCGAGTGCGAGCGGGTCGTCGAGACGGTCGTCGGAGCCGAGGGCCGCATCGACTGTCTGGTCAACAACGCGGGCTACGGCCAGTACGGCCCCCTCGAAGACGTGACGACGGCACAGCTCCACGAGCAGTTCGACGTGAACGTCTACGGCCCCCACAGACTCACGCGGGAAGTCCTGCCCCACATGCGGGACCGCGAGGACGGCACGATCGTCAACGTCTCCAGCGTCAACGGTCGGATCGCGACGCCGGGGGCCGGAGCCTACGCCGGCTCGAAGTTCGCCCTCGAAGCGATGAGCGACTCGCTGCGGGCCGAGGTCGCCGACTTCGGCGTCGACGTGGTCCTGGTCGAGCCCGGTCCCGTGGAGACGAGCTTCGTCGACCGGGCGGGCGAGGCGATGGCCGACACGGAAGCCTCGGGCGCGTACGGGTGGCTCTACGATCTCTACGAGGACACCGCGCTGGTCAGCGAGAACGCGGTGTCGGTCTCGCCCGAAACGGTCGCGCACACGATCCGCGACGCCGCCGTGACCACCGACCCGCAGCCGCGATACCCCGTCGGCCAGTTCGCTCGCGTCGCCACCCTCGCCAGCCACCTCCCGGGTCGCTGGCGGGACCTGGCGGTCGCCCTCCTGCGGAAGCTCGTCTGACCGACGCGGCGTTTTTGCGACTCGGGCACGTCGTGTCGGTATGGCCGACGCTGCCGTGCTCCTGTTCGACGGGGTCGAATCGCTCGACGCCGTCGGTCCGTACGACGTACTGGCGAGAGCCACAGAGAGCGATATCGATCTCTCCGACGTGGCGCTCCTGACCGCGACACCGACCGAGAGCGTGACCGCGAGCAAGGGCACCGAGATCGTGCCCCACGGCACGCTCGACGCCGAGGACCCACCAGACTACCTGCTCGTGCCGGGCGGGCGCTGGGCCAGTGGGACCGCTGGGGGCGTCAGAGCGGCCGTCGAACGCGGCGTCGTCCCGGCCCTCGTCGCGGACTGTCACGCCGCCGGCTCGACGGTCGCCGCAGTCTGTACCGGTGCCATGGTACTCGCCCGCGCCGGACTCCTCGAGGGCCGCCCGGCAGTGACCCACGCCAGCGCGCTGTCGGACCTCGCCGCCACGGACGCGACGGTGGTCGACGCGCGCGTCGTCGACGACGGCGACGTGCTCACTGCCGGCGGCGTCACCGCCGGCATCGATCTCGCGCTGTGGCTCGTCGAACGCGAGTGGGGCGCAAGCGTCGCCGAGAACGTGCGAGCGACGCTCGAATACGACCGCTCGGACGACATCTACCGGAGCGAGAGCGCCTAGTCCAGGCAGGCCGCGACGACTTCCAGCAGTTCCTCCCCCTGAACTTCCTCGGCCAGCAGCGGCACGCGCCGGACCTCGTGGCCCCGGAAGAGGTCCTGAGAGCGGGCCAGCGCGTCCTGCTGGACTGACCACCGACGGGCACAGAACTCGCAGTCGTCGTGGTTCGGACCGACGTAGTCGTCCGGCAGTTCCGTGTCGACGACGCTGTCGAGGTCCTGTAACACGCGGTTGACGACGAGGGTTCCCGCCGGGATACCGAAAGCGTCCAGCCGGTCCAGCAGCCGCTCGGACTCCATCACCGAGAGCTCTTCGGGCACCATCACGACACGGAAGTCGGTCTTCTCGGGATCGCGCAAGATCGCCCGGAGCTGTTCGATCTGCTCGCGCATCGCCTGGAGGTCGCGCTCCATCTCCTCCTGGTCCGCGTCGTCGCCGAACATCCCGCCCAGTCCCTCCAGCATGCCCGACATGCGCTCTTTGAGCGTCAGCAACTTTCCGAGCATCGAGTCCATGGCCTCGGGCAGTTCCAGCAGGCGAAGCGTGTGGCCGGTCGGCGCGGTGTCGACGACCACGCGCTCGAAGCGGTCGTCGTCCATGTACTGCAAGAGCAGGCGCATGGCCGCGGCCTCGTCGGAACCCGGCATCGATCCCGCGAGCGGGTTCGCGTCGTCGCCGCCCAGCAACTGTTCGAGACCGCCGAGATCGGCGTCCATCCCCAGCGGCCCCTCACCGACGGCGGCCTCCGGGTCGATCTCGGCGGCGTACAGCGGGAGGTCCTCGCGGATCCGGGCGGGCTCGGCGGGGATCTCGGTCCCGAGCGTGTCCGACAGGGAGTGTGCCGGGTCGGTCGAGACGACCAGCGTCGCCGTGCCGTCGCGGGCGCTCGCCAGCGCCGTGGCCGCGGCACAGGTGGTCTTGCCGACGCCGCCTTTGCCGCCGTAGAGGACGTAGTCCGGCGCGTCGACACCGGTCGGCGCGTCGATCTCTTCGACCGTCTCGACGTCGAGTTCGCTCATACGTGGAGGTACGCCGTTCCGTCCTTGAGACTGTCGACTGGGTAGTGACTCGAACGACGGCTGTGACTCGCGGGGACCTGGGAAAAACGGACCGGGCTACTGCCGAGAGGAGCGCGCTTCGCGCACGTCTGCGCCGTCACGAAGCTTGTCCTCGCAGTAGGGGCAGACCCGTGGCCCGTCGTGTCCTTCGGGCGTGAAGACCCGAACGTACTGCTCTGTTACGAACTCTCCGCAGTTCTGGCACTCGGGCATCTATTATTTCACTCACACGATTGCATATATGTTTTCCGCATCGCCACACTGTTGCCGGCAGTCGCCTCGACGTGTGCGCGCCGAGCGGACGTCCGGCCAAAGGATATACGCTACGGCTCCGACACCCGCCCATGGACGATCTGACGCGGCGGCGGCTGCTCGGTGGGACCGCCGGACTGGTGGCCGGGACGGCGGGCTGTGTCGGCGGTGACGCCAACACCGACGCCGACGCCACTCCGACCGACCGGGAGCTGATGACCAGCGGGAGCAGCGACGTGGACTTCGATCACCCGTCGGCGACGGGGATCAACGACCAGCCGACGCTCGGAGACCGGAGCCGGCAGGGGGTCATCGTCGCCTTCGAGGACCCCTCCTGTCCGAGCTGCCGGCGGTTCAATCAGAACACGTTTCCACAGATCGAGTCCGAACTGCTCGCGCCCGGTGACGTGGCCTACGTCTTCCGGGGGTATCCCGTCGTCTACGAGTGGGGTGGCCCGGCGACTCGGGCGCTGGAGACGACGTTCGCTCGCGACCCGGCCGCCGTCTGGGACCTGAAGGCACACTACTTCGACCAGCAGGGGCAGTTCTCGACGGACAACGTCCTCGATCGCACCCGCTCGTACCTCGACGACGCGACCGACGTGGACGGATCGGCGGTCGTCACGGAAGTGAGCGAAGACGCCGCCGCCGAGGCGGTCCAGACCGACTACGACGCCGGACAGGCCGCTGGCGCGTCGGGGACGCCGACGTTCTACCTGTTCCGAGACGGCGAGTACCAGACGACGGTCAGCGGAGCCCAGGACTTCACGGTCTTCGAGAACGTCCTGCTGGGATGATGGTCTCGCTACCGACGCGCCGGGCCGACTGGCGACTGATGGGGCGCACTGCCCGGCTCGTCGTGACGATCCCGGCCTACGCCGCGGTCGCTCTCGCCGCCACGGTGGCGGGACTGACCGCCTTCTCGCTGTCGCTGAACGTCTCGCTGGTCGTCGACACGCTCTCGCTGCCCATCTCCACGGGGTCGAAAGTCGAGCTTCTCGTGAGCCTCTATCCCTTCGTCGGCACCGCCTTCACGCCGCTCCAGGGCGGCCTGCTCGTGGTCGTCGCCGCCACGCTGGGGGTCAACGTCGCGATGGTGGCCTACCACTTCCGGGAACACGGCCTCTCGCTCCAGCAGGGCGGCACGAGCGTCCTCGGGGCGGTGCTTGGCGCGCTCGGGGCCGGCTGTGCGGCCTGTGGCTCGGCGATCTTGCTGGGACTGTTGTCGCTGGTCGGCGTCTCGACCTCGCTGCTGTGGCTCCCCCTCGACGGCCTCGAATTCGCCGTGGTGGCACTGCTGGTCGTCGTCCTGTCGACGTACTGGCTGGCCGACGGCATGCGCGGCGGGCAGATCAACGGCTGTCCCGTGGACGCCTGAACCCGTCGGCAGTGCCAGTCGAGGGACGGTCCGACGACTCGCGGGTCGCTCGCGCGTCGTAGCGTCGCACCAGCACGCCGAGCCACCAGCACTTCAGCGCGACGCCCAGCGCCGTCGCAGCCGCGGCCGCCGTCGGGCGGCGTCGCCACGCGGCGTACAGCGCGTACCCAAAGGCCGCGGCACCGACGGCGTTGCACACGTTGGGGTAGGCCAGCCCGATCGTCGGGCGCTGCTCGTCGTCGATCCACCACCGTTCGGCGAGGACCGCACGGGTCATCCAGGCGTCGTCGGTCTCGGGCGGCGAGAACAGGACCAGATTGAGCACCGTCCAGACGAGCGCCGCCGCGAGCAGTCGCCAGTCGCGTCGGTAGATCGCGTACACGATCACGGGGCCGGTGGGAACGCGCGACCAGCCGCTCTTGGGGTTCGCGTGGCGACGCCAGAACGCTGCCCGCGCACGCTCTGCTCGTGAGTCGCTCATGGTGGCAGTACGGACCGGTGGCCCAAATACGTCGGCCACGGGCTACGGGCGGTCCCAGAAGCGGTCGAGCTGGTCGGCCAGGAACTCCGGGGTCAGCTGCGTGAACTCCTCGCGTTCGTTCTCCGGCAGGAACTCGTAGACGGAGTGGCGTGCCTCGGGGCAGTAGCGCCGGCCGACGAACGCCCGGACGCCGACCTCCTCGGCCCCGCGGATCACCCGCCCGATGGCCTGGCGGGCGCGCCGGACCGCGGGCACGGTCAGGGCGTACTCGAAGGCCACGTCGTCGCCGAAGGCGTCGCCGTATGCCCGCTTGACACCCCGGACCCGCGGCGAGCCGATGTTGACCAGCGGGATGCCGACGACGGCACAGGTCGAGAGCTTCTCGCCGTCGTAGTCGACCCCCTCGGTGAGCGTGCCCCGTGCGCTGGTGACGAGCACCTTGCCGGGCCCGTCGTAGAAGCGCTGCTTGAGGCGGTTCGTCGCGTCGTTGCTGGACGACTCGTCGACGAGGACCGGCTTGTCGACGGCGTCGTCGAGGTACGCGCCGGCCCACGCGGCCTCCCGGTAGTTCGGCATCGCCACGAGGACGTTGCCCGGCGAGCGCGCCAGGGCTCGCAGGGCGTGAGCGTACTCGTCGCGGGTCGGGTTCCAGGCATCGCCAAGCGGTCGCATCGACTCGGGATCGCCGCGGTTGCGGGCCGTGAAGGGGCGACAGTCCACGAGATACGACGCGCGATTGTCCGGGGGAAAGGTCAGCCCGTAGGTCGCGGCCTTGACGAAGCGAGGGTCCCGGTCCGGGCCGCCGTCACGGAGGAAAGAGAGCCCGGAGACGTGCTGAAACACGTCCAGCGGTTCGAGCGTCGCACTCATCAGGACGCCCCCGCCCAGGTCGTCGAAGACGTTGCGAAGCGCCGTCGAGGGCATGCAGTTGTAACACAGCAGCCCGGCGGTGTACGCGACCTCGTAGTCGGCGTCGACGTGGCGCTCGTCGGCGGGTGCGTGTTCCAGTTCGATCTCGCGGAGGAAGCCGGCGTGGTCGCGCTCCCACCACTGGCCCGCGATCGTCCCGACGGCGGCACAGACCGGCGTCCGTGCGAGCCCCAGCGTGTCGATGGCCTCTTCGACCGCCGCGCCGATCTTCGGGAGCGAGCGCCACAGACCACCGTCGTACCCCTCGCTCTGGGCCCACTCGGTCAGGGCGTCCGGTTCGACGGTCTCCGGATCTCGCAGCGGAATCTCGTGGTCGCGCTGGGGGAGCTTGTCGGGGTCGGTGCGCCACCCCTCGAACTCGCCGTCGAGGTAGGACCGAACCCGGTCGTCGAGCCAGTCCAGCACGTCGTCGTAGAACTGCTGGGCCTGCTCGACGGCCGCCAGCGGGACCTCGCGTGCGGCGAGCACCTCCTCGACTTGCTGCCGGTGGTCGTCGGTCTGGCGAGCCCGCTGGAGCAGGAAGTTGAGGTCGTTTCTGGCCTGTGTGAGCGTCTGTCTCCCGACGCGATCCGAGAGCAGGTCCCGGACGCGCTCTTCGAGCCGGTGGGCCTCGTCGACGACCACGAACGTGTCCTCGTCGAGGATCGAGGCGAGGAGCGGACGTGTCTGTGGGTCGAACAGGTGGTTGTAGTTGCCGATCACCACGTCGGCGGCCTCCAGCAGGACGCTCATCGCGCGGTGTGGACAGGTGCCGTACTCCACCGACGCGGGGAGGTACTCCTCGGCCGTGACGACGTTGTGTTCCCCGACGCCGAAGTCAATCGGCGAGCCGGTGTTGCGGGCGTACCAGTCGGCCTCGAACGGGCAGTAAAGCGGCGGATCGTCGCTCTCGGCGATCTCCTCGGGCGCGGCGGGCTGGCTGGGGCGGTACGGAGAGTCGGCACCGGCGGTCCCCAGTGTGCCCTCGCCGAGGCGCTGCTGGTCGCGGGCGTCCGGTCGGGCCGCCGCCGCGAGGTCGCTGGCGATCTGTGGGTCCCACCACTGCTCGTCGTCGCCCAGTTCCGCCTCGATGGCGGCGCTGGCCGGCGCGTGGTCGGTGCCGTCGCCCTCGGCCTCGACGAGCCGTGCCGTGTTCTCGCGCAGGTCTTCACAGCGGTCGTGGACGGAGCTGTCCTCGGGGAAGATACCTTCGCGCCCGTACGGACAGAGGTCGCGCTTGCCGACCAGCGAGATGCCACGCAGTGGCTCGTCCAGTCCGGCGTTCATCGCGCGCAGGTCGGTGACGAACTGCTGGAGCTGCTGTTTGACCGGCGTCACGACGACGATCCGCTCGTAGTGGCCGGCGTCGAGCAGGTGTGCACCGGCCGTCAGGGCCGCCATCGTCTTGCCGGTGCCACAGGGGCCCTCCATCGCGAGGTAGCCCCGCGCCCGGCCGGCCTCGATCGCGCGCTCGATGGCGTCGCCCTGGTTCGCGTACGGCTCGTCGAACGCGAAGTACTCCTCCCAGCCACGTTCGTCGGCCGCCGAGTCTCCCATTACACCGGCCTTCGTCGTCCCTCCGTTTGAACGTCCGGATCTTCCCGCGCCGACGAGGACCTGTCGTTTTCGTTCGTGTGACAGATTTCCAGTAGTACACGAATCTTTATACTGTTGCAAGGACGCTACGGTAGTACTTAGGCAAGCGAGGGTGACAAAAAGAATGGGACAGCAGCGAGCCGCGGGAGGGGGGAACGGAGACGCCGTCGACGGACGGATCGACGTGCTGTGTATCGGGGACAGATCGTCGTCCGGAGCGATCAGCGAAGCGGCCAAGGACGCCGACGCCCCGATCTCGGTCGCGTGGACGACCGACCGCCGACGGATCCGGACGGTCGCCGAAGCCAGAACCATCGACTGTGTCGTGATCGACGGCTCGCTGAGCGAGCACATCCACGAACAGGTGCGCCAGATCCAGACGTTGCCCGTCGTCCTCTACACCGAGACGGACCCGGCGAACGTGTCCGACGAACTGCTCGACGTCGTCGACACGCTGGTCGACAGGGGCGACCCGGGCGACACCGCCCCGTTCCTGATCGAGAAGGTCGTCGGGCTCGTCAGCGAGCGAGAAGAGAAGAGCGAGTACGCGCTGGCACAGGCGCTGGCGCGGGTCGACGACGACGCCGCCTGCGAGGGGTACCAGTTCCTCGTCGAGCCCGACGGGACGATCTGCTGGGCCAGCGAGCCGTTCGAGACGGTCTTCCCCGTCGACGCCGCGGCGGACTCGGGTGGCTTCTACGAGCGGCTCGTGGCGCTGCTGGGGGACAGACCGAGCGCCATACGGACCGTGACCAGAGCCCAGCGAGGGGTCGACGCGACCAGCGAGACCGTCGTTGAACTGCCGACCGACGACGAGACACGTCACTTCAGCCACTCGGCACACGAGCTGCCAGACAGCGTCGGCTCGTTGCGCCTCGAAGTGTTTCGCGACGTGACGCCACAGGTACAGCGCGAGGCGCGACTGGAGCTGCTGGACCTGCTGGTCGAACAGGCACAGGACGGGCTCTACACGCTGGACGAGAACGGCGTGATCGACTTCTGCAACGAGTCGTTCGCCGAGATGCTGGGCTACGAGCGGACCGAGATCATCGGCCGGCACGCCTCGACGACGCTGGCGGAGGGCGAGCTAGAGAAGGGCCAGCGGACGCTGCGCCACCTCGAACGCACCGACGAGGAGAGCGCCACCGTCGACATGACCTTCCTCGACCGGGCGGGCACCCGCCTGGAGGTGTCGATCCACTACACGCTGTTGCCCTCCGAAGACGGGAGTTACGCCGGACTGATGGGTGTCGTTCGGGACATCACGGAACGCAAGGAACGCGAGCGGGCACTGGAACAGTACCAGACGCTCGTCGAGAGCGCCGGAGATCCGATGTACGTCCTCGACGCCGAGGGCCGGATCGAACTGCTCAACGAACCGATGGCGTCGTTCTTCGGCCGAGAGAAAGACGCCGTCGTCGGCGAGCGGATCAACGAACTGCTCCCGGAGGCCGGCGGCGAGCGCGGCGACAGGGCGCTCAAGTCGATTCTCGGCGACGAGAGCCGGACCTTCGAGAGCTTCGAGAGCTGGCTGGCCGACGCCAACGGGATCCAGCGTCTCTACGAGGTGACAGTCGGCGTGATCGAAGACGACGGAGAGTTCGTCGGCTCGGTCGGCACGCTCCGGGACATCACCGAACGCGAGCGTCGTCGCGAGGAGCTGGATCTCCTGCGACAGGTCTTCGCTCGCGTGTTGCGACACAACCTCCGCTCGGAGCTGTCGATCATCATGGGCAACACCGAGGTCGTGATGGAGGAACTGGAAGGGCCGAACAGGGAGCTGGCCGGCACGGTGCTGGAACGGGGCAGACGGCTCGAAGAGACCGCGAGGAAGGCCAGAGCGATCGAGTCGGTACTCGACAGCGAGGCGGGCCGGACGACCCAGCGCGTCGAGCAGGTCGTCGACCGCGCCGTCACGGCCGTCGAAGACGAGCACCCCGAGGCGGTCATCGAGACCGACGGGTCGTCGTCGCTGTCGGTGCGTGCCCACCCGAACCTGGTCGTCGCCGTCGAGAACCTCGTGGACAACGCCGTCGAGCACGGCGAGGCGCTGGGGACGTGTGATGCCCGCGTCGAGGTCGAGAGCGACCGGGACGGCGTCTCGCTGTCGGTGGTCGACGGCGGACCCGGCCTGCCGGAGTGTGAGCGAAAGGCGCTGAACCAGGAGTCCGAGACGCCACTGGAACACGGGAGCGGACTGGGCCTGTGGCTGGTCAACTGGATCGTCGAGCGCTCCGGCGGGGCGCTGGGCTTCGACCACACCGACGGCCGGACGACCGTGACGATCGAACTGGACGGCGATCCCGAGAGCGGCCCCGACTGACGCCGTTCGGATTAATGCAGCAACACTAAGTACAATCGGTATTCTCCATTGTACTAACACGAATGCCGTTCCGTCACCAGGCGACCATCGGCGCGTACGAGACGAGCGGGGACCGGGCGGACGACTCGCCACAGCTGACCACGCCGGTCGGCGTGTGCCAGGACCCACGCGGGAACGTGTGGGTCGCGGACACCGCGAACAGTCGGCTCGTCGTCCTCGACAGCGCCCTGGAACAGCGCCTGACGGCCGTCGGCGAGCCGGGATCGGAGCCGGGATCGTTCGAACTGCCCTTTCGGCTCGCCCACCACCCGCGCGATCCGGCGCTGTTCGTGACGGATCTGGCCAACGGCCGGGTCCAGCGGCTGTCCTACGAGTACGACGATCGACGGCCCGAAGTCGTCGCCGTCGACACCTTCCGACCGGACGACGGGGGGCAGTTTCACCCCAACGGCATCGCAGTCTACGAGTACGACGACGGGCTCCGGGTGTTCGTCGCCGACGAGTTCTACCACGAGGGCGACGACCTCCGTGCGCGGGTCACGGTCTTCGACGACGAGGGGACGCTCGTCGACACGATCCGGTCGGTCGACTCCGAGTTCGCCGGAGCGCTCCCGCTGTACTGGCCACAGGGGTTGGCCGTCGACACCGCGGGGAACCTCCTGATCGCGAACACTGGTGAGGGCGTGTTGCGCCGGACCGGCGCGTTCCCCTCGTACTTCGCGACGGTCCTTCGCTGTGACCGGGCCGGCGCTGGCGTCCCCTTCGAGGAGACGGGGCTGCCGATCGTCCCGCAGTCGTACGTCACGCCCCGTGGCGTCTCCGTGCTGGGCAGTGGCGACGACGAGCGCGTCGCCGTGCCGGACGTAGGCGGTGGCTTCGTCCACATGTACGACACGGCGCGGGGCCACACGAGCGAAGTCCCCTCGACGATCGCGCCGAGCCTAGACGACCGGCGGTTCGGGTCGCCGATGCAGGTCGCCCCCTACGACTCGCCGGACTACGCGGCGACCGACGACACGACCGAACGGGTCCTGGTCACCGAGGCGATGGACCACACCGTCGCCGCCTACGATCTGGGGACGATCTCCGAGTCGAAGCGACGGCTGGCCAGCGTCGGCGGCGACCACACCGCGCCCGAGCGACTGGACTTCGCCAGCGCGGCCGTCGGCGTCCCCACGGTGGGCGGCGAGCGACTGCTCGTCGTCGACGCCGACAACGCCCGGCTCCAGGTGACCGACGCCGACGGCGGCGGACCGCTGGTCCAGCGCCCGCTCTCGCACAACCGCTTCCCGGTCGGAACGGCGTTCTGGTCGGTCGAGCCCGGCTTGGGCTATCTCTTCGCGGCCGACTACTCGCTGACCTACGACACGGACAACGACGAGCCACAGATCGCCGTCTACCGCCTCGACTGTCGCGATGGCGTCCGGATCGATCACGTCACGTCGGCCGCCACCTGGGGCATCTGGGGGAACAACTGCAAGCTGCCCCGAGGGCTGGCGACGGACGGGATCGACGACGACCGGACGCGCCTGCTCGCGGTCGACTCCTTCAACGGCCGATTGCTCCGGTGGACTTTCGACCGGACGACCGGGGAACTCGCCTACGAGGACGACGACGGACGCTTCGGGCACGACCCCGGCGAGTTCTGGAACCCCGGCGACGTGGCTGTCGGCGAGCGCGCAACCTACGTTACCGACCGGAACAACAACCGACTTCAGTACCGCGACGACGACGAGTGGCACGTCTACGGCGAGGCCGGCTACGGCACCGACGGCGATCGATTCCTGTTGCCCCAGAGCGTCGCCGCCGCCGACGGATACGTCTTCGTCGTCGATCTGGTCGATCGCGCGATCAAGGCCTACAGCGAGACCGACGCGGACGACCCGCTGGCGTTCGTGGACGCGATGCAGGCCTTCGGCGGCGACCGCGATCGGGGCGATCTCTGGATGCCGTCCCTGTTGTCGGCGAGTGAGCGCGAGGACGGGGTCGAGCTGGTCGTCCCCGATTCCGTCCTCGGCGTCGCCTACCGGTACCACTGGACGCCGCCAGCGTGACCCCGCAGACCGCTCGTCGGCGGGTAACCAACTGCTTCGGGCAGGTAGCTGACACGTAACTATCCGGGAGCGGCGTCTCTCTGCCGTCGAGATGGACACCGTGACCGGCAGTCCGCCGCTCGACGCGCTCGAACCGCCCACTGGCCTGTGGCTGCTGGCACTGGTCTTCTTCGGGATCGGCGATCTCCTCACGACCGGGGTCGGCCTGACGCTTGGCTCCTCGACCGAGGCGAACCCAGTCGTCGCATCGCTCGTCGAACGGTACGGCGTCGCGGTCTTGCTCCCGATCAAAGCGACGTTCTTCGTCGGCACCTACCTCGTGTGGCGAGCGTTGCCCCACCCGTACTCGACGACCGTCCCCGCGACGCTGGCGCTGGTGGGCGTCGTCGTCACTGCCTGGAACACCGGAATACTGCTCGTCGGAGTGCTCTCGTGACGCTGGCGACCGGCGAGAACGGGACGCCGGTCAATCGTCGCTGCCAGCTCGCCGACCGTCTTCGGACTCGCTACCGGCGGTTTCGAGTATCTCGTCGCGGTGTTCGTCCAGCAGTGGCGCGCGGCCACGCGGTCGCGGATCGGTCTCGGTCATCTTGATCGGGCTGCCGGCGATCGTCACCTGCTCGTCGGTGCCGGGCTGGTCGACCGTCGCCAGCATCTCGCGGGCCGCGACGTGTGGATCCTCGAAGATGTCCGCGGTGTTCTGGACCGGCGCGGCGGGGACGCGGCCGTCGAGGGCGTCGACGATGGCACTGGTCTCGCGGTCGCGCGTCCAGTCGGCGATGGCGGCCCGGAGCGTCGCCCGCGCGTCGCGGCGGCTGGCGGCGTCGGGGTACTCGGCGGCCAGCGCCGGACGGTCCATCGTCTCACAGAGCGTCCGCCAGTGGCCGTCCGAGAAGGCGGCGATCACGACGTAGCCGTCGGCCGCTTCGAAGGCGTCGTAGGGGAACAGCGTGGGGTGTGAGTTGCCCCGTCGAGTGGGAGCGTGGCCGTCGTAGGAGTACTGGTAGATCGTCCGCTCACACAGCGAGAGCATGGCGTCGTACATCGCCGTGTCGACGTACTGTCCCTCGCCGGTGCGCTCGCGGTGGTGGATCGCAGCGAGGATGCCGACGGCGTTCAGCGCCGCGGTAAAGAGGTCGCCGACGCCGGGGCCGACCTTCGTCGGCGGACCGTCCTCGGGGCCGGTGATCTCCATGACTCCGCCCAGCGCCTGGGCGATGAGGTCGAACGAGGGCTGGCCCTGGCGGTGCGTCTCGCCGGTCCGCGGGTCGCCGAAGCCACGGATCGAGGAGTAGACCAGCGACGGATTGCGCTCGCGGAGCCGCTCGTAGCCCAGATCGAACCGTTCCATCGTTCCGGCCTTGAAGTTCTCGACGACGACGTCTGCGCGTTCGACCAGCGAGAGGAACGCCTCGCGGTCGGCCTCGTCGCCGAAGTCCAGTTCCAGCGACCGCTTGCCGCGGTTGACACTCTGGAAGTAGCCGCCGTAGGGCTCGTCGTCGGTTTCGAGGTACGGGGGGTTCGACCGGATCAGGTCCCCGCCGGGGCGCTCGATCTTTACCACGTCCGCGCCCATGTCCGCGAGCAACATCGTACAGTACGGGCCGGCCAACACCTGTGTCAGGTCCAGGACCCGAAGGTCCGAGAGGGCACCCATGCGTCGTGGCTCGGTCGGTACGGTCATGAATCTTTGTGATTAATCATTATGGATTCCTTAAGGACGTATTATCATGAAAGATCATTACATTTATTGTGGGGAGCCTCGTCTGCACTACCACATGCCCCGGACGGTCATCCTCGGCGTCATCGGCTCCGACGCTCACGTCGTCGGTATCACGATTCTCGAACAGGCGCTGTCGGCCGCAGGCTTCGACGTCGTCAACCTCGGCGTCAAGACCTCGCAGGCGGACTTCGTCGACGCGGCACAGTCACACGACGCCGAGGCGGTACTGGTCTCCTCCCTGTACGGACACGCCCGACAGGACTGTGAGGGCTTTCACGACCGGATCGAAGCCGCCGGTCTCGACGTCTGTACCTACGTCGGCGGCAACCTCGCGGTCGGTCAGGACGAGTTCGAACAGACCCGCGAGCGCTTCCGCGAGATGGGGTTCGACCGCGTCTTCGACGCGGAGACCGACCCACAGGAGGCGATCGCGGCGCTTCGCCAGGACCTCCAGCTGACGGCCCGCGAGGCCGAGCGAGCGAGGGTCGACAGCTGACCATGCCCCGCGACCAGCGGCTCGCCGGCGAGGAGCTACAGCGACTCGCCAGCGGACTCCGCGACGAGTGGCACACCGGCCGCGAGGTCGACTTCGAGGAGGCGATCGCCTTCCACGAGTCGCTCCCGGCCGGCAAACAGTTCGCCCCAGTGCTGGAGTCGGCCGACCAGCCCCTGCTCCAGCCACGCGCGGGCGTCCCCTGTCTCGAAGCACAGATCGAGCTGTTGCAGTACCTCGAACAGCAGGGCGGGGCGGACCTGCTCCCGACGACGATCGACTCCTACACCCGCGACAACGAGTACGAGAAGGCAGAGGAGGGGCTGGCGGCCTCGCGCAACAGCGACGAGGACGCGCTGAACGGGTTCCCCGCGGTCAACCACGGCGTCGAAGACTGTCGCCGGCTCGTGCGGGCGCTGGACACTCCCATCGAGGTGCGCCACGGCACGCCCGACGCGCGCCTGCTGGCGATGGTGACGCTTGCGGGTGGCTTCCAGAGCTTCGAGGGCGGCCCCATCTCGTACAACATCCCCTACACGAAGGGCCACAGCCTGGCGGAGACGATCACACACTGGCAGTTCGTCGACCGCCTCTGTGGGGCCTACGCGGAACGGGGCGTCGTCGTCAACCGCGAGCCGTTCGGCCCGCTGACGGGGACGCTGGTCCCGCCGGCCATCGCCATCGCGGTGATGCTGGTCGAGGGGCTGCTCGCGGCCACACAGGGCGTGCGCTCGCTGACGCTTGGCTACGGCCAGGTCGGCAACGTCGTCCAGGACGTGGCCGCGCTGCGTGCGCTGCGCGCGCTGGGCGAGGAGTATCTCCCCGACGACGTGACGGTCACCACCGTCTTCCACGAGTGGATGGGCGGGTTCCCGCCCGACGAGGCGCGTGCCAGCGGCGTCATCGGCCTCGGCGGCGTCACGGCGGCGGTCGCGAAGCCCGACAAGGTCATCACCAAGTCCCCACAGGAGTTCCAGGGCGTTCCGACCAAGGAGGCCAACGCCGCGGGCCTGCGGACGACGCGGCAGCTCATCGACATGACCATCGAACAGGACATCGACCTCGCTGGCGTCGACGAGGAGCAGCGACTGATCGAACAGACGACGCGCGCGCTGATGGACGCGATCGACCGCCACGGCGACGGCGACGTGGCCCAGGGGGTGATCCGCGCCTTCGAGTCGGGCGCGATGGACGTGCCCTTCGCCCCCAGCGACGCCGCGGCGGGTGCGGTGTTGCCGGCCCGCGACGACGACGGCCGCGTCCGGATGTTCGAGTTCGGGGATCTCGCAGTGCCCGACGAGGTCCGCGAGATCCACGAGAACAAGCTCGGCAAGCGCGCCGAGCGGGAGGGCCGAGCCCAGTCGTTCCAGATGGTCGCCGACGACGTGGACGCCATCAGCGACGGCAAGCTCATCGGTCGCCGGGGTGAGACGGATGCGGATTGAGTCCGTCCGGGCGACGCCCGGCGTCGCCGGCTTTTTCTTCGACGACCAGCGCGCGATCAAGGAGGGGGCCAACCGCGACGGGTTCGCCTACGAGGGCGAGCCGGTGACCGACGGCTTCGATCGAATCCGGGAGGCCGGCGAGAGTCTGCTCGTCGAACTCCAGCTGGGCGACGGCCGGTGGGTGCGAGGCGACTGTGCCGCCGTCCAGTACTCCGGGGCCGGGGGCCGCGACCCACGCTTCCGGGCCGACGAGTTCGCGTCGGTCGTCGAGGAGCAGATCGCCGACGTACTGCGCGGACGAGACGCGACCCACTTCGACGAGAATGTCACGGCCGTCGAAGCGCTCCCCTCTCGCCAGGGTGGCCGCCTGCACACGGCCGTCCGCTACGGGGTCTCGCAGGCACTGCTGAACGCCGCCGCCCACGCGACTCGCGGCACGCCCACCGACGTGCTCGCGACGGCGCTGGGCACGGAACCGGCCACGGAGCCCGTCCCGGTGTTCGGCCAGTCCGGCGACGAGCGATACACCAACGCCGAGAAGATGCTCGTCAAGGGCGTCCCGGTCCTGCCCCACGGCCTGTTCAACTCGACGGACGCGATGGGCGCGGACGGCGACGGCCTGGTCGACTACCTCGACTGGCTGTCGACACGCACGGACGACCTCGGACGCCCGGAGTACGAGCCCCGTTTCCACGTCGACGTGTACGGGATGATCGGCGAACTGTTCGGACCGCCCTACGACCGCCCCGAAGTCACCGACTACTTCGCGGCGCTCGAACGGGCGGCGGCCCCCTACCCGCTGCAGGTCGAGGGGCCGATGGACGCCGCGGGGCGGGCCGATCAGATCCACGCGATGGCCGAACTCCGCGAGGCCCTCGCCGACGCGGGCGTCGCGGTGGACGTCGTCGCCGACGAGTGGTGCAACACCTTCGACGACGTGCGTCGCTTCGTCGACCACGAGGCCGCGGACGTGGTCCAGATCAAGACGCCGGACCTGGGCGGTATCCAGCGGTCGGCCCGCGCGGTCCGCTACTGCGAGGGCACCGACACCCGCGCGTACCTCGGTGGCACCTGCAACGAGACGGCGACCTCCGCGCGGGCCTGTGCCCACGTCGCGCTGGCGACCGACGCAGCGCAGGTGCTCGCAAAGCCCGGCATGGGCTTCGACGAGGGGTACATGATCGTTACCAACGAGATGCGCCGGACGGTGGCACGGATGGACGGACGAGCGACCGGGGCCGACGCCGCCGAGCGAGGGGACGCCCCGCGTCGCGATCCCGGTCCCGGCCGGGCGGGCGGTGGTCGCCGATGAGCGAGTGGACCGACCCCGACGCCTTCGCGTCGGCCCTCGACCGCGCGGAGACCCGCGAGAAGGGTCACTACTTCGAGCGCTTCGAGGTCGGCGAGACCATCGAGCACGAGCCCGGGCTGGTGCTCGACCGGCCCGGCACCGAGCGGTGGATGGGCCAGACGCTGAACCACGATCCCGCCTACTGGCGGACCGACGCAGCCCGCGAGCGGGACTTCCCCGAGCCACCGATCCACCCGGATTACCTGCTCGCCTGCGTCATGGGCGCGACCGTCGAGGATCTCTCGGAGAAGGGCGGGTACTTCCTCGGCCGGACCGACCTCCGGTTCCACGAGCCCGTCCTGCCGGGGACCGAGATCAGAACCCGATCGACCGTCGAGTCGACCGCCACCTCGAACTCCCGGCCCGACTACGGGATCGTCACCTGGCAGACGGCGGGCTACGACGCCGAGACGGACGCCGTGCTGGTCAGCTACGAGCGGACGAACATGGTCCCGCGACGCACCCCCACGGCGGCCGACGGCGGGCAGGTGACCGACGACGAGCGGGAGGCCGACGACGAGCAGACGGTCGAGGAGGGAGCGTCCGACGACTCCCTGCCGGCGACGCTGATCGCCCCCGACGGCCCCCACTTCGAGGACTTTCGGGCGGCGCTCGATCGCGTCGGGGACGACCCGGACGCTGCGGTCGCCTACCGCCACGAGCGCGGTCGGACGATGGACGACCAGCTCGTGGCCGGGCTCCCGCTGGCGACGCTGAACACGGCCCGCCAGCACCACAACCGCGACGCCATGGCCGACTCGCCGTCCGGGGATATCGTGGCCTACGGGGACGTGACCCGCTCGGTCGCGCTGGCCCACGCCCGCTCGGACGAGGCCACGTACCGCGAGCGCGCCTATCACGACGAATCGTTCCACGACTTCGTGACGCTTGGAGACACGATCTACGGCTTCACGCGCGTCCTCGAAGCCGACCCCGACCCCGGCCCGCCGCGGGCCGGCGAAGTGACCTTCGAACACGTCGCGTTCGACCAGGACCGCCGCCCGGTCTACTCCGGCCGGCGAACCGCACTCATCGACAGCCGACACCAATGACACGACTCTGTCGCACCTTCCAGACCGCACCGGCCGCCGTCCCGCGCGAGAACTCGGCAAAGTACCTCGACTCCGGGCTCACCGCCGAGGGGTTCGAGGCCCCGGACTGGCTCGCACCCGACATCGAGGACGGCACCGCGCCCTCGATGAAAGCCGAAGCGCTCGAAAACACGATCGACCGGCTCCCCGAGTACGGCCCCGACTTCGGGGGCGAGATCTGGCCCCGCGTCGAGTGGAGTTACGCCGACCCGAGCTTCCGAGAGCGAGGCGTCGACCAGATCGACCGCCTCGTCGGCGAGGCCGGCGACCACCTCGACGGCGTCGTCGTCCCGAAAGTCGGCCGACGAGACGACGTAGAACGGGCCCGCGCGGCCGTCGCGGAGGCCGAACGCGCGTACGGGTACGACGACGGGTCGATCGGCCTCTCCGTGATCGTCGAGACGGCGAGGGCGTTCTCGGACCTGCGAGAGATCGCACGGCTGGGCGAGGACTCGCGTCTGACCGGCCTGATCTTCGGACCGGTGGACTACACCGCAGAGCTGGGCGGGCGCGCGATGGACGGCCAGCGCCCGCAGTGGGCCGCGATGCTCGAACGGCTCTCGAACGAGGCCAGCGCCGCCGATCTCGTCGCCGTCGGCGGCCCCTTCGACCAGCTCTTTCACGAGCGGGCGGGAGTGACCTACTACAACGCACCTGGCTACGCCGACCAGGTGACCCGCGAGGCGACCATCGGCATCGACGGCTCGTGGTCGCTCCACCCCAAACAGACCGTCCAGGCCAACCGCATCCACATGCCGACCGCCGAGGAACTGGAGCGCGACGTGGGCAAGATCGAACGCTTCGTCGAAGCCAAGGCCGAGGGGTCGGGCGCGGTCGTGCTGGACGGCCAGATGGTCGACGAAGCCACGTACAAGAACTTCGCCAACACCGTCGCCACGGTCCGTGCCATCGACGAGACCCACCCCGAACAGACGGCCGACCGCTACGACGCCGACCTCGTCGAGCGTGCGCGCGCCGTCGAGCTGGGGTTCGAGGGCTCGACGTAAGCGATCAGAGATCGACGCTGAACTCGACGGTGATCCCACAGCCAGGGCAGACAGCCTCCATGACGCCCTTCCGGATCGCAGATTTGGTGATCTTTTTTACGATCGTCTTCCCACAGCCGCTACCGGTACAGTTCTTTTTCTTTTTCTTGCCGATCTTTGCAGTACACTTGGCACACTGTCCGAACTGCTTCGCGTATCGGTCGCCACAGATTTTGCATTTGAGCATACGATCACTCCGGTATTTATAGCAGAGAGTTGCTGCAAAAGTTTGTCCCCAGTGTGTGATATTATGCCTTGGGTCGTTCTCTCCATTCCCTATGTCGGTGCGACGAGCCCGCCGGTGTCCGAGCCGGCACGAGGGCGGTCCGTGCAGCGGCGGGCGAAGCGAGTAAGACCCTCCCGACCGAAGATGACCACGTGAAAGACTTCGAGCGCGAGCAGTTGCTCGAACGCATCGGCCGGGAGAGCGCGACGGTCGGCGTGGACATCCCCGAAGCGATCGAGGTGCAAGGCGAGACGATCGAACTCCAGTCGTTCGTCTTCGAGATCAAGCGCCGGGACACGATCCCCGCCGGAGAACGCGAGCGCGTCGAGAACGCCAAGCGCAACCTCCGACGCGAGCGCCGCCAGCGCAAACAGCGCATCGAGGACGACGACATCACGTTCGCGCAGGGAGAGCGCCTCGCGAAGTCGATCATCGGGATCGACCGGGCGCTGAACGCCCTCGAACAGCTCGGCCCGGCCGACATCGAGCAGGAGGCCCAGGCCAAGGAAGCTGCCGACAAGAAACGCTGGATGCAGTTCCTCAAGAAGGCGCTGGGCCACGAAGACGCCGACTCCGGTACCGGGAGGGCGAGTCGCGGCCGATGAGTCGCAACGACGAGATCGCCCGGCAGTTCGAGGCCTTCGCGGACCTGCTGGACGCGAAGGGCGTCGACTACAAGCCACGCGCGTACCGCCGCGCCGCGGAGAACATCCGCGAGTACCCACAGGCAGTGGAGAGCCTCGCCCAGGAGGGCGAGGACGCCGTCGGCGAGATCGACGGCGTCGGCGACGCCATCGCGAGCAAGGTCGTCGAGTACGTCGAGACTGGAGGGATCGCGGAACTCGACGAACTGCGCGAGGAGTACCCTCTCGACATGGCGGCGATCACCAGCGTCGAGGGCGTCGGCCCCAAGACCGCCGGGACGCTGTACGAGGAACTGGGGATCGAGACGCTCGACGACCTCGAATCGGCCGCCGAGGCCGGTGACATCCAGACGGTAAAGGGGTTCGGAGCCAAGACCGAGCAGAACATCCTCGACGGCATCGACTTCGCCCGCGAGGCCCACGAACGGCAGTTGCTCGGAGACGCCCGCCCCAACGGCGAGCGTGTCGTCGAGTATCTCGACGCCGTCAACGCGGTCGCGTCGGTCGAGCTCGCGGGCTCGCTGCGACGCTGGCGGGCGACGATCGGCGACGTGGACGTGCTCGTCGGCAGCGACGACGCCGAGCGGGTCGTCGCCGCGTTCACCGACTGGCCCGAGGCCGACAGCGTCATCGAGGCCGGCGACACGAAGGCGAGCCTGCGGGCCGACGGCGTCCGGATCGACCTGCGCGTCGTCGTCCCCGAGGAGTTCGGGGCCGCCCTCCAGTACTTCACCGGCAGCAAGGCCCACAACGTCGCCGTCCGGAACCGCGCGATCGAGCGCGATCTGAAGGTCAACGAGTACGGCATCTTCGACGTGGCCGGGGTCGAAGATGACGACCAGCGGGCCGGCGAGAAGATCGGCGGCGAGACCGAGGCGTCGATGTACGACCCGCTGGAGATGGACTGGGTTCCCCCGGAACTGCGAGAGAACCGCGGCGAGATCGAGGCCGCCGTCGAAGGGGAGCTGCCGGACCTCGTCGAGACGAACGATATTCGCGGCGACCTCCACACGCACACGTCCTGGTCGGACGGCCGCGCTACCGTCGCGGAGATGATCGAGGGGGCGGCCGCCTTCGGCCACGACTACCTCGCGATCACGGACCACGCCACCGGGCCGGGGATGGTCGGCGGCGTCGGCCTCGACGACGAGGAACTGCGCGACCAGCTCGGCGAGATCCGGGCGGCGGCCGACGACGCCGCGATCGACGTGTTCGCGGGCGTCGAGGCCAACGTCGCGGCCGACGGAACGGTGTCGGTCGGCGACGACCTGCTGTCCGACCTCGACCTCGTGGTGGCCTCGCCCCACGCCGCGCTCGACGGCGACGGCACCGAGCGGCTGGTCGCGGCGGCCCGACACCCGGCCGTCGACGTCGTCGGCCACCCGACCGGTCGCTACCTCAACCGCCGTCCGGGCCTCGACGTGGACGTATCGCGGCTGGCGACGGTCGCCGCCGACCACGGCACGGCACTGGAGATCAACGCCGACCCGGCGCGCCTGGACCTCGCTGGCAGCGCGGTCAAGACGGCGATCGAGGCCGGTGCGACCGTCGCCATCGACACCGACGCTCACTCGCCGGCCGGCTTCGACAGCCTCAGGTACGGCGTCCACACCGGCCGACGCGGCTGGGCCGAGCCCGCGAACGTACTCAACGCGTGGCACGTCGACGACGTGCGGTCGTTCCTCCACTGACCGATGACCGACCTCCTGCTCGACGTGATGTGCGGGAAGCTCGCGACGTACCTGCGGATGTGTGGCTACGACGCCGCCTACGCGCTCGATCGGGACATCGCCCCGGACGCGCCGGACGAGGCGCTCCTCGCGCTGGCCCGGCGCGAAGGGCGACGGATCGTCACCAGGGATCGCGACCTCGCGAGCCGGAGTCCCGACGCGATCTTGCTCGACGGCCGAACGATCGAGACACAGCTCTCGGCGCTGTCGGCGGCGGGCTTCGAACTCGCCGTCGATGACGAACCCGCGTACTGTGGCGACTGCAACGGGCGACTGGACGCCGTCGACGCCGACCGCTCGACGCCCGACTACGCACCGGAGCCCGACGAGACGGACGTGTGGCGCTGTCGAGCCTGCGGACAGCACTTCTGGCAGGGCAGCCACTGGGACGACGTGGCCGAGACGATCGCCGGAATCGAGGACTGATACTACCGGCAGTACGAGACGGGTTGTTGTAGATCGTTACCAGATCGACCGCACGCTGTCGTGTCGTCGACTGGGTAAACGTCGACGACTCCGTATCATCACGGGCCGGTATGCGGGTGTTACCCACCCGTACCAACCGCCCCACTCAGAGCGGAGTGAGCACGGACCGGCCGGCCGAGCCGACGCAAAAATCGCAAGACGGCAGCGGGTTAACCGACCGTACCAAACCCCCTAAGAGTATCTGATCCGAACGATGGTGTATGAGCACGACAGCGACGGCGGCCGACACGCGCCTCTCGGAGAAACAGCGCCGCATCCTCGAGTTCCTGCGAGACAACGCCGACACACAGACGTACTTCAAGTCCCGGCTCATCGGCAACGAACTCGGTCTCTCCGCGAAGGAAGTCGGGACGAACATGACGGCCATCGAAGACGGCGAGTTCGACGTCGACGTCGAGAAGTGGGGCTACTCCTCGGCGACGACGTGGAAGGTCACCTGCTGACCGCTCGTCGAACTCGTTCGTCGCTTCTCGGAGTGCCCCAGTCAGTGCCCCGACGGCCGGCTGTCGGTCACGCCCCCCGACAGCGACCTGTAGTCGACCGGAAAACGACGACAGTTCGCCGTCTCACTCCGGATCGTACGAGACGAGATCGGCCGCCTCGGTAGCGAGCGTGGCCGCGTGCTCACCGAAGGAGTCCGCGTAGCGAACGAGCAGCGTCAGGACGGTTTCTGGCTCTTCGACCGCGTAGCCGTCGTCTCGCGAGAGCAGGCCCACACTCTCCAGTTCGCTCGCGTACTTGCTGACGGTCGGCCGAGACACGTCCAGCGTCGCCGCCAGGTCCCCGCCCGTCGCCGACGGATCTCTCAGCAGCGCGACGAGCATCCCACGCGGCGTCTCGCGGCGGAGATAGCTCAACACGACCATCTCCCGCTCGGAGAACTGTCCGGCCGCGAAAAAGCGCCGGTAGTCGCCGTCGCGGTAGCTGTCGATCCGTCCGTCCTCGGCCAGTTGCCGGAGGTGATGCTGGCTCTCGCCAGTCCCGAGCTGGAGGTCGTCTCTGATCTTCGAGAAGTGCGCGCCGGGCGTCGTCGAGACGTAGCCCGCGATCGCTTCGCGGGCGTCGCTCTCGGAGTCCCCGTCGCTGTCAGAGAAACGCGCCAGCGGACCCGCCGCACCGAGCGCGGCGAACCGGCGCAGCGTCGCACGCTTCGATTCGTCGACCGGACCATCCCCACCCATGTCTGGTTCAGCTACGTACACCAGTAATAAAACGGCTTCGACTGTGGTGACTACCTGGCCTACAGATCGTCTTCGTCGGTGCTACCGTCGCCAGGGGCGTTGCCGCCGTCACCGAACTCCTGGTCCATCTCCTCGATGGCCTCGTTGGGGTCCTGGATGTCGGTGCTGTCTTCGCCGTGTTTGATCTTCTGGGCCTGCTGTTCCATCTCTTCGACGTCGACCTGGGCCTCCTGGTCGATCTGACCGAGGATCTCCTCGATGTCGTCGAGTCCCAGCATCTCGCGTGCCTCTTCGTCGAACTCCAGGCCCTCGAGCACGTGGCCGTTCTCCTTCACGTCCGAGCCGGTGAGGTGCTTGCCGTAGCGGCCCACCAGCGAGGTGAGCTCCTGGGGGAGGATGAAGGTGGTCGACTCGCTGCCGCCGATCCCTTCCAGCGTCTCCATGCCCTTGTCGATGATCGCGCGTTCGCCCATCGACTCGGCAGATTTGGCGCGGAGCACGGTCGAGATGGCGTCACCCTGCGCTTCGAGGATCTGGCTCTGCTTCTCACCCTGTGCGCGGATGATGTTGGACTGCTTGTCACCCTCCGCGGTCTCGATGGCAGAGCGACGTTCACCCTGCGCTTCCAGGATCATGGCACGGCGTTTCCGTTCGGCGGAGGTCTGTTGCTCCATGGCCTGCTGGACGTCTTTCGACGGATTGACCTCGCGGACCTCGACGCTCTCGACGCGGACCCCCCACTCGTCGGTGGGCTCGTCGAGTTCCTTCCGGATGCGCGAGTTGATCTCCTGGCGCTTGTTGAGCGTGTCGTCGAGTTCCATGTCGCCAAGCACCGCACGGAGCGTCGTCTGGGCGAGGTTCGAGACGGCCCGCTCGTAGTTGTCGACTTCGAGGAACGCCTTCTTCGGGTCCATCACCTTGATGTAGACGACGGCGTCGGCGGTCACCGGGGAGTTGTCCCGGGTGATCGCCTCTTGGCGGGGCACGTCGAGTGTCTGGGTTCGCATGTCGAACCGCGTCACGTCGGACACGAACGGATAGATGAAGTGGATCCCCTGATCGAGGAGGCCACGATACGAACCGAGGACCGTGTACGCACCCTGCTGGTACGGGCGGATGATGACGATGCTCGAATACACCAGTGCGACGGCGAGCAGGAGGAAGACCACTGCGACGAACAGGATCCCCCCTCCTTGGAGGACGACACTTGGAAGCATATCGTCCGAACCTCGGGGTGGCTAAAAGAAAAGCCTTCGGTCGTCGTGACAGGTAGTCTCTGCTTACAAATCGCACACGGTGACCGTTCGTACGGACAACTGTAGCGATGCCTCGGTGAGCGTCTCCCCCGTCCCAGCGCTCACCGCGAAGCAGCGACGACGTTCCGTCTCAGGCGGCGTCGGACTCGACGTCGGGGTCGAACTCGCGTTCCGGTTCGGCGTCGGTCACCGACTGTTCGCGGTCGTTTTCGAGCTGTCGGTCGATCTCGTCGCCGCCCGCGACGGCCTCGACGGTGACGACGTTGCCGCCGCCGGGGTCGACGACCATCACTTCCGCCCCCTCTTCGATTTCACCGTCGACGCTGCGAGCCTGGTAGTAGGGGTTGAAGCCGGCGTCCTGAAGCTTCACCTCTCCGTCGGTCTGGGTGACTCGCTCGGTGACGCGGCCGAACTTGCCCCGCAGGGAGTCCGAGTCGAGCGTCTGTGCAGAGCCTTCGCCGTCGTAGATGTCGATACGACGGTACCCCCACAGCGTCAGCCCGGTGGTCACGAGGACGGCGGCGGCGAGCACGAGAATCCCGAGTGCACCCCCGACCGGCGAGAAGAGCCCGACGACGCCCGCCGTCAGGAGTGCGACGCCCAGCACGAAGAAGTGTGCGCCCGGAGCGACCGCTTCGGCGACGAGCAACAGGGCTCCACCGACGAAGAGCAGCGTCGAGAGCGATTCGCTGAGCAGAGACATACGCGACCTACGGCCTCCGGCGGATTAAGTCTCCGGGGTCAGGAGTCCGAAGACGCCGAAAGACAGCAGGGCGACGACGAGGAGTCCGCCGCCGAGGACGAGCACGTTCTGGAGCGACGAGACGAAGCCGGGTGCGAGCATGGCCGCGAACCCGAAGACTGCGAGGTAGACGCCGAGAACGACGAAGAGAGCGTTCTCGCGGCTCGCCACTTGGGGTTCGATCGGCCCGGCCGAGAGCAGACTCCCGGCGACGTTGCCGCCAGCGTCGTCCTCGCCCTTATCGACCAGCGGTTCCGGTACGTCCTCACTGGACAGCTCGACCGCCTCGTCGTGGCCGTTCGTCGCGGTCTCCGCGTCGGGGCCGACCTCGTCGACCGAGAACTTCCAGTCGTCGGAGTCGGCGTCGTTTGCCATACGCCGTCATTACAGGTGGTGGTACAAAAGCTCCCTGCGTCCGATCAGTGGACCCGGGTCCCCAGCGGCGAGTCCTCGTGAGTCGTCAGCAGGTCGGCGTCGTCGCCGGCCGCGAGGATCATCCCGTTGGATTCGCGCCCGAACAGCTCCGCTTTCTCCATGTTGGCGAGGAGGACGACCCGCGTTCCGGGGAGGTCGTCCACGTCGTGAAGCCCCTTCAGGCCGGCCACGACCTGCCGGGTCTCGATTCCGATGTCGACCTCGAGTTCGAGGAGGTTGTCCGAGTCGGCGATGTCTTCGGCGGCGACGATCTCGCCGACGCGCATGTCGACGCCCTCGAACGCCTCGAAGCCGATGCGTTCGTCTTCCAGCGGTTCGAGTTCGACCGTCTCGTCGTCTTCGTCGCTCTCGTCGTCGCCCTCGTCGTCACTGGCCGCCTCGACGCGGCGCTGGAGCTGATCGTTCAGCCCCTCGATGTGGTCGTCCTCGACCTGTCCGAACAGCTCCGTCGGCTCGTCGAAGTCGGCGGGCGGCGTCGCCAGTGCGGCGTCGAGCGGGACGTCAGCCACGGAGCCCTGTTCGCCGAGCTGCCCCCAGATCCGTTCGGCCTTCTCCGGCAGCACCGGCTGGAGCAAGATCGCGACGGCCTTCGAGAGCTGGACGCAGTCCCGGATCACCTGCTGGGCCTGCTCGGGATCGTCGTCGACGAGGTTCCAGGGCTCGTTGCGCTGGATGTACTCGTTGCCGAAGTCGGCGAGTTCGACGCCCACGTCGGCGAGGGCACGCAGTTCGTAGTCGTCGACCGCGTCCTCGAAGGTCTCGATGGCGTCCTCGATGCGCTCGCGCACGTCGTCGCTGACCTCGGTGTCTGGCGTGCCGCCGTAGTTGCGCTGGGCGAACAGCAGCGACCGGTAGAGGAAGTTCCCGACGTTGCCGACGAGTTCGCCGTTGACTCGCTCGGCGAAGCGGTCCCACGAGAAGTCCACGTCGGTCTCGATGCCCGACCCGGAGACGATGTAGTAGCGGAACAGGTCCGGGTGGAAGCCGGCGTCGAGGTACTCGTCGGCCCACACCGCGCGGTTCCGGGAGGTCGAGAGGGACTTGCCGTCGATGTTGACGAACCCCGTCGCGAGGATCGCGCGGGGTTCGTTGTAGCCCGCGCCACGGAGCATGGCCGGCCAGAAGACGGCGTGGTGCTGGATGATGTCCCGGCCGATCACGTGGACGATCTCGCCGGCCTCGTCGGTCCAGTCGTCGTCCCACTCCGTGCCGTGACGTTCCTCGCCGTCGACCTTCCAGACCGACTCCCAGTCGTAGGTGTCCTCGCCGACCCGCTCGGTGTACTGCTTCGTGGAGGCGACGTACTCGATCGGGGCGTCGACCCAGACGTACAGCACGAGGTCCTCCTCGGTCTCCGCGTCGTCGGCGTCTGCCGGGTAGTCGACTCCCCAGTCGATGTCCCGCGTGATACAGAGGTCTTGCAGGTCGCCCTCGACCCACTCGCGGGGCTGGTTCTGTGCGTTGTCGGTGCCGTCGAGACGGTCGAGAAAGCCCTGGAGGTACTCCTGGAAGTCGTTCAGACGCAGGAACTTGTGCTCGCGGGTGCGGTACTCGGCGGCGTTGCCCGTCCGCGTCGAGACGGGGTCCTCGATCTCGCCGGGTTCGAGGTGGCGCTGACACCCCTCGTCGCACTCGTCGCCACGCGCCCGTTCGCCGCAGTACGGGCAGGTGCCCTCGACGAGGCGGTCCGGGAGCCACTGGTCGGCTTCGGGGTCGTAGCCCACCTGGATCTCCTTCTCGTAGACGTGGTCCTGCTCGACCCACGAGCGGACGAACTCCTGGGTGAGTTCCTGGTTCGTGGCGTCGTGGGTGTGACCGTAGTTGTCGAACTCGACGTTGAACTGCGGGAAGGTCTCGGCGTAGGTCTCGTGGTACTCCAGCGCGTACGCCTCGGGATCGACGCCCTCCTCGCCCGCGTTGACGACGATCGGCGTGCCGTGCATGTCAGAGCCACAGACGAACGCGGTCTGCTGGCCGACGCGCCGAAGCGCGCGGGCGTACACGTCGCCGTTGACGTAGCCACGCAGGTGGCCGACGTGCAGGTCGCCGTTCGCGTAGGGCAACCCGACCGTCACCACTGCGGGATTGTCGGTGGGGAACTGCTGGTCACTCATATCGGATCGATACCGCCGTGGCTGTGGAAAGTGTGCCGATTTGCAGCCGCGTGCTCGCCGCCGTCGGTGTCGGAGGAAAACGCCGCACGGCCGAGGGTGTCATACGGATTATTGTCGATCTTTACCGGAGTGACCGCCACCGTGGTGCGGTCGACCGGGAAAACGGCTACAATAATCCGTATCAGAAGATCGCGAAAAAGCCCGCGGCGAGCCCGATGGTCACGACCAGCCGGCCGGCGCTCCCGAAGAAGGTGGCAGTCGCGAACTTGAGGTAGTCGTCTTCGAGGATCGAGAACGCGTAGATCGAGAGCGTGTCGGGGAAGAAAGGCACACACAGCGCCAGCGCGAGGCCGGCGTAGCCGTACTTCTTGGCGATCGAGACCGTCTTGCGCTCGGACCAGCCCAGAATGTCGAACCGAGACCGCTCCAGCAGGGAGAGCAGTGGCCCGTACTCTTTGGTCTCCTGGCCAATGTGGAAGGCGAAGAGACTGCCAAGGGCCTTGCCCGCCCCGCTGACGACGATGATGACGGCGATCGTCGCCGGTTCCGAGAGGCCGAGTCGCAACGTTCCGCTGGGAGCGAGAACGACCTCGCTCGGGAACGGCAACAGGAACGCGATCAGGAACGAGTAGACGCCGATAATGAGCAGTCCGAACGGCCCGGTCGCCGTACAGACCGCTTCTTCGAGTCCCGTCGGATCTGTCGCTGTTCCACAGTCGGACAGAAACAGCACGAACCCATCGAGCACCACTGACAGGGCCTAACGTGAGGGGCGTAGTAAGTGTTGATATGTCGCGTCGGTACCGCTCTATACTCCCGGTCGCCGTCGTACTGTCGCCTGCGTCGTGGCGATATCCGCTACTCGGGTGGCGAGATCGGTCACAGAGCGACGCCGCCAGAATCAGTACCAGTCCAGATCGGCGACGAAAGAGCGCAGCATCGACCGGGTGACGTGGGGCATACAGACGACACGCATCTCGCCGCTGCCGGTCTTGGAGACGCGCCAGCCACGCTCTCGCAGCTCCGTCGTCATCGGGATCGAGAGGTCCGCCGCCACGAGTGGCAGTTCTGGGCCGATCACGTCGTGGCCCCGTACGTCGAGCTGTTCGGCGAGCCACTCGGCGTTGTCCATTGCCCGTTCGTAGGTCTCACGGTACCCTTCCCGCCAGAGGGCGTCCATGGCGGCGACGGCGCTCGCGACGCCGGCCCCAGAGCGCGTCCCGGTCAGCGTGACCTGACTCCGCGATTCAAGGTACGGCGTATCGATCGCCAGCTCGTCGAGGAGATCGGGCGAGCGCGCGAGCAGTCCGCCCGCCGGCACCGCGGCCTGCCCGACCTTGTGTGGGTCGATCGTCAGCGTGTCGACGTCGGCGTGTCCGAAGTGCCAGTCGTGGTCGGTAAAGGGGAGGTAGAAGCCGCCCCACGCCGCGTCGACGTGACAGAGCGCGCCGACCTCGTCGGCGAGGTCGGCGATGGCCGGGATCGGATCGACGTAGCCGTACTCGGTGGTGCCGGCCACGCCGACGACGGCGACGGTGTCGTCGTCCGCGAGGTGGGCCATCGCGTCCATGTCCGCCCGGTAGTCGGTCGCGGGTGCGGTCCGAAGCTCGACGCCGAGCATCTCCGCGGCCTTCGTAAACGAGAAGTGAGCGTGTTCCGGCGCGACGACGTTGGGGTCGTCGGTGTCGCCGCGGTTGCGCGCGATCCGGATCGCCTGCACGTTCGCCTCGGTGCCGCCGCTGGTGACGTAGCCCGCGGGATCGCCGAGGCCGGCGATCGTTCCCAGCTGCTCGACGGCCTCGCGTTCGAGGTCGGCGACCGTCTCGTACGTCCCCGGATCGCCCGGATTCGTCGCGAGGAACCGCTCGGCCGCCTGCCGAGCCGTCGGGTGGGGTTCGGTACACATCGACGAGAGAACACGTTCGAACGACTGGGGCTCGGCCCGCTGCATCAGTTACGAACACGGACTTGACGACTTTAGGCGTTGTGTTCCTACCAGTTCGACGGACCGATCTTCTTGGTCGCCTTCGCCCGGAGGCCCGCCGGCCCGACCGAACTCTCGAAGACGGTCTGGCGTTCGGTGTCCAGCGCGCCGCCGAAAGAGCCGACGCGCATGGTTCGATACGTGTCGTGACCCTGGTCGTTCGAGTAGAAGAAGACCGAGCCGTGGAGCAGTCCGTGGATGTCGGGATCGCTTCGCACGTCGGCGGCCCGGCGTTCGTAGACCACGTAGGCGATCCCGTCCCAGCCGACGACCGCTTCGCGCAACCCCAGCAGGAAGCCGAGCACGGCGCTGCGATCGAGCCCGAAGTTCGTCGCCAGGAGGAGGTCCGAGAGCCCGTCGATCACGAGGAGCGCGTCGTCGCCGTTGTCGGCGACGTACTCGCTGATCTCGTCGAGCAAGGCGGACACGTCGTCGGCGTCGTCGGTCTCCGTCGAGCGCTCGTCCGGCAGCGTCACGTCGTCGAGCAGCCCGGCGACGCCGCTGTCGTCGTCTTCGGTCGGCGCGGGCACGTCGTCGCGGCGCTGGTCGTACAGCGCAGCGGGCACGTCGACGGCCGAGAGGAACTGCTGGGAGAAGTCGGCGACGGTGAGGTGGTCGGTCAGGACCTCGAACTGCTCGGAGTCGAGGACGGCGTCGAGTTCGCTGTAGATGTGGTCTCGGTCGTGAGTCAGCGAGACGTAGCTGACGCGCTCGGGGATCGCCTCGCGCGCGTCGCCCAGCCGTCGCGGGTACAGCGCCGGCTCGTGTTTCGCGAGCATGAGGGAGGCGAGGCTCGTGTACAGGAAGGCGTGGCTGCCGGCGTCGGGCGCGCCCGCGAGCAACACTGCGCTGCCCGTCGGGATGCCTCTGACGGCACCGTCCAGTCCCGGAATGCCGAACGGGACGTACTCGACTCCCGCACTGACGCTCTTGGCCTCGGGCGGCGAGAGTTCGTCCATACGACCACTCCACCGCGCCGGCTGAAAACAGTATCCCCGAAACGCGGTCCGAAAGCCGACTCGGGTCGCTACGACTCGCGGACCGACTCAAGCAGGAGTTGCTGCTCGACGCGCTTGACCTCCTGTTGCACGTCGCGGACGGCGTCGACGTTGGCGCTGATCGAGGTGACGCCCTCGTTGACGAGGTAGCGGACCATCTCGGGCTTGGAGCCGGCCTGCCCGCAGATGCTCGTCGCCACGTCGTGCTCGCGGCAGGTCTCGATCGTGCGGCCGATCAGTTCGAGCACCGCCGGGTGCAGCTCGTCGAAGCGTCCCGCGACGGCCTCGTTGTTCCGGTCGACCGCGAGCGTGTACTGTGTGAGGTCGTTCGTCCCGAACGAGGCAAAGTCGATTCCGGTCTCGCACAGTTGCTCGATGCCCAGCGCGCTGGCCGGCGTCTCGACCATCACGCCCCACGTTCGCTTGTCGGGGTCGATGCCGGCTGATTCGAGCAGCTGGCGGGCCTGCAACACGTCTTCGGCGTCGTTGACCAGCGGGAGCATGATCTCGACGTTGTCGTAGCCCAGATCGTACAGGCGAGCGATCGCGTCCAGCTCCAGCCGGAACGTCTCCGGCCGGTCGAGGCTCCGGCGGATTCCTCGATAGCCAAGCATCGGGTTGTGCTCGGCGGGCTCGTTCTCGCCGCCGTCGAGCTGGCGGAACTCGTCGGTCGGCGCGTCCAGCGTGCGGACCCGGACCGGACGCGGGTAGAACGCCTCGGCGACGGTCCGGACGCCGTCGACGATCTCGTCGACGTAGGCCCGTTCGCCGTGGTCCTCGACGTAGCGTTCGGGCGTCTTGCTCGTCGAGAGGATCATGTGCTCGATCCGCAACAGGCCGACGCCGTCGGCACCGGTCGCGGCCGCCCGCTCAGCGGCCGCGGGGATCGAGACGTTGACCTTGATCTCGGTGCCCGTCATCGGCTTGGGAGCGGGACCGGTGTCGGTGCCGTCGGCGACGGACGCCGGCTCGGGCTCGTCGGCGGCAGCGGTCGCGCCGGGCTCGACGATCCCCTTGTCGCCGTCGATCGTCACGTCCTGACCGTCCTGTAGCCGGTCGGTCCCGGCGTCGGTGCCGACCACCGCCGGGACGCCAAGCTCGCGCGAGACGATCGCGGCGTGGCTGGTCATCCCGCCCTGGTCCGTGACGATCCCGGCGGCCCGCTCCATCGCCGGCACCATGTCCGGCGTCGTCATCTCCGTGACGATGATGTCGCCCGGTTCGACTTTGTCCAGCTGGTCGAGCTTGGAGACCAGCCGGACCGAGCCGGCGACCTGGCCCGGACTCGCCCCCAGCCCGGAGACGAGGACGCCGTCCTGCTGGCCCGTCATCGCGCCGCCGTCGGCGACCCCGGCGTCGATCCCGTCGGCGGCACCGTCCTCGTCGATCGTCGTGATCGGTCGAGACTGGAGGAGATACAGCGTGTCGTCGGCGATCGCCCACTCGACGTCCTGGGGCGTCCCGTAGTGGTCTTCGACCCGCTCGCCCATCTCGACGAGCTGATCGAGCGTCTCGGTCCCCAGGACGCGCTGCTCGCGCTTGTCGTCCGGGACCGCTCGTTCGACGGTGTCGTCGCCGTCCCGGACGTGCATCACCTTCTTCTCGGCGACGGTCACTTCCTCGACCCGGCCGCTCTCGCGGTCGACGACGTAGTTGTCCGGCGAGACCGCCCCGGAGACGACCGCCTCGCCCAGTCCCCACGCGGCCTCGACGATGGCTCGCTCGGCTCCCGTCGAGGGGTGGCTCGTGAACAGCACGCCGCTCTCGTCGGCGTCGACCATCGCCTGGACGACGACCGCGATGTCGACCGCGTCGTGAGAGAAGCCCTGTTCCTGGCGATAGTAGATCGCTCGCTGGGTGAACAGCGACGCCCAGCACTCCCGGACCCGGTCGAGCAGATCGGCCCGGCCGACGTTGAGAAACGTCTCCTGCTGGCCGGCGAAGGAGGCGTCCGGGAGGTCCTCCGCCGTCGCCGAGGAGCGGACCGCGACCACGTCGTGGTCGAGATCGTCGAACGCCGCCAGCAGCTCGTCCCGGACCGAATCGGGGACGGCGGTCTCCAGAATCAGCTCCTGTGCGTGCTCGGCCGCGGCCGCCAGTGCCTGGGAGTCTTCGGTGTCTACGTCGACGGTCTCGGACAGCGCCGCCTCGATACCGGTGTCCTGTACGAACGAGCGATACGTGTCGGCCGTAACGACGAACGCGGGCGGAACCGGGAGGCCAGCGCCCGCGAGTTCACCGAGAGATGCCGCCTTGCCGCCGACGCTGTCTACGTCGTCGGCCGTGATGTCGTCGAGCCAGCGTAGTGCCATGTGCGCGTTCGTACCATCATGAACGACCATTATGGTATTGCCGGTTCCGGCACGTTTCAGCGGGAGTCACTCGGATCCGAAAGAAGGATTGATACTGCCGGCTGTAACTGTTGCAAGAGATTCGCGACCACGGGGTCGCGAAATGCTTCACAAACGTACAGCCGGCAGTATGAGAGATCACTGCGACGGAACGGCGTCGTTGCTCATCGGTGAGCGTTGGGACGGGGCGCTCACCGGTACATCGCGACAACCGTCCGTACGAGGCCGCTGCTCGGTCGACCGCGCTCTAGGCTTCGATGATGTCGTCGTCCTCGCTGTCGGGGACGGTTAGCTCTCCGTCGAGTGTCGTCACCGCCTGCCCGCCGACACGCACGTCGTGGCCGTCGGTCACGACGCGGACGCGGCCGGGGCGGTCGAGGAAGTGGCCCTGTTCGACGACGATCTCCTCGCGCTCGCCGTCCAGCGCGTTGTGCCGGCGCAGATAGGCACACGCCGCCCCGGCGGCGGTGCCCGTGACGGGGTCCTCCGGAACGCCGGCCAGCGGGACGAACGCCCGCGCGTGGATCGTCGCGTCGCCGTCCAGCGTGTCGAAGGTGAAGGCGTACAGCCCCTCGGCACCGACCGATTCACAGAGCGACTCGATCGCCGTCATGTCCGGCTGGGCGTCCCGCAGGTGTTCGAAGTAGTTCACCGGCACGACGAGGAAGGGGAGGCCACTCGAAGCGACCGAGAGCGGGAAGTCCGCACCCACGTCCCGCAGCGTCGCCACGTCGATTCCCAGAGCGTCGGCCACGTCCTCGTCGGCCACGTCGACGGGTCTCACCGTGGCGGTCGCCTGTTCCATCCAGACGGTGCCGTCGTCGTCGATCTCGATCTCGAACGTGCCCGCGGCCGTCGCCAGCGTGTGGGTCCCGGCGTCGAGCCGGTCGTCCTCGTAGAGGAGCGCGTGGGCGGCGACGGTCGCGTGCCCACAGAGATCGACCTCGCACTCGGGCGTGAAGTAACGCAGCCGCCGATCCGCCTCGTCGTCCGGGAGCACGAACGCCGTCTCGCTGGCACCCAGCTCCGAAGCGATCTTGCCGAACTGCTCGTCGTCCAGTCCCTCCGCGTCCGGCACGACGCCCGCCGGATTGCCCGCCATCGGCTCGTCGGTGAAGGCGTCGACGAGCAGCGCCTGTCGCGTGTCCATGCCCGCTCAGACTCGCCGCCGGCAGTAAGGCTTGGTGGTCGACGGGCCCGCCAGCCCGACACCGTCAGCGACGAGACCGACAGCGTTGTGTCCCTGCTGGACAGACTCCCGACCGTGTCGCTGCTCTCGATTTTCGCGACGGCGATCCTGCCGGTCGTCGCCGTCGCCGGTGCTGGCTACCTGCTGGGTCGGTTTCGGGACGTGGATCCGGGCGCGCTCAACACGGTCACCGTCTACGTGCTCGCGCCGGCACTCGTCGTCTACAGCTTCGCGACCACTCCCTTCCCCGCCGCGACGCTCCTGCGCGTCGTCGTCGCCGTCACCGCCTTCTCGGCGGCGATGATCGCCGTCGCCGAGTCCGTCGGCCGACTCCAGGGACAGACCGAGCCGCTGCTTGGCGCGTTCGTTCTCGTCGTCGCCTTCCCCAACGTCGGCAACTTCGGCATCCCGCTCTCGGAGTTCGCATTCGGCCCGACCGGTCGCAGCACCGCGATTCTCGTCACGGCGCTGCAGGGCGTCCTGCTGTACACCGTCGGCGTCTACATCGCCGCTCGTGGCGACGACGGGAACCCGCTGAGCAGCATGAAACGCGTCTTCTCGATCCCGCTGGTCTACGCCGTCGTCGGGACGCTGGCGGCCCGGTGGCTCGGGGTCGTGCCGCCCGAGTCCAGCGCCGCGATGCAGACCATCGAGATGCTGGGCAACGCCTCGATCCCGGTCATGCTGCTCATCCTCGGGATCCGCCTGTCGAACGTCAGCGTCGACGAGACCGTGCGGCGGGTCGGCGTCGCCAGCGTGGCGAAACTCGCCGTCGCGCCCCTCGTCGGCGTCGGGATCGCACTCGCGGTCGGCTTTCGCGATCCCGTCGTCGCGCGGACGTTCGTCCTGCTCACTGCCGCGCCGACGGCGGTGACTCCCGTCATCCTCGTCGGCGCGTTCAGCGGCGAGAACGACGGCCTGTCGGCCGGTCAGTTCGTCAGCACGTCCGTGCTCGTGACGACGCTTGGCAGCGTCGCGACGGTCACGCTGCTGGTGGCCGTCCTCCAGTCCGGGGCGATCGTCTGACCGAGATCGAGCGTCGTCGATCTGGTGGCCGCGAACTATCGACGGAAAAACGACGGCAGTAGTGACGAGTGGACGGAGTCGCCACTGGAGCGGGCGTCGACGGCCCGCCGCTGGATCAGTGCCGGCCGTCGTCGCGGACGTAGGTGAGCGCGTCGAGGAACTGCTCGGTGTCGATGCGATCCTCGCGCTCTCGGAGGCGTTCGCGGAGCTTCGTCGGCGTCATGTGTGTTAATATCTTACACAATACAGGTATTTAACACTTCTTACGCCACCAGCACCGCTGCCAGTTCACACCCGCGAGCCGCGGTGCTGGCCAGAATCAGTCGATCAGCGGCGTCGACACGCCGGGTCCCGCTAGTCGGCCAGTGCCTCTTCGGAGCCGGTCACGGCGTTGGGGTCCTGAATCCAGAGGTCCCCGAACAGTTCGTCTTGCTGGAGACGGACCTGCCCGCGGTGAGAGAGAAAGAGCAGCCCCAGGAACGTCTCGACCCGAGAGCCGCCGATCTGGTGGACCTCCCGAAACAGGACCTCCTCGCGGCCGGCGTCGTACTGCTCGCGCACCGCCTCGTACACCTCGTCGACGATCGCGTCGATGTCCTCGCCGTGGGTGTTTGCCGTCACCTCGTCGGCGGTCGGCTCGTCGTCCATCCGCACGTCCTCGGCCCCGCGGTAGTCCAGTTCCTGGGTCCCGCGGCGGAACCCCGACGGCGAGTCGCTCGTGTCGTAGCTGCGTGATTCCTTCCACCAGGAATCGCGCTCGGCCTCCCGGAGGTCTCGCACCAGTTCGTCCAGCGTCTGGGGCATCCCCCGTGCCCGACGGCGCTCCAGTCGCCGATCCATCTCCTGTTCCAGCGAGGCGAAGGGGTCCGGCTCGTCGATGGGATCGTCCCCGGCCATCGCCGCCTCCCAGGGCTCGGCCGGCGGTGCTTCCTCGTCCTCGTCGTTCAGCATCGCGTCGCTCTTCATGCGAATCAGCACCGACGCGTAGAACAGCGCCCGCCCGGAGGTCCGCAAGTCTGCTTCGTCGATCACTTCGAGGAACTTGTCGGTCACCCGCACCACGTCGATGTCCCACGGGTCGATCTCCCCCGCGTCGGCGAGCTGGACCAGCACCTCGACGGGCTCGACTTCTTCCTCGTCGTCTTCGTCGTCGCCCTCGCCGGCTTCGACCGTCTCCGACTCGCCGTCCGGGTCGTCGCCTGCCGCTCCGAAGGGGTCGTCCGGATCGGCCTCGCTCGGCGGTGTCCGATCGTCGTGCCCGGCGATGTTCAGCGGGATGTCGTCGCCGTCGTCGCTCTGCTCACGGGTCGCTTTTTTCGAGTCCCCCTCGTCCCGCTGGTCCTCGGAACTCCCGCTCTGCTCACGGGTCGCTTCGCTCCCCGTTCGCGTATTCGAGTCCCCCTCGTCCCGCTGGTCCTCGGGCGACTCGCTAGTCATCGGCGGGCACCTCCCCGATCTTCCCGGTGAGGTCGATCCCGGTCACCGCGCTCACGTTGTCGTCTTGCATCGTCACGCCGATAGCTCGCTCGGAGCGGTCGAGCAGCGCCGAGCGGTGGGAGACGACGACGAACTGGGCGTCACCGGCGAGTTCGTCGACCATCTCGCCGACCAGTTCGGCGTTGGCGGCGTCGAGGAAGGCGTCGACCTCGTCCAGCGCGTAGAACGGCGCGGGGTTGTGCCGCTGGATCGCGAAGATGAAGGCCAGCGCAGTCAGGGACTTCTCGCCCCCGGACATGGCGTTGAGCCGCTGGATCGGCTTGTCGCCGGGCTGGGCCTTCATCGTCAGGCCACCCTCGAAGGGGTCGGCCTCGTCTTCGAGGTGGAGGTGCCCCGTCCCGTTCGAGAGCCGTTCGAAGATGTCCTCGAACTGCTCGTTGATCTCGTCGAACGCGTCCATGAACGTCGCCTTCTTGCGCTGCTCGTAGGTCTCGATCCGGTCGCGGATGCCGTCGGCTTCCTCGACGAGCGTCTCTTTCTTGTCTTCCAGCTCGTCCAGTTCCGCCTCGACGGCGTCGTACTCGTCGATCGCGCGCATGTTGACCGGCTCCAGTTCCTCCATCCGGGATTCGAGCCGCCCGATCTGGGATTCGACGACGTGGTGGTCCGGAATCTCGTCCGGGTCGTAGTCGCCGACCTCGGCTTCGAGTTCGTCGATCTCCCAGTCGAGGCGCTCGCGCTCCTCGGTGGCGTCGTCGAGGTCGCGTTCGAGTTCGGTGACCTTCGACTGCTGTTCGTCGCGCCGCTCTTTGGCGTCCTGTAGCTCCTCGCGGAGCTCCTCGCGCTCGCTTTTGAGGTCCGCCAGCTCGGCCTCCAGCTCCGCGACCTCGTCTTCTTTGGCGGCTTTCTGGGAGCGTTTCTCTTCGATCTCGGCTTCGAGTTCGGCGATCCGTTCCTCGGCCTCGGCCTTGCGGTTCTGTGCGGCTTCGATGTCCTCGTGGAGCTCCTCGATGTTGTCTTCGGCGTACTGTTTCTCCAGCTGGAGCTCGTTGAGGTCGGCGTCGAGGTCGCTCTCTCGGCTCTCCAGTTCGTCGATCGCCTGTTTGATCTGGTCGGCCTCGTCGGTGAGCGCCGGCAGCTGGGAGTCGGCGACCTCCGCCTCTAGCTCCTCGATGTCCGCCTCGACGATGGCGATGGCCTCGTTCTGGCGGGCGATTTTCCCCTCCAGTACGTCCATCTCGTCGGAGACATCCTCACGTTCGGCCTCGATCTCCGCCAGTTCCGCCTCCAGGCGCTCGACGCGCTCGTGGGCATCCTCGATGGCCGCCCGCTTGCGCTCGATCTCGGATTCGATCTCGCGGACCTGATCGTTCGCGTCGGTCTGTCGGTCGCGGGCGTCGTCGAGGCGCTCTTCCACGTCGCGAAGCTCCTCGCGGCGCTCCTGGCGTTCGTCTTCCAGCTCGTTGATCTTCGCCGCGACGCGTTCGAGCTGGCCCTGTCCGCCGGAGAAGGAGTACCGTGTCCCCGACGAGGACCCACCGGTCATCGCGCCGGAGGTCTCGACGAGGTCGCCTTCGAGCGTGACCATCCGGAACTCGCCCATGAACTCGCGGGCGGTGTCCATGTCCGCGACGACGACGGTGTCGCCCAGCACGTAGGAGAAGATGCCCGCGTACTCGGGATCGAAGTCGACGAGGTTGTACGCGAAGTCGACGACGCCGCCGTGCTGGGGGAGGCTGGGCAGCGACCGCTGGTGCATCTCCGTGATCGGCAGGAAGGTCGCCCGGCCGGCGTTGCGGGACTTCAGGTACTCGATGCCCCGCTGTCCGACCGTGTCGTCGTCGACGACGACGTGTGCGAGCCGGCCACCGGCGGCGGTCTCGCAGGCGGTCGCGTAGTCGGGATCGACGCCGCCCAGCTGGCCGACGGTGCCGTGGACGCCGTCCATGCCGGCGTTCAGGATCGTCGTCACCGCGCGGCCGTAGGAGGAGTCACCGTCCTGCCCGGCCTTCGCTTCGAGGTTCGCGTACTCCTGCTGGAGCCCGCTGATCTCGTCTTCCAGCTCGTCGACGTCGCTCTGGAGTTCGCGTTTCTCAGCCGTGAGATCCTCGACGACCTCGGTGATCGTCGCCGAGTTCTTCTGGGCTTTCTCCAGTTCCGTCTCCAGGTCCTCGATCTCGGCTTCGAGGTCGGGGACTTCGGCCTCCGCGTCCTCGATCGCGTCGCGTTTCTCTCGTTGCTGGTTCGACCGGCGGCGCGCTTCGTCGAGCAGGCGATCCTGCTCGCGCTGGTAGTCGTTCTTCGTCGACTTGGCCGCTTCCAGCGCGGTCCGTTTGGCCTCTAGCTCCGACTTGACCTCTTCGAACTCCTCGCCGACCGCGTCGATCTTCGCCTGTACGTCTGCGAGTTCGGCCTCGCGCTCGTTGATCTCGGCTTTGACGTTCGACTTCTCGACTTTCGTCTGTCGGATCTCGCCCTCCAGCTCGTCGATGGTCTCTTGCTTGCGGTCGATCTGGACGAACGCCTGCCGGCGCTCGTTTTCGGCGTCTTCGACCTTCTCTTCGGCGGTCGCGGCTCTGTCTTCGAGCCGCGAGATGTCGCCTTTGATCTCCTCAATCTCGCGTTTGATCGCCAGCTGTTCGTCCTCGCCCTTGCGCTCGATCTCGGTGTTGAGCGACTGGAGCTCGTCTTCGAGGCGGACGACCTTGCCCTGGCGTTCGTCGAGTTCGCGCTGGAGGTCCGCGAGTTCGTCTTCCAGCGCCTCGATCTCGTCGCTGATCTCCGCGCACTCCTCGCGCTTGTCTTCGAGTTCTGCGGCCTTGCGATACCCCTCGTACTCCGCTTTCTCCTCGCGGAGTTCCTGGTACTGCAGGGCCGTCTCGCGTTCGTCGGCCAGCTGGTCGAGGCGCTCTCGTTTCTCTTCGATGCGGAGTTCGGCCTCGTCGATTCGCTCCTGGACGACCTCCAGTTCCTCGAAGGCGTCGGCTTTCTGCTCGTCGAACTGAGCGACGCCAGCGATCTCGTCGATGATCTCCCGGCGCGAGCCGGCCGTCATGTTGATGATCTCGGTCACGTCGCCCTGCATGACGACGTTGTACCCCTCCGGCGCGACGCCGGCCTGGGCCAGCAGGTCCTGGATGTCGCCGAGGTTGACCGAGCGGCCGTTGATGTAGTAGTACGAGTAGTAGTTGTCTTCGGTCTCTTTGACGCGGCGCTTGATCGAGATCTCGTCGACGTCGCCCACGTCCTCGGTGCCGGCCGCGTTGATCACCTGCGAGCGGTCGAGCGTCCGGTCCTCGTTCGCGAGGATGACCTCGACGCTGGCCTCGCGCTCCCCGCTGCCGTCGGTCTCCTCGTCGGCGTGGCCGGGGTTGTAGATCAGATCCGTCAGTTTCTCGGCGCGGATGCCGGAGGTGCGGGCCAGTCCGAGTGCGAACAGAATCGAGTCGATGATGTTGGACTTGCCCGAGCCGTTGGGGCCGGTAACGACGGTAAAGTCCTCGTAGAACGGGATCCGTGTCTTCCGGCCGAAACTCTTGAAGTTGTCAAGGACGAGCTCTTTGATGTGCATGGGGTCGCTCGTGGCCCAGCCTTACGCGACGATGATGTCGGAGTCAGACTCGGCCTCGCTTTCCTCTCGGTTGTGTTCGTCCTTACCGTCCGCTTGCTTAGTACTGTCGGCTACGATCGTCTCACTCGTCGCTTCGGTGTCAGGTTCCGGCGCGGCGTCGTCTGTCTGGTCGTCGGCGTCGGTCGCCTTCGGCGCGAGGCCGATGTCCTCGTCGACCGCGCTCTCCAGTTCCCGCAGTCGAACCTTGCACTCGACGAGTTCGTCGGTGAGTCCTTCGACGGAGGCTTCCAGTTCTTTGACGCGCGCTTCGAGTTCCTCGACACGGTTGCCGCACATACCCAGGACCTGCCGGTCTGTCCACTTATACCTACGTCAGACATTGACAACGAGCGTGACAGGTCGCCGATCAGTCGGGCCGCCGCGGAATCTCGACAGAGAGCGTCATGACTCCGGAGAGGTCGATCTCGTCGCCGGGACCGATCCGGGTTCGCTCGCCCGGCCGGAGTCGCTCGCCGTTGCACCGGGTCAATCCGTCACCGCCGACGATCAGCGTGAAGCCGTGCTCGTCCCGGTGGAACCGGAGCTGGCCGTCGTCGATCCACTTCGCGTGCTCGGCCTCGTCGGCCCCGCGCAGCATCGCCCGGAGCTTCTCGTCGACGGTGTCCCCGTCGCCGACGACGACGCGCTGCTTCCCGTAGCCCAGCGCGAGTCGGTCCGGTACGGTGGTACTCTGGCGGCGCGGTGTCTGCGAGGGCGTCTCAGACGACTGCTGGGTGTCGTCGCTCTGCGCTAATTTGCTCCCGGTCGAGGGGCTGGCGTCGCCGTCTGCGCGCTCGTCGGTGTCGTCGCTCGATCCGGCCCGGTGGTGAGCGCTTTCCTCGTCGTCGCCCGCTGTCGAACCGGAGACGGCGTCGCTGACGCGCCAGTCGGGCTGTGGGACCAGCGCGCTCGCTCGCCCTCGAAGCGCGGCTCCGTCGAGCCACCACGGCACGTCCGCGTCGGCGAGCACGTAGCGACGGAGACCGACGGCGATCAACAGCACGAGCGCCTGGGGGATGAACGTGAAATAATCCAGCAGCGCGGTCGAGTCGCCCCCGGGCTGGGCCGCCAGCGCCGGATCGACGCCGCCCGCGACGCCGGTCGCCGCGGCCGCCAGCGCGACGACCGACAGCCCGATTCTGGTCCGGCGGTGACGTGGGCGGCCGGCAGCCGACTTCGGAGCCGAGCGCCGGCCACGGCGCTGGCTGTCCGCCCGCGGCCCGTCGTCCCGAGACGTGCTGTCCATGGTTCCCTGGTGTATCGCGGCGGCGCTTGCCACCCGGAGTGGTCGCCGACGAACGGCCACTTCCCTCCCGGTCGGGAATCGACATAGCGTTTGGGGCCGTCAGTGATGGGACCGTCTCGGAGGTCGTTAGCCTTTAGCCGCGCGCCACCGAACCGCGGGTAATGACTGCGCAAGCTGCCGAATCGCGCGAGCTCGCGACCGTCATCGGGCTCGAGGTGCACGTCCAGCTCGAGACCGAGACGAAGATCTTCTGTGGCTGTTCGACCGACGGCGGCGAGGAGCCAAACACCAACACCTGCCCCGTCTGTCTCGGGCTCCCCGGCGCGCTCCCGGTGCTCAACGAGGCGGCCGTCGAATCTGCGGTCAAGATCGGCAAGGCCATCGACGCTTCGATCCCCGAAGAGACGACGTTCCACCGGAAGAACTACTACTATCCCGACCTGCCGAAGAACTTCCAGATCACCCAGTACGACTCGCCGATCTGTCAGGACGGCGAGCTGGAGTTCTCCCACGAGGGCGACAGTCGCACCGTCGGCATCCGCCGGGCCCACCTCGAAGAGGACCCCGGATCGATCAAGCACGTCCGCGAGGGCACCGGCCCGCTGGACTCGCGGACGACCGGGATCGACCGTGCGGACTACACCCTGATCGACTACAACCGCGCGGGCACGCCGCTCATGGAGATCGTCACTCGACCGGACTTCCGCGATCCCGGCGAGGTGCGGGCCTTCCTCGAAAAGCTGGAGGAGGTCCTCGAATACCTGGGCGTGTTCGACGCCACCCGCGACGGCAGCCTGCGCATCGACGCGAACCTCTCGCTGGTCGACGCCGAGGAGGTGAACGACGACGGGAGCATCGACGACGACGTGCTGGACGACGCCAACCGCACCGAGGTCAAGAACATCTCCAGTCACAAGGGCGCGGAGACGGCGCTGGCCTTCGAGGCCTCGCGCCAGAAGAAGCTCGTCCAGTCGGGCCGCGAGGTCGCCCAGGAGACCCGCCACTTCAACGAGACCCACGGCAACACCGTCGGGATGCGCTCGAAGGAAGAGGAGAAAGACTACCGCTACTTCCGCGAGGCCGATCTCCCGCCGCTCCGGGTCAGCCACTGGAAAGAGGAGATCGACATTCCGGAACTGCCCGACGCCCGCCGGGACCGCTTCGTCTCGGAGTACGACCTCAGCGAAGAGGCCGCCTCGAAGCTCACCTCGACGAAACAGGTCGCCGACTTCTTCGAGGCCGTCGCCGATCGCTTCGACGCCGATCTGGCGGCGACGTGGGTCGCAGACGAGCTGCTTGGCGAACTGAACTACCGCGACATGGCGATCACGGACGTCGACGACCGCTTCGAGGAGATCGAACGCCTCGTCGAACTCGTCGCCGACGACGAGATCACGGCCAAGAACGCCAAGGAGACCGTCCTCCGGACGATGCTCGACGAGGGCGACGCCCCAGACGAGATCGTCGACCGCGAGGGGCTGGGCAAGACCAGCGGCGACGAGGTCCAGCAGGCCGTCGCGGCCGCCATCGAAGAGAACCCCGAGGCCGTCGACGACTACGAGGACGGCGACGACGGCGCGATCAACTTCCTCGTCGGCCAGGTCATGGGCAAGACCGGCGGCAGTGCCGATCCGGGCGACGTGAACCAGCTGCTGCGGGAGGAACTGGCAGAATGACGGCCGCGAGCTGCGAGGCGCGCCGAAGGCGGGCCTCGAATGCGAACGGCCGCTTTTTCGCCCACGTTTTTGCGCGAGTGGTCGCGAGCCGTGCGAGCGACCCGAAGCGGAAAAAGGTGGTCGTGAACCAGCTGTTGCGGGAAGAGCTGGAAGCGTAGTTTGCTCGTCCCCGACAGTGTCCCCGATGTCGGATCGAGGACACCAGAACGACTGTGTCGCCAGAGAAACTAAGAGGCAGCCCCACAGGAACACAACAACCACTATGCAACAGTATCTCGATCTCGTCGATGCGACGCTCTCCGGAGGCACCTACAAACCCAACCGAACGGGCGTCGACACCATCGCGTCGTTCAGCCAGCACTACGAAGTCGATCTCGCCGAGGGGTTCCCCCTCCTGACGACCAAGGACCTCTCGGGCTTTCGGTGGAACTCGCTGATCCACGAGCTGCTGTGGTACCTCTCGGGCGAGGAGCACATCCGAGAGCTACGAGAGGAGACCGGGATCTGGGACGCCTGGGCCGACGAGGAGGGCCACCTCGACACCGCCTACGGTCGGTTCTGGCGGCGCTACCCGGTTCCGGACGACGACGCGCAGCTCCCCGGCGAGAGCTGGCCCGACGACGCCCACCGCTGGGTCAACGACGACGGGACGTTCGACCAGCTCGCGTACGTGATGGACCAGCTCGAAGCGAATCCCCACTCTCGCCGGCTCGTCGTCAACGCCTGGCACCCGGCGAACGCGACGGTCTCGACGCTGCCGCCCTGTCACTACACGTTCGTGTTCAACGTCCAGGGCGGTCGCCTGAACGTCCACCTGACCCAGCGGTCGGGCGACATCGCGCTGGGAGTCCCCTTCAACGTCGCCGCGTACTCGCTGCTGGCCCAGGCCGTCGCCCAGCGGACCGACTTCGAACTGGGCTCGTTCGCCCACACCATCGTCGACGCCCACGTCTACTGTGGCAGCGGTGCCCGCGGCGAGTGGTACGGCGAGCACCTCGACCAGCTGCAAGCGCGCCTGGCCAACGTCGAGGCCGACGAGGAGTACCGCGCGGTCCGGGAGTGGCTCGAATCGACCGCACCGGCCGAGGACGACGGACAGGAGGGGTACGACCACGTGCCCGGCCTGCTCGAACAGTGCGCTCGCGAGCCCCGTGCGCGCCCGACCATGGAGATCGCCGACGAGCCACTGGACGACCTGACCTACGACGACTTCGAACTGCGCGACTACGATCCCGCGCCGGGGATCTCCTTCTCGGTGGCCGAGTGATGACGGGCGAGAGAGCCGACATCGAGATCGTGCTCGTGGCCGCCGTCGCCGAGAACGGCGTCATCGGGAACGACGGCGAGTTGCCCTGGCACTACCCCGCCGACCTGAAACACTTCAAGGAGACGACGATGGGCCACCCGGTCGTGATGGGGCGACGGACCTTCGAGGGGATCGTCGCCGACCTCGGCGAGCCACTGCCCGGCCGGACGAACGTCGTCCTGACGAGCCAGCGGCGTTCGTTCCCGGAGGGGGCCGTCGGAGCGGGATCGATCACGGCGGCGATCGACGCGGCCCGCGAGACCGGCAGCGACGTGGCCTACGTCGTCGGCGGCGCGACCGTCTACGAGCAGTTCCGCGAGCGGGCGGACCGACTCGTCCTCACGGAGGTCCACGAGACGTACGACGGGGACACGTACTTCCCGGCGATCGAGTGGGACCGCTGGACCGAGACGAGCCGCGACGACCGGGACTCCCTCTCGTTCGTCGAGTACGCCCGCGAGGAGTAGCGAGCGTTCACTCGCGCGTCGCGCGGTCGCCGCCGACCGGCGCGTCGTCGTCGACGGTCGACTCGCTCGCGGCGGGATCGCGCCGGAGGAGCCAGGCGAACAGGCCGGCAGCGAGCAGTTCGACGCTCTTGATGACGCCCTCGATCGGCGTCGTGACGTAGTGATCGTAGATCGTGTAGAGGACGCCGCCGTGGGTGTGGCCGCCGGTCTCGGGTGCCGGCAAGCCGGTGAGGAAGGCACCGTGGCCGGTCTGGTGCCAGGCGACCCAGGCGAGGAAGGAAAGCACCATCAGCCCGGCCCCGGCGAGATAGCCCCGGCGGACGGTGAGGTACTCGCGAGTCACGAGGTAGGGGCCGGCCAGCAACACGAGCGCGAAGGCGACGAAGAGAAACGGGCGCGGATCGGGGATCAGACCACGGCTCGCGAGCGAGCCGAGTCCCTGGAGGTAGACGAGCATTCGCGGGAACCCCCACCAGAGGTGGTAAGCGGCAGTGACGAACACGAGCCCGGCGGCGACGGCGCGGGCGATCCTGACCGAGCGGTCCATAGTCGACGTTGCCACTCGCCCGAAATGAGTCCGTCGAAGCGAGCCACCGACCGAGACCGAAGCCTACACCACGCCCCCCGCTGAATCGGGAACCAATGAGTGAGATGACAGTCTACGAGGATCGGCTCGCCCGCCAGATGGACCGCGGAGAGTTCGTCCTCGCAGTCGTCACGGCGACGAAGCCAGACTTCTACAAGCAGGCACCGGTCGTCGACGCCGCCCGCGAGCGGGGCCTGCCCTGTTTCGTCCTCCACACCGGCCAGCACTACGACGACGTGCTCGGTCACGGGCTCGCGGAGTACGACCTCGAAGACCGGATCGCGGTCGATCTGGGCATCCGCGGCGGGCTCTCGGAGAAGACCGCACAGGTCCACGAGCGCATCAGCGAGCTGGCCGACCGACTCGAACAGTGGGAGGACACGACCGTGCTGCCGCTGGTCCACGGCGACACCCACGCCGCCGGCATCGTCCCCCAGGCCTGGCAGTTCGCCACCAACCAGGCGGTCGCCCACAACGAGGCCGGGCTGCGCGGCATGTCGCCGGACTTCGACTTCGAGGCCGACCCCGCCGAAGCCGTCGAGGCCCAGTGGGAGGGCGAGTGGTCGCTCAACCGCGCCGAACCCTTCCCCGAGCAGTACGACACGTTCGTCGGTTCGGCGGCCTCACACTACCACTTCGCACCGGTCGAGCTGAACCGCGAGCACCTCGAAAACGAGGGCTACCCCGCCGAGGTCGACGGCCGCGATCGGATCCCCGTCGTCGGCAACTCCGTCGTCGACGCCATCGCACAGAAGACCGACGCCGACCTCGAAGAGAGCATCTTCGACATCTACCCCGTCCTGGAAGAGCGCGACGACTGGATCCGGGTGGACATCCACCGTCGGGCGAACCTCCTGCCCGAGCGGTTCAGCGCCATCGTCGAGGCCGTGATCGGCCTCGTCGAAGCCGGCTACAACGTCAACTTCCTCGAACTCACCGCGACCAGGAAGGCTCTCGAAGCGTACGGCTACCGCGAGCGCCTGCTGGACCTCGAAGCGGAACGCGAGAACTTCCTCTTTACCGGGCTCTGGAAGAAGCACGCCCACGTCTACGAGTTCCTCCAGTCGGGCCAGTGTCTGGCCGAGCTGACCGACTCCGGGAGCATGCAAGAAGAGCTCAACGTCATCGACGAGACGATCTGTCTCACCGCGCGCTTCAACACGGACCGGCCCGAGACGGTCTTCGACGCGGAGACGAACCTCCTCGTCCCGCCGGTCTCTGGCGAGTCCATGACCGAGATGGTCGAGTACGTCGTCGAGACCGACGCCGTGCGCGAGCGGATCCAGTCCGGCGAGACCATCTACGGCGAGAACCCCGCCGAGCAGATCGTCGACTTCCTCGACGACCGACGCGACGACGTGCCCTTCGACTGGGCTCACGACCGTGTGGGCTTCGAGACCGGAGACGCCGACTTCGAGTATCTGTAGCACCGGCCTGCGAGCAGCGAGGCCGGTCCGCGGATCGGCTCCGTTCGGGGGCAGACTCGCGTCCGGGCGCGCGCTCGACGCACAGGGACGCCCACGGGCCCGCAACCGTACGCACACACGCGCTATCCCCCGATTCTGGCGAAAGCCTTTAGAACACAGTCGGCCGTACCCGGAGATATGATCGAACGGTCTGGTGATGGCGCGTGGAACTGATCATCACCGAAAAGGAGAACGCCGCCCGCCGCATCGCAGAGATCCTCAGCGACGGCGCTGCGACCGCCGAGCGGGAGAACGGCGTCAACGTCTACCGCTGGGGGACCAAACGCTGCATGGGGCTGTCGGGCCACGTCGTCGGCGTGGACTTCCCGCCGGAGTACGCCGACTGGCGCGACGTCGAGCCGGCGGAGCTGGTCGAGGCGGACGTGGTCAAGTCCGCGACCCAGGAGAACATCGTCGCGACCCTGCGCAAGCTGGCCCGCCGGGCCGACGAGGCGACGATCGCGACGGACTACGACCGCGAGGGGGAGCTGATCGGCAAGGAGGCGTACGAACTGATCCGCGAGGAGACCGACGTGCCCGTCGATCGCGTGCGGTTCTCCTCGATCACCGACCGCGAGGTCCGGGAGGCCTTCGCCAACCCCGACGAGATCGACTTCGACCTCGCCGCCGCCGGTGAGGCCCGACAGGTGATCGACCTCGTGTGGGGCGCGGCGCTGACCCGATTCCTCTCGCTGTCGGCCCGACAGCTCGGCGACGACTTCATCTCGGTGGGCCGCGTCCAGTCCCCGACCCTGAAGCTGATCGTCGACCGCGAGCGCGAGATCCAGGCGTTCGATCCGGAAGACTACTGGGAGATCTTCGGCGATCTGCAGGGCGACGACGCCGCCTTCGAGGCCCAGTACTTCTACGACGACGACGGCAGCGAGGCCGAGCGCGTCTGGGACGAGGCGACCGCCGACTCCGTCTACGAGGATCTGGCCGCACTCGACGCCGCGACGGTCACGTCCGTCCGTAAGCGGACCCGCACCGACGCGCCCCCGGAGCCGTTCAACACCACCGCCTTCATCTCCGCCGCGGGGTCGCTCGGCTACTCGGCCCAGCGGGCGATGAGCCTCGCCGAGGAGCTGTACACCGCCGGCTACATGACCTACCCCCGGACGGACAACACCGTCTACCCCGAGGACCTGGAGCCGGACGAATTGCTGGACGAGTTCGTCGGCAGTCGGGCCTTCGGCGAGGACGCCGAGTCGCTGCTCGAACAGGACGAGATCGCCCCCACCGAGGGCGACGAGGAGACGACCGACCACCCGCCGATCCACCCGACCGGAGAACTCCCCCCGCGGGGCGAGCTGGACGACGACGAGTGGGAGATCTACGAGCTCGTCGTCCGGCGCTTCTTCGCGACGGTCGCCGAGCCCGCGAAGTGGGCCCACCTCCGTGTCGTCGCCGAGGCCGCCGGCCACTCGCTGAAGGCCAACGGCAAGCGCCTGCTCGAACCCGGATACCACGCCGTCTATCCCTACTCCTCTGCCAGCGAGAACGTCGTCCCGGCTGTCTCCGAGGGCGATTCCCTCTCCATGAGCGACGTGACCCTCGAAGCCAAACAGACCCAGCCACCGCGTCGCTACGGGCAGTCCCGCCTCATCAAGAAGATGGAGGAGTTCGGGCTGGGCACGAAGAGCACCCGCCACAACACCATCGAGAAGCTCTACGACCGCGGGTACATCGAGGGCGACCCGCCGCGGCCGACGACCCTGGCCGAGGCCGTCGTCGAGGCCGCCGAGGAGTTCGCCGACCGCATCGTCAGCGAGGAGATGACCGCCCAGATGGAGGCCGACATGTCCGCGATCGCAAGCGGCGAGGCCACGCTGGACGCGGTCACCACAGAGTCCCGCGAGATGCTCGAACGCGTCTTCGAGGAGCTGGCCGACTCCCGCGAGGAGGTCGGCGACTACCTCCAGGAGTCGCTGAAAGCCGACAAGACGCTCGGTCCCTGTCCGGAGTGTGGCGAGGACCTGCTCGTGCGCCGCTCGCGGCAGGGGTCGTACTTCGTCGGCTGTGACGGCTTCCCCGAGTGTCGCTTCACCCTCCCGCTGCCGTCGACCGGCGAGCCCCAGGTCCTCGACGAGCGCTGCGACGACCACGGTCTCAACCACGTGAAGATGCTTGCGGGTCGCGACACCTTCGTCCACGGCTGTCCCCGCTGCGAGGCCGAGAAGGCCGACGAGACCGACGACGAAGTGATCGGGGCCTGTCCCGAGTGTGGGGCGGACCACGACGGGGAACTGGCGATCAAGCGCCTGCGCTCTGGCTCGCGACTCGTGGGCTGTACGCGCTATCCCGACTGCGAGTACTCGCTGCCGCTGCCGCGCAACGGCGACATCGTGGTCGGCGAGGACCGCTGCGAGGAACACGATCTGCCCGAGATCTCGATCGTCGACGACGAGGACGACGACGATCCCTGGGAACTGGGCTGTCCGATCTGCAACTACGCCGAGTACCAGGCCCGCAACGCGATCGACGACCTCGAAGATCTGAACGGCATCGGCGGCGCGACCGCCGAGAAGCTCGCGGCCGTCGGCATCGACGAGCCCGCCGACCTCCGGTCGGTCGAACCCGACGAGATCGCCGCCAACGTCCAGGGCGTGTCGGCCAGCCAGATCGAGGACTGGCAGGCCGAACTGGCGGACTGATCTGTTACGCTGTTTCCGTTTCCTGTTGCTGACTGCGCAATCCACCACACCCTGGTGGACTGAAAGGGCGAGGTCCGGTCGCGTTTATATCGTCGGTCAGTGAGCACTACCCGAGCGGAGCGAGGGCTTTCGAGGCCTGCGTCGTCGCTCGAACACTTGCGGTGCTGTGTTCGACCGTATCTCCTAGAAGCCGATGTGGGAGGTCGAACTCGGCCCGTCGTCGCCGTCGTCGTCCGTGATCGTCCCCTCGTGGACGAAGGTGTAGTCCTCGTCGGCGAGGTAGACCGTCCCGTCCTCGACGGCCACCTCGACGCCGGGCAGCGTCGTCCCCGCGGCCTCGCCGTTGTCGCAGTCGCCCGAACAGGCGTCGAACATGGAGCCGTGCTTGGGGCAGATCATCTGCCCGTCCCGCATCGCCACGCCACGGCCCGTATCGAAGCGCTGGGCCTCGTGCGTACAGCGGTTGATCCACGCCCTGACCGCGGCGTCGCCGTCCTCGCAGGGCACGACGATCACCTCGTCGCGCTCGCCGTAGTTGTCTCGCACCGTACAGACGTAGGACCGCTGTTCGCGGACCGCCGCGACCGTGGTGAGTTCGCTCGCTCCGAGCATCTAGCAGTGATCTGGTTCGCACTCGGTGAAATGTCTACCGGCGACGGAACGACGGGCGCAGTGACTTCGAACGACCAGAAAGCCCCGCTCCTTTCGATCCCGCCCGCGTGGTCTGGCGACCCGTCTCATACTGCCGGCCGTAACTTCGTGAAGATCTTTGCCACCCCGGTGTGGCGAAATCGGTCACAGAGTTACAGCCGGTCGTATCAGTCGTCGCCCACCGCTTCCTCCACGATCTCGATTTCCTCGTCGGTCAGCCCGTACAGTTCGTAGACGATCTCGTCGATCAGCTCGTCCGTCTGCTCGATCTTCGCGTCCAGTTCCTCGGCGCGCTCGACGGTCTCCGTGTAGCTCTCCAGTCCCGCCCGCACGTCGTCGACGGCCGGCAGCGTCAGCTTCCGGAGTCGATCCACGAGCGAGTTCGTCTTCGTCGCCGTCTCGCGGAAGTCCGCGAAGCCGCCCGCCTCGTCGACGGCGACGGGAACGAACGCCTCGATCAGGTCGGCCTCCGTCTCGGTGAGGTCGGTGATCCGCAGCGCCGGCAGCGCATCGGTCTCGGTGTAGCCCCACTGGTCGGTATCGTATGCGTCCTCGTCGTCGGGCTTGTAGCGGGCCGTGAGTTGGATCTCAACGGTAGTGTCGGATTCACGGTGAACAGTGGCATCTCCGATGCGGAGATTTGGCTTCTGTTCAGTGGTCTGCTGGAGGATCGAGTCGGCGGAGCCTTCTGGGGGTTGAGTGAGGCCGATATCTGCTAGCGTAGGACCGTCGGAGTAGGACCCGAGGTGGTCAAGGAGTGATAGATTTAGTGAAGATTTTTGACTCTTGAGAGATATTATAGCTTGAACTTGGTCGGAGAGTGAACTTGTGGAATGCTCCAAGTCGTTTTTGATTGGGATCTTCCGAATATCCTCAGGATAAATGCTGGAGTAGCTTCCTTGTAGCGTTCCCGTTGCGAGGAACTGAGAGAAGTAGTAACGCATCAACTTCGAGTTTACCACACCAAGTAGCGCTTTCATATCAAAGCCAGAGGTATCATCAATAGGCTCAAAATTCTTGGGTGCCTGCTGCTTCTGAATGTTTTCGTTCCACTTTACCACGTTAGTCACGTTGTCATTATTATAGTAGCCACTGGAGTCATAACAAGCCTCAATACGGTTACCGGTGCCGCTAACCCGTGGAATTACCAGCTTCTCGCTCTCGAATATATCACGAAACTTGGGACGATGGAAATGATCTTTTTTCGATTCATAATCGATGTACTCACCATCCCACTCAATTAGATATCTGGAGATATTCCCTCCCTGGATGTATCGCTTGAATCCATCACCTTCGTGGGTGTGGATAATGTCATCTTTCTTGAATTCTAATTCACTGTCACTCGCAGCATGGGCAACCACTCCAACGTTTACGCAGCATATCCGTCCAAGAGGTATGCCTCGTTCCTCTACCTTTCTTTTTAATTCCAAGTCTTCTCCAACAAGAGAAGGACGTAGAGAGTGATTGGAATATTCTGAAAAGGATTGTTGATTAATAGTGGATTGCTTTACAAAACGAGGATATTCAAATTCGACAATATTTACTCCCCTCTCATCAGATGTTTCTGGAGATATTATATATATCAAATACTGTCGATCAACCTCGTCAAATACCTGGTGCTCTCCGAAGTGTATCAGTTGATGTATACTACATTCACCTACCAGCCATTTCCTCAATTTCGTTCCGTATTTTTCTGTTCCAAGTGAGCTGGGTGTAATAAATGAATGCCTCCCTTGCTCTTTCGTTAACTGTAATGCTCGATATGAGAACGGTACGAAGAGGTCCCAGTGCCCAGATGTCACTTCAGGATGTAATGATTCCAGACCCGAGACTAGCTGCTCATTCTTAGCTGTTAGCTCCCAGTTAGATACATAAGGTGGATTCCCGACCACTGCATCAAATCCTGCACCGTCTAGCTTCTCCCCATCATTCCCGAAGAACACCTCGGGGTACTCCAGTTCCCAGTGGAAGAAGTCCTCGTCGTCGGCCATCGCCTGGGCCGACCGGAACCAGTCGTTGTCTCGAATCTCGTCCCACTCGTCTTCGTTCTCGATTGCGCCGGCCATCTCCTCGTAGACGCCGTCGGGCACGTCGAGGCCGAACTCCTCGGCGGTGTGGACGTTCGCCACTTCGAAGAGTCGCTGATACAGCGGGTCGTCGCGGATCTCCCCGTACAGCTCCTCCATCGATTTGATGTCTTCGAGCGTTTCGTTGTCGATGGCGAGCAGATCCTGCATCAGCTCCATGACGTGCTCCAGGGTCTGCTGGCGAGCGCGGGCGAAGGCCTGCCCGAGGGTTAGCTGTCCGCCGTCGTCTTCTATGTCGTCGGACAGCACCTCCGTGATGTCCGATCCGACCAGCGAGTTCCCCGCTTTGAGGTGGTGGTCGAGGAAGGCCAGGGGTTGGTCGGCGGCCAGCGTCTCCAGCCACATCGAGAGCTTGCCGAGTTCGACGGCCATGCCGTTGATGTCGACGCCGTAGATGCACTCCTTGGCGATCTCCCGGCGAAGCTCCTGCTCGTCGTAGCTCTGGATCTCCTGCTCGCGGACGACCTCCATCACCTGCTCGGTGAGATAGCCCGTCGCGCTGGTCAGGAAGTGGGCGCTGCCCATCGCCGGATCGAGTACCTTCAGGTCGAGCACCTGCTGCCAGAACCGACGGAAGTACTCGGTGTCGCTGGGCTCCAGCCCGTCGGCTTCCAGTTCGGCTTTGATGTCGTCGAGCAGCGGATCGATCGTCTCCTCGACGATGTAGCTCACCACGTAGTCGGGCGTGTAGTACGCGCCCGTCGCCTTTCGCTCGCCGTCGTCGTTGACCACGTACAGCTCTCCCTCTTCGACCGTCTCGACGGCCTCGGAGACGCTCACCTCGCTGCCGGGCTTCCAGACCTGTCCGCCGTCCTCCGCGACGGCGGCGTACGTCTCCGGCGCGATGCGAAACTCGTGTTCGAGCAGCCCCTCGTAGATGCTCCCGAGGTGGCGCGTGTCGAGGTCGGCGTAGTCGGCCAGCACGAACTCGCCGTCTTCGCCTTCGGTCGTCCCCAGCCGGTAGATCACCTCGGCGATGTGGCGGTCCGAGACCTCGTTTGCCGCCAGGAACTCGTGGCTGTCGTCGTCGAACAGGCCGCCGTTGTACGGCGGGATCCCCAGTGACTCCTCGCCCTCGTCGACGAGCCCGAAGAGGTCCTGTAACCGTCCCCACATCTGGGTCGAGTGGCCACTGTAGTCGTCGAAAGAATCCCCCGACGAGATGTCCTCGTGGATCTCCGATCGTAGCTGATCGAGGCTGAAGTGCTCCTCGTACTCGCTTCGCGACTCTGGATCGTCGGGGTGGATCAGGCCCCGCGACTCCGCATAGAGGACGAACATCAACCGGTAGAGCAACACCAGCGACTGCTCTTTCAGCTCTTCGCGCGCCGCCTCGTCCTCGGGATCGATGTCGAGGTCGTTGGTGTGGAGGAACCCCTCGCCAAGAACGCGTAGCGCGGTGAAGACGTTGTCCTGCAGATCCGCACCGAGTTCCTGAGCGGCCGTCTCGCTCTCCGACCAGACGGTATCGAGGAACGTCGTCCCAGCGGTCTCCCGGAATGCGTCGGGCCTGAAGAAGGCATAGAAGTACTTGAACTGTTCGAGTGTGCCGGTTTCGAGCAACTCCGGAAGATCGATCTCGTAGTAGATCTCGGTCGCGTAGTCTTTGGTCCCGTAGAGCCGCCACTTGCGGCCATCCGTGAGGATGCCCCACTGCATGTCTTCGGGGGTGTGTTCGAGATAGTACTTGATCTGATGAGACGCGTCACGGTAGGAGCGTTTCTCGCTGAAGCGTTCGGTGAAGTCGGCGTCCCATTGCTTGGCTTCGAGGACCGCCGAAGCGAGCCCGTACATCGCCTCCGTCTCGCCGTTCTTGTTGCGGAGGGCCCCGTCCCGCCGCGTCTCGTCGGACTCGAAGAGGAGTCTGTCGTTGTAGCCGCCGCTGTCCGGAATCGTCGTCTCGGAGAGAGTCCCGAACCCGAGTATATCGAGGACCTCGTCGATCCACGAATCGAGGAGTTCGTCCTCCTTGTACGAGGCGACGAGGTCGCGTTCGAGATCCCAGAGCTGCTGTAGCTGCTCGAAAGCGTCCCTGGCGTCGTCGTCGCAGTCCCACGCTTCGAGGTCACTCACGCGCTCGTCGAGATAGTACCCCGAGAAAAGCGCCGAATTGGTGTACGGTTCGGAGGAGAGTGTCGCCTGACTCATTGAATATAGCAGAGTGTTATCCGGATCAGCAAGAAAGTACTGGACGGCTCAGGGACATCGAAAGCGCCAGTCGTTCGAATCCGTCCTACAAAGGAGCCAGTTGGAAACGACCAGTGAGAGCGAGGGGCGAAGATCGTCTGTCCGGAACGACAGCGACGGTCGTCGGCAGCAGCGCCTCGTCGTGCGGTTAGAGTGGCTGAGCGAGACTATAATTTCTGCGAGGAGTGTCCGGCCAGTGTGAAAACGTACCGACTTCCGAAGCGGTTATACGGCCACGGTTGACTCTGTGCACGTATGAGCACGTGGGCGGACTGGGACCACATCGTCAAGATCGACCCAGACAAGAGCCTGGTCGCGGGCGAGACCTTCGAGGACGTGGCCGCGACCGGAACGGACGCGATCGAGATCGGCGGCACGACCGGCATGACCGAAGAGAAGATGGCCCGCGTCGTCGAGGCGTGTGGGGCACACGACATTCCCGTCTACATCGAGCCGTCGAATCCCGCGTCGGTCGTCCACAGCAACCGTCACGACGGCTACCTCATCCCGGTCGTGATGAACGCCGGAGACGTGACCTGGATCACCGGCGCGCACAAGGAGTGGATCCGCATCGACGACGACATCGACTGGTCGCGCACGTTCACGGAGGCCTACATCGTGATGAACCCCGAGGCCTCCGTCGCCAGCTACACGCAGGCGAACTGCGATCTCGACGCCGACGAGGTCGCGGCCTACGCCGAGGCCGCAGAGCACCTCCTGGGCCAGGAGATCGTCTACGTCGAGTACTCGGGGATGCTGGGCGATCCCGAGAAGGTGGCCGCCGCCGACGAGATCCTCGACGACGCGACGCTGTTCTACGGCGGCGGCATCCACGACTACGACTCGGCCCGCCAGATGGCGACCCACGCCGACACGATCGTCGTCGGCGACCTGGTCCACGACGAGGGCGTCGACGCCGTCAGAGAGACCGTCGAGGGCGCGCATGACGCCACGGCGGCCACGCCGCCGGGCGAGTAGATCCCGCCGACCGACGGCGTGGTCGCCGGGAGCCCTTCCGCGTGGCGACACCCGCCGCCAGCGACGACCGCCGTCCGACTGTGGTTTTCTGACAATTCAACGCGTACCGCACGAGTTACGGTGCCACTGGACACTGTCGGCTCCGCAGCGACGAGAGTTCCGCCACGGCCACGTGCGCTTTTGTTCGTCCGGCGCGAACGGCGTGCCATGACGACGCCCGCGGCCGTCGTGTTCGATCTCGACGGGACGCTCTGCGAGGGGACACAGCCGGAGGAGTCCCTCTACGAGGCCGCGTTCGCGGCGACCGACGTGGAGCCGTTCGGCTCGCCCGGCGAGCTGTGGGCCGCTCTCGACGGCCCGCCAGAGCCCGACCCCGAAGACGAGCGGTCGTCGCTGGCGGCGGGGTTTCGCCGCGTCGGGGCACAGCACGGCCGTCGGGGGGTGCCGGCCGACGCGCTCGCGGCGGGCCTGATCGACGCCGTCGACTACAGCGCCGTCGCCTACCGGGCGGGGGCCGAGGCGGCGTTGGCGGCGGCACGCGAACACGGTCCGGTCGCGGTGATGACCAACGGCCCGGCACGGCGACAGCGGCCCAAGGTCCGGACGCTCGGGCTCGACGAGCGCGTCGACGCCGTCGTCTACGCGGGCGACATGGAGCGACGGAAGCCCCACCCCGAGCCGTTCGCGAGGGTCTGTCGAGCGATCGAGACGCCGCCGGAGACGACGCTGTACGTGGGTGACTCACTGGAAAACGACGTGGCTGGCGCACACGGCGCGGGGCTCCTGGCGGCCTGGTGTCCCCAGCACGAGCGCGATCCCGGCCAGTACCGTCCCGAGCACGTCTTCGACGGACCGGCCGATCTGGACGGAGTCGTATGACCCGGATCGCGCCCGACGTGACCGTCCAGCGGATCCTCGACCGCGTCCTCCAGACGCGAGCGCCGGCTGGGGCCGAGACACCGCCCCAGGGGAACCACAAGGACACCACGATCGTCAGATACCCCGACCGACCGGACGTGGTCGTCCAGCTGACCGCGACGCCGAGCGGCGCACACACGGAGGCGACGCTGCTGGCCGCGGTCTACGACCAGACGACGGTCCCGGTGGCGCGACTCCTCGGCCGGGGGCGCATCGGCGACCGAGGGTATCTCGTCACGGAGCACGTCTCCGGCCGAGACCTCCACGAGTCGTTCGTGGCCTGCTCGCGTGCGACCCGCGAGCGCATCGCCCGTCGGTTCGGCCGCTGTCTCGGCGAACTTCACGACGCCTTCGCGTTCGACGCCGCCGGCCCCGTCGAGGTCGGGGCGTCGGGGACGCTCGCGGCCACGGGTCCGGACGGCGCGACCTTCTTCGAGGAGTACGCGAGCGACGCCGTCGAGGCGCTCCCCTCGGCCTTCGACGACCGCCGGCCCGCGATCGAGGCCGCCGTCGCGAGTCGCCCGGAGCGCGCCGTCCAGCCGCGTCTCTTCCCCTGGGATCTCAGACCGGGCAACGCGATCCTCGCAGACGGCGATCTCGCTGCGGTGCTGGACTGGGCCGACCCGCTGGCCGCCGATCCGGCTCTCGCGGTCGCGAAGGTCGAACACCTCGTGGCGGCGTGGTACGTCGACGACCCGACCCCGCTCAGGAGCGCGTTCCGCGAGGGGTACGCCGCCGTGCGGCCGCTGCCCGACGTGTCGGTGGCCGATCGAGTCGCAGCGATCGCCGCTTCGGCCGTCGACTCGAACGGCACCGTCACGCGACCTCGATACCCCGAGTTGACGGGAACAGCGGCCGTCGCCGTCCACCGCGAGTGGTTCGACGAGTGGCTCGACGAGTAGATCGACGAGCGACACCGCCGTGGCGCGATCGACGCCGTTCCGAGTCGCGGCCGCCGGACAGATAGCAGTCGAGAGCCCGAAACCCAGAACGCTCAAGCCGCCGCGCTCGCGAGGACCGGTATGGAACCGACGGCCGACGAACTCGCGGGCGTCGTCGACCTGTTCGGCGCGCTCACCCGCGACGAACTGATCGAGGCGCTCTCCGAGCTGGCGTTCAAGCGGGGCGAAGACGTGGACGATCCAGCGGGGGCGATCGACGACGCCGTCGCCGCCTATCACCTCGCGGTCGTCGAACGCGACGGCGAAACACTGCTCGCGGCCGGGCCGGCGGCGTTCCCGGAGCTGCCCGACGGCGCGACGGACCTGCCCCACATCATGGACGTGCCCGAGCGATCGATCGACAGGGAGCGACTCGCGGCGGCCGTCGAAGAGCGGTTCCGCGAGGAGAGTCTGGTCGCCGTCCGCTCGGACAACGAGGCGTTCGTCGAGCGCCTGCTGGACGTGAGCTACGAACTCGAAGTGTGGGGACCGATCGACGTGAGCGCGGCCCGCGAGCGTCTCGCCGACGCGGCCGGCGAGTGAGCCACTCGCGCGTTTCCGCTCAAATTAAGAGCGTCCCGGCCCGACGCTAACGCATGGAGTTCGATCGGGTGGCCAGCCACGAGGCGATCGAGATCACGGCAGAGCCACGCGAGGCGGCCGTGATCGTCCCCGTCGTCACCGACGCGGGCGACGCCGACGATCACGCCGTGCTGTTCACGAAGCGGGCCGACCACCTCTCGGACCACCCCGGCCAGATGAGTTTCCCCGGCGGCGGCCGCGAGCCGGAGGACGACTCGCTGTTGCGGACCGCACTCAGAGAGGCACAGGAGGAGGTCGGTCTGGACCCTCGCGCCGCCAACGTGATCGGGCGACTGGACGACATCCGCACCGTCTCGGAGTACTCGGTCCGGCCGTTCGTCGCCAGAATTCCCGACCGGGAGTACCAGCCCAGCGACGAGGAAGTGGCCGAGATCGTCGTCCTCGCCGTCGACGACCTCGTGGACCTGGACAACTACGAGTCCGAGCGCCGAGACCACCCACACTACGGCGACATCCGACTGCACTTCTTCCACGTCGACGGCTACACCGTCTGGGGGGCGACCGCCCGGATGCTCGTCCAGTTGCTCGAACTCGCGACCGACTGGACGATGCCGACCGAACCGGACCGCGTGGCCGGCCCCGACGACGACTTGCCGTCCAGCGTCCGCGATCAGGTGTAGTCTGGCAGTTGCTGCCCGACCTCGTCCGTCGAGAGACTCCCCGTCGGTCCGAGAGCGACCGCGACCCCAAGCGACAGGCATTTGCCAGCGCATCGGGTACGGGTGAGCAATCGAACGGGCACCACGCCCACCCAAATCATGCTCACAGGAGTGACGCTCGACGATGTCGGGATCGACGCGGCAGCGCTCAAGCCCGCCGAGGTCGACGTGGCAGAGGCCAGTCGCCTCGACGTGTCGACGGTGACGATCGACTACGAGGGGGCCGGGCACCTGCCAGACCGGTCGACGCTCGCCGCGCTGGCCGACCAGAAACGCGTCAGGCTGACGACGCCGGTCCGGGCCGACGGCTTCGACCCGCTCGGCGACGACAGCGCGCTCGCGACGCTTCCCGACGGTGTCGGCCGAGTCCTGGTCGCCGGCCACGACGCCTACCTCACGAGCGACGAGGCCGAGCGGGCGATCGTCCCCCGGCTCGAAGCGGCCGCGGCGACGGCCACCAACCCCTGGGTCGGGACCGAGGGCATCGAGCGCGTCGCGCTGGCGATCGGCGGCACCCAGTTCGAGTTGCTCTCCCGATCGACGGGACGGGACCTCCGGGCGCTTCGAACGGCCGGCTTCGAGGGGGAGATCGCCCTCTACGCGCCGACGGTGCTAACCGACGACGAGAGCGAGATCCTCGACGCCGTCGGCGACTACGCCGCCCGACGCGGCCCGGTCCGTGCGGCCCTGCCCGACGGCGCGGCGACCGACGCGACCGCGAGCGGGCGAGCCCGCGACGTGCTCACCCAGGCCGTCCGCGACTACGCGCTCGTGGGCGAGCCCGAGACGGTCGCAGAGCGCATCGAACAGCTTCGAGCGGCCGGCGCGGACACGATCGTCGGCTACCCGGCCAGGGGCATCGAGCCGGTGCGGTGACGATGCGAGTCGCCGTCGTCGGTGCCGGTGCCGTCGGCCTGACCGCCGCACGGACGCTGGCCGACCGTGGCACCGAGGTGGTGCTGTACGACCGCGAGGAAATCGCCAGCGGTGCGACCGGGCGCGCGGCCGGGCTGTGCTACGACGCGTTCGCCGAGGACCGGGACGCCGCGGTGGCCGCCGACTCGCTCCGGCGGTTCCGCGAGCTGGGCGTGCTCACCGAGTGTCCGTACGTCTGGTACGCCCGCGACGGCGACGAGGCCAACGCCGACGCCATCGAACAGCAGGTCCCGCGAATGCAGGCCCACGGGCGCGACGTGGCGCTGGTCGAGCCCGAGCGGCTGGGCGAGCGGTACCCACAGCTTCGCACCGACGAGATCGGCGTCGCCGCGATCGCACACCGGGCCGGCTTCGTCGATCCGACCGAGTACGCGGGTGCGCTGACAGAAACCGTGCTGGAACGCGGCGTCGGCGTCCGGACGGAGACCCCCGTCTCGCTGGTCGGGCCGACGACGGTCGCCGAGCCCGACGGGGCGGTCGCGTTCGACGCCGTGCTCGTGGCCGCCGGCCCCGCGACGAAGCCGCTCGTCGCCGACGCTGGCGTCGACCTCCCGCTGCAGGCCTATCGCGCCCAGGCGCTCGTGACGGAACCGCTGCGGGCGACGCTCCCGATGGCCTACGACGCGACCCAGCAGTGCTACTGGCGGCCCTGTGAGGGGGGCCTGCTCGTCGGCGATGGTGCCCACGAGGTCGATCCCGACGACTGGGACCCCGAGGCCGACGCGAGCTTCGAACGGAGCGCGCTCGGTCGGCTGGCGGCTGCGACGACCGTCGACGCGACGCGAGCGCAGTCCTGGGCCGGGCTCTGTACTGCGACGCCGGACCGAGAGCCGCTGCTGGGTGCAGTCGGCGACGGGCTCTACGTGGCGACGGGGTGGCACGGCCACGGCCTCATGCGATCGCCGGCACTGGGCGAGCGGATCGGCGAGCAGATCCTCGGCGGGCCGGGCGTCGACGCCTACGATCCCGACCGCTTTGCCGGCGACGAGACGATCGACATCGTCGACGGCATGACGCTCGACGAGGACGAGGAGGGACCGAACTGAGACGGCGGGTGAGACGACCGGTCAGTCGGCCGCTTCGTCGGCCTTCGGGACGCGGACGTGCAGCGTGCCGTCGTCTTTCAGGGTCGCCGACGCGGCCTCGGCGTCGACCACGGCGTCGGCGGGCAGGGTGACGCTGCCGTCGAGAGAGAGCCCGCGGCCGGGATAGCGCATCTCGAAGCCCTCGTGGAACGGCCGGAACCGGTCGACGCGGACCTCGACACGGTCGTCGACGTACTGGACCTGCAGATCCGACGCCTCGACGCCGGGCGCGTCGAACACCACGAGGTACGCGTCGTCGCTCTCCAGCAGATCGGCGGGCAGCGGCGTCTGTTCCTGGACGCGGCCGGCCGCACGGCCGACGTTCTCGACGATCGCGTCGCCGAGCGAGCGGGCGAAGTCGAACATCACAGCTCGACCTCCTCCAGGCAGTCGACACCCCCGCAGTAGGGACACTGGAAATCGGTCACGCCCACGCTGTCGGGCATGTCGTAGGTGTAGTGGAGTTCGAACATGTCGAGTTCGCAGCCGTCGTCGGTACAGACGAGTTCGAGCGTCGCTGGCATACGATTCTGTTGGACCGCGCGGGACAAACAGCTTTCGGAGCCCGGCGTACGCGCCCCGCCGGACGCACGGTGACAACGAGAACATTCATGTCGGACCGGCGAGTGGGCTGGGGCATGAGTTCGCGTGTCTTGGGCGTCGACTTCAGCGGTGCGAGCGACGCGGGGCGCTCGCTGTGGCTGACGGAGGCGCGGGAGACGGGGGACGGACTGCGGGTCGAAGACTGCTATCGCGCGGCCGACGAGTGGGGACCAGACCGCGAGGACGCCCACGCCGGCCTGCGCTCGCGGCTCACAGCCTTCGACGTCGTCGGCCTCGACTTCCCGTTCAGCCTCCCGCAGGCGCTGCTGGACGAGCACTGCGACGGCGAGTGGGCCGGGCTGGTCGAGTGGCTCACCCTCGACGGCCCGACCGATCCCGACGAGTTCGCCTCGACGTGTCGCTCCTCGGCTCGCGAGTACACGGGCGACGGCACCGCGTCGCTGCGTCGCGAGACGGACCTGCGTCGCGCCGCGCTGTGTCCCTACGACCGGATGGTCCAGTACCAGACCTTCTACGGGATCGGGAACGTCCTTGCCGGCCTCGCCGACGACCCCGCCGTCGCCGTCGCTCCGATGCAGGACGGCGACGCCACGACCCGCGTCGTCGAGGTGTACCCCGCCGCGACCTTCGGCTGGCTGGGGCTCTACCGGGAGGGATACAAGGGCGATCGGCGCGATCGGCGCGCGACCAACGTCGACGGGATCGAGGCCTGCAGCGTCGATCTCGGGGGGTTCCGCGAGGCGTACGAACGTCACCACGACGCGCTCGACAGCCTCGCGGCGGTGGTCTCGGCTGGCCGGGTCGCCGAGAACGAGAGACAGCCGCTCCACGGCCCGCGCGGGGAAGGCCACATCTACGTGTGAGTGCGTGCAGACGTTCCAGAGCGACGTTCGAGGGCTGACATTTATCCGTCGACCGCGCGTCGGGACGAACACCGTGTCCTCGACTGACGCCAACTCTGCGGAGTCTCCCCGTTCGTTCGGCCCGATCCGGATACTCGAAACGTCGCTCGTTCGGCAACTACTCGGTCTCGCGCTCGCGCTCCTCGGCGTTCAGATCTTCGGTTGGGTGATCGACACCCGCCCATCTCTCTGGTACGGGGTCGCTCACGCCGCTGTCGGTGCCTTCGTCGTCTGCAACGGGCTGTATCTCGGTGGCGTTCGGCTCCGGTAGCCCGGAGAGATCGACTGCGCAGTCATCGTAGACACCTCTGGAGAACCTCGGCGTTCGTGCCCGCTACCGGCCCGGCGAACGCGTGCGGGACTTTTTACTCGGCCACGACGTACGGACGGTCGATGGAAACCCAGGAGCGACCGCAGACGAGCGCCGACGCGGCCGCGACGGACGAGTCGCCCGACGACGCCGCTCTCGTCGTCGAGGGGCTCGCCAAGCGGTTCGGGAGCGGCGAGGCAGCGGTCACCGCCGTCGACGACGTGTCCTTCAGCGTCGGCCGTGGCTCCGTCGTCGGACTGCTCGGCCCCAACGGTGCTGGCAAGACGACGACGATCAAAGCGATCCTCGGGATGGTGTTGCCCGACGCGGGCTCGGTCCGGATCGACGGGATCGACGTGTCCGAACAGCCGAGTGCCGCCTACGCCAACGTCGACGCGATGCTCGAAGGCGCGCGCAACGACTACTGGCGGCTGACCGTCCGGGAGAATCTGCGGTACTTCGCGACGATCGGCGGCGTCGATCCCGACTCGGTGACGGCGCGCCACGAGCGGCTGCTCGACCAGCTCGACCTCGCCGAGAAGGCCGACGAAGCGGTGCGAGACCTCTCGCGAGGGATGAAACAGAAGGTGTCACTCGCCAGCGTGCTGGCGACCGACGCCGACGTGGTCTTTCTCGACGAGCCGACGCTGGGGCTGGACGTGGAGAGTTCGCTGACGCTGCGACGCGAACTGCGGCGGATCGTCGACGAGCGGGCGCTGACCGTCGTGCTCTGTAGCCACGACATGGACGTGATCGAAGCGGTCTGTGACCGCGTCGTGATCATGAACGACGGGCGCGTGATCGCGGACGACACCGTCGAGCGCCTCCTGTCGGGCGACGCCAGTCAGCGGTTCGCCGTCGCCAGTTCGGACATCGACGACGCGCTGCTCGCCCGTCTCCGCGAGCGCTTCGAGGTGACTCAGGTGACGACCGACGGCGAGCGAACGCGCGTCGAGGTGGCGACCGACAGCGAGGGGTTCTACGACCTGACCGACCAGCTACGGGCCGCCGACGTGACCCTCGACAGCGTGAACACGGCCCAGTCCGACCTCGAAGACGTGTTCCTCGGGCTGACCGACGACGGCGAGGGGCGACGATGACGGGACAGCCAGCCGGTGAGACGCCGAGGGGTGGAGAGACGCCTCGTCCGGCGTCCTACTACCACCTCGCGAGGGCGGTCCTCGTCCGTGAGTTCCTGCTGTTCGTGCGCTACCCGGCCAACGCCATCGGCGGGATCGTCGTCTCGCTGTTCTTCTTCGGGCTGCTGTTCTACGGCGGCCGGATGATCGCCGGGCAGGCGCTGACCGACTCGCTGGAGGGGATCGTCGTCGGCTACTTCCTGTGGACGCTCGCGGTCGGTGCCTACTCCTCGATCTCGAACGACATCGGCAGCGAGGTCCAGTGGGGGACCCTGGAACGCCACATCATGACGCCCTTCGGCTTCGCGCCGGTGGCGCTGTTGAAAGGCGTCGCGAAGGTCGTCCGGACGTTCCTCACGTCGGCGGTGATCCTCGCGGTGATGCTGTTGCTCACCGACACCACGCTCCAGTTGCCGGTGGTGACGATCACGGTCGTCTCCGGGCTGGCGATCGCCTCCGTCCTGGGACTTGGCTTCGCGGCCGGCGGCGTCGCCGTCCTCTACAAGCGCATCGGCAACTGGCTGAACCTGCTCCAGTTCGGGTTCATCCTGCTGATCTCGGCCCCGGCGTTCGACCTCGGGTGGACGAAGTTCCTCCCGCTGGCACAGGGGAGTGCGCTCCTCCAGCGGGCGATGATCGACGGGACGCGGCTGTGGGAGTTTCCCGCGCTCGACCTGCTGGTCCTCGTCGGCGTCGCCGTTGGCTACGTCGTGCTTGGCTACGCCGTCTTCGAGGGCGCGACGCGGCGAGCCCGGCGACTCGGCGTGCTCGGGGACTATTGAGACTGTCTGCTGTCACGTCGTGACGATATTTGCCACCTCGGGGTGGCGAAGTTGTTCACAGATGGACAGCCGACAGTACGAGACGGCGACAACATTCCGTACGGAACGGTAGCTGTCGTCGTCGTGCGCTCGCCCGGGGAAACGGCGAGAACCCGTCTCAGGTCCGGCAGATGTCGTGGAGGTCCGACAGCGAGTCGATGTCCCACGTCGGCCAGACGTTGAGCTCCCAGTCCGTGCGGTGTGGGCGACGGATGAACGCCGAGTCGATGCCCGCGTTCTCCGCGGCGCGGATGTCGGATTCGTTGTCGCCGACGAACAGCGCGGAGTCGGCGTCGAGGTCGGCCAGCGCGCGGTCGAGGTAGTGGCTGTTTGGCTTGCGCCGATCGAGGCTCTGGATCGTCGGCTCGCGGCCGTAGGCGGTGCCGAAGTGATCCCGCACCGAGAAGTGATCCAGGAGGAAGTCGACGGTCGCCTGCTGGTTCGAGCTGACGATGCCCTTCGCGGCGTCCAGGCCGTCGAGGGTGTCGATGTCGTCGTACGGGCGCTTGCGTCCGGCGCGGGCCTCTTCCTGCTGGGCCTCGACCATCTTCTCTTCGCGAGCGCGCCAGAACTCCTCTCTGGGGAGGTCGTACTGGCCGCAGATCGTCGCTACCTGGTGTGGGGTCGCTCCCACGGTCATGTTTTCGACGTGGTTGGGGTCCGGATCGGTCACACCGAACGCTTCGAACGTCTCTTGGGTCGCGTCCTGGAGAACGTCGAAGGCGGTCCGACCGACGAGGACACCGTCGTTGTCGAACACGACGGTATCGTAGGTCATACGCCGGATACGTCGGTGGGCGGTATAAGTGTTTCACCACCGCGGCTGGAGGCTCCGCTTCGTCCAGTCGGCAGGAACTCACGGGCGCAGTGGTCGAGAAACGAGTCACAGAGACGGATGAGTGCGAACGCGAGGCGGCACGTTCGACCGGCGGTTTTTCCGCCGATCTAGTCGCCCCCAGCGCGGTATCGAGCCACGCCGCGAACGACGAGGTTATCGCGGGAGTCTAACCCCCGTTCCGACTTCTAACCACGAGTGTGCCGCCTCACGGCGGCTCTGTATAGGGCGTTACAGCCCACAGAGTCCACGGTTTAAAATACCCCTGCTCGCAAATAAAGCTTGAGACGATGGGGATCTACGAGGGGACGATTACCGAGACGACACAGGCCTTCTACCTGGAGCGGCTGTTCGATCGGTCCGAGCTACGGCCGGCCGTCCGGAACAGGTCCGAGAGCCTCGTCACCGACGGCGACCACGACGCGAAGACGGTCGAAGTCGACGCCGTCGGCACCTTCGACGGTGGGTGGGAGTTCTGGGATCACCTCCAGTACCCGGAGCGGCGCAACAACTTCGAGTTCCGGCCGCTGTTTTGCGTCCCCAGCTACGAGTTCACGCTCCCCGACTGGACGTTCGGCCGGTACGATCTGGTGAACCTCGACGTGACGGCCCGAGTGCTCTACTACCCGTTCGGTCTGGCCGTCGCCCGGTTCCGAGTGTACTTCGAGAGTTCGAGGTCCCTCGACCTCTCCGATTTCATCGCGTTCCAGCGGACCGTTCGCCAGGACCTCCGCGTCGCAGGAGGTACCCCCTCGTGGGCCGACGACGGTGGCCCGCTCGTCCAGGAGATCTTCCGACCGATCGATCGGTGGCTCTTCGGAGCGAACGTGCCCGACGCGTACGTCGGCCGAATCGGTGAACGGCCAGTTGCCACGATCTCGTTTCTCTACGACGCCGACGCACTCAGCGAGCGAGAACGGGGGCAGCTGATCCGCCGCGACGACCGGCCGTTGGACGAAGAGACGCTAAACAGCCACGCGAAGCCGTACATCGGCCGCTTCGACACGGACGCCATCTCGGTTGCTCGACCGGGAGCAGTGATCCAGACCGGCGCGTTCGACGAGCACCGTCACTGGAGCCGTCGCTGGAAGCGACTGCAACTGCTCAACAACATCTACCTGGCGTACGATTTCGCGATGCTGGAAGACCAGCACCTGACGCGGCTCCGGGATCGCCTCGGTGCGACCCTCGACGACCTCGACAGCGTTTCCGCCGCTCGGAAACCACTGACTCCACGAGCGCTCCAGATCACGGACGATCTGTTGCGTTTCGGTGGCCAGCTCCGGGGGACCCGTGGGCAGGTCTACGAACAGCTCGAACCCACAGATCTGAAAGCGTCCGCGAACCCGGTCGTCGACGACTACATAGACCGGCTGTTGGGCCACGAGACGATTTTGCAACAGACCGCCGGTCGACTCCCGGCCACGCTCCTGAAGTACATCCCATTCGCAGGCTGATACTGCCGGCTGTCACTTCGTGACGAGCTTCGCCACCCCGGGTGGCGAAATCGGTCACAGATGTACAGCCGGTAGTATGAGCGGCCACCTCCGATCCCGACCAGACACCGTTTTAGGCGTCGAGGCGGTAACGACGGGTATGACTACCGACCCCGCCGACCTCTCGGTGACGATCGTCGACGGCTACGTCGACGAGCCCGCCCACTTCGGGGTCCCGCCGTACATCTCGACGTATCCGCGCTACACCGCCGGGGCGCTCGTCGACGCCGGCGTCCCCCGGACACAGATCACCTACCACACGATCGACGCGCTGCGCGAGGACAGCGCCCGCTGGCAGGACGTGGAGGCCGCCGACCTGCTGATCTACGTCGGCGGGATGACCGTCCCTGGCAAGTACGTCGGCGGGACGCCCGCAGAGCCCGACGAGGTCCGCAAGCTGGCCTGGACTGCCGAGGGCACGTCGATGATGGGCGGCCCCGTCCGCTTCGGCGTCGGCGAGGCCAACGAAGGGGCCAGCGAGACGGCCCGCGACGACCTGGACTTCGACTTCCTGGCGATGGCCGACGTGGAAGCGGCGGCCTACGATCTGGTCGATAACGGACTCGAAGGGTTCGAAGACCGCTATCGCGGGGTCCCCGAGGAGACGCGCTGGGCGCGCCAGGGGGCTTTCGTCGTCGAGCAACACCCCAACCATCCGGAGTATCTCATCGCGGAACTGGAGACCTCGCGTGGGTGTCCCTACCGCTGTTCGTTCTGTACGGAGCCGATGTACGGCGACCCCGACTTCCGACCGCCCGAGAGCGTCGTCGACGAGGTCGACGCCCTCGCCGATCGCGGCGTCGCGAACTTCCGGCTGGGTCGGCAGGCGGACATCCTCGCCTACGGCGGCGACGGCAAGGCACCGAACCCCGACGCGCTCCGCGATCTCTACGGCGGCATCAGGTCGGTCGCGCCGGACCTGGAGACGCTGCACCTCGACAACATGAACCCCATCACGATCGTCGAGTGGCCCGAGAAGGCCCGCGAGGGGATCCGCGTCATCGCCGAACACAACACGCCCGGCGACACGGCGGCGTTCGGGCTGGAGTCGGCCGACCCGCTCGTCCAGGAGGAGAACAACCTCAACGTCTCCGCCGAAGAGTGTTTTCAGGCCGTCCGGATCGTCAACGAGGTCGCGGGCGTCCGACCGGGCGAGTCGCCCGGCAGCGGTCCCAGTACGGGCAGTGACGCCCCCAACCGACTCCCGAAGCTCCTGCCGGGGATCAACCTCGTCCACGGACTGAAGGGCGAACGCCGGGAGAGCTTCGAGCACAACAAGCGGTTCCTCCAGCGGGTCTACGACGAGGGGTACATGCTGCGCCGGATCAACATCCGGCAGGTCATGGCCTTCGAGGGGACCGACATGGCCGACACCGGCGCGGAGATCGCCAAGGACCACAAGCAACTGTTCAAGCAGTACAAACAGGAGGTCCGCGAGACGATCGACAATCCGATGCTCAAGCGGGTCGCGCCGGTCGGGACTGTGCTCCCGGACGTGACCCTGGAGTACCACCAGGACGGCAAGACCTTCGGCCGCCAGCTTGGCACCTACCCGCTGCTGGTGGGGATTCCCGGCGAACGCGAACTCGGCCGGACCATCGACGTGGCGATCACCGACCACGGCTACCGCTCGGTGACCGGTGTGCCCTATCCGCTGGACCCGAACGCCGCCTCGATGGCCGAGCTACGGGCGATCCCCGGCATCGGGCGCTCGACGGCCGGCGACATCGTCGTCGACAGACCGTACGACTCCGTGGCGGAGATCGACGACGCGCTGACCCAGTTCGTCGCCGCCGAACGTCGACGGGGCGCAGACTGAGACGGCCAGCCGTCGGTCTGTCGGCAGTGTCGTGGCGACGGAGTTTCGACGGTCGTCACGATGAAATCGCCGACCGCGGTCGTCGGCCGAACAGAAGGTACTTTTCGGTCGCTCGCGCACCGTGACACAATGAGCGACGTGGAAGTCAGCGTCGTCCTGCCGGCCTACAACGAGGCCGCGACCATCGAGGAGACGGTCGAGACGACGCTGTCGACGCTGGCGGCCTTCCTGCCAGCGGGGAGCTTCGAAGTGATCGTCGCGGAGGACGGCTGTGAAGACCGCACACCGGAGATCGCGACCCGGATGGCCGACGCCGACGAGCGGGTCCGCCACGCCCACTCCGACGAGCGACTGGGCCGGGGCGGCGCGCTGACCGACGCCTTCCGGCGGGCCGACGGCGAGACGCTGGTGTACTTCGATACCGACCTGGCGACGGACATGCGCCACCTCGAAGAGCTGGTCGAGTCGGTCCGTTCGGGCGAGTACGACGTGGCGACGGGATCGCGGTGGCTTCCGGAGAACCGCGCCGATCGCCCCGCCAAGCGAGGGGTGCCGAGTCTCGGCTACAACACCCTCGTGCGGCTGTTGCTGCGATCGGATCTGCAGGACCACCAGTGTGGCTTCAAAGCGTTCGATCGGGCGGCGGCGCTCGATCTCCTCGACGATGTCGAAGACGAACACTGGTTCTGGGACACGGAGCTGCTGGTCCGCGCCCAGCGAAAGGGGTACCGCGTCAAGGAGTTCCCGGTCGACTGGACGCCCAAGGGCGACTCGAAGGTCGACCTCGTGCGGGACGTGTTCGGGATGGGGAGCCAGATCGTCCGGACGTGGTGGCAGCTGTCGGTGAGCCCCCGGATCACGCGGAAGGTGAGCATGACTGCCGGGTCGCTGCTGGTGATCGCCGCGCTCGTGCTCGCGGTGACGGTCGTCTTCGACCCGGCGGCCGTCCTGGACGCGATCGGCGGGGCCGACGGCGGCGTCGTCGCGCTCTCGGGCGTGGTGTACCTGCTGTCGTGGCCGCTGCGCGGACAGCGCTATCGGGACATCCTCGCTCGGCTGGGCCACGACAGCGACACGTGGTTCCTCACGGGCGCGATCTTCATCAGTCAGACGGGGAACCTCGTCTTTCCCGCCAGACTCGGCGACGGAGTTCGGGCTTACGTCGTCAAGGCCCGCCGGCAGATCCCGTATCCGACCGGGTTCGCCTCGCTGGCGGTCGAACGCGTCTTCGACCTGCTCGCGATCACCGTCCTGGCCGGGAGCGTCCTCGTGGGCCTCGTCGTCACCGGCGGGACCGACCAGGTCGCCCGAGCGATCGCGGCCGACGTGCCCCCGGTGACGATCGGGGACGACACGCTCGATCCCGCCGCGGCGGCGCGGACGGCGCTCCGTGTCGCCGCTGTCGTCGGTGCGGCGGCCATCGCGGGCGTCGCCGTGATCGTCGTCAGCGCCCGCCGGGACAGCGATCTCGTCCACCGGGCGGTCACCGCGCTCAGCAACGACTCCTACGCCCGGTACGTCTCCGGGATCGTCGAGCAGTTCGTCGGCGACGTCGAGACCGTCGTCGCCGACCGGGGTGCCTTCCTCCGGGTCGGTGTCGGCAGCCTCGTCATCTGGATCGTCGACGTGTTGACGGCGGTCGTCGTCTTCGCTGCCTTCCCCAGCATCGAACTCTCCCCGTCGCTGGTGGCAGCCGCGTTCTTCGCGGTCAGCGTCGGTAACCTCGCGAAGATCCTCCCGCTGTCGCCGGGCGGGATCGGCCTCTACGAGGGTGCCTTCACCCTCATCGTCGTCGGGCTGACGACCGTCACGGGGCCGGTCGCGCTCGCGATCTCGATCGTCGATCACGCCGTCAAGAACGCCGTCACGATCGTCGGCGGGCTCGGATCGATGGCCTGGCTCAACGTCTCGCTGACGACCGCGGTCGAAGAGTCCCAGCAGTCCGGCGAAATCGAGCCGGAGGCCGACTAGTACGTACCAACTGTCGGCCAGACCCTATTTGAACGGGTGCGTCAAACTCTCTCAAACACCACGCTCGCACCGTTCACACCGGTTTCGACTTTCGAGATTCGATAGATTTAAATGAGTTTCGAAGGCACTGTGTTGGTACCAATCGAGCGTCCGGGATCGTCGATGACGGACCGGAACCATCGCCGTTCGTCGCCTGGCATGGGACGACACCAGTCGTTCTCGGCACCGATACCCCGGATAGCGCCCGCATTCGTACAATGAGCGATTCGAACACCAGAACGCGAGCGAGAGCGCGCACGACCACCGACGAGGAACAGACAGAAGAAGAGAGTGAGACGACATCGACCGCGTGTCCGGAGTGTGCGGGCACGCTGGTCGTCGACGACGAGCACGGCGAGACCGTCTGTGAGGACTGTGGACTCGTCGTCGAGACCGACGAGATCGACCGCGGACCGGAGTGGCGCGCGTTCGACTCCAGCGAGAAAGACGAGAAGTCCCGCGTCGGCGCACCGACGACCAACATGATGCACGACAAGGGGCTGTCGACCAACATCGACTGGCGCGACAAGGACGCCTACGGCAACTCCCTGTCGGGCAAGCAGCGCCAGAAGATGCAGCGCCTGCGCAAGTGGAACGAGCGGTTCCGCACCCGTGACTCCAAGGAGCGCAACCTCAAGCAGGCGCTGGGCGAGATCGACCGGATGGCCTCCGCCGTCGGCCTCCCGGAGAACGTCCGCGAGACCGCAAGCGTCATCTATCGCCGTGCGCTGGACGAGAACCTCCTGCCCGGCCGCTCTATCGAGGGTGTCTCGACGGCCTCCGTCTACGCCGCCGCTCGCCAGGCCGGCGTCCCCCGGAGCCTCGACGAGATCGACGAGGTCTCCCGCGTCGAGAAGAGCGAGATCGCACGCACGTACCGCTACGTCGTCCGCGAACTCGGGCTCGAAGTCGCGCCGGCCGACCCCGAGAGCTACGTCCCGCGCTTTGCCTCCTCGCTGGAGCTGTCGGACGAGGCCGAACACCGCGCCCGTCAGCTGCTCCAGAACGCCAAAGAGCAGGGCGTCCACTCCGGCAAGTCCCCGGTCGGACTGGCCGCCGCGGCCGTGTACGCCGCCGCACTGCTGACCAACGAGAAGACGACCCAGGCCGCCGTCAGCGAGGTCGCCGACATCTCGGAAGTGACGATCCGCAACCGCTACCACGAACTGCTGGAGGCCGAGCAGGGCCTCCCGATGGCCTGATACGGATTCTTGTCGACCAGGGGCAGATCGACTGTACGCCATCGGGAGACGCTCTCCGTCGTCTCCCGAGCCCGTCCGCACAGCGTTCGGCCGGACGCCGTCCGGTCGACCGGCAAACGGCGACAGACTCCGTGTGACTGGAGCCCGTTTTTCGACGCTCGGAGACGGCGAGCCGACGCGGCCACTCGTCTCGCCGCCGCTGGCGTAATCAGCCCTGATAACTGAGTGGTCACGTTTAATTCGGTCCCAGCCGCTGGTACCGCTATGGACCAGGAACGAAGTACCGATGGAGGCGTCGAGGCCTCGTCTGGTGGAACTCTCGCTGGTGGCGAACTCGGGAGCGCGATCGACGAGTTGCTCCGGGCCTCCGAGGGTGTCTCGGAGAGTTCCCAGCAGATCAGCGATCTCGCAAACGAGCAGTCCGAGAACATGCGCGAGGTCGCGAGCGAGGTGTCGAACCTCTCGGCGACCGTCGAGGAGGTCGCCTCCAGTGCCAGCCAGGTCAAGCAGGTCAGCGACGACGCCCGCGATCTCGCCGCCGAGGGCCGCGAGGCCGCCGACGACGCGATCGGTGCGATGGAGGCCGTCGACGAGGCCAACACCGACGTGTCGGCCGACGTCAAGCAGCTGCGCGACCGCATCGACGAGATCGACGAGATCGTCGAAGTGATCAACGACATCGCAGACCAGACGAACATGCTGGCGTTGAACGCCTCTATCGAGGCCGCGCGAGCGGGCGAGGCCGGCGAGGGGTTCGCAGTCGTCGCCAACGAGGTCAAGAGCCTCGCCGAGGAGTCCCAGCAGAACGCGGCCGAGATCGAAGAGCTGGTCTCGAACATCAAGTCTGACACCGAAGAGACCGTCCAGAGCATCGACCACGCCAACGAGCAGGTCGAGGAGGGGCTCACGCAGGTCGAGACCGCCGTCGACATCCTCCGGAAGATCGACGAGGCCGTCGAGGAGGCCGCGATGGGTGCCGAGGAGGTCGCCTCCGCGACGGACGAACAGGCCGCCTCGACCGAGGAGGTCGCGAGCATGGTCGACACGACCGCCGAGAGCGCCGAGGAGGTCGCCACGGAGATCGAGCAGATCGCCGCGGCCAACGAGCAACAGGCCGCGAAGGTCAACGAACTGCAGGACATGATCGAGCGCCGCTAGAGCGCGAACCAGAAGACACGAGGGGGTTCGTTTCGACTGCCGTTCTATGGAGACGACTCACCGGGTAGTGACGGGTGACGCCCGCGAGCTGGCGCTGCCCGACGACAGCGTCGACCTGGTCGTGACCTCGCCACCGTATCCGATGATCGAGATGTGGGACGACATCTTCGCGACGCTTGATCCCGCCATCGAGGACGCGCTGGCGGACGAAGACGGCGAGCGCGCCTTCCAGTTGATGCACGACGTGCTCGATACCGTCTGGGCCGAGGTGGTCAGGGTACTCCGGCCGGGCGGGATCGCCTGCATCAACGTCGGCGACGCCACCCGCTCGATCGGCGACGGCTTTCGGTCGTTCTCGAACCACGCGGAGATCACGACCCGCCTGACCGACCGGGGCCTCCGGGCGCTACCGGACATCCTCTGGCGCAAGCCCTCGAACCGCGCGACGAAGTTCATGGGCTCGGGAATGTTGCCGCCCAACGCCTACCCGACGCTGGAACACGAACACGTCCTCGTCTTTCGAAACGGGCAACGGCGCACCTTCCCGCCCGGCGACGACGACCGCTACGAGAGCGCGTACTTCTGGGAGGAGCGAAACGTCTGGTTCTCGGACCTGTGGGAGCTGACGGGCGAGCGCCAAGCCGTCGAGGACGGGCTGCGCGAACGGTCCGGTGCCTTCCCGCTGGAACTGCCCTACCGACTCGTCTCGATGTTCTCGACGTACGGCGACACCGTCCTCGATCCCTTCCTCGGGACCGGCACGACGACGATGGCCGCGCTCGTCGCCGGCCGCAACTCGGTGGGCTACGACCGGGACGCCGATCTGCTCTCTGCGCTCGACGACCGCGTCGAGGACGCCCCCGAGCGCTCGCGGGCGATCGCCCAGCGGCGACTCGCCGATCACTGCGAGTGGGTCCAGCAGCGACGAGCCGACGGGAACGAACCCGGCTACGAGGCCGAGCACTACGACACCGCCGTCAACACCAAACAGGAGCGACACATCCGCTTTTACGGCGTCGACGGCGTCGAACGGACCGACGAGGGGTATCGCGCGACCCACTCGCCGATCGAGGCGTGTCCCGACGGCGAGAGCGAACAGGCTTAGTGGGAGTCAAAAGAACAGCGGCGCATGGACTTCGACTCGTTTACGCTACTGGCAGCGGGGGCCGACCTCGCCGACGAACCGGCCGCTCGCGAGGACGCCGACGGGATGGAGCTACGGATGGACTTCGCCAACGAGCCACTGGCGATGCTCGACGACTACGAAGGAGACCTGCCGCTGCTCGTCACCAACCGCGTCGAGTGGGAGGGCGGCGAAGCCGCGGACGACGCCGCCCGACTCGACGCCCTCGAAACGGCCGTCGAGCACGACGCCGTGACGGCCGTCGACGTGGAGCTTGCTGCCCTCGAAGCCGAGGGGGAACACGACGCCGCCCGCGTCGTCTCGCACGCTCGCGATCACGGCGCGAGCGTCGTCGTCTCGACTCACGACTTCGAGGCGACGCCGGCCGAAGACGACATCGTGGCTCGGCTGGAACGAGCCTGCGAGTACGGCGACGTGGGCAAGATCGCGACGACGGCACGGGACCGTGGCGACGTGCTCGCGCTCCTGGAAGCGACCCACCGGCTGACCGAGGCCGGCGAGACCGTGGCGACGATGGCGATGGGCGAGGCCGGCCGCCACTCTCGGCCCGTCGCGCCGCTGTACGGCTCCCGGATCGGCTACGCGCCCGTCGATCCGGCCGACGCAACGGCACCCGGACAGTACGATCTGGCGACGCTCAGACGGCTGGTCGACCAGCTATCCTGATACGACCGGCTGTACATCTGTGACCGATTTCGCCACCCCGGGTGGCGAAGATCCTCACGAAGTGACAGCCGGCAGTATGACTCCGGAGAGCGACCGGCAACCACTGGAAGAGAACTCGGTGCGCAAGATTAACAACGATTGGCCCGGGAGTGGGGGGTACCATGGTCGATGCAGACCAGAAACGGCCCCTGCTCGCCGCCGCCCTGGCGTTTCTCTCGCCCGGTCTCGGTCACCTCTACCTCCGTGAGTGGATCCGTGCGCTGCTGTGGTTCAGCCTCGCGATGCTCGGCGTCAGTATCCTCGCGCCGGAGGCCACGCTCCCGGCGGCCACGACGCCGGAGGCGATCTGGACGGCGTCGGTCGAGATGACCCGTGCCCTCTCCTGGCAGGCCCGCGGCGCGTTGCTGGCCGTCTCGCTTTTGAGCGTGCTCGACGCCTACCGGATCGCGACCGAGATCAACGCCGCGGCCGCCATCGAAGAGGGCCAGCAGTGCCCCTACTGCGGGCGGGAACTCGACGAGGACCTCGACTTCTGTCACTGGTGTACGGCAGAGCTCCAGTGACGAGGAGACCACGGGACGCTACTTCTCGATGATCGACTCTTCGACGGCCTCGCCGAAGTGACGGGCCTTGTCGTCGGTGTACAGCAGGAGTTCGTCGCCGGGTTCGATGTCGGTGATCGCCCTCCGGCCCTCGCTGGTGTGCATCTTGATCGTCTCAGCGTTCTGGATCAGCGTCTCGATCCGGTCGCCGTCCTCCGTCTCCGCCTGCACGCGGAACATCGGCCGTTTCTCGATCTTGGCGCGGCCGACGATAGCCTCGCGGGTGTTGCCGTCGGTGTCGACGACCTGGACCTCGTCGCCGCTCTGGAGTTCCGAGAGGTACTTGGTCCCGCCGTCGGGCGTGCGGACGTAGGCGTGGACCGCACCGGCGTTGACCCGGAAGGGACGCGAGGCCACGTAGGGCGACTCGGCGGTCTCTGCGTGGACGAAAAAGAGTCCGCGAGCCATCGAGCCGATCAGCATTCCCTCGTCGTGTTCCAGCAGCGAGCCCGTATCGATGCAGACGCGGTCCGCGGACCCGGTCTGTTCGATGTCGGTGACCTCGGCCCAGGACAGCGAGAGCTGTTCGCGGCCGGCCTCGTCGCGGACCTCGACGGTACGGCGGATCTCGTCCGGATCGTCGGTGTCAAGCAGGACGCCGTCGGCACCGAGTTCGAGCGTCTCGTAGGCGGTCTTGGCGTCTTCTGCGGTCTGGACGCCGGTGATCAGCTCCGTCTCCTCGCCGACGCGGGCGATGAGGTTCTCCAGGGGGATGATCTGCCAGTCGTCGCCGATGACGATGGTGAAGGCGGCCTCCTCGGCGACGGCCTCGGCGAAGCCCTCGTACTCCTTGGACCGGATGCGGACGTAGCCACCCTGTGGGGCCTCGCCGTCCTGGCGGAGCGCAGAGAGGTCCGCAGAGCCAGAGAAGTCAGAGGGGAGGTCGACGGTGCCGTCGCCCTCGCCGTCCTTGCCGACGACCCGAGCGTCGGGTTCGGCTTCCTCGCCCTCGGCGTCCATGACCGTCACGTCGCCACCGGCGAAGGCGGCGACGTTGACCTCGCCGAGGTCCCGGACGCGGGCCACGTCGTGTTCGTCGACCAGCACCCAGTCGACGCCGGCTTCGAGGCCGGCGGTGATTCGGCGCTTTCGGGTCTCCCAGTCGCCGACCTCGCTGTCGGCCTTGAGCCACACGCTTCGTGTCATTGTCCCACCTCTCGAATCGGTCCCGCTTGAACGTGGCGAATGCGGGCAATCGGCCCGGCTAGAGGGATCGCCGTCGGCGCGTCACTGTCTCGGCGGTCAGAAGTCGCCAGCGGTGGTCGCGTTCGTCGTTCGCTACGCCTCGACGGCGAGTCCGGCCGCACGGAGCGCGGCGGCGGCCTCGCTATCCTCGTGGACGACGCTGGCGACGGCGCGAGCGATCTTCTCGGGTTCCTCGTGCTGGAAGATCGAGCGTCCCATCGAGACGCCCGCCGCACCGGCGTCCATCGCCCCGCGGACGATGTCGAGAGTCTCCTCGTCGGTGCCCTTCGAGCCGCCTGCGATCAGGACCGGCAGTGCGGTCGACTCGACGACGCGCTCGAACGTCGCTGGCGTGCCGCTGTAAGCGGTCTTGACGAGGTCGGCGTCGAGTTCCTCGGCCAGTCGGACCGCGTGGCCGAGGTCCTCGGCGAACAGCTCGGGGTCCTCGTCGCGAACGTCGTGGCCGCGGGCGTAGGCCATCGCCAGGACCGGCAGCCCGTACTCGCGGGCCGCGCTGGTGACCTCTGACAGCTGTGAGATCTGGTCCGGTTCGTGCTCGCTGCCGACGTTGATGTGAAAGGAGACGGCGTCGGCCCCGGCCCGGATGGCGTCCTCGACGGTGCCGGTCGGCCGTTTGTCGCTCTCGTCTGGCCCGATCGAGGTCGAGCCGTTGAGGTGGACGATGTAGCCCGCGTCGTTCGTGTTCTCGTGGACGCGATCGGCGACCCCGCGCTGGGTGAGGACGGCGTCCGCGCCGCCGGTCGTGACCGCGTCGATCGTCGATTCGATGTCGACGAGGCCGTCGACGGCCCCGAGTGTGATGCCGTGGTCCATGGGGACGATGACGTGTCGCCCCCCTGTCCCGATCCGCGCCAGTCGTGCTGCTTTCCCTGCGGTCATGTTGTGCGAATGTGTGGCAAGTACGATTATGTTCCTTCCGGTTGCGGCCGATTCTGTGCGCCCCGAAGCGCGCCCTGCTTCAGTTCGCGGGCCTTCTGTTCGAGGCGGGCCGCGACCTCGTCGGCGGGGTCGCCGTTCTCGTGGCCCTGGGCCACGATGTCGACCAGCGCGGAGCCGACGATGATGCCGTCGGCACCGGCCGAGACGATCCGCTCCGCGTGATCGCCGTTCTTGATGCCGAAGCCGACGGCCTTTGGTACGTCCCACTCGCTGATGCGGGCGAGGCTCTCCTCGGTCGCGTCGTCCACGTCGTCGCGCGCGCCGGTGACGCCCAGTCGCGCCTGCACGTAGACGTACCCCGAGGTCTGATCCATCATCGACCGGAGCCGGTCGCCCTTCGTCGTCGGCGCGACGATGAAGATCAGGTCCAGTCCGTACTCGTCACAGGCCGCCCGAAGCGGTCCGGCCTCCTCGGCGGGCAGGTCCGGCACGACGAACCCCTCGATGCCGACCTCGGCGGCCTTCTTCACGAAGGGCTCGGGGCCTTGTCCGGAGCCGTACTGGTAGATGAGGTTGTAGTAGGTCATACAGACCAGCGGCACGTCCACGTCCAGCTCCTCGACGAACTCGAAGAACCGATCCGGACTCATCCCGGCGTCCAGCGATCGGACGACGGCCTCCTGGATCGTCGACCCCTCGGCGATCGGTTCCGAGAACGGCAGGCCGAGCTCGATTACGTCGGCACCGCCGCGAGCGAGCGCCTCGACGTACTCGATCGAGGCGTCGTAGTCCGGGTCGCCAGCGGCGAGGTACGGGACGAAGGCGGGTTCGTCGGCGAAAGCTCGCTCCAGTCCCATCTAGATCCCGCCTCCGATCTCGTTGAAGATCGACATGTCCGGCGCGATGTCCAGCTCCCGTTTCTGGGTCTCCTCGATGACGGTTTCGAGGTCCTTGTCCCCCCGGCCGGAGACGTTGACGATCACCGTCTCGCCGAGGTCGTCGTGGTGCTCTTCGAGGTAACCGAAGGCGTGGGCAGTCTCCAGCGCCGGGATGATCCCCTCGTCCTGAGAGAGTCGGTGGAACGCCGTCAGTGCGGTGTCGTCGTCGACGTTGACCGGCGTCACGCGCCCCTCGTCGACGAGGTGGGCCAGTTCCGGACCGACGCCCGCGTAGTCCAGCCCCGCCGAGACGGAGTGTGACTCCATGATCTGGCCGTCAGAGTCCTGTAGGAGCTTCGTGCGCGCCCCGTGGAGCACCCCCTCGTCGCCGGTCGACAGCGACGCCGAGTTGGGTGCGACACCCTCCTCCTCGTCGACCGACAGCGAGGAGCCCCCGGCCTCGACGGCGTAGAGGTCCACACCCTCGTCCGGAACGAAGTGGTGGAACGCGCCCATCGTGTTCGAGCCGCCGCCGGCACACGCCAGCACGGTGTCGGGTAGCTCTCCGGTCTGTGCCTGGATCTGCTCGCGGGCCTCCTCGCTGATGACCGACTGGAAGTCCCGAACCATCGCCGGGAACGGAGCCGGGCCGACCACCGAGCCGATGACGTAGTGGGTCGTCTCGACGGTCGTCGCCCAGTCTCGCATCGTCTCGCTGATCGCCTCTTTGAGCGTCCCGCGGCCGGTCGTCACGGCGTTGACCTCGGCGTCGTTGATCCGCATCCGGAAGACGTTGGGCCGCTGGCGGGCGATGTCGGTCTCGCCCATGTAGATCTCGCAGGGCATGTCGAGGTGGGCCGCGGCCATCGCCGTCGCCGTGCCGTGCTGGCCAGCGCCGGTCTCGGCGACGATCCGCTCTTTGCCCATGTACTTCGCCAGGAGGACCTGCCCGAGCGCGTTGTTGAGCTTGTGGGCCCCGCCGTGGAGCAGGTCCTCGCGCTTGAGGTACACCTCGGTGTCGTAGCGCTCAGAGAGCTGGTCGGCCCGCTGTAAGGGCAGGGGCCGGCCGCCGAAGTCCGCCAGCCGCTGGCGGAACTCGTCCATGAAGCCGTCCTCGTTGTCGATCACGTACCGCTCGTAGGCGTCGGTCAGCTCCTCGATAGCTGGCATCAACGCCTCGGGTACGAACTGTCCGCCGTAGTCGCCGAATTTGGATTCGCTACTCATGTGTTGTCGTCGCTGTCGTCAGTCGTCGCGTGTTCGCTGTCACGTCTGTCTCCTCGGCCGGTGTGCCGTGGTCCATGATCGCAGAGCCGACGAGCAGGGCGTCGGCCCCGGCCCGGCGCATCCGGGCCACGTCGGCCGGGCTCTGGATGCCGCTCTCGGCGACGAGGGTCACGCCCTCGGGTGCGTCCGGTGCGACTCGCTCGAAGGTGCCCAGATCCACCGCCAGCTTCGCCAGATCGCGGTTGTTGACGCCGACGATCTCCGCGCCGGCCTCGATTGCCCGCGCCAACTCGTCGGCCGTGTGGGTCTCGACCAGGACCTGGAATCCCCGCTCGCGGGCGGCCGAGAGCAGGTCCGCCAGATCGCCCGTGCCGGGCTCGTCGAGAAAGCGCACGATCAACAGGATCACGTCCGCCTCGACCACGTCTAACTGGTCCTCGTGGAGGACGAAATCCTTGCGAAGAACTGGCACGTCGACGGCCTCACGGATCCGGGCCAGCGTCGCCGCGGACCCACCGAAGTGCTCGGGCTCGGTCAGCACGGAGAGGGCCGCCGCCCCGCCCTCGACCATCTGCTCGGCCAGCGCGACCGGATCCTCCGTGCGTTCGCCCGCCGCAGTCGGACTCGTCGGCTTTACCTCGGCGATCACCGGGACGCGACCGTCCGCCTCGGCGTCCGCGAACGCGTCGGTCAACGACCGGGGCTCGACGTCGACGCGGCCGTCGGCACCGCCACGCTCGCGGGCCGCCGCCAGGATCGACTCGACCGCCGGTGCGATCTCCTCACTATCGCCCATTACTGTACACTAACGGACAGAGTTGCACATAAGACTTGCCCTTGGCGACGACGCCCTCGGTTCGCTCGGTGGCCCTCGGCGGGGCCGGCTCGCTGGCGGGGACCCGTCGGCGTCTCGGACAGCGGTCCGGTCGTCGATCGGGAGCCGAATCTTCAAGACGCGACCGGGCGAGTGATCGGACATGGCCAGCCCAGACGCGGGAATCTACGCGCGCGAGTTCGAGTTTCTCGACCGGTACGTCCAGTTCGGGGCGGCGGGCGAGAAGATCATCCAGCTGTCGTTCCCCGAGCAGCCAGCAGCGGAGAGTCGAGCCGACCACGACCTCCTCGACCGGATCGAGGCGTATCTGAACAACGAGACGGACGAATTCCGCGATGTCGATGTCGGCCTGACCGTCTCGACCGAGCGCCGGAGCGTGCTCGAAGCGGTCCGGGAGATCCCTTACGGCGAGGAGGCCGGCGTCGACCAACTCGTTCGGATGGCCCCGGTTCTCGATCCGAACGACGACGAGAGTCGCCGGATCGTCAGGGAGGCCCTCGCGGACAACCCGGTCCCGCTGGTGATCCCCGACCACCGCGTCCGGGACGGCCCCAGCGGCGCGCCGCCGGCAGTCGAGCAGAAACTCCGGAGCATCGAGGGACTGTGATACGGATTATTGTAGATCTTTACCGGATTGACCGCATATCGTGGTGCGGTCGACCGGGAAAACGGCGACAATAATCCGTATGAGTCGCGTTCGGGACGACACTCGCCTTCGACCGGGCGCGGACCCGAGGGCCACACGTTTATGTAATACGGCGTAGTTGAGCGCAAACATGCCGACGATCAGTGCGCGCCTCTCCGACGAGGAGCAGGCAGAGCTGGACGCTGTCGCAGAACTGCTCGCAGAGGATCGCTCGACGACGATCAGAAAGGCCCTCGACGAAGGGCTGGAGACCCTCCGGATTCGGGTCGCGGTCGAGCGCTACCAGTCCGGCGACGTGTCGGCCGCCGAGGCCGCACAGCTGGCCGATCTCTCGATCGCCGAGTGGCTCGACGTGGCACGGGAACGGAACCTCACGACACAGCTCGCGCTGTCGGATCTGGAGCTCGACGCCGACACCGCGACGGAGCTATGAGTCGGATCTACGTCGGTCCGACGGCGGTGTACAGCCTCGGGCAGGTCGGCGAGCTCTCTTTGCTGACCTCTTTCGACGGCGACGTCGTCGTGCCCCAGCCCGTCCGGGAGGGCTCGACCGTCGAGCCGACGGCGACGAACCTCGACGATCTACTCGATGGTGACGACGTACGGGCGACCACCGAAGACGACGCCGACATCGAGCGCGCACAGCGACTGCTGGGCGAGAAGGACGTGGGGACGGCGGCGTCGGTGATCGCGGGAGTCCTGGCGCGTCGGGACCCCGACGATCGATCGGCCGTCGCGGTCGTTTCGGAGGATCGGACCGTCCGCCAGATGTGTCGCGGACTCGGTGCCCAGGTCACCAGCAGCTTCGGCGTCGTCGTCCGGGCGACGCTGGAAGACAAGTACCTGAGCCCGCGACAGGCAAAGCGGATCGTCCGCCGGATCGACCAGCACGGGATGCACCTGACCGGCGAACTCCGCGAGCGCGCCGTCGGCGAGATCGGCGACTAGGGTGACACCGCCTGGGACGCCGACGAGTCCTCGCGAACGAGGATGTAGATCAGCAGTCCGATGACGCCGCCGACGAACGTGACGACGGCCCACAGCGTCGCGGTGTCCATGCCGCGGTCGGTGGCGTCGGTGTACACCCAGTACGACACCCACACCCACAGCGCGGTGATTGCGAGGCCGAACAACAGAAACACCAGGAAGAATCCAGCCTGGAGGGGGACCATTTGGAACACGCGTGGCTGGTGTCGGGGCTCCAATAAAAATCGTGTGGTCGTCGGCGAGAGCCGCTCGCTACGGACTGAGTCGCTGCCGATCTGACGAGACTCGCCTTGCTCGCCTCGTTGGTTCCCAACGTCTTCGCCCTACGGGCTCAGACGTTGGCGATCTCGCGGGAAGAGAACGGCTTCGCGGATGTTGCCGAGTCCGAGCATCGTCATGATGAGGCGTTCGCCGCCCAGTCCCCAGCCGGCGTGTGGGGGCATGCCGTACTTGAACATCTTCGTGTAGTAGTCGAAGGCTTCAGGGTCGAGGCCCTGCTGTTCGAACCCTTCGACGAGGTGGTCGTAGCGGTGCTCACGCTGGCCGCCCGAGACCAGTTCCATCGACGGGTGCATCATGTCGAAGCCGGTCGAGACCTCGTCGTCCTTGTCCATGATGTAGAACGGCTTGATCTCGCTTGGCCAGTCGGTGATGAAGTAGTGCTCGCCCACGTCCTGGCCGAGCGCGTGTTCGCCCTCGGTCGGCAGGTCGTCGCCCCAGACGAGCGGCTCGTCGAGCTCGCCCGTGGCGTTGATGCGCTCGATGGCCTCCTCGTAGGTCAGGCGCGGGAACTCGCCCTCGGGTGCCTCGAACTCGTCGGCCAGGTCCAGCGCTTCGAGCGCGTCCTGACAGTTCGCCTCGACGGCCTCGTAAGCGGCCTTGACGACGGCCTCACAGGCGTCCATCGCTTCGGTGTGATCGGAGAACGCCGACTCGAAGTCGATCGAGGTCGCCTCGTTGAGGTGGCGCGGCGTGTTGTGTTCCTCGGCGCGGAAGATCGGTCCGATCTCGAAGACCTGCTCCAGCCCGGAGCCGACCATCAGCTGCTTGAACAGCTGGGGGCTCTGGTTCATGAACGCTTCCTGGCCGAAGTAGGTGATCGGGAACAGCTCGGTGCCGCCCTCGGTACCGGTGGCGACGATCTTGGGCGTGTTGATCTCCGTGCAGCCGAGTTCGCGGAACTGTTCGCGCACCGCGCGCAGCACTTCCGCGCGGATCTCGAAGATCGCCTTGACCTCGTCCTTGCGGAGGTCCAGCGTGCGGTTGTCCAGTCGGGTCGACAGCTCGGCGTCGACCTTGCCGGAGGGGTCGAGGGGCAGTTCGGGGTCGGCCTCGCTGATCACGTCGACCGACGCGGGCGTGACCTCGACGCCGGTCGGGGCGCGGGGCTCTTCTTCCACGTCGCCCGTCACGGAGATGACGGACTCGCGGTGGACGTTCAGACCCGTCTCCACGAGATCGTCGTCCATCTCGTCTTTCTCGAACTTGACCTGAATCTTTCCGGTCGTGTCTCGGAGGATGAGGAATGCGATGCCACCGAGGTCGCGCACCTCGTGGACCCAGCCGGCGACGGTGACCGTGTCACCGGGCTCGGCGTCTGCCGTGTACGTTCGATCGTCCATGGGCGTTCGTTTGACGGGCGGGACTTAAACTCCGTTTATTCTCTCTCGTCGATTGCGTCCCGTGACAGCCCGCGGATCGTCTCGGGAGCCACGTCACAGCGATTCCAGGCCGGCAGTCGACGGTCCTCACCGGGGTCGGCCACGCCACGGACGTACTCCCGGACCTGCTCGCGCTCGCTGGCGGCGTCGTAGGTCAGCCCGTTGAACCGCGCGTCGGCGGCGTACTGGTCGACGAGCGCGTCGGCAGCAGTCGTGTACGCGTCCCGGAGGCGGTCGTACTCGACGGCGACGCCCTGGTCGTCGAGCACCCGGAAGAGCGCATTCCCGACCGCCTCGCACATGTCGCCCAGTCCCGACGGACCGCCGACCGAGCGGTGGTCGTGCTCGTGGGTCCCCAGGTCGACCTGTGCGCTGCCGGAAAAGCCCGCCGCGTCGTAGGCGTCCCCGAGCGTGCCGATCTCCAGTCCCCAGCCGGGCTGGGCGCGGAGCGATCTGGCGACCGTGCTCGTCGCGGCGAACTCGCCGGCCAGCGCGTAGCGGAACGACAGGAGGTAGTCGATCACCGGATGATCGACCGTCTCGTCGAGGGCGCGCAAGAGCGGGCGGACGAACAGGCGAAACAGCCGCCCGTAGAGCCGTCCGTCCTCGACGCGGGCGTAGTAGCCCTTGGCGAAGCTGTGGCCGCCGGCCAGCGGTGCGAGCAGCTTCGGGACGTGCTCGGCCCCGTAGCTCGTGGCGTCGGCGTCGTGGACCACCACGTAGTCGTGGCGCGCGGCAACGCCCAGCGCGAGCCACACGTCTCGGCCTTTGCCGGCCTCGGCGACGAGGTCACGCTCGCGCAGGTGCTCCTCGACGCGGGGCGCGTTGCACCACAGCACCTCGGCGTCGAAGTCGAAGCCGTCGATCCACTCGGTCACCGCGACCACCTCGCCCGGACTGGCCCGCAACGGGACGTACACCCGCTCGGGGTCGACCGACGCCAGCGTCGAGAAGACGTGCTCGGCCGCGAGGCTGGCGTGCTCGCGCTCGGTCATGGGGACGACGACCGCGGCCCGATCGGTCGGCGCGTCGGGGTTCGTGCCGTCGTAATCGTGTAGCGTAGCGATCCGTTCCTGGACGTACTCCATCACTCTCCACTTCGACTCCGTGGGCAAAAGCGGCGTGCCTACGCCCGCGCCCCCGTCGGCAACTGTCCGTCGACGTACAGTCCCGTCAGCGCGACCAGGACGACGGCCAGGACCGTCGCGAGCCAGGTGAAGATCGTCTCGAAACCGTAGCCGGCCGACGAGAGCGTCCCGACGAGGGAACTCCCCGAGGCCTGGATAATCATCATCGTCCCGCTGTAGACGGCGTAGGCGCTCCCGCGGTGGTGGTCGGGGAGCGAGCCCAGCAGGTACGTGTCGACCGCGGGAAAGAGGCTGTGGATCACGTAGCCGAGAACGGCGCTGAGGACGGCCAGCCCGAGGTAGCTGGACAACAGCGTCGTCGCGTAGACCGAGAGCAGGAACCCGCCGATGATCGAGAGGATGTAGGGCAACACCGGCAGTCGGTCGGCCAGCCGCCCGGAGACGAAGAAGGCCGGCACGCCAGCGCCGAACGCGATCGTCAGCAGCTGATTCGCCTGGGAACCGGTCAGCCCCTTCGCGAGGAAGTACTTCACGTAGAAGTTGAACAGGCCGTTCCAGACCAGCCCGGTGACGCCGATGACGGCGACACCGGCGAGGATGATCCGCCACTGGTGCCGTGCGGCCCCGAGGAAGGCGGTGTCCTCGTCGCCGGCGTCGGGCATCTCCGTCCGACGAGCAGTGAGCGCGAAGGCGATCCCGGAGACGACCGCGGCGACCGCGATCGCGCGAAAGACGGTACGCCAGTCGCCGAACCGGATGGCGACACCGACGATCGCCGGCGCACTGACGGCTGCGAACTGACTGGCGGTGCCGTGGATACCCAGGGTGGAGCCGACCCGGTCGGGAAACAGTTCGCTCGCCAGGGGATTGCCCGCGATGAAGTACGAGCCGCTGGCGAGTCCCATCAGGAAGGCCCCCACCATCACGGCCGGGACGCTGTTGGCGAGCGACGTGGCGACGGCCGCGACCGCCAGAACCCCCGAGGACGCGAGGATGACGGCGCTGCGAGAGATTCGCGTCAGCAGGTAGCCGGTCGGGATGCGGGGCAGCGCGCTCCCGAGCCACGCGAGCGTCGCGATGGTCCCCAGCGCGGCGTCGTTGGCGTCGAGTGCGCCACCGAGTGGCTCCAGCAGGGGCGCGAACACGACCCGAGCGAGGTTGACCAGGAAGACCAGCCCCAGCAACGACCCGAAGACCGTTCGGCGAGACACGCTAACTGGTCGGTCAGTCAACGGCACAAACCTTCCGGTCCGTCGCGAGCCTTTTTACCCTCGGCCGTTCCACCACCAGCCATGGACTCAGTACGGTCCGGACTGCGGGCGGGGGATCTGGAGAAGGACAACTACGGGCGGCTCTCCTGTACCAGCTGTGAGCAGGAGCTGGGAACGGAGAACGATCCCGACGAGATCGGAAAGATCCGCGTCTGTCCGAACTGTGAGAGCAAGTGGCAGGAGATGTAGCTACTCGAAGACGGCGTCGAACGCGCTCGCACCGAGTGGTTCGTACCGACCAGCGGCGACGTTCTCGACGACGTGCTCGGGCGATCCCATCCCCACCAGCGCGGACGTGACGCCCGGCGGCGACCGGGCGAAGTTGATCGAGCGCTGGACGCTGGTGTCGCCGTCGAGTCTGGCCGCGATATCGTCGGGCAGCCCCGTCGACAGCTCCCCCTGCATGATCGACGCGCTGGTAAACACCGACAGCTCGGCCTCGTGAGCGAACCACAGCGCCGACTGGGTGTCCTCTGCTCCCTCGTGGGCCTCGACGGTGAAGGCGTCGGCCATCTGCACGTTGAAGGGAAGCTGGACCCCGCGAAAGCCCGTCGTCTCGTTGTCGACCGTGTCGGCCGCCGACTGTGCACGACGCACGATCTCGGGCAGCGAGAGGTAGCTGTCGTGGTCCGCGGGCACCCGGAACGCGTCCCACGTCGCCACGCCGTAGTGTCTGATGTCCCCCGCCGCGCGGCGTCGCTCCAGGCGCTCGAAGGTCGCTTCGAGCTGGTCGTACACCGCCGCTCGCGAGTTCGCTTCGAGCTGTGTCTCCGGGTTGTGGACGTAGTAGAGGTCGATCGTGTCCACCCCGAGGTTCTCTAGCGAGCGGTCGAGCTGGTCCTCGATGAACGCCGGTGCGATGCAGTGGTGCCCGCGGACGAGGTCGTCGCTGTCGACGATGCCGGTGTCGAGATACTCCGACCTGACGTACGCGCCGGGATCGGCCGGCCGTTCCCCGTCGAAGGGGACGAACCCGCCTTTCGTCGCCACGAGGACCGCCTCTCTGTCGACCGGCCCCGTCCGGATCACGTCGCCGACGACGCGCTCTGAGCGCTGGTGTCGGTAGTTGATCGCCGTGTCGACGACGTTGATCCCCGAGCGGAGCGCGTCGGCGATCGCTTCCCGGTAGCGTTCGTCTTGCTCGTCGGTCGGGTCCCCCAGGTAGGTGCCGACGCCGATACTGGAAACGACACAGTCGCCGAACCGCCTGAAGTAGGTGCGGGCGAAGTCGTCGTGGTCGTCACGGTAGGCCCAGGTCGCCGACTGAGTTGCCATAGTCGTCGTTGGCTCTCGACCGCCAAAAGCAGTCAGATGTCGCCGGCCATCGCGTCGAACAGGTGCCCCTTGAAGTCGGCCATCGCGACGCCGCTGCCCGGTCCGATCCCGTTCATGTGATCGATCGAGAGCTGGCCCCCGCCCATCCGGGCGTGGCCGCCCGCCGACCCCATCGGAATGTCGTCGACGACCGCCTGGAGGACGTTGCCCATGTGGACACGATCGTCGCGCGAGCGCCCGGAGAGGTGCAGTGTGTCCTCTTTCCGCCCCATCACGACGACCGCCGTCACGCCCTCCAGTCGGAGCAGTTCGTCGGCGGCCTGTGGAATCGCGTCCACGTTCGAGATCGCGCCCACGTCGCTGATCGCGAAGGCGTTCTCGATCTGGCGGTCGGTGATCGCACGGGCTTTCACGTCTAACACCTCGGCGTCGACCTGTGGGTTCGCGATTCTGTCGAGCAGGTCTTCGTCGATTCCGTCGTAGAGGTATTCGGCCGCCGAGAACTCCGCGGACGAACACCCCTTCGTGAGCTGTTTGGTGTCCGACTGGATGCCGTAGAGCAGCCCCGTCGCGACCTGTTGGTCGATCTGCTCGTCGTCGTCGGCTGCCGCGTCGTCGTCGGCCAGTTCCCAGTCGAGTTCCTCGAAGTACTCCGCGAAGATCGTCGCACAGGCACCGTATCCGGTGCGCACGTCGGAAAACTCCGACCCCTCGCCGCCGCCGGGGTGGTGGTCGATGACGGCGATCGGATCGATGGTCTCCGCGCCGGGAAAGCCGCGCGCCTCGTTGTGGTCGACCAGGACGACCTCGCTCTCCTGTAGCTGGCCGGCCTTCTCGATGCGATCGAAGTCCAGGTCGAGAACGGTCTGAAACGCGCGGTTTTCCTGATGGCGAATCTGTCCGGGGTAGTACAGCGTCGGCGACGAACCTGCCTGCGTCGCCAGCCTGCTGACGGCCAGCGCACTCGACATCGCGTCCGGATCGGGGTTCGGATGCATCAACACGGCGACCTCGTCGGTCGAGGCCAGCAGTCGCTGGAGGCGTTCGGCCGGCGATCGGCGGAGTCTGTCGATCGCGAGCCGGACCCCGACGAGAAAGACGAGGAGTCCGACTACCACGAGCGCGGCCACCAGCGGCGATTCACGCGCGAACACGGTGACGCTATCGACGACTCGCTGGAGGCCACCTACTTGCCAGATCGGCATACGGACGCAGTTTTCAGCGTCACCGGATAAGAAGGTTCCCCTGGTCTGATACGTGTGGCCGTCAGTTCCCGGCCCGGTAGCGCTCGATCGCGTCGCGGTACCCCGACCGGAAGGTCGGATGGGCGAACTCGTAGCCCAGCGAGTGCAGTCGATCGTTCGAGCAGCGCTTGCTCGTCTGGATCCGACGACGCGCGGTCTCCGAGAGATTGTCGTCCGCGAGACGCTCGCCCGTGGTCTGTTTGGGTGGCTCTGCGACGCCACACTCGTCGGCCAGCCAGTCGGCGAAGGCCCACTTCGAGACCGGTTCGTCGTCGACGACCAGCACAGTCTCGTCGCGCGCCACTCCCTCGCGGAGGAAGAAAGCGACCGCGCCCGCCGCGTCTGCGCGGTGAACCATGTTCAGGTACCCCTCGGTGACGGGACCGTCGAGGTACCGCTCCAGCCGGTACCGGTCGGGACCGTACAGTCCGGCAAAGCGGGCGACGGTCCCGTCGATGCCGCGGTCCAGCGCCCGCTCCCTGGCGATGCGCTCGGCCTCGGCGAGGACCCGCGTCTTGTCGGTCTGGGGGTCGAGCGGCGTCGTCTCGTCGACCCAGTCGCCGTCGTGGTCGCCGTACACGCCCGTACTCGACGTGTACACGAGCCGCGCTGGCGGCTCGTCGCGCGCCCCGAAGTGGTCGATCACCGTCTGGAGGCCCTCGACGTACACCCGGCGCGCCGCGTCGGCTCCTCGCCCGCCGGAACTGGCAGCGAAGACGATCGCGTCTACGTCGGGGACGGCCGCGAGCGCGTCGGCCTCGGTCACGTCGGCCCGGACCGCCGTGCCACCGGCGTCCTCGATCGCCGCCGTGGCGTCTGGAGAGCGGCGTACACCGATCACGTCGTGGCCCGCGTCGGTCAGCTGGCGACAGAGCGCCAGCCCGACGTACCCACAGCCGAGGATGGCGACCCGCATCGGTTACCCCTCGCGCTGGGCGATGAACTGGTGGAGCAGGGCGTACTCCGCGACAGTCATCGGAAACCGGCCCTCGACCTTCTGCTGGATCTCCTTCGGTTCGAGCTGGCCGTCGACACCCGACGCGAGCGTTTCCACGTCCAGGACCGCCGTCGTCATCCCCATCAGGAGGATGTCTCGCGCGTCCGCCGCGATCGTGTCGGCGTGGGGACGGTCCTCGTCGAGCGCCAGGATCGCCGCGGCTTCGGTGAGTTCGATCTCCGGGGAGGCACCGTCGAGGAGTGCCGTGATCCGGTCTCGGTCCAGCGGCGTCTCGTCGACAGCCCGGTCGACGCCGACCGATTCGACGGTCTCGGCCAGCCGCGTCTCGTAGGCCCGCCGGAGGGTCTCTGGTGACTGCTCGCCCGCGTCCTCGAATTCGCCTCTGAGCATACTCACCCTACAGGACGGGTCTACAAGTCAGTGTCACTCCGGTCCCGGATCGGGCCACCCCTCGGACTCCTCGATCGCGACGCCGTTGGTGTCGCCGACGCCGGTCTTGCCCGGCGGCACGACGACGAGGACCGTCGCCGTGGCCTCGAAGTCGACGCGGGTGGACCGGCCGAGCCGCTCGGGTGATCCGTCGTCGTCGACGTCGAAAGAGACGTTCTCGCCGTCTCTGGCGTAGACGAACTCGCCGCCGGGCGTCGTCGGCCGCCCCTGAGAGACGCGCACGCCGAAGCGGGCGTACTCGCCACGGACCGTGACGTGCCAGACGTTCGTCGTGGCGTACCACGAGCCCGGTACGGGTGCCAGCGGGAGTCCGGCCGGCATCGCCTCGAACGTGTCGTTCACCACCGCACCGTAGGCGCGCTTCGTGGCCCGTTCCGCACCGGCGGCAGCGACCTCGCGGGCCAGCTCCCGCGCGACCGTCTGCGTGCGCGATCGGCTCGCGTCGACGGCGTCGGTGTCCGGTCGTCCGCCCTGCTCCTGTAACGTCGCGCGGCGCGTGGCGTTCAGTCGGATGGCGAGCCGGTCGCGTGCAGCCACCGAGAGGTCGGCCCGCTCGCCGGCGAGAGTGACGAGTCGGTGGCTGACGGAGCCGTTCGCCAGCGCCAGCGCCCGAGCGTGGGTCGTCTGCCACGGCGCGAGCGCGTCTCGAAGCATCGCCTCGCGCTCGCTGGCACTGCCAGCGACGCCCCGTCGGGACAGCACCGACCGCTGGCCGTCGAGCACGTGTTCGTTCGCCGACGCGACTTCCCGTCGGAGGGTGTCGCGTTCGCGGGTCAGCGCCGAAACGTTCTCGGCGTGGCGTTCACGCTGGCTCGCGTCAGTTCGTCGAACTTCCTCGCCCTCCACAGCGGCGGCGTTCGCCTCGGCGAGCGTCGCGTTGGTCGCGTTCAGCGTCCGGGCCGCCGTGTCGAGTCTGACTCCCGATCGATCGCCGAACAGACCGTCGACCAGCGAGTCCGAGACGGTCTGGTGGGGCACGGTGAAGACGTTGACGTTGCGCGCGACCAGCGGGTGAGACTCGTTCTCGATCGCCGGGTCGTCGTCGTGGCTGAGCGAGGCCTGCGTGAGATAGGCCGGTGCGCCGTCGGCCGTTAGCGCGACCGGACCTCCGACACCGTCCAGTCGCGGCTGACGATCTGACGGCGGCCGTCCGCGAGCGTCGAGTCCCTCGCGCAGCGTCTCGATCGACGTACCGGCCTCGTCGAGCCGATCGCCGAACGCGTCGGCCCTGCCACGCCGGTCGTCCGCCCGCGCCCGGAGGCGGGCCTGCACGCGGTCGAGGTACGCGACCCGGACGGCGATCCGCGCCTTCGTCGCCGCGCTGTCGTAGCTGGACGGTGCGTCGATCAGCCGCGTCCGCTCTCGCTCGACGGCCCGTGCCAGCGCTGCCGGCGGGTTCGATTCGTACGACCCGACTCGCCCCTGCCGCACTTCGACGGCGACGGACCGGACCCGTTCTCGGAGTCCCATCAGATCCCGATACGCCCACTCGGAGGCGTTCGCGGGCACGTCCAGCGCGATCGTGTGAACGTCGGAGTCCGGCCCGCTGTGGACCGCGTATTCGAGGGCCGCAGATCGGCCGCCCTGGCTGTCGATCAGTCGCCCGATCGCGCGTCCGCGGGCGTCGGCGAGGTTCGGTCCGTCCAGCGGGCCGGCACCGCGCTGGTGGGCTCGCCGGATCGGTCGAACGGGTGCCTGCGAGGTGCGGTCGTGACGGCCGACGACCGCGAGGGTGACGGTCTGTCGGCTCGTGCCCGTCCTGTCGGTGGTCGTCCGCTCGAGCTCGACGCTCCCGTTTGGCCCCTCGACTCGACGCTGCCAGACCGCCACCGCTCGCTCCGTAACGACCGTCTCTCGCCCGTAGGTCTCGAACTCGTGCCAGCCGTCGGGGATCGGTGGCGACGCGACGGAGACGTTCCGGTGGCGGAGCGATCGCTCACGGCGCTTGTCGACGCACGTCCAGTTCGAGCCGGCAGGGCGTGGTGCCGACACGCCGACGTGGCGGTCGCCCTCGACGCGGCCGACCGTCCGGACCTCGACGCTGTAGGCGTCCCGTATCGTGCTGTCGATGGCACCGTCGTCGAGCACGTCGACGAACGCTCTGTCTGCCGTCTCGTTGACCGCGACCTCGCGCCGCTCGTCGGGGCTCGACCGGCGCGGTGGCTCCAGTCCCTCGATGTCGCTCGCCGCTGGCTTCGTCGGCCCGCTCAGAACGGCGTCGGTCACGCGCGAGTCGGTCCCCGTGGCGACGGTGAGATCGCGTGCCGTCGTCCGTGCCGCCGCGACCGCGAGCGTGCGACGGCCCCGTGGATCGGCGTGTCCGATCGTCTCGCGCTGGAGGTCCAGCAGTGCCTCGTTGGTGACGACGCCCACGTGCTGGTTCGAGACGACGTTGCTGATCGGCACCTCGCCGTACTGGAGGTAGCCCCGCGACCACGCCAGGGCGTACAGCTGGGTCGTCAACCGCTGGCTCAGTCCTCGCTCCGTCACCCCGGCGTCGAGTCGCCGCTGGTAGGTACTGACTCGATCGTGGGCCGCGAGCACCGGCGTCACGACGGTGACGGTCGGAGCGATCGTCGTTCGGGAGCGCACCTGCCCGCCGCGGTGGGTCCGAACCGTCACGTTCTCGACGGTCACCCGGATCGCGGTCCCGTCGTCGTCTGCCCGTTCGATCGTCACGCGGTCGATGGCGGCGCGGCGCTCGGCTCGCGTCTCCGTCGAAGGCAGCGAGACCGAGCCGGTGACCTCGCCACGACGGACCGCGACCCGAGAGAGGCGATCGCGGGCCTGCAGGTAGATCCGGAGCCGGAGCGCGTCGCGAAACGCCGTCTCTTCGCCGAGAAGGCGACCGGCGGCGGTGTCGGCCGGATCGACGACGGGGTCCGCTGCGGCCGCCCGGCTGGCGGTCGTCACGGCCTCGCGCAGTTCCGTCTGTGCGGTCGCGGTCGTCCGTTCGGTGACCACTTCGGTCTCGCTGTCGGCGGGTGGACGCCCCGGATCGATCGTCGTCGCAAGCGTCGCGCTGCTGACGAGCAGGAGGACGCCGATCAGTGCGAACGGCACGCGGCCGCGATCGTCCATCACGGCGACCACGTCCTGACGACGATTCGCACCTCGTCCGTCGAGACGGCGCGGGCCGTGGCCGCCGGTGTCTCGAATCGGTCGCGCATATCGGCCGCGAACCGGTCGGCCAGCGCAGCCGTGAGCCGGTCGTTCGTCGCCGCGACGGAGCCGTTCTCCAGGTCCAGAGCCGGCGCGTCGGTGAGTCTGGCGACGCGGCGGTAGCGGTGGGCCGCCAGCGTGTCGGCCGGCGCGTCCCCCCGGAGCGCGACGCGGCTCTCGGCAGACGAGAAGAACCCCTCGACGACCGCCGCCGCGACCACGTGCGCGACGCCGTCCGTGCCGTCGGTCCGGGCGGCCTCGCGTGCGCGCTCGTCCACTGGCGCGACGCCGCTGTCGACGGTGAGCCGAGCCGCACGTACGTCGGCCCTCGCGGGCGGTGTCGGTCCGGCGTGGACGCGACCGCTCAGGGGCGCACCGTCGTAGGGTTCCCAGACGGCCGTGACGCCGACGGCGGTCGCGCGGCGCTCGACGGCGGCGTGAGTCTCGTTGCGAACCGCTCGCTCGAACCCGCCGCCGGCAGGGGCGATTCGCTCGCCGTCGAGCGTCGCTGCGGTCCGCGTGGCTGCCGCGAGGAGCCCGGCGACCGTCCCGTGTGCCGTCCGGTCGAAGTCGGCGCTGTGGCCGTAGCTGACCCCGTCGCTGTGGTTGTTCCGCGGCGTCAGTTCGTAGTCGACGCCGACGGTGGTAGTCGCCAGCGCGGTCGCCGTCTCGTCGGCGTGGTCGTCCCCCGACGGCGGCGTGTCGAGACCACCCGTTCCAGCGACGAGCGTCCCGACAGCACCCCCGAGCAGGAGGAGGAACAGCGTCGTGTCGACGACGGTGCTGATCGCTCTCATCGCCACACCGCCACCCGGAGGCGGCCCGCGTCGACGTGGGCCGGCTTCGTCCGGACGCTCACCTGCTCGCTCGCGGTCCCGGCGTCGTCTGGTGCGACCGGCCCCGCCTGCCACTGCCGGCCGTCGGCGGTCACGCTCACGTTCGTGTGATAGCCCGACGGACCCGCGTCGACGGCGTCAGAGAGTCGTGCGGGCTCGGCGACGCCAGCGGGCACGAGGTGATCGTCGACCGCCGAAAGTGTCGTCTCGGGCAGTTCTCGCTCGCGTTCGCCCGGCAGTGCGTCGTCGAGGACGCCAGCGTAGAGCGACAGGGCGAGCGAGACCGCGGCGACCGCGACGAGGGCAACGATGGGCTCGACCTGTCCCCTATCCCACGAGCGTGACACTGGTCTCACCCCACTGGACGCGTCGCACGTCGATCTCCGTCGGTGCCTGTCGCCACTCTCCTCGGGACTGAGCGTCCGCGACCGCCTGCTCGAAGGCTGTGCTCGTCTCGAAGACGCTCGCTGGCGGCTGCCCGTAGAGGACGAGCGCGAGCCGATCATCCGTCAGTGTGGGCGTCACGGGGCCGTACGCAAAGGTCGCACTCGCGGTCCCGCCGTCGTTGCGCAGCGAGAGCTGGCGAGGACCGAGCCGGATCGCCGTCGCGTCGATCGGAACCGTCGCTCTTGCGTCTGGCGGTCCGACGGCGACGCGATCGACGGCGTCGGCTGCTGTGGTCGCGTCGGGCGGTGCGGTCGTGGGGAGCGCGACGACGACGCCGAGCACCGCGACGCTGACGGCCGCGACGCCGAGCCACGCGTACAGTGCGTCGACCGGGACCTCGAACATGGCACGCCCTCGCCGCGCCTTCGGACTTAAACCCTCACACGAGCGAGGTCGCGCCGACGAACGCGGTGAGGTACGTCGCCGTCGCGGCCAGCAGCGCCAGCCCGACGCGATAGCCGACCAGCGAACGATCGAGCCCGTCGGTCAGCCCGGTCGCCAGCGTCGTCAGGACGATCGCGAGCACGAGGACGTACCACCCGACTGCGAGGCCGAGATCGGCGGTCGCGACACTCCCGCCGAGGGGACCGGCCGATCCCATCGCCGCCGACAGCGCGACCGTCGCACCGCCGACCAGCGGCGCGAACACGGCCGCCGTGTTCGAGAGCGTGTTCGTCACCTGTGCGACCGCGCGGCGGTTCGCCTGCTCGGCCTCGTCGATCGTCTGGAGGTGATCGGCCATCGCCAACAGGGCGTCCCCGGCGGGCCGTCCCTCCCGAGCCGAGAGAGCCAGTAGCGAGGCCGCGCTCTCGGCCCGTTCGCTCGGCACCGTCGCCAGCGCGCCGCGTTCACCGACGAACGCCGTCCGGAGGTCGACCCCGAGGCGACGCTGGCGACCGGCCACTTCGGCCAGCACCGTCCCGGTCGCTCCCGGAACCGCCGTGGCGACGTCTTCGACGGCGCGCTCGGTCGCGGTCCCCCGTGTGACGCGCCGGCCGATCAGCGACAACGCGTCGGGGAGCCCCGCTTCGACCGCCTCGACGGTCGACCGGACCGACTGCATCGGCTGGAAGGCGACCACCAGCGCGGTCCCCAGACCCGCCCCGGCCGCGGCGACGAACCCCATCCAGTCAGAGAGGACGAGGCGGACCGACCAGCCGCCGAGGAGAGCGGCCGCGATGCCGGCCACGACGGCGTGTGTCGGACGAGACCACACGTCCGGATGAGATCGACGTATCGGCGTCGGCCGGAACGCGACCGGCCGCTTCGTCAGCAGCCAGGCGCTGGCGAGGGTGACGGCGAGGGGCAAGAGCACGTCGTAGACGACCACGAGCAACGACAGCGGTGCCGGCACGCCGGCCGCGTCCAGCGCGGGCAAGAGCGCCACGAGTGCGAGGGGCAACAGGACGCCGAAGGCGTACAGCGCGGTCGCCGGCCCGCTGATCGAGGCCGCGAACGCGGCCGTCCGGTCGTGGATGCCGTCGAGGACCGTCGTCCGAGCGCGTTCGAGCGTCGCCCCGCGCTGGTGGGCCGGTTCCCGCCCGGCGCTCTCGACGAGCGAACACGCGCGTTCCAGTTCCGGCAGCCACGGTTTCCACTCGCGCCCGAACGACTGGAGACCGGTGTTGGGCCCGTTCGCCGTCCGGCGGACGTGACTCGCCAGACTGTCGGCCAGCGCGCCCGGAACGGACCGGGCACCGAACGCCGCGGCGGCCCCCGGTGCCGGCGTCAGGGACAGCCGCATCGTGAGCCGAGTCACGAGCGCCGGTGCGTCGCCCAGCGCCTCCGCTCGCCGGACGCTTGCGAACGCGACGACGAGCTTCGTCGTGGCGAGCACGACCGCGGCACAGACGAGACAGCACCCGGCGACGGCCAGTCCGACACTGTCGCCCAGGACGGTCTGACCGAGGAGGCCAACCAGAGCCAGCGCGACGGCTGCCACGTAGCTCGCCCCCACGACCGTCTCGGCGTCGACGCCCCAGCCGAGGAAGGCGACCGCACGCCGGAGGTCTGAATCGGGCGACACCGAGAGGGGCCAGCACCGCGCGACCGCCCGGAGCAGCGCCCGTTTCATGCCCCGACCGGCCGGCCAGTTCGGCGTTCCCGGCGTCTGATCTCGTCCGTGCGCTCGGTCAGTCCCGCACGCACGTCAGCGTAGGATTCGTCGCTGTCGGCGAGCGCAGCGAGGAGTTCGCTGTTGCCCCGTTCGAGCCGATCGGTCGACTGCAAGCGTCCCTCGCGGAGCCGATACAGCGGCTCGAACGCCACCGCGTCCCCGGCGGTGACGACCTCCTCGATCGCCGCGACGCGACGCGCCGGTCCGTCGTCGGTCTCGAAGCGCCCCATCGTGACGACCAGATCAGTCGTCGCGAACGACGAGGCGGGCACGTCGAGGTCGGCGACGACGCGTTCGCGCACGTCCTCGCCCCCGTCGCCGTGGATCGTCCCCAGCACGGCACTGCCGCCGGCACCGACACGCATCGCCTCGTAGAGGACCTGAGCCTCCTCGCCGCGGACTTCGCCGACCGCGAGCGCCCCCTCGCCGAGTCTGAGCGCCGTCCGCAGCGTCTCGTCGGCCGGCAGTCCGGGACCGTCGCCCCGCGCCGTCACCAGCGACTGGACCTCCCGTCCGTCGGCCTGGAGCTGTGCGACCGGCAGCTCCGGGGTGTCCTCGATGACCAGCGTTCGCACGCCGGGGTCAAGTTCCCACAGCAACGCGCCCAACAGCGTCGTCTTGCCCGCTCCGCGGGGGCCGGCGACCAGCGTGGCAGCCGCACGGTCGACCGCCAGCGAGAGCAGCGCGGCGGCTGCCGGCGGGACGGTGTCGTTGTCGACGAGCTGTGGGAGCGTCCACACCGTCCGGTCGTGGGCTCGCAGCGCGAAGGCCGGGCCGTCACTGACCGGCGCTGTCGTCCCGGCGATCCTGACCCGCCGGTCACCGACCGTCGTGGTGGCGTCAAGCGTCGGGCTGGCCCGCGAGAACGCCCGTCCGCTCTCGCGGCGGAACTGCGAGGCGAGCGCTTCGACGCCGCGCCGGCTCACCCGGACGTTCGTCGTCGCCAGTTCCCCGTCGACGCGCACCCGCAGCGGGTTCGACGCGACCGGCGCGGTCGCGAACACGTCCGTCACGCGCGGGTCGTCGAAGCACTCGGCGAGGACGCCGTACCCGGCGGTGTGCCGGTCGAGCACGCGCCCGAGCCGTTCGACCGGATCGTCGTCGGAAGCGACCGTCCGGATCGCACGCCAGGCGGCACGCTCGCCGGTCACCGTCCCGTCGGCGACGAGTTCCCGGCCGCGTTCGAGCGTCGCCATCGCAGCGTCGTCCAGCGTGGCCCCCAGCGGTTCGAGGTGGTACACCGGGAGGTCGTCGTCGCGTTCGTAGAGTCGCACGCGTCCGCCCGTCGAGAGTCGCCGGCTGTCGCGGAGCCGACCGTCGGCCGGCGGATCGGCGGCGAGACGGGTGTGCGCGATCGTCGGGCCGACGTACGGGGAGAGCGACGCGATCTCGCCGACTCGCCGGGCGCACAGCCCCAATCCGGTCTCGGCCGCGATCGACGCGACTGGACCCGCGCGACCGACGGCCTCTCGGGCGGCGTCGATCGGATCGGTCAGGGCCCGTTCGGCGAGGGCCTCGTCGTGGAACCGCGTCCGTTCGACGAACCGGCCGGCCGCACAGAGCAGGGCCGCGTGGTCGTCGAGATAGGCCCGTTCGCGACCGGTCGACCGCGCCACCACGCGCTCGGCGTCGCGTTCGGCGAGCGTCTCGACGACCGTCCGGCGACAGGCTGCCGACTCGGCCAGTCGACCGTCGTCTGGACAGTCCGTGGCGTCGACCAGCAGCGTCTCGCCGCTGTCGTTGCGTCCTCGTCGTACTGTACATCCGCAGTCGGGGGCCGGCGTCGAACGGCTGAACCACCCTCGCATGGGCGGCGGTGGCCCCCTCATCTCACTTCAACCGTCGGACGGTGAGCACCGGCACACCCGGCCGCCCGTCGAGGGAGATGACGAGTCGGTGGGGACCACTGCGCCGGAGCACGACGGGACTACCGTCGGCTGTTCTCAGCGGGACACCGAGGAGCTGTCGCGTTCGGGGTTGTCCGCCCGTGAGGAGCCAGGAGAGCCGTGCCGGCGTCTGGTCGGTCGAAGGACGGAGCGAGACGCGCTCGACGCCGCCACTGGTCCAGGTCCGGGGCGGAACGCGGAGCGTCACGACGCGGCGCGCACCCGGCCCGGCGATCGGGTCGTCCGTTTCGAGGAGCGTGTCGGCGGCGCGTTCGAGATCGCTCGCCTGGTCCGAGACCGTCGCCGAGGCGCGCTGTCGACGCGCGTCGTCGATCGGGCCGAGCGTCGCGGCGACGAGCGCGGTCGCGAGCACGACTGCCAGCACGACGCGATAGATCACAGACGCGATCGGAGTCTGGCGAGGACACCGCTCTCGTCCCCGCTGTCGCTGCCGTCGACGCTGTCGGTGCCGTCGGCTCCAGTGGCTCCGTCGATCGGGCCGACAACGCTTCGGCCGTCACCCGTCGTTCCGGAGACGGGCTGGTCGCTCCGGTCAGGCCTCGACGAGTGAGCTGGTCGCCGTGTCCCGCTGGCTGTCTCCGTCGACACGGGTTCTCGGCGGTGGCGCTCCGGAGCGGCGTCGGCGCGATCGGCCGACTGTGGCGCGCTGTCCGGACGGCGATCGTCCGTGCCGTCGGCGAGTCGCGCTTCGAGTCGATCCACCGCGGCCACCGCGGCGTCGGCCCGCTGCTCGACGTCCTCGTTGACCGACCGGACGTTACCCACGTAGCCACGGAGCGCCTGCGTCGCGGCTTCGAGTTCGTCGATCCGTCGCTGGGCGCTGTCGAGTTGCTCCTCCAGTTCCTCGACCCGGCGGGCGAGATCGCCTCGTTGCTGGAGGGCGTCGAGATCGTGGTCGTCGCCCGTCAGCGTCCGTTCGACCGCCCGCAGTCGCCGGTCCAGCCGTTCTCGGTCTGGCATGGCCGTCGGTGGTCCTGTCATCGCATTTGAACCCTCGGAACGGGGTAACGTTGATTAGTCGTCCTGTTCAGTCCTACAGTATGAAGGTCGTCCTGATTGGTGTCGGTCAAGCCGGGGGGAAGATTACGCAGGCACTCGCAGAGTTCGACTACGACATGGGCTTCGACGCCGTCAAGGGGGCACTGGCGGTCAACACGGCCCGTCCGGATCTGAGCGAACTCGACATCGACACGCAGCTGATCGGCCAGGATAGGGTCAAAGGTCACGGCGTCGGCGGCGACAACGAGCTCGGCGCGGAGATCATGCAAGAGAGCGCCACCGAGGTGATGGACAACCTCGACGGGCGACTCACCACCGAAGCCGAAGCGATCGTCGTGGTCGCCGGCCTCGGCGGCGGGACGGGATCGGGCGGCGCACCGATGCTCACGCGCGAACTCCAGCGCATCTACAACATCCCCGTCTACGTCCTCGGCGTTCTCCCCGGTCGAGACGAAGGCGGATTGTACCAGGCAAACGCCGGTCGTTCGGTCAAGACCTGTGCCCGTGAGGCCGACTCGCTCATCCTCATCGACAACGACGGCTGGAAGGCCTCTGGCGACAGCCTCGAAGCCGGCTTCGAACGCATCAACGACGCCATCGCCCAGCGGATCGGTCTCCTCTTTGCCTCCGGAGAGGCCGTCGAAGGCGTCGGCGAGAGCGTCGTCGACTCCTCGGAGATCATCAACACGCTCAAGGGCGGCGGCATCGCCTCCGTGGGCTACGCCGCCGCCGAGTCCAGCGAGGACCCCGGCGAGAACGTCAACACGATCACCAGTGTCACCCGAAACGCCCTCCTGACGAGCATGAGCCTCCCGGACGCGATCGACGCGGAGCGTGGCCTCCTCGTGATCGCCGGCCACCCCGAGCGGATCTCGCGAAAGGGCGTCGAACGCGCCCGCAAGTGGATGGAAGAGGAGACCGGCAGCCTCGAAGTTCGGGGCGGCGACTTCCCCATCGACAGCGAGAAACTCGCGTCGCTGGTCGTCCTCGGCGGCGTCGAGCGCTCCGAGCGCGTCCAAGAGTTCATGGACCGCGCACGCGAGGCCGAGCAAGAGAAGAACAAGGAGATCGATCCGATGGAAGGCCTCGAAAACGACGGGCTCGACGACCTGATGTGAGTCCCGTCTTTTCGCGCGAGCGGTGAGAGATGTGCGGCGCGCCTTTCGAACGACTACATGCTCCAGCCTACACCAGACTGGTGCCGTCGAACTCCGTCCGGTCGAAGTCCACGTCCATCAGGTCCAGGATCGTCGGCGCGATGTCGTAGAGGTCGGCGTCGTTGATCCGGGCGTCCGGGTCGTCGACGAACAGCGTCGCGTTGTCGAAGCTGTGCATGCCGTTGCGCGGGCCGACGCCGAAGACGTCGTCCGAGCCCTTGAAGCCGGCCTTGAGGTCGAAGCCGTGGTTCGGGACGACAGTCAGGTCGGGCGCGATCTCGTCGTGGTCGCCGCGGTAGGCCTGTTCCTTGGTGACGACGCGGTCTGCGACGGGGTTGCCGTCGGGACCGGTCAGGTTCTCCAGTTTCTCCTGGAGTTCGTCGCGGACGGCCTCGTACTCGTCTTCGGGCACGGAGCCACGCGGCTCGCGGCCTTCGAGGTTGATGTAGAAGCGACCGGGGATCAGGGAGTACGCCTTCGTCGACTCGTCGATGTCGCCGAGCGTCTCGTGGTCGTCGTCCTCGTAGGTGAGCCACCCCTCTTCCTGGAGCCACTCGTTGAGGTGGACCTCGTAGTCGAGACTGGTGAAGCCGTGGTCGGAGGCGACGACCATCGTGACGTTGTCGGCCAGCAGGTCACGGAGCTGTCCCAGGTAGTCGTCGACCTTGCGATAGAACTCCAGGAACTCCTCTTTGTACTCGCCGTCTTCCTCGTAGTGTTTGAACAGGAAGTGGTTCACCCGGTCGGTGGTCATGAAGACGCCGAAAAAGAGGTCCCAGTCGTCCTGTTCGATGTAGTGTTTGAACGCTTCGAAGCGCCGGTCCAGGGTCTCGTGTGCGTCCTCGATGAACTCTTCTTTGTCCTCGCTGTGGCCGAGCTTGGCGTTGACGTCGATGCGGTAGTCGTTGTCGTCGAGGTAGTCGCCGAGTTCGTCGGGATAGGCGGCGTCGTCGACGCCCGGCGAGAGGAATCCGGAGACCATCCGCTGGACGTTGCGCTGGGGCGGGAACGTGACGGGGACGTTCAGCACCGTCGCGTCGCCGCCGTCGTCCGCGACGCGGTCCCACAGGCGTGTCGCCTGCACGTCGCGGCCCATGGGAACGTAGGTGTCGTAGGAACCGATCTCTCGATCCTGAAAGCCGTAGACGCCGGTCTCGCCGGGGTTGACGCCGGTCGTCAGCGCCGGCCAGCACGCGCTTGACTCCGGTGGGACGATGCTGTCGATCGGTCCAGCGGTGCCGTCCTCGGCGATCGCCGCGAGGTTCTCGAACTCGTCGTAGTGGTCCGCGATCAAACTGTGCGGTACCCCGTCGACGCCGAAGAAGGCGACTCGGGGTCCGTCGTCGCCGCGAATACGGTCGAACAGGCCCATGTCACCTCGTTCATCGTTCGGGGACAAGAAGCTTCTTTTCGCGGCCGAGTCGGGTGTGCGTCACCGGAAGCGGCAATCACTGCTCGGGCTCGGCGTGGTCGTCGTCCGCCGACGAGGAGTCGTCGCGATCGAAGTTCGCCGGAACGACCGTCAGGTGGTTCATACCGACTGTCTGTTTCGTGGCCATCACAGGAGACAGTTCGCCTCCGAAACCCAAGTAATTACCCATAATCATAATTAATCGGCAATACGGACCGCTATTACTCCAGAACATGCAAGCGCCGTGTCTGCTCGATGCCCTCAGCGATAGCTGGGTGGACGGATCGTGACACCACGCAAAAATGGCGGAGTCGAACGGCGACGCGGCTCGCTTACGCGATCTGCTCGTCGTACAGCTCCTGGGCGTGTTCGATCGCGTCGTAGGCGGCCTGCTTGTCCTCCCAGCCCAGCGTCTCGACTTCCTTGCCCGCTTCGAGGTTCTTGTAGGTCGCGAAGAACTCGTCGATCTCGTCGAGTTGCTGCTGTGGGATGTCGTCGAGGTCCTCGATGTGATCGTAGCGGGGATCCTCGCTCGGGACGGCGATGACCTTGTCGTCTTGCTCGCCGTCGTCGTCCATCTTCATCAGGGCGACGGGTCGGGCCTCGATGATACAGCCGGGGAACGTCTGGTCCTCGACGAGGACGAGCACGTCGAAGGGGTCCTCGTCGTCGTAGTACGACTGCGGGATGAAGCCGTAGTCCGAGGGGTAGTGGACGTTGCTGTGCAGCACTCGGTCGAGGACGACGCCGGGAACGTCCTTGTCGTACTCGTACTTGTTGCGCTCGCCTTTCAGGCACTCGACGACCGCGTAGATCTCTTCTGGCGGGTTCGGACCGGTTTCGAGGTCTTCCCAGAGGTTCGTCATCATCGGCGACTGCGACGGGCGTCCAAAAAGTACTTTCGTAATCAACTACGACTATCGAGAGGAAGCGCAAGACGACGGGTATTTCGCCGCCGGTGATATTCGCGGGTGATAACAACACCCGTTATTTGGAATATTTTCGATACACTGGCGCAGAGAGCACCACGGCGCAGTCTCTCGGTAACGCGCCGACCTGCGAGCGAGTTAACAAGTGTTAAATAGCTTGATGACATTCAGCTAACCATGTCAGAGGCACAAACGAAAACTGACACACCCGGCATCGCAAGTGAATTGACGGCGTTCCAGCAGAACATTCTCGTCATCCTCTCCGAAGAGCCACGCTACGGGCTGGCCATCAAGCGAGAGCTAGAGACCTACTACGACGACGAAGTCAACCACGGGCGTCTGTACCCGAACCTCGACGACCTCGTCGAACTCGGCCTCGTCGAGAAGAGCGAACTCGACAAGCGAACGAACCAGTACGGACTGACCGAGGCGGGGAAGGAAGCTGTGCTCGACCAGCTTTCGTGGGTCTTCGGGAAGTTCGTCACCGAGGAATCGCGCGCCGAAGAACTCCGGGACCTCGTCCAGCAGCACGAGTAAGAAACACGATCGCCCCGAGTCACTCGGGGTGATCGCTGCCGAGTGGGTACGGCACGTCCATTTTTTCGAAGGTGCGACGAAGTGACTCGTCCAACAGCGACGCCTGTCGGTCGTCGGGCCAGACGTTGCGCTCGAAGTAGTCGTCGCGAAACTCGACGAGCTCTGCCCGCGTGAGGTCCTCGATCGGTTTCGCGTAGTGGTTGCTCGCGAAGTCTGCCAGCGCGCGGGCGTTCGCTGCGTGGACCTCGCCGTCGGCGTCGGCGACCGCTGCGACGAGTTCGTCGTTGTGTTCGGCCACCACTGCCCAGTCGCTCCCCTCGCCGGGGCCAGACAGCGGCCGTTCGATCCCACGGTCGACGTCGTCGATCCGGTCCGGGTGGATCTGTCCGTCGGAGACCCACTCGCGCGGGTGACAGACGAGCACGTCTCGGGCGTCGTCTTCGCGGACCCGAGCGGTGTACTCGTACTCGGCGAGCAGTTCGTCGCGCTCGTCGCGGTAGGCCCGGGCTTCCGCGTCGTCGACGGCGTCTCTGGCCAGTCGAGTGAGTCGCTCGGCCTCGTCGACCACGTCCGTCGGCAGCGCCGAATCCGTCGTCGAATCGTCGTGTTCAGGCATCGTCGAGTGCCTCGTTGGCCAGTTCGTCTGCGCGTGCGTTAATCTCTCTCGGTACGTGTTCGATCGACCACTCGTCGAAGGCCAGCAGTCGCTCGCGGGCGTCGACGCGGTGCTCTCGGAGTTCGGGATCGTTCGTGTTCCACTCCCCACGGACCTGCTTGACGATCAACTCCGAGTCGCCGCGGAGACGGATCTCGTCGAATCCGTGATCGCGTGCGACTTCGAGCACGCGAAGTAGCGCCCGGTACTCGGCCTGGTTGTTCGTCGCGGTGCCGATCCGCTCGCCACCGTCAGCGACGATTCCGTCGTCGGTCACGAGCACCCAGCCGACCGCGGCGGGGCCGGGATTCCCGCGCGAGGCCCCGTCGAAGTACGCGTGGACCCGCCCGCCGTGTTCGCGAAGGAGCCCCTCCAGCTGGGCCGTGTCACCGCCCTGGACGACGACTTTCCCGTCGTAGGCGACCGCCGTCCCACCACCGTAGCTCGCCCGCCACTCCTCGTGGTCGGTGTTGCCCGCCTCGACGGTCACGCCCGCCGCTTCGAGGCGTTCGCGAGCCTTCGTCTCGTCGCACTCGATCGTCGGCATCGTCTCGTTGATCACCGACCGACCGATAAAACGCTTCCCTCTCCGAGACCGGCGACGGGTCACGGCACACGTCTGCCACGTCGTTCGGTGGGACCCGCCACTGCGACGCCCAGCCGACGACTGGCGAGAGTCCAGAACCACCAAGTATGGTGGTGGTCGTACAGGCTACCGATGGCACTTTCCGAGGAGGCTCGCGACCGACTCGCCGACATCGTCGAGCTCCAGCCCACGAAGAACGCGGATCTACAGGACCGGTGGGGGATGGACAGCGGGAGCGAGGTCCACCAGTACCTCGAAAACGAGCTCAAGGAGTACTACTACCGCGACGAGAGCAGCCTCATCTGTGCCACGCCGGAGGCCGTCGAGGTCGTCGGCGGCGACCCGGCAGACGGCCAGCAAGTGACGGTCACCGAGTTACAGCAGGCGGTGATCGACTGTCTGGCCGGTCCCGACGACGAGAGCCAGAGCGTCGTCTCGGTCCTCCACGACCTGCGCGAGGCGGGCCACGATCCCGAGGTGGACGACGTTCGATCCGCGCTGCGGTCGCTCGCGGACAAGGGGATCGTCGAGACCGTCCAGAAGACCGTGCCGACCTTCCGGCTGGCCGTCGGACGCGACCAGATCGACGTGGCACAGCTCGACGATTGATACGGATTCTCGTCGCCGTTTGCCCGGTCGACCGCATACCGTCGCGGTCGATCCGGTGAAGATCGACGAGAATATATATAATTCACGCAGTGTCGTCGTCGAGGCCGGGCCGGTGCCGCCGTCGCTGGTCGTCGAGCAGGCGTCTGATTCCCGCGCCGGGTCCGCCGTCGATGGGCCACCCACCGGTCCGCCAGGTGGGCGGTTCTGGCTCACAGTCCCGACAGGCCGCTCGACACGTCGACGGCGTCGGCACTCGTTCCTTCGCTTCACAGTACGGCACGACGCTGTCGCCCTCCGTCCGGAGCTGGAAGTGCCGACAGTCCGGTCGGAGCGAGTCCGCATAGGCCCGCCAGCCCCGTTCGTAGGCGCGTTCCGCGATCGAACGCCGCTTCTCGACTTTCCACTCGGGGTCGACGTACTCGAAGCGCGCGGCGCTCAGGTCGTCGTCGGGTCGCTCCTCGATGCGCGTGCCCGGCTCCGAGACCGCGAGAGACTGAGGGTACCACGCCACGTCGGCCTCGATCGTCGACGGATCGACCGTCAGGACGCCGGCCGCCGCGGGGAGATCCTCCAGCAGGATCGGCTCGACTCGCTCGTCGGTCCGCTCGGTCGCGACCCACACCTCGTCGGCCAGCCCCAGCGCCACGTCTCGTTCGATCTGGGGCGCGAGCCTACGGGCCGCGCTGGCGTCCAGATCGGGCTTGTTCTCGATGGCGACGATCCGCTCGATCCAGTCGGGATAGTCGTACTTGCGTCGAATCTCGATCCGGTTGCCCCGCTTGCGACGGTCCAGAACGCCGCGGTCGGCGGCCGTGTGAATCGCCTCGCGGACGTACCGCCAGGGGTAGCCGGGATGGGGCAGCGCGTCCCGGTAGTACGTCCACTCGGCGGGCGCGTGTCCGAGGACGTGACGGAGGTCCGAATCGAGTCGCTGACGGCCGAAGGCGGCCCGCCGACGGAGTCCCGCGCGATCGCACTCGACGACGATCGTGTCCCAGCGGCGTCGCTTCGTCCCCAGTTGCCGAGCGACGAGAACGGGGCTGTCGCGGTCGCCGTCTGGCGGCCACGCTCGCTCGGCCCACTGGCAGACGCGCAGTTCGAAGGCGAACTCGGAGTCGGCCACGGCCGGACGTGGCTCCCGAGCCGATATAAGTGGCTCGCTGGTGGAACCGACCAGCAGGGTCGACCCGTAGTACGCATCTAACGGGGATAGATCACGAAGTTTTATCCTGAAATGGGGTACACTCAAACTGTATGCAAAAGCATCCAAGTGGCGACCTGAACCGGAAGGCTGGCATCGGCTCGCGATTCCTGGCACTGTTACTCGACAGTCTCCTCGTCGGTTTCGTGGCGGGATTTCTCGTCGTTGCCCCGATGTTCATCCTCGGATTCGGCTCCGACGGCGGAGCGGTGTTCGGACTCATGGCGATCCTCCAGCTGTTGAGCCTCGTACTGGTCGTCGGGTACTTCTTCGTCTTCGAAGCGGTCTATGGCTACACGCTGGGTAAGTACGTCCTGGGGCTCGTCGTCACCCGCGACGACGGCTCACAGATCGGCTGGTCCGAATCGATCATCCGAAACCTGCTGCGGATCGTCGACGCGCTCCCTACGCTGTACCTGCTGGGTGCGATCCTCATCTTCGCGACCGACGACGAGCAGCGGCTCGGCGACATCGCCGCTAACACGGTCGTCATCAAACGAGCCTGAGAGCGTCGGCTGGAACTGTTTCGAGATGTTCGCGACCACGGGGTCGCGAAATTCATCACACCCGAAGAGCAGCGGTCTGACAGCTCGACCGAACTACTCCTCTTCCAGCTTCTCGTCGAGGAACTCGTGAGCCTGTTCGAGGATCTCACGAGGGCCGTCCTGCGTGACGGTGTTGATCGCCTGCTCGTAGTCGCGCCACTGCAGGTCGCGGTGTTCGTTGGACAGCTCTGCCGATGCTTCGTAGGACTTCGCGACGAACAGATGCACCGTCTTGTGGATGGTGTTGCCGTTCGCCTCGAAGACGTAGTCGTAGTCTTCGCGAAAGCCATCTAACAGCCGAAAATCGCCGATTCCGGCTTCCTCTTTCACTTCGCGGATGGCGGTCTGTTGTAGCTCCTCGTCGCCTTCGACCCCGCCCTTGGGGAACTCCCAGTCACCGGGTCTGCTCTTGAGCAGCAGGTACTCCCGCCGGCCACGCGTGTCGCGAAAGAGGATGGCTCCCGCGCTCGTGGCCTCGATCATTAGATACGCTTAGACCGGCCCTACTTATGAGGATATCGGAGCGACGACGGGCAGACCCACATCCGTGGCGGGCGCGACCGTACCACCACGTCGGAACTGGGTACACCTGTGGCCGGCCGTGCGCACCATCGCCATACCGGACTGGTGGCCCACACCACGGCCTCGCGACGACGGCTCCGACCGTGATGCGACACTGTTTTGATCGTGGTTTCGTATGCAAAAACGTATGCCGTACATGTCGGCCGACGACTTCTCGGTTCACGACGACGACTGCGAGAAACAGGAGAGCGACTGGATGCCGCTCTCAGACCTCCCGGACGAAGTGACCTCGATCGACGACCTCGACTGTGAGTGCTGGGCCGACTACGAGTCGCTGTCGGAGATCTAAGTAACAATTGAAACGATTGACACACCGATCGCACTGCTGTCGTGCGATCGGGTGTGCATTGACTTGCAATGGCTACTATAGCCCGGTCCGAAAGCGAGCCCTTTTGAGCACGCTCGCCGACACAAACACCAGAGATGCCCTTCGTGACGAAACTCACACTGGAGAGCGGAGATCGACGGCGTCTGGACAGCGTCGTCGACGAGATCAAAGAACAGGCCGAACGGAAGGGTGTCGAGCTCAAGGGCCCACACCCACAGCCACCGGACCACCTGCGCGTGCCACAGTCGAAGACGCTCGGCCCGGCGGGCGGGCGCTTCGAGTCCTGGGACTACACCGTCTACACGCGCACGATCGAGATCGTTGACCACGAGGAGTTCGCCCGCGCGGTCGCGGGCCGAGAGTTCGACGACGGCATCCACGTCGCCGCCGAGGTCGAACAGCGGAGTCACCTGGGTTCCTGACGGGTCCCGACAGGAGAGAGCGCAGGCCCCGAGCAGTATTTTCCGGCTTGGCCGTTCGTCACAGACACACAGCTGGCAGTACGAGCAACGACAGCCGTCGCTCTCGAAAGTGAGTGGGTGCCGTCCGTCCTGCGCAGATCGGCCAGACCACGATTTTTATGTGAGTGGAAAATCGTTCACAACACATGGAGTACACACGACTCGGTTCGACTGGGTTGCAGGTGTCACCGATCTGTCTCGGGACGTGGCGGTTCGGGCTGGAACACGAGGACAGCGGCGTCGTCGAGACCGATCGCGAGGACGCCCACGAGCTGCTCGACGCCTTCGCAGCGCAGGGCGGGAACTTCATCGACACCGCCAACGGCTACGGGCAGGGCCGCAGCGAGACCTGGATCGGCGAGTGGCTCGAAGACCGGGACCGGGAGGACTTCGTCGTCGCCTCGAAGTGCTACTGGTCGCAGGTCTCTCGGTTCCAGGAGAACCTCTCGAAGAAGAACGTCAAAGCGGAGGTCGAGGGCTCGCTCGACCGGCTGGGCACCGACTACCTCGACATCCTCTACTGTCACCGCTTCGACGACGGGACGCCCCCAGAGCGCACGCTGCGCGCGCTCGACGACCTCGTCAGCCAGGGGAAAGTCCACTACGTCGGCATCTCGACGTGTGACGCCTGGAAGCTCACGAAGGCGCTGTGGGAGGCCGACGTGAACAACTACGAGGCCTTCACGGTCACCCAGCCCCAGTACTCTGCGACCTACCGCGAACCGGTGGCGGAGTACCTGGACGTGTGTGCCGATCAGGACCTCGCGGTCTGTCCGTACTCGCCGCTCCACGGCGGCTTCCTCACCGGCAAGTACGAGCGCGTCGGCGACGGCGAGGTCGAGGCCCCGGACGGTTCCCGCGGCGACATCGACGACCACTTCGAGGACTGGTACCTGACAGAACAGGCCTGGGACGTGCTCGACGAGGTCCAGGCCGTCGCCGACGAGGCCGACGCGACCCCGGCACAGGTCTCGCTGCGCTGGCTGATGGACCACGAGCGGTTCACTTGCGTCCCGATCGTCGGCGCACGCACGGTCGACCAGCTCGACGAGAATCTCGGCGCGATCGACGTCGAACTGTCCGACGACCAGTTCGCTCGGATCGACGACGCGATCGAAGTCTGAGGCGGACAGTTCGTCGCCACGTCACTCGGCTGTTTCGTTCGGATCGACGACCTCGCCAGTCGCCGGCCCGCCGCTGCTGTTCCTGGCCGGCTCGGGGTCGGCACTCGTGGGCGTGTCTCGGGCCAGCCGCGAAAAAAGCTCTCTAGTTCGGTCAGGGCGTCTCGACGGCGAACGTGATCGTCGCGTCGGCACCGTCCGCGAGCGCAGCGACGAGCCCCCGATCGAGGTCGGTTGCCGCGGCGTCGGCCTCGACCATCACGGTCCGGTCGTCGACGTAGTCGCTGGTCCGACAGACGTGGCTCCGGTCGCTCTCGAAGGTCAGGTCGGGGTGGCCGCTGCCGGTGACAGTGTCGGTGTCCCCGCCGGCTTCGATCGTCATCGTGATCGTCGCGTCGCCGTCCTGGCAGGCCGCGACGAAGTCGGGGTCGAACTCGGACGGGACCCGATCGGCCTCGATACCGAGGATACAGTCCCCGGCGGGCGTGAGGAAGTCGTCGCTGGTCACTTCCAGCGTACTCTCGTGTTCGGCGCTGACGTGCTCGTGGCCGTGTGCGTGAACGACTTCGTCCATACGGACGCCTGCCGCCGCCCGCACTTCAGCGAGTCGACTCGGGCCGGGAGACGGTGATCGTCACCGCACCACAGGCACACTCGTAGGCCGACTGGCGACCGGCGGCCGTCTCGAAGACGATAGCTGGTTCCTCCGGCAGCGCTCGGTCGCATTCCGGTGCCTCACAGGTGGCCGAACCAGTCGTGAGTTCCTCGATCATGGTCGATCGTTCGGCCGACACCCACGTTAAGGTCCGGAAACCCCGGAGTGAAAGTGAAAGTGGTGGTCGAGGGTAAAGGATATGCCCACGGGGAACGCCCGATGATGCATGTCGCTGGAGTGGAGCGCTGGGGCGGTCGATCCGGGGGGAGATCCGCCGTCAGCCGAGACCTGGCAGCCGATCGACGTGCCTGGGCGACCGACCGAGTTCGTCGACGCCGAGGCCGTGGCCTACCGGGCGACGTTCGAGGACCCGCGAGATCCGACGGAAGCACACGCCGTCCTCGTTCTCGAGGGCGTGTACGCTCACGCGCGCGTGTGGCTCGACGGTGAACTGATCGCGGAACACGACGCGTACTTCGAGCCACTCCGAGTGCCCTTGCCCGTCACCGAGGACAACGAACTGGTCGTCGAGTGTCGCCGTCCCGACGATCGGTTCGGCGGAATCTACGACACCGACCGCGTTCCGACCGCCTCGTCCGTACCGGGCATCTGGTGGGACGCACGCATCGAGACCCACCCGGACCCGTACGTCGCCGAGTTGAACGTCGCGCCCCGCGTCGACGGGGAGGCGGCCTCGGTCGCGGTCGAGGCGACGGTCGTCACCGACGAACCGCTCGACGACCGGCTGACACTCTCCTTGCGACCGACCGGTGAGGTTCGGGGCGGGGGAATGATGAACAGAGCGCGGGTCGACACCGACGCCGGCCGAGCCACGATCGGCCACGAGATCGACGTACGGGACCCCTCGCTGTGGTGGCCCCACGACGTGGGGAGCCAGCCGCGCTACGCCGTCCGGGCGAAGCTGGCCGACGACGAGCGGACGGTCGAGACTGGACTGCGGTCGGTGTCGTACGACGAGTCGGGACTGCTCGTCAACGGACAGCGCGTCCCGGCGCGGGGCGTCACTCTCGTCGACGGAACGGTCGAAGACGTTCGGCGGACGGTCGACGCGAACGCGAACCTCGTTCGAGCCCACGCCCACGCGCTCTCGCCCGCGGTGTACGAGGCCTGTGACGAGCAGGGCGTGCTCGTCTGGCAAGACCTCCCGCTGACCGGACCCGGCAAATTCGACGCCGACCGTGCCGCGAGTCTGCTGGAGCGGCTCGTGTGGTCGCGCCGTCGACACCCGAGCCTCGCAGCGGTCAGCGTCCACGACGGGCCGGTCGCAGACTACGCCGACGGGCTGGGCTCGGGACTGCTCGACCGAGTTCGGTTCCGCTGGCGGGCGTGGCGTGCCGACTACGACGGTGCGCCCGCTGAGCAGGTGGCCGACAGCATCACCGAGGTCCCGACGTTCCCCGTCGTCGGGCCGGCGGGCGTCGATCCCGACGCGGCGACGATGTATCCCGGCTGGACGTTCGGGGAGCCCCGCGACGCCGAGTGGCTCTGTGATCGCTACGGGCTCGGCACCGTGGTCGCGGCGTTCGGTGCCGGGGCCCTCGCGGACGGCGACGAAGCAACCGACTTCGAGGGGGAACGTCACGCGGCCTGCGTCGACGGCGGTGTCGACGACTCCCAGGCGACCCAGGCCAGCGTCGTCGGGACCGTCGCCGAGACGCTCCGCCGACGCGACGCCGACGTACTCGCCGTCGACACGCTCCGCGACGCCGACGGGGCCGGCATGGGCGTCCTCGCCGAGGACGGGACGCCCAAAGCCGCCTTCGAGCGACTCCAGAGCGCCTACGAACCCACACAGGTCCTGCTGGCCGATCCGACGCCGGGCGACAGCGAGGTAGTACTGGTCCACGACCGGCCGACCGGCGGTCTCGCGACGGTCGAGTGGGACGTAGACGGCGAGAGAGAACAGACCGAAGTCGAGATCGAGGCCTACGGTCGCCAGACGGTGACGACGATCGCGCCGCCGGCCGGTTCGGACGTGACTCTCGCGGTCGCGATCGACGACGTGGTCGCACGGAACCGGTACACGCTTTAAGATAACTGCGTTCCGTGTGAATATCTCACAACCACCGTTCTGGGCCGTGTGACCGGCAACCACGGTAGTTGGTGCATCGGAATATTTAAACCACATCCACCCGAATGTGTAGCTACCAGAACGTCTTCGACGTTCAGGCAGTATCGCGTTACGCCCAGCATGACAGGGAACCCTGCTTATCGGAGACAGCCCATCATCGTTAGGGAGTCGACTGCCCAGCGTCGTGGCGGACATGGCATCGAGGATTAACAACAATGGTAGATTCGATAGATCAATCGAAGAACGTAGAACTCACAGAAGACGATCTCGAAAACAAGTCCAAAGGCGAGCTCATCAAGCTCGCGGGACAGCTTCGAGACCGACGAAACGAACTCAACCAGATGGCGTCCGAGCGCGCGTCCGACCGGGACGACCTCAACGCCAAGACGCGTGAGAAGGTCGACGAGGCCCAGGAACACCGCGAGAAGCGCGACGAGCTCAACGAGCAGGTTCAGGAGCACAAAGAGAGCCGCAACGAGCTCAACGCCGAGGCCAACGAGTTGTTCGACAAGGTCGAGGACCTCAAAAACGAGATGGAGCTGGACGAGGGCAAGTCCATCGAGGAACTCGAATCCGAGATCGAGGACCTCGAATTCAAACAGCAGACGGAAGTCCTCTCCAGCGAGGACGAGCGCGAACTCATCGAGAAAATCGAGGAGAAGCGCGACAAGCTCGCCAGCAAGAAAGAGAAGCTCGACCAGACCGAGGACCTCGACGGCCTCAAAGAGGAAGCCGAGGAGGTCCGCTCGGAGGCCAGCCAGCACCACCAGAAGGTGACCGAGCTCGCCGACGAGGCCCAGAAGCACCACAACGAGATGATCGAGGCCTATCGTGAGGCCGACGACATCCGTGACGAGGCCGACGAGATGCACGAGAAGTTCGTGGAGGCCCAGGAAGCGGCCGACCAGCACCACGAGGACTTCGTGCGCGTCCAGAAGCGCCTGCGCGAACTGGACAAGAAAGAGGAAGCCGAGGAACGCTCGGCTCGCGAGGAAAAGCAGGAGGCCGCCCGCGAGGAGGCCGAAGAGATCTACCAGAAGTTCAAGGAAGGCGAGACTCTCGACACCGAGGACCTGATGAAGCTGCAGAAGGCCGGCAAGCTGTAACTGCTCTCTCACTCTCTCCCGTTTTCAGCCGTCCAGCAGTGCCGACGGTCGCGAACGACAGGATTACACCGGACAGGGACCAACGCCCCCCGTGGAACTGTTCGTGACACTGCTTGGCGGCGTCGTGTTCGGACTCGCGCTGGCGGCCCCGCCGGGACCGATGAACGCCGTGATCGCCGAGGAGAGCGTCCTCCGGGGGTGGCACGCCGGCTTCCGAGCCGGTCTCGGCGCGATGATCGCCGATCTGGCCTTTCTGGGCCTCGCGATCGTCGGTCTGGTGACGGTCGTGCGCGACAACCCCGACGTAGAGACGGCGATGCTCGCGGTCGGCGGCCTGTTGATGCTGTACTTCGCAGTCGGTGCAGTCGACGACGCACAGACGTTCGTCGGCGACGATCCGGGGGACGGAAACGGGTTCTGGAAGGCGTTCCTGCTGGCGCTGACGAACCCCTATCAGGTGGTGTTCTGGCTGACCGTCGGCGTCGGACTGCTGGAGCCGGGCCGACTGGATGTGCTGGCACCGCTTCCCGTCGTCGGTCCGTCGCTGGCAGAGCGGGTCGTCGTCCAGACCGGGCACCCGGTCCTGCTGGTCGGGCTGTTCGCGGGCATCGTACTGTGGATCACGAGCTTCCCCGCGGCGCTCGTCGGGACGCGAGAGCGTGTCGAACGCCTCGCACCGGCGGTAGCGTGGCTCTCGGCGCTCGTGCTTGCGGGCTTCGGTGGCCTCTTTCTCGTCGAAGCCGTGGGCCGGCTCTAGTCGTCGCTGCCGACGCCGGTCGCCACGTCGCCGACGAGGGAGTCGTCGTCCATCTCGGCGACTTCCATCTCCAGCCACTCCTGGAACCACCTAGCCCGTTTGAGACGGCGGTGGACGATCGCTTCCGCGGTCTCGCTCTCGATGCGCTGGCGAGCGTCCTCGCCGCGCTCGATCACGCGGCCGACCATCTCGGCGGCGTCCATGTGCGAACGCGACTCGTAGCCCATCCGCAGGAGCATCAACGCCGTCCCGTTGGCACCGACCTTGTCGAGCACGTCGGCCTCGATGAGACACTGGGTCTCCAGCGGGAGGTCGGTCAGATCGTCCTGGTAGGAGTGATCGCGGACGGCGCTACACACCTGCTCGACGAACGAGTCCGGATAGTCGCCGTGGCTCAGCAGGTACTCGCGGGCGATCGTCGCGCCGACCTCCGCGTGGACGTCCTGCTCGGCCTCCAGCTTCGCGATGTCGTGAAACAGCGCGGCCACGCGAGTCACGTCGACGTTCGCCCCTTCCTCGCGTGCGATCTCGACGGCGAGATCGACGACGTTCAGGATGTGGTTGAAGCGATACTCCGCGGAGTGCCACGGGTACCACCGCATTCGGCCGCCTTCCTCTTCGTTCTCGACGCTCGCGGCGAGATAGTCGTGGACGAAGTCCCGCATCGCCTCGAACTCGGCGTCCGAAACCGGTGATTCACGGATTTCGACGCCCACAGAAGCACCTCCGTCGTCGCAGTTCGTTATTCATCTTACGTACAAAAAGGTCCGTTCGACTCTTTAGCGTTACGACACCTCCAACGACTCGAAACGATCCCGAATACCTCCGCGAGCAGGCTCCAGCGGTGCTGCTGTGGCACTCTCCGTGTCGGTCGGGGCGAAGCGAGAGACGAACGCGTGTCTCGATCGTGGTCGTCGGACGACACGGCACGTCTGATCGAGGGTCGTCGAGGCGTCGCCATATTCATCGTTGGTTGTCACACAGTCAGCACGTCGCGAAACGAAAAGAGACAGGGGCGACAGATTCGACCGCGGTCGTGGTTGAGCGACGTATTGGATGCAGTCGGAACCTGTCACCGAGAAGTACGCTCTGGAGCATCGAATGCCAGATCAGAGCCGATGGGTTTCTGTCACCGTTCGTGCTTTTGTTGCCGTATCGTACACCTCCAACAACAGAAGGCAGGCATTCGGACAGTAATAAGCGTTTCTCCGGGAGAGAATAAAGTAGTAAAGCACGGCCCCACACCTCTAGGAGTTCTAGGGAACTGTACGGAGAATGCCGGGCCAGAACACACGACTCCCCGGAAGTAGTGTTGCTCGTCTGAATTTTTATGCCGCCGGGGCCCGAACGAGGACGTATGTCGATCAGAAGAGCGGCGTCCGCAGACAAGCCCGCGATCCGCGACGTTGCCCGACGGTCGTTACAGGCGTCGTACTCGCTCGGACCGCACGCGATCACGAGCGCGATCGAGGAGTGGTACGGCGAGGACCGACTCGACGAGACGCTGTCCGACGACGGCCGCGTGTTGCTGGTCGCCGTCGAAGACGAGCAGGTCGTCGGCTTCTCCGAAAGTACGCTGGCCGGCGCAGAGATCGGAACGCTCCTCTGGTTGCACGTCGATCCGGCTTACCGAGGTCACGGCATCGCCTCGGAGCTGTTCGAGGCGACGAGGACAGAACTCGAATCGCTCGGTGCCGAACGGATCCACGGACGCGTGCTCTCGGACAACGCCGACGGAAACGCGTTCTACCGCTCGAAGGGTTTCGAGCCTGCCGGCGAGGAGACCGTCGAGATCGACGGGCGAACCTACGTCGAGCAACGCTACGTCGAGACCAGTCCGAGCGGTCGCGAGCTCATCGAGACCGACGGTACCACCGTGTTCGTCGACCACGACGCGACCGAGAAGGGCTCTGTCGACGCCTTCCACCTGGTGTACCGAGACCAGGCGGACAGCGATCTGTACGGCTACTACTGTGTGAACTGTAGCACGCTCGCGAACGCGATGGACGCGATGGGACGGATCGAGTGTGACAACTGCGGCAACGTCCGCAAGCCCACGCGCTGGGACGCCGCGTACCTCTAGGTGTCCCGTCGTACGGACGTTACAGCGGCAGAGAGCCGGTCGCGAAGAGAACCGAAGGGCGAGTGCGATGGGGCCAGCAGGTCAGGGATCCGGGCCGCGGCCGTCCCGCGCTGGGCGCAACACGAGCGCGTAGTAGAGGACGAACACCGCGATCGCGATGGCGACACCCAGAATCGTGTCCATCAGGACCGTTTCGAGCGACGAGTGCAACGCGACGGCTGAAGCGATCGTACCCCCGAGAACGAAGCTTCGGACGAACATAGGCGTAGTTCGAACCACCGTTATATAAACGGAGATCCTCTTTTTCAGTCGCTGGGAGAGGGGGCGTACAGAATCGGGGCGTTGAAACGGACCTGCCCCCAACGGAGAGACGAGCATGGACGCCGACCGACGTATCGTCGACACCGAGGCCGTTCCCGACGACGGCACCGTGCTGTTCACCATCGTCGACGGGAGCGAACGGAGCGAGGGGATCTTACTGCGACTGTCCGACGGCATCGTCGCCTTCGAGAACTACTGCCCACACTGGCGAGACGTGCGTCTCGACAAGGGGTCGGGGGCGACGCTACGGGGTGCCGAACTCGTCTGTGAGAAACACGGCGCGACCTTCGAGACCGACACGGGCTACTGTAACTTCGGTCCCTGTGAGGGCGCGACACTCAGCGAGGTCGACGTGACCGTCGCGGACGGCGGTGTCTACCTCACCGAAGACGGCTGCGAGTTCGGCGGACTGGGGCCGGCCGACGACGGTGACCTGTCCTCGGGGAGTCGGATCGGCTTCTCGGGGAACTGAAGCCGTCGGGAACCGGTCACTCGATGCGATAGGCGGGCTCGGAGATCGCCTCGCTCTTGCACTCGGGGCACCTGCTGGGCCGGTTGGTCAGATCGTCGAAATCGTCGAATCCACACTCTTCGCAGGCCGGCGGTGCGACGAGCAACTGCTCGTCTGTCGACTCCAGCGAGCGAGCGATGTGTTCGACGTGATCGAGCGCGTCGCTGGTCCGTATTTCGAACTCTCGAGCGATCGCGCCCGCGGCGAGCGCCTCGGCCCGGAGTCGGTCGGCGATGCGCTGGCGCGTCGTCCGACTTGCCTCGCGCATGGTATTCTTTGGCACACTATCGGTAAAATACTTTTTGTCTCCGGAATCGCCCGGCGACGACGGTTCCGACACCGCAGTTGTACTGTGATTGTTACGAGAGGCCGCGCTTCCGGTGGGAGCGGGCAACACAGACGAACCGCGCGCAGTGCCAGCCGACGACGCTGTCCTCCCGAAACCCCCAGCGGAGCACCCCGGGAGTCCCAGCTACCCGAAGTTCTCGATCTTGGCGTCGTCGGTCGTCCCGCCGGCATCCTCGACGGCGGCCGTCGCCGCGTCGATGAAGTCGGCGAACCCGTAGACGAACAGCTGGCCGCCGTCTTCGAGCGCCGCGGCGGTGGCGTCGGTCAGGTCCTCGTCGGCGTCCAGGAGTCGCACGAAGGCACCGGCGTCGTCGAGCGCCGCCAGTCGCTCCTCGTGAACCGGCTCGTCGTCCCGGTAGACGATCGCCGCGTCGTTACCCTCGGCCAGCGCACGCTCGGCGATTCCGACGGCGGGGCCGACACCGGGACCGCCGGCCAGCACGACCGCTCGTGACTCGTCCTCGTAGTAGTCGCTGCCGAAGGGACCGGCCACGGTGACGGTGTCGCCGGCCGTCAGATCGCCAAGCAGCGGTCCGACCGTTCCGTCGGGATCGATCCCGACCGTGATCTCGAACGTCTCGGTCACCTCGGGCGAGGAGATCGTGTAGAATCGCGGTTCGGTCTCGCCGTCGACTTCGAAGGTGAGCTTGACGAACTGTCCCGGTCGAGCCGAGAAGTCCGCTGGCGTCTCGATGTCGATCGCCACCGTGTCGGGGCCGACCGCTCGGACGGCCGCGACGCGACAGTCGGTGTCGTCCATGGGGTCGCTTGGTGGATCGGCGGCAAGCCGGTTTCGATCCCGGCGACGCAACGTGTGACGAAAATTGTGACTCGGAATCGTGTATATATCCCCGACGCTACGATTGCAGAATCGCTCCACCCGATAGTCGACGGTTTACAGAAGGTTTTTCCTTTGGCGACGGGTACCCGAGGCTAGAATGCCCGAAGACCTCAACTGGGCCATCGGCGGCGAAGCCGGCGATGGAATCGACTCTACCGGGAAAATCTTCGCCCAGGCACTCTCACGGGCAGGTCGACACGTCTTCACGTCCAAGGACTTCGCGTCGCGTATCCGCGGTGGGTACACGGCCTACAAGGTCCGGACGGCTGTCGACCGCGTCGAGAGTGTCGTCGACAGACTGGACGTACTCATCGCACTGACAGAACGTACCATCGACGAGAACATGAACGAGCTCCACGAGGGCTCGGTCATCATCTACGACGGGGAGCGGACGACGATGCAGAACGTCGAGATCCCCGACGAGATGATCGGTCTCGAAGTGCCGCTCAAGCGACTCGCCGAGGAGGCCGGCGGCGCGATCATGGCCAACGTCGTCGCGCTCGGTGCCGCCTGTGAAGTGACCGGCTTCCCCATCGAGAACTTAGACGAGTCCCTGGAGAAGCGCTTCGGCGACAAAGGCGAGGCGATCGTCGAGAACAACAAGAAGGCAGCCCGCGCCGGCCAGGAGTTCGTCCAGGCGGAGTACGACCACGACTTTGGCTACTCGCTGGAGACGACGGACAACGACTACGTGCTTCTCAACGGCGACGAGGCCATCGGCATGGGCGCGATCGCCGCCGGCTGTCGGTTCTACTCCGGCTACCCGATCACGCCCGCGACGGACGTGATGGAGTACATGACCGGCCGCGTCGACCAGTTCGGTGGCAAGGTCGTCCAGGCCGAGGACGAACTCGCCGCGATCAACATGGCGCTTGGCGCTGCCCGTGCCGGCGCGCGTGCGATGACGGCCACATCCGGCCCCGGGATCGACCTGATGACCGAGACCTTCGGGCTCGTCGCGACCACCGAGACGCCGCTGGTGATCTGTGACGTGATGCGCTCTGGCCCCTCCACGGGGATGCCGACCAAACAAGAACAGGGCGACCTCAACATGGCGCTGTACGGCGGCCACGGCGAGATTCCGCGGTTCGTCGTCACGCCGACGAACATCTCGGAGTGTTTCTGGAAGACCGTCGAGGCGTTCAACCTCGCCGAGAAGTACCAGACGCCGGTCTTCCTCGTGTCCGACCTCGCGCTGGCAGTGACCGAACAGACGTTCGCACCCGAGACCTTCGACATGGACGAGGTCGAGATCGAGCGCGGGAAGGTCGTCGACGAGGACGACATCGACGGCTGGCAAAACGAGAAGGATCAGTTCCAGCCACACTTCCCCAGCGCCGACGGCGTCTCGCCGCGGACGTTCCCCGGAACGAGCGGCGGCGCACACATGACGACCGGCCTCGAACACGACGCGCTCGGTCGCCGGACCGAAGATACCGAGGTCCGCGAGGAACAGGTCGAGAAGCGCGAACGCAAGGTCGAGACCGCCCGCGAACAGGAAGACTGGGACTACCGCGAGTTCGGCGATCCCGACGCCGACACGCTGGTCGTCTCGTGGGGCTCGAACGAGGGCGCGATGCGGGAAGGACTGGAGATGCTCGCCGACGAGGGCCTCGACGTGCGCTTCATCTCGGTGCCCTACATCTTCCCGCGACCCGACCTCAGCGAGGAGATCGAGGCCGCAGAGCAGACGATCGTCGTCGAGTGTAACGCCACCGGGCAGTTCGCCGACGTGATCGAACACGACGTGCTCGAACGCGTCGACCGCGTCAACAAGTACGACGGCGTCCGCTTCAAGGCCGACGAACTGGCCGAAGAGATCAAAGACGCCGTCGCCGCAGAGACGGAGGTGTCAGCATGAGCTCAGACATTCGCTTTACCGACTTCAAGTCCGACAAGCAACCGACCTGGTGTCCCGGCTGCGGTGACTTCGGCACCATGAACGGCATGATGAAGGCGCTGGCCGAAACGGGTAACGACCCCGACAACACCTTCGTCGTCGCCGGCATCGGTTGTTCGGGCAAGATCGGAACGTACATGCACAGCTACGCGCTCCACGGCGTCCACGGGCGCGCGCTCCCGGTCGGCATCGGCGTCAAGCTCGCCAACCCCGACCTCGAAGTGATGGTCGCTGGCGGCGACGGCGACGGCTACTCCATCGGTGCCGGCCACTTCATCCACGCCGTCCGCCGGAACGTCGACATGACCTACGTGGTCATGGACAACCGTATCTACGGGCTGACCAAGGGCCAGGCCTCGCCGACCTCGCGCGAGGACTTCGAGACCTCGACCTCGCCGGACGGTCCGAACCAGCCGCCGGTCAATCCCAAGGCCCTCGCGCTCTCGGCGGGCGCGACGTTCATCGCTCAGTCGTTCTCTTCGAACTCCCAGCGCCACGCCCAGCTGGTCCAGGAAGCGATCGAACACGACGGCTTCGGCTTCGTCAACGTCTACTCGCCGTGTGTGACGTTCAACGACGTCGACACCTACGACTACTTCCGCGACACCATCCAGGACTTGGAGGAGACCGACCACGACGAGACCGACGCCGATCAGGCCAAAGACAAGATCCTCGACGGCGACAAAGAGTACATGGGCGTGCTCTACCGCGACGACGACTCCGTGCCCTTCGACGAGCGCGAAGGGTTCGACCAGAACATGAGCGAGATCCCAGACGGCGCACCCGACGGTGCGATGGACCTCGTTCGAGAGTTTTACTAGACCACCTTTTTCCGCTTCGGGTTCGCGCTTCGCGCGAACCGCTCGCGCAAAAACGTGGGCGAAAAAGGCGCGAATCGCCGACGGCGATTCGCGTGAACCGGGCGACCTACCGGGTTCTTCGAACCGCTCGGTCGCCCGGATGCTGACCGTATAGCAATGGTCGGTTCAGGCCAACAACGACTCATTCTGCGTCGGCGTCCGCGCCCATCGCCGCGAAAGGGCGGACTACACGACGTCGTTGCCGAGACCGATCACGAGATCGACAGCCGACGGACCGACGAACAGGGATTCACCTACGCCTACGTCTACGACGGGCCGATGAGCACGGTCCACATCGACTATGACTGCAGTACCCACCGGGAGAAGGGGATGCGAGGCGTGATCGCAGTGGGCGACGGTGCGAAGCTGTAGCGTCGCTTGATCGTGCTCAGGGTTTGCCCGGCAGTACGTCGGGTTCTCCAGACCGATAGATGTCCTGGCAACCACCTTTTTCGTGGTCGGGTTGTTCGCCCCGTCTGCTCACGGGCCGCAGGCCCGTTCGCATGGTATGCGGGACCGCTGGTCCCGCACTACTCACAACCGCTCCCCGAAAAACGTGGGCGAAAAAGCGGGATTCGCGCACGACGCGAATCCCGTGGCTCAGGGCTTGCCGGGGAGTACTTCTGGGTCACCAGACCGATAGATGTACTCCACAGCCACGCCGGTCAGCGGCGAGTCGACGGCGGTCGCGTACTCCTTGGCCAGATCGAGGTACTGTTCGGTGATGTCGACGACCCGGCGGTAGGCCGCCTCGTCGTCGGGTGCCAGCAGGTACTCGGCGGTGACCGGCGTCAACTGTCCCTCACGACGGTCGTCGGCGTAGTCGTCCACGTCGTCGAGCCAGATCTGTGCGCCGACGATCGCGAGCACGATGGCGCGGGCGAACTCGTCTTCGACGTCGAGGCCGGCGAGTCGGTACAGGTCGAGCATCCCGTCGTACAGCACGCCGACGCGGGCGTACTGAGTCTTCATGTACGGAAGTTCTCGTTCGGCCTCCGAGAACAGTTCGGCGACGTCGTCGTCGGTGAACGCGGCGAACTTGTACTCGTCGCGAACGTCCGCGAGTGCCGCGTCGTCGCCGTCTTCGGCGGCGTCCATGAGGTCGCGAAAGTGGGCGTCCCGGTCCTGGTGGGCCTCGCTGTAGTCGACGGCCCACTGGTAGCGCTGGGCGACGATCGGCGGGAGCCCGTCGAGGATCTCGTCGAGGTGGTCCTGGAGCGCGCCCTGTGCGACCTCGGCGACGCGGCGCATCTCGTCGGGCTCGAAGTCGACGGCGAAGTCCGCGAACTCGGCGTCGTTGATCGCATCGCGCATGTCGCCGTCGATCAGCGCCTCGATGGAGAGGCGGGTCATCTGCTCGGCCCGAACGACCATCTCACGGGGCGACAGCTCCTGTGCGGGGCCGGCCTGGAGCGCCGTCTCGTCGACGTCGGGGACGCCGCTGGCGATCTCGTCGGTCACGGGGTCCTCGCCGGCCCGCTGGCGCGCACGGCGGTAGACGTAGCCAAGCGTCAGCTGTGCGGGCAACACGAGCTTCGTGTCGTACTCGAAGCTGACGCTGTCGCGGTCGAACGCCTCCGCGAGGGCGTCCTCGACGAGCGCGAACACGTCGTCGATCATCCGCTCGGTCCGATCGTCGATCTCGCCTTTCAGCGACAGACTCCCGTAGTCGAAGACGCCAGCGTCGGCGTAGTAGCCAAGCACCGCTCTGACTGCCGTCGGGAGCCGACCGCTGTCGGCGAGTCGCCCTGCACCTGTCTTGAGCATTGAGACCACCTGCGGACGAAATCGCCCGCGCTATCGAAGTGCTGTGCTCGGCGGGGGCTTTACGCTTTCGAGAGACGCGGCGACGACGTTCAGCAAGACTCATTACCGGCACGTCGTATCACAGGATATGAGTGAGCGTTTTGACGTGGTCGTCGCCGGTGCCGGGCCAGCGGGGGCCCAGTGTGCCAGGGACCTGGCTGCGCGGAACTACGACGTTCTCGTCCTCGAAACGGAGCCAGAAGACGGGTTCCCACGTCAAAGCAACAAGTCGACTGCGGGTACCTTCCCCTCGATGATGGCGTCGTTTTCGATCCCCGACGACGTGGTCATGCAGTACACGGACAGCGTCGTCCTCGAATCGCCCAACGATTACTACGTCCAGGACCAGGCCGGCGCGGTGCTCGAATTCGCCGAGTTCAAGCAGTTCCTCGTCGCCGACAGCCGCGAGAAGGGCGCAGAGTATCGCTTCGACTCGCGGGTGACCGCGCCGATCACCGAGGACGGCGAGATCGTCGGCGTCAGCTACAACGGCGATCGGGAGGTCTACGCCGAGATCGTCGTCGACGCGACGGGACCAGCCGCGCCGCTGGCGAAGAAACTCGACGTGTGTGACCTGAAGCGCGAGCACCAGGCCATCGGGATCGAGTACGAGTTCGAGAACGTCGACGTGAACCACCCCGAGTACGCCGACCTCCGGGACGCGATGATGCTCCGGCTGGACCACGACCTCGCACCGGGTGGGTACTCGTGGATCTTCCACACGGGCGGGCGGTCGGCGAAGGTCGGGCTCTGCTACATCCAAAACGACTCCCACAGCCAGCGAGCGAAGGAGGGAATGGGCATCGACGACTATCTCGACTACTGGCTCGACCGCGATCCCCGATTCGACGACGCCGAGAAGCTCGAATCGAAACAACACCGCGGCTCGGCACACATCCAGCGGCCGTCCTCGATGAGTACGGACTCGTTCATGGCGATCGGCGACACCGTCCCGACGATCGATCCGCTGTGGGGCGAGGGGATCCACAAGGGGATGAAGTCGGCCCGGATGGCCGCGATCACCGCCGACGCCTGCCTCACGCCCGAGACGCCAAACACCGACGCCGAGACGATGGCGACCTACGACAAGCTCTGGCACAGCGAGGTCGCACCGCGGGCCCGCGAGCGGCTGTTGATGACGGAACTGCTCTATCTCGTCCCCAACAGCCGCTACGATCAGCTGATGGCCGACCTGAAAGAAGTCGGTGCGGGGACGCTCGCACGCGTCAACGCCGGTGAGAAGCGCGCGATCAGCAAGCTGTTGCACCTCTCGGACCTGCCGACGCTCGTGAAGTACGCCCGTCGGCGACTGAGCGCCTGACTGTCGCGGTCGTTCAGCAGCTTTTTTGCCGGCCACTCGGATGCACTACCAATGAGTTCTGGGGCACCAGTCGTCGGTGTCGTCGGTGAGATCGGCGACGATCTCGTCGACGCAATCGAAGACGCAGGGGGGCAGGTGCGAACCGGCACGGCCGAGGCCGTCGTCGCAGACGCCCCCGACGTAGTGGTCGCTGTCGGTGAGCCTGCGACGCTCGCGGTCGCACGCCAGCGACCGTCGATGGCGGTCGTTCCCGTCGAGGCGGGTCGTGGACTCCGCTCGGTTCCCGGAGACGCCGCCGTCGAGGCGGCCGACTCGATCGTCGCCGGAGAGTGGACGACTGAATCCCACCCGCTCGTCGCCGTCGAGCTAGACGGCGAGCGAGTCGACCGCGCCCTGCTGGACGTGACGCTCGTCACATCGGAGGCCGCCCGGATCTCCGAGTTCGCCGTCACCGCACGGGCGACTCGCGTCGGGCAGTTCCGGGCCGACGGCGTCGTCGTCGCCACGCCGGCCGGAACGCCCGGGTACGCACGGCAGGTCGGCACGCCGGTCGTCGCTGCCGAGACCGGCGTCCTCGCGATCGCTCCGATCGCACCCTTCGCGACCAACCCCGACCACTGGCTCGTGGGCGACGAACGGATCGCCCTCACCGTCGAGCGAGACGAAGCCGACGTGACGCTGTTCGCCGACGATCGGTCCGTCGCCCCGGTCTCGCCCGGAGAGACGGTGGCACTGACGACGGATCGATCGGTCACGGTCGCCGTGCTCCCGGCGAGCCGACCCAGATTCCCGTAGCCCGGACCGAGAATTGGAAAGACACTAATGGGCGTCGGACGGATTTGCTTCTATGGAGCCGTTCGTCAACATCTTCGGGCAGCTGGACACGCTCCACAGTTTTATCGAGCCTGTCCTGCTCGCGCTCGTCGTCGCCAACATGGTGACGCGATACCTCGCCCACAACCGTCACGTCGAACAGTACGAGGACGGCGGTGCGGACGCGATCAGCCGCTTTATTCCTCACGAGGCGACCAACGTGCTGTTGATGCTGGCCTCGTTTTACTACCTCACCGTCAACCACCACGGGGGGATGGTCCTCTCGATGTTCGTGGCGGGACTGTTCATCACCGACCTCTTCGAGTTCGAGTCCCGGAAGGTCGAAGCCCGTCGTGACATCCCGCTGGACCGACCGAAGGCGTCGCTGAGCCTCTGGACGCTGTCGCTTCTGTACCTGGGCTTCCAGATGCTCTTTACCGGGACGCTCGGAACGATCCTCTGAGACGGATTATTGTAGATCTTTACCGGATTGACCGCACACCGTGGTGCGGTCGACCGGGAAAACGGCTACAATAATCCGTATGAGACGGGCCGTCGCCGTCTTCCGGTCAACCCACGTGGCGTGTGGCCGGCCGTGATTGCTACCGATCAGTGGTGGGTCCGACAGTCGTCGCTTCGTCTCCGATCGGCCACACGCACTCGTGGCCACGTTTCTGTTCTGTGATTGGCAGCTCCCGTTTCGACGCCGGCAGCGCGCTCGCCGGCTCGGCGACGACGCGATGCAGTCGGCAGTCACCGTCACGAGCGGGGCGCTACGCTCAATACATCACAGACAGCACAGACAGTGTTACCCGCGTCGCCCGGCCCGCGTACGGGGAAGCGGAGGCACGACGATTGAACGGAAGAGAGCAAAGCAGCTGTCGATCTCACGTGCGGGAGCAGCGAGAACGACGCCGTCGATCAGTTGCTACGCTCGGCCCAGACCTGGCGGCCTTCCTCGACCAGCGGGATCAGGAGCCAGAACGTGAGCGCGCCGATGATGGCGAACCAGAAGAACGCGTCGCCCATGAACAGGGCCACCTGGTCGTAGACCGTCAGTGCCTCTGCGGGGGGCGCTTCGCCGGTCAGCTGTGCGCCTTCGAAGCTCGGAGTCCTGTACCAGCCGGCGACCGTCATCCAGCCGAGACCCCCGATCACGAGGGCAGATAGCCCTTTGATGAACTCGTCAGCCATTACCTGAATCTTCGGCAGCGTCGTCTTTAGACTTTCCCATTTCCTCGGTGCGAAAGCGCGTCGAGAAGGCGTAGACGACGGCACCGAACACAATCAACCCGATCCCGGCGAGTGCCACGATCGGGTCGATTTCCGAGGCCGGGAGCGTCGCTCGTTCCGTCGCTCGGTCGACGAGCACGAAGCCACCGACGACGCCGACGACCGCGAACAGCGTCGAGAACACGGTGACGGTCTTGTACACCCGGAGGGGGACGACCACGTCACGGTCCTGGTCTGTGCCCGCGTCGACCGACTGTTCGTCCGTCATCGACGGCTCTAGGGGCGGCAGCTACTTATATCGGGCGAGACGGCGAGAGAAGAGCGACGGCGAGTTACTTCGGCGGTCGCAGCCGGTAGTAACGGCGGTTGAGGTTGAACATGTACCCCTCTCGCATCGTCCGGAGCGCGGCGTAGGTGATCGCTCCGCAGACGATCGGGAACAGGAAGCTCAGGTCGAGCAGGAGGTCCGACCCCATGGGGATGAGGTTCTGGACCGACAGCGCCGCGATGGTCAGGCTGAAGACCACGCCGGCCATCCCGACGGCCGCCCAGAACGGCTGTTCGACCGGTCGCCGCGCCGAGCCCTTGTTGAGGAAGGGGACGATCGCGACGATGCCGACGACGACGACGTTCGCGATGACGCCGTACATCCGGTCGCTCATCAGCTTCTGGCCGCCGAGGAGACTTATCTCCGGATTCAGACTCTGGATCTTCAGGAGGCCAAAGGACCAGTAGAGATACCAGTCGGGCAGGATGATCGCCGGGGTCTTGTTGGCGTTGGCCGGGTGGGGCATCTCGGGGGGGAGTGCCGCCGAGAGGAACAGGATCATCCCCACGAAGAAGGAGGTGAGCGCGAGGTTGCGCATCATCTCGTGGGGCCAGGCCGGGAACGCCAGCACGTCGCGCTCGACGTAGTCCGACTGCTGGCGCAGGTCCTGGTCTTCACGCCGGGACCGCTCGAAGTACTCGTAGGTCAGGCGGGCAAGTCCCTCGGTTCGTTCCTTGCGCTCTCGCCACGTCGGCGTCTCGTCGTCCGGCGCGACGATGCCTGTACCGGAACCGTCCGTACGAACGTCGTCGTTGGTGTCGTTGTCGCTCATGATTAGTGTGGTTCAGCGATGCCCTGCATCCAGACGATACCGATGTGGACTGCGATGATCGCAGTCGTGATGAACGGCAGGAAGAACACGTGTAGGATGTACATCCGTTGTAACGTGCTCTGTGACAGGGTGAACCCGCCGAACATCAGCTGTGCGACCCACTCGCCGATGAGCGGGATCGACAGCGCCATCTCGACGCCGATCTGGCCGGCCCAGTAGCTCAGCTGGCTCCAGGGCAGCAGGTAGCCCGTGTACCCGAACACGAGCGTCAGCGAGATCAGCACGATGCCGATGATCCAGTTGACCTCACGGGGTTCCTTGTACGCGCCGGTGAAGTAGACCCGGAGCATGTGGAGGAACACGGCGGCAACCATCACCTGCGCGGCCCAGCGGTGGATCGACCGCAGGAGGTACCCGAGGTTGAGCTCGCCCATGATGATCTGGACCGACTCGTAGGCGACCGTCGCTGTCCCGTCGGAGGCGGCCGCAGCCGGTGCGTAGTAGAACCCGAGCAAGGCACCCGAGATCGCCGCGACGACGTAGGAGATCGTCGAGAACGATCCGAGCGCGTACAGCGGGTACCAGTACCAGAACTTGTTGTCGAGGTTGTACTGTTCCGTGTGGCTCTTTGGCATCTGCATGTTGACCTTGTAGTACAGGTCTTCGAGCAGTTCCAGGTAGTCGACGATGCGCAGTCGCTTGTCGAGCCACAGCAGCGCCGTCAGGTAGATGGATTCGAGCGTCGTCAGCTCTCTGGACTCCATCCACCCTTTGTGGTCGTGGTCGTCTTTGCGTTCTAAACTCATTGTTCTATAGTGGCCGCGGCAGCGCGGTGAAGGTCACCTGTGTCGGGCTGAACGGGTCGTACACCGACTGGTGGCACTGGCAGTACACCTTGTCTTCGGCGTTGTACGAAGCAGCGCCCGACAGCGTCTTGTAGCCAGGGTTACAGCAGAAGTGGGTACACTTGTTGACCCAGGCCATGAAGGACTGTTCGGTCGCCTCGGCGAAGTACTGCTGGACCGGGCCCGGAACGCTGGAGTACTTGCCCTCTCCGTTCGCGATCTTGGGGACCTCCGGTGATCGGAGGACCTGAACGGTGATGCTCTGTACGTCACCCTCGGACCGCCAGTTCGCGGTCGCGGGTTTGCCCAGTCCATCGCTCCCGATGTCGTTGCCCCACTCCTCGTAGTTGTCGAACATATCGACGGTGAGGGGGTCGCCGTCGGAGTACTCGGACTGCCAGTCGTAGTCACCGGTCGTCATGGTGAACGTGTTGTTCTGTTCGGCCTGGGGCTGGACGCCCTCGGCCGTCTGGAGCCCGCAGTACTGGAGCATCTGCGAGGAGTAGGGGATCCCGCTCCCGCCGAAGTCGTCCTCGATCGCGATTCCACGCTCGGGGTCGTACTCCGGCCAGAGGCCGTTCAGTTCCCCGTCTTCGATCGTGATCGGGATGATCGGCATGCCGCGTGGAGCCGGACCTGCCGTGTTTTCGATCGCGACGTACGTCGACGAACCGCCACCGACACCGCCCGACGACGTGGTACTGTCGAGGGCTGCTGCGCCGCCAGCACCGACGCTCGACAGCGTCGCGCTCCCGACGACGCCCTTGACGAACCGTCGACGGCCGGATTCGGCCGGATACTTGTCTTCGTCTAGTGGCATAGTTATTTCTTGTAGTAGGGGTAGACCGCTCGCTTGATGCTCTCGATGGGATCGTCGCCGCCGAAGGACTCGCCGTCGACGTCTTCCTCGCGGATATAGAGATCTTCCCACTTGCGACGGCGCTTCTTGACGATCATCACGTCGGGGAGGAACTCCTTGCGATACAGCAGCATGATGAACGCGAGGTCGACGAAGATCACGGTCAACACGCCACCCATGAACATGTTGGCGTTGATGATCCGTGCTGTCAGGGACGGCCCGACGCCCGATGCCCAGCCCGCGAGGATGCCGTAGGTGAACAGGCCGACGAAGACGACCTCGATGATCGTCAGGAGGACGATCCCCAGGGCCGCCGCCGTACTCTCCCGTGGCTGTTCGTAGCGATGAATGTCGCCGTAGTTAGAGCCTGTCGAGGACATTAGTTGTTCCCTCCTTTGGTGTTGGCCGATTCACCGTACTTCAGCAGGTAGAACGTAAAGATCGTCGAGACGACCATCGCGAGACCCGCACCGATACCGACCCAGTGGGGCTGGATGGGCACACCGGCTTCCTCGGGGTCGAGCGTCTCGACGCCACCGCCTTCCCCGCCGCCCGAGCTTTTGGTTTTGTAGTCGGTCCCGACGACGATTGCCCCTTTCATGTTGAGGCTCTTGTGCGGGGAACAGTAGTACGGGTAGATGCCGTCCTCCTCGAAGGTGTGTTCGTACTCGACGCCGGTCGTCTCGACGGCGCTCCCGGAATCGAGTGGGCCTTCACCCTCGGAGACGACGTTGTGTCGACCACCTTCACCGGTCCACTCGAACTTCACGGTCGCGCCGTTGTCGACGTGGATCGCCGGTGGGCCGAAACCGAAGGCACCGCCGTTTGCCTGGGTGCCGACCTTGACGGTCGCCGAATCCTGGCCCGTCGCGTCGACGGTTTCGCCGTCGAAGTTGCTCACGCTGCTTAACCAGTCGCCGTAATCCGGTGGGCCGCCACTGCTGCCGCCATCGCCGCCTTCCTCTTCCTGGGCGACGGCAGCGCCGGTGGCGCTGGCGGCCGCGGAGGCCCCAGCGACACCCCCGGCAGTCCGGACGAACTCCCGCCTATTCATAGACGTGCGAAACTCAGGACCGAATTTGTATAAACCCACCGAATACCGCCAGCAGGCACCGTTATCCTTCGTGTTGCCCGTCCTCACGCTGCCCGGAACCGTCGGGTTCCAGCGCCGGCACGAACTCCGGACGCTCTCCGTCCGAGAGGCCGATGGCCCGGAGCCGATCGCGGTACTCCTCCGAGCGGAACTTGTCCGAGAGGCGGGCGTTGGCGACCACCAGGAAGAGCACGAGTGCGATCGCCAGGAACGCCAGTCCAGCGACGATCAGGAGGACCGGGCTCGCACCGTCACCGCCGATCTGACCGGCGGCGGCCAGGATACCGCCGCCGATCAGCACGAGTCCGGCGAGCAACTGGACACCGGCGATCAACTGGAGCATCCAGTTGCCCAGTTCGTTGCCGCCCTCGGGGACCTCCTCCGGTTCGGGGAGCGGATCGTCGCTGGGCGGTTCCGGCACGTCGTAGTCGTCCATCGAACAGAGCGCGACGGTCGGCTTCACGTCGCGCAGCACCGTCCCGTGTCCCTCGACGGTCCCGTCGGGAAAGACCAGCGCGTACCCCTCGTCGGAGTAGGCGAGCACGCGCTGGGGGTCTGTGTGGCGTTCGACGCGGGCGAACACCTCGCGCGTGGCGACGCGCGAGCGGAGGTCGTCGGCCACCCGATCGAGCAACTCGCCACCGGTGATCCAGCTCTCCTCCTCGAAGGCGACTTCCCACTCTTGGGCGGTCATCTTCGCCATGTCCTCGGGGCCGAAGTCGTCGAAGTCGTACTTCTCCTCGACCTCCGCCCGGAGCGCCTCGACCGACGCTTCGTCGGTTGCTGGCCCGGACGACTGCTCGTCGTCGGCGTCGATCCCGCTGTCGGCTGTCGCCCCCTGCTGGTCGGCTTCGTCTCCCGGCGGCGTCGATTGCGGGTCGGCCATGTGGCGACGCTAGGTCCCAAAGGCTCTTGTGCTTTCTGACATCACCCCTGTCGCCGTCCGGCAACGCGGCCGGGTCTCCGGCACGTTTTAGCGCGGGCTTTCCCTAGGTGGGGTATGCCGGTCTCCGACGCCCTCGTCGCGACGATCGTCTTCCTGGCCGTGACCGCGAGTCTCCCGTGTTTCCTCTACGGCGCGTACTACATCATCGAGACCGAGCCCGTCACCTGGGGCGTCCTGATGCACCACCTGAAGTTCGTCGTCACCGGCCTCGTGTTGACGACGGTGCCGATGCTGGGCTGGATGCTCCCCCGGCTGCCCGACCAGTTCGGCGGGCTCTCGGCGCTGCACGCCGTCCTCGGACTGCAGGCCTACGCGATGCTACTGTTCGGGATGACGGGGATCGTCCGCATCTTCGGGGCGAAGTACGAACACGACCTCTACGAGGAGTACGATCAGGAACTGCTGCTCGACGAGATCGGGGGCGACCGGATGGACCACTGGCGCAGTCGCCTCCGGATCGGCGTCTTCGGCTACGTGATCTTCTGGCTGCTCGCCTACGTGGTCGGCGTCGTTCGCTACGTCATCAGATACCTGCTGTGACGGGCCGACGCGCACTCGATCACGACCAGGGCTCGCCGCTGGCGAGGTCCACGTCGCCGTCGCCCTTCTCGGACGGACAGATGTCGGCCAGCACGCAGTCGCCGCAGTCGGGATTGCGAGCGTCACACACCGCGCGGCCGTGGTCGATCAGCAGGTGCGTGAACTGCTGCCACTCCGACTCGGGGACGACCGGCATCAGGTCTTCCTCGATCGCTTCGGGGCGCTCTTCCTCGGTCAGTCCCAGCCGTCGCGTGATGCGCTGGACGTGCGTGTCGACGACGATCCCTTCGACCACGTCGTGGCCGTGCTGGAGCACGACGTTGGCCGTCTTGCGCCCCACGCCCGGCAGGTCGGTGAGTCCGTCCATCGTATCCGGCACCGCCCCGTCGTACTCCTCGACCATGATCTGGCCGGCCGCCGTGAGGTAGCCGGCCTTGTTGTTGTGGAACGTGATCCCGTAGATGTCCTCGGCCAGTTGCTCCTCGTCGGCCTCGGCGTAGTCACGGGCGGACTGGTACGTCTCGAAGAGGTCCGCGGTCACTTCGTTGACCCGTTCGTCCGTACACTGCGCCGAGAGGACGACGGCGACGAGCAGCTCCAGACGACTGGTGTAGTTCAACGAGATCGCGGAGTCGGGATACTCCTCGTGCAGTCGCTCGATGACTTCCTCGGCCTGTGCCTCCCGCGTCGCGAGCGTCGTGCCCATGGGCGTGGCTCGGTCCGGCGCGGCTTGAGCGATTCGACTCCGGCATTCGTGACGATCCCTGTGACGGCTACGGGTTCGACGAGCGGAACGCCAGTCTCGCTCTCGACAGTTCAGATCGATTCGAGCGCCGCGAGCACGTCGTCGATCGGCGGATCTGGGGCCAGATCGTCTGCGCGCCACGCGAACCGGAGGCGACAGGACCGGTCGACGCCGAACAGCGCGCGCCGGGGCCGCCAGCCGTCGGGCGTCTCCGCGAGGGCGTCGTACCGCTCGGCGAAGAATGCGTTCGGGTCCGCGAGCATCGGGAACGGGAGATCGAGGTCAGTGGCCAGCGCTTCGACAGTGTCGAGGTCCGCGATCCCGACTGCGAGCACCGAAAGCCGGTCGATCGATCGCGACCACTCGACAGCCGCGAGGTCACGAAGGAGCGCCGTCCCGGACTCGTTCGCGCCGAAGAAAGCCACCACGACCGGGGCCTCGTGGGCCGCCGCGGAGAGCCGATAGGTCTCGTCGCCGTCGGCGAGCGGTCGCGGGAGGTCGAAGTCGGGAGCGGGGTCGCCAGCGTCGAGCATACCCCGACGGAGGGGCGACCGGCACAAGAAGGCGCGGTGTGGCAGAAACGCGGTAACACGCACCACACTGGGGAAACACTCAGGTGTGTCTCACCGGTGGGTTGGCGTATGCCCGGCCCAGTGTTCATCGACGGCGACGGCGTCGAGTTGCGGACGATCGAACGCGAAGACCTCGACTTCTGTCGGCGGACGCTGAACGATCCGGCGGTCCGTCCGGGACTCGCCGCGACCGATCCCCTGACCAGCAGCGCCGAAGAGGAGTGGTACGAGCGCCACGTCGTCGAGGGAGACGACGTACACCTGCTGGTCTGTGACGACGGCGAGCCGGTCGGGACCGTCGGCCTCAACGGCGTGAACGAGACCTTCGGCAACGCGGAGCTTGGCTACTGGATCGCCCCCGACTACCACCGGAACGGCTACGCGACGGCGGCGGCCCGAGCGCTCGTCGACTACGCGTTCACCGAGCGGCGGCTCCACAAGGTGTACGCCAACGCCTTCGCGTTCAACGAGGGGTCCCAGCGCGTCCTCCAGAAGGTCGGCTTCGAGCGGGAGGGCGTCCACAGAGAGCAGGCGTTCGTCGACGGCGAGTACGTCGACGTGTACCGCTACGGCCTCCTATCACCCGATCACACGGCACCGTGAGGTTCATGCGCGCGAGCGGAGTACTCCTCGCGTATGATCGAACTGACGGGTGACCACACCACGGCTCGGGTCATGGTCGAGGACGAGTCGCTTGTCGAGGAGAACTGCCTCGACCAGATCCGGACGCTGATCGACCACCCCGCGTTCACCGAACCGGTCCGTGTGATGCCAGACACCCACTGGGGAGCCGGCGCACCGATCGGCTTCACGATGCCGCTCGGCGAGCGCATCGTCCCCAACATCGTCGGCGTCGACGTGGGCTGTGGGATGGCCGCGACGAAGCTGGGTTCGACGCTCCCGCTCTCGGACGCCGAACGCGAGCGCCGCGTGCGCGACGTGATCCCGATGGGGCAGGCCGTCCACGACTACGACGACGCGGTCCACCTGATAGAGGAGTTCCCCTTCGAGCGGGCCAACGAGGTCTTCGAGGCGTTCGCGGCCAGCTTCGAGGAGCGGTTCGGCACCGCGATCGATCCCCTGGAGTTCGACTTCGACGGCTACGACGCCGACTACTTCGAGGGGCTCTGTGAGCGGGTGCTGGCCCAGCAACGCCAGAGCATGGGCTACGTCATCCGGGGCGTCGGGACGCTGGGCGGTGGCAACCACTTCGTGGAGTTCGCTCGCGCCCAGACGACCGGGGACTACTGGCTAATCGTCCACAGCGGCTCGCGATACCTGGGCAAGTCGGTCGCCGAGTACTGGCAGGGCAAGGCGACCGAGCGACGCAACGTCGCGACGATCCGTGACTCGCTCCCCGAGGAGTACTACGACTACCTGAAGTTCGACCCCACAGCGATCTCGGATCGGGACCTCTACGAGTGGGTCACCGGCGGCAAGGGCGAGTCTCACCTCCGGAAAGACGCCATCCGCGAGGCGTTCGACGGCGGCGAGATCGAGGACGTCTTCGACCGCCTCGGCGACCTCCGGCCCGACAGCGGCGACCGCAACACCGATCTCGACTACCTGGAAGGTCGCGAAGGTCACGGCTACTACGTCGACATGCTGTTCGCCCAGCAGTACGCCCGCTGGAACCGCGCGGTCATGTCCGACCGGATCTGTGAGGCTATCGGCGTCGAGCCCGTCGAGCGCTTCCAGTCGATCCACAACTACGTCGACTTCCGCGACCTGACGATCCGCAAGGGCGCGACGCCGGCCCGCGAGGGCCAGCGACTGATCGTCCCCTTCAACATGGCCGAGGGGTCGCTGCTGGCACGCGGGCGGGGCAACGACGAGTGGCACGACACGGCCCCCCACGGCGCTGGCCGCGTGATGGGCCGGGGCGAGGCCCACCGGACCGTCGACATGGCCGACTTCGAGGCGGCGATGGAGGGCGTCTACTCCGAGTCGGTCGTCGAATCGGTGCGCGACGAAGCCCCGATGGCCTACAAGTCCGCCGACGCCATCGCCGACGCCATCGAACCGACCGCCGAGGTCGAAGACTGGCTCGACGCCGTCCACAACCTGAAGGCGAAGTGACTCGGACGCGGTCGGCAGTCACTCCTCGGGGACGAAGACGTACATGTGCCGGATGTCGGCGTCGTAGACCAGCGTCCCCGGCGGGTAGCGCTGGAGTCGCCAGGCGACGTAGAGGTCGCCGGCAGATCCCGCCGTGTTGACGAGGAAGCCGACGAAGGCGGCGAAGGCGAGCATCGGGATCGGAACGAACACCAGCGGGACCAAGAGTACGTCAAGGACGAGTAGGGGCGCGATAGCGACGAGTCGCGTCTCGTCGCGGTGCTGGAACTGGTGGAAGGCCGCCGCGTAGAACGCTCCCATCCGTGGAACGACACCGTACGACACGTCGTAGCCCTGGAACCGCAAGACGATCCCGTGGACGAGTTCGTGGAGCGCGGTCACGACGGCGACGGTCACGACAAACACGACTGTGACGACGACGGGCACCGAGATCGAGAAGCCGTCGGCGGTGGCCTCGTAGCCGAACAGCGCCGGGAGCGCGTCTCCCTGGCCGATGCGTAGCATCGAGACGGATGCGACCAGTGCAGCGGGCGTGAGGACTGCCACGAGAGCGACCACGGCGCTCATCGAATACCGAAACTCGACTGGCAGGGCGTACCCGTCGGGCGTCTCGGGCAGGAGCGTGTCGTCGAGATCGTGTTCGCTCGTGGGCATACGCTTGCGACGACAGGCGTCCGCAAAAAATGCTGTCGTTACAGCCCAAGTTCACGTCCCAGCACGAGCCGCTGGATCTCGCTGGTCCCCTCGCCGATCTCCATCAGCTTGGCGTCCCGGTAGAACCGCTGGGGCGCGAAGTCGGTGGTGTAGCCGTAGCCACCGAGCACCTGGACGGCGTCCTCGGCGACCTCCCGGCAGATCTCGCTGGCGTCGAGCTTGGCCATCGAGGAGAGTCGGCCCACGTCCTCGCCCTGATCGTACTTGGTCGCGGCCTTGTGGGTCAACAGACGGGCGCGCTCGATCTTGCGGTCCATCTCGACGAGCATGTCCCGGACGGCGTCGAACTGGCCGATGGGCTGGCCGAACTGCTCGCGCTCTTTGGCGTATTCGAGGGCGGCTTCGAACGCGCCCTGTGCCAGTCCGACCGAGAGGGCGGCGATGGAGATACGCCCGCCGTCCAGCGTCTTCTTCGTCTGCTCCCAGCCGTCGCCGGGCTCGCCCAGGAGCCGGTCCGCCGGAATCCGGCAGTCGTCGAAGCGGATCTCACAGGTCGGGGACGCGTTCAGCCCCATCTTCTCCCACTCCGTCGTCACTTCGAACCCGTCGTCGGCCTCGGGATCGACGAGAAAGGTCGAGATGCCGTCGTAGCCCGCACCCGGTTCGGTGACGGCCTTGACGACGAGCGAGCCAGCGACCGAGGCGTTGGTGATGAACTGCTTGGTACCGTCGAGCACCCACGCGTCGCCCGCTCTGGTCGCGGTCGTGCTCATGTCGCTGGCGTCGCTCCCGCTCTCTGGCTCGGTCAGCGCCCAGCCCCCCAGGTACTCGCCCTCGGCTAGGGGCCGGAGCCAGCGCTCGCGCTGTTGGTCCGTGCCGAACAACTCGATCGGCTTCGAGGCCAGCGAGACGTGGGCGGCGTAAGAGAGCCCGATCGAGCCGGACACCCGACCCAGTTCCTCGGTCACGAGGGCGTACATGAGCTGGTCGCCGCCCAGTCCGCCCCACTCCTCGTCGATGGGGACCCCCATCACGTCGAGTTCGGCCAGCTGATCGAAGATCTCGGCGGGGAAGCGGTGCTCGTCCTCGATCTCCTGGGCGATGGGTTCGATCTCGGCCGCACAGAACTCCCGGACCGAATCGCGAATCATCCGGTGTTCGTCTGGGAGGGTAAAGTCCATGTCGCCGCCTTCGAGGCGAGCGAACATATAGCATGGTGACGGCTGGCGTCAGAACCGCTTTGAGTGTGGCCCCCCTCAGTACGCTCATGGCGTTTCGACGGTTCCTGCGCGGTCGCGTCCCCTGGGAGACCCTGGAGGGCGTCGCCGGGGAGATGTGCGAGCGGTACGACGAGCCGTCGGTTCGCGTCGAGTTCCTCGACGCGGACAACTGGCTGTCGACCCCGATGGCCGTCGACGATCGCTGGTTCGTGAAGCTGATCACCGAGCAAAACTCCCTGGTCCACGCGCTGTTGACCGCCGGCCGGAACCTCGGGGCCTTCTCCTCGGGGACCGAAGGCTTCTTCGAGCACTTCGGGACGCCCTACGAGATGGCCGACCACGAGCTGGCGGCGACCCGAACCATGCGCGAGCTGGGAGTGAACGCGCCCGAGCCGATCGAGGCCTTCGAGTACGAGGGCCACGGGGTGCTCGTACTGGAGTACATCCCCGACTTCGCCGTCCTCGAAGAGCTGTCGGACGAGACCGCGAGCGACCTCGCACCGGCCGTCTTCGACTTCCTCCACCGGATGCACGACGCGGGGCTCGCACACGGGGACTTCCGAGCCGAGAACGTCCTCGTCGCCGACGGCGAACTGTACTTCATCGACGCGACGAACGTCCGTGACGGTGCGATCGACGACGCCCGATCCTACGATCTCGCGTGTGCCCTGGGTGCGTTGACGCCCCTGACCGGCGGGCGGCGGGCCGTCGACGCGGCCGCCGACCACTACACGCCCGCAGAGTTGCTCGCGGCCCGCGAGTTCCTCGATTTCGTCAACATCCGACCGGACCACGACTTCGAGGCCGCCGGACTCAAAGGTGAGATCGAGAAACTCGCAGAGCAGTAGCGGCGATCACTCCGACGACCGCGCGGTCAGCGTGATCCCGGCCAGGACGACCGCTCCGCCCGCGACGGTCCACGACGACGGCACTTCCGTGAGCAAGAGCAACGCCAAGAGCGCGCTGCCCAGCGGTTCGCCAAGCAGTGTCACGCTGACCAAGCTCGATTCGACGTGGGCCAGCGACCAGTTCACGAGCGTGTGCCCGAGGATGCCGGGACCGACGGCCATGCCGAGAAAGAGGAGCCACTCCCGGCTCTCGTAGCCCGTCAGCGGGAGGCCCTGTGCGAGGACGACCGCCAGCAGCGCCAGCGCGGCGACGCCGTAGACGACGGTGACGTAGGGGAGCAGGGGGAGTCGCTGCCGCAGCGACCGGCCGGCGAGGACGTAGCCGGCGGCCATCAGCCCGCCGACCAGCGCGAGGGCGTTGCCGTACAGCGGTCGTGGGCCGACGGCCGTCCCGCCCAGCAGGTCCCCGAGCGACATGACGACGATCCCGCCGATCGCGACGACGACTCCCAGAACCGTCCGCCCGGTCACGCGCTCGTTCAGGAGGAGCCACGCGCCCGTGACGACGAAGATCGGCTGGGACTGGACGAGCGTGACGCTGGCGGCGACGCTAGTCCACGAGAGACTCTCGAACCAGGTCGCGAAGTGCGCGGCCAGCGCCACCCCGGTGAGGCCGGCGGCCAGCAGGTGCCGTCCGGAGAGGTCGCCGAGCGCGTCGGCGTGGCGAGCGAGCAAGAGGGGAGCCAGCAGCGCGGTCGTCAGCAGAACCCGGTAGAACGCGGCGACGACCGGCGGGGCCGTACTCCAGCGGACCAGGATCGCGCTCGTGCTGATCGCGACGACCGCGACGGCGAGCGCGAGACGCGGCCGGGCAACACTGTCGCTCACGGCCGTACGTGGAACAGCGATGGCTTGAACGCTGGGAAGTCGGCGAGACGGTACCCGGCCGTTACTCGGCGTCGGCCGGCACGTCGAAGTCGTGGAAGTGCTCGCCTTTCTCTTTCGAGAGGATGTTCAGCGCCGCCGCCGCGCCGTCGCCAGCCGAGATGACCGCCTGCCACTCTTCCGCTCGGACCATCGCGCCGGTGGCGTAGGCGTCTTCGATGCTGGTCTCCATCGAGACCGTCACGTCGACGGTGTCCTCGTCGGTGAACGCACAGCCCAGCGAGTCGGCCAGCGACCGGTCCGCGCCGGTCGCGAGCACGAGGTAGCGCCCTTCGACGGTCTGGTCGCCCCCGGTCTGGTCGCCGGCCTCGCCGGCCTCGGACACCGCTTCGGTCGTCACCGCGAACCCCTCGGCGGTCTCTTCGACGGCCGTCACTGCCTCGTCTCGCAGCGTGACGCCGAACTCCTCGACCTGCTCGCGAGACTGGGCGACGAACTCGGAGCCGTCCATCGAGTCGATGCCGAGGTAGTTGAACAGGTGTGCCTTGTGCATCCACGTCTCGTCGGTGTCGAAGACCACAGTGTCGAGACCGTTCTTCTCGGTGAACAGGGCACCACTCAGGCCGGCGGGGCCGCCGCCGACGATGACAACGTCGTGCATAGGCAGGAGTTCGCAACAGTGACATAAATAACTCCGGCGACACCGGCGTAACCGGGTGTGCTGAGAGAAACGGTCGGAAACGACCCGCCCGATTATTGGCGCTGATAGCGCGGCCACATCGTTTTTGCTGTCATCTCCCCACGGTCAGCTATGGCGGACATCGCAGCGGGGCCAGACCAGAACCACAGTCGACGAAGTTGGGGAGCGACGCTCCGAGAGTTCGTCGAGTACATTCCGAGCGGCGACACGATTCCCGACGAAACGTGGCGTGGACGCCACCGAAACATCCTCCTCTTGCTGGTGGCACACGTGCCCTTCCTGCTGGCACTCGGTCTCGCCGACGGAACGGAGTCGATGGTGACGGGCGCGCAGTTGCCCGAGATCCCAGTGACGAACGTCCTCGCGGAAGTCGGCGTCGTCGTCACGCTGGCGATCGTGGCGTGGCTGCCGCTGTTCAAGCGGCGAACTCGGACCGCGCTCGCGACGCTGGGGCTCGTGACGACCTCGGGATTCCTGGTCCACTTCTCGGGAGGGTACATCGAGGCGCACTTCCACTTTTTCGTCGTGATGGCCGTCGTGGCCGTCTACGAGGACTGGCTCCCCTTCGTCCTGGGGATCGGTTACGTCACACTCCAGCACGGCTACTTCGGCATGATCGATCCGAGCCGGGTGTACAACCACGCTGCCGCGATCAACAACCCGTGGGCCTGGGCGTTCATCCACGCCGCGTTCGTCCTGGGCCTGGCCGGCGCGCTGATGGCACACTGGTACTCGACCGAGCGGTCCCGAGAGCAGGCCCAGGAGCAGCTTCAACAGGCCCGCGCCAAGACCGAAGAGGTCGAGGATCTGGAGGCCAAGCAGGCGGAGATCGAGCGTGCGAAAGCCGAGGCCGAGGAGGCGAAAGCCGAGGCAGAGGCCAAACGCGAAGAGGTCGAACAGCTGTACGAGCGACTGGAGGCCGACGCCGACGACTGCAGCGCAGCGATGGCACGAGCGGCAAACGGCGACCTCACCGTGCGCCTCGAAACCGACAGCGACAGCGAAGCGATGGCCCAGATCGCGGCGTCGTTCAACGAGATGATCGCAGAGACGGAAGCGACGATGCAGGAGATCCAGTCGTTCGCCCAGGAAGTCGCGGACGCCAGCATGCAAGCAAACGCCAGCGCCGACGAGGTCAAACAGGCCAGCGAGGGCATGAGCGGTTCGATACAGGAGATTGCGAGCGGCGCGAGCGAACAACGCGAGCGGCTCGCAAGCGTCGCCGACGAGATGACCGACCTCTCGGCGACGGTCGAGGAGGTGGCCGCGTCGGCCGAGACGGTCGCCGACAGATCGCGCGAGACCGCCGAGATCGCCGAGGCTGGTGAGACGACCGCACAGCAGGCGATCGAGAACGCACGCGAAGTTCAGGCCGCCATCGACGAGACGGTCGACAACGTCGAACTCCTCGACGAGCAGATGGCCGAGATCAGCGAGATCGTCGAGCTGATCGGCGACATCGCCGAGCAGACGAACATGCTGGCGCTCAACGCCAACATCGAGGCTGCTCGTGCCGGCGGCGAGAGCGGGACCGGTGGCGGCGAGGGGTTCGCCGTCGTCGCCAACGAGGTCAAGCAACTGGCCGAGGAGACCCAGGAGTCGGCCGCCGAGATCGAACAGCGGATCGAGCGGACCCAGAGCCAGACCGACGCGACCGTCGAAACGGCCCGCAGCGCCGAAGCGGACATGCAGGCGGAGGTCGAGGCCGTCGAAGCTGTCGCCGACTCGTTCCGGCAGGTCGCCGAAAACGCCGAGAAGACCGACGACGGCATCCAGCAGATCAGCGAGACGGCTGACGATCAGGCGGCAAGCACCGAGGAAGCCGTCTCGATGGTCGAAGCGGTCGCAGACATCAGCGAGTCGACGGCAGACGAGACCGAGAGCGCGTCCGCGGCGGCCCAGCAACAGGCCGCGTCGATGAACCAGGTCAGCACCAGCGTCGAGGCCCTCAGCGAGCAGGCCGAGCGCCTCCAGACGCTCCTGGCGAAGTTCGAGGTGAACGCGACGGCGACGGACGGCGGGGCCGACCCAGGAACGGGCGACTGCGATCGCGACGCTGGCCGCCGCTGACGCGGGCACTCCGTTCGAGAGCGATCTGCGGCGGCTACTCTAACAGCTGCTTCGTGGTCCGGTGTCGGTACCGGAACATCGGCTCGAAGCCGACGTAGGCGAAGGGACCGATCGCTTTGCCGAGCGGGCCACCGGGGAACTGGTACTCGATCCGATCGTGGACCAGCGTCGCGTCGCCCTCCGCGACGAACCGGTGGGTGTGCAGCCAGTGGGCGAAGGGTCCCTCGGTCATGTGGTCGCGGAACATCGCGTGCTCGTCGCTCTCTTCGCGGGCGACGATCTCGGAGGTCCAGGTCTGGCGCGGTCCGACACCCAGCGGCCGGACCGACGAGACGATGACGGACCCTTCCGTGAGCACGTCGGGGTCCGGTTCGCCGTCGGGGCCGCGTGACTCCTCGATGACGAGGTTCATCCAGTCCGGCGTCAGGGCTTCCAGCCCGTCCCCGGTCGAGTGAAACTCCCACACGTCTGCCAGTGGCGCATCGACGCGAACCGATCGCTCGTAGACGCTCATGTGATGCCCTAGGCGGGCAGTAGTGAAAAGCGAGTGGTCCGAGACAGCCCTCAGGGCCAGGTCCCGGCTTCCGTGGCCGCGCGGTGGACCCGCTCGATAGCGACGGCGTACATCGCGGTCCGCAGCGTCGGCGCGTCGGTCGCCTCGTGTCGCTCGATCAGGGCATCGAACGCCGACGTGATCACGGTCTCCAGTTCGTCGTTGACCCGCTCCAGCGACCACGAGAAGCGCTGTCGGTTCTGGACCCACTCGAAGTACGACACCGTGACGCCGCCAGCGTTGGCGAGGATGTCGGGGAAAACGGCGACCTCGCGGTCTGCCAGTACGTCGTCGGCGTCGGGGGTCAGCGGACCGTTCGCGGCCTCGACAATCACGTCTGCGCGTACGTCACGCGCGATGGCGGCGTCGATGGCGTTTTCCAGGGCCGCCGGCACGAGCAGATCCACGTCCAGCGTGAGCAACTCGCGGTTGCTCAGCTCCTCGCTGGCTCCCTCGAAGCCCGTCACCGAGCCGGTTTCGCGCTTGAACGACTTGGCCGCGCTGGTGTCGATCCCCGACGAGTCGTACACCGCCCCCGAGGAGTCAGAGACCGCGACGACGGTCCCGCCCTGCTGGGCGATCAGTTCGGCCGCGACGGAGCCCGCGTTGCCGTAGCCCTGGACCGCGACGGTGGCGTCGGCAATGTCCCCGCCGAGGTAGTCGAAGGCCTCGCGAGCGACGATCGCGACCGACCGGCCCGTCGCCTCGACGCGGCCCTCGCTGCCGCCGGACTCGATCGCCTTGCCGGTGACGACGCCGGGCGCAGTCGTGTTCTCCAGGGTCTCGTAGGTGTCTTTGAGCCAGTTCATCTCGCGCTGGCCCGTGTTCACGTCGGGCGCTGGCACGTCCCGGTCCTCGCCGATCAGCGGCCGCAGTTCCGTCGCGAACGCGCGGGTGATGCGCTCGACCTCGCTGTCGGAGTAGTCGCTGGGATCGAAGGCGATCCCGCCCTTGCCGCCGCCGTAGGGGATGTCGACGGCGGCGCATTTGTACACCATCCACCCCGAGAGGGCCGTGACCTCCTCGCGAGAGACCTGCGGGTGATAGCGGATTCCGCCCTTGTACGGGCCGCGGTCGCCGTTGAACTGCGACCGGAAGGCGCGAAACGTCTCGATCGAGCCGTCGTCCAGCTCGACCGACAGCGTCGTTTCGAGGACTCGTTCCGGCCGCTTGAGGCGTTCGAGCGCGTCGTCGGGGACCGCGACGAACGCCGCGGCGTCGTCGATCTGCTCCTGGAGGCTCTCGAAGGGATTGACCTCGGACATGCCGAGAGTGACGGCCAGTAGGCGCAAAAGTGTGACGGCAGTTGACGCGCCACACACCTCACCTGGCGGTGCCAGCCGACGGGATCACTCCGCTGCCCGCGCCAGGATGCGCTCGGCCTGGCGAACCTGTGGCGCGTCGATCATCTCACCGTCGACGACGAACACGCCACGCCCCCGCTCGTCGGCCGCCTCGCTGGCCTCGATGATCCGGCGCGCCCAGGCGATGGCCTCGTCGTCCGGCGTGAACGCCGCGTTGACGACCGGGACCTGCGCCGGATGAATCACCATCTTGCCGTCGTAGCCCAGCCGTCGGGCCTCCGTGGCCGCCTCGCGCAGTCCCGCCTCGTCCTCGTACGCCGGGTAGTGGGTGTCGATCGCGTCGACGCCCGCCGCACGTGCCGCCAGTAGTGCGTGCTGGCGCGCGTGGGCGACCTCGCGACCGCTCTCGGTCCGGGTCGCTCCGAGATCGCCCGCCAGATCCTCGGCACCGAACAGGAGCGCGTCGGTCGCGTCGGCGGCGGCGATCGCCTCGGCGTGGAGGACGCCAGCGGCCGACTCGACGAGTGCCAGGACCGGGACGCTCGCGTCGCGTTCGGCGAGCATCCCGGCCAGCGTCTCGACGGCGTTGGCGTCCGGGACCTTCGGAGCCATCACGCTGTCGGGCTCGCCACCCGACAGGACGACCGAGAGATCCCTGGCCGCGCCGTCGTCGACCGGGTTGACCCGCACGCACAGTTCACACGTCGACTCGACCGTCGCCAGCACGTCACGGACCGCCTCCCGTGCGGCCTGCTTCCGGTCGGGAACGACGGCGTCTTCCAGATCGAAGACGACGACATCGGCCTCGCTGTCGGCCGCCTTCCGTAGTTTCTCGGGCTGGTCACCGGGGGCAAAGAGGACGCTCCGTCGAGCCATATCGACGCTTCGACGGCCAGCCACGTAACTGTCTGGCACGCTGTCGGAGCGCCACCGAACTTAGTCGCTGCTCGTAGACCACCAGAAAAAGACCGCTCGCTCCGCCGTCAGGGCGTCTCGACGTCGAGCGAGACCACGTCCGACAGGCGGAGTTCGTCGCCGGGACCGATCGGCTCTCGATCGCCCTTCGACAGCCGAGTGCCGTTGAGTTCGGTGGGATTGTCGCCGAGATCGACCACGTAGAACTGGTCGTCTTCGCGCACGAAGCGGACGTGTTCGCGGTGGATCAGCACGGACGTGTCGTCGTCCTCCCCGGCGTCGGCCAGCAGCGACCGGATCTCTCGACCGACGGTCTCGTCGTCGCCGACGACGACGGACTGCCCGTACGCAGAGAGTGCGAGTCGAGACGGGGCGACGGTCCCGCTCGCGTCGCTCCCGCGGTGGGCGTCCAGGTCCTCGCCACACGACGCACAGAAGGCGTCGTCGGGCTCGACGTCGCTCCCACAGCCGGGACAGGCGTCGAGGGTCGTCTCGTCTGCGCCGCGGTGGGCGTCCAGATCCTCGCCACACGACGCACAGAAGGCGTCGTCGGGACCCACGTCGCCGCCACACTCCGGACAGGCGTCGAGGGTCGTCTCGTCCTCGTCTTCGTCTTCGTCGGCGGTGCGGTGGGCGTCCAGATCCGCACCACAGCCCGGACAGAAGGCGTCGGACGGATCGACGGCGGTGTCACACTCGGGGCAGCTTCCCAGCGTCGCCGTCTCGTCGAGCTCGCTCGTCTCCGCGTCCTCCTCGTCGACGGCGTCGTCCACGGTGTCGGCGGGCTCGCTCGTCTCCGCATCCTCCTCGTCGACGGCGTCGTCCACGGTGTCGGCGGGCTCGCTCGTCTCCGCATCCCCCTCGTCGACGGCGTCGTCCGGTTCCGGCGCGTCGTCGGCGTCCTCGGCGCTCGGGCGCCCTGGCTCGTCTGTCGCCGTGTCGGTCGGCTCGTCCGCGGTGTCTGCGGACTCGCTCGCCGCGTCGTCGTCGCCCAGCGGCGAGTCGTCCGGCTCGGCGTCTGGCTGGGAGTCGGTCGGATCTTCGAGATCCAGCTCGTCGTCGTCACCGAACAGCGGGTTGTCGCTGACGGCGTCGCCCTCCGGGTCGTCCTCCCCCGTCTCGGCCTCGGGCTCGTCGTCCGTGGCCGCCTCGATCTCCCCGTCGTACTGCCACTCGCCACACTCCGAGTTGGTACACCACCCCCCTGCAGCGGTCGGATCGAACGCTTCGCCACACAGCGGACATTCGACCGACCTACTGGTACTTTCTGACATACGTGTTCGATCAGTCTACCTACGGATAAAAAATAGTTTTCCTCAGGGCGTTTCTCCTTCCTCCGGGAGCAGAACCGTCTCACGGTCCTCGACGGGTTCCGTCGCCAGCGCGCGGGTCAGCGGTCGATGCTCCGGTGTCGCCGGGAGCGCCGGGTCCTGCAAGAACAGCGTCGAGAGGTTGTCCTTCCCGCCCCGGTCGTTGGCCATCTCGACGAGCGCCTCGCTGGCCGCGGCCAGCGACTCCGCCGTCAGGACGTACTCTCTGATCTCCTCGTCCGTGACGACGGCGTCGAGGACGCGCTGGGCCGCCGCCTCCGAGCGGTCCGACTCGACGTACTCGTCGTACAGTTCCGGGGCGTCGGTCTGGGCGTCGATGAGCCCGTCGCTGGTGACCAGCAACACGTCCTCGGCGTACAGCGGGACGACGTTGCTGTCGACCGCGACCGTCGCAGCGTCCGGGTCCTGGTCGGCCCCGCCGCCCAGTGCGCGAGTGATCTCGTTGCCGCGAGGGTGGACGTGGGCAGCCACGTCGTCGATCTCGCCGCGATCGCGGAGTTCGGCGACGACACCGTGGTCCCTGGTCAGCAGTTCGATCGTCTCACGCGCCTCGTTGAGCAGGTACGCGCGGCTGTCGCCGACCCAGGCGTAGTAACACCGACCGCCGAAACAGAGGCCGGCGACGACGGTCGTGTACGCTCGGTTGCCGGTCTCGTTCGTGTAGCGGACGATCTCGCGGTGGGCAGTCGTGATGGCCGCCTCCAGCGCGCTCTGGATCTCGGCCGGCGTCGGCGGGTCGGTCGCGACCGCATCGGGCAGGGTCACGTCGAACGCCGCCGGGTTGCTCCGGAGGGCACGACTCGCAACTGCCTGCAGTTCGGTCGTGATCGTCGTCGTGGCGATGTAAGAAGCCACGTCGCCGGCCTCGTACCCGCCCGCACCGTCGGCGAGGACGAAGGTAGCGACGCTGCGGTTCCGTGGCTCCGATCGCTCCTCGGACGCCACTCCCGTCTCGTCGCTTGCCGCCTCGGCGTCGGTGCCGTCGTGGGCATCGTCCGGCCGGCCGTCGACCTCCTCCGAGCGGTCGACGAGGCCGTCGCGGTGGCCCTGTTCGATCACGTCGACCGCGAGACTGTCCTCGTTGATCCCGCTGGACCGCTTGCGTTCGCCGATGTCGTAGTTCGTCGCGTAGATCATGTCTGAGAGACGTTGAACTCGAATGTCGTCCCGTAGCTCGGGTGGACGAGCGCGATGAGGTCGCCATCCCCGAGCGCGTGCTCGCTGGGCGGGTCCTCGCCGTTTCGGTCGGTCGGATCGCCGCCACGCGCTTCCAGTAGCTCTTTGCCGCCGGGCTGGAGGAGTCGCTGCCAGCCGGTCTGAGTGTTGACGTAGGTCCCGTTGAGGCTGTGATCCTCCAGTCGCCAGATCGCCTCGTCGTTGCTCGTATCGAAGCGAACGTGGATCGGCGAGACGTGCTCGTCGGCGTCTTCGAGCGTGATCGACGGCGTCGTCGCGCCGCCGTCCCGGCCGATCGTGTCGCCGGGGTGGATGGTGAACGACCGGTCTTCGCCCAGCGCCTCCAGGCTCGCCTGTGGCGGCGGGCTGGGGTCTTTGGCCTCTAGCACGTACTTCATCGAGGTCGCGTTGGGGTAGCGGTCCCGGTAGTCGGTCTGTGTCGCGCGAGCGATGATCTCCGCGAGGTACGTCGGGCAGTCGACGCCGAAGTCCCGGGGGTCGACGCCGTCTTTCTTCGGGACGGTTCCCTTCAGCAAGAACAGGAGGATCTTCCCGATCGAGTACACGTCCGACCACGGACCCTGTCCGTCCTCGGCGTCGCTGGCTTCGGCGATCTCTCGGGGTTTGTACGGTCCGAGAATCGTCGTTCCGGCGTCGTCGGCGTCGGTCCCGTCGAACCCCGTCGCCGTGTTGAAGTCGATCAGGATCGGGTGGTCCTGTCCGGCGAGCATGATGTTGTCGGGCTTGAGGTCCCGGTAGACGATGTCGTTCTCGTGGAGGAAGCTCATCGCGTCACAGAGCCCGATCCCGACCCGCCGGACCTCCGCGGGATCGAGCGGCCCGACCTGGTCGATGGCGTCGTCCAGTTCGTAACCGTCGACGAACTGGACGACCAGCACCGGGGTGTCGCCCTCGTCGGTGCGCTCGATCAGGTCCATCACGTTGTCGTTGCCTCCCGCCGCCCGGACGGTTTCGAGCGCGTCGGCCTCTTTCAGGAAGTACTGCTCGATCACGTCACGGTCGTTGCTGGAGCCGGCGTAGTTTGGGACCTTCACCGCGACCGTGTCGCCGCTGTCCTCGTCGATCGCCTCGTAGGCGACCGCGAAGCCGCCGCTGCCGGCCTCGCCCTGAACGCGATACTGGCCGGCGACGAGGTCGCCCGCCTCGAACGTCGTCATCGAGTCTCACCGCCGACGCGGGCCATCACTGGATGCCGTCGTCGCTGTCGACGATCTGGGTCGCCTGGCTCTGTTCGGCACGACCGCCCTCTTTGACGATCTCGGTCTGGCGCTCGGCCTCTTCGACGGCGTCGGCGTCCTCGCCGTGGATCACCGTCATCTGCTCGACTTTCGTCTCGGCGGCCTCGACGTTGCCCTTGCCAAGCTCCGTCCGGATGACGGTCTGTTTGTGGTCGATGTCGACGGACTCGTTGTGCTCGGCCAATTTCTCCTGTTCGTCCGTGTACTCGACGGCGATCTGGTCGCTCGCAGTGTCGCCGCGGGCCGAGAGCTGTACGTCTGCGAGCACCTCCTCGCTGCCGGGCTCGCGGGGCGGCGCGTGGATCTTGAGGACGACCCGCTGGCTCTCCCGTTCGATCAGGTCGGGGAGCTTGATGCGGGTGGCGTTTGCCTCCCACTCGGGCGAGACTTCCTGGGCCTGCGGGAGCGCGCGATACACCTCGCTGACCTCGACGCCGGGAGCAACGTCGAGATCGAGGTGGGCGTCCGGCGCGACGACCGAGCCGGCCTGCTCGACGGCCTCGCCGAAGAAGTCCTCGATGTCGCCGGGCGCTTCGAGGTGAGTCCACGTCCCGCGCCCGACCGTCCCGAGCGTCCGGATCGTGTCCTCGTTGTAGTCGGTCCCGATCCCGGCCGACTGGATCCGGATCCCGGCGTCGTCGATGGCTTCGGCCAGTCCCTCGAACTCGTCGGGCGTGCGTTCGTTGTCCTTGCCGTCCGAGAGCAAGAGGAGTCGCTTGACCGTGTCGGGGCCGGTCGCGGAGGACGACAGCGTCTCCTTGGCGGCCTTGAGCCCGTTGTACATGTCGGTGCCGCCGCCGGCAGTCAGCTCCTCGACGTGGTCCATCGCGGTCTGGCGATCGAGATCCGACCACCGTGTCGCGGGCAGGATCACCGTCGCCTCAGTGTCGAACGCGACGATACTCACGTAGTCCTCGTCGGCCAGCAGCCCGAAGACCCACGCAGCGCCGTCGCGAGCGCGTTTGATGTTGTCTCCCTCCATCGACCCGCTCGTGTCGATACAGAGAGCGATGTGGCGTCGCACGTCGGTCTCCTGTTCCCCCGGCTCGACGTCGATTTCGGCGGTCACGGTCGTGCCGTCGGCCGGCACGTTCGGCCGATTGACGCTCGTATCGATAGATGCCATGGGTGACAGTAGCTCGCGACTCGTATGTATAAATTGTGCCTGTCGGCCGACAAAACAATAGCTAATCGCCGGCCGTCGCGTCGGGAACCAGTCCGCGGACGGTCGCGCCGAGGGGCGCGGCGACGACCGGTACGACCACCGGCACGAGGCCGAGGACACCCATTCGGAGCGTGGCCACGAGCGAGCCGCCGAGCGCGAGTTCGAACGCGAAGAGGGCGACGACCGCGATCCCGAAGCCGAGTCCGGCGAGGACGGCACGCCGGAGCGTCGGCCACGCCAGACCCACGAGAGCCCCGCCCGCGAGGAGACCGCTCCAGTGGACCGTCGCGAGCAACGCCCCCACCGTCCCCGCGAGCACCGTCGCACGCCAGCGGTCCGTCGGGTCCGTCTGGAGCCGCCAGAGCCGATCCGGGAGCCCGGGGACACCGCCGTCGTCACGCACTGTCGCCACCTCCCGGCCGGAATCGAATCGAGGGCGATCCCGTCAGACTGGGAGTCAGCGGCGAGTACTCGCCGTCGGCCCACGCACGGAGCTGGTCGGCGTAGTGATCCGAGAAGTAGTCGCCGTCGTTGCCCCCCGGCAGCACCGACAGCGAGCGCTCGCCGTCGAACCGCGCGAGCAGTCGGTAGCTGCTGCCGACGCCCGACTCGACGCGGACGTTCCGCAGCGTCGCGGGCGATCCGTCGGTGGGGTATTCGGGGTAGTTCAGGAAGCCCAGATCGAAGGGGTGGTCGATCGCCGTTCGGTTGTAGTCGCCGTATCGTTCGTACCCTTCGGCGTCGATCTCGGCGGCGGTGTCGGCCACGGCAGCGGCGAGGAGCGACTCGCGTTCGCGGGGCTCGCCGATCGGCGGATCACGGAACCACGGATCGTCGGCGTCGAGGTGCAACAGGACCCAGTCGTTCGGAACGAGTTCTCGGTCGAGCCCAGCAGCGTCGAAGAGCGGCCCGAACACCCGCTGGCGGTAGTGATCGAGAAAGAGCGCGAAGACCAGCGCCGCCCGCGAGTCCCGGACCATGCGGAAGTCCCAGTCGACGAGTTCGTCGGCCAGCGAGCGGGCACGGTCGGTCATAGCCGGCCGTGCGGCCAGGATCTCTGGGACGAAGAGCGCCGCCCGGCGGTCGTAGCTGTCGAGCTGGAGCGCCCGGCTGTCGGCCGGGGTCAGGGGTGTGTCGGCCGCCACGAGTTCGTCGAGCTGATCGTAGAGCCGCTGGCCGCGCCAGGGTGCGGAATACCCATCCGAGAGGTAGTACTCGCTGGCGGCGTCGGCGACGACGCGCTGGTTCGCCGTCGCCAGCAGTGCGGGGTCGTCGGCGTGGGGTTTGTCTTCGAAGGGGATCCAGCCGTCGCTCTCGAAGTCGGGCTGACCGTAGGGTTCGTAGCCCGCCCACTCGCCCTCCTGTGCGGACCCGTCGAAGATCCTGTCTCCGGCGACCGCTTCGCCGTCGGTCCGCCTGATCGGCACCAGGCCGGTGACGTGATAGTGAGTGTTCCCGTCCCGGTCGGCGTAGACGGCGTTCTGGGTGGGCTGGTCGAACATCGAGAGGGCCGCGACGGCCTCGTCCCGGCCGTCGCTCCGGTTGAGGCCGCGGACGGCCCTCGCGGTTCGGCCGGCCGTGAGTCCGGTCCAGGCGACGCCGACGCGCTGGCCCCGCCGTTCGAGGAGCGGCCCGTGGACCGTCTTCCTGACGGTCACCTCGCGGTCCCTGCCGCCACTGACCGCGACGGTCTCGGTGCGGGTGTCGAACGACCGCCACTCGTCGCCGTAGCGGTACTGTTCGCCGTCGATCTCGTAGTCGTACACGTCAAGCACGTCCAGACCGGCGTTGGTGAACCCCCACGCGCCCGCGTCGTTCTCGCCGATGACGACGAACGGCTGACCGGGGAACGTGACGCCGCTGACGGAGTGGTCCGGCAGTTCGTGGTGCATCTCGTACCACACGGGCGGCGCGAGCAGTGTCAGGTGCGGGTCGTTGGCCAGCAGGGGCAGCCCGCTCTCGGTGTGTTCGCCGCCGACGACCCAGCTGTTCGAGCCGACGCCGTCGGGCCACTCGAACCCCGCGAGCCAGCCGGCGAGATCGCCCGCACCGCTCCCTCCGGCGGACCCGGCTGTCCCGTCGGCGAAGGACACGTCGGGCCGGCGCGAGCGGAGGATCGCGGCGTCGTGATCGTACCGACGCGGGGCGATACGGTCGGCCGTCTCGGCCCCGAACGCGTCGGCGATCGTCGCCCGCCGGAGCGACGTGAAGTCGCCAGTCAGCCCCCACGAGATCTGTTTCTGAATCAGCATGCTGTCGACGGGCGTCCAGGGTTCGGGCTCGTAGCCCAGCAGCCGGAATTCGAGCGGGTCGGATCGACGCCGCCGGAACGCGTTCACGCCCGCCGCGTGGGCCGCTACCGCCTCGCCCGCCGGCGTTCCCGACAGCAACTCCCAGTTGGCCTCGGCCGCGGCGGCGAAGTCCATCTGTCGATGGAACAGGTCGCTCTCGACGGTCTGTTCGCCGACGGCGGCCGACAGTTCGCCCCGCATCCGACGGCGGATCAGATCCATCTGGAAGAGTCGATCCGCCGCGTGGACGTAGCCCACCGCGAAGTAGAGGCTGTCCTCGTCGTCGGCCGCGATCGTCGGGACACCCTGGTCGTCGTACCGTACCGTCGCTTCCCCGTACGGTGTCGCGACGGTCTCCGGAACCGAGTCGGTCGCCGCGTCCCAGACATCGCCGCTCAGCGGTGCGAACCGGTCGAGGCCGCTCCGGAGCGGCTCGACGACCGACGCACCGACGCCACCGGCGAGCAGGGCCGCGACGAGTGTGCGTCTCGTTGGCACGGCCGTACAACGTGAGCGACTGGTAAGAACTTTGCCGCGAGGCCGGACGGCAGCCGCCGCGGCGCTCGGTAGTGTCCCGCTCGACACGTGCAACTAGCGGCAAATTTTATGGGAAAGTGGCGAGAAGTTCCGGACAGAGGGCGGTATGTATGCACACACCACAGCCGAACGGCGAGGGCGGACCAGAGGCCCGAGAGACCACCGCGTCGGGAGCGTCTAGCCCCGGGGAACACGCCGCCTGTGGGCTGGTGGCGCTCCTCGTCGTAGGGGTTGTGACACTCTATCTGTACCCCGCACTGGTGGTCGCCACGCGACCCCTGCTGTTGCTGTCCTCGACGGTGATCGTCGTCGCGCTCCTCTGGGTGTGGCTCTCCGTCTGGCTGAGTATCGAGATCGTCCTGGAGTGGCAGACGACACGGGCTCGCACACAGTGAGGGACGCGGTGGCCGTCGCCGCGACGACGAGAACGGCCGGCAGCGCCGAAACCTCCAAATCCTCGGGCCGCCCAACACGACCGTGGCAGACATCACGACCCGCGTCGTCGAGACCGTCGCCGAAGCGGCCGACAGCGACGGCTGGTGTTCGCACGACCAGATCGTGGCGCTGATGACACAACGAGGTGTCGACCGAATGGAGATTCGACGGGCGCTCCAGCGCGGCGTCGACGAGTCGCGACTCGAACGAGACGGCGACCGGTACCGGCGACGCTAAGATGCCTGCGCCAGACGAGGACGGCCGAGAGCGACCCGGTGGCCGTCGACCCAGCGACCTGTCTCTGCGGTCGGGCGAGCCACGCATCGGCGGGCGACTGGTCGCCGCACTCGCGGAGGGGCTGGGGTTGACCCTCGTGGCCAACGGCTTCTACCTCCCGCTGTCGGGTCCCGACAGCACGTGGGGCCACCTCGCACTGGCCGCGTTCGGCGGCGTCGTCGTCCTCGCTGGCGTGATCGCCCACCGCGGCGACACCCCGTGGCTCGCGACACCGTTTCCGCTGGTCGGGCTCGCCTTGCTCGCGACGACGCCGGGGTTCGGCGTCGGATCGCTGTCGGTGACGGCGTGGGCGAACCTCGCCGCGCTCGCGACCATCGGTGCGCTCCCGCTCGTGTGGTACCTCCGCCAGCGAGCCACGGCGCGCCACCGGGCCAGAAAGCGCGTGTAATCGCCCTGCCCAGCCGACAGTCAGCAGACTTTTCTCCCGTCCCGGTACAACGGAGCACATGACCGACACGGCCCTCCGACAACGACTGGACGCCGCCCTCGTCCTCCTGGCTGCGAACTTCCTCCTCCTGCTGGTGGTCGCGTTCGAGGTCCACCCGCCGGGCGCAGTCGGCGCGCTCGTCCTGACGCTGCTGGTCGCCTACGCTCACTTCCGCGGGTCGTAGCGAGTCTGCGATTCGCCGCGAGCGCGCCCTCAGGGGACGCTCGCGGTTTTTACCCACGTTTTTGCGCGAGCGGTTCGCGCGAAGCGCGAACCCGAAGCGGAAAAAGGTGGGTTACATGTAGCCGAGGTCGCGCAGGCGCTCCATCAGGTCCTCTTTGTCCTGGGCGCGGCCCGCGCGCTCGGTCGTCGAGTCGAGGTCCTGCTGCCAGGCGGGTTCCTCGGCTGCCTTGTCGGTCGAGACTTCGGAGCCGAGCGAACGGAACCCGGCGAAGTACTTCGGCGAGACAGGGATGTCGTCCTGCTCGATGCCGTCGGGCAGGTCGTCGTCGGTCTCGGGGACGTAGCCCTCCTCGGGGAAGTCTTCGACGGTGTCGGGGACGACGAAGTTCCAGAAGGCGTCCCAGACGGCGGCCTCGTCGAACTGGAGGATCGTCTGGATGCGGTCGTGGGGCGGGTAGATGTCCGGGTCGTGGCGCGGCGAGAAGAACGTCTCCTCGGCGCGGGACTCCTGCTCGTCCCAGCGGATGCCCGAGATGATGCCGTCGACGTCGTGGGCCTCGATGGCGTCGTTGAGCGCGACCGTCTTCAGCAGGTGGTTGCCGACGTAGGTATCGAGCAGGAATGGGAAGCTGTCCTCCTCGTACTCGAGGATCTCGCGGACGTGGTGCTGGTTGTGCTCCGAGAGGGCGTCGATCGGGATGTCGTCGCCCGGATCGAGTCCGTTCTCCTCGACGTAGTCACCCACGTCGGTGTTGCGCGCCCAGATGACTTCGAGGTCCCACTCGTCGGCCCAGTGCTCGACGAACTCGATGAGTTCGTCGAAGTGCTGGTAATGGTCGATGAAGACGACCGGCGGGACTTCGAGGTCGAAGCGGTCGGCGACCTCCTTGACGAAGTACAGCGTCAGCGTCGAGTCCTTGCCGCCGGTCCACATGACGACCGGGTTCTCGTACGCTTCGAGGCCTTCCTTGGTGACCTCGATGGCCTTCTCGATCTTGTGGTTGATCGACGGGTAGTCCTCCGGCGTCTCGCCCTCGCCGTCGGTGTAGTCGACGTCGAGGTAGTCGGGGAAGTCTGCCATTGGTAATGAGATATAATTAGATGGGCTGTAAGTACTTTTTGGAGTTCGAGTGGGCGCGTGACTCGGACACACACGACACGTGTCGCACCACGGTTCGGACGCCGACAGCGAACACCGACCGCTGGCCGGGATGGGAGGGCCTGAGAGACGGATTCTGCTGGCAGGGAAACGGAGCGTTAGCTGATGAACTCGTTGTTTCGCCAGTCGACGCTCTCGTTGTCGGCGTCGTCGCGTGGCTCTTCGACGACGTTGATCGTCGCGGGGAGTTCCTCGCCGTCGACGATTCGAACCGCTTCGAGTTCCTCGTCGACGCAGACGATCGCCGTAAGCGTCCCCTTCTCGGCGTTTTTCGCGACCTCACAGAGGACCTGGAACATCGGATACTGCAGGGCCGTGTTCTGGAGCACCGTTTCGAGATCGCCCTTGAAACAGGCGTACTCGACGAGTTCGGAGGGGATCTCTTCTTCCTCCTCCTCGAAGGACCCCCACTGTGGACTGCCACCACCGCTGTTGGGACCGGGGCCGGGTCCGTCCATCTCTTCGGGATCTTCCTCGTAGACCCGATTCTCCGTGACGCTGGCCTTCAGCTGGGCCGTCGGCGTGTACTTGCTGATCGTGTCGTCGGCCGAGACGGCGCTGATGATCAGCGTGTTGTTCCGCCGCGTGATCTCCACGTCTTCGATCTCCGGGGGAAGGTCGGGTTCCTCGAAGAGGTCGTACGTGTCTTCGAGTGGCAGTTCGAGTGTCGAATGAAGTCTGTATACACGGCTGGTCATGATTGTGCAGGTGTGGCAGTCTCCGACGGCTGACCCCTGGCGCGGGTCTGCAACGACTCGATTCAATGTAGGAGCCACTCGCTTATATGATCTGTCCTTCTCGAAAGCGCGTGGTAACGTCTCTGAGATCGACAGAACGTGGACGAGGGGGGGTTCGAGATTCAGTTCCGTGATTCTTTCTGTCTCGGACGAAGGAATTAATACGCTCAGTCGTCGGCAGCCGCCTGTTCATCGCCGGCCGCGTCGGCCGAGACCTCCGACTCGATGCTGGGCGGGTACTTCCCGCGGTCGAGTTTGAGGTCCGAAGCCGGCCGCGCCATACAGGTCAGCGCGTAGCGTTCCCGCTCTGCCTCGGTGAGTCCTCGTGCGGCGGGCTGGACGACGTCGCCGTCGACGATCTCTGCCGAACAGGCCAGACACATCCCCACGCGACAGGAGTACTCCTGTGCGATCCCCGCTTCGAGACACCGGCTCAGGATCGTCTCCTTCTCCGAGACCGTGATCTCTTCGCCGGTCCCCACGAACTCCACGGTGTACTCGGTCATGTCCCGGCGTTCGGAACCGCTCGGCAAAACTCTTGTTATCGGACGAGTCGGCGCTGTCTGGCAGTTGGCGTCCGAGAGACGATCTCGCGCCGGGCGTGGCATCGACCACGACAGAGCGTCGCGGGATCGTACACGTCGCGGCGCTGGATCCTGGCCGAGACCATGGCGAACCGACAGATACCGGCGTCGTCGGGATAAAGAGTTTTCTCCCTCGGGAGATAGGTCCCGTCCATGACCACCCACGAGTACGACGTGGCCGTCGTCGGTGCGGGCACGTCGGGCTGTTACGCCGCGGCGACGCTCGCCCACGAGGGCTACGACGTCGTCATCGCCGAGCGAAAGGACGCCCAGGAGGCGGGCCACATCGCCTGTGGCGACGCGCTGAAGGGGGCCTCGAACTTCCCGACGGCGATCCCGAAGTCCCAGATCGAGGGCGCGTTCACGAACACCGGCGTCGACCACGGCCGATTCGAGATCCCCGAAGAGGACACGGTCCTGGAGATCCCGGTCCCCGGCGAACTGGCCGTCATCGATCGCTGGGAGTACGGCCGACTGCTCATCGAGGGTGCCGAGCAGGCCGGCGTCGAATTCCACTACGACACCGTCGTCCAGGACGTGCGGCAGGAAGACGACGGCCGCGTGACCGGGCTGGAGGCGAACCGGAAGGGCGACCACGCGAGCTACGAGGCCGAGCTGGTCATCGACGCCGCTGGCGCGCTGTCGATCATCCAGGAGAAGGCGACGCTCGATTCGGCGACCTTCGACACGAACGTCACGTACTCACAGTTCTGTTCGGCCTACCGTGAGATCGTCGAGACCGAAGAGCCGGTCCCGTGGGACGACGCCCTCGTGTTCAAGCCGGCAAAGCGCGCGGCGGGGTACGTCTGGTACTTCCCGCGAACAGACACCGAGATCAACGTCGGGCTGGGGTTCCAGATGACCGAGGAACCGATGGAGCTCGTCGACGACCTCAAGCAGGACCTCCAGGGCCGTTCGGAGTTCGAGAACGCCGAGGTCCAGGACAAGCTCGGGGCCGCGTTGCCGACCCGCCGACCGTACGACTCGGCGGTCGCGCCGGGCTTTATGGCCGTCGGAGACGCCGCTGGCCACGTCAATCCGACGACCGGCGGCGGCATCGCCGGTGCGGCCTACGCCGGCCAGTACGCCGGTGAGCAGGCCATTGAGGCCATCGAGGACGGTCGGGTCGACGAGGAGGCGGCGCTGTGGGAGTACAACGAGCGCGTGATGGACCACTTCGGGGCCCGCTACGCCGCGCTGGACGTGTACAACATCTTCACGACGGCCTACGACGTGGACGATCTGATGGGGCTGCTCGCCGCGATGCCGGCCAACAAGATCGCCGACGCGCTGTACTCGGGCTCGGCCGACATGGGACTGGGGCTGAAGCTCAAGACCGCGGTCAAGAGCTTCGGCCACTGGGGGACGATCTACGACCTCTACAAGACCAAGCAGCTGGCCGACCGGCTCCTCGAACACTACGAGTCGTACCCGTCGAGCCCCGCCGGGTTCGACCGCTGGCAGTCCGAGCGCGACGACCTGATGGACGAGATCTACGCCGTCACCGGTGCGGATCCGAAGTACTGACCGTTCAGTCGTCTTCCTCTGCGATCTCGCACACCGTCTCCGAGAGCCAGTCGACGCCGATCGCCAGCGACGGCTCGTCCACGTCGAACGTCGCGGTGTGGTGGCCGCCGGGGTGGTCGGTGCCGACACCGACGTAGGCCGCGGTGCCGCCCGTCTCCTGGACGCGTCGCATGAGCACCGTCGCGTCCTCGCTGCCGCCCAGCGACGCGGTGCGGAGCCGCGAGTCGACGCCGGGGATCCCCTCGGCGACCTCGTAGCCCAGTGAGACGAGTTCCTCGTCGTTGGTCGCGCTGGGCGCTTCGCCGGTGCGCTCGACCGCGTACTCACAGCCGTGCATGCCCGCGGCGTGTTCGAGCACGTCGTTCGCGCGCTCGCGCATGTACGTCATCAGTTCTGTCGTCTCTCCTCTGACCTCGCCCTCGATGCTCGCGTGTTCGGGGATGATGTTCGAGGCCGTCCCGCCCTCGACGACGCCCGCGTTGATCCGCGTCGGGCCGTCTTCGTTGCGCGGGATGGCGTAGAGGTTCTGTACGGCCGCCGCCATCGCCTGCACGGCGTTTTCCCCCTGTGCGGGGTGGCCACCCGCGTGGGCCGGCTCGCCCGTGAACTCGGCGTGGAACTGGCTGACCGCCAGGAAGTCCGTCACGCCAGCGACGACCTCGCCGGTCGGATGGTCGAGCCCGATGTGTCCCGCCAGCAGCGCGTCGATGTCGTCGAGGTGCCGGTGACTGATGGCTTTGGCACCGCCGATGATCTCCTCTGCGGGCTGGAAGAGCACCTTCAGCGTCCCGGTGAAGTCGCTGTCGGCGATCGCCTCGAAGACGCCGACGCCGATGGCAGCGTGGGCGTCGTGGCCGCAGGCGTGCATCGCACCGGTCTCCGATCGGAACCCCTCGGCGACGGGTTCGTGGTCGGGATCGTCCGACTCCTCGCGGGGGAGGCCGTCGATGTCGACCCGCAGCCCGACCGTCGGCCCCTCGCCACGCTCCAGGACGGCCATGAGCCCGGTCTGTCCGTCTTCGAGGTGCTCGACCGTCTCGGGGTCTGCGCCGGCATCGAGGGCGCGTTCGCGCCACTCGGCCAGCGTCGTCTCCTCGGGAACGCTCAGACGGTCGTCGGCGTCGAGAAAGTCGGGCCCGACGACCAGTTCGTCCGCGGTGGGTTCCAGTTCCTCGACGAGGCGGGCCGTCGTGTAGAACTCCCGCCAGGCGGGCTCTGGGTGTCGGTGGAGGTCGCGTCGCAACGTCCTGAGTCGCTCGTACTGCGAGTCGTCCATACTGACCGGGAACGGCCCCAACGTCTTACTGGTGTCGGAGCCCACCAGAGCTGCCGGCGCTCACCGCGGCGACGCCCTACACGAACCGGAAGGTCTCCAGGTTCTTCGGGGCGAACGTCCGGAGGTTGTGGTCGTGGTACAGCGCAGACGAGAGGTCCTGTGTCGCGGACTCGTCGCCGTGGACACAGAGGACCTTCTCGGGGCTGGGGTTCATCGTCCGGACGAAGTTCTCCAGTCCCTGTCGGTCGGCGTGGCCCGAGAAACCGTCGACGGTCTCGACGCGCATGTCGAGGGACACGGTCTCGCCGCCGTCGCCGATCGGGAGGTCGTCCCAGCCGTTCCGGATGCGACGGCCGAGCGTGCCACTGGCCTGGTAGCCAAGCATCGCCAGCGTCGAGTCATCGTCACCCGCGAGGTGTTCGAGCCACGAGTGGACCGGCCCGCCGGTGACCATCCCGTCGGGTGCGAGGACGATCCCGGGCTCGTCGTCGGCCAGTGCGGCCCGATCGGCGTCGCCGTCGACGGGCTCGAAGGCGTCCGCGAGGAAGGGGTTGTCCGCCTCGTCGAAGATGCGGTCGCGCAGGTCCTCGCGCAGGAACTCGGGGTAGGTGGTGTGGACTGCCGTCGCCTCCCAGATCATCCCGTCGAGGTAGATCGGCATCTCGGGGATGTCGCCGGCCCGCATCGCGGCTTCGAGGACGAGCATGAGCTCCTGGGAGCGGCCGACTGCTGGTGAGGGGACGACGACCGTCCCGTCTCGGTCGTGGGTCTCCCGGACGAGGTCGAGGAGCTTGCGCTCGGCGTCCTCTCGGTCGGTCTGGTAGTCGTTGCGACCGCCGTAGGTCGACTCCAGGACGAGCGTCTCCACGCGGGGGAACTCGTTGGTCGCGCCCTCGAACAGGCGCGTGTCGTCGTAGTGGATGTCCCCCGAAAAGGCGACGTTGTAGAGCCCGTCGCCGATGTGGAAGTGCGTGACGGCCGACCCGAGCACGTGGCCGGCGTCGTGCAGCGTCAGCTTGATGTCGGGTGCGATGTCGGTCACGTCGCCGTACTCGAGCGTGATGGTGTGCTTGATGGCGTCTCGAACGCGCTCGGAGTCGTAGGGCGGCGCGTGGCCCTCCCCCGTCGTCGTGTCGAGCGCGTCGAGGGTCAACAGGCCGAGCAGATCACGGGTCGGCTCGGTACAGTAGATCGGGCCGTCGTAGCCGTACTCGAACAGCAGCGGGACGAGCCCGGAGTGATCGAGGTGCGCGTGGGTCAGCACGACCGCGTCGATGCCGTTCGCGCCGGCACCGAACGCTTCCGGAATCTCCAGATACGGCTGTTCGTCGGAACCGGGCACGTCGCCGCAGTCGACCAGGACGCGCGACTCGGGCGTCGAGAGGATGAAGGCGTTGCGGCCGACCTCTCGACAGCCTCCGAGCATCGTGATCCGGACGTACTCGTCGTCGGACATCGGCTCGCGGTGGATCTGTCGACCAACGCGTTCGAGCACGTCTCGACGCTCGTCACGTTCCTGCTGGAGGAGGTTCCGGACGTTCTGGACCGTCGCCGACTCGATCGGCGGGGTCCGGACGACCTCGGGGGTCCAGCCGACCCGCTGGGTGATCTTCCGGAGGGTCTCGCCGCTCTGGCCGATGACGACGCCCGGCTTCGTCGCCTTGATCAGGACCTCGCCGGTGTCGGCGTGGAAGTCCAGCTCCGAGATCTCGGCTTCGTCGGGCACGGCCTTCCTGATCGCCTCTTCGGCGCGGGACGGCGGCGTCAGCACGTCCGGGTCCGGCCGGACGGAGATTCGCTTTCGAAGCTCGCTGGCCAGTCGGCGCACCAGATCGCCGTTGCGCGCGAACTGCTTTGGATCGCGGGTGTAGATGACCAGTTCGGGCCCCTCGTAGGTCACGTCGGAGATCGTGATCTCGCGAGGAACGACTTCGTCGATCGTTTCACGCACCGTTTCGAGTTGCTTGTCTACCGTACTCATAGCTCAGAGAGTGCCCCCGGCGTCGTGGGCGGTCGGCGTACGCCGGGACGGACGCTGTGTAGTAACATAGTTCACGTAATCGGCGACCGTCGAACGCTACAGGCCGGAACCGACGGCCGGAAAACCGATCCTACCTCAGCGTATTCCCCACAGGTAATAAAAGCCTTCGCAATGCGGAAGGGTCGGATTCACACTGTCGGCTGGAAGGTCGTGACGGTGTTCCCCACCTCGGGGTGGGAAGTCGGTCACAGAGGGACAGCCGACGGCGTCACCACGCAATCCGGCACGATGGCGGTCGTGTCTTCGACGGGACACAGCGACGAGAGAGTCCCGCTCACTCCCGACGGACGGACAGTCCTTCGAGGTGGTAGATCGACTCGACCTTCGCAGCCGTGTGCTGATCCGCGTGTGACTCACCGGCGAATCCGACCGACGGCGTCACCTGAAACTGGTACACCGTCCCCGCCGTCGCAGTGAACTGGACCTCGACGGTGTACGGGTCGAGTGCCGTCGTGAGGAACGACCCCGCCGTCGGGTCGCGCCGCTCCAGGTCGATTGCCCAGTTGATGACCGCTCTGGCGATCAAGCTCCCAACGACCCCGACGTAGGGGGCGACGAGTCGGTACGCGAGAAATTCGAGCAGCTGTTCGGCCGCCCTTGTCTGGAGCCCTCTGTTGGCACGCTGTAGATCCGGACGCGTCTGATGAGCCACAGTCCGGTCGTTCGTGAGGACGGCCAGGTTCGTCTCCGAACAGAGCGTGTAGTCACGGTTGCGGTTCTCTCGGGGCGCGTACTCGTAGGCACCGTTGCCCCAGTAGCTCGCGGTCAACGTGTAGGTCCCGCTCTCGGGAGCCCGCCAGTACGTGCGGAACGCTGCACTGGCGTTCATCCCCAGTGTCCCCGTCCCGACCAGCGCGCCATCGACGGTCAGGTGTGCCTCGGAGTCGTTGGAGACCGAAGCCCGGTTGGTCAGAGCGTGGGTCTGATCGTCGCCGGTAATCCCGCTCGACTGCGGTTCGGCCGGCAGCTGTTCGGTCTCGTGAATCGGAACCGACCCGATCGTCGACACTGGCTCGATTCGTCGTGGCGTCGCCGTCCGGGTCTCGGCCTCCGTGCTTGTTCGTGTCGCGGTCGGCGTCTCCGTCCGGGTGGGAGTTCGCGTCTCCGCCCGAGTGGGAGTCCGGGTCTCGGTGTGCGTAGCGGTGGCGCTCTCGGTCGGCGATCGACGTGTCGCCGTTCGAGACGGATCAGTTGACCCGTCCGCGACATCGTCGGAACAGCCGGCGAGACTACTCGAAAGGGCAGTCAGGCTGACCGCTGCGGACTTGAGTACGCCACGCCGATCGACGTACCGACGGAGCGTCTCGGCCTCCGATGGTCCCTGATCGGGCATACATCTCGTCACACGAGGTCGCATCAAAAATATCCCCGTCCACACGAGAGTCGCGTATCGACACGACGGCGAGACACAAGTGTGGGGCGTGTGTGAGAGCGAACGATGAACGTGACACCCGAGACGGTCAGACGCGAACGCGACTGGGTTCGAGAGCGTGCGGACGTGATCGTCCCGCTGCTCAACGAGACGAGAGCACAGCTCGGCGATGCGTTCGAGGTCGCCGTCGAGCCCGTCGACGAAGCGGCGTACCTGGCCGCCGTCGACGAACTGTTCGCCGACGGCGACCGCGCGGTCAACGTCGCCGCGCTGATCGGCCTGCTGCGCGATCTGGACGTGACCGACGACTATCCCGGCTTCGTCGTCGACGAGCTACTGGGTCGCGAACTGGCCGCGATGATCGCCGGAGACCAGCCCTTGCGACTGCTCGCAGAGGCGACCTTCCACTACGCGGACGTGACGACACACGGCACCGCAGACGATCCCGCGGGTGCCGACGACCTCGACGCCGCGCTGGCCGCGGGCTTCCAGACGCGACTCCCCGGGTGGCCGTGGCGAGAGACGGACAGTCCCTTCGCGGTCGGGGATTCGTGAGAGGGGAGTTGGCCATACTCTTTTGAAACACGGCTTCGTGGGGGCGATTATGGATACGATCGGGGTCATCTGTGAGCCGGACGACGCCGTCTTCGGACGGGCGGCCGAGCGGCTCGCCGCCAGGGGGTTCGACGTGGAGTTCCTGCCGCCCGGTGAGCCGATCCGACCCGAGGACATCGACGCGCTCGACGCGCTGGCGAACAGAACTATCTGTCGGCAGGCCTTCGACGCCCTCTCGTATGCGGACCGCAACGGCGTCGAGACGCTGAACGGCTTCTTCCCGACGACGGCGCTGTCCTGTCGACTCGTCGTCCTCAACGCGCTGGAACAGATCGGGTATCGCGTGCCCGCGATCGCGTTCAAGAAGCCCGACGCCGACTACGTCGGGAAGAACCGCTTTCGGTGGGACGGGCCGGCGGGGGTCGACGCCGATCCGGAGTTCTACCAGCAGGCGGTCGGTACCGAGCCGTCGATCGAACGCTACTACGCGCTCGACGACGGGATCGAGACGCACTTGCAGGCGCTGACGATCAGGACGAAGCTGACCGAACGGCGGCCGGTGCTCGAAGAGACGACCGTCCGCGTCCAGCTGGCGACACGCATCCGCGAGCTGCTCGATCGGTTCGACGCGCGCGCTATCGGGGTCGACTTCGTCGTCGACGAGCACGACGAGTGTTACGCCGTCGACATCAGCCCGGTGCCGAGCTTCGACGGGGCCGGGATGGAACGACGGCTCGCGGACTCGCTGGCGTCGCTGACGACGATCGGTGCGTAGCTCCGGGGACCGACGACAAGACGGGCAGTGGCGGCGACCGTGGAAACACAGCGCGTTTATCCCCCCGGTGTCAGAGTGTTCGGTATGAGCGAAGAGCAGGAACTCGGGATTACGGAGAGCAAGGAACACAGTCCCGGCGAGTGGTACGCGGAGGTCGTCCAGAAGGCCGGTCTCGCGGACTACGCGCCGATGGGCGGGTTCATCATCACGCGTCCGCGAGGGTACGCCATCTGGGAGCAGATCCAGGACCACCTCGACGGGTGGTTCAAGGACACCGGCGTTCAGAACGCCTACTTCCCGATGTTCATCCCCGAGAGCTACCTCGAACGGGAGAAAGACGTAGTCGAAGGGTTCGACCCCGAGGTCGCGTGGGTCACCCACGGCGGCCACGAGGAACTCGAAGAGCGACTCGCCGTGCGCCCGACGAGCGAGTCCATCATCGCCCCCTTCCTCGCCCAGTGGACGCGCTCGCACCGCGACCTGCCGCTGCGGATCAACCAGTGGTGTTCGGTCGTCCGGTGGGAGGCCACCGAGACCAAGCCGTTCTTCCGCACCAAGGAGTTCCTGTGGCAGGAGGGCCACACCGCCCACCGCGACGAGGACGACGCCTGGGAGGAGACGATGACGCGGCTCGAACAGTACGAGAAGCTGTACGAGGACGTCCTGGCGATGCCGCCGCTGAAGGGCCGCAAGCCCGAACACGACAAGTTCCCCGGCGCACACACCACGACGACGGTCGAGACGCTGATGCCCGACGGCAAGTCGGTCCAGGCTGCGACCTCCCACTACCTCGGGACGAGCTTCGCCGAGGCGTTCGACATCACCTACGTCGACGAGGACGAGGACGAGGAGACGGCCCACACGACCTCGTGGGGGCTGTCCTGGCGCGCGATGGGCGCGCTCATCATGACCCACTCGGACGATCAGGGGCTCGTCCTGCCGCCGACGCTCGCGCCCAAGCAGGTCGTCGTCGTGCCGATCTGGCAGGAAGACACCAAAGACGAGGTCCTGGAGTACGCCGCCGACGTGGCCGCCGAACTCGACGAGGCGGGCGTTCGCGTCCACTTCGACGACCGCGACCACCGCAACCCCGGCTTCAAGTACAACGACTGGGAGCTCAAGGGCGTGCCGCTGCGCGTCGAGATCGGCCCCAACGAGGTCGAAGACGAGGAACTCACGCTCTCGCATCGCCCCGACGGCGAGTCGATCACCGAGAGCCGCGAGGACCTCGAAACCACCGTTCGAGACCACCTCGACGAGGTCTTCGCGAAGCTGTACGCCAGCGCCGAGGAGACGCTGGAAGGCGAGATTCGCGAGGCCACCTCTCGCGAGGAGATCCTCGGCACGATCGGCCAGCACGGCGGCTACGTCAAGTGTGGCTGGTGTGGCGACGAGGACTGCGAAGAGCCCATCAAAGAGGCCATCGCCGCCGAGATCGTGATGGTCCCCCTCGACCGCGACGAGGAACCGATCCACGAGGAGTGTGCCATCTGCAGCGAGGAGGCCGAGGAGACCGCCTACTTCGCGAAGTCGTACTAGCATACCGCGCCTCTGGCGCGGTTTCACCGGTCCGAACGGGGCGAGGCGCACCGCAGGTGGGTCTCGAATGCGAACGGGGAACTGTGTGACCCGTGAGCGGAGAGAGGACCGGATTTTTCGCCGACGTTTTTGCGCGAGTGGTGCCCGCAGCGAGCGAAGCGAGCGAGGACACCCGAAGCGGAAAAAGGTCGGTGTACGGCGTACTTCGCGAAGAGCTACTAGCATACCGCGCCTCTGGCGCGGTTTCACCGGTCCGAACGGGGCGAGGCGCACCGCAGGTGGGTCTCGAATGCGAACGGGGAACTGTGTGACCCGTGAGCGGAGTGAGGGGCGGATTTTTCGCCGACGTTTTTGCGCGAGTGGTGCCCGCAGCGAGCGAAGTGAGCGAGGACATCCGAAGCGGAAAAAGGTCGGTGTACGGCCTACTTCGCGAAGAGCTACTAGCATACCGCGCCTCTGGCGCGGTTTCACCGATCCGAACGGGGCGAGGCGCACCGCAGGTGGGTCTCGAATGCGAACGGGGAACTGTGTGACCCGTGAGCGGAGTGAGGACCGGATTTTTCGCCGACGTTTTTGCGCGAGTGGTGCCCGCAGCGAGCGAAGCGACTGCCAGACTGGACTACAGACGTACGCCACCAATTTTTATGTCGAACTAGCTCGTGAGAAACGGTAGCTGACCGGCCTCCGGGGGTGGTGTGGGGCCGATCGGACACAGGGGACCATGGGACACAGCAACAGCACGCACAGGGGTGTGGTTCTCGTCGTCCTGGCACTGGTAGTCGCAGCCGGGGTGCCGGGCGTCGTCGGGGGCCAGACCGCGAGTATCGACGAGTGTCGGACGATCGAACAGAGCGGGACCTACGAGCTGTCGGACACGATCGAGGCGACCGACGTGGATCGCTGTCTCGAAATCCGGAGCGACGGCGTCGTCATCGACGGCAACGGCCACACGCTGGCCGGCGGTGACCGGGACGAGGGGACGGTCGGGATCCACGTCGGCGGGAGCGAGAACGTCCAGATCCAGAACGTCGTCGTCACGGGATGGGGCACCGGCCTCCAGGCGGCGGCCGCGGACGGCGCGACGATCAGCGGCGTCACCGCCGTCGAGAACACGGACGGGATCGAGGTCGTCGGCAGCGACGGCGTGACCCTCAACGGCCCGACCGCTCGGGCGAACGCACAGCGGGGACTCTCACTCGGGCGCGGAACGACGAACGCCGTCGTCCGCGGCGGAGTCGCGGCCGACAACGGGGAGGACCTCGCCGTCGCGGGCGGCGACGGAAACCGAGTCCGCTCGCTCTCGCTGGGCGAATCGACGGCCGCAGAGACGAGACTCTCCGCGACGCCGATCAGGAACGCCTCGATCCGGAGCGTCGAGTCGATCCCGGACGCCCCGGACGGACAGCAGTCGGCCGGTCGGGCCGCCGCGATCACGGCGCGTGGCAGCGACACCGAACTCTCGCTTGCCCTCCACTACGAGGACGGTGACGTCGACGACGAGTCGGCGCTGTCGATCTGGAGCTACGGGGCCGAGAGCTGGGCGACGGTCGGCGGCAGCGTGGACGCAGAGCAAAACAGAGTCAGCGCGTCGATCGACCGGTCGGCGTTCCCGACACGGACGACGCGATTCGCCGCCCTGTCCGGCGACGGGAGCCTGACACGCCAGACGGCGACGGAGACGCCAACGGAGACGCCGACCAGCACGCCGGTGTCGACCGAGGCGACGGACACGGCGACGCCGACAGCGGAGAGCGAAGACGCGACTGCGACACCGGCGGACGGTGACGACGACGCGACGCCGAGCGACGAGCGCGAGTCGACCGACACGGCGAAGCCGACCCGAGAGGGCGACGAGTCGGCTGCCGGCGATGGGACAGCCGCGAACGCGAGCGCCGACGGCGCGGCCGACACCGAGGGCACGGGCGGCGAGCAAACCGGCGCGACGACGACCGACGGAGGCGCTGGCGAGAGCGGCGGCGGACTGTTGATCTATCTGCTGGCGATCCCGCTCCTCGGACTCGTCGTCGGCGGTGTCGTCACCGGAGGACTCCTCGTCCGACGATCCGATCGAGTCGGCGAGTGGCTGGCCGGTGGCGAGCAAGACGACGAGAGCGACGCGGAGGAGGACGACGATGCGAAAGCGGAGCGCGAGGACCAGACGACCGGCGACGCCGTCCGTGGCGTTCGAGATCTGACCAACTGTGGAGACTGCGGCGAGATCGTCGGAACGAACGAACGGTTCTGTAGCCAGTGCGGTGCGAGACTCCGCGAGAACGCCGTCGACGACCCCGAGGAGCCAGTTCCGACGACGCTGACGCTGTCGGTCGGCGGCCGCGAGATCGCGGTCGGAGACGGAACGACCGTCGACGAACAACTCCGCTCGCTGTTGCGCGACGGTGGGAAGCCAGCACAGACCAAGTGGATCGACGACGAGCATCTCGTGTTCCAGCGAACGGACGACGGATTCGTTCTCAGGACCCGTGGCGACAACCTGACCAGAGTGAACGGCGAGCGAGTGCGCCCCGGCGATGCGGAGCCGATTGCGCCCGGCGACGAGATCGAAGTATCGGGACTGCTCGCGCTCTCGGTCGGGCAGTAGCACGCCGCCCGCTACTGTTCCGAGAGTCCGTTTCTGTCGACTGACCTGACAGAGGGTCAGCTCACGGAATCGGAGCCGCCGCTGTCGGCGACGCGGTCTGTCACGTGAGAGTGACCGAGCAGCGACAGTGACGAAACGAAGATGGGGTCGAGGGAGCGTGTGACATTCTCCGGTGCCCCCGGGAGAGAGTGGCGGATGGTCCACCATAAAAGGGCGTCAGACTGTCGTGTGACAAACGACAGACTGAGGGGAGAAGTCGGATCTTGTTGCCGCCAGACTGTCCAATCTCCGCCTTGTACGTCATATGGCCACATACAAGGTATATCGGTACCACCAAACAATACCTATTCACCAGAAGAATATTACCTCATGTTTTTATATTGGGGGATTATGCACTCTGTATCGTTTCGTTATCTTTTAAGGTCGGTGTACAAACATTCAGTTATGGCAGACGTAAACCCGTTCGAGAGTTTCCAGGAGCAGGTAGACGATGCGGCAGCGTACCTCGACGTCGACGAGGGGATGCTCGACCGTCTCAAGAACCCGGAGCGCATTCTGGAGACGAACCTCGCCGTCGAGATGGACGACGGCTCCATCAAGGTGTTCCGCGCGTACCGCTCGCAGTTCAACGGCGACCGCGGTCCGTACAAGGGCGGGATTCGCTATCACCCGAACGTCTCTCGCGAAGAAGTGAAGGCACTGTCGGGCTGGATGGCTTACAAGACGGCGACGGTCGACATCCCGCTGGGCGGCGGGAAGGGCGGTATCATCATCGACCCCAGCGACTACTCCGAGAGCGAACTCGAACGCGTCACCCGCGCGTTCGCGAAGGAGCTGACGCCGCTGATCGGCGAGGACCGGGACGTGCCCGCGCCGGACGTGAACACGGGCCAGCGCGAGATGAACTGGATCAAAGACACCTACGAGACGATCGAGCGCACCACCGAACCCGGCGTCATCACCGGGAAGGACCTCGCGAGCGGCGGCAGCGAGGGCCGCGTCGAGGCGACCGGTCGCTCGACGGTCATCGCCGCCCGCGAGGCCTTCGACTACCTCGGCGAGGACATCGCCGACGCCACCGTCGCGATCCAGGGCTACGGGAACGCGGGCTGGATCACCGCCAAGCTCGTCGAGCAGATGGGTGCGACGGTCGTCGCCGTCTCGGACTCCAGCGGTGGGATCTACAGCGAGGACGGCTTCGACGCCGTCGCAGCGAAAGACCACAAGCGCGAGACCGGCTCCGTCGTCGGCTTCCACGGTGCCGACGAGGAGATCACGAACGAGGAGCTCCTCCAGCTCGACGTGGATCTGCTGGTCCCGGCCGCACTGGAGAACGCGATCGACGCAGAGATCGCCGAGGGCGTCCAGGCGGACGTGATCTCGGAGGCAGCCAACGGCCCGATCACGCCCGACGGCGACGACGTACTCGAACAGAAGGACGTGCTCATCGTCCCCGACATCCTCGCCAACGCCGGTGGCGTCACGGTGTCGTACTTCGAGTGGGTCCAGAACCGCCAGCGCTTCTACTGGGACGAGGAGACTGTCAACGAGCGGCTCGAAGACATCATCGTCGAGCAGTTCGACACGCTCGTCGACGCCTACGAGGAACACGACCTCCCGAACATGCGCATCGCGGCCTACGTCGTCGCCATCGAGCGTGTGCTGACCGCAGCCGAGCAGTCCGGCACCTGGCCATAGATCGGCGCTGGGTTCGTCGTCGACACGCCTGTCGCTGCGTTCCCGTTCGCATCGGCGACGCTACCGTCGCTAGCGACGAGCGGAGAGACAGCAGAACTGCCTTTTTTGCCGTGTAGCGGCCGGTCGTACCGACGATATCGGAGATCCTCATGGTCGATCCGCACAAATCCTTATATGTTAATAATACTCATGCAAATGTGTATAGTGTACCCTTATTGTATCAGGGACACCCTCTTGTGGGGGAACCCCTATGCTCGGATCACACATGGTTGAGCGACAGCAGAGTGACCGATCCGGGAGCGCCGCAGGGCTCGCGGACCCGACCGATACTCGGTCGAACTGCGGTGTCGGGGTCGTCATGGATCTCGACGGCGGGTCACACGACTGGGTGGTACAGGACGGACTCGAACTACTGGCGAACCTCGAACACCGCGGGACCACCGGTGCCGAAGAAGACACCGGCGACGGCGCAGGTATCATGCTGCAGATCCCCCACGAGTTCTTCGTGGACGAACTCGACGTCGATCTCCCCGAGCCCGGCGCGTACGCCGTCGGGACGCTCTTTCTCCCGCAGGACGACGACGAGGCCGCCGCACTGAAAGATCTCGTCGAATCGACGCTGACCGAAGAAGGGCTCGACGTGCTGGCCTGGCGGTCGGTGCCGACGGACAACGAGGACCTCGGCGCGACGGCACTCGAATCGGAACCGGACGTGACACAGGTCGTCGTCACGTCGGCCACCGGCGCGACCGGCGACGCCTTCTCGCGACAGCTCTACGTCGGTCGCCGCGTGCTGGAGAACGAAATCGAGTCGACGGAGCCGGCGGGCCACGAACGGTTCTACGTCTGCTCGCTGGACCACGAGACGATCGTCTACAAGGGTCTCCTGAAGGCAGAACAGCTGTCGGGCTACTACCCCGATCTGAGCGACGAGCGGTTCGAATCGACGTTCGCACTGGTCCACGCCCGTTTCTCGACGAACACGCTCGGCGCGTGGCACCTCGCTCACCCGTATCGGAACATCATCCACAACGGCGAGTTCAACACGATCCAGGGCAACATCAACTGGATGCGCGCCCGCGAGACCGACATCGAGAGCGACGCGTTCGACGACGGCGAGCAGAGCGGGCAGTCGGACATCGAGAAGATCAAGCCGATCATCGACGATCCCGACCAGTCCGACACCGCCAGCGTCGACAACGCGCTCGAACTCCTCTTGCAGGACGGGCGAGACCTCCCCCACGCGCTCCGGATGCTCATTCCGGAGGCCTGGCGCGGCGAGATGAACGACGTACAGGGCGACCGGCGGGACTTCTACGACTACCACGCCTCGCTCGTCGAACCGTGGGACGGACCGGCCCTCGTCGCCGCGACCGACGGTGACCGCGTCGGCGCAGTGCTCGACCGCAACGGCCTGCGCCCCTGCCGGTACGACATCCTGCAGGACAACACGCTGGTGATGTCCTCAGAGGCCGGCGCGCTCGATCACACCGCCGACGAGATCGAGGAACGCGGCCGTCTCCAGCCGGGACAGTGCTTCCTCGCCGATCCCGAAGAGGGTCGCGTCATCCCCGACGAAGAGGTGTTCGAGGACATCAGCGACGAGAAGTACGGCGAGTGGGTCGAACAAGAACAGGTCGACATCGACGACATCGCCAGCCGAGAGTCCGACGCGCCGATCGGCGACGTGGACGGCCTCCGGAGCCACCAGGCGATGTACGGCTACACCTACGACGAGGTCGACCACCTCATCCAGCCGATGGCCGAGAAGGGGAAAGACCCCGTCGGCTCGATGGGCGACGACACGCCGCTGTCGGTGCTCTCTCAGTTCAACCGACCGCTGTTTACCTACTTCAAGCAGCTGTTCGCGCAGGTGACGAACCCACCACTGGACTACATCCGCGAAGAGCTCGTCACCTCGCTGGAGTCGCGGCTGGGCTACCAGCGGAATCTGCTGGCCGAGACACAGGAACACGCCCGCCAGCTCGTGCTCGACTCGCCGATCCTCAGCGACGAAGAGACGGCGGCGATCAAGGAGCTGGGCTCGTCTGACGACCGCGACGGGAACGGGATGTCGTCGACCGTCCTCGATATCACCTACGAGAGCGGGACCGACCTCCGGGAGGCGATCGAGGACGTTCGCGACGAGGCGACTGCGGCCGCGACCGACGCCGACGTGCTCGTGCTCTCGGACCGCGCCGCGGGCGAAGACCGCGTCCCGATCCCGAGCCTGCTCGCGGTCGGCGGCATCCACCACCACCTCGTCCGCAACGGGCTGCGCAACCACGTCGGACTCGTCGTAGAGTCCGGTGACCCGCGGGCGGTGCATCACTTCGCGACGCTGATCGGGTACGGCGCGGGCGCAGTCAACCCCTACCTCGCCTACCAGACAATCGACGACCTCGTCGCCGGACCGGACGGTGCGGACCTGGAGGCGGCGATCGGCGCGTACATCACCGCCGTCGAGGACGGACTGCTGAAGACGATGGCCAAGATGGGCATCTCGACGGTCGAGTCCTACCAGGGAGCCCAGATCTTCGAAGCCGTCGGGCTGGGCTCGGACTTCGTCGCCGAGTACTTCGAGGGGACGACCTGCCGCACGGAGGGGGTCGGCATCGACGAGATCGAGGCCGACCTGCTCCAGCGCCACGACGTCGCCTGGAGCGAAGAAGAGCCGGACATGCCCCGACAGGGCGAGTACGAGTTCCGGTCGGACGGAATCCACCACCAGTGGAACCCCGACACGGTGGGCAAACTCCAGCAGGCGGTCCGGATGGGCGACTACGAGACCTACAAGGAGTTCGCAGCGGAGATCAACGACCAACAGCAGACCCTCCAGACGCTGCGGGGCCTGCTGGAGTTCGACGACGAGGCCCGCGAGTCGATCCCGGTCGACGACGTGGAACCGGTCTCGGAGATCGTCGAACGCTTCGAGACGGCGGCCATGAGCCTCGGGTCGCTGTCGCCGGAGATGCACGAGAACAACGCGATCGCGATGAACCGAATCGGTGCCAACGCCAACACCGGCGAGGGCGGCGAGCCCCCGGAGCGGTTCGGGACCGAGAAAGAGTGTACGACAAAGCAGGTCGCCTCCGGGCGCTTCGGCGTCACGAGCGACTACCTCGCCTCGGCCGAGGAGATCCAGATCAAGATGGCCCAGGGCTCCAAACCCGGCGAAGGCGGCCACCTGCCCGGCAAGAAGGTCAACGAGATGATCGCCCACGTCCGGTACGCGACGCCGGGCGTCGGCCTCATCTCCCCGCCGCCGCTGCACGACATCTACTCCATCGAGGACCTCAAGCAGCTGATCCACGACCTGAAGGCGGCCAACCCCGACGCCGACATCAACGTCAAGCTCGTCGCCGAGGACGGCATCGGGACGATCGCGGCCGGCGTCGCGAAGGCAAACGCCGACGTGGTCCACATCTCGGGCCACTCTGGCGGGACCGGCGCGTCGCCGAAGACGTCGATCAAGAACGCCGGCCTCCCCTGGGAGCTGGGACTGGCCGAAGCAAACCAGATGCTGAGTGGGACGGAGCTGCGCGACCGGATCAGAGTCACCTCCGACGGGGGGATGAAGACCGGCCGCGACGTGGCCGTCGCCGCGCTGCTTGGCTCGGAAGGGTACATCTTCGGCACCGCGTCGATGGTCACCTCGGGTTGTGTGATGGCCCGGCAGTGTCACGAGAACACCTGCCCGGTCGGTGTCGCCACCCAGAACGAGAAGCTGCGAGACCGCTTCCCGGGCGAGCCCCAGCACGTGGTCAACTACATGACCTTCATCGCCCAGGAGCTGCGCGAGATCATGGCCGAACTTGGCTTCGAGACCATCGACGAGATGGTCGGCCGAGCGGAGCTGCTCCGACAGCGCGACGACATCGAGAACCCCAAGGCCGAGAAGCTGGACCTCTCCGGACTCGTCGCCGAGCCCGAGGGCGACCAGCGCATCAAGACCCGCGAGCAGGACCACGACATCGACGAGCAACTCGACTGGGAGCTCATCGAGGCCGCCGAGCCGGCCCTCGAAGACCGCGAGCCGGTCGCGATCGAGACGGAGATCGACAACGTCCACCGCGCGGTCGGCGCGACTCTCTCGAACCGCATCAGCCAGGCCTACGGCACCGAGGGGCTGGCCGACGACACCATCCGCGTCGACCTCGACGGGACGGCGGGCCAGTCGTTCGGTGCCTTCCTCCAGGGTGGCGTGACCATGGCGCTGGACGGGACCGCCAACGACTACGTCGGCAAGGGGCTCTCCGGCGGGAAGGTGATCGTCGAGACGCCACAGACGGCCGCCTTCGATCCCGCCGAGAACATCGTCGTCGGCAACGTCGCGCTGTACGGCGCGACCCAGGGCGAGGCCTACGTCAACGGGATGGCCGGCGAGCGCTTCGCCGTCCGCAACTCCGGGGTCAAGGGCGTCGTCGAGGGCGTCGGCGACCACGGCTGTGAGTACATGACCGGCGGCGCGATCGTCGTCCTGGGCGAGACGGGCAAGAACTTCGCGGCCGGGATGTCCGGCGGCGTCGCCTACGTCTACGATCCCGACGGCGACTTCGAGCAGCGAGCCAACACCGGGATGGTCTCGCTGTCTCGCTCGCTGGAAGGGAAAGACGAGCAGATGATCACCCGACTGGTCGAGAACCACGCCGCCTACACTGACTCGGAGCGCGCGAAGGCGCTGCTCGACGAGTGGGACGCGGCGCTCGACGACTTCGTGAAGGTGATGCCCGACGCCTACGCCGAGGTCATCGAAGAGCGCGACCGCGACGACGTGCGCAACGAACCGCCCGCGTCGGCCACGCCCGAAGCCGGCGCGGTCGACAGCGGGATCGCGACCAGCGACGACTGAAGCTGGGAGTCACAACCATCTCGTTTTCGTCGACCCGGCGAGAGGGCACGCGGAATATTTGTTTATTTGTGCCGACAAGTGGGAAACGGGTAGATTATAATGGGTGAGTTTGTCCTCGACGACGAATACGAATCACGGGGAGAGCGAGTCTCGTTGCACGTCGACGACCGCGGCCGTGTCACGATTCCGAAGCGTGTCCGCGATCGACTGGGCATCGAACCGGGGTCAGATGTTTCTGCGTGGCTCTCTGGCTCGGTGCTGACAGTCGATCCTGCGCCGAGTTCGCAGATCGAAACAGCGAGTGCAGACCGGAAGCAATGGAAAGCGTCGACACCGACCGACGCAGGTGCGTCGCTATTCGGTCCGATGGACGAGGACGACGCCTGATCGATGAGCGAGACGATCCCGCGCGGTGTCAAGATTCTCACCGACGTGAACGTGCTGGCAATTGGATTAACCGACGATCATCCAGCTCACGAGTACGTCTGGCCGTGGATTCGTGACGCACTCGACGGGCCGAACGTGTTGCTGATATTCGACTACTATCCGTTTCGCGCTCAGTACATCATGACTCGCCAGTTCGGCGTCGGTGAGACCGACGCCCGCAACGCCGTGCAATCCCTCGTCCAGAGTCCAGCCCGACTCGTTGGGGCCAGCGAAGGGACGATACTCGACGCCTACGAGGTCAGCGCCGAACAGAATTACGACGTGTACGACTCGTTCATCGTCGCGCTGGCACGGGAACACGATGCTGACTACCTCGTGACGACCGATACCGAATTCGTGGACCTGTGTGCCGACGTGGCTGTCGAATGTACCAATCCGGTTCCCGAGGACGAACTCGACGTACTGTCGCTCACTGACGGATGACGCTCGATGCACCACGCGAATCCCAGACGATCAGGCTCCCGGCCGAAACGCTGTCGTCGATGCGCGAGTGGGCCGTTGCAGGCACCGGTCTCACTGCGGCGGCGCGCGTTCGCGATCCGAACGGCCGGACCGCCTTCGTCAAGAACGACTGGTCTGATGGGTGGGTCCTCCCGGGCGGGGCGGTCGAGCGAGACGAGTCCCTCGCTGGTGGGGCCCGGCGGGAAGTCCGCGAGGAGACGACACTCGACGCCGACATCGTCGCGCCGCTGGTCGTGTTCGAACAGTCCTACGTCGACGAGAGCGACGGGAAGACCGCCTTCACCGCGCAGTACGTCGTCTACGACGCGCGCGCCGACGGTGAGATTCCCGACGCGGACCGACTCGGAGAGACCGACGACGAGATCCGTGCCGCGCGATGGTTCCAGACGCCGCCCGACGCGCTCCACGACGGTGATCTCCTGGGGCAGTATCTCGAGTGACCAACCGTTTTCCCGTCGCCGACCGAGAGAGCCACTATGGACTCAGTTCTGGTCGTCGGCGGGACGCGCTTCATCGGCCGAGCGACGGTCGAGGAGTTCCGCGAGCACGGCTACGACGTGACGATCTGTAACCGCGGGAACCACGCCAATCCCTTCGCAGACGATCCCGGCGTCGCACACGTCGCGGGCGACCGACGCGATCGCGACGATCTCGAAGCGGTTCGCGAGCGGGTCGACCCCGACGCCGTGATCGACTGCGTGGCCTACTTCCCCGAGGACGTGCGCGAGGCGACCGACGTGTTCGCCGACTGCGACGCGTACGTCTACGTCTCCAGTGGCGCGTCCTACGGCGTCGAACGCGTCCCCAAGCGCGAAGACGAGACCCCCCTGTGTGAGTGTACGGACGAGCAGGCGACCACGGAGGGGGCGGCGACCTACGGGCCGCGAAAGGCCGAGGGCGACCGGGAAGTGTTCGCGGCCGCCGAGCGCGGCGTCAAGGCGATGAGCGTCCGTCCCACCGTCGTCTACGGCCCTCACGACTACACCGAGCGGTTCGACTACTGGATCGATCGCGTGGACACCCACGACCGCGTCGCCGTGCCGGGCGACGGGCTGAGCCTCTGGCAACTGGTCTACGTCGAAGACGTCGCCAGCGCGCTCCGGGTCGTCGCCGAGTCGGGCACTGCCGGCGAGGCGTACAACGTCGGCGACGACCACGTCCCGACGCTGGGCGAGTGGGTCGAGCTGCTGGCAGAGGCCTGCGACACGACGGTCGAACGAGTGGACGTGAGCGAGCGGGAACTGAGTCGTGCGGGACTCGAATCGACGGCGTTCCCGCTGTATCGGCCCTCGCCACACGTGCTCTCGACGGCGAAGCTGCGCTCGCTGGGCTGGTCGTCGACGCCACACGAGACGGCGCTGGCGGCGACGGTCGACGAACACCGCGAGAGCGAGCGCACGGGGCGCGACGAGGGGCCCGACCGAGCGGACGAGACGGCGCTGTTGGCGTCGCTCGACGAGTGAGTCGGCGACAGCGCCGAGCGCCTCACCTTATACTGTCGGCTGTACGTCTGTCACGGATTTCGCGACCCCGTAGTCGCGAATATCGTGAAACAGTGACAGCCGGCAGTATTACACCCACTGGTCCAGGCAGTCCGTCGAGCAAAACGTCAGATCCACGTCCGAGTCGGCGTCGTCGACGTGGGCTCTGAGCGTGTACGCCCGAGTGTCGGTGTCGCAGTTCACACAGGACATGACACCCGTTCTTCGCGGCCCAGACGGATTGTTATAGAGTGTTTACCAGTTCGTCGCCGAGTCGCTACCAGAGCGGCCCCGGTTCGAAGAGGAACACGACCGCCTCACTGGCGACGAGCAGTGACGCGTACGCGAGCGCCGGAACGAGCAGCGAGTCCGTCCGCTCGTAGGTGTAGGCGGCCACTCCGAGCGTCGCCACGTTGGCGAGGCCGTACAGTCCCGCAGCGATGGAGTCGATCGAGGCGACCCACTGGACCCCAGAGAGGACGACGAACAGCACCGCGGGAACGGCGGCGACGGCCCAGATCCACCTGGCGTCGAAGCGTCTCCAGGAGACGTGGACAGCGAGCGAGGCGAGCGCGAACAGCCCGACGCCGACGTACTTCGAGGTCTCACCGATGCCGCCCACCAGTCCCTGATCGCCCAGTACGAACGCACCCAGCAGCGTCGTCAGGGCGATCGCGGTGTCACTGCTCGTGATCGATCGAAAGCTCCCCTGAACGAGGACCTGGTTGAGCACCAGCGCCAGCGGGACGGCGACGAACACCCTGGCGAGCGTCGTGCCGGCGGCGAAGGTGACCGACGCCCGCTCGGCGTAGGCCGTGAGCACGAGCGTCTTGAACGGGACGCTCGTGACGTTGCCGACGAGGTCCGTCACGCCGATCAGGACGAGCGGCGTGGCGACGGCCAGCGCAACCATCGCCAGATCCGATCGACCCGGAAGCGCCGTGCCGACGGGCACGTTTCGGGCACGGACGTAGACGGCCGCGATGACGACGACGCTCGCGACCAGCGGCCCGCTGTAGACGAACGAACTCGCGAGGAAGGCACCGAGGCCGTCGACACCGAGCGCGTCGGCCAGCGAGAGACTCCGGACGGCGGGACCGACCACCCGCTGCCACAGCGTCCCGGTCCACAGCTGGACCGCCAGCAGCGCCGCCACGACGATCAGCAGTTCCGTGGCCAGCGGGCGGCGACTCTCGTCGAGTGAGCCCGTCGTTGCCATGTCCGTTCAGTTCTGTCCCACTCGGTAAAAAACGGGGTGACGATCGACGAGTGCGCGCGTCGGTCACGCGACCGACCTGCCGTCCTTGGCCGATCGCCGGCCACGACAAGTGTTTTCACGCCTGGCTGACCACCCACGGGTATGTTCGACAAAACGAGCTGGATCAGGCTCCCCCACAACGTGGTGGTGGGCCACGGCGTCCTCGACCAGACCGTCGCGGCCGTCGAGGACATCCACCTCTCCGGGCGGCCGCTGATCGTCGCCAGCCCGACGCCGTACAGCGTGGCCGGCGAGCGCGTCGTCGCGCAGTTCGAGGACGCCGACGCAGATCCGGCCGAGGTGATCGTCGAGGAAGCCAGCTTCGGTGCCGTCGAGTCGGTCATCGAGACCGCTCGCTCGGTCGACGCCGGCTACCTGCTGGGTGTCGGCGGCGGGAAGGCCATCGACATCGCGAAGATGGCCGCCGACGAGCTGAACCTGGGCTTCGTCTCCGTGCCGACCGCCGCCAGTCACGACGGCATCGTCTCCGGACGCGGCTCGGTCCCAGAGGGGGATACGCGCCACAGCGTCGCCTCTGAGCCGCCCCTGGCCGTCGTCGCCGACACCGAGATCCTCGCCGAGGCCCCCTGGCGGCTGACCACCGCGGGCTGTGCCGACATCATCTCGAACTACACCGCCGTCCGGGACTGGCAGCTGGCGCACCGACTGAAAAACGTGGAGTACTCGGAGTACGCGGGCGAGCTGGCCCGGATGACCGCGGAGATGCTCGTCGAGAACGCGGGCTCGATCAAGCAGGGGCTCGAAGAGTCGTCGTGGATCGTCGTCAAGGCGCTGGTCTCCTCCGGCGTCGCCATGTCGATCGCTGACTCCTCGCGGCCCGCCTCCGGCGCTGAACACCTCTTTTCCCACCAGCTCGACCGAATCGCGCCCGACGCCGCGCTCCACGGCCACCAGGTCGGCGTCGGCTCGATCATGACCGAGTACCTCCACAGCGGCGCGAAAGGGCAGTGGATCGACGTTCGCGACGCGCTGGCCTCGATCGGCGCGCCCACGACGGCCGACGAGCTGGGGATCGACGACGACACCGTCCTGGAAGCGCTGACGACCGCCCACGAGATCCGCGACCGCTACACGATCCTGGGCGACGGGATGAGCGAGCCCGCCGCCCGCGAGGCCGCGACCGTCACCGGCGTTATCTAGATCCCACCAGTTTGCGCTTCGGGTGGCCCGCCATGCTCGCCACCACTCGCGCAAAAAGCGCGTCTGCCGGCGACCCACTGGGTCCGCCGGACCGCTCGGTCGTCCGGATGCGACAACAAACGTTTGGTCAGTGTAGGCGATACACGGATCACCAGCATCCGCGCGAGCGAAGCGAGCGCAGTTCATCGACGGCGAGACCGGTGGTCGAGCCGTCGGCCTTTTTCACCGACGTTTTTCGAGGAGCGGTTCCCGCAACGAGCGCAGCGAGTGAGGAAACCCGACGCAGAAAAAGGTCGATGCCCACACAGACGTACCGAGAGCCTGCTACTGCGGACAGACTGGACCGAAGAATCGTCCGTGTGACGACGGCTACACGAATTCGGGAATCGCCGACTCGGCTGTCCAGACGCCCCGCTCGGTCTGGCCGCCGTCGTACACCGCGTCGACGAGGACGAGCAGTCGGTACACGGTCTCGGCGTCGGTGTCCTCGGCGTTGCGGACGCCGGCAATCGTCACGCGGACGATCTCGTCGATCGTACAGTCGACGCCGGTCGCGTCCGCGACGGCGTCGCGCGCCCGCTCGGTGAGGGACTTCTCGCTGCCGCCGACACAGCGCGGGACCCGTTTGCGGTCCTCGCTCTGGACGTGCAACACCTCGCCGTCGTCGTTCTCCACCCGGACGTACACGTCCGCGAACCCGTCGCGCGCGCGTTCGGCGGCGTCGCGATACGCCGCCGGTGAGAGGCTGAGCGTCGTCTGGTTGACCGGGAAGGGACCGTGGCGCTGCTGGAGCGACTCGATCCCGTCGCCGATCACGTCTGGAGACCGACTCACCATTCTCGTACCAGTTACTGTGCGTCCGGTCAGATAAAACCGGTCAGTCGTTGTCTCCTTTTGAGAAAGCCGTAGCAGTATCAATGCCAGGCATCAACGGTAGAACCTAACCAACATTATAGTAACAATTGAAACGATTGACACACCGATCGCACTGCTGTCGTGCGATCGGGTGTGCATTGATTTTCAATGGCTACTATAGTAAAAAGCCCCTGACACTACCGGCTGTAAGTCTGCGAGTGATTTCGCCACCCCGGGGTGGCGAAGATCTTCACGAAGTGACAGCCGGTAGTATGAGACCCAGGGATTGCCAGTACAGATGAAGGGGCAGATGGAATCCCGAGAGTGGAAAATATGTCGAGAAAAGAGAGGAACAAGTGGGGTGTTAAAGAAAACACAAACACGAATGCGATGAATCTTAGCGACGAAACACAAGAACCAACCCATATCATGACTAACCCACCAACCGCAGTTGTTCCGACTCTCCCTCAAGACTCCGAATGATGCAAAAGGAAGTAGACAGATATGTCAAATACTCGTCATAAATTGAATAATATATGGTTCCTAGTACCAGACGTACCGTACTATACAGTATACCTGCAGTAATGGTCGGTACCAGTGGCTGTCTCTCCTCGGGCAAATCTTCCGGACACACACAAGATACATCGACAGAAATTATTAATAAGGGTCAAGAAAAGCGCACGAACACCGTCAACATCTTGAGCGACAGCGGAAACCAGACGGTATTTCGAGGAACCCTGTCGGCGGAGCTTCCACCCTGTGAAATCGTCTGTGTTCCCTATTCGAGCGCTGGTGACGAACAGCGGTCGTCGAGACTCGAAATGACGGCGCGCTCGAAAAACAGTGGAGAGCAACAGTATCGGTACTACGAATACGAGACGACGATCAAGTGGAACGAGCGACCGTCGAAGGTCTACACCCTCCACGCCGGTCCGGACGGAGGAGTTATCGGTCAGGGAGGGCAGCGGATGTTCGAGGATACAGAAGACGGCTACGTGGACTCCTGAGATCCTCGCACAATGGTGTGAATTTTAACACTATGCATACTCGTGGTACCAGACGTGTCGTACTGTGTGGCATACCTTCGGTCATGGTCGGTACCAGTGGATGCCTCTCCGGAGCGGGCCCGCGGGATACACGCAGGACGCAGCGACTGAGGTCATCCATGAGAGACCGGAGTCCTCGTCGTTCATGTCGGCTCAGAGGGCGAATTTATTACTGATGGGTGGACGTTTGAAGAGTCCGGTGACGGGTACGTCGAAAGCTGACAATCAGCAGTAGCGAAGACGCTGGCGAAGCAGTCTCACACGTGTTCGTCGAGGAACTCGACGACCTGCGTGTAGGCCTCGATTCGGTTCTCGCGCTTGCCGATCCCGTGGCCCTCGTCGTCGAAGACCAGCAGTTCGACCGGGACGTCCTGCTCGTGGACCGCGTCGACGATCTGTTCGGCCTCGCCGACCGGGACGCGGGGATCGTTCTCGCCGTGGATGACGAACAGCGGCGCGGCGATCTGGTCCGCGCTGTGGATCGGCGAGACGGATTCGAGGAACTCGCGGTCGTCGTCCAGAGAGCCGTACTCGGCTTCGCGCAACGACCGTCGCCAGTCGCCGGTGTTTTCGAGGAAGGTGACGAAGTTCGCGATGCCGACCACGTCGACGCCCGCGGCCCACAGGTCGGGGTACTCCGTCATCGCGGCAAGCACCATGAACCCGCCGTAGGAGCCGCCCTTGGCCACCAGTCGGTCGGGGTCGACCGCCGGATGATCGTGGAGCCAGTCGACGCCGGCACGGATGTCGCGGACGCTGTCCATCCGGTGCTCCACATCGTCCAGTTGCATGTAGTCGGTCCCGTAGCCGCTCGACCCCCGGACGTTGGGCTCGAACAGGGCGTAGCCACGCGAGAGGAAGTACTGCTGGAGGCCGGAGAAGGAGGGGCGGCGCTGGCTCTCGGGACCGCCGTGGATGTCGACGATCACCGGGACGCCGTCGTCGTCTCTGCCCTCGGCCGGCGGCAGCGAGAAGAACGCCGGAATCTCCCGGCCGTCGAAGGTCTCGTAGTGGACCAGCTCCGGCGAGACGAACGTCGAGTCGGGAATGCCGGCCGTCGAGGCGTGCGTCCAGCGCGTGGCCTCGCCCGTTTCGGTCTCGACGACGAAGACGTTCCTGTTGACCGTCCGGCCGGTGACCGTCACCGCGAACCGATCGGCGTCGGGTCCCCACGAGACGCCGCCAGCGATCCCGCCGGGCAGGTCCGGCGTGGGGAACGCCTCGATCGTGGTCTCGTCGGTCAACCGTCCGACGGTCAGGTCCGTGTAGCCGTCGACGTTCCGAGAGTAGGCGAGCCGTCCGGTATCGACGTCGACGGACACGCCGTCGACGTTCCAGTCGTCGTCCGAGACGACCTCGCGGAGCGTCCCGTCGAGATCGAGGCGGGCCAGCCAGCGCAGGTCCGCATCGCTGTCGGTGACGAGATAGACGCCGTCGCCGTCGGGTGCCCACTGGGCGCTCCCGTAGCGCACATCGCCGTCGTGGGGCGTGAGGTGCTCGAAGTCGCCGGATTCGAGATCGAGCACGGAGAGGTCCTGGTCGACGTTCGAGTGGGCCTCCCCGACGAGGAGCTTCGAGTCGTCGGGCGACCAGCCACCGACGGTGAGCCAGCCTCCGCCCTCGTGGACCAGTGTGGCCTCGTCGTCGTCCCGACCCTGCACGTAGATGTCGAAGACGCTCTCGTCGCGGCGATTCGAGGCGAAGGCGAACCGCTCGCCGTCGTGGCTCCAGCCGCCCCATCGGTGCTTGGCGTCCGGCCGGTCGGTGAGTGGCGTGCTCTGGCCGTCCGCGTCGAGCCGGAACAGCTGCAGCCGCTCGTTGCCACCCTCGTCCTTGCCGAAGATCAGCTCCGGCCGTTCGGGCGAGTACGAGGCGAAGGACACGGAGTCGTCGTAGAAGGTGCGCTGCTGGGGCCAGCCGCCCGGTTCGTCGACGCTCCAGAGCTGGAACGTGCCGGTCGTGTTCATCCGGAAGGCGAGCTGTCCGTCGGGCCCGAGCGTCGCCCCGGTCGCAGATCTGATGTTGAGATAGCGTTCGAGATCGTACACGTCAGATGTCTTGGCGAGCGCGAGTAAAACGGTTTGGCGCTCGCTGAGCGCGGTGCAGTATTGAGAGTATATATGTCTACAGGTTAGAAATAAAATAATAGATATGTGATCTAGAAGTATTTTATAGTCACCAGCTGTCGATGAAACTGCAATGCCAAACCGAAGGACATTCCTCCTCACTGCGGGTTCGCTCGCGACTGTCGGAGCTACTGGTGCTGTCACTGCACAGCGACAGTCACAGAAACCGACGACCGACGTAGTCGGCGAGGCGTTCCACCAGGGACTGGTGCGAAACGGGTCCGAGGGCGCGACTCGCGCACTCGAAGGCTTCCGGCTAGAGCCGTCGGTCGAGGCGACACGGGACTTCCAGGTCAACGAAGACGTGCGAGCGGAAGTCGCGGCAGAGACGAACGATTCCACCACCGAACAGGACGTGGAACCGGAGTACACGTACAACGATCCGGAAAACTCGGACTCGGAACTGGTCGTCGGCGTCAGCGACGCGGGCGGCGACGAGGTGTGGGTCGCGGTCGGGATGACACTGGAGGGGCTCAACCGCACCATCCGGAACTCCTGGTGGTGTGACGACGCCATCGGAATCGGGTACATCAACGGCGACTGGGCCCCTGTCGGAGAGCCAAGCGTCAGCGCGACGGAACGTCACTCGGCGAAGTTCACCTCCGACGACGTCGCACAGGACGCCCTCGCGGGGACGGTCGATATCGTCAATCACAACGACTTCGGTGCCGCGGCCGGGGACTCGCTGCCGAGTGCGTCCGCGAGCCTGACCGCGAAGTTCCGACTGCGCGACGACGGCGAACCGAGCACGATCTGGGGCTCGTACACGCACACCTTCGCCGGCTCGCCGACCTCGTCGATACAGGGCATCTCCGGCGGTGCCGGTGGCCTCTCGGTCAATCTGAGTCTGGGTGCTGCGAACGCGTGGAGTATCGCACACCCGACCGACCCAGCAGACAAACTGTAACGTCGAGCCCCTAGGCCAGCCCGATCACGAACAACAGGAGCGCGACGATGCCGGCGACGACGGCCGCCCCGCCTCGGGAGACGTTCCGGCCGCGTTCGAGCCCGAACACCCAGATGACGGCACCCCAAAGCGAACCGACGGCGTTGAGCGCCAGCGCGATCGGCACCCACTCGTTGATCCGGCCAAGCAGCATCGATTGGAAGGTGGCGGGCTCCATCCCCGTGGTGATGGTCACGGGATCCATCGTCACCCACAGTGCCGCGATCGCCAGGGGCATCGTCACCAGTGTCGGGGCGAACCCCCAGGCGGCGACCGTCAGCGTGTTGCCGAACGACCCCCGGCCGCCGGCCAGCGCCGTCCCGAGATGGAGCAGTCCGGCGACGACGAACAGGAAGACTGGAGCGCCAACGAGGACCGGGCCGTAGAACTGCCCCATCGCTTCGTCGATGATCACGTCGATGTTACGCTCGATCTCGGCCGGTTCGTCACAGCCGAAGGTCGTGTTCGTCTCCGAGAAGCTCTCGTTCATCCGCCCGTCACAGAACTGCTCGGACGGGCGATCTGGGTTGTCGACCATCACGGTGCCGTCGATTTTCGCGGTGAAGACCGCACCGAGTCCGGCCACCATCACGAGCGTGCCGACCACGACCAGCGCAGCGACGACCAGACCGCGATCGAACGTCGGCTCGTGGTCTGCGAAGTATCTATCCGGACGGAGGAGGGGCGTTAGCGGGGCCATGTACGGACGGCTGCAGAGACGAATCAAATGCTTTGTGGATTTCGGCAAGAGAGCGCACGTCTCGGGACCGACGGACGCCCCGGCAACGGTTGGATTTTTCACGGGCCACGTTGACCGTCAGGTATGCGCGTCGCGTTCGTCGCCATGGAGACGACCCACCACCGGGACACCGAGGGGGCCCGCCGACTCGAACGCGTCGCCAAGCAGCTAACCGAGCGGGGCCACGAGGTGACGATCTACTGCGCTCGCTGGTGGGACAGCGACCAGCGGACCTTCGAGCCCGAGGACATCACCTACCGCGCAGTGACGGCGACGCCGAACGCGGCAGCGTTCGCGACGCGCCTGCCCGTTCGCCTCGCTCGTCACCCGCCGGACGTGATCCACGCCAGTCCGCGCCCGCCCGGTGGCGTCGTGGGGGCCAGCGTCGGCGGGACGATCACGCGTGCCCCCGTACTGGTCGACTGGTTCGGCGACGAGGCGATCGGTGCCAGTCGACTGGTCGACCGCGCGGCAAAGAGCCCGGACTGCGTGGTCACGCCCTCAGAGATGGTCCGGACGACCGTCCGAGAACACGGGGCCAGCAGCGACCAGACGGCGATCGTCCCCGAGAGCATCGACATGGCACAGATCCGGGACACCGAGCCCGCGGCGACCGTCGACGTGGCCTTCGCTCACCCGTTAGACGAGAGCGCCAACGTCGAGAGCCTCCTGCTCGGGCTGGCAGAGCTCCGGGAACGGGACTGGTCTGCGAAGATCGTCGGCGACGGACCCTACCGCGAGGACTACGAGCGACAGGTCCGCGACCTGCGCATCGAGGACCGCGTCGAGTTCGTCGGTGCCTGTGACCGCGAGGAGCGAATCAGTATCTACCGGGGCGCACACGTCTTCGTCCAGACGGCCTACCGGGAGTACTTCGCCAGCGAGTTGCTGTGGGCACTCGCCTGTGGCTGTATCGGGATCGTCGAGTATCAGGCCCGCTCTAGCGCCCACGAACTGATCGAACACCGCGAGCGCAGCTTCCGGGTCACGAGCACCCAGCAGATGGCAGACGCCATCGTCGCGAGCGGCGACTACCCCCACGAGACGATCGACGAATCGCTGGCCGAGTACGACCACGACGCCGTCCGCGAGCAGTATCTCGAACACTACCGGCGGCTGATCGAGGCCCACGGCCTGCTGTGAGACGGCGCGTCGTCGACCGGGAAACGGCGCGAGAATCCGCATGCGTCGCCCGCGGCAGTGACACAAGGTGTTTACTCGTCGGGCCGATACCCATCCCCAGTGACCACAGAGGACGACGCCGAGGCCGGCGGTGACGACGCGGGCGACCAGCCCGAGACGCTGACCGTCGCCGACGTGTACGACGCTATCGACGCGGTCGGCAAACCACACCTCACCCCAGCGGAAGTGGCCGGCAAGACCGGGCTCACTACCGACGCGGCTCGCGAGGCACTGGCGCGACTGAGCGAGGACGCCGAGCTGGAACGACAGGACGTGGCTGATGCCGAAGCGGTCTACTACCCGCCGGACCTGGACGCGGTGACCGACCGCGAGCGGGTGATTCTCTTTCCGGACCGCCACGAGATCGTCGTGGAACACGCAGACCAGTTCACCCGCGCACAGCTCTCGCAGTTCGCCCACCTCGTCGACACGAACCGCTCCGGCGGCGCGATCTACGAGATCCGCGAAGAGGACGTGTGGCAGGCCCCCTACGAGTCGCTCTCGGACCTGCTTGCGACGATTCACGACGTGGTCGGCGAGCGCTCCGAACACCTGCAGGAGTGGGTCCGCAGCCAGTGGGAACGCGCCCGGAAGTTCAGGCTCGTGACCCACGAGGACGGCTACACCGTCCTCGAAGCCGAGAACGACGACCTGATGGGCAACGTCGCCCGCCAGAAGCTCGCCGACGACGTGTTGCGCGCGCCGATCTCGGACTCGGAGTCGTGGGTCAACGAGGAGCAGACCGCCCAGCTCAAGCGCACGCTGTACGAGGCGGGCTATCCGGTCCGGGACGACCGCGACCTCGAAGACGGCGACGCGCTGTCGGTCGAACTCGGCCTGCCGCTGCGGGACTACCAGGCCGACTGGGTACAGCGCTTCCAGGAGCAAGGGTCGGGAGTGTTCGTCGGCCCGCCGGGATCGGGCAAGACCGTCGCGACGATGGGCGTGATGGAAGCCCTCGGCGGCGAGACGCTGATTCTCGTCCCCTCCCGAGAGCTGGCGAGCCAGTGGCGCGAGGAACTGCTCAGACACACCGACTTGGACGAGAGCCAGATCGGCGAGTACCACGGCGGCGAGAAGACGATCCGGCCGGTGACGATCGCCACCTACCGGACCGCCGGGATGGACCGCCACCGCAAGCTGTTCGACGAACGGCGCTGGGGCCTGATCGTCTACGACGAGGTCCAGCACATCCCCGCAGACGTGGCCCGCCGCAGCGCCCGCCTGCAGGGCAAGCACCGCCTGGGACTGACCGCGACGCCGGTTCGAGAAGACGACAGAGAAGAGGAGATCTTCACGCTCGTGGGGCCGCCCATCGGCACCGACTGGTCGGCGCTGTTCGACGCCGGCTTCGTCCAGGAGCCGGAGGTCCAGATCCGCCTCGTCCCCTGGAGCGACGACGCGACCGCCGACGAGTACGTCTCCGCCGTGGGCCACGGCCGCCGCCAGACCGCCGCGACGAACCCGGCGAAGATCGAAGAACTGCGCTACCTGCTGGCCGAACACCCCCACGCGAAGGCGCTGGTCTTCGTCGAGTACCTCGACCAGGGCGAGGCCATCGCCGACGAACTCGACGTGCCCTTCATCAGCGGCGAGACCCGCCACGCCGAGCGCGAACGGCTGTTCGACGACTTCCGCCGGAACGAGCGCGACACCCTGGTGATCTCTCGGGTCGGCGACGAGGGGATCGACCTCCCCGACGCCGAGCTGGCGATCGTCGCCTCCGGCCTCGGCGGATCGCGCCGACAGGGGGCACAGCGGGCCGGCCGGACGATGCGACCCGTCGGCGACGCACAGCTCTACCTGCTCGCGACGCGGGGCACCGAGGAGGAAGACTTCGTCCGCCAGCAGATGCGCCACCTCGCCTCCAAGGGGATCCGCGTGACCGAGCAAGACGCCGAGGCGGTCGGGGAGCGCGACGAGCGGGATCTCCCGGCTGGGGAGGATGCAAAGTAGCTCACAGTCGTTTCTTGCACCCCACACTCGACCGGAAACGTGATTTCCTCCTTGGCGAATCGTTGGTGCATGAACGAAGAGCGATCCGTTTCGAGCGCACTGCTGGGTACCTTGGCCCTCGGCATCGTGTTGATAGCAGGGAACATCGCGTTCCATCGCCTGGGTGAAATACCGCTCCTGTCGGGTGTTATCGAGCTCGGTTCGGTCTACCTGTTTCTGTCGGCACTGGTCCTCGGCTTCGTGCTCTTGGCCGGCGAACGGCGAGTACTGACGATCAAATCGAGTGTCCTTTTGGCCATCCTGGCCAGTCTCGGATACGGTGCGTTCACGGCAGCCGTGGGCTTCCATCACGGTCCAGTACCCGGGCAATTCTCTCTCGTGGCCCATTGGCGAGGGGTGCTCACTCTGGCGGCAGGTGGATTGGCGATGGCCGCGATGCTCGTCGTCGGTATGGGATTCGGAGCCCGCTCGATCCTCGGACTGATCAGTGGTATCGGACTAGTCGTGCTTTCCCTGGTCGTCTGGGGTGCGCTCCTGGAGATCTACCGATCGTCCTTGCTGACAGCCGGGTTCCAGATGGCACGAGGATTCGTGTTAGCGATGGTCATGGGCGTACCACTGTCGGCGATCGGATATTCCCACAGTGGCCGATCCGCAAAAAAGTGAGCTGCCAGGAGCCGGCGACTCGCGTCGGCCGTGCCGGTGCGGGTCGCAGTGACTGGTGTCGACCTACGCCCGCCCCCAGAACACCGAGAACCCGTCCGATTCGACCTCGGGCAGGCGCTCGTCGACGATCTCGAAGCCCGCCGTCTCGACGATCTCGCGGCTCTTTGCGGGGCCGAAGTAGCTCCACTCCATCGCCGTCCCGGTGTCGAGCCAGTCGTCGTTGCGGCCCTCCCACCCCTCGATGGCACCCATCGACACGAGCAGGTCGCCGCCGGGTCGGAGAACGCGGTGGAACTCCGAGAGGACGCGCTCGTGTTCTTCCTTCGGGACGTGGATGATCGCGTAGAACGAGCAGAGCGCGTCGAAGGCGTCGTCGGCGAAGGGCAATCGAGCGAGATCGCCTCGGACCAGGTCGGCCGCCGGGACGTGCTCGCGGGCCAGTTCGAGCTGGCTCGTCGCGATGTCCAGCCCGACCGACTCGTGGGCGCGGTCCAGACGCTCCAGTACGGGCCGACCAGCGCCACAGCCGGCGTCGAGTACGCGACTGCCATCGGCCAGCGACGCGAAGCAGTCCGCACCGATCCCGTCGTCGAGGGCCGGCGGCGTCTCCGTCTCCCGGTACTCGTCGTAGGCGGTGGCGATCTCCTCGTACCCGCCCCGGACCACGTCGCGTTGCTCCATGCCAGCGGTCGCGGCGGCGAGGAGCATGGCTTTTGTGGTCGTCTGGAAACCGTTCTCGTGGTACTGTGTCGACCGTGTCGTAACAGTACTCTTGGCGGTATCCGTCGACCGCCCGGTATGTACGTCACAGAACTGACCACCGACGAGCAGTGGGACGCGACCGTCCCGATCCTCCGGCAACGTACGTCGCGCTAGCGTGCCCGCGGGACAACGACGATGGGCTGGCGTTCTACGACAGCGAAGGGCTGGAGCAGTGGGGGTACGTGGTGGAGACGGAACTGGACGGCGACGGGAACTGAACGGTCTCACTCTCGATACGACGCGAACGCTGCCAACTGAACGCCCTCGCCCCGCTCGACGGTGCTGTGCGAGCTATTCTCGCTACGCTCGGATAGTGCCCTCACAGCACCGTCGAGTGCGTCTCGCCGGTTCGGCCACCAGGACCGCACAGCACGGCACCGCAGCCACGCACCTCCCCACCCGATTCGCTCCTTTCAGTCGCTCATCCCTCGCACAGTGATCGCTCGCGATGGAACGCGAGCGAGCGCGCGCCGCCCTCGATTTCCGTCTCAGTTCTCCTCGACGAACGACTCGGGATCGTCAGCGGCTTCGACGACGTTCACCGCGCGGACCGCTTCGGGCACGTCGTGGACGCGGACGATGTCGGCCCCTCGTTCGGCGGCCAGCGTCGTGCCGGCGATGGTGGCGTCCAGACAGTCCCCGGCCTCGGCTCCGACGAGTTCGAACATCGACTTGTGGGAGTGGCCGACCAGGATCGGACAACCGAGCGACTGGAACTCTTCGAGTCGGCCCAGCAGTTCGAAGCTCTCGGCGGCCGTCTTTCCGAATCCCAGCCCCGGATCGACCACGATCTGCTCGCGGTCGAGCCCCGCTTTCTCGGCCAGCAGGACGCGTTCGGTCAGCTGGTCGATGCAGTCCTCGACCACGTCGTCGTAGTCGACGGCGCTGTCGGGGTCGACCGGCACCTCGATGCTGTGCATCACGACGACGGGTACGTCGTAGTCGGCGGCGACGAGGCGCATCTCGGGATCTTCGAGCCCAGACACGTCGTTGAGAATGTCCGCCCCGGCGTCCAGTGCGGCGCGGGCGACCGGTGCCTTGCGGGTGTCGACGGCGACGGCGGCGTCGAGGTCGGCGAGGCGCTCGATCACCGGGACGATGCGCTCGATCTCCTCTTCGACGGGGACCTCGTCCGCACCGGGGCGGGTGGACTCGCCGCCGACGTCGAGGACGTCGACGCCGGCCGCGACCATCGACTCGGCGCGGGCGACGGCGTCCTCGACGGCGTCGTACTCACCGCCGTCGTGGAAGGAGTCCGGCGTGATGTTACAGATCCCCATGACTGCGGTGCCGTCTTCCCAGGGATAGCCGCGGTCTCGATCGGGCTGCTGGATGTCCAGCGCGGTCCGGAGTTCGTCGGCCAGCGACGCGAGGCCGTACGGTTGGCCGTCGAGTTTGTCCGTCAGGCGGCGGAACTGGGCCATCGTCCCCATCAGGAGTACGTCGAGCATCTCCTCGTCCTGGTCGTTCAGCCCCGAGATCGCACAGTCCCCGCCCAGCGAGAGCAGTTCTTCTTTGAGGTACTGTGCCTGTCGGGGCTGGACGCGCGTCTTGAGGAGGCGATGGACTGCCTTGCCGCGCATGCGCCACGCACCAGCGTCGGTGACGTGAGCGGCGTCGATGGTCTCGCGTGCCGCCGCCACGCCGTCGACCTGCTTGGGGATCGTCGGCCGGATCCAGCGCTGGCGAGCCTCCGCGACGGCGTAGAGCGAGCCCGTGACCAGCACACAGTCGTCCTCGCCGGCCCCGTCGAGGGCCACGTCGAACGCGCCGGCCACGTCGCTGCGCGTCTCGACGCTGGCTGCGGTCTCGTCTCGGAACGCCTTCGCGACGACCTGCTCGTCTTCTGCGCGGTCTCGGTCGGGCTCGCAGGCGACGACGTGGTCGGCCCCGTCGAGTGCCCCCGCGATGGCACGCAGGTCCTTGTCGACCATCGAGCCCGCGACGACGTGGAGGTCGTCGTAGTCGAACGTGGCAAGCGTCTCGACGACCCGTTCGACGCCGCCGGGGTTGTGCGCGCCGTCCAGTACCACCAGCGGGTCCCGTCCCATGATCTCGAAGCGACCGGGCCAGTGGGCGTTTCGCAGGCCGCGTTCGATCGTCGCCTCGTCGACGGCCGCGACCTGGCGACACAGCGTCGCGGCGATCCCGGCGTTGATCGCCTGGTGAGCGCCAAGCAGCGGGAGGTTCGTCTCGACGCGCCAGTCGTCGCCCGCGATCGACACCGACCCCTCCAGTCCTTCGCGGCCGTTGTCGGTGACCGTCACGTCGCCGCTGGTGTCAGCGACGGTGACCACGTCCCCGGCCACGTCCCGGACGGCGTCGAGCGCGTCGCCCTCGGTGGCGGTCACGAGCGGGCGGTCCGCGGGCGCGACGTGTGCCTTGTCTCGGGCGATCTCTGCGACCGTGTCGCCCAGGATGTCCGTGTGTTCGAGCGTCACCGTCGTCACCGCGCTGGCGACGGGGTCGACGACGCTGGTGGCGTCGAGCTTGCCGCCGATGCCGACCTCGACGACCGCCACGTCGACCGACTGGCGCTCGAACTCCCAGTAGGCCAGTGCCGTCAGCGTCTCGAAGAGGGTCGGAGAGGTGCCGTCGGCCGCCCGATCGGTGACGTACGGCTCGACGGACTCGACGAACTCGACGACCGCCGACTCGGTGATCTTCCGGCCGTTGACCCGGATGCGTTCGCGAACGTCGTCCAGGTGTGGCGAGGTGTACAGGCCCACGTCGAGCCCCGCCTCCCTGAGCGTGCGTTCGACCATGCGAGCCGTGCTTCCCTTGCCGTTCGAGCCGGCGATCTGCACGCAATCCAGCGAGTCGTGCGGGTCGCCCAGCTGGGCCAGCAGCGACCGAGTGGCCTCCGTGCCCGGTCGGAGCGCGAATCGGCGGAGATCGAAGAGGAAGTTCGCCGCCTCGTGGAACTTCATGCCCAAAGCAATCCGGTGGGCGCGCTTTAGACTGGCGGTTACGGGAGCCGTCGAACGTCGAGCCACGCCTCACACGACGGCACTGCGATGGACGGGAAACAGCGACAATTAACCTCTGAATCGAACCAGCCGTTTCTCGCCGCCGGCCTTCGCGTCGCGGACCGGTCAGCGCTCGGGTTCGTCGGGCCGCTGGACGCGGCGCAACACGGCACCTCCGAGCGAGAGCAGGGCCATTCCGACCAGCGGCGCGGCGTCGACCGTCTCCTCGTCGGCCGGCGACCCAGATCGCTCGGGGCTCGGCTCGTCGCCGTCGCCAAAGGGCCCCGGAAGCGTCCCCACCTCCGGGATCGGAACGTCGTCGGGCACCGGAACGTCAGGCAGCGTCTCGCCGGACCGCCGACGGTACACCACCACTGCGACCACCGTCAGCAGCGCCACCACTGCGGTGCCGAGCGCGGCCATCAGGAGCGTCCGACGCCCGCCGTCGCTCTCCTCGGGACTGTCCTCGGGGGCGACCGGATCGCCGGCACCGGGTGGCGGCGTCTCGCCGACGCGTGGCCCGGTTCGCTCTCGTTGGGCTGTGCTCGCGCGTTCGTCGTCGGTCTCGTCGCGCTCGAACGCCGTTGACACGGACGGCTCGACGCCGAGCGATTCGAGGAGGGCGCGCATCGCCTCGGCGTCGACGTCGAAGCGAAACACGCTGAACTCGTCGGTCATACGACTACCGACGGCGGGCCGCGGTATAAAATCAGCGCGCTACTCGGCGTCGGATTCGAGTTCGGTACTGGAGGGTGCGCTGTCGGCCGCTGTTCGGGTCGTCCGCTGCTCCTCGCCAGCGGCGAGGTCGGCCTCGATCTCGTCTCCGGCCGACGCGGCCGCGTCGTCGTCGGCCTCGGCCAGTAGTGCCTGCAACTGGCGCTCGTACTCGACCTCCGTGATATCGCCGTCGACGTAGCGCTCTTTCAGCCGCTCGCGCTTGGTCTCCGTCGAGACGGCGAAGCGGTCGGCGAGTCCCAGTCGAGACAGCGGTGGGACGAGTCGCTCGGCGCGTTCGAACCCGTCGGCGACACGGTCGTTCTCGGGCAGAGAGGGCAGCGACGCCCGGCGTGCCAGGGTGACCAGAAAGGCCAGTGCGAACGCGACGTCTGCGGCGACCAGGAGGGCAGCGATCGACAACACGAGTGCCATATCGCCCAGCACGGCACCGAGACCGGCACCGCCGGCCAGTCCGGCGAGGACCGCGACCAGTCCCACACCGACGGTCCCGACCGCGAGGACCGTCGTCACCGCGACGAGCGCGAGCAACAGCCAGTGGCGATTGCGGCTGAACCAGGACACGGGCAGGCTTGGAGCGGCGGCGATAAAAACGCGCGGTGATCGAGCGCGACACCCACTCATTCCGCGTCGGGCTCGTCGTCGAACAGCTGTCGCATGACCCGCTGTTGGCCCAGCCGGAGGTGGCGGTTGACGGTCGGCTGTGACACGTCGAGCATCGCTGCGAGCTCCTGGCCGGTCGTGTCGCGCGGCCAGTTGAAGAATCCCGAGAAGTAGCCCGTCCGGAGGACCTCCCGCTGGCGATCCGTCAGCGCTTCCAGGATCGTCTCGGCGAGCGCGGGGTCGGACTCCGCGGCGCGCGCTCGTTCGCGTCGGCTGACCAGTTCGACCGTTCCGTCGTCGGTGAGCGTCTGGACGAACGATCGCACGTCCACCGAGGTCGGCACGTCGACCTCGACGTCGATACCGGACTCCTCGGCGGCGATCTTTCGCACTCGCCCGCCCTGGCGGACGAGTCGAGCGATGACCGTCTCGCCCTGGATCGTCACCTCGAACACGCCGCCGTCCTCGCTCTCGGAGACGAGGTGGTGGTCGGCGATCGTATGCCGGTCGGCCAGCAGCTCCGAGACGGTCGCGGGATCGCAGCCACTCACCCGGACGAACAGTCGTGTCTCGTCGGCGGAAACGGTGCCCACGCCCTCGTAGGTGACCGTACAGCCGCTCCCGAACGCGATGTCGAGCAACGGGTCCGTCGTGTCCTCGACGCGCAGTTCGAGCGCGGTCAGCGTGTCGGCGTTGAGCGCCTGCCGGGTCGTGATGCTCGTGATCGCGTTGGCGATGCTCGTCCCCAGCTCCGCGAACACGGCGGTCTCGAACTCGCCGAACACGTCCGGCTCGTCGGCGTACACCGTCAGCACGCCGTACTGGTAGTCGTCGAGCGAGACGGGGACCGCGAGCGCCGACTGGTGACCCACGGCCAGTGCCGCCTGTCGCCACGCCGCCTGCTGGACGTTCTGGGCGATGTTCGAGACGGCGACCGGCTCGTCGTCGAGCGCCGCCGAGACGGCCGGGTCCGAGTGCGTCGCCGAGCGGTCGAACGACGGCGTGTCGAGATACGATTCCCCCTCACCGGCCCAGGCACGAGCCTGGAGCGTCTCGCCGCCGGGATCGAACGACCCGATCCAGGCGAAAGAGATGTCCTCGTCGTCGACCAGTCGCTCGCACACCGCCGCTTCGAGCTGGTCTCGGTCGGTCGCACCGATGAGGGTCTGATCGACGGAACGGATCGTCTCGTTGGCCCGGATCTGGCGTCTGAGTCGGTCGTTCTGGGCCTCGATCTCGGCCTCGTGCTCGCGCAGCGTGGCCTCGCTTTCGAGTCGCTCGAAGGCGGCCGCCGCGGTCGCGACCAGCGTCTCGACGAGGGAGCGATCCCTCTCACCGATCTCGCCTGCCTCGTCGAGTGCGGCGAAGACGCCGTGGCTCCCGATCGGCACCACGATGCCGGTGTCGACCGCGTCGACGAAGGGGCCCGACTCGCCGCTGGTGTCGACGCCTTCGAGGACGCTCTGGGTCCCGGTGACGTAGGCGTGCCAGAGGAACGACTCCGTCCCTGGTCCGACGGCACCCGGCTCGCCGCCACAGAGCGCTTCGAAGCCCGGAGACACCGAGGCGGGTTCGAGCAGGTTCGTCGTCTCGTCGTACAGGTAGATCCCGACGGCGGCCTGGTCGAGCAGCGACGCGGCCGTGTCGACGATCAACCGGGTGGCGTCGTCGATCGACTCCGTCCTCAACAGACCGCGCGCCGAGTCGTGGAGCGACTCCAGCGCGAGTTCGCGTTGCTTCTGTGCGGTGATGTCCTGGACCGACCCTCTGATCTCGACGACAGTGCCGTCTTCGAGGACCGGCTCTCCGATGGTGTGGACCCACCGCTGGGTGCCGTCGGGAGTGTCGAGTCGCAGTTCCTGCTCCCACCCGATCCCGTGGTCGAGCGCGCGCTCGATGGCGCTGCGGTGTCGCTCCCGGTCGTCGGGGTGGTAGAACTGGGGCATCGCCTCCACCGGGCGGGCCTCGTCGTCGGCCAGTCCGAAGATGTCGAACAGTTTGTCGGTCCACTTGGTGTCGACGGCCGCGCCGTCCTCGACGACCGCTGCCCAGCCGCCGATCGCCGCCATCTCTTCGGCGCGGGAAAGCAGGTCCGTCGTGCGTTCGAGCTGGCGCTCCCGGCGCTTTCGCTCGCTGATGTCTCGCCCGATCCCCGCGACGAGCTGGTTCCCGTCGGGGTCTTCGAGAGCGACGGCGACGAACTCGTGGGGGACCCGCTCGCCGTCTTTGGTCAGGTAAGGAATCTCGACCACCGCGTCACCCGTCGCTTTCGTCTCCTCGATCGCTGCCTCGATCTGGTCCCGGTGTTCGGGCGCGAAGAAGTCCGTCGCGTGCATCGATTCGATCTCCGCGTCCGAGTAGCCCGTCACCTGGGTGTGTGCGCTGTTCCAGCGCTGGAGGGAGCCGTCCTCGTCGAGGACGTAGAACACGTCGTCGACGGCGTCGAGGATGTCCTCGGTGAACTCCCGGTAGCGGTCGAGTTCACGCTGGTGTTCCCGGAGCTGGCGCTCCTGGCACTTGCGCTCCGTGATGTCCTCCATGACGGCCATGATCCCGGTGATCTCGCCGTCGACATCTCGCAGCGGGGCCGCCGAGAGGCTCACGTCGATCAGCGTCCCGTCCTTGCGGCGTCGTCGCGTCTCGACGCTGTTGATCGACTCGCCGGACAGCAGGCGGTCCCGGAACGCGTCGAACTCTGAGGCTCTGTCGGCCGGGACGAACGGCAGCGTGTCGCCGACGACCTCCGACTCGCTCCAGCCGAAGATGCGCTCGGCAGCGGGGTTCCACAGCTCGACGACGCCGTCGGTGTCGATCAGAACGAGGGCGTCGGGCGAGGCGTCGATCAGCGTGTTGAGCCGCTCGTTGGTCCGGCGAAGCTCGCGCTCCTGAGCCTTGCGATCGGTCACGTCGGTGATGACCCCCTCCAGCGCCTGGACGGTCCCGTCGTCGTAGACGCCGACACCGCGTTCCCACAGCCACCGACGCTGCCCGTCAGCGGTCTCGATCGGGTAGGTGACCTGGAACTGTTCGTGGTCGTCGACGGCGCGCTGGACCGTCTCCCACAGCTCGTCGTTGTCGCCGACGATGACGTCTTCGCCCCAGTTGACCGCCCCGCTGCGAATCGTCGCTGGGTCGTAGCCCGTCAGCTCCCGGCACCCGTCGCTGACGAACTCGAACGGCCAGTCGGGTTCGTTTCGGCAGCGATACACCATCCCCGGGAGGTTGCTCATCAGCGTCGCCAGTTCGCGCTTTCGCTCACGGAGCTTTCGTTCGCGTGCCTGTCGCTCGGTGATGTCCTTGCTGATCCCCATGACGCCGATGATCTCGCCCGACTCGTCACGATACGGGTACTTGTTGTCGAGGAAGGTCCGGCGCTCGCCGTCGATCTCCACCGTCGTCGTCGTCGTCACGGTTTCGCCCGACGACAGGACGTGGCGGTCCTCCGAGACGAGCGTCTCGGCGGTCCCGCCGTCGAAGAGTTCGTCGTCTCGTTTGCCCAGGATCTCCGTGGGCTCGCGGTCGAACAGCGCCGCAGTCGCCTCGTTGACGAACTGGTAGACGCCCTCGGAGTCCTTGATGTAGATCTGGTTGGTCGTGTTCTCGACGATCGCCTCCAGCTTCCGCTCGTGTTCCTTTCGCTCGGTGACGTACTGCGTGACGCCGATGAGGCCCCGGATCTCGCCGTCGGGTCCCCGCCAGGGCACCTTGGACGTGACTACCCACTCCTTCGCCACGGGATCGTACTCCTCTTGCCCGATGATCGGCTCGCCCGACTCGATGACCTGCATGTCGTCGGCGTAGGTCCGTTCGGCCAACGCCTCGTCGTAGATGTCGAGGTCGGTCTTGCCGCGGTACCACTCCTCGTCCTCGGGGAACTCGGTCACACGGTCGGAGACCGACTTGCGGACGTGTCTGCCCGCCTCGTCTTTGACGTACAGGGAGACGGGCAACTCCTCGAACAGGGAATCGAGCATCGAGGCGTGTCGTTCCAGGGTCTCCATCCGCTCGCGGCGCTCGACCGTCTGGCTGCTCCACCGCCCCATGAGATCGACGAAGGCCTTCTCGGCGTGGCTGAACGGCCGCTCTCGGGGCTCCGAGCCGGCGAAACAGAGCGTCCCGTACAGTTCGCCATCGACGAGCAGCTTCGAGCCGATGTAGCTGCGCACGTCCGAGTCCGCGTACTCGGCGTCGTCGAGGTCGCTCGCCGCGGCCGTGTCGGCGATGCCGAGCACGTCGTCGGACGTGATCGTCCGCTGACAGAGCGTCTCGGAGAGGTCGAACACGCTCCCCTCGGCGACGAGCGGACCGGTCGCCCGCTCGATCTCGTACCGGTCGTCGGCTTCGTCGATCTGTGCGATGAAGCCGGTCTCGACCCCGAGTCGCTCACAGCCCAGTTCGAGCAGTCGGTCGAGTTTCGCCTCGTCGTCGAGCGCCGGATCGCTCGTGATCTCGTAGAGCGAACGGCGAAACGCCTCGTCGGTTTGGTCCTCGGCGTCGGTCGCCGCGACGAGATCGCCGATCGCGTCGTACAGCGCACCGATCTCGTCGTCGCGGTCGGTCGTGAACGAGACGTCGTCCGCGCCGGCCGCCACGCGACGCACCTTCTCGGTCAACTGTGCGATCGGATCGTCGGCGTCGCCCCGGACCGCCAGCCCGACCAGTCCGGTCAGCGCGAACGCGATCGAGAACGTGCCAAAGCCCGTTGCACCGCTGGAGACCGAGACGAACCACTCCCCGCTGGCCGCCCCGACGAACGGGGCCACGTCGTGCCAGAGTGAGATCATGTGTCTGAGTTAACAACGGACGATAATGACTTGCAGGGGTCGCACGGACGAGCCCGCGCGTCACAGTCGAATCGAGGTAGTCGCGCAATACTGGCAATGAAACCACACGACGGAGTCGCGGCGACGGTGAGACGCTATATGTATAGCCCAGAGACGCCCCCGGGACGAATACAGTTCTAGGGGAAGCCAAAGGAGACAGCGGGCTACGTTTCAATCAGAAATGACGACCACATCCGTGAAACGCCACTCGCAAACACCGTCGCTGCGCGTCGTCGAGGCAGTTGCAGCCGAAACCGACACCGATCCGACCGAACTCACGCCGCTTGGCACAGTCGTCGACACGGACGCGCTCGACGCACTCGTCTCGTCTGCTGGCGATCTCTCCGTGAACTTCGAGTACGAAGGCTACCGAGTCTCGATCGGCAGCGACGACCAGCTCGCGCTCGAACCGCTGACGGGGGGAATCTGAGGATGTCGACGAACGAATCCACTCGGGCCGACGACGACCAGATCCGCGAAACCTACGAGGAGTACGTCATCCGCGGCGAGAGCGTCGCGATGATCGCGGATCCCGAGCGCACGCACGCCTGGATCCAGTCGGACCTGACCGTCGAAATCGAGCAGTGAACGCCCCACCGCCGTGTCGGCCCACCCAGTCCCGATCGAACGATCCGCCAATGGACACGACCATCGAGACGACGCCAGTTCGCCCCACGAGCGCGCGACCGGCGACGGTCCTCTGTGTCGACGCCGACCGCGAGTACCTGTCGGCGATCGAACGAGCCTTCGAGGATCGCGACGACCTACAGATTCGCGTCGAGACCGATCCGTCGGCGGTGCCCGACCGGCTCGACGGCGTCGACTGTCTGGTCAGCGCCGCCCGACTCGACGGCTCTGACGGGCTCTCGCTGCTGAGAGCGGTCCGTGAAGTGGCCCCGAACGTCCCGTTCTTGCTTCACTCGGCCGTCCCCTTCGAAGAGATCGATCGGGACACCCTGTGGGACGGCCCGACAGATTACCTCGAAAAAGCGTCTGGGGACTCCCACATGGCACTCCTTGCGTATCGCATCGGCCGACTCGTCGGGCGACACCGTCTGACGACGAGCGCACGGCGCTGTCACGAGGCTCTCGAAGCGAGTCGCGAGGCCACGCTGATCGTCACGCCAGACGGGACAGTGGCCTTCACCAACAACCGGCTCGCGACGGAGCTGTCCGCGTCGCCGGCCGAGTTGCGAGGCCGAGAGTGGACAGAGCTACTGGAGGCGGCGTCCGTCCGGCGACTCCGGACCGAGGCGTTCCCCGTCGCCGCCGACGGCTGGAGCTGGACCGGACAGACGACGCTCGCTACCGACGCAGACGACCCCAGCAGTTCACGGACGACGCTGTCGACGCTCGACGACGGGAGCGCGATTCTGGTCTTTCACGAACTGGACCGGACCGACGAGTAGTGGCAGACGGTCCGTGCGGAGGACCGTGACCGGATCGCGCGAACAACGGGCGAGACGCTCACCGAGCCATCGCGACACCCGTCCGTCTCATACTACCGGCTGTACATCTGTGAGCGATTTCGCCACCCCAGGGTGGCGAAGATCCTCACGAAGTGACAGCCGGCAGTATCAGTCGTGTCGGAACGACCGCTGGCCGGTGAAGACCATCGCCACGTCGTGCTCGTTGGCGGCCTCGATGACCATGTCGTCGTTCTTCGAGCCGCCCGGCTGGATGACCGCCTCGATGCCCGCCTCGGCAGCCGCTTCGAGACCGTCTGGGAACGGGAAGAAGGCGTCGCTTGCCATCACGGCACCCTCGGCGTCCTTGCCTTCGGCGTGCTCGTCGGCTTTCATCGCGGCGAGTCGGACGGCGTCGACCCGAGAGACCTGACCCATGCCGATCCCGACCGTCTCGGTCCCCTTCGCGAAGAGGATGCCGTTGGACTTGACGTGCTTGAGCGTGTGCCAGGCGAACAGCATCGACTCGATCTGTTCGTCGGTCGGCTCGCGGTCGGTGACCACTTCGAGGTCGTCGGCGGTGAGGTGCTGCTGGTCACGTTCCTGCACGAGTCGGCCGCCGACGAGGGGCTTCTCGGTGAGTTCCTCGGTCACGTCGTAGTTGTCGTTGACATCCAAGACACGCAGGTTCTCCTTCTCGAAGAGCACGTCCAGTGCGTCGTCGGTGTAGCCCGGCGCGACGACGACCTCCTTGAACGAGTCGACGATCTGCTCGGCCGTGGCCGCGTCACACTCGCGGTTCAGTGCGACGATGCCGCCGAAGGCGCTCATCGGATCCGTCGAGAGGGCGCGCTCGTAGGCCTCGGCGACGGAGTCGGCGGTCGCACAGCCCGCGGGATTGGTGTGTTTGATGACCGCCGCCGCCGGCTCGTCGAACTCCTTGATGAGGTTCAGCGCGCCGTCGGCGTCGTTGTAGTTGTTGTAGGAGAGTCCCTTCGCGCCCTCGTTGAGCTGGTCGGCGTGGACGACGCTGGCCTCGTCGGTGGTGCGGTCGGCGTAGACCGCGGCGTCCTGATGGGGGTTCTCTCCGTAGCGCAGGTCCGCGGCGCGGTCGTTGCTAGCGAGGCGACGGCTCGGGAACGCGCCACCGTCGTCGCCGTCGATCTCGACAGTCTCTGACTCCCAGTCGACGGTGACGCGATCCTCGGCGAACCACTCGACCGCACGGGGGTAGGCGGTGAACTCGGCGTCGTAGAGGACGCGCTCTTTGAGCGCCGCCAGGTCGTCGTCCTCGTAGACGGGGACGGGTTCTTGGGTGACGATGGGACCGTCGTCGACGCTCTCGTCGACCACGTGGACGGTACAGCCGGTGGTCTTGACGCCGGCGTCGAGCACCTGCTCGTGGGCGTCCATCCCCGGGAACGCCGGCAGCAGCGACGGGTGGACGTTCAGCGTCGTCGGCACCTCGTCGAGGAACGTCTCGGTGAGCACGCGCATGTAGCCGTCCAGACAGACCAGATCGAAGTCGTACGCCTCGATGGCGTCCAGGACGCGCAGTTCGTGTGCCGCCCGCTCCTGGTCGTCGGGGCGCTCGACGACCTCGGTGGGGATGTCGCGCTCGGCGGCGGCCTCCAGAACGGGCGCGTCGGCGTCGTTCGTGAGCACGACCGCGATCTCGGCCCCGCCGGGCGCGCGGTCGGCGATGTTCATCAGGTTTCGGCCACGGTTGCTGGCCAGACCGGCGATTTTCATGGTCGAGAGGGCGCGGCGGGCGCGCAAAGTAATTGCGGTGTCGGAATGACACAATCGACACGGTTCGGCTCGACAGTAACGCTTTCAGGGGCCGCCGCCCAGCGACGAGGTATGACCGAAGCTGAGCGCCCGTGGGCACAGCTGGCGCTCGTCGTCGGCGGCCTCTGCTGGATCGGCTGGAGTCTGGCGACGATCGTCACCGGATCCGCCGACGGCTCCGTCCGGCTCCTCGTCGGCGCGTCCGGGTTCGTCCTGGCGGTCGGACTGCTCGGCGTCGTCCTCCGGCTCCCCTGGATCTACCAGTTCCCCGGCGGCGAGGGATGCGGGTTCGCGCTGCTGGGCGGCCTCGCCTTCGCCGTCGGTCAGTGGTCGACGGTGCTGCTGGGCGGGACCGGGTGGTTCGCCGAGGGCATCGTCGCGCTGGGCGTCCTCGGACTGGCCGTCGGGACCGTCCTGCTGGCCGCCGGTGTCGTCCGGGCCCGCCGAGTCCCGCCCTGGCTCGGCGTCGCCCTGTTCGTCGGGACCGTACTGTTTCTCGGGTTCGGGAACGGGGACGGGCTGCGTGCGTGGCTCGCACCGCCGCTCGGCCTGGCGTGGCTCGCGCTCGGGGGCCACCTCCTCCGGTACCCGGAGCAGCCCTCGGGCCACCTGGAACCCAGCGCGGTCAGCCGGTGACCCCGTCCGGCGAAAGACACTCCACGGAGGCCGGTGATAGCCGAGCCATGCCAGACCGCGATCCCGTACAGGATGGACTCCCCGGCGAAGACCTCTACGACGTCGCCGAGTGGGACGCACGGTCGCTGTTAGATCGATTCTCGGTGGCGCTGTACGGCCTCTTGCACACGAGTCGTCGCTGGGCCCTGCTGGTCGTCGCGCTTTTCCTGTTCGTCGTCCAGCTCGGGTTCGCCGGCCTGCTCGTCGTGCGCGAACCGAACCTCGGCGTCCTGGCGCTGCTGTCTGCCGTCCCGGCGGTCGCGCTCGTCGCGTACGTCTGGTACGGCGACCCGACCAGGCGGGAACCGATCGACACGCTGGCGATCACGTTCGTCCTCGCGGTCGTCTTCGCGGCGATCGCAGCACTGGTCAACACGCTGTTGAGCGGCGTCTTCGAACTGATCCCGGTCGTCGGGACGGCGCTCTTTTTCTTCCTCGTGGTCGGCCCCATCGAGGAGACCGTCAAGTGGCTCGCGATCCGGACCTACGCCTACGAGACCGAGAGCTTCGACGCCGTCGTCGACGGGGCGGTGTACGGTGCCGTCGCCGGCCTCGGGTTCGCGACGATCGAGAACGCGCTCTACATCGCGCAGGGCTACCTGCAGGCCGCCGACCTCAGCCAGATGGCACAGCTCCAGCAGGCGATCGGCACCTCGCTGAGCCGGGCGCTCGTCGGTCCGGGCCACGTGCTGTACTCCGCGTTCGCGGGCTACTACCTCGGGCTGGCGAAGTTCAACCCCGACGACCGCGGCCCGATCGTGGTCAAGGGGATCGTCGTGGCGGCGCTGATCCACGGGGCGTACAACACGCTCGTGTCGGTCCTCCCGTCAGTGCTGTCGTTCTGGAACGTCCTGACGCTGCTTGCCTTCGTCGTCGTCTTCGATGGCGTCGTCGGCTACGCGCTGTACCGGAAACTGTCGCGCTATCGGTCGTACTACGCCCGGGCGAGCGAGGCGACGGACGCGGCGACCGAGACGGGCGACGGTCCCGCCGAACCCTGATCGACACGCTTTTTCGCCGGCCTCGCACATCCCTCGGTATGACTGACCGGGGTCCGCTCGACGCCGTCTCGCCGCTCGACGGCCGCTACGCTCGTTACACGGAACCGCTCGTGCCTTACGCCAGCGAGCGCGCACTGATGCGTGCTCGCGTCCGGGTCGAAGTCGAGTACCTGCTCGCGCTGGCCGATCTCGACGCGACGCCGCTGACGATCGACCCGGCCCAGCGCGACCACCTGCGGAACTGCTACGAGGCGTTCGACGAGGAAGACGCGGCCGTCGTCAAGCAACTCGAAACGGAGGGGTACGGCGAGTACGCCGCGACCAACCACGACGTGAAGGCCGTCGAGTACTTCGTTCGCCTCCACCTCCCCGACGGACTGGACGCGGCCAACTGGATCCACTTCGGGCTCACCAGCGAGGACGTGAACAACCTCGCTCACCGGCTGCTGGTCGGTCCGGCCGTCGAGGACGTGCTCGTCCCGGAGCTGCGCGCCGTCCGGGACCGCCTAGTCGCGTTCGCTCACGACTACGGCGACCTCCCGATGCTGGCCCGCACCCACGGCCAGCCCGCGACGCCGACGACCTTCGGCAAGGAGATGGCCGTCTACGCCTCGCGGCTGGGGAGAGCCATCGCTCGGATCGAAGCCGCGGCCGACGACCTCTCGGGCAAGCTGGCCGGCGCGTCCGGCACCTACGCCGCTCACCACGCCGCGTATCCGGACGTCGACTGGCCCGCCGTCTCAGAGGCGTTCGTCACGGACCTCGGGCTGGAACACGAACCACTGACGACGCAGGTCAACCCCTGTGACGACCTCGAAGCCGTCTTCGACGCCGTCCGCGGAGCCAACAACGTCCTCCGGGACCTCGACCTCGATATGTGGCTCTACGTCTCCGATCGCTACCTCGGGCAGGAGGCCGTCGAGGGCGAGACCGGCTCCTCGACGATGCCCCACAAGGTGAATCCGATCGACTTCGAGAACAGCGAGGGCAACCTCACGAAAGCGAACTCGGATCTGGTCTTTCTCGGCGACTACGTCACCACCTCGCGCCTCCAGCGGGACCTCTCGGACTCGACGGTCAAGCGCAACATCGGGTCGGCCTTTGCCTACTGTCTGATCGCCTACCAGAAGTGCCAGAACGGCCTGGACAAGGTCGTCCCCAACGAGCAGGTCATGCGCGAGGAACTCGACGATACCCCCGAGATCATCGGCGAAGCCGTCCAGACCATCCTCCGCCGGGAGGGCCACGACGACGCCTACGAGCAGGTCAAGAAGGCCACGCGGGGCAAGTCCGTCACCATCGAGGACTTCCAGGAGATGATCGAGGACCTCGACGTGAGCGAGTCCGTCCGCGAGGAACTGCTCGCCGTGACCCCCACGGGCTACACCGGCGTCGCCGACGAACTGGCCGACGGCGTGTAGGGCACGAGCGCGGTTCTCCGATCACCGCACACGCACAGCGCCCAAGACGCTGGTCGCTGGCGTCGACTGGCGCTGGGCGGTCGTGTGATCAGTCCTCGGCCGTCGCACCGCGGCTCTCGTAGTCCACGTCGGGGCGGGTCTCCAGATTCTCGATGGCTTCGATCCGGTCGGTCCGCTCCATCTGCTCGTAGACGCTGCGCCAGACCGCGGCCTCCTCGTACATGCTGACCGCTTTCAGGAGAGCGATCCCGTCACCGGTGACGGCGTAGAACGTCGTCGGCGGATCGTCGATCGTCTGGGCGCGTGGGACCGGGATCTTCTCGACGACGTTCCGGTCGACCAGTTGCCGGAGGTGATACCGGAGATTCTCCTCGCTCGTCTCGGGATTCCGGTAGACGAGTTCCTCGACGGAGAGGACGCCGTCTGGCTGGGCGAGAATCTGGTGGAGGATCGTCAGCCGCGTCTCGTCCAGGACGAAGCGCCGCCGCTCCAGTTTCTCGCCGAAGCCGTTCGGTCGCTCGCCGCGGTCTTGCGTGGCCATGTCTAGTCGATGCCGCTTCTAGCCGATAAACGTTCGGGTCGATACTAAACCGCTTTAGTCGCCACTTTGCTAATTTAGTTATCACTATTGTGGCCACGCCCGTCGACGACCGGACCAGCCACGATTATATACCGCCCCCGCGACCGCGGAACTATGAGTGGGCCGAGCTTCGACGGGCAGGAGGTCCTCGACGACACGCTGTCCTTCCTCGGGACACTCCCGCCCGGACAGATCGCGGCGATGCGGGACGTGGTGTACGGCGACCTCGACCGGTTCGCCGACGCCGAGAGGACCTACTTCGTGCTGGGTAACTACGACGAGTACGAGAAGGAGCGCGTCGAATCCGTCCGGGACGCCCTGACAGATCGGGCTGCAGACCGGGTCGCGTTCACGCTGGAGGACGTCGACCCCGACGTGGACGTCTGGCGGAACTTCTACGTGAAGTTCCGGGTGTTCGCCCGGCGGGCCGACCACGTCGTCCTCGTCGCCGAAGACAACGACGGTGGGCACGAACTGGAACTGGGCGAGGTGGATCACGAGCGGCTGTACGTCCTCAAGCGGGACTACGACGGGGCGTCGCTCGATCCGCCGGCCGACGACGAACGATCGGCCGCCGACCCGGCGTTTGGCGACCTCGACTACGAGCGCTTCGACGCGATGATGCTGACGCTGTTCGCCCACCTCGACGAGGAGGGCCGACTGTTCACATGGGCCAGTGAGGGCGAACTGGCGAGCGCCGTCGACCGCGTGATCGCCGCGACCGCCTGACAGTCGAGCACAATCCTCACGGGGTTCGGGACCGACTGGGTGGTAGATGGTACTGGACACGGACGGTCGCGTCCTGACGCTCGCGTTCGCGCGGATGGCCGACGCGCTGGGCAACTCCTTCCTGATCATCGTCCTGCCGCTGTACATCGCCAGCGGCCAGATCTCGCTGTCGGGCATCGCCGGCACGGAGATTCTCGGGTTCGTCCTGCGCGAGGAGACCCTGATCGGGCTCGTGCTCTCCCTGTTCGGTCTGCTGAACAGCTTCGGCCAGCCGTTCACCGGGCGGCTCTCCGACCGGACCGGGCGGCGGCGCGTGTTCGTCCTGACGGGACTGGCGATCTTCGCCGTCGGCAGCGCGACCTACCCGTTCGTCACGAGCTACTGGTCGGTGCTCGGGGCCCGTGCTCTCCAGGGGATCGGCGCGGCCTTCACCGTGCCGGCCACGGTCGCGCTGGTCAACGACTACGCGGCCAGCGACCGCGAACGGGGCGGCAACTTCGGCGTGTTCAACACCTTCCGGCTGATTGGCTTCGGGTTCGGGCCGATCGTCGCCGGCATCGTCATCACGGGCGGGCTGGCGGCCGAGACCGTCGTCAGCTACGCGCTCCCGGCCTGGCTCGGCCCCCTGGCCGGCTACACGTTCTCCGGGTTCGTCGCCGCCTTCGCCGTCGCCGTCCTCGGAGCGGTCGTCAGTTTCGTGCTCGTCGTCGCTCTGATCGAGGACCCGCCGAAAGTCGTCGGCGGAGCGGGCAAAGACCTCTCGATCGCGGTACGCCACCGCGACGGGAACGGGCTCGATCCCGTCTTCGTCCTCGGCGTCGGGACCTTCTTCATGGCCACGACGATCGCGCTGTTTGCCACGCTCGAAGGGCCGATCCGCGCGCGACTGGACGAGACGACGTTCCTCTTTTCCGTGCAGTTTGCCGCCGTCGTCATCGCCAACGTCGTCTTCCAGATCCCCATCGGGCGCGCCTCGGACGTGTACGGCCGTCGGCCGTTCATCATCGCGGGCTTCGTCGTCCTGATCCCCGCCGTGTTCGCCCAGGGCGTCGTCACGGGACCGTGGACGATGCTCGGGGCCAGACTGCTCCAGGGGGTCGCCGTCGCGCTCGTGTTCGCGCCGTCGCTCGCGCTGGCGGGCGACCTCGCCGGGGACCGCGGGTCGGGGACGACGCTATCGGTGCTGACGATGGCGTTCGGACTCGGCGTCGCACTCGGGCCACTCGCTTCCGGCGTGCTGTACAATCTCGGCGGTCTCGTCGCGCCGTTTACCTTCGGTGCCGTACTGGCCGTCCTCGCGCTGGTCCTGACCTACTTCGAAGTCGAGGACACTCTGGAGCGTGGTCAGGCCGCCGAGCCAGCCCCACGGGAGTGACACCACGCGGACGGCCACGGAACGCCAGTCGCTCCACGGACTCCGACGACGTGAGTGTCGTCGATGCCGACTCTACGTATAAACTACCGCATAGGTCCGGGAAAACTGCCAGTCGGACGGGCAGCCAACGATCTGGCAATGGCTGAATCCGCGGCTGTGACACGAGATGACGGGAGACGCGACGACCCCACGACGACGATCTCGCTGAGCGGCGGTCGTCGGCTCAGGTACGCGGAGTACGGCTGTTCCGACGGGACACCTGTGCTGTTCTTGCACGGGACGCCCGGCTCCCACCGGCTCGGTTCGCTGTTCGAGACGGCCGCACGAGAACGCGGTGTCAGACTCCTCGCGCCCGATCGGCCGGGCTACGGCGGTTCGACGCCGTGGTCGGAGCGATCGATCGGCGACGCCGACCAGTACCTCCGTGCGGTCCTCGACGACGCGAACGTCCAGCGAGCCGGACTAGTGGCGTTTTCCGGCGGCGCGCCACACGCACTGGCGATGGCCACGCGGTGTCCCGACGCCGTCTCGCGGGTCGATCTCGTCGCCGGGGCGACACCGCCGGACGTGTCCGGCGAGACACCCGCGACACAGCGGCTCCTCGGCGGGCTGGCGACCAGAGCGCCGACGCTGCTCGGTGGCCTCCTGCGCGGACAGGCGTGGCTCGCCGAGCGCCTCGACCCGTCGTTCGTCGTCGCACAGTACACCGCGGGCGACGCCGACGAGTCGGTCTCCGAGGAAGTGGCGACGACCGTCGAAGCCGACTTCCTCGAAGCGCTCGCCCACACCACGAGCGGCACCGTCACGGAGCTCCGGACCGCGGCCACGGAGTGGGCGCTCGACTACGAGTCCCTCGCCGCCGACGTGTGTCTCTGGCACGGGACCGCGGACACGAACGTCCCGATAGCGAGCGTGCGGGCGTTCGAGGACCGACTCCCGACCGCGACGATCGAGACGGTCGACGGTGCCGACCACCTGCGGACGCTCCTTCGAGCGGTGCCGGCGGCGCTCGAAGAGTATCGATGACCCCGGCGGGCGTCGTCCGGGCGGCCGCGTGAGGTCTTTATGCCGGACGGACGAACGGCGGCCAACGGCCGCATGAAACGGATCCAGTTCTCGGTCACGTACCCCGACCGGCTCCGCCATCCCCTCCAGCGCCACCTCGAAGACGACGAGGCGCTCACGCGAGCCGAGCTGTTGCTGTGGAGCCCGACGGCGGACGCGACGACGCTGTGCTGGTTCGACGGCGAGCCGGCGGCCGCCGAGCGCGCGGTCGCGACGATCGATTCCATAGAGACGGCCAACCACGTCCGGGACGGCGACGGCACCTACGTGTTCCTCCAGCAGGACGGGTTCGAGTTTCCCGACGTGGTGCTCGATCTGATCGCCGACGCCGCGGTGATCTTCCGCCCGCCGGTGGTGTTTCGCGACGACGGGACGATCTCGTTCGAGGCCGTCGGCGAGACGAGCGCCCTCAGTGCCTTTCACGACGCACTCGCGTCGGTCGGCGATCTCGCGATCGAGCGGGTCCGATCGTTCGATCGCGCCAGTCGCCCGTCACAGCTCACCGACCGACAGCGAGCGGCCATCGAAGCGGCGGTGGCGGTCGGGTACTACGAGATTCCGCGCGAGGGGACGATCGAGGACGTGGCGGCGCGACTCGACTGCGCGACCAGTACGGCGGGCGAACTCGTCCGGAAGGCCGAGGCCGCGGTCGTCGAGGGCGTCGTCGAGGGCCAGTCGCGATCGGCACCACACCCTAACGGCAGGCTCCCGTAGTCGTCCGTATGTTCCGCGACCGCACCGACGCCGGCCGGCAGCTGGCCGAGTCGATGGCCGACCGCGGCGTCAGCCCGGAGCTCGTCCTCGCGATTCCACGCGGTGGCCTGCCACCGGGCCGGGTCGTCGCCGACCGCTTCGACGCGCCGCTGGACGTGATCGTCGCCAGGAAGCTCGGCGCACCGAACAACCCCGAGCTGGCCCTCGCCGCCGTCGCCGAGGACGGGAGCGTCTGGCGCAACGACGAGCTGATCGCGCGACTCGACGTGACCGACGAGTACGTCGACGCCGAACGCGTCCGCGTCGGCGACGAGGCACGCGAGAAGGCCGAGCAGTACCGGACCGGCTCCTTCCCGTCGCTACGGGATCGGCGCGTCGCCGTCGTCGACGACGGGATCGCGACGGGCGCGACGATGCGGGCCTGTCTCGCTCGGGTGCGTGTCGCCGAACCCGCATCGATCGCGGTCGGCGTCCCCGTCGGTCCGGCGGAGACGATCGACGACCTCGCGGCGAGTGCCGACACCGTCGTCTGCGTCGAGACACCGGCGGCCTTCCGGGCGGTCGGGGCCTACTACGAGCGCTTCGATCAGGTCAGCGACGAGGAAGCGATGGCGACGCTGCGGTCCCGGTAGCGGACCGAGCGCCCAGAGATCCGGACGGATCAGAGCAGCCGTTCGACGGTCGCCTCGACCGCTCTCGCAGCTTCGTGGATCTCGCTGCGACGGACGTACTCGCGTTCGCTGTGAGCGACCGCACCCTCCTCGTCGGCCAGCACGCCCGGCCCGAAGACGACCGTCGGTGCGTCGGGCGCGAAGTGTGCGGCCTCCGTCGCGGCACCGAACGGGCGGATCGCACCGTCGCTCTCCGCGGCGAGCGTCTGGACGAGCGTCGCTTCCCGGTCGGTCTCGAACGCCTCGGGGAACGGCGTGTCGGGCCGGACGAGCGACACGTCCAGAGACATGCCCTCCGGGAGCCACTGCCGGAGGTGTGCTTCGAGCCGTTCGGGGAACTCGTCGCTGGTCTCCGGGGGGACGCTGCGGCGGTCGAAGGTGATCGTACACTCGGCGGGCACCTGGTTGGGTGCCTCGCCGCCCTCGATCATGGAGGGGGTGAGCGTCGGACGACCGAGGGTCTCGTGTGCCGGCGTCGCCGCCGCGTCTCGAGGCTCGGTGTGTTCACCGTCCGACTCGGCGGCGGAGAGCGCCTCGCGCTCGTCGTAGCTCTCCATGGCCTGCATGATCGGTGCGGCGGCCCGGATCGCGTTCGCGCCGTCGGCGGGGTCGGAGGCGTGGGCGCTCTCGCCGTGGATCGTGACTCGGCCCTCGAACTGGCCGCGGGCCGCGGTACACACGTCCAGGTCGGTCGGCTCGCCGACGACGTACCCGTCCGCCGACAGCGTCTCTTCGAGGTGGCCTGCACCGGTCTGGTGGGTCTCTTCGTCGGGCGTGACGGCGAGGGTGAGCCGACCGGTCGACAGCTCGGCCCGGAGGAAGGCGGCGAGCAGCGCTGCCAGTGGCCCCTTGGCGTCACAGGCCCCGCGGCCCCGGACCACGTCGCCCGCCGTCGAGGACCCGTCGGCGGCCTCGTAGGGGACGTGTGGCGGGACGGTATCGATGTGCGTGTTCAGGACGAGGTGTGGACCTTCGTCGTCCGCCTCGCGGCTGGCCAGCACGTTCCCGGCCTCGTCGACGGTGGCCTCGTGGCCGTCGGCGGCGAGGGTGTCGACGAGCAGATCGCGCATCTCGTCGACAGAGTCGTGAGACGGCGTCTCGACGGCCTCGCGGTGGAAGGCGTCGACGTCGAACGTCGGGGCGTCGGCCATCGATTACTCTCCGGCCTCGTCCTCGACACGAACCACGTCTGCCATCGTCTCGCGGCGGCGGACCACCCGCTCGTCGCCGTCCTCGATGGCGACTTCGGCCGGGCGGGGCTGGGAGTGGAACTGGTTGGCCAGTTCGTAGCCGTAGGCTCCGGCGTTACCGATCGCCAGCAGGTCCGTCCGCTCGGGACGGGCGATCGGACGGTCCGTCGCGAACACGTCCGCACTCGTACAGCACGGGCCGCCGATCGAGACGGGGTGTGGGTCTCGGTCGGGGGCAGAGACGTTCCGGATCGGGTGATAGGAGTCGAACATCGCCGGGCGGATCAGCGTCGCCAGCGAGGCGTCGACGCCGACGACCGTCGTCGCTGGCGTCTCCTTGACCGTGTTGACCGTCGTGAGGATCAGCTCGGCGTCGGCCACGACGTAGCGGCCCGGCTCCAGTTTGATCTGAGCCGAGATGTCACCGACCGCCTCGCGGACCCGCTCGCCGACGGTCGCCACGTCCAGGGGTTCGGTCTCCTCGCGGTAGGGCACGCCGAAGCCGCCGCCGAAGTCGACGAACTGCAGTTCGTCGTCCCCGACCGTGCGAGCGAGGTCCGCGACCTTCGCGATGGCCCGACAGTGGTCGTCGAGGTCGTCGCGCAGGACGCCGCTGCCCGCGTGGGCGTGCAGCCCCACGAGGTCGAACCGGTCGCGCAGCGCCGCGGCCAGCTCGGGCACATCGTCGTAGGGGATGCCGAACTTCGCGTCCTTGCCGGTCGCGACCTTCTCGTGGTGGCCCGTCCCGATACCGGGGTTGATCCGGATGGCGACGCGACCGTCGTAGCCGCGATCTTCCAGGCGGTCGAACGTGTCCTCGGCACCCGCGGTGATCGTCAGTCCGGGGTACTCGTCGGCGAGCTCGACCGCGTAGTCGAGGTCGCCCGCAGGCGGGTTGACGGCGGTGTACTGCAGCGTGTTGGGGTCTGCGCCCGCATCGATCGCCCGCTGGAGTTCGCCGGCAGCGGCACACTCGATGTCCGCGCCCGCTTCGAGGAGTCCCGAGAGGACGGCACGGCCGGTGTGGGCCTTCGCGGCGTACATCACGTGCGCGTCGGGGAAGGCCGCGGCGAAGCGTCGGTAGTTCGCCGCGACGCGGTCTACGTCCAGCACGTACAGCGGCGTCCCGTGTTCCTCGGCCAGCCGGGCGAGACGGTCGTGGTCCCAGTCCGCCAGTCGACGGACTGGAGGCGAGTCGCTACTCATTGGGGAGTAGACGGCGCGGACGAGTAACAAGGGTTCCGTTTCACACCGTCCACCGGCGATCGACCGGCCGCCCCGCATCCAGAGCCGACGCTGCCGGGGTCGGACTCCGACATTCGATGGGTGTACCAGATCGTACATGGCGACGCGCGTGCAACGACAGCCCATGCGACGACGGACCTTCCTGGCGACTATAGGCGTCGTCGGTACGGGTGCCGGCACGGCCGGCTGTCTCGGTGGGGTGGGCGCGAGCGACCGCCACCCCGACGTCGTCCTGCCCGAGCCAGACCGAGAGTTCGACAGCAGCGAGCTTCCGTATCCGGCGTGGGGACAGCGAGTCCCGGCAGAGACAGTGCCCGCGGCACTGAGTTCCCAGCGTGTCTCGTTTCGGACGGTCGGCGAGCCGTCGCTGATCACGTTCTTCTACAGCCACTGTCAGACGATCTGTCCCGTCCTGATCTCGACGCTGCGCAACGTTCGCGCCCACGCCAGAAACAACGGCTACGCCGGAGACGTCTCCTTCTTGCCGGTGACATTCGATCCGGCCCGCGACACCGCCAAGCGGCTGCGGACCTACGCCGAGGAGATGAACGTCGCCGCCGACGGCGACGGCTGGCGGTTCCTCCGGCCACAGTCGGGCGAGCGGGCGACCGAGGTCGTACAGGCGGCGTTCGGCGTCCACTTCGAGCGGACGGAGCCCGAAGAGATGGACGAGTACATGTTCTCACACGCGTCGATGACGCTGCTGGTCAACGGCGACGGCTTCGTCGAGCGCGCGTACCGCACCAAGTCCCCCGACGAAGACCAGATCGTCGAGGACCTGACGGCGGTGAGAACGGCGTGAAGCGACGCCGTCTGCTCGCGGCGCTGGCCGGGACCGGACTCGCCGGTGCCAGCCTGTGGGCCGCCCAGAACGGGATACCGGGCGTCGACACCGAGGCGGCGCTGCCCCGGCGCGTCGAGACGCTTTCGGCCGCGGGCTCCGAGGCGGGCGAGGCGACGGTTCCGACGCCGGACACCGTGACGCTCGTGGATCTGTTCGCCACCTGGTGTGATCCCTGTGACGAACAGATCGAGATTCTCGGGGCGATCCGGCCCGACTACGACGACGTGTCGTTCGTCTCGGTGACCAACGAGCGCCCGAGCGAGACGCTCACGCGTGCAGAGATCGCCGACTGGTGGGACCGGAACGGCGGTCGCTGGACCGTCGGGATCGATCCCGGCAGTGATCTCTTGACCGCGTTCGGTGCCGACGGACTCCCGTACGTCGCTATCGCCGACGCCGACGGGACGATCAGCTACCGCCAGAGCGGTCTCGCTGGCGAGAGCGAACTCCGCGAGCAACTGGATCGGCTGGTCTGAGATGAGCGACATCGCCGTCGCCGGTGTGCTCGCGTTCGCCGCGGGTGCCGGAATCTCGACGTTTTTCGCTCCCTGTGCGTTCCCGCTGTTGCCGGGCTACGTGGGGTACTACGTACAGCGCCGCGAGGGGTCCGGGCCGACGGTGGCGGCGGCCGCCGTCGCCGGCCTCGGAGCACTCGGATCGCTCTCGGTCGTCGCTGCGCTCGTCCTCGCAGTCGGGGAGCCGATCAAACGGACCCTGCCAGTGTTCGAGCCGCTGGTCGGCGTCGCACTGGTCGGCTTCGGCGCGACGGCACTGCTCGGTCGTGGTCCGGAACTGCGGATCGGGCTCCCGCGGCGACCGCGCTCGCTGCTGGGCTTCGGGCTCTTCGGCGCGATCTACGCCGTCGCCGCTGCGGGCTGTGTGGTCCCGCTGCTCGTCGGTGTCGTGACCCAGGCACTCGCCTTCGAGAGCGCGATCAGCGTCCTCGTGGTCGCGGTGTACGCGCTGGGCGTGACGCTCCCGCTGGTCGGCGTGACGCTGCTTGCCGGCGTCGGCGTCGATCTCTGGCACGCCCTGGGTACCCACACCGGTCGGATACAGCAGGCCGCGGCCGTCGTGATGATTCTCGCGGGCCTCGGACAGCTCGCGCTCGGCGTCTCCGAAGTCGGCGTCGTGTAGCGCCGTGTCGGGACGGAGTCACGAGGAGCGTCGACCGACGACAGAGCATCCCGAGACGAGGTGACCGATCGTTACCCGCTCTCCTCGTCGCCGGGGACTTCCGTCTCGGTCTCGTCGCCGGGGACTTCTGTCTCGGTCTCGTCGCCTGGGACTTCCGTCTCGGTCTCGTCGCCGGGGACTTCCGTCTCGGTCTCGTCGCCGGGCGTGTCGGTCTCCTCGCCCGGTGGTTCCTCCATCTCTTCGGCCATGAACGGCTGGATCGCCGACAGTACGTCCGGGATGGGGAGCGCCGGATCGTACGCGTTCGGGAAGGGCGACTCGCCGACGAGTGCGTTGAGCACCGCGGCGTGGCGCGCCTCGACGCTGTGGATCGACAGCGCCGCCGAGAGGATGTCCGGACTCTCGATGCGCGGTGCTACACCGGCGTAGGCGGCGACGCCGGTGTTTTCCAGCACCTGTGCGGTCTCGATGAACGCACTGGCAGCGTCGAGGTCGAACTCGAACTCGGGGGGTTCGGCGGGCGTCGCTCCGAGCGTCTCGATGACGCGGGCCAGCTGCTCGGTGTGGGACTGTTCCTGTGCGCTGATATCCTCGAAGAAGGTGACCAGCAGATCCGCCGGCACTTCGAGCGCGCTCGCGCTCGCCAGTTCGTCGCCGCCGAACTGTTCGAGTCCCGCGTCGTAGAACGCGTCTTCGAGGTATTCGAGCGTCAGCGCGTAGTTGAGCACGTCCACGTCCGTGTCGGGCTGATCGAACTGGGGCGGGATCTCCGCAGGCTGGTTGCCAGCCGCGTCGTCCTCCTGGGCCGTCGCGGCCGTCCCGACCAGCCCCGCACCGATCACTGCGCCCGTGCCCGCGAGTACGTCGCGGCGCGAACGCATCGTCTGTCGAAGGTCTTCCATCGTCGGCAATACTGTGCTGTCGTCGGTTCGTTGTCTGTCTGTCATGTGTGTGTCCTGCCAGCGCCGTGGCGTCTCTCGCTTACGGAGATGGACGGTTTGTTATGCGCAGAGATTTCCAGCCGGCGCTCGATACGGCCGCGTTACTCCGTCGTGGGGCGTTCGATCTGGGACGGTCGCGTTGCCACTCCCGGTGACGACAGAGAGCGAGGGCGTCTGTGGCCGGCGTCGGCGACAATTCTACAGAGTAATGCGAGACAGTGTTCGGATGGGGTCGGCTTACCGCCGTGTGGCGGCCAGTCGTTCACTCCCGTAGCGCGTCCTCTCGTTCCGTCGCCTCCAGCGTCTCCGCTTCCACGTCGGTCGCGACGACGGCGGGCTTGTACGCGCCGCCGTCGAAGAGCTCGTGGTCGCTCACGCTGGACTCGACGAAGCGGGTGAACGCGCGCCGTTCGGGGGGCAACTCGCCGTAGATAATCTCCTCTTCGACGAGGTCGTAGATCGGGATGCGAGGCGTCAGCAGCGTGTTCTCCCCGACGATGCTGTTCTCCCCGACGACGAAGCCGCTGGTGACCCGACAGCCCGCACCCAGTGAGACGCCGTCCTCGACGACGACCGGCGTGCTCTCGACCGGTTCGAGGACGCCACCGATCAGCGTGTTCGCGCCGAGTTTGACGTCGTCGCCGATCTGGGCGGCAGAGCCGACGGTGTCACACGAGTCGACGAGCGTGCCGTCGCCGACGTGTGCGCCGATGTTGACGAACGCGGGCGACATGAGGATGGCGTCGCCGCCGACGTAGGCACCGCGCCGGATGACCGTCCCGTCGGGCGTGTTGCGACTCCCCCGTTCGTGCAGGTCGTCGGTCTCGCGAAGCGGGAGCACGTCGTGGTAGGTAACGTCGCCATACTGGCGGGCGACGGTCTCGCGGAGGCCGAAGTTCAGGAGGATCCCCTGCTTGACCCACGCGTTGGCCTCCCACTCCCCGCCGCGTTTCTCGGCGGCTCTGATGTCGCCGGCTTCGAGCGAGGCGAGAAAGTCGTCGAGGACGGCCAGGTGGTCGTCGGTCGCGCCCGCGGCCGTCAGTCCGTCCTGTTTGCGCTCCCAGAGGTCGCGTACGTCTGCTTCGAGACTCATTGAGACGGGATTGCTCCTCCTCGGATATACGTCTCTGGGTTTCCGACCGGAGCCAATTGCCACGGCTCGACGATGCGGTAAGTGACGATTTCCGACGAAGAGGCGTGCGGGCGGTCGCGTACGGTCGAACTAACAATGTGTTCGTCGGCCCACCGTCGGCCCACGACAGATGAGAGCCGACAGCAATCCAACGAGCGAGACGAGTGCCAGGAATCATAACAGAGACAGAACGGCCGCGGCGACGACACGCGAGCGGGGCCGATAGGTGACAGAGCTATGAATCGCGTGACAGTCGACGAGGTCACGGCGACCGACACGACGCTGCGAGCGACGGTGACGACGAGTGGCCGCGTCGGGCGCTTCGTCACCGACGAGCCCTTCGTCGCCGACTACGGCGTCGACGTCGCCGCCGTGCCGGAGTCGCTGCTCGTGCTTCCGGTGCTCGCACACGTCTGTCCCGTCGCCTGGGCGACGGGGGCGACGGTCGCAGTCGATCGCGTCGACGCCGCGTTCCTCGACTCGCTCAGACACGTCGGCCAGCGCCTCTGTGTGATGTACCCGTCCTTCATGCAGGGAGGACGGATCGTCTGTGGGGAGAGCGTCGACGGGAGCCACGACCCGGGCGAGCGCGCGGGCAGCGCGTTGCTGTTTACCGGCGGCGTCGACTCGACGGCGACGTACGTCCGCCACGAGTCCGAACAGCCCGACCTGATCAGCGTCAGAGGGTGGGTGATGCGAGACCGGGACCGCTGGCAGCGCAACCGCGAGTTCTTCGCCGACTTCGCAGCCGAGCGGGGCCTCGACGCGCACTTCGTCGAGTCGAACATGCTGTCGTTCCTCGCGACGCCGCTGTTGCAGGCCCACTTCCAGCGGTACCTCGACGGCGCGTGGTACAGCTCCGTCGGCCACGGACTGGGGTTGCTCGGCCTGTGTGCGCCACTGACGGCAGCCGCGGACATCGGTCGGCTGTACATCGCAGCGACCCACACCGAGGAGTGGACCCGTCCGTGGGGCTCGCACCCGACGATCGACGACCACGTCCGGTGGAGCGGCACGGCGGCGACTCACGACGGCTACGAGTCGACTCGCCAGGAGAAGATCGAGACTATCGCCGACTACGTGGACAGTCACTCCCGAGAGATCACGCTCCGGACGTGCGTCCACGCCGAGGGGCCGCAGAACTGTAGCCACTGCGAGAAGTGTTACCGGACGATCGTCGGACTCCTGCTGGCCGGCCTCGATCCGAACGACCACGGGTACGACTACGACGCCGCGACGGTCGCGGCGATCAGAGACACCTTCGACTCCGGCGAGAAACACCTCTCGGCACAGAAGCGCTACCACTGGGAGACGTTACAGGACGCCGCCCGCGAGTTCGAGGCGATCGAGGTACCCGGCGGCGCAGAGCTGCTCGGGTGGCTCCGCGACGCCGACTTCGGGGCGTCGGTCGAGCAGTCGGCTCGACCGCTCGGCCAGCGCCTCCTGCAGGCGACGGCTCGCCAGGTCCCGACGAGCGTCTACGCGACGCTGTACCCGGTCTATCGACGGCTGGCCGCCGGTCGGTGATCCCGAGTCGAGACGACAGCGTGCGAACCCGCTCGGTGTCGCGACGAGGCCGCGTCAGGCGTCGTCGACGACCGCCCCGAAGTCGTACCACCCGGGCTCGCGGCCGACGAGCCACTGGGCCGCGTCGAGCGCGCCAGCGGCGAAGACGCCACGATCCTCGGCGCGATGGGACAGCGAGAGCACCTCGTCGTTGCCCGCCAGCAGCAGCTCGTGCTCGCCGCGGATGTCGCCGGCCCGGCGGGCGAAGACGCCGATCTCGTCGTCGTCACGGGGCGCGTGGCCCTCGCGGCCGTACACCGGCTCCACGTCGCGCTCCTCCTGGACGGTTTCGAGGATCGTGTTGGCCGTTCCGGAGGGCGCGTCGAGCTTCCCGTTGTGGTGGCTCTCCAGCAGTTCGAGGTCGTAGTCGTCCAGCGCGCCGACGGCCTCGCGGACCGTCCGCAGGAGAGCCTGGATGCCCCGCGAGAAGTTCGTCGCCTTCAGGACCGGGATCTCGTCGGCGGCTTCCCGGAGCCGTGTCAGTTCGTCCTCGTCGAAGCCAGTCGTCGCGACCGCGAGTGCGACGCCGTTGTCGAGACAGCCCGCGAGCACGTCCATCGTCGCTTCGGGGGTCGAGAAGTCCACGACGGCGTCCACGTCGTACTCGTCGAGGACCGTGCCGGCCTCGCTGGCGGGACGCAGTGGCAGGCCGTCCGTCTCGTCGGTCGTGCTGGCGAAGCCGGCGACGATCTCCACGTCGTCACGTGCTCGTCCGGCCTCGACGACCGCGGCCCCGGACCGGCCGGTCGCGCCACAGACGGCGATCCGCGTCATCGCTCGGCCTCCTCGTACTCGGCTTCGAGGTCCTCGTCGGCGAGGTCGGCGAGGACGGCTTCGAGCCGGTCGACGTGTTCGCTGGCGAGCCGAGAGAGAGGCTGGCGGAGGTGGGCCGGTCCGTATCCCCGAATTCGCATCGCCTCCTTGACCGGAATCGGGTTCGTCTCGACGAACAGCGCGCGGAAGAGCGGTCCGAGTTCGTGGTGGATCGCGCGGGCACGCTCGTAGTCACCGGCGACGGCCGCGCCGACCATGGCACAGGTGCGTTCGGGTTCGACGTTGGCGGCGACGCTGATACAGCCGTCCGCGCCGATCGAGAGCATCGGCAGGGTCATGCCGTCGTCGCCCGACAGCACCGAAAAGTCCTCGTCGCGGGTCCGCTCGACGATCTCGGAGATCTGATTCATGTCGCCGCTGGCGGCCTTGAACCCCGCGACGTTCTCGTGGCTGGCCAGTTCGACGGCGGTGTCGGGCTCGATGTTCTGGCCGGTCCGAGAGGGGACGTTGTAGACGATCTGGGGACAGTCGACGGCGTCGGCGATGGTCCGGTAGTGGTCGACGAGACCGCGCTGCTCGGGCTTGTTGTAGTACGGCGAGATGAGCAAGAGAGCGTCGGCACCGGCGTCGGCCGCTCGCTGGGACAGCGACAGCGCCTCGCGGGTGTTGTTGCTCCCCGTCCCGGCGATGACCGGGACGTCGTCGACGGCGTCGACGACCGCCTCGACGACCTCGATGTGTTCGTCGTGGGTCATCGTCGCCGACTCGCCGGTCGAGCCGGCCGGGACGAGGCCGTCGACGCCTGCCGCTTCGAGGCGCTGTGCGTCGCGTCGGAGTGTTTCGAAGTCGATGCTGCGGTCGTCGTCGTCGTGGAACGGCGTGGGAATCGCAGGGAACACGCCGGTGAGGTCGATCTGTGTCATTGCTGTCGTGTGTCGGTGGTGGTCGAGGCGTCGATACCCGGCAAAAGAGCGACCGGCCCGAGACGGGAGCGCCACGCCCGCAGCGAGCCGTCAGAAGGGGCGCTTGCGCTTTTTCGGCGGCGTGGACGCACTGCTTGCCACCCTGTCGAGACGGAGTCGTGCGTCCCGTCGCATACTGCACACGGGTCGGGCGACGGACTTATGCGTTGTGTTTGCCGGTTCTCGGACGGCGGTCGACGACGGCGTCCACCGCCGGAGATCGGAGTCGCCTGGTAAATACCCTATAACAATGCCAGTATCGAGCGTCCGTGGAACCGCAACACAGATGGTAGCGATGTTACAAACAGGAGTCTGCCGGACGCTGGCGAGGGGGCTACCGGTATCGACCGTGACGGAACCGACCAGACACGGCCCGAGAGGAAGCGATGTCTGACTGGGTACCCGGAGACGCCGAGTTCGCACTCTGTCTCACTCACGACGTGGATCGACCGTACAAGACCTACCAGTCGCTGTACTACACTGTCGCCGAGCGCGATCCCTCACACCTGCTGGACCTGCTGCCGTGGCGCAACCCCTACTGGACGTTCGAAGACATCGTCTCACTGGAGGGGTCGCTGGGCGTCAGGTCGGCGTTCTACTTCCTGTCCGAACAGTCGCTGTTCCGGGATCGCTCGGTCAGCGAGTGGACCGACGCGGAGAGCTGGCGGCTCTACGCCGGCCGGTACGACCTCGGCGATCCCGACATCGCGCAGCTGATGTCGTCGCTGGACGACCAGGGCTGGGAGGTGGGGTTACACGGTTCCTACGAGTCCTACCGGGAGCCGTCGATGCTGGAGCGAGAGAAGCAGTGGCTCGAAGAGACTCTCGGACGGGCCGTGCGTGGCGGCCGCCAGCACTACCTCAACCTGGAGCGGCCGACGACGTGGCGCTACCAGCGTTCGATGGGCCTCCAGTACGACGCCTCGCCCGGCTCGTCCGCCGAGTTCGGGTTCCAGGACGGTTACCTCCCGTTCCGGCCGTTCGACGACCACTTCGTCGTGTTCCCGACGGTGCTCATGGAGTGTGCGCTACCGAACCCCGGCGAGGAGTACGAACGCGCCTGGGCGGCCTGCCGGCGACTCCTCGACGAGGCGTGCGACCACGAGGGCGTGATGACGGTGCTGTGGCATCCGCGCTACTTCAGCTCCGACTACGACGGGTACACCGAGCTCTACCGAGAGCTGATCGAGTGCGCGCTCGATATGGGTGCGTGGGTCGGACCGCCGGGGCAGCTCTACGAGCACTGGCAGGACGACAGAGCGCAGGTCCCGACGCCGGAGAGCGAACGAGCGACCCAGTGACTGGCGTAGGAGGTCGATAACAAAGCCCGAACGGACGGGTTCTCCGGTGAGAGATGGAGATCGAACGACTCGATATCGACGAGTGGGGCGAGGCGGTTCCGGACTCGGGGATCGAACTCTTCCACCAGCCCGAGGCCCTCGAAGTACTCGCAGACCACGTCGACGGCGACCTCGAACTGTACGGCGGGTTCAAGGGCCAGCAGGCGATCGGACTGCTCCCGGTGGTCACCGACTCGAAGCTGGTCGGGACGACAGTGACGTCGCCGCCGCCGTCGATGAACGTCCCGCGGCTCGGTCCCGTGGTGATGCCGACCAGCCCCAAGCAACGCAAGATCGAATCGGTCAACTCGAAGTTCACCGAGGCGGTGCTGGAGACGATCGACACCGGCGGCTCGCTGTCGCTGTTCCGGATGGTCTGTAACAGCCAGTACCTCGATCCCCGGCCCTACGTCTGGGCGGAGTACGACCTCACGACGCAGTTCACCTACCGCCTCGACCTCGCGGACGCGACGACCGACGAGACGATGGCGGGCTTCTCCAGTAGCCTCCGCAGAGAGATCCGCTCGGCCAGAGAGCTGGACGTGAGCGTGAGCGTCGAGGGCCTGGACGGTGCCCGAGCGATCTACGAGGCCACCCGCGAACGCTACGCCGAGCAGGATCGGTCCTTTCCCATCGAGTGGTCGTACGTCCGCGATCTCGTGGCGGCGCTCGACGACCGGGCACGTCCCTACGTCGCTCGCGGACCCGACGGATCCTTTCTCGGCGGGATCACGGCGCTGTACTCGCCCGACGACGCGTACTTCTGGCAGGGCGGAACGCGGAGCACCTACGGGGGCGTCAGCATCAACAGTCTCGTCCACTGGCAGATCATCGCCGACATCGTCGCGGACGACGCACTCTCGTCGGTGACCGGCTACGACCTGATGGGCGCGAACACCGAGCGACTCTGCCGGTACAAGTCCAAGTTCGGCGCTGACCTGGTTCCCTACTACGTCGTCGAGTCCGACGGGATCGGGATGGACATCGCCAAGGCGACCTACAGCACGCTGAAACGGTGACCCCGTTGGGTGAGCATGGGGAAACGATCTCCGAAATTACCGTTTTCGGCGCGCATTCGTTCTCTAATGGGAAAATCAGAGTGTCGGGCCGACAGAACTACGTGGGTGCAATTGAGACAGTATCACCATGTCTCTGCCAGACGTGGCCGAACTCGATCTCGCCACGAAAGTCGGACAGCTGTTCGTCGTCGGCTTCGAGGGACCGGAGCCGACGGACGACCTCCGCGAACTCCTCACCGACTATCGCTGTGGCAACGTCATCTACTTCAGCCGGAACATCGACTCGCCCGAGCAGGTCGCCGAGCTCAGTCGCGAGCTACAGACCATCGCCACCGAAGCGGGGCCCGAGATCCCGCTGTTCGTGACGGCCGACCAGGAGGGCGGCGTCGTCTCACGGACCGACTGGGGGACCGAACCCCCGAGCCAGATGAGCATCGGTGCGGGCCGGGACGCCGACCTCGCCCGTTCGGTGGGCGGCGCTGTCGGAGCGGAACTCGCGTCGATCGGCGTCAACTTCGATCTGACGCCGGTGCTTGACGTGAACAACAACCCGGACAACCCCGTCATCGGCGTCCGGTCGTTCGGCGAGGAGCCCGAACTCGTCGGCGACCTCGGCGCGGCGATGGCCGACGGCATGCAGGCCGAGGGCGTGCTGGCCTGTGGGAAGCACTTCCCCGGCCACGGCGACACCAGCGCCGACTCGCACCACTCACTGCCGGTCGTCGACCACGACCGCGAGCGCCTCGACGCCGTCGAACTCGCCCCCTTCCGCCGGGCGATCGACGACGGGATCGACGCGATCATGACGACACACGTCTCGTTCCCGACGATCACCGGTGACGACGAACTCCCGGCGACCGTCTCCCGAGACGTACAGACCGGACTCCTCCGCGAGGAGTTAGGGTTCGACGGCCTGGTCGTCACCGACGGGATGGAGATGAACGCCATCGCCGACGAGATGGGGACGCCGGAAGGGTGTGTCCAGGCCGTGGAAGCGGGCTGTGATCTCCTCCTGGTCTGTCACACCCCCGAGGTCCAGAAGGCCGCCGTCGACGCCGTCGTCGACGCCGTCGAGTCCGGCCGCATCGACGAGTCGCGGATCGACGACGCTGTCGAGCGCATCCTCGACTACAAGGAGCGACGCGAGGTCGGCGAGGAGACGCCCTCGCTCGACCGCTGGGAGGCGACGAGCGAGCGCTCCCGCGACGTGGGCCACGAGGTCGCGGCGGCCGGCATCACGGTCCCACGGGATCGAAACGAGACGATCCCCTTCGACACCGGACGACCGCTGCACCTCGTCGGCTTCCCCGGCGGACGCGCCTCGCCGGCAGAGGACGACCGCTACGAGCCGACACTGGTCGCCGACGCACTCGAAGCCGGCGGCTTCGACGTGGAACTGCACGTGGTCGAGACCGCCGACGCCCTGCCGTCGTTCGAGGGCGACGAGCAGGTCGTGCTGGCGACCTACAACGCCGCTGGCGACGACGAACAGGTGCGAGCGGTCGAGCAACTGGACGAGGCCGTCGACGCCTTCGCCGCGCTGGTGGTGCGCAACCCCTACGACCTCGCTCGCTTCCCCGACGTGTCGACGGCGGTGTCGACCTACGACTACACGCCCGCGACCCTGTCGGTGACCGGCGAGATCTTGGCCGGCCAGCGCCGGGCCAGCGGTCGGCTGCCCGTGACGATCGCGGGCTTCGAAGCGGAAGACTGAGACGGACGGTCGTCGTCGTTTTCCCGGTCGATCCCACGCCCTCCCAGAGTCCCTCCGAGACAGAGCGACAGGACTCCGTGCGAGGCGACGGGCGTCGTGGTGGCACAGATTCGGCCAGCTCGCCAGTTTGTATTTTTATTCTGATATCGAAATTTCGCACGCCTCAGGGTATCTCGTGGATACTTCACCGCCTCGTCCGCCTGTTTTGGGGACGAACTTATATACCTAGAAAATAATTATATCCACATCCCAATGGTTTCAGAACCAGATCCAGACGGCGAATCGACGGCAGTCGACAAGCGGGGAGACTCCGGCACACCGATCAACCGACGCGACGTGCTCCGGTCGGGAGCGGCGGTCGCTATCACCGGCGGCCTCGCCGGCTGTCTGACCGGCGACAGTGGCGGTGACGGCGGCGATGGTGACAGCGACGGCGAGATGGAGACGGACACGACCGAGAGTGGCGGCGGGACGACGAACATCGCGATCGTCTCCAGTTCCGCCGGCTTCGGCGACCGCGCGTTCAACGACCTCGCACTGGAGGGGCTGGAAAACGCCGCCGAGGAGTACGACATCGAGCTCCAGCAGGTCGAAGAGACCAACCAGTCAAACTACGGGACCGTCCAGTCCCGCCTCGCAGAGAGCCAGAACCCCGACTACGACCTGATCGTCCTGGTCGGCTACCAGCACACCCAGGCACTGGAGACCAACGCCGAGGAGTACTCCGACCAGCGCTGGATGCTGATCAACGACCACGTCGAACGGCCAAACGTCGGCGGCTACATCTGGGCCAACCACGAGATGTCGTTCCAGGCGGGCGTCCTCGCCGGGACAATGACGACCCGAGAGCTCACGCACGAAGGGAACGCCAACGACCCCGACGGGACCACCGTCGGCTTCGTGGGCGGCGTCGACGGGGCGCTGATCAACGCGTTCGAACGCGCCTACGTCGCTGGCGTCGAGTGGGTCAACGAGGACGTAGACGTACGCGTCGGCTACATCGGTAACTACGAGGACACACAGACGGCGGCCAACATCGCCTCCTCGCAGTACGACGCCGGGGCGGACATCGTCTACCAGGCCGCGGCGGCCGCCGGACAGGGCGTCTTCCAGGCCGCCCAGGAAGCGAACCGCTTCGCCATCGGCGTCGACGCCGACCAGTCGGTGACGCTGCCGGACTACCAGGACGTGATCATCGGCTCGGCGATCAAGCGCATCAACGAAGGGACGTACCGGGTCGCGGAGGGCATCGTCCAGGACAACTGGGACGAAGTCAGCGGTCGAAACGTCCTCGGCCTCGACCAGGACGCCGTCGCGGTCGTGCTGGGCCAGGCCATCGGCTCGAAGCTGCCCGACGCCGTGAGCCAGAACCTCGAAGAGTCGAAGCAGGCCATCGTCGACGGCGACGTGACCGTCCCCTGTACGGCCGCCGGCTGTCAGGACTGAAGCTACAGCCACCATCGCACTTTATGAGACACGACACCACCACCACACAGCCATGAGCGGGAGCGGGGCACCAGCCGTCGAACTCGACGGCATCACCAAACGCTTCGGGGATGTCGTCGCCAACGACGGCGTCGACCTCACACTCGAACGCGGGACGGTCCACGCGCTCGTCGGCGAGAACGGGGCGGGCAAGACGACGCTGATGAGCGTCCTCTACGGGCTCTACGAACCCGACGGGGGAACGATCCGCGTCGACGGACAGCCCCGGACGTTCGACTCGCCGCGAGACGCGATCGACGCCGGGGTCGGCATGATCCACCAGCACTTCCAGCTCGTGGATACGATGACCGTCCTCCAGAACGTCGTCCTGGGACACGAGCCGACCGACAACGGGCTCGTCGACGAGGCCAGCGCGCGGGCGACGATCGACGAGGTCTGTTCGACCTACGGCTTCGACGTCGACCAGCACCTGGAGACGCGAATCGAGGATCTCGGCGTCGGCGTCCAGCAACGCGTCGAGATCGTCAAGAGCCTCTACCGGGGGGCAGACACGCTGATCCTCGACGAGCCCACCGCGGTGTTGACTCCCCAGGAGGTCGCGGAACTGTTCGACGTGATGGAAGCGCTGACCGAGCGCGGCCAGTCGCTGATCTTCATCACCCACAAGCTCGACGAGGCGATGGCCGTCGCCGACGATATCACCGTCCTCCGGGACGGCGAGTCGGTCGGGACCGTCGACGGAGCGACGACGAGCGAGCAGGAACTCGCGCGCATGATGGTCGGCCGGGACGTGCTCTTCGAGGGACAGGAGCGCACGACTGAGCCCGGTTCGGTCACCCTCGACGTGGCGGATCTGCGCGTCCAGGACGACCGCGGGCTCGAACAGGTCAGCGGGATCGACCTCTCGGTGCGGTCCGGCGAGGTGCTGGGGATCGCGGGCGTCGACGGCAACGGGCAGGCAGAACTCGTGGAAGCGATCACCGGACTGCGGCCGATCGAGTCCGGGACGGTCACCTTCGAGGGGCGGGACATCACCGAGACGAGCCGGCGCGACCGCATCGAGTCGGGCATCGCCTACATCCCGGAAGACCGCCAGACCGAGGGGCTCGTCCAGGAGTACGACCTCGTCCGGAACGCCCTGCTCGGGAACCAGACCATCGAGCCGTTCGTCGAGAACGGCTTCGTCGACTGGGATCTCGTCCGCGAACACGCGGCGGAGATCGTCGCCGAGTACGACGTGCAACCGCCCCACGTCGAAGCCGACGCCGGGTCGCTCTCGGGTGGGAACCAGCAGAAGTTCGTCGTCGGACGCGAACTCAGACACGAGCCGGACCTGGTGGTCGCCTCACATCCGACTCGGGGGGTCGACATCGGTTCGATCGAGTTCATCCACGGTCGACTCCACGAAATGCGCGACGAGGGAATGGCGATTCTGCTGGTCTCCTCGAAGCTCGACGAGGTCCAGAAGCTCTCGGATCGCCTCGCGGTGATCCACGAGGGCGAGTTCGTCGACGTGGTCGATCCAGACTCCGTGACCGAGGAGGAACTCGGCCTGCTGATGGCCGGGCAAGAGCGGGCGGCCGCCGACGGAGGTGTCGGGCGGTGAGCACGGCCAGCGACCGAGCGCGAGCCGTCCTCGATCGAGCGGCCGACCGGATGCTGCGAGCGAGCGTCCTCGAACGGTTCGCGCTGGCAGTCGTCTCGACGCTGCTGGCGTTGCTGATCGGCTCGGTGATCGTCTGGGCGACCGGCTACGACGCCGTGGAGTTCGTCACGTCGCTGCTGTACGGCGCGGTCGGGAACCTCTCGAACGTCGCGTTCACGCTGCGTCAGTCGACGATGCTGATTCTGACCGGCGTCGCCGTCGCCGTGGCCTTCCGGGCCGGCGTGTTCAACATCGGCGTGCAGGGACAGTTCGTCGTCGGCGGGTTCGCGACCGCGCTGACGATCCTCTTTCTCGCGCCGCTGTTGCCCGGCGGCCCCGTCGGGGGCGTCGTGTTGATGGTCCTCGGGACGATCACGGCGATCGTCGCGGGCGGTGCCTACGGGGCGCTGCCGGGCCTGATGAAAGCCTACGCCGACGCCAACGAAGTGATCACCACGATCATGCTGAACTTCATCGCGTCGGGCGTCGTCTACTTCCTCATCGACGCGTACCTCCGACCGTCGGGGACCTCCGCACCGAACACGGAGTCGTTCCCCGACTACGTCGACCTGCCCGGTTTCGCGTTCGGGAGCGGCTCGTTCTCGGTCATCGGGCTGGGGGTCGCGCTGGCGACTGCGATCGGCGTCTACGTGGTCATGGCCCGCACGAGCTTCGGCTACGACCTCGTGACCAGCGGCTACCAGGAGTCTGCGGCGGCCTACTCCGGAGTCGACCCGAAGCGGACGGTCGTGACGACGATGACGTTCTCGGGGATGGTCGCTGGCGTCGCCGGTGCGATGTTCGCGATCATGGTCCTGGGGTACTACAGCGACCCGAGCACGTTCCCGAGCTTCGGGTTCGACGCCATCGCCGTGAGCCTGCTGGCGGCGAACAACCCGCTGGGCGTGATCCCGGCCGGCCTGCTCTTTGGCGGTCTCGACGCGGGCGGCCAGTACATCGGGTTCACGCTCGACGTGCCCTCGGAGCTCGTCGACGGCGTCATCGGTCTCATCGTGCTGTTCGTCGCCGCCCCGGAGCTGTTCCGAATGAGTGCTCGTCGCTTCGGACTCGGAGGTGACGAGCGATGAGTGTCGCCGACTACGCGGCCGAGCACCGACTCGCCGTCGGCGGCGGGCTCGCCGCGCTCGCTGCCGTCGCGGCGATCACGCTGCTGGAGCTGCCCGGCGCGGCGCTGCTGACCGTCGGAGCCGCGGAGCGATCACTTCAGGCCGCGATGCCGATCGCGCTGGCCGCGATCGGTGGACTGTACGCCGAGAAGAGCGGCGTGTTCAACATCGGTCTGGAGGGGTTCATGATCTTCGGGGCCTTGACCGCCGCCGCCGCGGCGTGGCTCATCTCCGGCGAAAGCGCGATCACGCAGGGCGATCTCTGGCTGGCCATCCTCGTGGCAGTCGTGTTCTGTGCCCTGCTGACGGTGGCCTTCGCCGTCCTGACGATCCGGTACGAGGCAGACCAGATCGTCGCCGGGCTGGCGGTGTGGTTCATCGGGCTGGGCTTTGGCCCCTTCGGCGCGACGGTTCTGTGGGGTGGCGTCTCCAGCCCGACGCTGCCAAACGTGAACGACGTCGTGATTCCGGGTCTCGCCGAGGTGCCGGTCCTCGGACCGCTGCTGTTCGACGCGTCCCCGCTGGTCCTGCTGACGCTCGTGCTGACGGCCCTCGCGTGGGTCGTCCTCTATCGCACGCGCTACGGCTACTGGATCCAGGCAGCCGGCGAGAACCCCGAGGCGCTGGACACGGCCGGCGTCGACGTGAACCGTGTTCGCTACGCCACCGTGATCTTCTCGGGGGCGATGGCGGGCCTGGCCGGCGCGACGCTGTCGATCGGCATCGGGAGCGGGTTCACCGGCACCGGCGTCACGATGGTCGACGGACGGGGCTGGATCGCCATCGTCGCCTACCTCTTTGGCAACTACAACCCGATCGGAGCCTTCCTCGCGTCGCTGCTCTTTGGCGCGATGGACATGCTCCAGATCCAGCTCCAGACGGTCGGCATCGCGCTGCCCGGATCGATCACCGGACTGTTCCCCTACGTCGCCGTGCTCGTCGTGCTCACGCTGGTGGGGTACACGCGCGTGCCCGCCGCGGTCGGCGAGGCCTACGAGACGGAGTCTGAGTAGCTCCGCCGACCACTGCGAGCCCCAAGAGCTATTCCCGCCGCTTCCTCACACGAGTACATGGTCGTTTCACATCCGGGGCAACGTGTCGGCGTGCTCGCCGACGCCCAGAATCTCTATCACACCGCCCGGAGTCTCCACTCGCGCAACATCGACTACGAATCGCTGCTCGACGAGGCCGTCCAGGGCCGAGCCCTCACTCGCGCCATCGCCTACGTGATCCGGGCCAACTCCCCGGAAGAGGAGAGCTTCTTCGAGGCGCTAGAAGACATCGGCTTCGAGACCCGCATCAAGGACATCAAGACCTTCGGCGACGGCTCGAAGAAGGCCGACTGGGACGTGGGGATGAGCCTCGACGCCGTGTCGCTGGCCCCACACGTCGACACGGTCGTGCTCATCACCGGCGACGGTGACTTCGCTCGTCTCTGTCGGTATCTCCGCCACGAGGGCGTCAAAGTCGAGACGATGGGCTTCGAGGAATCGACCGCAGAGGAACTGGTCGAGGCCGCAGACCACTTCCGGAACCTCAGCGACGACGCCGAACAGTATCTGTTGTAGAAGGTCGAAAGCGAGCTCAGACCGGACGCTTCTCTTCGGAAGTGCCGACGAACAGCGCACCGGCGGCCATCCCGAGCGCGGCGATCGAGGCCGCCCAGACCGGGAAACCACTGCCTAACTGACCGGTGCCGAGGATGATCGCGCTGCTGGCGACGAGCAAGAGCGTGCCCAGTACGACCTTTCGTGTATCGGTTGCCATACCGTCGGCTAGTGGGTCATCCGGTATAAATTTCCCCAAAATCGCCGGAGACCATCACGGTTAATCAGAAAATATCCCACAGTATCGAGGGTCTACACCCGAAGTCGCCAGTCACCCCTCCGCAGGTGTCGCCGCCGGGTCGGTCACTCGCGGCCCGCCAGAACGGTCGACTTTTGGTCGACGGCGACCTTCGCCGGACAATGAGCGAGCGAGCCGCCGATCTCCTGACGCGTGTCGCGACCTACCAGTTCGGCCCCGGAGCCGACGAGGCGCTGTTCCCGGACGTGGACGGGCTGGACGTGACGACGACGCGCTCGGGACGACCGCGACAGGTACGGGACGGCGACGACCGACTGCTGGAGTACGGCAGCGACGGTCGATTCACCCTGGGTGTCGCCGGTGGGCGACGCCTCCTCGACGGCCTCGACGACGCGCGCCACCAGGTCGTCGTCGGCGACGACAGCGAGCCGTTCGTCCGCGAGGGACGCAACGCCTTCGCGAAGTTCGTCACCGACGCCGACGAGGGGATCCGGCCGGGCGACGAGGTACTGGTGGTCCACTACGACGGCGACCTCCTGGGCGTCGGCCGCGCGGAACTGCCCGGCGAGGCGATGCTGTCGTTCGAGACGGGGATGGCGGTGAAAGTACGCCACGGGGCCGGTCCAGCGGACGAAGAGTCGTAGAACGACCCCGTCCGAACACTCATACGGCGGCAGTCGTAATACATTCGTATGTCGGATACAGATACACCATCCGGTAATCCAGAGAAGACGAACGTCAATCTCCGGGTGACCGAGGCGCTTCTCGAAGATATCGACGCGACGTGGCGCAAGGAGGGGTACAATAACCGGAGCGAGTTCATGCGTGAGGCACTGCGTGACGCCGTCCGCCATCCCGATCTGACGCGAGAAAGCTGGAAGGAGATCGCTGCTGTCGAACACGCTCGACGGACTGGCGAGAGCGAATCGTTCTCCCGCGAGGAAATTCTCGGTGACGATGAGTGATGGTTGGAACTGGCAGTTCCGAGCGCCCGCAAAGCGGACGTACGATTCGCTCGACGAACACGCTCAGGACCGCATAACGGGCAAGCTCGACGAGATCGTCAACGACCGGTGGCGGGAACCCACCGAGTACCTCGAACCCCTGACCGGTGTGCCCCATTCGAAACTCAGAATTGGACAGTTCCGACTCGGGGCCGAATGCGACCGTACAGCGCAGATCCTGGACGTGTATACGATCGAGCATCGAAGCGGGGCATACAACGCCGACGACGATTGATCCAGCATCTGTGTCCCAGCCCCTCGCTGACGACACAGGTCGGTGTCCTTTTGACGGCGGACCACGCACGGACGGGTATGTTCGGAGGAGGCGGCGGCGGACTCAATCCGCGCAAGATGAAGCAGATGATGGAACAGATGGGCATCGACATGGAAGACATCGATGCCGAAGAAGTGATCATTCGGACCCCCGACAAGGAGCTGTACTTCACCGACGCCGAGGTCCAGCTCATGGAGGCCCAGGGCCAGTCGACCTATCAGGTCGTCGGCGAGCCCGAGGAGCGAGCGCTCGAAGCCGGCGACGACGGTGAGAGCGAGTCCGACACGTCGGCCGACGACGCCACCGGCGACAGCGGGATTCCCGACGACGACGTAGAGCTGGTCGCGATGCGTGCCGGCGTCGACGAGGAGACCGCCCGCGAGGCGCTCGAAGCGGAGGACGGCGACCTCGCAGGCGCAGTCGAGCGTCTGGAGTGACCTACCTCCTCATCCACGAGGGCGAAGACCGCGAGTACCTCCTCGCGGCCGGCGAGACCCTGGAAACTGACCTCGGCGTGCTAGAGGTCCCCGACGATCCCGAGCCGGGCCAGGTTGTCGAGACGCACCTCGACGAGCCGTTCACCGTGCGCGAGCTACGCGGCCCGGACCTGTTCAACCACCTCGAACGCACCGGCGCGCCGATGATGCCACGAGATATCGGGATCGTCGTCGGCAAGACCGGGCTCCAGTCGGGCGACCGCGTGCTCGATGCCGGCACCGGAACGGGCGTCCTCGCGGCCTACCTCGCGCGGATGGGCGTGACGGTGACCACCTACGAGCGCGATCCCGACTTCGCCGACGTGGCCCGCGAGAACATGGCGATGGCCGGCGTCGAGGACCGCGTCGACGTGCGCAGCGGCGACGTGACGGCGGCCCTGTCGACGCTTACCGAGAGCGACTTCGACGTGGTCACGCTCGACACCGGCGACGCCGCGGCGGTCGTCGAGCGAGCGCCGGAGCTGCTCGTCCCCGGCGGCTTTCTCGCGGTCTACTCGCCGTTCGTCGAGCAGGCCCGCGAAGCGATCCAGACCGCGCGGGACGCCGGGCTGCAGGACGCAGAGACGCTGGAGACGATCCAGCGCGCGCTCGACGTGAGCGAGCGGGGCACCCGGCCGTCGACGCGAGGCGTCGGGCACACCGGCTACCTGACCTTCGCACGCAACCCCTGACAGTTCTCCACAGACTGGCGTCCCATCGCGGGCTGGCGAGACCCCCGGCCTACTCGATCGCCCGAATCAGCTCGATCAGCTCGTTTCGGTACCGCTCTGGCGTCCTCGTCAGCACCGCGGGTGGCTCGTCGATCCCGAGGATGTCGGCCACGGGACGAGCCGGGTACGCGCCGGCACCGATGCGAAAGCCATCGCCGTGCCAAACGCCGACCCAGCCCGTAATCGGCAGCGTCGCGTCCGGCTCCGACAGCGGCAGTTCGGCCCGATACTGTGTGAGCTTCGCTCGATCACCAGACGCGACGCGGACACGCTCCGTGCGGCCCCGTTCGATCGACTCGAAGCCACGGTCGCGCAACTCGGACTTGAACGTCCTGTTGGCCTCCGAGCGGACCGTCGGGAGGATCATCGCGGGGCCGATGCCGGGCGACAGCGACGGCGTGAAGGTCAGTTTCGTCGCGAAGAAGAACCGCCAGCGCTGGTCCCGAGCGCCGTACTCGGCGGCAGCTCGACGCGTTCGCTCGTCACCGTACAGCACCGTCGCGCCTTCGACGCGGGTCCCGGGGAGCTGAAACACCGTCTCGACGGTCTCGTCGGTTCGCGTCCAGTCGCCGTCGGCGAGGCGTTGCTCGGGGACCGAAGGGAACCGTTCGTCGGAAGGTGACACACCTCGTACTGACAGTGGCACCCACCTAACAGTTCCGTCGAGCGGTCAGTGGTCGTCTTCGCGCCACTTGTGGTCGCACTCGGTACAAGTGAAAAAGCGCGTCTCGGACTCGTCGGCGGCCCGGATCTGCTTCATCTCCCAGAAGGCTCGGTCGTTGCCACACTCGGGACAGTGCGCGTCCGTCGTCGGCCCCATGTCCTCGGCCTCGACCTCGGAGGTGTCGACGATCTCGCTCTCTTCCTGGCCCTGCGTGGTCACCATCGAACTTTCGTCCGCCGCGTCGCGGGCCTTCTCGGCACCGCAGCTGCCACAGACCCAGACGCCGTCTTCGGCTTTCATCATCGAACCGCAGTCGTCACAGAACTCCATGGTTGACTGGGATTGCCATCGAAGTGGTTTAAGCTCGGGGGTTCACCGCTCCAGCCAGCTCGAACAGGCGTCCAGGTCGTCCATCGTTCGCTCGTGGAGCTGGCAGTACGGCGTCGACTCGCCGTCTTCCATCACGTACTCGAAGTGCCGACAGTTCCCGCAGTACGCTTCGAGGCCGTCCTCGTCATTCTCCTCGGCACCGTCGCTCGTCGAATCGAGGAAGTCGTTGCTGAAGGCCGCGCCACCGGTCGCCGTTCCGTCGGCGTCGATCACTTCGCCGCCGTCGGCGCTGGGTTCTGTCTGTGGCCCCCCAGAGTGGCCCGTGGCGGTGTCGGCGTCGCCAGCGAAGACATCCGTACCGCGATCGAAGGAATACGTCTGGCTGCCAGCGTCGCGATCGAACCGTTCGGTCTGAGTGCGCTCGGTCTGGGTGGCCCGGTCACGCCGAGCGTCGTCCGACCGGCGATCGGCGGCTGGCGACCCGCCGTCGTCGGTCACGTCGCTGTCCTCGTGTTCGGCTCCGGACGTAACTGTCGCGCCGTCGTGACCGGTCGACGCGGTCTCGCGGTTCGTCTGGGTCTCGACCTCGCCGTCGAGGTCCGTGCCGAAGAGGCCGACGCCGCCGAAGCGGCCGATCGAGCGGGCCTCTTCGACGAGCTGGATCGTCCCCTGGCGGGTGATCTCCATGCGGGCCGTCCCGCCGGGATCGTTGCGGGTCTTGAACGTCGCCAGCGCGACGAACAGACACCAGAAGATCGTGACGACGCCGAAGAAGTAGACGGCCGTCGTCGCCAGCGTCAGCAGCGGCGCGGCGGTGACCCAGTCGTAGGGATAGACGTGCTGGAACATGGCGACGCCGATCGCCGTGATCCCCGTCCCGACGATTGCAGCCCCACGGACCGACCGCGACGCCGGGAGGACGGCGAAGACCCCGAGCAACACGGCCGGCAAGCCCAGCCCCGCGAGGACGCCCGCCAGCTCCCGAGCCGGGTACCGTCCCAGCGACTGGACACCCACGTTCGTCGTCGCCAGCGCGATGGCACCCACCACCATCGTCCCGCCGACGAGAAAGAGCCCGCTGCCGAGGAGCTGCTGTCGCCGGCTGGCCACGCGGCCGACGTTGCCCTCGTACACGTCTGTGAGACTCGTCATGGGGCGTTCTAGGGCCGCTGCCCTCAAAACTACCCGTCAGACGCGTGGCAGACGGGGAGAGAGCCCGAACGTCGTGAGGGATCTCGGAAAGCTCGAACGGTGACGATGAGGTGCCCTGCGAGAGCAGGCGGGGTGATCGACACGCCAGTGCGGTGGTCGTTCGACGGGAGCCGACGCCAGCGTTCCGAAAACCCTAATCACGGCCGCTCGGAAGGTGGCAGTATGAGCGACGACGAGGAAACAGACGAGGGGCCGGCAGTCGAACTCGGCGAGGGCGATTCGGTCGCCGGTGCGCCCCTGGCACGCGTTAGCTCCCGACTCACGTGGGGTATCGAGCACAGCACGATCGTCGAGCGCGAGGGCGACACCGAGATCCGCACGCCCGACGGTCCACAGCCACTCGCCGACCTGATGGTCGACGTGGACGTCCCCTACTTCGAGCACCGCCGCGAGTTCGAGTCGGCCGTCCATGAAGTGCTCGGCGACGGCCCGGTTCCGACCGAGTAACACAGCGGACTGTTCTGTCGCAGTCGCCGTTCACCGAGCGCGTCCAGCGGACACGCTGTACGCCGAGTAGAGAGCCGTCAGTTCGCGCGAGAGCGCGACCCGTGGTCACGCCGGTTCAACTGCGAGACGCCTCGTCGGACCGATCCCGGCGCTCGTCGTCGGTGTCGCTCTCGGCGCTGGACTGCTGGTGCCGGAGCCGCTCGACTTCGCGTTCGAGTTCTGCCACGCGCTCGTCGGTCTCGTCGTCGCCCGAGAGCCACCGCAAGAGAAGCACGACCAGTCCGACGACCAACAGGAGAGGGGCCGCGAGCATGATGAGGATCAAGAACACGATAACGAGCTCTTGAGTCCCTGGAAGACCGATCTGGAGGGCAATCACGTCCGGCACATCTGTCACGCCAGAACAAGAACTTACTGGTCGTCGAGTCGGTCCACGCGGCGCTGTAGCTCTTCGACCTGCTGTTCCAGTCGGTCGAGGCGCTGCTGGTCTGGCGAGCGGTTCTGCCTGACGAGCAAGACGCCGCCGACGAGCGCGAGCGACACCACGAGAAAGAGCAACAGGAGCGCGCCGACGAAGAGCAGTTCGACGCCGACCGGAAGCTGTAGCGGTTCCATACCGGCGTCTGGACGGCGAGGTGTATAAGCGCTGTCGGCGATCAGAAGTCGGCCAGCGTCGACTGGAGTCCCGCGACCATGTCGGATTTGCGCCGGAGCGTCCCCAGCGACACCGGGAGCTGTTCGGTGACGGCAGTCACGGCGTCGCGGAAGCTCTCGGCGACGGCGGGCTGGTCCTGGTAAGCAGTGTCGCCGGGTTCGCTCGTCTCGCGAGAGACCCCCGCCTCGAAGGCGTTTCGGACGCCCTCGCGGACCTGCCAGACGCCGACCGGAGCCCAGTAGTCGTCGGTGACCTCCCGCAAGACGAGACACTTCGCCTGGCGGTCTCGCTCCTGGAGGTGTTCGAGCACGCCCAGTCGCGAGGCGTAGTACGCGCCGGCAGTCTCCTCGACGTAGCCAGTGCGGCCCTCGTAGCCCTCGTTGGCGCTGGCGAGATAGTGGGTCTGGCCGGTCGGGTTCCAGACGCTCTCGGGGGCTTTCATCTCGACGAGTTCGAACTCCCACTGGCCCGGAGTCATGAGGACCCAGTAGCGGTTGCCCATGTACTCGTTGTACCAGACCTCGGTCTGGTCGATGGTGTTGCGGTTCTGGATCGTCCCCCGCAGATACTGCCCGACCGTGTCGTCGACGGCGGTGATCGACCACCGCGTCGGGACGAGTCTGCGCTGGCGGCCCCGTCCCAGCGCGCCCGCAGAGAGGATCGTGTTGACCTCGTACACGTCGAATCCCCGGCGGTAGAGGTAGTTCATCGCGCCCTCTGCCTGCCAGTCGTCGTCCTCGAGGGTCTTCTCGACGGCGCGGGGGACGTGTGGGTTCTCCGCGAGGTCGGCGGTCGTCGCGCTGGCACGCGGCCCCGTGGGCGTGCCCACGTCGTCGAAGCGAACGTCCAAATCCGGCGTACCGTCGAGTCCGACCTCCACGTCGACCGGGTGGTCGGCGATCGCGACCTCGCGCTGCGTGCCGACGAAGCCGTCCCACACGTCCGACACGTCGACGTTCGCCGAACGCGTGGAGTTGAGCAGCCCCGTCCGGCGCTGGAGCACGTCGTCGATCCCCAGCCCGTCCCGGTACCACTGGCCGCTGGTGGCGAACTGCCCGGCGTCGGCGTCGGACGCCATCGGCGAGAGCACGCCCGTCGACACGTCGGGATAGCCCGACCGGCCGACGAAGATCTCCGGCGCGGTCGAGCCAAAGAGCGCGTCGCCCTGGACGGTCTCCTCGAACTGTCGTTCGACGTCCTCGAGGTGGTTCGTGATCTCGTAGGACTTCTCCTCGGCGAGGCGACGCCGCTCGGCGGCCTCGTCGCGATCGAACCCCTCGATGAACTCGTCGAGACGCATCGAGAGACCGTTGGACGCTCGGCGATAAAACAGTGACTCTCGTGGCGGGCACGCCGACCGACGGCCTCACGCGTACTGATCGTAGAAGTACAGTCCGACCGCGACGAGCAGCGCGAACGAGCCGACGGTGTCGATCAAGAGCACTCGCTGGACGAGTTCGAACCCCGCGAGACCCTGATAGGCGATCGACAGCCCGGCGATACCGAGTGTCGCCACCAGCGCGACCGCGACGGGTTCCGTCTCGCGGGCGCGACTGATCCGCCGAGTGCCGACGCCACAGGCCAGTAACACGAGCACGCCGATGAGGAGATCCGAGAGCGGCCCGGCGTAGGCGTTCGTCGTCGAGAGTTCCGTGACGAACAGCGCCACGTACACCAGCAGCGCACCGACGACGACCTGTCGCTGGCGCTGTGAGCGGATCGCGAAGATGTCTGTCATCGTCGGGCAATGGACTGGGGGAAAGATAACAGTGACGAGCACGAGACGGTGCCAGCCGGCGGCGCTCCGGACATCGGCGTCCCGTTGGTCGACAACGTGAGAGTTCCACCACAGTCGCGCTCGGCTGGGACAGAACGCAACACATAGGAAACTGGCACCGACAGTGGCGTCTGTGCCCTCCAACACAAACAGCGACGTTCCGCGAGACGTCTCCGCCGTCGTCCGTCGATACCGACGCCTCGAACGACCGATCAGTGCCGGCATCGCCGTCTTCGTCGGACTCGTCGCGGCCGCCGCGATCATCACGCTCCCGCTAGCGGTCGGCCTCGCGGTCGCAGTCGCCGTGCTCGTCGTCGTCCGCGTCCCCATCTTCGAGACCGGTGGGACGACGACGCTGTCGACCCAGCAGCGTCCCGACGAGGTGCGTGCGGCCTTCGAGAGTGCCAGCCCGCCACCGCTGGTCTTCCAGTGGGAGCTGGCCGACGAGGTCGAGCGAGTCGACGGAGGCTGGAGCTACGAGATCTCGTATCTCCTGGGACTGCGATCGGTCCGACTGCACGTCGAGACCCGACCCGGCGACGACGCCGACCTCGAACTGGTGGTCACCGTCGGCGACGAGTCGTGGGGAACCTACCGCGTCGACATCGAGGCCCGCGACGACGAGACGATCGTCGTGATCGACACGACCTCGGATCGCAGATTCGGCCTCCGACGACTACCACAGTGGTTCGTGGGCCAGCGATACCGGACGGCGGCGCTGTCTGCACAGGGATACACCGTCGTCGAGCAGGACACGCGACTGACGCTCTAGAGTCGCTCTGCGACCCTAATTGCCGGTTTCTGAACGACTTAAATTGGCGTGTAGCAAATGCACGAGTCTCTACAGCTATAACTCTCTAAAAAGATGAGAAGAATGATTGTAGTGTGTGACGAGTGCTCTGACGAGCTGATATAGTACAAGGTTTTGATAGGAGTCCTCTCGGGAATGCTATTATAAGCATTCCTCGTCTATCGAGAATTAGTGGTAAATGTTTGAATGTATGCCTTGGAGAGATCCCAGAGAGGCTGCTTTAATATTGGCTAAAATAATTCTTGCACTCGTCATATCAGCGGTAGCAACAATTGCTGTAATGGTTATTGTTCCGCTCGGTGACTTCAGCCCGCAAACTCCGGGAAGGGCGATTATGATTATCGTGTTTTATAGCGTCTGGGCGATGTTGACGTTTAAGTTTTTGTTTGGAGAATATATCCCTCGCGAATCACTCAAAAGAGATAATATTTGATTTTCATTAATTAATTTTGCCCTTGGCGCGAAAAGAGCACCCACTGACGAACGCTCCGTTGACCAGCGCCCACGAAGCGTGGAAGCGCGTCGAGCCCGGTACCTTCGAACTGACCGTCGGCGAGGAGATGTCAAGATCGAAGTCGCAGAGATAGTTATTTGTGGTCGATTATAGACACTATTTTTCTTTTAGCAGCCGGTGAGTTTGTTTGATCACAATACAACCTCTGCGTTTTCTTGATCTTCCGGATACGACCATGAATCCGAATCTGTGTCGATGCTTATTCCGAGTGGTAGATGCGTAAGAACGATACTTTTCAATATATTAAAATTAGTATTAAAAACTAACATATGAATTAATTTCGTTAGGGACACATGGTTGGGATGTCAGTTCACATAATAACGTACAAATTATTTATGTATATCGGGAAGCGATTCAAATATGGATGAGATTAAGGGATATCTGGCAATTATAACAATGCTCCTCGGATTTCAGACACTCAACGCAGTTTCTGATAACACGAACAGTCTTTTTACTGAAGTTGGAGCAGGTCTCGCCATCTTAGTGATACTGCTTGTCCCAATTTATCTCCTCGGAAAAGCAGTCTACCCGAAATTACGATGATATGATCTTCTGACGGATTTATATGTGGTAACAAAGTAGCTCGCCGCGCTACAGTACCGCGACGAGGCGCTGGCCGCACGAGTACAGGGCTGTCGACCGGGAGACCGAGGTCTCGTTCTAGGGATCGCCCGCGAACGTCTCAACGGTCAGCCGGTCGTAGCCCATTCCCTCGTGGACCGCGAGCTCCAGGGCGTTCACGAGGTAGTGGGCGACGACCACCACGAGCAGGCTGTTCGTGAGGACGTAGCCGGCCGCGAGTGCGAGTCCGAGCCCGCCGGTGACGAGCATGCCGACTTTCCCCTGCGCGCCGTGAGCGGCACCGAAGACGACCGACGAGACGACCGCGAGCAGCCACGGCGAGAGGGAGAAGCCGGCGGCCAGCGCACCGATGGCAGCGCCACGGAAGACGACTTCCTCGACGACGGCGACGGTCGGGAGCGCGACGCCGAGCAGGAGGACCCACCCGCCGACGGAGTCGGGGGCGAGCAGTTCCCGGACGGCTTCGTCGTAGCCCGCACCGGTCGCGTCGGCGATCGCACCCGCGGCTTCGTTGGCGAGCCAGAGGGCGACGCCGAAGCCGATCCCGACGGCGACGCCGGGGAGACCACGGGCGAGAGCGGTCTCGGGGATTCCGAGCGCCCACGGCGGGATCGAGAAGTACACCGCGGCCCCGACGACGACCGCGCCGAACAGCCCCTGGGTCACGACGACGTTGGCGAGCAAGGCACCGGGCGACAGCCGCGCCCGCGGGTCCGCCACCGGCCGCTCGAAGCGCGGCACGACTGGGTCAGTCGGTCGCGGATCGCGTGGCGAGGGCTCCCTGAACCGGACGGGATCGTCGTCGCCACTCAGGGCCGACTGGGACGCTCTCGCGAGTGCGAGAAGCAAGAACAGAGAGACGGCGAGCAGGCCGGCGAAGGCGGCCCACCGCGCCACGGTTCTACTGCGGGCTGGGTGAGCCGCTCTGCTGGCCCACTTCGCGTTCGAGCGCTTTGCCGGTGATGGACTTGAGCCGGTCGACCAGCGAGTCCTTCTCGGGTTCGCCGGCCAGGGCCACTTCCAGCACCTCGGAGATATGTGAGACCGGGACGATCTCGATCATCTCCTCGTACTCCTCTTCGATCATCACGTCCTGGGTGTTTGCCTCGGGGATGATGACCGTGTCGAGCCCGGACTTGGCCGCGGCCTCGATCTTGTGGGTCACGCCGCCGACGGGCAACACGTCGCCCCGGACCGACAGCGATCCGGTCATCGCGAGGTTCTGCTCGATCGGGACGTCCTCCAGTGCGGAGATGACCGCCGTTGCGACCGTGATCGAGGCGGAGTCGCCGTCGACACCGCCCTCACCGGCCTGGACGAACTGGATGTGAACGTCCTTCTCGGAGATGTCCTCGTCCGAGAACTTCTTGATGATCGCCGAGACGTTCTGGACTGCCTCCTCGGCCATCTCTTTGAGCTGGCCGGTGGCGATCACCTGGCCGGGACCCTGCGAGGGCGTGACCTCCGCCATGACCGGGAGAACGATCCCGCTGTCCTCGCCCATCACGGCCAGGCCGTTGACGCGGCCGACCACGTCGCCCTCGTTGACGGTCAGCTCGTAGTCCTTGCGGCGTTCGATGTAGTCGTCTGCGAGCTGTTGCTCGATGGAGCGGCTCCGACCTTTCGCCTGGAGCACGTCCTCGCGCGTGGTCACGTCCTGATCCTCCGCGCGGGCGATGTCGCCCGCGACGCGGACCAGTCCGCCCAGTTCGCGCAGCTTCAGGGTCAGGTGCCCCTTGCGGCCCGCACGGCGGCGGGCTTCGAGGATGATCTCCTCGACGGCCTCGCGGTCGAAGTGGGGGAGTCGCCCGTCGTTCTCGACTTCCTGCGCGATGAAGCGGGTGAGCTTCCGGCGCATCTCCGGGGTGTCCTCGATGGTGTCGTCCATGTACACCTCGTAGCCGTACCCCTTGATCCGGGAGCGCAGCGCGGGGTGCATGTTCTCCATGGCGTCGAGATTCCCCGCCGCGATCATGATGAAGTCACAGGGGACGGGCTCGGTCTGGACCATCGCGCCCGAGGAGCGCTCGGACTGGCCCGTGATGGAGAACTCGCCCTCCTGGATCGCGGTCATGAGCTTCTGCTGGCTGCGGATGTCCAGCGTGTTGATCTCGTCGACGAACAGCACGCCCTTGTTGGCCTTGTGGATCGCGCCGGCCTCGACGCGGTCGTGGCTGGGCGTCTCCATCCCGCCCGACTGGAACGGGTCGTGGCGAACGTCGCCCAGCAGCGCACCGGCGTGGGCACCGGTCGCGTCCTCGAAGGGCGCGGTGGTCTGGTTCGACCGGTTGACCAGCAGGTTCGGGATCATCGAGTCGTTGCCACGCGAGCCATAGCGGAACGCCAGGTAGATGACACCGGCCGCGAGGATCCCCAGCAGGACCGACCCCTGGATGATCAGCGCGTAGCCGATGATGATGGCGATGATGATCCACATCAGGAAGGTCCGCATCTGGTTGCGCTTGCGGGCCTCCTCCTTGTGGGCGTCGACGATCTGCTCACCTTTCCCGGCGGGGACGGTCCGAACCTTCGGCTCGTTTCCGTCGTCCGGGTTGTGGTAGACCAGAACGTCCTGTAGTTCCTCTTTCGGGAGCAGTTGGCTCATCGCTTTCGCCAGCATCGACTTGCCCGTCCCGGGCGAGCCGATCATCATCACGTGACGGCGCTGTTTGGCTGCCTTTTTGATGACGTCACGGGCGTGGTCCTGCCCGATGACCTGATCGACGAGTCGGTCGGGGACTTCGATGTCGCTGGTCGACTCGATGCCGAGCCCACCGAGGAGCCCGTCTTCGTCGTCGAGGGACGCGCCGCTCTCGACTTCGACCTCACTGCCGAGGTTGTCGAGGCCGCCACTTTCGGCCCCGCCACCCTCCTCAGTGTCACCAGCGTCGTCGGCCGCGCTGGGGTCGTCGTCTTCGGGCGGCGTCCCGGTCACCTCCCGCTCGTCGTCGGGAGTGTCGTCGATCTCGGTATTGTCGCTCATACAAACGTTGCTAACACCAGTTTGGAGGGACTGTCCACTGATATACTTTCTCCCCGCGACCGTGCTTGCCACACGAGTGGAACCGCAAGAGGGGAGCCGGTTGTAGTGGTAAAAGGCCACTCGTCGGGTTTATCATTTCCGACACCCAGAGATGGGGTATGCGGGGTTTCTACATCGGTCGATTCCAGCCGTACCACAACGGCCACCACACGGTCGTCGAGGAGATCGCGACCGAGGTCGACGAACTCGTCTTGGGGATCGGAAGCGCGGGCGACTCCCACACGGACCACGATCCGTTCACTGCCGGCGAGCGGATCATGATGATCACGCGCGCGGTCCGCGAGTTCGAGCGCGCGAACGACCTGGTCACGTACGTGGTCCCCATCGAGGACCTGAACCGCAACTCGGTGTGGGTGAGCCACGTCCAGAGCATGTCGCCGACCTTCGACGTGGCCTACTCCAACAACCCGCTGGTGATCCAGCTGTTCGAGGAGGCGGGCATCGAGGTCCGACAGTCGAAGATGTTCGACCGGGAGCGGCTGGAAGGCAGTGACATCCGGCAGGCGATGATCGAGGGGGACGCGTGGCGCGAACGCGTCCCCAACGCCGTCGTCGAGACGATCGAAGAGGTTCACGGCGTCCAGCGGATCCGGACCGTCGCCAAAGACGACGTGGTCGAGCGCTGGGAAGCCGGTGACGACGAGTGATGATCACGCTCAGTAGCGACTTCGGTTCGCCGTACCCCGCAGCGATGAAGGGCGTCATCCTCCAGGACAGCGACGCGCGCATCGTCGACGTGAGCCACGAGTTCCCCCGGCAGGACGTTCCCGGCGCGGCGTTCTGGCTCCGGGAGGTGCTGCCGTACTTCCCGCCGGCAGTCCACTGTGTCGTGGTCGACCCCGGCGTCGGGACCGACCGGGCGGCGATCGTCGTTCGGGTCGGCGACCACGCAATCGTCGCGCCGGACAACGGCGTCGCGCTCCCGGCCGCCAGGGCGATCGCGGACGACGGTGACGTGATCGAGGTCTTCGAGATCGAGACCGACGAGCCGGCGAGCGCGACCTTCCACGGTCGGGACGTGTTCGCGCCGATGGCGGCCGTCGTCCACGAGACCGGTGTCGACTCTCTCCACGAGGTCGCGGATCTCGTCCGAGCCGACGGCTACGAAGCGCTCGCCTTCCCGGAGCCGACCGTGAGTCAGACCGGTGCCAGCGGCGCAGTACTCGTCGTCGACGGGTTCGGGAACGCGATCACGAACGTGCCGGGCGAGGCGATCGAGAGCCGGTTCGGCCAGCAGGTCCGGATCAACGGCGAGCCCGCACCGGTCAGACGGACGTACGCGACGGTGGAACCGGGCCAGCGACTCGTCACCGTCGGGAGCCACGGCAACGTCGAACTCGCGGTGAATCGCGGGCGCGGGGACGAGGGCTTCCGCGTCGACGCTGGCGATCGAGTGGAGCTGTCGTACTAGTTTTAGGCACTCCGAAAAACCGACAAGCTTATTACTTTTAGGCTGTCCTAAACAAATGCGTGGGTCGTCGACGGTCGTGATCGTTCCCTGGTTCCGGGAACACACTCCGTGGAGACCGTCGAGCCCCACCGTCTCAGGTCCCAGTTGCATCGTCGGCCACCGTGGCCATACCCTGGCGGCTGTGGGCATCGCTGCCGCCACCGTCTGTCCCTCTATCCATCACCCCCAGTTTTTAGGCTCGCCGAAAATTCGACGCCCTTATGTACTTTAGGCGTGCCAAAACACGTATGCAACACAGAAGAGACGTGCTTGCGAGTCTCGGCGTCGCACTGTCGACCGCACTTGCCGGCTGTTCGGAAGACACCGACGGCGAGACCGTCAGCGAGAACAGCGACGAGGCGACCGAGACGGACCAGACAGGGTCGAGTGGCCCCGAACTCGGGGCTTCGGCCCAGCTAAACGTCTACCGCGCCCGGCTGTTCGACGCCGTCGCGCTCGGTCGTGCCGGCCAGACCGCCGCGGGGGCCTCGGTCGCCGAGTCGATCTTCCAGCGGTTCGAGAACGCGACCGGGGAGTACGGCGCTCACGAGACCCTCGAACGGACCAGCGAGTCGGCCTACGAGGGATTCGAGAGCGCACTGGGCGAACTCCGGTCGACGCTGGAAGACGGCGACACCGACGCCGCCGCCGAGGCCGCGACGACGGCCAGCGACCGGCTCCAAATCGCCCAGCAAGCCCTGATCGGCAACGACGCCACGCGTGCGCTCGACGCGCTCCTCCTCGGGAGCCGCGCCGCCAACGCCCGAGTGCTGGGCGAGGCGGGCCACTTCGAGGCGGCGGCGACCGTGGCCGCCGAAACCACCGAGCGGTTCGAAGACACGCTCGTCCACGGCGCGCTCGAAAACGCCGACGAGGGTGCCTACGAGGACTTCGAGTCCGGGCTGGCGTCGATCCAGCGCGCCGCCAGCGAGGGAGACAGCGAGGGCGTGACCGACGCCGTCGCCGCGGCCCAGTCGGCGGCGGTGGCGGGTGCCTACGCGCTGGGCACCGAGTCGATCGCCGGGACCGGGCACCTCGCAGCGATGCAGGCACAGGGGTACGACGCCGCGGCGCTCGCCGGTCTCGGCGGCCCGAGCGAGGCGCTGGCACACGCGACGACGCTGACCACCTACCGGGCGCGGATCCGGGACGCGGCGTGGCTGGCCGACGCCGACGAGGGATCGACGGCGGGAACCGTCGTCGGGAACGTCTTCGCGGACTTCGAGGGTGCGCGTGCCCACGAGGCGCTGGAAGAAGCCGACCACGAGGCCTACGAGGGGTTCGAGAGCGGCCTGGAGTCGCTCCAGTCGGCCGTCGAGAACGGCGAGGGCGTCGACGACGCCGTCGCCACGGTGGACGAACACCTCCGGACCGGCGTCGCGACGCTGGCCGGCGATCACGCCCCGGTCCTGCAGGCCGGTTTCTTCCGGGCGCGTCTCGCCGACGCACGCGAACGCTACGAGCGAGGTGAGCCCTCGGTCGCCGCGTCGATCTCCCAGGAGCTGTTCGAGCGTTTCGAGGCCGACGAGCTCGGGTTCCACGAGACGCTCGAAGAGACCAGCGAGGACCTCTACCACCGCTTCGAGGAAGAGCACCTGGCCGGCCTGATCGAGGCCTACGAGAACGACGACAGCGAGGCGATCACTACCCACCACGAGGGCGCGCTCGACGCGCTCCTAGAGTTCGAGGCCACGACCGGGGACAGCGTCGCGAGCGCGGCCGAGACCGCGTACTTCGTCGCTCGCGGATTCGACAGCGCCACCGTCGCCACGCTGGGTGACAGCGAGCGCGCGGCGACGATCCCACGAGATGCTTTCGAGCACTTCGAGAGCGGTGCAGCGGGCTACCACGAGGCACTGGAACACGCCGACCACGAGACCTACGAGACGTTCGAGTCCGATCTGGGCGCGATCCGGTCGACCGCGGAGTCGGGCGGCGACGTGCGCAGTGCCGTCCAGACGTTCGTCGGCACCGCGATCGACGGCGTCTACGCCATCGTCGGCGCTGCCGGCGGCTCGAACGGCGCGGCCGCTGGTGCCATCGTACAGGACGTGTACGCGACCTTCGAGGAGGCCCGCGTCCACGAGACACTGGAAGAGGCCGACCACGAGGCCTACGAAGGATTCGAGGCGGCGCTGGAAGCGTACGCGGGCGGCCTGGACGGCGAGGGCGACGTGCCCGTCGGTCGCCTCGCAGACGCGACGCTGCGCGCACAGTTCGCCGTCGCCGGTGCGCTCGACGACGCTCCCGTCAGCCAGGACGGCGAGGGGAGTGCCGAGACGGCGGAGACCGAATCGTCGCTGGAAGGCGGTCCGAACGTCGTCGAGGGCGTCCCGGACGACGCCGACCACGTCGTCTCGATGAAAGCAGTGGCCTTCGAGCCGGCCGAGGTGACCGTCTCGGTCGGCGATACGGTCGCCTTCGAGCACGTCGCCGGTGAAGCCCACAACGTGGTGGCCCGAGAAGAGGAGCTCCCGGGGGACGCGAGCTACTGGGCCTCTGGTGGCTTCGACTCCGAGACGGCCGCAGTCGAGGGGTGGGACGACGGGAACGGTGCCGTCCAGTCGGGCCAGTCCTACGTCCACACCTTCGAGACGGCCGGCGAACACCCCTACTACTGTGTCCCCCACGAGATGGCGGGTATGGAAGGGACTGTCGTCGTCGAGGAGTAACGCGGTCGCACTCTGTTTTATACTGCCGGCTGTCACTTCGTGACGAGCTTCGCCACCCCGCGGTGGCGAAATCGGTCACAGATGTACAGCCGGTAGTAGTAGCCACACGACGCCAGTGCGGTCGGCGTGGCTGGCAGCTCGATTCCGACGACAGCTGCCGCTACTCCGACAGTCGAAGAAAAAATCGAAGGTGGTCGTCGACGGGCGTCGTTACGCGTCCGAGGAGATGACGTCGTCGATCCGGGCGATCATCGTCGCGGCCTCGGTCGCGCTCTCGACGGCTTCGCGCTTGACTGCGGCGGGGTCGAGCACGCCGTAGTCGACCGGGTCGTCGATGACGCCGGTCTGGCCCTCGCTGATGATGCCTGCGATGCCCTCACTCTCGTGTTCGGCGCGCAGGTCGACCAGCGCGTCGATCGGGTCCATGCCCGTGTTCTCCGCGAGCGTGCGCGGGATCACGTCGACGGCGTCGGCGAAGGACTCGACGGCGAGTTGCTTGCGGCCCTCGATGGACGCGGCCTCGCTCCGGATGTGGTCCGCGATGGCGATCTCGGAGGCACCGGCACCGGGGACGACGCCGCCCTTGTCGAGTGCAGCGACGACCACGTCGAGCGCGTCGTTGAGCGCGCGTTCGAGTTCGTCCGTGACGTGGTCGGTCCCGCCGCGCGCGAAGATCGTCACCGTCTCGGAGCTGGCACCGCCCTGCACGAAGGCCAGTTCCTCGTCGCCGTACTTCTGGACGCTCACGTCCTCGGCCTCGCCGAGGTCGTCGGCCTCCAGCGTGTCGACGGAGCCGACGCGGCTCGCGCCGGTGGTGTGGGTCACGTCCTGGAGTTCGTCGCTGTCGACGCCGTCGAAGGCGACGATGCCCTCCTTGGAGAGCTGTGCGCCGACGCGGTCGTCGACGTCACCGGAGACGAACACGACGTCTGCGCCGACCGCGGCGATGGCCTCGGCGTAGCTCGACAGCTCCTCCTCTTCGGCCTCGATGGCGGCGTTGAGCTGGTCGACGCTGGAGACGTTGTACTCGGCGTCGATGTTGCTCTCCTGGACTTCGAGGTCGGCGTCGATCACGGCGATGGTCGCGTCGGCGACCGCGCTCGGCATGTTGCCGTGGACCGGCTCCTCCTCGATGATGATGCCCTCGACGAGCTCCGTCGCAGAGGAGGACGAGCCAGCCTGGCTCCGAATCGCGATCTGGTCACGCGTCGAGCCGGGGCCGTCGGTCGCCTGTCGGACGGCGGCAACGACGGTCTCGGCGAGTGCGCTGGCTTCCACGTCGCCGGTGCCCTTCCCCGTCATGGAGGACTCGGCGACGCTGGTCAGCGTCTCGTCGTCGATGTCGACGTCCAGCACTTCGCCGTCGATGGCTTCCTGGGCGAGCTGTGCCGCCTCGTGGTAGCCTTCGACGATCGTCGTCGGGTGGACGTCGTCTTCGAGCAGGTCCTCGGCCTGTGTCAGGAGCTGACCGGCCAGGACGGAGGCCGTCGTGGTGCCGTCGCCGACCTCGTCTTCCTGAGTCTCGGCGACTTCGACGATCATCTGGGCCGCGGGATGCTCGATGTCCATCTCGTCGAGAATCGTCGCACCGTCGTTGGTGATGACGACGTCGCCCGAGTCCGAGACGAGCATCTTGTCCATGCCACGGGGGCCGAGTGTCGTCCGTACGGACTCGGTAACTGCCTTCCCGGCGGCGATGTTCGAACTCTGTGCGTCGTCTCCTTGCGTACGCTGGGCGTCCTCGTCGAGAATGAAGAGAGGCTGGCCACCCATGCGTCGCTGGCCGGACTGTGACATTGTTGTATACCTCACTTATGTGTCGTTAGCGGTTCTATATAAAACCATCGGTAGGGAGAGAGGCCTCGATGACGCTCGCCGCCGCCGAATCGGCCGGACCGTCAACGCTTTACTACCCGAACCCGCCACGTTAGTGCAATGCTGGAGCTGGAGCACGGGTTCCGGGTCGTCGACGTACACGCGCGACTGGAGCCCGAGGCGTCGCGGCGTCCACGGGAGGGGATGGGTGAGCCCGAACGGCTGGAACGCGAGATGCACCAGGCCGGGGTCGTCCGTGCCGTCGCGTACTCCGACTACCGCGAGCAGGGCTATCTGAAGGCGAACAACGCCGTGGCCCGGATGACCGTGGGCCGTCCGATGGTCGCGTTCGCACGCGTCGACGGTGCCCGCGATCCGGGCGCGGGGGCCGGCTCCCGGCTCAGGAACATCACGGCCTCGCGCGAGGAGTACCACACCTCGCCCGAAGACATCGAGCAGTACGCGTACGACGACCGATTCGTCGGGTTCAAGCTCCACCCCGCCAGAGACGGCCTCCCCGACGAGGCCGTCCTCGAAGAACTCGCCGCCGTCGACAAGCCGATCCTGGTGCACGGCGGCGAGGAGTTCCCACCGAGCGCCGTCGAAGAGCACTTCCTGCAGTACGATCTGCCGGTGATCGTCGGCCACTTCGGCGCACACCCGCTGCGGCGCGACCTGATGCACGAGTCGATCGACCTCCTCGAACAGTACGACCAGTGCTACCTCGAAACGAGCGCGGTGCGGTACCGGGACCCCCTGGAGCGAGCGATCATGGAACATCCGGATCGAGTCTGCTTTGGCAGCGGTGCGCCCAACGTCCACCCGAACGTCGCCGTCATGGAGATTCTGACCCTCGACGTGCCCGAGGACGCGATGAAGAAAGTCTTCTCGAACAACCCCGCTCGCGTCATCGAAGAACTCGCACCGTAGCGCCGGGAGCCGCCGGCCAACGTCGGTTACGCCGTCGGGCCGTCGTCGCGGTCGTCGTACACCTCGACGGCGCGGTCTCTGCGTGCGGACCGACCGTTCGGATTGCGCCGCGGCGGGGCGTCGTGCCGACGGGCCGTGACGCCGTCTTTCCCCCCGAGAACGGTGCCACGAAGGACGCGCCGACCGGTCCCGAGCCACTGTGAGGGGTCGGCCTCGCCACGGATCACGTCCAGCAGCGAGTCGACGGCGTCGCGGCCGGCGTGGGCGACGACACGCCGTGCGACGGTCGGGCGGACGCCGTAGTTTTTCACCAGCCGATAGGTCAGCGACTGGTACTTGGCGTGCCAGTCTTTCTGTCGGATCCCGCCGTCGGCCTCGAACTCGCTGCGGACGCACATCGCGCTCTCCCAGGTCACCACGTGGTCGCTCTCTGCCAGCCGGTGGGCCAGATCGCGGCTCCCGCCGATGCCGAGGTACTCGTCGAAGCCGTCCAGTTCGTCCAGCACGTGGCTGGCGAACGCGACGTTACCGGGGTTGAAGTAGGTCACGTCGCGCCCCGCGATCGTCCGTTCTTCCGGAGCCTCGGTCGTCATCCCGGCCGGGAGCTTGCGGTGGGTGGGTCCGGTGACGACGGCGGCGTTGCCCAGCGCATCGGTCACCGCGTCGAGCCACCCTTCTTCGATCGAGAACGAACGGTCGAGGAGTGCAACGGCGTCCCCGGTCGCGCGGTCGATACCCGCGTTGCGCGCCGTGTTGATGGTCCGGTCGGCGATCTCGACGAGCACCTCCACGTCGTCGCGCGCTCGGACCATTCCCGTGGTGCCGTCGGCCGACGGGCCGTTGACCACGATGGTCTCGGCGTCGGGGACGTGGGCTGCCAGGGTGTCGAGACACCGTGACAGCTCTTCCCGACCGTTGAGTGTCGGGACGACCACGGAGAGATTCATGGGCCAACCACGACGCTCGAAGGTCTTAAAGATCACCGAATGACGGCCGGTATTTCGGAGTATCCGTCCGAAGACGGGCGGAATTAAACGCGCGTGTCCCAGTAGGAGACCGACGCGACCTTGTCGCCGACGGGACTCGCGCCGACGACCTCGTCGATCGAGCGGAAGCCGGACGCGAGATCGTTCGGAATCTTCCGGTAGAAGCCGTAGGGGAGGACGAAGTCGTGTGCTTCGCCGGCCAGTTCGAGCCCCGCGCCGTCGAGGAGTCGGTCGACCTCCCACCGAGAGTAGAGGCGCGATCCCATCGGGAGCGCCCAGTTGTACAGCGATCGCAGCGAGAAGCGGTTGAACGTGTCGAAAAAGACCTGGTGCTTGGAGACCCGGCGCATCTCTGCGAGGAAGGAGGCCGGCGTGTCCGCCAGGTGGAAAAAGCGCATGGCGACGACGGTGTCGAAGTGGTCGTCGGGGAAGGGCAGTCGAGCGGCGTCGCCACGCATGAACTCCACGTGGTCGTCGACGCCGGCCGATTTCGCCTTCTCGCGGCCCTGTGAGAGCATCGGGCCGGAGATGTCCAGGCCGACGATGTCGGCACCACGGTCGGCCAGCATCGCGGTGAAGCGCCCGGTTCCACAGGCTACTTCGAGCACGGACTTGTCGTCGACCGGACCGATGGCGTCGAGGACCGCTTCCTTCTCGCGACGGTCGATGAGTTGTCCGCCACGAGAGAAGCGCTTCGACTCGTACTCCTCGGCGACATCGTCGGTCTGGTACCACTCCTGCCCTTTCACGGTATCGGGTGATGGCTACCCGGGGATAAAACGGTGCTGTTTCACTGTAGTGTACCGTCGGACAGACAGATTGGCCACAGACGGCGGGCAGTTCTGGCGGCGGCCAGCGTGGCACGCGTCAGAAAATATAAGGAGTCATTATACACACTGTAGACTTCCTATTGTATGGTCATACATATAGCCAAGTTTTACCAGTACCCTCGGGGGAGTAGCGTGTATGAGCACGATTCAGGAGGAGACGAAGCCCGCGGCGTTCACCCAGACGGAGTTTCGCGAGCAACTCCGCGAACTCCCGCCGAGCGCGAAGCTCGTCGCGAAGGTCCTGGAGACCGACGCACCGCTGTCCCAGGGGCAACTGGCCGAGGCGTCGCTGTTGCCCGACCGGACGGTCCGCTACGCGTTGAACCGACTCGAAGAGTGTGATCTGGTCGACTCCCGGTACAGCTTCAACGACGCCCGCAAGCAGGTCTACTTCCTCACCAACTGATTTCATACGGTTTATTGTAGTTGCTTACCGGTGATCGTCTGCTCCGTGGCGACGATCACCGGTAAATCGCTACAATAATCCGTATCCGTCGCTCCTCCCTGGGGTGGGTATGGAGCGGATCAGCGTCCCCGTCGCGACGCGCGCGCCGAGCGGACAGACGAACGCGTACGTCCTCGGGCGCGACCGTGCAGCCGTGATCGACCCGTGTGCTCGCCACGAACGCGTAGACGACGCGCTGGCGTCACGCTCGCTCGCTCACGTCCTCGTCACGCACCACCACCCGGACCACGTCGGCGGTGTCGCCGACTACGCGGCCGAACACGACGCCACGGTGTGGGCGCGTCGGGGCCGTGAGGCGGCTTTCGAGGCCGCGACCGGCGTCGCGCCCGACCGGACGTTCACCGGCGGCACGGAGATCCCGGTCGACGACGACCAGCTGCGAGTCGTCGAGACGCCGGGTCACGCGCCCGAACACGTCGCCTTCGCGACCGACGACGGGCTCGTCTGTGGCGACCTGGCCGCGGCGGCCGGCAGCGTCGCCGTCGGAGCACCGGAGGGGGAGATGCGAGCCTACTGTTGCTCGCTGCGGCGCGTGATCGCGCGTGCGCCCGACCGACTCTTCCCCGGTCACGGCCCCGTCGTCGACGACGCGGACGAGACCTGCCGTCGCCTCCTCGCACACCGGCTCGATCGCGAGCGCCGGGTCGAGGCGGCCGTCGCCGAGGGGAGCGAGACGCTGCCGGCGATCACCGACGCGGCCTACGACAAGGACATCGAGAGCGTGCGAGACCTCGCCGAGGCGACCGTCGCCGCCCACCTCGAAAAGCTCGCCGTCGAGGGGCGCGTCGCGTGGGACGGCGAGCGCGCACGGCCACCGTCGGCGTGACGCGGCCCTTTTGTCCGACCGGCCCGAACAGCGTGTGTGACGCTGGAATCGGACCTCGAACGGGCGCGAGCACTCGACGTGAGCGGGCTGGCCGACGCGATCGAGTCGATCGGCTTCGAGTGTACGCGCTGTGGAGAGTGCTGTACGGCGACGGAGCCCGCGGTCGAGCCCGCCGAGGGCGACGCCGCCGAAGAGACGGAGAGCGAGCCCCACACGGCGACGATCTTCCCCGACGAGATCCGACAGCTGCGCGACGACGGCAGGGACTTTCGAGACGTGGCCCGCCCGATGCCCTACGGGCTCTCGGAGACCGAGGACGGCGTCGAGGGCGAGACCTTCGAGTGGGCGCTCCAGACCGACACCTGTGGCGACTGTACCTTCTACGCCGAGGACGACGGCGTCGGAGCCTGCACGGTCCACGAGGACCGGCCGCTGATCTGTCAGACCTACCCGTTCTCGGTAGCGCTGGACAACACCGTCCAGCCGATGGGAGAGGCCGTCGACGAGGCCGGACTCGTCCGCGCCCACGAGTGTGAGGGGCTGGGTCGAGACATCGCGCGCGAAGACGCCGAGGAGCTGGCCGCGACGCTCAAAGAGCGGGCGATTCGCGAACTGGAAGAAGCCATCGCAGTGAGAGACAGCTACGAGCCGGTCGAGCGCGCGGACGGCGAGGTAGTCGTCTACGACTCAGAAGGAGCGAAACGGCCCGACGGCACGCCCCGCTAGACGGTCTCGTCGATGATCTCGCCGACGGCGAAGTTCGACTTGACCTCGCTGACCTCGACCTTGACGCGCTCGCCGATCTCGGCGCCGGGGACGATGATCACGTAGCCCCGTTCGACGCGGGCGATGCCGTCGCCTTGCTTGCCGATGTCCTCGATCTCCACGTAGCGGATCTCGCCCGGTTCGACCGGGGGCTGGGGCTCCGAAGACGGCGTCTGGGACGGCTGTGGCGACGGGTCCTCGCTCTCCTCGCTCGCTTCGTCGGCCCGGATCAGCGCGACCCGATACGTCTCGCCCGGATCGACGGATCCGGTGTCGACCTCCCGCTGTGGGACCTCCACGGTGTAGCGGTCGCCCTCGTCAGTGATCTCCGCACTAAACAGACACAGTAGTTTCTCCGAGATTTCCAAGGCTGTAGACCTCCGCTTTCCGTATGTACATCCATTAATAAAGTATTTGTCGTCGATTTCAGGAGCGACTGCCCTCGCTCGCACCGAACGTCGGGGCGTCGGGAGGAACTATTACGTACGATGGCTCGGTAACTACAGCTGTAATACCTATGTCTCGGATCACGAAGGCGCTCTCGCTGCTCGGGACGCTCGTCGCGGTCGTGACCGTGTTTACGCCCGCGCTGTACGCGGTCAGTCACACACAGGCGCTGGCGAACGTGTTGCTGGGCCAGTTCGCCGCGATGACGATCGGCTACACGGCGTATCGCATCGCGTCGGGGAAGCGCCCGACGCTCCGACCGGCGCTGATCGGCCTGCTCTGTGGGCTCGGGATCGCGATCTCGCCCGTGGTGCTCGTCCCGGTCACCGGTTTCACGACGGTGACGATGTTCGGCGGCGGGTTCGTCGCCGCGATCGGTCTCTACGGCGTCGTCGCGAGCCAGTTCGGCGAAGACGAGGATCGGATTCCGGACCTGTCGGCAGAGCGCAGTCCCGACGAGAGCCTGAAGGCAGCCTGATACTGTCGCCGGCCGTCCCCGCTCCCGGAACGACTGCGCTGGACACGGTGACGGCCGGCGGTGTCAGTCGTCCCGAAGCGTTTCGAAATCGACGCCGTACCGTGCGAACCGACGGGTCAGCGGCGGGTGTGTCGCGGTGACTCGCGCGACCAGCCCGCGCCCCTCGCCGGTCGCGGGAGCGGCGAGCGTCCCGTCCGCCACCGAAGCCTCGTTGCGGGCGGTCGTGACGCCCAGGAGCCCCCGGCAAAACGCGTTCGCGCCGACGATGGCGACCGCTCGGTCGTCGGCCTGTCGCTCTTCGAGACGCCGTCCCATCGCGATCAGGGCCAGCGGGAGCAGTACCACCCCGAGACTCCCGGCGAGGTAGTACAGCTGTGGGAGTGGGGTGCGCCGGAAGACGCCGGCCCCGACGTAGACGGCGAGTCCGACCAGCGACAGCGCGGGACCGAGATGCTGTCCGGCCACGACCCAGAACACCGCGGCCCCGACGACGTGGGCGACGGGATCACGGCTGTCGAGCCAGTCGATGTGACCGCCGTCGAGGTGCGCGAGTTCGTGTCCGACCACACCCCGGAGCGCCTCCCGGTCGAGGTCGTCGACGATCCGTTCCGAGAGGAGCAAGACCGGCCCGTCTCCGCCCTGGAGGACGGTGACGCCGGGTTCGGGCGACGCCTCGACGACGACGCGAGGCGTCGAAACGTCCACTCGATCGGCCACGTCGGCCACCAGTTCACGGAGGGGGCGGTCGGCCGGTCGACCCGTCTGCGCTGCGGTGTCGAGGATCCGGCGACGGGTGAGCCTGCCGACGGCGCGTTCCAGCCCGACGCTGCCAGCGACCAGCGCCGCGACGACGACCGGCTGGAGACCGGTGAGCCAGCACGCTGTCACGGCAGCGAGGAGACACGCGACCAGCGCGCCGTCGACGAGACGGCCGGCGGTCTCGGTCCCGAGGGTGTCGGCCAGGATCTTCTCGACCATCGAACGCCGGAACGTAGGGCTCCCGCGAGCAAATACGTGCGGGTCGGGCTCGTGGTTCCGACGGGTCTGGGTCCTCGGTCTCCCGTACTGTTGGCTGTCTTCGTGACGAGATTCGCCACCCAAAGTGGCGACACCGGTCACAGATAGACAGCCGACAGTGTCACTCGTATCGGAGGGCGTCGATCGGGTCGACGCGGGCCGCCCGCCACGCGGGATAGAGCCCCGCGACGACGCCGACCAGCACGCCGACCAGCACGGCCAGCGCCGACCAGAAGGGTGCGAACGCGAAGCCCACCTCGGCGTATCGGGTCCCACCCCAGGCGACCGCGAGCCCCAGCGGGAGGCCGAGCAACGCGCCGCCGGCACCCAGCAGCGTCGCCTCCAGCAAGAACAGCTCCATCACGTCGCGGTTGCGCGCGCCGACGGCCTTCATGATCCCGATTTCGCGGGTGCGCTCGGTGACGCTGACCAGCATGATGTTGGCGATGCCGATCGCGCCCACCACCAGCGCGATGACCGCGATCCCCGTGACGAAGCGCGTGATCTGGTCGATCACGTCGCTGATCTGCTCGGCGAAGTCTCCGCTGGTCCGGGCGACCAGCTCGACGCCGTCGGGCGCGAGCTGGCGGGCGTCGGACCGCTCCTGTAAGTACGTCTCGACCGCGTCGGTGACGGCCAGCGTCGAAGCCGGATCGGCGATCACGGTCGCCTGCGGGTACGCGCGCAGCCGAGCGTTCGCGTTCGGACTCTCGACGACGCTCTCGTAGAATGGGTCGGCTGGGACGTAGAGCCCCGGCTGCGGACCGAAGTTACCCACCGGCAACTCGCCAGCGGTCCCGTTGACGATGCCGACGACCGTCAGCGTCCAGGTCTCGTCGGCGCGATCGACCGTGATCTCGTCGCCGACGGTGACATTCTCCGCGAAGGTGGCCTCGGCCGCGGCGCGGTTGAGGACCGTCTCGTTCGCACCGCGCTCGAAGCTCCGTCCGGCGACCAGCGTCTCGTCGGTGACGGCCTCGGGAGTCGTGGCCGTCGCCTGCTGGAGGGCCACCGTGTCCCCCCGGTGGGTCACCGCGTTGATCGGGATCGAGCCCCGCGGGACGACCGCCTCGACGCCGTCGATCTCCGCGAGGCGATCGAGGTCGTACTCGGTGAACACGGGCTGGAGCGCCTGCTGGAACCCCTCTTCGTCGGCGGGCTGGCCGAGCACGTAGACGTTGTTCGCCCCCGAGTCGGCGATCCCGCCGACGACCTCGGCCTGGACGCTCGCGCCGAAGGTCGCGAAGGTGACGACCGAGGCGATGCCGATGACGACGCCGATCACCGTCAGCGTCGAGCGCAGCTTGTGCGAGCGGATCGAGCGGGCCGCGATCGTGAACGATTCGCGCGGGTCCATCAGTCGCTCAGCTCCTCGATCCGTTCGACGACGCCGTCTCTGACGTGGACGATGCGCTCGGCGTGGTCCGCGATGCGGCGCTCGTGTGTCACCAGCAGGATCGTGTTGCCGGCCGCGTGGAGGTCGTCGAGCAAGCTCATGATCTGCTCGCCCGTCTCGGTGTCGACGTTGCCGGTCGGTTCGTCGGCCAGGATCAGCTCCGGGTCCGGTGCCAGCGCGCGGGCGATTGCGACCCGCTGGCGCTGACCGCCGCTAAGTTCGGTCGGGCGGTGGTCCAGTCGCTCGCCGAGGCCCACGTCGGCGAGCAGGTCACGGGCGCGCTCGCGGCGTTCGGTGCGCCCCCAGCCGTCGAACACGAGCGGCATGGCGACGTTCTCGACGGCGGTCAGCCGGGGCATCAGGTTGAACGTCTGGAAGACGAACCCCACGCGGCTCCCGCGGATCGCCGCCCGTTCGTCCTCGGTGGCCGCCGAGAGGTCCCGCCCGCCGACGGTGACCGTCCCCTCGGTGGCGGTGTCCAGTCCCCCGACGAGATTCAGGAGGGTGCTCTTGCCCGAGCCACTCGGCCCCATCACGGCGGTGTAAGAGCCCCGAGGCAGCGATAGGGACACGCCGGCAAGCGCCTCCACGACGCCGCCCAGATCGTACGTCTTGCGCACCCCAGACAGCGTGACCACGTCGTCCGCGTCAGCCTGAGCCATTCACTCGCACTAAGGCCGGGACGCCTATCAGCGTTGTCCGAACCTCTCGGATATCGGATAGCAGGAACACACTTTACAGTCCAGCCCTAACCCCACGTAATGAGCCCCAGAGTGGATGGTCGCCGCGGTCTCGTCCTCCTCGTGGTCGTCGCCGTCGCCGTCGCTGGATCGGCCGCCGTCACGGGCGCGTTCGCCACGTTCCAGCAGCCGACGGGCGACGAGGTCCTCGACGAGGTCGAACAGCGGTACGAGAGCGCCGACTCGATGACGAGTACGGCGACGGTGACGGTCGAAAACGAGAGCGCGTCGACGACGGCCACCGTCGAACTGGCCGCGGACGACGAGAACCGGACCCGGATGGTCGTCGAACGAAACGGCGAGACGGTGCGGGCGGGCTCGAACGGCACCGTCGCGTGGTACGTCGGGCCGAACCGATCGGCCGCCTGGCCCGTCGACTCGCTGGAAAGCCAGGCCGGCGAGCAGTGGACCGGAGCCGACGCCGAGTACGGCGAGACGGGCGAACGGCTCTCGGCCGACGGGACGCCACTGAACGCCTCGAACGCCTCGGCGACGCTCGTCGGGACGCCCACGGTCGACGACACCAGCACCTACGAGGTCGAACTCACGCACCCCGAACGTGAAGGGTCGACGACGCTGTGGGTCGCACAGGACGACTACCGCGTGGTCCGGGCAGTCGCCACCGACGGCACGAACCGCACCGTCGTCGCGGTCGAGTCGACGGTGTTCGACGTGTCGATCCACGACAGCACCTTCGACCCGCCGACGGATCGCGTCGCGCTGACGACGGTCGATCGCTACGACAGCTTCGACGCCGCACAGTCCGAGACCGAGCTGTCGCTGCCTCGCCACGACGCGACCTTCAGCGAGGCGACGGTGACGGTCCGACAGGGCGAGACGATCGTCGGCCAGCGCTACGTCGACGACGGGGCGAACGTCACCGTCCTCTCGACGACCGCCGACGAGCGCCTCGATCGACTGACTGAGAACGCGACCGAGCGAACGGTCGACGGCCAGACGGTCCACGTGGCCACGGCCGAGGACCGCGCGATCGCGGTCCGGCAGAACGACGGCGTGACGACCGCGGTCGTCGTGGAGGGATCGACCGACCGGGCGGTCGAGATCGCCGACGAGCTGTATAGTGACAATTGAAATGATTGACACACCGATCGCACTGCTGCCGTGCGATCGGGTGTGCAGTGAATTTCAATGGCGACTATAGTCCGGACCGGCAACGCTTACGGCCCCCGACCTGTTTTCCCGATGCATGACCGACGAGGCGACGGCTTTCGTGCCCGGCCACGTGACGGGCTTTTTCACGACTGACCCGGCCGACGATCCGACGAAGGCGGGATCGCGCGGCGGTGGGATCGCGCTGTCCGACGGCGTGACCGTCACCGTCGAGCGCAGCGACGAGCGGTCGGTGTCCCTGAACGGCGTCGACATCGAGATCGAGGCCGTCGAGCGAGTCCTCGACGCGCTGCGAGCGACCGTCGCGGTGCGAGCCGAGACGCCGCTGCCGCTTGGCTCTGGCTTTGGCGTCTCTGGCGCGACCGCGCTGGGGGCGGCGCTGGGGACCAACGCCGTCCTCGATCGCGGGCTCTCCGAGAACGAACTGGTGACGATCGCCCACGGCGCGGAGGTCCAGGCCGGGACCGGGCTGGGCGACGTGGTTGCGCAGGCCCGCGGCGGCGTCCCGCTGCGACTCGAACCGGGCGGGCCACAGGACAACTACATCGACGCCGTCCCCGCGCGGGGCCGTCTCGAGTACCACGTCATCGGCGAACTCTCGACCGAAGCAGTTCTGGACGGCGACACCGCGGAGCTGACCCGTGCCGGCGAGAAAGCGCTCTCGCGGGTCGTCAAGGAACCCACGACGGAGTCGTTCGTCCGGGCCTCGCGCCAGTTCGCCCGCGAGGCGGGGCTGCTGACCGACGACGTGCGGTCGGTGCTCGAAGACGTGGCAGCGGCCGACGGGGACGGCGCGATGGCGATGCTCGGCGAGACGGTCTTTACGATCGGCTCGGGGCTGACCGACGCGGGCTACGACGCGACGGTCACCGAGATTCACCCCGGCGGTGCGACGCTACTAGATCGGTCGGGTTGATACGGGAACGATCGAGGACGTGCCCTCCGACCGCTCTTACTCCTCGGAGTCGCCGACGGCGGCCGCGGGCGTCGACGAGACGTTGTTCCGGAGGTCCGCCTCGATCGCTTCCAGGGACCGCCCCTTCGTCTCGGGCACGAGGCGGTAGGTGAAGACGAGCGCGACCAGGCTACAGAGTCCGAACAGCCAGAACGTCGAGGGCTGTCCGACGCTGGCGGTCAGGACGGGGAAGGCCAGCGAGACCGCGAGGTTCGCGCCCCAGTTGGCGACGGTGACGAGTCCCATCGCGCTGCCACGGGTCGCCAGCGGGTAGATCTCGGAGATGAGCAGCCAGAAGACCGGGCCGAGCCCGATCGCGAAGAAGGCGACGAACAGCATCAGGCTGCCCGTCGCGATCCAGCCCAGCGCGCCGCCGAAGCCGGGCAGGTAGAAGACGACACCGAGGATGCCAAGCGTGACGACCATCCCGCCGACACCCACCAACAGGAGGACGCGTCGGCCGACACGGTCGATCAGCGCGATGGCGACGACCGTCATGACGACGTTGATGACGCCGATCCCGACCGTCGCGAGGATCGATGTGACGCTGCCGAACCCGGTCGACTCCAGGATCGTCGGGGCGTAGTAGATGACGGCGTTGATCCCGGTGATCTGCTGGAAGACGGCCAGCCCGAGCCCGACGATCAGCGCGGGGCGCATCCACGGCTGGAGCAGGTCCCGCAGGCCGGTACCGGACTGTTTCTCGACGGTCGAGCGGATCTCCGCCAGTTCCTCCTCGACGCCCTCCTCGCGGGTGCGTGCGAGGACGGCGCGAGCCTCGTCCTCGCGGCCGTTTTCCAGGAGCCAGCGGGGGCTCTCCGGCATCTTCAGCATACCGATCGCGAGGACGACCGCCGGCACCATCCCGGCACCGAGCATCCACCGCCACGCCCCCGCGTCCGCGAAGGCGTAGTTGACGAAGTACGAGACGAGGATGCCGACGGTGACCATCAACTGGTTCAGCGAGGTCAACGCACCGCGGATCTTCGGCGGCGAGATCTCGGAGATGTACAGCGGGCCGACGATCGAGGCGAACCCGATCGCGACGCCGTCGATGAGCCGGCCGGCGACGAGGACCGGCACCGACGGGGCGACGGCCATGGTCAGCGAGCCGACGAAGAACACTCCGGCACCGAGCAAGATGAGCCGGCGGCGACCGATCCGGTCCGCGAGTCGCCCGCCGACGGCCGCGCCGAAGGCGGCCCCCGCCATCGCACCGCTGACGACGATCCCCTCGACGAGCGGGGACATCGTGAACGTGTCTTGGATGTAGAGGAACGCTCCGGAGATGATTCCAGTGTCGAACCCGAACAGGAGGCCGTTCAGCGCGGCGAGGGCGGCCGAGAGGTAGATGAACCGCCCCCCGTCGCCGTCCAGAACGCGCCGGAGTTGTGCTGTCGACATGTGTGAATTCCACACGAGCGTTTACAACATCTACAAAGAAGGCTTGCGATTTATCATCAAGATACAATCATGAAATAGTAGAGAAGACAGTGTAGTACTTCAGTAAGGCGATTACTGGCTAAAAAGAGATAGTAAGAAATGTGTAACGATAGAGCGATGGACTTTCGACGGTCGGCGGTCACCTGTCTCCATGAACGAGATCGACGTTCCCGAGTCCCACCCGCGATACGAGTCGCTGCTGACCCGCCACCGGATCGAGGACGGCGTCGAGAAGGGCATCACGTCTAAACAGGGCCTCATCGCACAGGGCCGCGGCGAGGCGTTCGACTATCTGCTCGGCGAACGGACGACCGACACCGCCGCCGCCGCCGAGCGCGCCGCCGCGGCCCACCTCCTGCAGGCCGACCACGCCGTGCTCTCGATCAACGGCAACGTCGCCGCGCTGGTGCCAGGCGAGATGGTCGCACTGGCCGAAGCGACCGGTGCCGACCTGGAGGTGAACCTCTTCAACCGGACCGAGGCGCGGATGGAACGGATCGCCGACCACCTCCGCGAACACGGGGCCGAAGACGTGCTCGGACTCGCCGCCGACGGCCGGATCCCGGGCCTCGACCACGAGCGCGCGAAGGTCGACGCCGACGGCATCGGCGACGCCGACGTGGTGCTGGTCCCGCTGGAGGACGGCGATCGCGCCGAGGCACTGGCCGACATGGGGAAAACGGAGCTCGTCGTCGACCTCAATCCCCTGTCTCGGTCGGCCCAGACCGCCGCCGTGCCGATCGTCGACAACATCATCCGGGCCGTCCCGGCGATGACCGACCACGCCCGAGAACTGGCCGGCGACGAGGCGGCCCAGCGCGAGGCGATCGACTCTTTCGACGCCGACGAGGCGCTGTCCGCGGCCGAGCGGGCGATCCGCGAGGGCGAACTCTGATCGGTGTCCTGTCGCGCAGTCGACCGGAAGGCGTTTTTGCGACCGCTCGCCAGACAGTGATATGTGTCGGGTCAAACGGGTGAACGAGGCGTGACGATACCGGACCACATCGAGATCGACCAGCCACTTCTCGACGGCCGGTCCGTCGCGGCGGGGTTCCGGTCGAACGATCAGACGTGGTGTGACGGCCACGACCAGCTCCAGGGCCTGCTCAGGGTGTTGTACCCGGCCTATCGCGTCGAGTACTCTTACGCCGTCGAGGGGCGGTTCCCGTGGTCGAGCCCGGACCACGAACGCGAGTACGCGCTGCTCGACGGTCTCTGGGAGGACAACGACGCGGGACTGGCGATGCACCGCCACGCCGCGACCGAGACGACGACGATCGATCCGCGAGCGCGCTACGGCGACGCGTCGGTGCCGACGGTCGCGCTGGGCTTCCACGGCGACGAAGCGCGAGCGGCGTCCGTGTTGCCGACCCAGCTCGAACACGAGCGCGAACGGATCGACCGCCAGATCGAGCGGTGGCACGAACAGGCCGACACGGAGGAATCCGCCGGCAACCACACGAAGGCCCGGCGCTTCCGCGAGCAGGCCGACGCCTACGAGGGCGGCGATCCGCTGGACGACCTCCGTGAGATCTACGGTCTGCCAGACGCCGTCGACGCGGGCTCGTTCGAGGGCGTCGAGTCGATCGATCGGGTGTCTCTCCCCTTCTGGATCGCCGAGTTCGGTGCCCAGGACCAGTCCGAACTGTGCTACGTCGCCGTCCGCCCCACCGACGAGGGGTGGGCGCGAGACACCATCACCTCCGTGGGCTGGCTCGAACAGTTCGTGGCGAGCCACCAGTCGGTGCTCGAATCGGACGGCCACTGGCTGGGTGCCGAGGACGTGGCCGTCGAGGGCACGCAAGACCGGATCGACCGTCGGCGCGAGGAGTCGGACGACCAGGCGGCCCGCGGGCAGGACGACGAGGTCGTCGACCCGCCGGAGACGGAACTGCTCGACGCCCAGCGACTCGTCGATCCCAGTCCCGACCGGGGCTTCTCGGACGTGGGCGGGATGACGGGGCTGAAAGAGACGCTGGAGGGGAAGGTGCTGAAGCCACTCGAACACCCCGACCGCTACCGGGAATACGGGCTCAGCACCGTCGACGGCGTCCTGTTGCACGGGCCACCGGGCTGTGGGAAGACCTACATCACGGGCGCGCTGGCGGGCGAACTCGGCCAGTCGTTCGTCCGCGTCTCGCCGGCCGATCTCTCCAGCAAGTACATGGGCGAACCCGCACAGAAGGTCCAGGAGCTGTTTGCCATCGCCAGGGCGAACCAGCCCTGCCTGGTCTTTCTCGACGAACTGGACGCGGTCACGGTCGCGCGGGACAACGACGACTCGAACCAGAGCGAGCAGGGGATGGTCAATCAGCTCCTGACGGAACTGGAAGGCGTCCGCGACGAGGACGTGGTCGTCGTCGGCGCGACCAACCACGTCGAGGACATCGACAGCGCAATCCGGCGCTCGGGCCGCTTCGACGAGCGCATCGAGGTGCCACCGCCCGACGCCGACGCCCGCCGGGAGATGCTCCGGGTCCACCTCGCCGGGCGGCCCACGACCGACGACCTGGATCTGTCCGCGACCGTCTCCGCGACGGCGGGCTACGCCGCCAGCGACCTCGAACGCGTCGTCGACGAAGCGGCCCGTGCGGCGCTTGCAGACGACAGTCCGGTCAGTACCGACCACCTCCGGGCGGCCGCCGAGCGGACCGAGACGAGCATCGACGAGTGGATCGGCCGCTACGAGTTCGTCGCCGAGGAGACCGACGGGACGGGGACGGTCGTCCAGCCGTCAGGCGTCGACCACCTCCAGGCCGACGCGATCGTCAGCGGCGACGTGACCCGGACGTTCGAGGACGTGGGCGGGATGGACGGCCTCCAGACGACGCTCGAAGAGAAGGTACTGGAGCCACTGCGCCAGCCCGAGCGGTTCGAACAGTACGGTCTCGAACCGACCAGCGGCGTCCTCCTGTACGGGCCGCCGGGCTGTGGGAAGACCTACATCACCGAAGCACTGGCGGGCGAACTCGATCACTTCTTCGTCGAGATCTCGCCGGCAGAGCTCGTCAGCAAGTGGATGGGCGAGCCCGCCCAGCGTGTCGCGGACCTGTTCGAGATCGCGCGGGCGAACCAGCCCTGTCTGGTCTTTCTCGACGAGATCGACGCGGTCGCGGGGAGTCGCGGCGCCAGCACGAACCAGAGCGGCCAACAGCTGGTCAATCAGCTGTTGACCGAGCTGGAGGCCATCTCCGACGAGAACGTGATCGTCGTCGGCGCGACCAACCTGATCGAGGACGTCGACGGTGCGATCCGGCGCTCGGGCCGGTTCGACGAACGCGTCGAGGTGCCGCCGCCCGACGCCGAGGCTCGCCGCGAGATACTGCGACTCCACCTCGCAGATCGCCCCGTCGTCGACGGCGTCGACTGGGATCGGCTGGCGGCCGCCACGGACGGCTACGCCGCCAGCGACCTCGAACTCGTCGCCGACGAGGCCGCCCACCGCGCGCTGCGGGCCGGCGACAGCGTCGACACGACGCACCTGCTGGACGCCGTCGAACGCACCGAGTCGAGCCTGCGCCAGTGGGACGACGGCCAGCGCTACCAGCAGAGCGAGGAAACGTCGGACCTCCGGTACTTCGGCTAGCGCGACGTTGTTCTGCCCACACCGTCTAGTCGGTGGGTTCCAGTAGACGCCTCCGTTCGCGAACACGAGAGCTCGCTGTGTGAGCGGGCCGGCGACGACGTGGTCCGCGCTTTCGATCCCGGAGAGCCACGCGTCCTAACAGCCGACGGCTTCGACCCAGACCGGAACCACTATTGCAACGTGGTGGTACCACTAGGTTGTATGAGCGAATTCGAGCAGTTCAGCGACGTCGGTGAGGCGGAAGTCACACGCGCGATCGGTCAGGAGTGGACCGAGGAGTTCATGGACTTCTCGGACTCCGACGTGATCATCGTCGGCGGCGGCCCCTCCGGGCTGACCGCGGCCAAGGAACTGGCCGAGCGCGGCGTCCAGGTCATGGTCGTCGAGAAGAACAACTACCTCGGCGGGGGCTTCTGGCTCGGCGGCTTCCTGATGAACAAGGTCACCGTTCGAGATCCGGCCCAGAACGTTCTGGACGAACTCGAAGTCGACTACAAACAGTCCCAGGACAGCGACGGGCTCTACGTCGCCAACGGTCCCGAGGCCTGTTCGGGCCTGATCAAGGCGGCCTGTGACGCCGGTGCGAAGATGCAGAACATGACGGAGTTCACGGACATCGTCATCCGCGAGGACCACCGCGTCGGCGGCATCGTCATGAACTGGACGCCCGTCCACGCACTGCCCCGCGAGATCACCTGCGTCGATCCGATCGCCGTCGAGGCCGATCTGGTCATCGACGCCACGGGCCACGAGGCCATGGCCGTCAAGAAGCTCGACGAGCGGGGCGTCCTCAACGCGCCGGGTCTCGAAGAGGAAGCCAGCGGCATGGACTCGACCGGCGACGACACCTACGGCGCACCGGGCCACGACTCGCCCGGCCACGACTCGATGTGGGTCGGTAAGAGCGAGGACGCCGTCGTCGAGCACACCGGCCTCGCCCACGACGGCCTCGTCGTCACCGGGATGGCGACGGCGACGACCTACGGCCTCCCGCGCATGGGGCCGACCTTCGGCGCGATGTTGCTCTCGGGCAAGCGCGCCGCACAGGCCGCGCTGGACGAACTCGAAGTCGACGCCGAACCGGTCGACGTGACGGCGACGAACGCGACCCCCGCAGACGATTAGCGAGGCACCGACCAGAGGGAGGGGCCTCGTCATCGCGACTCCGGAACCCAGAGAACCCCGAGCAGTCAGCTTTCACAGAAGTACCGCGTACGTGCCGCGAGAGCAGGACGGAGCGGGTCGTTAGAGCTCGAACTCGCTGTCGTCGTCTTCTTCGGGAGCTTCCTCGAAGGCGTCCGGTGGCTGGCCCGCCTCGTCGACGACCTCGTCGGAGACGATCAGCGGGCAGTCCACGCGCAGCGCGATCGCGATCCCGTCGGAGGGGCGGGCGTCGAACACCATCTCTTTGCGTCGGTCGTCGAGGTACTGCTCGGTGTCGATCTTGGCGTAGAAGGTGCCGTCGGCCAGATCGTCGATCCGGACGCGGTCGATCGCCGCACCGAACTCCGCAACCATCTCGACCATGAGGTCGTGGGTCAACGGCCGCTCGAACAGTTCGCCTTCGAGCGCCAGCTGCATCGACTGGGCCTGATCGGAGCTGACGAAGATGGGGACGACCTCGTCACGGGCGCGCAGGAGAACGACCGGCGCACCGGGACCTTCCTCACCGACGCCGATGCCGACGCCTTCCACCGTGGCCTCGTGTTCCATGGCCGACGGTTCGGTGCGGAGGTATGAAAAGCTGTGCAGTGGGGCCACACCAGCGAGTCGTTTAGGGGCGTGGCGACGAAAGCCGAGTCGTGACCGACGAGTACCGAGTCGCGATCAAGCCCTCCGCCTGGCAGCGCTCGCGGGCGGTCGGCGAGTGGGTGAACCGCGAAGGCGCTCGGCGTCGTTTCGCGTCGAAGGCGCTGGCCAGAGAGTGGGCCAGGGCGTGTTCGGGCCACGGCGTCCACCTGTGGGTGCAGGACGCGCCGGACCGCGAGGACCGGCCGATCGACGGCTACCTCGTCGGCGGCGCGCGCGGGACCGACCGCGCTGCCGACGGAACGAGACAGCAGTCACTCGTCGAGCGGACCGACAATCCCGGTTAATGCGAGTTAATCCGGAGCGTGAAACCGGTTGAAGCGACTTAATTCGACAGAATTCGGCGGTAGCGCGTCCCCCCTTCAAGTCCCATCGGCGGCGTAGGTGAGCCCGGAGACAACGACGATGCAACTCAAGACAATCGCCACGCTGGTGCTGGCCGTCGCCCTCGTCACGGGCTCGGCGGCAGCACTGCCCGGCAACGCACCTGCACAGGCCGACGACCACGCGAACGACGCCGACACCGCGAACGCGAACGCCGACCGCGACACGGACTCCGCCGAGAGCGACGACGCCGACAGTGAGGCGAACGAATCTGCCGACGCCGACCGCGGCCCGCCCGCCGACGTGCCCGGTGACGAACGACGCGGTCCGCCCGCGGACATGCCCGCACAGGTCCCCGACTTCGTCGGTGAGATCCACTCGCTGATCGGCCAGCACATCGATGGGACGCTGGAGGGCTCGCTGGGCGAGCAGATCAGCGACGTGACGCCGGACGACGAGAGCGACGACGCGGGAGCGGACGCGAGCGACACTGACGACGCCGAAAACGACGACGCAGACACCGACGACGAATCCGCAACTGAAGACACGGACAGCGACGACGAGTCTGAGACGACCACCGACGACGGAGACAGCGACGAGCAGACCGGAACGGACGCGTAAGCCGCCCGTCCCCGCTGACGCCGACCGGGTAGTGTTCAGATAAGAGACGCGGCGTGGTGGCGTTCAGGCACCGAAAGCCCTCGCGCAGTTGCGGTCCCGCGACTCGCTGCGCGCTCCGCGTGCTTGCGTCGTCGGGGTTCCTGCCAAGGCCGGCCGGTTGCACCGGCCGGCTATAACGTGACGGCGGAGCCGTCACGCAGCGCTCGCCCTTTCATCCGCCAGAACGTAGCTGGTGGCACTGTCCACGAGCCTGGCGGATGAAAGGGCGAGGCGCGGTAAGCAGATCTGCGCCGGCACTATTCGACCGGCGGGAGAATATCCGGCACAGATCTGCTTAGCGTGCCGAGGGCTTTCGGTGTGTTCGCTCCAGCTTGGCCCGCTTATCTGAACACCGCCGCCGACCGAGCGCGACGTTTTTTACCACAGCGACCCTCGATCTGGATATGGCAGAGTCTTCCGACCGCATCGACACGAGCGACCTGCGTGACGGCCTCGAACTGAACCGCTGGCAGGCGATCAAGGCCGTCACTCCGTTCCTGTTGCTCGGACTGGCGGATCTCGTCCTGTTGCTCCAGTGGGGGCTCGACCCCCTCTGGGGGTTCATGATCCTGCCGCCGATCCTCTTCATCAGCGTGCTGGCCTGGATCGCGTTCCGGACCGGCTTCACCAAGGAACGGACACAGACGGCGGCAAAAGAGTAGCCCGCTACGACGAGAACAGGTCGTCGACGGCGGCCTGGGCCGCGAGCGCCGCGTCGTCTGCGACCTGTGCTTCGTCGTGGCGTCCGTCGGGGGCGTTCACGTAGACATCGACATCGAGGACGCCGTCCTCGAACGAGACGGTCACGTCGAGATCCTCGACGGTGCCGGTGTCGTAGCGCGAGAAGACGACATCTTCGGCAGCCGTCGCAGCGGTCTCGACGACCGTCTCGTCGGTGGGGTCGTCACTGTGCGACTGATCGGTCGACATTTACGCGCCGCCAGCGCCGCCCGGACCAGGTGCGCCGCCGGGACCGCCGCCGCCGCCCAGCATCTGCTGGAGCTCGCTCTGGAGGTCCTCGAACTGCTCTCGGACGCGCTCTTCCTGCTTTTCGAGGGTCTCCGTGCGGATCTCCAGTTCGTCGACCTTCTCTTCGAGGTCCTCGACGGCCTCGGCGTAGTCGGTCTTGACGAGCAGTTCGCCGACCTCGCGGTACATCGTCGAGTCCTCGTCGATGTCGTCGAGTTCGTCGAGCGCCGTCTCGGACTCCTGAAGCTGTGTCTCGGCCTGCTGCTTCTGGGCTGCGACCTGCTGTGCGGTTTCCTGAAGGTCCTGTAGCTCTTCGAGTTTCTCTTGTGCTTCCGGCGGCAGATTACCCTGCATACCCACCACCTCGGGTGCCGCACTGAAAAACCATTGCTTTCGGTGCAGCCGTGTCGAATCCCGGGGCGGCTCGTTACTCGGGGTACAGTTCGACGCGTTCGTCGATGCCCTCGATGCGGGCCACGTCGGCCTCGTCGAGCGTGAGGTCGGTCGCGTCGAGGTTCGCTCGCAGGTGGGCCGGCGAGGAGGCCTTGGGGATCGTCACGACGTTGTCGTGATCGCACAGCCACGCGATCGCGACGGTGGCTGGCGAGGAGTTGTACTTGTCCGCGATGTCTTCGAGGACCGGATCGTCGAAGACCTTCCCGCCGGCCAGGGGCGAGTACGCGACGAGCGGGTAGTCGTGTTCCTGGGCGTCGGCCAGGAGTTCGTCCTGCCGGAAGTAGGGGTGAAACTCGACCTGGTGGGCCGCGATCGGTGCGTCGAGGTGCGTTCGCGCCGTCCGCAGCTGGTCGGGCTCGAAGTTCGAGAGCGCGACGGCCCGCGTCAGGCCCGCGTCGGCGACCGAGTCGAGCGCCGACAGCGTGCTCGACGGCTCGTAGTCACCGCGCGGGCGGTGGACGTAGAGGAGATCGACGGCGTCCAGACCGAGCCGATCGAGGCTCGCCTCGGTGCCGGGACGCACGTCGTCGGCGGCGAGACGGTCGATCCACAGCTTCGTCGCGACCGTCAGCTCGTCCCGATCGACCGGGCTGGCCGCGATGGCGTCGCCGACCGTGGCCTCGTTCTCGTAGATCTGTGCCGTATCGAGGTGGCGGTATCCCAGTTCGATGGCGCGCGCGATCGGCTCGGTCTCGTCGATACCCATCGTCCCGAGGCCGACGGCTGGCAGGTACATACGGCCACTACTGAACGGGACAACTAGTGTCTGGCGGTGCTATCGGAGGACTTCGTCGACGTGTTCGGCCCACTTCTCGACGGTCGGCTGGCCCCAGTAACGGACCGATTCGCTCCGGCGGTCGAAGTCGAGCACGCCCTTCTCGTCGAGTCGCGGGAGGTGGACCTCCACCAGGTCCGTCCGGACGGCAGACACCGATCCAACCTCGAGACAGTCACGACCCATGCCGCGCTGTGTGACCGCCGTGGCGAGGGTCTCGACCGTCGCCGACGACGCCTCGGTGTCGGCGAAGTACAGAACGATCGCCCGCCGACGCCAGTCTGCGAGCAGTTCGAACACGTCGTCGATCATCGGCACGGTGAGACCGCGATCGCAGGGCGTCATCCCACGCCACTCGTCGCTGTCGGGTTCCCCAGTGGGCTGGTTGGTCATGGGTCAAGCACTCGGTTGTAACACTCCCAGATGGGAATAACTAGCCGCCTAGGTGGCTAGGCTATCGGTGGACCAACAGGACCGGTCGTCGTCCGGTGGCGCGATATTACCGGTCGAGCACGCCAGCGAGGAGATTCCGCTCTGCCCGGCGGAGGTGCTCGTGGAGTGTCGGCGAGGCGATGCCCAGCGAGTCCGCGAGCTCCTCGGCGGTCGTCTCGCGAGGCCAGTCGTAGTACCCCGAGAGGTACGCCGCCCGGAGGACCTCTCGCTGGCGATCGGTCAGCGGCGACAGCGGCGACCGCTGGCCGTCGCTCTCGGGCTGGGTCCGCTTGCGCTTGGAGACGAGCGTCACGTCCGGGAACCACCGTTCGACGACGGTCTGGACCGACCGGAGGTCCGCGTCGTCGGTCGTCTCGACGACGAGGCGAGCCCCGCCGGGATCGATCTCGGTCTCGACGAGACGGGCACCCACCTCTGCGAGTTCTGTACCCAGCGACGACGACCCGTGGAGTTCGACGAGAGAGTCCCCGTCGGTCCGGGTCACCGCCGCGTCCTCGACGATCTCGGACTCGCGGACCGTGTCGACCACCGTACCGGGGGCGGCTCCGTCGACCCGAAGGTACTGCACCACGCCGTCGCTGGTCTCGACCACGCCGGCCGTTTCGAGCGTACAGTCACAGCCCCGTGCGATCCCGGCCAGACAGGCGTCGTCGCTGTCGGAACGAAACGCCAGCCTGAGCGGGGCCTCGTGCTGGAGCAGCCGCTTGTTCTGGATCGCCGTGAGGGCGAGCCCGATCGTCTCCCCGAGGACGGCGAAGCTGCGTGCGATGCGCTCGCTGAACGCGTCCGGTTCGGTCGCGTACACGGCGAGGATACCGTGGGTCGTCTCGCCGTGACGGAGCGGGGCGACGATCACCGACTCGAAGCAGGCAGTCAGTGCTCGCTCTCCCTCGGGCGAGAGCGCCGCCAGCGATCGGGTGTCCGAGACGACCTGTACCTCGCCGGTGCGGTAGGCACGAGTGACCGGCCCGCCATCGGTCCCACCGTCGTCGCGAAGCTCGATCTCGTCGAGGTGCTCGGTCCACGCACCGGCACTGGTCAGCGGGACGATCACGTCGTCGCCACCGCGACACTCGCCGATCCACGCCAGTCCGTAGCGACCGGACTCGACCAGCCGGTCACAGACGGTCTGCTGGAGTTCGGTGGTGCTGGCAGCGGTGCCCAGCGAGCCGATGATGTCCTGTACCAGTGCGTTCGTCCGGGTCAGCGTCGAGAGCTCGTCTCGCTGGGACTCGATCTGGCGGGTCCGCTCGCGTCGTTCGGTCACGTCGCGTGCGACGCCCATCAGACCGCCGTAGGTGTCCCCGCCGGTCGACAGGAGCGTGTAGTGGATCGACAGCTCGCGGTGCTGGCCGTCGCGGGTCCGGAAGGTCATGTCGACTTCCGCGCCCTCGGTGTCGGAGTCGTCCAGCAGCGACTGGACGGTGCGCTGACCGGCCTCCAGTTCGCCGGGAGCGAGTATCTCGGAAGCGTGCATCCCGATCAGCTCCCCGCGTTCGTAGCCCAGCATCGCCGCGAACGACTCGTTACAGAAGTCGACGACGCCGTTGTGATCGAGCGTGTACAGGCCGTCCCGCGCCTGTTCGACCAGCAACGCGAGCAGCCGCCGCCGCGTCTCACGGCGGACGCGGTCCGTGATGTCCTCGAACTGCTCGATCGTGATGCCGTCCCCCACACTCGCGAGGCGGTGTCGCTGGTGGACGTAGTAGCGGGTGCCGGTGGGGGTGGGAACCACGACCGAGTGATTTTCGACCGGCCCACCCCGCGAGCCGATTTCGCGGCGGCCACCGTCGTCGAGTTCCGCGGAGACGATCGCGTCCAGTCGCGCGTAGAAGTCCTCCGTCTCCGGGATCGAGCGCTCGATCCGATCGACGGGAAAGAGCGCTTCGAAGCTGTAGTTCGACCAGCGCACGCGGCCGTCGTCGTCGACGACGAACAGCGCGCTGGCTTCGGTCACCTCCCGACAGATCGTCGAGAAAGCAGTCGTACGCGCGTCTTCGAAGGCGTCGGGGAACTGTCCGACGAGCGTCTCGATCTTTTCTGCGAGGAGAGACGGCGCGTCCGCAGTCTCGCGTTCGACGATCGTCTCGACTCGACGTGTCGTCTCCGCTGGGATCGTCGCCGGGTCCGCGCTCGCGTACAGCACCGACGGGCAGTCGACCGCATCGAGGAGCGCGCTGCGTCGGTCCGCCGCGACACCGTCGGTCAAGACGAGCCCGTCCCACGACTCGGACTCGGCGGCCGTGACCGCCTCGACCCCGGTCTCGTGGTGCAGGTGGCAGTCGGCGAATCGATCGGCGAGTCGATCGGCGACGCTGTCGGTCGGCGTGTCGACGTAGAGCACCCGCTCTCTGTCGCTCGTCTCCGATCCGGACCCGTTTTCGCCGGTCATAGTGTCCACCCCGCTGTGATTATCTCAGTGAATACCTTCGACTGTATTCACATAATAATTTCGACAAACCATCGACTAGCGCAAGTACCGAGCGGAGCGACAGTCGCAGTGACTGGCGGCGCTACGGGACGGTGCCGGCGGTCCGTTCGGCGACGGCGACGAGGGTCGCCCAGGTGTTACAGCCGGCACGGAGCGCCACGAGGTCGGCGGCGGTGATCTCGACGACGACCGTCGCCGCGTCCCGCCGGAGCGTGGCGGTCGTCCGCTCCCCGCCGATCTCGCCGATCTCCGGGCGGACGCTGCGTGCGACGCGGCGTGCCTGCTGGTCGTCGTCGTACTCGAAAGAGAGAACGGCTTCGTGATCCACGCTACTTGACGTCGACTTCCTTGACGTCGCGCGACCGCTCTTTCAGCAGCACTCGGTGACCGCAGTACGGACAGCGAACGCCGCCGTACTCGTCGAGCGTCACGTCACGCTTACAGCGGGAACACTTGTAGCTCATTACTCGTCCTCGTCTTCGGCGAGCGCAGCGCGGATCGAACGGGTGACGGTCTTCCCACCGGGGGTCTCCGGACGGTACGTGCCGCCAGTGTACTTGTATCCACAGTAGCTACACTCCCAGATACCGGTCCCCTTGCGGTCGACGCGGTCTTTGCCACATTCGGGACAGGCGTGGTCGTCTCGCATGTCGTCTTCGATCTCGGCGACGCGGCGGCGGGCGACCCGGCCGTACCGTGCGCCGAAGCGACCGGCACTTCCGGTTCGTCCCTTGTCTTTGGCCATAGTATCGTACTGTCGGCCCAGGACTTTCATAAACCTGTTGAGTTTGGACCGGCCGCAGGGACCCGGACTGCTCACAGGCGACCGCCCCGATCCGACCGAGCCGTCGACCGACATCCCGTTCGACACGCCACGCTTATTTATTAGACCCATCTAATACTACGCGACTGACTCATGTTCGTCCACGCGGAGCTACCGAACGTCCACCGTGAGGTGAGAGCGTGACCGGATTCGTCGAGATCGTCGCGGTCGCGATGATCGCGCAGTTGAGCGTGTTGCCCGGTGAGAAAGTCCAGTTCATCATCGCCGGCCTCTCGACGAAGTACAACCCACTGGTCGTCGTCGCGGCGGCCGGGAGTGCCTTCGCCGGCTGGACGGCCTTAGAGATCGCCTTCGGAGCGGCCATCCAGGCAGCGCTGCCGGGCGTCTACCTCGACGCCTTCACCGCCGGAATGTTCCTCCTGTTTGCCGTCCTGCTCTACCGATCCGCCCCGGCAACGGGAACCCAGCCGGACCCGGCGACGATCGCCGACGGTGACGGGGCTGGGGCCGACCACCGGACCGACGGCGGGACGGCCACCGTCGACCTGCCCGACGTGGTCACGCTCGCGGGCCGTGAGTTCACCGTCCCCGACCGGTTCGGGAGCTTCCTCCCCATCTTCCTGCTGATGGCGGCCGGCGAGTTCGGCGACAAGACCCAGCTCATCACGATCACACTCGCGGCCGAGTACGGTGCGACGGCGGCGATCTGGGCCGGCGAGATGCTGGCGATCATCCCAGTGAGCCTGCTGAACGCCTACTTCTTCTACACCTTCTCGCATCGGTTCGACCTGCGGAAGGCCCACTTCTTCGGGGCGAGCCTGTTCGGCTTCTTCGGGCTGGACACGGTGCTTTCGCTGCTGACCGGATTCTCGATCTGGGAGACGATCGTCGACGCGCTCACGACGGCGCTGCTGGCCGTCGTCTAGTCCTGTAAGTCGGCCTCGGTCAGGGCGTCGTTGAGGTCTGCCCGGACGCGCTCGCCGAGTTCTCGGTCGCCAGCCGTCGTCACGATACGGTTCTCCTGAACGCTGGAGCCGTCCCGGATCAGCAGTCTGACGTTGCCGTGTTCGTCCGCTCGGGTCGCCTTGGCGCGCACGCCGGTCCGCGATCCCGACCCACCGGCGTCGATCGGCCCCGGAATCACCTTCTTGACGTGGGGGTGGCCGGCGACCGTCTGGATCGCTCGCTTGCCGGCCCGGCCGCCCACGAGCGTCGAGTGTGAACCGCCGAGTTTCTCCTCTGGGGCGGCGTCGACGACCTCCAGTGCCGGCTCGCCGCGTCGCTCCAGGACGTGTTCGACCGGCTCGTCGCCGTCGACGCGATAGAAGGGGTAGTGGAGCTGACTGCGGACGGCCCCAACAACGTCGCGGTCGCCGGTGACGTACACCTCCTCTGGCCGTTTGCGACGGACGTCGTCGGCGACGAGCCCGGCGAAGTTGCGCAACTCGACGACGCCGGTCTCGCCGCCCGCTTCCGGCGTCGTCGTGATCGTCCGTGCGGCCACGACCGTCTCGTCGGCGAGTGCGGTGACCGTCGCCCGTTCGCGGTCGAGTTCGAGGACGACCACGTCCGTGTTTGCCGACCGACAGACCAGACAGTAATCGCCCGGTCGGTCGAGTTCGGAGCCACACTGCCGACACGACATACAGGCGTCTCGGGGATACGAACGCAAAAGCGAGGCGGTTCGACCGGGCGACCGAGCGGCGGGCGGTTCCGGTCCCGTTACAACTGGGCTGGATCGCGTTTCAGGTACTCACGGAGCAGGACCGTCGCGTAGCTGCCTTTCGGCAGCGAGAACGCGAATCGGATCGCGTCCTCCTCGCGTCGCTGGACATCGATCTGGCTCCGGACCTGAACCGCGCGCCGGGTTCCCGACGAGTCGAACTCGCCCGGAAGCGCGAAGTCGGTCGGTTCGAGGCCGGCGTCGGCGAGCACCGCGCGTTCGATCTCGCCCGGCTCGCCCTCTGCTAGCTCCGTCTCGGTCCCGAGCAGCGGTGCGGTGACGAACGCTCGGCCCCGCTCGCAGTGTCGCTCGACGGTGTCGACGCGCTCGGCAGTGACCCGCTGTGTGCGGTCGGTGTCCGGCAGCGGGAGGTCGGCGGGCGCGTCGCCGTCGGCGAAACAGACCACGTCGCCAGCGACGGGGCGGTCGAACGGGAGCCCGCGGTCGAGGCGTTCCGAGAGGATGCGGTTGAACAGGTATGACTGGGCGGCGTTGACGAAGAGCGTCTGGAGGTTCGTCGGCAGCGTCTCCAGCGCGCTCCGGAACGCCGCTGGGGAGGCGTCGTCGGCGTCGGCCAGACTGTGACAGAGCGCCCGCTCGTACCCCAGTGCTCGCGGGAACCGCTCCAGTGCCCCCTCCCAGTCGTGGGTCTCTTGGACGTAGGCCCGTGCCGCCTGTGTCGTCTCGGGCTCGCGCTCGTTGGGGTTCCCGAGGTAGGCCATCACCGCGCCCTCCCAGTCGTTCCGGACGATCGCCAGCCCGACCTCGTGGGTGATCGGGCGCTTGCTGCCGAAGCGTTGCTGGCCGAAGTAGTTCGGCACCGCGACCGTCGGCTCGTCGCCGTCGGCGCTGCCGGCGAACTCGCGCAGTTGCTCGGTGATCGCGTCGACACCTTCCGGGCGGTCCACGTCCCGGACGGTGATCTCGAAGGCGTTGCCGGCGAGGTCACCGAAGAGGACCGGTCGTCCCGCCCGCCCGACGACGTCGATCTCCGCGCCGTCGATCTCGGGCACGTCGGCCGCGTCCGTGTCTGCGATCGAGAACAGCTGGGTCGTCACGGCACGCTTGTCTTTTGTCCCCGCCCACGAGACGCGCTCCCGAGAGATGCCGAGACGATCCGACAGCGCCGACGCGAAGTCGTTGGTGTCCCAGTTGTGTAGCGTCGCGCGCACGACGAGGTGGGCGTACGCGCCGCTGTCGGCGTCGGCGGGTTCGGCCTCGAACGCCTCCAGTTCCCGGACCGCGAAGTCCTCGGGCGAGGCACGGAGTCGGCCACCGATGCCGTCGCCGTCGCTGACGTAGTAGCGCATTCCGACGGCCTGCTCGATCGGCTGGGCTGGGCGCATGGTCTTGCTGGCTCTCGCCGCGGCGCGCACATAGGGCTAGCGGTGCCACTCCGTAGCGGTGCCACTTCGGGGAACCGACGACTGCCCGACGAACAGCGATAAGAGAGAACGAAACGGAGCGGCTACCGCGCGCCTTCGAAGTCGTCGTAGCCGGTGATGTCGACGCCGTCGCCGGTGACCGTGGCGACGTAGACGCCGTTGCCCGAGCCGGTGTCGCGCTCGGTCGCCGCGTACACGGCCTCGACGGCCAGTTCCTCTGCCTCCTCCATCGAGAGGTCGTCGTGGTAGCGGTCTTCGAGCTTCCCGTGGGCGACCTGCATCCCGCTGCCGGTGACGGTGTAGTCGTCTTCCATGACGCCGCCTGCTGGGTCGATGCTGTAGACGTGGCTGCCCTCCTCGTCGACGCCCCCGAGGATGGGGTTGATCGCGAAGAAGGGACCACCGCGGGCGAAGTTGCCCGCCAGCGTCGCCAGCGCGGAGATGCTCATCGGCTCGCCGCGGCGGACCTCGTAGAGGTCGGACTCAGAGCGCAGCGTCCGGATGAACGACTGCGCGCCGCCGACGCTGCCCACGAGGGTGAGCGCGGCCGACGGGTGGATCTGCTCGACCTTCTGGACGGACTTGTTCGAGACGAAGCGACCGCCCAGCGAGGCTCGCATGTCCGTCGCGATGACGACGCCCTCGTCGGTCGTGATGCCGATGGTCGTCGTGCCGGTCTTCGCGACGGCGTCGCCGTCGCCAGCGTCGGCGTCCATGTCGTCGAACGATGCGAGTTCCGGTTCGTACGGGTTCGCGTCGAGGTTCTTCATACCAGGGAGGTCGGGGAACTTACTCATCGTCATCACCTTCGAGTTCCAGCTCGGTAACTCGTTCGGCGATCTCGTCCTCCGAGAGCGCCGTGAACTGCTCGGACTCGACGTCGATCGTCGCTACGTCGACGCCCGTCGCGTCGAGGCCGTCGTCGCTGACCGATCCCAGCGCTCGCAGCGCCAGCGAGAGCCCGGCTTCGAGGTCCATCTCCTCCTCGTACTCCTCTTCGAGGAACGTTTGGATCTCGTCGCGGTCGCCGCCGATCGCGACGGCCTGCCACTCGTAGGGAGTCCCCGACGGGTCGGTCTCGAAGAGGCGCGGTTCGCCGTCCTCGATACCGCCGACCAGCAGCGCGACGCCGAACGGGCGTGCCCCGCCGGTCTGGGTGTACTGCTGGATGTAGTCGGTGACTTCCTTGGTGAGCGATTCGACGCCGATCTCCTCGCCGTAGCGCAGGTGGTTGACCTGAGCCTGTCGACGCGCCAGGTCGATCAGCTGGCGGGCGTCGGCGACGTGGCCCGCGCTGGCGATGCCGACGTGGTCGTCGGCCTTGTGGATCTTCTCGATGCTGTCACGTTCCAGCAGCGGGGAACGGGCGTGTCGGTCGGCGGCCAGCACGACGCCGTCTGCCGTGCGGACCCCGACACTCGCCGTGCCGCGTTTGACTGCTTCGCGTGCGTACTCGACCTGGTAGAGGCGTCCGTCCGGGGAGAAGATAGTGATCCCTCGGTCGTACGCCTGCTGTTGATTTTGTCCTTGCATTGGTTTCGTTCACCTTGGGTAAGGGGCTGCCAGCCATAACCCTTGTGTCACAGACGGCTATTGCCGACAGCAGTGTCGCTTGCTTGGGGTTAGTACAGGGAGAGGTCACCCGTGACTGCGTCGATCCGGTCGTCGGCCGCCGGCCCGACGGCCAGCGCCGTGACGGTGCCCGGATCGAGTTGCGTGTGACCGGCGTCCCTGACGATCGCATTCGGCAGGCCCTTCCGCTCGGCGTCGTCGGCCAGGCGGAACAGCGCATCCTCGCCCGCGGCCGCGAGGACGACCTTCTTCTGACCCTGCCCTTTCCACTCGGACGTGGCCTGTCGATCGGCGTCCTCGTAGGCCATGAGCGAGGCGTGGGCGACCTGGGCCGCCAGCTTGCCTTCACCCATCCCGATGTCGGAGCGGGCGACGATGGCCTGCTTCATGCCATTGGGGTGGACCCGGGCAGGTATATGTCTGGTCCCCGCTACGCTTTTCGCCGCCATCTCCACGGGAAACTACCCCACGCGAGCCGAGAGAGCCCCGCGAGCGCGGAACGGAACGTTTTCACGACCGCGCTCGCGAGTACGCGTATGATCCTCTCGGATACGGACATCCTGCGACGGCTCGAAGCCGGCGATCTGGTGATCGAGCCACTCGACGACATCGACCTGCAGGTCCAGCCCGCCAGCGTCGACCTCCGACTGGGTCGGGAGTTCCTGGAGTTTCAGCACGCCAACATCCCCTGCATCCACCCAAACAGCGAGCAAGAGACCGAGGAGTACACCGACCGCGTCACGGTCGAGGACGACGACGAGTACATCCTCCACCCCGGCGACTTCGTGCTGGGGACGACCCACGAGCGCGTCGAGATCCCGGCCGACCTGATCGCCCACGTCGAGGGGCGCTCCTCGCTGGGACGGCTGGCGATCGTCGTCCACGCGACTGCCGGTCTGTGCGATCCGGGCTACGAGGGCCAGATCACCCTCGAACTGTCGAACCTCGGGACCGCGCCCGTCGCGCTGTCGCCCGGCATGCGGATCTCGCAGCTGACCTTCACCGAGCTGAAGACGCCCGCAGACCGCCCTTACGGCGAGGAACGCGGCTCGAAGTATCAGGGCCAGACCGGACCGCAGGCCTCGAAGATCGAGAAGGATCACGAGTTCGGAGGCGACCAGAAATGACGGCCGTGGCTGTCAGCGGCCTGTCGGCGAGAACTCGGTGCGAGTTCGGAGGCGACCAGAAATGACGGGCGTGTCCACGAACGGAGGGCGAGCGCCGTGAGGTTCGTCGAGGAGATCGTCGTCGACGAGTTCCTGCCGACCTTCAGGTCGCTGCTCGCGGAGGCGTTGCGCGAGCGTGACCTCACCCAGTCGGAGGTGGCCGAACTGCTGGGGATCAGCCAGAGCGCCGTCTCGAAGTACGCCCACGGAGAGGTCGAGCGCAACGAGCGGCTGCTGGAGAACGGCCGGCTGGCGGCGCTAATCGAAGAACTGGCCGACGGGCTGGCCAGCGGCGAGATGACGCCCGTCCAGGCGTTGATCGAGACGGAAGTGGTCGTCCGCGAACTCGAACAGGGGGGCACACTGGCGGCGCTGCACGAGGACGCCGTGCCGGAACTCGCCGAGTACGGCGGCGACTTCGCGGTCCACGACCCCGACAGCAATCTCCGGGAGGCAGAACAGACCCGCTCGTCGGTTCGGCGTGGGCTGCGCCTCCTGGAGAACACCAGTGGCTTCGCCACGCTCATTCCGGCGGTCGGCTCCAACCTCGTCGAGGCTCTCAGCGACGCGACGGGCATCGAAGACGTGGCCGGCGTCCCCGGCCGGATCCTCGACGTGAAGGGGCGGGCGACCATCCCGGCCGAGCCGGAGTTCGGCGTCAGCGAACACGTCGCGGGCGTGTTGCTCGCGGCACGGGCCGGCGGCGCAGACGCGAACGCGATGGTGAACATCCGCTACGACGACGACGTCGTCGACGACCTCGAAGCCGCGGGGTACACGACGGTCGTATTCGACGCCGAGGCCGACACCGAGACCGCGATCGCGGCCGCACTCGACGAGTGTCCAGACGCCGACGTGCTCTACCAGACCGGCGGCATGGGGATCGAGCCGATCAGCTACGTGATCGGACCCGACGCCAGCGCCGTCGCGGAGATCGTCCGCGAGATCGCGTAATGGGCGACGTGCGCGCGTTCTACGGTCGGTGGGCGACCACCTACGACCTGCTGGCGACACTGCCCGGCGTCCGGTCGTGGCGGCGCGCGGCCGCAGCAGAACTCTCGCTGTCGAGGGGGGCGACCGTCGTCGAGATGGGCTGTGGCACCGGCGCGAACCTCCCACACCTGCGGTCGGCGGTCGGTTCCGAGGGGCGTGTCCTCGGACTGGACGTGACCAGAAAAATGCTCAGTCGCGCACGCGGGCGCGGCGACGCCGACTTGCTCTGGGGGGACGCGACCCGACCGCCGCTCTCGGGATCGATCGAGGGACTGTTGGGCTGTTTCGTCGTCGGTATGTTCGCCGATCCGCGATCGGTCGTCGACGAGTGGTGTACCCTTGTCGAACCCGGCCACCGGGTCGCACTGTTGCACTTTAGCCGGAGCCAGCGCGCGTGGGCGCGTCCGATCGACGCCTGCTACCGAGCGTTCGTCTGGGCGTCCTCGACGGACAAGCGACAGACGGACGTGGCCGACAGTCACGAGCGCCGCGTCGAGGACGCCTATCGACGGCTGGCCGACCGGACGGCAGACTACCGCGAGCGACGGCTGGCGGGGGGCTACCTCCGACTAGCGAGTGGCCGCGTCGAGTGATCCCGACGGCGCTGGCGGTCAGTCAGGGACGGTACCGTTCGGCGTGGGCCGGACAGAAGTCGGTGCCCCGAAGCTGTGCGGCGACGACGCCGGGCTGGCGGTGGGGGTTGGCCAGCCGGCACCCGTCCTCGTCGCAGAAGTCCTCGCCGGTCTCCAGGTAGTGATACGCCTGGAGGACGTACCCCTTCAGCGCCTCGGCCGTCCGCTGGTCGTCCTCGACGAGGAACTCGCCCTCGACTTCGCTCTCGAGGACCTCTCGGGGCGGGGAGTCTCCCGAGACCATCGCGTGTTTCTGTTTTTCCTTGTAGTACTGTTCTGGCTTGGCCGGGGCCTCGTACAGCCCCGGAACCGACACGAGCGCGGGCTGGCCGAGGACGTTGACGCGCTTGTGCCACCGGCCGTCGTGGTCGCCCCACGTGCCGAGCACGCGATCGAGCACTGGAACGTGGAGGTGATCGAGCCCGCGCTCGTCGGCGGGCAGTCGCTCTCCGAGTAGCTTCTGGACCTGGAAGCCGTCGTAGATGACGCCGCCGGCCCGCTCGGGGTGGTCCAGCGCCCGCTGCTCGTAGCGAACGATCCCCAGCATCGTGTTGCCCGTCTCGCGTTCGTACGGCGAGAGCACCCGCGCGGAGGCGAACGCTTCGGCCAGCTCCTCGTCGGCGTACAGATCGAGGAACCGATCCCGAACGTCGACGCTCGCCTCGATCCGCTCGGCCAGCCAGTCGGCGATGGCGTCCACGTCGGCGACCGTCGTCGGTGCTCGGTACAGTGTGACTCGTTCGACCATGTATTAGCCAGTGGTACGACCGAGTGAAACAGTTGCGGTCTGAGTGAGTTGAGGTGGATAAACTTATACATTGATGTACAGATGCGTAGATTATGGCCGACGAGACGTTCGAAGTCGAGCGCGCGTTTCTGTTCATCGGCCGGACCTTCGAGGAGTACCTGGCACTGTTCGGACTGGACCGGACGGACCTCACGGGACCGATCCTCGACTGTCCAGGTGGACCGTCCTCGTTCACGGCAGTCGCCTCGGCACTCGACGTGGACGTTCGAGCCGTCGACCCGATGTACGAGCAGTCCCTCGGCGCGCTCGAACGAGAGTGTCGAGCATCGATCGAGCGCAACGTCGACCAGTTACACGACAAACAGGACCTGTTCGTCTGGGACTACTACGACGACGTGGCGACGCGCGGACGCTACCTTCGAGCGGCCGCAGAGCGATTTCTCACGGACTACGCACAGCATCCAGACCGGTACGTCGCCGCAGGGCTTCCCGACCTCCCATTCGCCGACGACACCTTCGAGTTGACGCTCTCTGGTAATCTGCTGTTCGTCTACGACGACCGCCTCGACCGGGCGTTCCACGAGGCCGCGCTGCGCGAACTCTTGCGAGTCACCGACGGCGAAGTCCGCGTCTTTCCGCTGGCCTCGCTGGATCGAACTCGCTCGGACTACGTCGAGGAGGCCGTGGGGACGCTGCGGGCGGAGGGCGTCTCGGCGACGTTCGAACCGGTCGACTACGAGTTCCAGCCCGGCGCGACCGAGGTGCTCCGGCTGACGTGACAGCGGATGGTTTCACCTCGGTGCTTTACGACGTAGGGCCTGTCTCGGATACGTTCGCTCTCGATACACCAGGAGATAGGACGAGGGCCGACGAGCATCCCTCTCGCTGACGGCGAACACGTCGTTTCCCCAGAGAGGTCAGACACGAGTGCTGTCTCGCGCTCATTCGCGAGGCGAATGATGAAGCATTCGCGCGAACGAGCGGTTCGAAGAACCCGGTAGTTCGCGCGATTCACCCGCGAGCGCGCCTTCGGCGCGCTCGCGGCCTTTTTCGCCCACGTTTTTGCGCAAGCGGTGGCGAGCGAAGCGAGCCACCCGCAGCGGAAAAAGGTGGTAGGTCCTAGTCGTCGGCGACGACCGGCTCGTCCTCGTCGGCGATGAGGCGGTCGATGGCGTCGACCATCGCGTGGACGGAGGCCCGGGTGATGTCCGAGTCGCTGTTCGAGACCGTCACCGTCCGGTCGCCCCGAGACATCTCGACCTCGACGGTGACGACGGCGTCGGTGTTGCCGGTGATGGCGTCGACGTGGTAGGAGTCGAGATTCCAGTCGACGGAGTGCCCCAGCGCCCCCTCGATAGCGCCCATCGCGGCGTCGACCGGGCCGGAGCCGGTCGAACTCGCGGGCTCGCGTTCCTCGCCGTCGACGGCGAGTCGGACGCTGGCCGTGGGGGTGCCGCCACCGGCGATGGTCGTCAGGTCCAGCAGTTCGACGCGGCGCTCGCGGTCGGTGCCCTTGACCTCCTCGGCGATGGTCAGCAGGTCGGCGTCGGTGACCCGTCGGCCGCGGTCGCCGATCTCCTTGACTCGCTGGACGATCGTCGCGAGTTCGTCGTCGCTCACGTCGATGTCGTGCTCGTCGAGCGCGGCGGCGACGCCCGCGCGCCCGGCGTGTTTGCCCAGCGCGAGGCGGCGCTCGCGGCCCACCTTCTCGGGCCGGTAGGGCTCGTACATCGCGTCGTCTTTCAGCGTCCCGTCGGTGTGGATGCCCGACTCGTGGGTGAAGGCATTCTGGCCGACGACGGCCTTGTTCGGGGCCAGCTGGATCCCCGTCGTGTTAGCGATCAGCTGTGCGAGGTCGTACACCTCGGTCAGGTGCATCGTCTCGACGCCGTAGCCGTGATCGAGTGCGATGGCGACCTCCTCCAGGGCGACGTTGCCGGCTCGCTCGCCGATGCCGTTGATGGTCCCGTGGACCATGTCCGCACCGGCGGCGATCGAGACCAGCGCGTTCATCACCGCGAGCCCGAGGTCGTCGTGGGTGTGCGTGCTGACCGGCCCCAGCTCCGAGAGCCGGGAGACGGCTTCGAGCGCGCCGTCCGGCGTCGCGTGGCCGACGGTGTCGGCCCAGCAGATCCGGTCCGCACCGGCGTCGATGGCGGCACCGAGCAGTTCCTCGAGGTAGTCCAGATCCGCACGCGAGCCGTCCTCGCCGATGACCTCAACCCACAGCCCCTGCGCTTTGGCGTACTCGACCAGCTCGACGGTCGAGTCGACGTTGTCGGCCCGGGAGGTGCCGACCTTGTCCTCGATGTGGCGGTCGCTGGCGGGGACGACGAGGTTGATCCCGTCGACGCCACACTCCAGCGCGAGGTCGATGTCGTCGCGAATGCCACGGCAGAAGCTCGTCACCGTCGCGTCGAGGTCGAGATCGGCGACGCGGGAGATGGTCTTTCGCTCGCCCGGCCCGGTACAGGCGCTGCCCGCCTCGATTACGTCGATCTCGGCCGCGTCGAGCTGGCGGGCGATCCGTGCCTTCTCGTCGGGCGAGAGCGAGATACCGGGGGCCTGCTCCCCGTCTCGAAGCGTGGTATCAAGGAACTGTACGCCGTCAGCATCAGAGAGGTCCCGCGTCAGCGGGTGACCCCCGAACAATGTCGTCTCTGTCACGGTTGTGTCCTGCGAGTTATCGTCGCTGGCGAATTTCGCGCCCAGCCGCCGTGAGGCGACTTCCTCTATCCTCGTTGTCGGAATCCGACATAGTACTCGAAGGTCAAGCGGCCACCGCTGATTAATCTGTTGGGATCGGTTCGCACGGTCGGATCACGACTCGATCAGGACGCGGTCGCCGGGCTCGACGCCGTCGGCCGCGCCGGCCGGTAGCTCGACGACGGTGTCCGCGCGGGCCATCCCCAGTCCGGTCCAGGGCGAGAGGGTCTTCACCTGTGCGACGGTCTCGTCCCGGAGCCAGACCACGTCGATGGGGAACCGGACGAACAGCATGTGGATCGACTGGTAGCCATAGTCGCCGAGCAGTGCCGAGAGCGGCCAGGGCGGCCCGTGGAGCCGGAAGACCAGCGCGTAGTCGTCCGGGATCGAGGCCCGAAACATCAGTCCCTTCGCCTGTTCGACGGTCGACTCGGCCACCTCGACGGTGTCGGCGAGCGTCCGCCGTTCGTCTCCATCGTCGTGGACGACGCGCATGGCCGTTGGTGGACGCCGCGGGGCAAAACCCTTGCTGGCCCGAGACAGATTCAAGCGTCTCGATTCGTCAGTGGGGGTATGGAGAAAGCACCCGGCGGGACGAGCGTCGGCGTCGACGACCCCTACGCACACGTCGACCGCTGTGACTGGATCACGGACGACGGGAAGTGCCGGTGGGCAGTCGAACACGGCCACCACGACCCCGAGTTCGCCGACGCCCGCAGTGCCGAGGAGTTCCGGTGTCCCGTCGTCGCCGGGGGAGACGACCACGACCCCAGCGTCTCCGCGACGGAAGCGGCCGCGGGCCGCTGGGAGTGGCGAGACTGCCCGCACTTCCGGCGGCGAGAGCGCGACCGGGCGTGTACCCGCTGCGGGCTCGAAGAGCGACGGATGGCCCACACCGACGAGGGGCCGCTGCTGGAAGAACACCACCTGTCCTATCGCGAGGGCAGCGACGACGACCTGAACCACGAGATCACGATCTACCTCTGTCGGTGGTGTCACGCGAAAGTCCACCAGTCGTGGGCGCGGATCGACGACGACGCGAACCCGGACGCGGAGGCCATCGCCGAGCGGGAGGGCCGGCGCACCCGCGAACAGTCCGAACTCGGGTTCGAGTCGGCCGCCGACCGGTACGAGGAGTAGTGGTCTGAGAGACCGCACTGATCGCGTCACGCGACGGGACTCGCCACAGTTGTCCTCCGAGCTACCCCACATCGTTCACGAAGACACCGAAAGCCCTCGGCACGCTCGGGCGGTCTGTGACGGATATCCTCGCTACGCTCGGATAGTGCCGCCGCAGACCGCCCGACCGCGCCTCGCCCTTTCATCCGCCAGGCCCGTAGATAGATCGGCAAGCGACCTCCTGGCGGATGAAAGGGCGAGCGGGGTTCGAGCCTCCCGGACGATGCAAGCACGCGAACGGAGTGAGCGCGCACAGCGAGTCCCGGAGGCTCGAACGCAGCGAGGGCTTTCGGTCCCTCGCTCCCGGTGATTGTCCCTCTCGTCACGTCTCGAACTCAGTTCCAAGAAATATATACGGACAGACGGCCTCCGTTCGCGTAATGACTCAGATCGCCGTCATCGACAACCACGGCCAGTTCACGCACCTCGAACAGCGTGCGCTGCGTGACATCGGCGTCGACGCGGAACTCGTCGACAACGACACGCCGCCCGGCGAGATCGAGGCCGACGGTCTCGTCCTCTCTGGTGGCCCCGACATGGATCGCATCGGCAACTGCCCGGCGTACCTCGACATGGACGTGCCGATCCTGGGAATCTGTCTGGGGATGCAACTGATGGCCGACCAGCTCGGTGGCCGCGTCGGTGGCGGCGAGTACGGCGGCTACGCCGACGTGACAGTCCAGATCGACGACGACGAAGACCCGCTGATCGGATCGCTGGCCCCGGAGACGCGCGTCTGGGCGAGCCACGCCGACGAGGTCAAGGAAGTGCCCGACGGGTTCGAACGCACCGCACAGTCCGACGTGTGCGACGTCGAGGCCATGAGCAACGGCACCGATCGCTTCGGTGTCCAGTGGCACCCCGAAGTCGCCCACACCGAAGAAGGAGAGGAAGTCTTCGAGAACTTCCTCGCCGTCTGTAACGGGGAGTAGCTCGTCAGAGCCATCGGCCCCACCGCGGGAGGACGCAGACGAGTACATTTAACCGGATCGATAGGGAGAACTACAGTATGACAGCGACGCAAGGAAACCTCGCGGGGCTCTCGCGCTTTATCTTCCGGGCACCGCGCTGGTACACGAGCGTGACGTTCGCGCTGGTGCTGGCGGCCGTCACTGGCATCGCCGCCTTCGACTCGCGGTTCGTGTTGGACGACGCCTGGCAGGGCGTGTTCTTCGTGGGCATTCCGACCGTCCTCGCGAGTGTCGGCACGGCCTACGTCGACAACGCTCTGGGCGGGCAGCTGACGCCCAACCGCGCGTCGCTGCTGGCGCTGTTTTGCGAGCTGATCGTCATCGCCTTCGTCGTCGGTGCCGGCGTCGTCTCGGTGCTGACGGCCTTCGACCAGGAGTTCGTCCTCGATTCGCTGCTGGTGAGTCTCGCCGCGATCTTCGCCCTCCGTCTGCTGGTCGTGATCGCCGTCTCCCGGCGCTCGCTCCCACTCGCGGCGATCGCCGCGAGTATCCAGCCGGCGGCGGCAGCCGCGCTGCTCGCGGTGTATACGGGTGCGACTTCGGCGCTGCTCGACGATCCGACGCTCCGACGATTCCTCTCGCGGCCGGATCACGCACCACCGGAGCTACAGTTCCTCCAGCCGGTCGATTTCGGGCTACTCGCGGTCATGTGCGTGCTGTACGCCGGTGCGGTGTGGCTCTTCCTCGTCCTGCTGGATCGCCCGTGGCGCTCCAGTCTGGGCGTCTCGGTGCTGGATTTCATCCAGGGCTTCATCGGGCACATCGCCGAGGGAAGCCGCGAACTGGAGGACTTCTTCGAAGAACTCGGCGAGGAGGCGCTCGTCCCGGTGACGGTGCTGTCGGTTCGCCGCCCGGGCGGCGAAGAGAAGGCCCGCTTCGTCCTCCCGATGATCCATCCGGGTCCGATGGGCGAGATCGGCGGCGGGAACCTCCCCAAACGGGTCGCTACCGAGGCCGACGGGCTCGCCTTCCCGCCCCACGCCACCGCGGGCCACGACTTCAACCTCGTCACCGAACGCGAGGTCGACGCGATCCTCGCGGCGGCGCGGTCGGCCTATCGGGACCTCGAATACACCGACCAGGCGACGGCGAGCCAGCGAGTCGAGGAGGGTGACGCGTCGCTGCTGGGCCAGGCGGTCGGCGACGACGCCGTGATCGTCTCGACGTTCGCGCCGGGGTTCGCCGACGACGTGGAGTACGCCGTCGGCCTCTCGGCGGCGGCCGAAGCGCGAGCGGGCTCGCTGGACGAGATCCTGCTGGTCGACGCCCACAACAGCAACGACGGTCTGGAAGGCGAGGACCTGGGCCACGTCGTCCCCGGCAGCGAACGCTCGTTCGACATGATCGACGGAGCCGGGAAAGTCGGCGCGGAGCTGGCCGCCGCCGAGCAGGGCCGGCTCCGTTGTGGCGTCGCCTGGGACGAGACGCCCTGGGAACCCCAGGAGGGGATCGGGCCGCTCGGGATCCGCGTCGCCGTCTTCGAGGTCGCAGGGACCAGAACCGCCTACGTCCTGATCGACGGCAACAACATGGAGCCGGGGCTGCGGGGCGACATCCTCGCCGAACTCGACGGCGTCGACGACGCAGAGGTGATGACGACCGACACCCACATCGTCAACACCGTCGAGGCGGAGAATCAGGTCGGCAGCTCGATTCCCGACGACGAGCTGATCGCGCTGATCGCCGAGTTGACCGAGCGGGCGATCGACGACCTCGAACCCGTCGAGGCCGGGATGGCCAGCGAGAAGGCGACCGTCACGGTCTTTGGCAACGACCGGACCGAGACGCTGGCCTCGACGGCCAACGCCGTCGTCTCGCTGGGCGGCGCGCTCGCAGTGACGTTCATCCTCACCGTCTTCACGGTCAGTATCGGGATCTTCCTCGTGACCGGCGGATAGGGACCACTCTCGCGATGTCGTATGCGGAAGAAACGCTGAGAAGTGAAGCTTCTCGTGCTCTCTCTCGTTTCACTCGATAGAACGCCGAGGAGGAGATTTGAACCGGAGGAAGACGTTCCTGCTCATACTGCCGGCTGTAACTTCGTGAAGATCTTCGCCACTCCGGGGTGGCTAAATCATTCATAGACTTACAGCCGGTAGTATCACTTCGTTGCGCGGGCTGCGACTTCCGGGGTTCAAATCTCCGCGTGTGGCGTTTCCTGCTCACAGGTCGATCGACACGCACAGCAGTCGCTCGAAGGCTGGTATTCGCAGGAAAACGCCGAGGAGGAGATTTGAACTCCTGTGTCCTGAACGGACAGTTGCTCTCGAAGCAACCGCCTTGGCCGGGCTAGGCTACCTCGGCTCACTTCATCGTAGCGCGATGTGCTCTTTATCGGTTTCGGTTCGGGCCGGGAGTGACAACCGTTGGACAGCGCCACCCCCGATTCCTCCGACAGTAATATTGTGTGTGGCTGACAGTGGAAATTATGGACGTACCAGAAGCCAGCGACGTGAGTTCACGGGTGTTAGACGAGATGGGATCGGCAGTGATCGGCGAGCGATCGTTCTTCGAGACCGTGTTACTGGGCGTCGTCGGCCGCGGCCACGTCCTCCTGGAGGACGTGCCGGGGACGGGGAAGACGCTGACGGCCCAGACGATGGCCCAGACGCTGGGACTCAGCTTCTCCCGGATCCAGTTCACTCCCGACCTGCTGCCGGCAGACATCACCGGGACACACGTGTTCAACGAGCGCGAGCGGAGCTTCGAGTTCAACGAAGGGCCGATCTTCGCCAACGTCGTGCTGGCCGACGAGATCAACCGCGCGCCGCCCAAGACTCAGTCGGCGCTGCTGGAGGCCATGGAAGAGGGGCAGGTCACCGTCGACGGCGACACCTACGACCTGCCGCAGCCCTTCTTCGTCATCGCGACCCAGAACCCGGTCGAGATGGAGGGGACCTTCGAGCTGCCCGAGGCGCAGGTCGATCGCTTCCTCGCGAAGACGTCGATCGGGTACCCCGACGAGGACGGCGAGTTCGAGTTGCTCCAGCGTCGGGCCGGCCGCGTCGAGCAGAGCCCCTCCGTCGAGACGGTGCTGTCGCCCGAGGAAGTCGACGAACTGCGAGCGCTACCGGAGTCGATCACCGTCGAAGACGACGTGTTGCGCTACGTCTCGAACGTCGCCCGGGCGACCCGAGAGCACCGCCACGTGGACGTGGGTGTCTCGCCCCGTGGCACCCAGCGGCTCTTCGAGGCGGTCCGTGCTCGGGCGCTGATCCGCGGTCGGGAGTTCGTGACGCCCGACGACGTGAAGGCCGTCGCACAGCCGGTGCTGGCCCATCGGGTCGTGCTGACGCCGGAGGCCCGCGTCGAGAACGTCGCCGAGGCGGCCGTCGTCGAGAGCGTGCTGGACGACGTGCCCGTGCCGACCGTGGCTCGCCAGTAGCGTCACCGATCGAGGGCGTAGGTAAACAGCAGCGCCGCACCGAGCGACAGGGCGATCGCGGTCGTGGGCTGGCCGGTGCTCGCGGCGTCGTAGACGACGTAGCCGACGACCGCGACCACGGAGCCGACGGCGACCGTCACACCCACGTGTGCGAGCTGGGCTCGCGTCGAGACCGCCGCGTGTCCGAGTTGCCGACCGAGGCCGATGCCGTGCTCACCCGCGTCCCACGCGACGACCGCTGCCCCCGCAGCGACCAGCATCGGGACCGGGTCGGTCCCTGCGACGCCGGCCAGCAGGACGGCCCCGAACAGCCCCGCAGAGCCGATCCGGTGGGGCAGTCGCGACCCCCGGCGTACGCCGAACGAGACCACGACGAGTCCGCACGGACCGACGGCACCGGCGAGTGGCGTCGTCGCGCTGACCAGCACGGTCACGAGCCCGGCGGCGACGGCGACCGCGACCGAGGCCGTGCCCGGCCGGGTGTCGAGCGAGTCGGCGTCGGTGGCGCGGGTGCTCATCGCGACCCCCCGTCCCAGCGGGCGAGCGCATGCGGGAACGGTTCCATCCCGTCCCAGTCGACGACCGGAATGTCGCGCTGGCGGAGGTCCGCGAGGCGCAGCGACCGCCTGACTCCGGCCAGTCGGTGCCCGGCGGAGTCGTCGGCCGTCGGGTCCGGCGAGACTACCGTCGTCCGGTGGCCGTTGGCGTCGAGTCGGATCGCAGCGCCGGCCACGTGGTCGTCGGTCAGCGGCGTGAACACGACGATCTGGGCGTCCGTCGGCGCGCGACGCCTGATTCGCTGGACCGCGGCGTAGAGGTTGGTCTCCGCGTCGGGCCCAGACGGCGAGAGCGCCGGCTCCGTCGAGAGGAACTCGCGTGCTCGAACGCGGTGTTCGTCCCCGTTACCCGGCGAGAGCCAGCAGTCCGTCGGCGACAGCGCCGTCAGCCCCACGTCGTGGCCCGCGTCGGTCAGCGAGACGTAGGCGTGGCCCGCCGCGTCGACGGCCGCGTCGAGCGCCGTCCGGGCCTGTGGCGCTGGGGCGGCGTACGCCGCCTGTCGAGCGTCGACGACCAGCACGACCGAGACGCTGCGTTCGACCCGGTACTGGACGGTCGTGAGGTCCCCGGTTCGGGCGGTGCGGTTCCAGTCGACCCGGTTCAGCGGGTCGCCCGGACGGTACTCGCGAGTCGCGTAGAACTCCACGCCGGGCCCGCCAGTGTCTGCCGGGAATCGGCCCGTGTGACGGGTGGTCTGTGATCGCAGCGGAAAGGCGACGCTCTGGCTCGGCAGCGACGCCTCGCAGCCGACGGTGTCTGGCGCGTCGACCGTGCCGCGTCGCTCCGTGGCCCCGGACGCGTCCCGAGCGAGGACCGTCGTCGGCTCGAACTCGTGGCGGCCTCGCCGAGCCCGCAGCGAGTAGGAGAACGTCGTCTCCTGGCCCGGTCGGAGCGCGGTCGCGACGCGGGGAGACCCCTCGACGACGGTCATCTTCGGCGGGACGCCGTCGACGAGCCGCAGGTCCGGCATCGTCCGGTCGCTCTCGTTGCGCACCGTCACGGTCACCGCGACGGTGTCGTCGGTGTCGGGAGCGTCGTCGCTGATCGCGCGCTCGACGCTCACCTCGACCGGCGGCGGCGAGGTGAACTGCCCGTAGCCCGCGAAGGCGATCCCGAAGGCACTGGTCAGCAGGAGGCCGGGCTCGCGGGTCAGGACGCCTACTCCGAGCGCCAGGAGCGCGAAGACGGTGACGCCGTACCACCGCCTCGTCCGGCGGTCGACGACTCTCCCCGGCTCGATCTCGAACGCGGCCGCTTCGTCGGTCACGTCGGCAGCGCGGGTGGCCGCGGCCGGAATCGAGCTGAACGACATCAGGCCTCACCACCGGCCTCGACGATGCGGTCGAGCTCCGCGGCCACGCGGCCGGCGCGTCGCGGGAACGGCCCCGACCCCCAGAACGTGCCGGTGACGGACTCGCGGAACGACGAACCGGCACCGCTGGCGGACGCGAAGAACTCGGCGGCCAACTCGTCGTCGGTCCAGGTGCCCTCGTCGAGGCGGCGGCGCGCTTCCGTCTCGGAGAGCCCGCGGTACTGTGTCAGCACCGACAGCGCCGCGTCTTCGAGGTCGCTCCGGACCGCGAGCGCCCGCTGGTCCCCACCGGAGACGCCGAACGAGGGAGCCTGCGAGAGCAAGGCGTCGAACTCGTCGCCCGGCACGGCGGCCGGCCGGCCACGCTCCGGTTCGGGCAGCGAGCCGGCGTCTGAGTCCCGCCCGAACCACTTGTAGGCGCGGGACAGCCCCGCGAGGACCGCGAAGCCGGCGAGTACGGTCGGGAGCAGCGACGGCAGCGAAGCGACGGCGACGGCGTCGGGAGCGAACGCGAGCACGAGCCCGACGACGGCGGCACCCGTCGCGACTGCCAACAGGAGCCTGCGGCGGTTCATCGGTCGCCCTCCGATCGGAGCCGATCCAGCGCGGACCGTGCGCTCGTCTCGCGCTCGCTGGTCGGCGGGCGCTGGCCGTACCGGACCTCGCGGAAGCGGTCGGTCAGGGTCGCTACGGCGTCTCGATCGAAGCCCGCTGCCCGCGCGCGGGCGGCGATCTCTGCGGGCGTCTGGGTCCGGCGGTCGGCGTCCTCGACCTCGCTTTCCAGCTCTCGCCAGGCCCGATAGACCACGTTGGTCGCCTCGGCGTCGGCGTCTTCGAACCGGCCGCTCGCGCGTGAGGCCGCGACGGTGTCCGGCTCGCGGGACGGGTCGGGAGCGTCGGCGACCGATCCTGTCGACCCATCGGCGTCTGGCGTCAGCCGCGACGCGAGCACGACGAGACCGGCGACGAGGACGACCGCACCGATCACGAGCGCGACCAGCGGGAGCGCGTCGGTCGCCGTGTCGGCGGCGACGGCGCTGGCGGAGCCACCACCTTCGAGGTGCTCGGGCGATCCGGAGGTCGAGCGGTCGGTTCTGGGCTCGCCCCAGGAGAGCGTGAACACCTGAGAACCGAACAGCACGAGCCAGGCGACACCGGCGGGGACGATGGTGGTGACGGCGTGTTTGAGCAGTTCGGGCACCGCGCTGGCACCCTCTCGCCACAGTCGGTACCCGACCCACGCCAGGTACGCGACGGTACCACCGACGAGCAGGAGTTGCAACACGGGGCTAACCCAGTTGCCGAACGGAGACGAGGCGTTCGGAGCGACCGTATCGGCCATCGCCTCGGCGGTGTAGCCGGTACCGTCCGAGGAACCCGCTCCCTCCCCCTCACCCTCGCCGGTTCCGACCGCCGTGGCCGTCTCGGGGCTGTCGAGCCCCGCTGCGGCGGCCGAAATCGCGAGGACCCCCAGCACGACGACGAGCACCGGTCCGATGCGGTCGACAGTCATCGACCCCACGTTCGAGGGGGCTGTATGTAAAATTACAGTGTCGAGATCGCCGACCGAAAGCGGACGGTCACAAACTGCTCGCGGCGGTGTGCCACGGAGAGGCGGTCCCGAGAGACAGCCGAGGGGGACACGCGTCAGGCGTCGTCGGGCTCGCCGTAGCCGCCACCGCCCGGCGTCTCGACTCTGACGGTGGTGCCGGCCTCGACCGCGCGGGTGAGCTTCGAGGCAACGGCCTCGCCGTCGACGAAGTTCTCGCCGACGGTCCCGTCTGTGCCCCCGGCTCGGCCCGCTGGCGGCGTCTGGCGGCGATCGGTTAGCAGCGAGACGGTGGCGTCGGTCTCGACGACGATCTCCCGGACGAGTCCGTCACCGCCGCGATGGCGGCCGGGACCGCCCGTGTCCGAGCGCAGCGAGTACTCGGCAACCCGCAGCGGGTACGCCGCCTCCAGCGCCTCGACCGGCGTGTTTCGCGTGTTCGTCATCCCCACCTGGACGCCGGAGGCACCGTCCCGGTTCGGCGTCGCGCCCGCGCCGCCGCCGATGGTCTCGTAGTAGGTGAACTCCGGTCCCCCGACGACGAGATTGTTCATCGTCCCCTGGCTCTCGGCCGGGACGCGGTCGGGTGCGGCCGCCGCGAGCGCGTCGAAGACGACCTCGGTGACCCGCTGGCTCGTCTCGACGTTGCCGCCGACGACCGCCGCGGGCGGCGTGGGGTTCAGCAGCGATCCCTCGGGTGCCGCGACCGTGACGGGGTCGTAACAGCCCTGGTTCGGCGGGATCTCCGGGTCTGTAATACATCGTATGACGTAGTAGACGGCACTCTCGGCGACTGCGAGTGGCGCGTTCACGTTGCCCGCGACCTGCGGGGCAGTCCCTTCGAAGTCGACCGTCACCGCGCCGTCCTCGACGGTCACGGTAACCTCGATCGGCACCGCCGTGTCAGTCACGCCGTCGCCCTCGATCGTCCCCGAGGCCTCGTAGGTGCCCGGTTCGAGGGCCGACAGCTCGCGCTCCATCCGCGCTCGCGAGTAGTCGACGACGGCGTCGAAGGCTGCGAGCAGCCCCTCGCCGTGGTCGTCGAGCAACTCTCCGATCCGGCGGGCACCGCGCTCGTTGGCGGCCAGTTGGGCCTGCACGTCGGCCCGGCGCTGGGCCGGGTTGCGGACGTTCGCCAGCACCAGCTCTAACACGTCGGAGACCACCGTCCCGTCGGCGACGATCCGGACCGGCGGCACGCGCAGCCCCTCCTGCTGGATCTCGCGTGCCCCGGCGGGCATGCTGCCGGGAGCCATCCCGCCCACGTCGGCGTGATGTGCCCGCGAGACGGCGTACGCGACGATCTCGTCGTCTCCGGTGGGCCGGTCGCCGGACCGGGACCGACCACCACCTGCACCCGCACCGATCGGCGAGACGAAGGTCACGTCCGGGAGGTGGGTGCCACCGGCGAAGGGGTCGTTGAGCGCGAACACGTCGCCGGGCCGTGGGTCCCGGTCCCGGATCGCGTCGACGGCACGGGGCATCGCCCCGAGGTGGACCGGGATGTGTTCGGCCTGCGCGACCAGCCGCCCGTCGGCGTCGAACAGCGCGGTCGAGCAGTCCCGGCGCTCGGTGATGTTGGGCGAGTAGGCACCCCGGATCAGCACCTCGCCCATCTCCTCGGCGACGCTCTCCAGCTGGTTCCGGAGGATTTCGAGCTCGACCGCGTCGACGGCGTCGTCGGTCACGCCGACCCCTCCAGACGGATCGTCCCCTCGTCGTCGACGACGAGCGTCCACCCCGGCGGGCAGACGACAGTGCTCTCGCCGCCCTCGACGATCGCGGGGCCGTCGATCGGCCGCTCGGGCACCAGTGCCGGCCAGTCGTAGATCGGCGTCTCACGACGCCCGTCGTCGAAGACCGCCTCGCGAGTCCCGACCTGGGGCTCGCCGCTGCCTTCGAAGGATCGCTCCGGAGCCGTCCCCTCGATCGTCGCCGTGACGCGGCAGTTGACCAGCTCGACGGGCTCGTCGTCGAGCCGGTAGTCCCGCGCTCGCTCGTGGGCCGCGTGGAATCGCTCTCGCAGATCGGCAGGGCGGAACGGCTCGCTCACGTCGACGGTGAGTTCGTGGCTCTGGCCGACGTAGCGGAGGTCCGCTTGCCGGCGATACGTCGCCGCGCCGGGGTCGCTCACGTCCGCACGGACGCGGTCGCGGAGGTCCTCGTAGAGGTCCTCGATCGTCGCCCGCGTCGCGTCGCCGAGCGTCGTCCGGTGGGTCCTGACCGCGTCGTGGTGCTCGGCCGCCGCCAGCAGCCCGAACGCCGAGAGGACGCCGCTGGCTCGCGGGACCACCACCCGATCGACGCCGAGGCGATCGGCCAGCGGGGCGGCGTGCATCGGCCCGGCACCGCCGAAGGCGGCCAGCGCGAACCGCCGAGGATCGTGCCCGCGCTCGGTCGTCACGCCGCGGATCGCTCGCGTCATCGTCGCGTTGGCGACCCGGAAGACTCCCCGCGCCGCGTCGACCGGGCCGTCGAGATCCGCCGCCGTCGCGAGGTCGTCCAGCGCGGCCACCGCGGCGTCGGCGTCGAGACCGAGGTCGGCACCGAGCGTCGTGTCGGGGCCGAGATACCCCAGCACGAGCGCGGCGTCGGTCACCGTCGGTTCGGTCCCGCCCCGACCGTAGCAGGCCGGACCGGGGTCGGCACCGGCCGACGCCGGGCCGACGCGGAGCGCACCCCCGGCGTCGACGCTGGCGATCGATCCCCCGCCCGCGCCCACGGTCTCGACGTCGACCATCGGAATCCGGATCGGGTGACCGCCGACGGCCGCCTCCGTCGTCCGCTCGACCGAGCCGTCCCGGACCAGCGACACGTCGCTGGAGGTCCCGCCCATGTCGAACGTGATCACGCCGTCGGCGTCGTCGGGCTCGAAGGCGGCGGCACCGACGACGCCGGCAGCGGGACCGGACATGACGGTCGTCACCGCTCGCTCGCGGACCGTGGCCGGATCGGCGATGCCGCCGTTTGCCTGCATGACCCGTGGTGCCGGGAGTCCACGGTCGGTCGCCCGGTCGGCCAGCCGGTCGAGGTAGTCGTCGACGACCGGCGTGAGCACGGCGTCGGCGACTGTCGTGGCCGTGCGTTCGTACTCGCGGAACTCGGACAGCACCTCGTGGCTGGCCGAGACGGGCACGTCGAGTTCGGACCGGAGGATCGCCGCCGCACGCCGCTCGTTCTCCGGGTGAGCGTACGCGTGGAGGAAGGCGACCGCGACCGCGTCGGCGTCGATCTCTGTGGCCAGCGCCCGTACCTCGTCGGGATCGACCGACCGCTCGATGCCGTCGGTCGTCGCACGCTCGTCGAGTTCGTACCGTCGCGCCGCGGGGACGAGCGGCGTCGGTCCGCGCGCGTCCAGATCGTAGAGACTGGGACGGTCCTGCCGGCCGATCGCGAGCACGTCGGCGAAGCCCTCGGTCGTGACCAGTGCCGTCGTCGCGCCCGACCGTTCGAGCATGGCGTTGACCGCGACGGTCGTGGCGTGGCGAAAGCGGTCGACGGCGGTCGCCCCGACACCGGCCCGGTCGCAGGCGCGTTCGACGCCGTCGAGCACGCCCTCGCTCTGGTCTGCCGTCGTGGGTACTTTCGCCGTCGTCAGCCGTCCGTCGGCGACGACCACCACGTCCGTGAAGGTGCCGCCGACGTCGACCCCCAGCAGCGTCTCGTCCATACCGGTCGCTGGGTCGCCCGGAGATAAACTGTTGGGACTCGGCCAGCGGCGTCGTTCAAATCAGGTTTAAGCTACCGGGACCGCTTAGGGACACGCGCAACCACGTCGACCCATGAGACAGCAAACGGTCCCCGCGATCGTCGCGCTCCTCCTCGTCGTCCCGTGTGCCGCGATCGGGGCACAGACGACGCCGACCGCGACGATCGACTACGAGGACGAGGAACTGACGGTCGAAGCCGCGCCGGGCGAGCAGATCAGCGGCGAGACGACGCTCCCACCCGGAACGCGGCTGACCGTCCGGATCAAGTCGGCCAACAGCGCCTCGCCCTTCCTCAAGCGCCTGGAGGCGACGGTCGCCGACGACGGCACGTTCACGGCGACCGGCGACCTCAGCGACCTCCCTCCAGACACCGCGTTCGAGGCGGCCGTGGTGTACAACGCGACGGTGATCGACAGACAGAGCGGGCAGATCGTCCCCTGTACGAGCGACTGTACGGCCACGCCGAGAAGCAGCGACACACCGACGGCGTTTTCCACCGACGAACCGGCCCTGCCACGGCCCGTCGTGCAGGTCCGACAGGGCGGGACGACCGAAATTCCGATCGCCGTCGGCGACCGCGAACGCGTGCGACTGTCGATCGGTAGCGACCGGACCAACTACCGGCTCAACGCGACGGTGACAGACGGCGACGGTGACGGTCGTGCGGTCGTCTCGTTCGACTCGGTCAGTGCGGGCCGAGACGCGCCGACCCTGTCGCCGGTCGACGACGACGACCGAGTGACCATGGACAGCGAAACGACGCTGTCGGACGGACTCGACCCCACCGAGTACGATCTCACGCTGCTCGGTGCCGGCGAAAACGGGACGAGACTCTCGATCGGAACGCTGGTCGTCTTCGATCAGAGCGAGCGCACGGACGCGCCCGAACCGCCCGAGGCGACCACGTCGACGCCACCCCTGAACGAGACGACGCCCGCCACGGATCGCGGCGTCGATCTGGGGGGGATCGGCGCGCTCACCGTCGGCGGACTGCTGGGAATCGTCGGGATCGCACTCTTGCTCGGACTCGCCAGAGGCGGGCGCGGGGAGTGATTCTCGTACTACCGGCTGTACGTCTGTGACGAATTTCGCGACCCCGTATCGCGAATAGCTTGAAACAGTGACACACTCAGTCGGACGGTGAGCGTCGAACGGCCAGGAGCGCGACCGTCGCGACGAGTAGCGCTCCGAAGAAAAAGAGGACGCCGGGTTCGACAACCTCGAAGACGACCCAGGCGATCGAACCGTCCGGCGGTGCGACGGTCGTGTCCGGGCTCGCGGGGCCGACGGCACTCGGGGGACGGACGCTCCGTCGCATCAGTCGCTCGGCACCCCACTGGACGAACAACGACGCCGCGGCGAGGACGCCGATCCCGCCGACCACGTCGGTCACCGACTGCCTGACTGCCGGCGTTCGAGCGTCGTCACCGACGAACACCAGCGGGTCGCTGGCCGGACCGTACACCGTCATCTCGTTGCCCTTCTCCGAATAGATCGTGTCGACGGGCTCGACCAGCTCCGCCTCTTCGAGATTCGAGAGGTGGTAGTGGACGTTCTGGACCGACGTGTCGACCCGGTCGGCGATCTCCGAGGGCGTCCGGGGTTCCTCGAACAGTGTTTGAAACGTCGCCCGACCGGTGTCAGACGCCAGCGCGTCGAGTACCTCGTCGGCGTCGCCCTCGGTCATTTCGAGGACGCGAGCCCGCTGGCTGGTCGTGGTCGCCCGGTCCTGAATGCGGTCGATGAGTCCCGACATGGCCGTCGTACTCGGTAGTAGAGACGCGACCTACTAAGCAGTACGCGAAGGTTAAAACGAGATTGAACGCGCGGACCACCGGCGTCACCCGGTATCGTTGGCGACGGCCCGCACCGTCGGGGCCGGGCGGACCAGTCCGTGCCCGGTCCGGGTGTCGACGCCGTCACGGCCCACGTCGCGCGCGTGTCGTTCGAGGGCGCGTTCGACGGCCGTCGGCGATCGGCTCGGGTCCACGTCGAGGAGCAGGGCAGCCAGTCCGCCGACGTACGGAGCGCCGGCAGAAGAGCCGACGAAGCCGTCGGGCCGCTGTGCCGCCGGCAGGCGGTCGGGCGCGACCACGTCGACGCCGGTCCGACCGTCCGTGGTGGGACCTCGAGAGGAGAACGGCTCGGGTCGGTCCCGCCGCAGGTCGTACGCGCCGACCGCGAGTACGTCGTCGGCGGTCGCCGGTGCCGTGATGCTCCCCGCGGGATCGTCGTACTGGAACCGATGGGTCGGCGAGACGAGTTCGAGGTGTGCGCCGGTCGCGTCGGACGGTCCACGGACGACGACGAAGTAGTCGCCGCCTTCGAGCTGGACGGAGAGGCGCTGGTTGGGAACGCCGTCACGCTCGTAGGGCTGGGAGCGAGCGATCAGCTGGGTCCGGTTCCCGTCGGTCCAGTACAGCGACGCTCGGTACGTCTCCGCGGCGTGAGCGCGGTCCCAGGAGAGCCACAGCGTCAGCTCTTGGGCCCCGTCGCTGCGCAGGTAGTTGCGGGTACCGCCGCTGAAGCGAAGCTTCCCGTCGCTGGGATCGTCGTACTCGCCGTCCCAGTGGCCACGTGCGAGATTGCCGGTCGGCGCGACGAACGTCACGTTCTCGGCCCGAGCGCGTTCGGCGACGCGTGCGACCCGTGCGGAGCCGTCGCCGGGCGTCCCGTAAAACGAGACCGGTGCGACGATCACGTCCACGTCCCGGTCGAGCAGCCACCGGACAGCGCGGTGATACCCCCGCGGAGTGTCGAACGTCGCGAGGGCCAGCTCCGCGTCCGGTGCCACGCGGGCGACCAGCGATGCCGCCGCAGTCCCGTGGTCGTGGCGACCCGCGTTGCGGACCGACTGGTCGCGGCCGAACGAGCGAGTTGCGACGACCTGGCCCTCGATCGACTCGTGGCCCGGATCGAATCCGGTGACGTCGACGACGCCGACGCGAACGCCGTCCCCGGTGATCCCGGAGTCGTGGACCGCGTCGAGGTCCTCGCCAGAGACGACCGGCGTCGTCGATCCCGTGCCCGCTGTGGCCGTCTCGACGGTCGGCGCAGTCACGGCGAGCACGGCGATCAGCGCCGTCACGGCGAGCACGCCGATACCGACCCCCGCCAGTACGAATCGCGGTCGTCTGCCCATCACCCGGCACGTCGACCCACCGGAGTAAAACGCTACTGGACCGAACGGCGTCGGCGCTGCGACGACGGACGCTCGAAATCGCCCGCGGATGGCGTAAAATCTCGTTGAATCATTCGGCGGGGATACTTACGTGGCGGCGGTAGCCGTGACTGGCATGTCAAAGCGATGCCGCCCACAATCGACAGTCCCGCCCGCAAACCGACACGAACAGGTGGTGAGACGATGAGACGCCTCGCGACCCTCCTCGCAGCCCTCCTCGTGGGGAGTGCGATCGCGGCGACGCCCGTCACGGCAGTCGCCGAAACCACGACCGCACCGACCGGTACGACCGCACCATCCGTTCCCTTCGACTACGAAGGCGACAACCTGACGCTGTCTGCCGGCTACGGACAGCAGGTCACCGGCCAGCTCGATCGGCCGGCCGGAACGGAGGTCTCCGTCGCGCTCCGGTCCGAAGAGAGCGACCAGCCGTTCCTCCGAAGAGACTCGGCGACCGTCCAGGACGACGGTAGCTTCGCCGTGCAGTTCGACCTGTCTGCCATCGAACCAGACAGCGACGCCGTCGCGACCCTCTACGCCGACGACGAGCGAATCGCCAAACAGTCGGTCCACATCGAGAGCTGTGGCGACGCCTGCACGAGACAATCCCAGAACGCGAGCGACGACTCGGCGTCGTCCCCCGACGTCAGCGGCGACGGGAACGGCGTCCGGCTCGCCGACACCCTCGTGTCGGTGCGAAACGGCGAGACGGCCGCGTTCGACGTTCAGTTCGGTGACGCAGACACCGCGACGGTCTCGCTCTCGACCGAAGGTCCCGACGGCGAACCGACCTGGGAGGTCGTCGCCACGGTCCGCGACACCGACGACGACGGCACCGCGACGGTCCAGTTCGACACCGCCGCGGCGGGCAGCGACGCGCCGACGCTGACCGCGGACGACGAGCTGACGATCACCCGCGAGAGCAGTCTCTCGGACGACGCACTCGATCCCGCCAGCTACGACCTGGCCGTCGACGACGGCACCGAGATCGACGATCCGGAGAGCATCGGAACGGTCGCCGTCACGGCCGGCACGCAAGACGGTGGAGCGTCGGAGCGTGACGAGACCGACGCAGGCGACACCGACGACGAGGAACCGGCCACGGAGTCACAGGACAACGTGAAGAGCGCAGGGATCGTCGGCGGCGGTGTCCTCGCCCTGCTCGCGGTGCTCGGGGTCGGACTGCGCCTTCGCGATTAGGCGACCGTCCCGCTAGTCGTCGTCGACCCGTCTCGGTTTCGACGACGCCAGCACAGGTGTGGCAACCGAACGACAATTTTTATTACCACAATAGGTGCAATTGATTTTGAGATAGGAATCGACGATGACACGCCAACGCCCTCTCGCACTCGTCCTCGTCGCCGTCCTCGTCGGCGCGGCACTGACCGGCGGCGTCGCGGCACAGACAGACAGCACCGAGACACCGACCGCATCGTTCACCCACGAGGAGACACTGACCCTCGAATCCGGCCCGGACCAACAGATCCGCGGGACGACGTCACTGGAAGCGGGTGCGGAAGTGACGGTCAGGATCCGGTCGGCGAACGCCAGCGATCCGTTCATGACGCGGCCGACGGCGACCGTCGACGAGAACGGCACGTTCACCGTCACGGCGAACCTGAGCGACATGTCGCCGGGAACGACGTTCACGGCGACGCTCCGCATCGATGGAGAAGCGTACGCGGAAACGACCGGGCAGGTCGTCGAGTGCACGACAGCGTGCGATTCGACGACCGAGACAGAACAGGCGACAGCGGCGACCGCGTCCAGCACGGCGTCACCGACGGGCGAAACGGTCACGGAGCCGACGCCGACGGCGAGCGACGGCCCCGGCTTTGGCGTCCTCGGCGCGCTCGCCGGGCTGGCGCTCACACTCTGCGGTCTCGTTTCGACCCGCAACTGACGGCCGGCCACCGAGCGTGTCAGCCTACGGCAGCTCGATTTCGAGCGCGTCCAGGATCGGTTCGAACCGCGACCGCACCTCGCCGTACTCCGTCGCCGGGTCGCTGCCCGTGACGATGCCCGCGCCGCCGTACAGCGCGAGCCGTTCGTCCCACGTCAGCCCCGCGCGGATCCCGACGACGAAGGTGCCGTCGCCGTCGCCGTCGACCCAGCCGACCGGCGAGGCGTACCAGCCCCGGTCGAACGGCTCGACGTCGCGGATCACGTCGCTGGCCGCGCGTCGGGGCGACCCGCCGACTGCCGGCGTCGGGTGGAGTCGCTCGGCCAGCGAGAGCACGCTCGTCTCGTTCGGGACCGTTGCCGTGATCGGGCGGTGGAGGTGCTGGAGGTTCGTGATGCGCTTGATCGACGGTTCGGCGACGGTCACGTCGTCGGCGACCGGGCGCAACGCGTCGGCGATCGTGTCTGCGACGATGCGGTTCTCGACCTGGTACTTCTCGTCGCCCAGCATCGCGTCGGCCAGATCGGTGTCTTCGGCGGCGGTCTCGCCCCGATCGGTCGTCCCAGCCAGTGCCTCCGTCTGGACGTGGCCGTCCGCCAGCGCGACCAGCGTCTCGGGGGTCGCTCCGAAGAACGTCCGTCCCGGCGTCGGGGAGAAGCAAAACGTCGTACAGTTCGGGTACGTCTCGCGCAGGCGCGAGAGTACCGGGGCGACCGGAACGGGAGCGTCGAGGTCGACCGTGAGTTCCTGTGCGAGAACGACCTTGTCGAGTCCGTCGCTCTCGATGCGGCCGATCACGTCGTCGACGGTCTGTTCCCACTCCTCGCGGGACAGCGACCAGTGAAACGCCGTCGCCTCCGGCTCGGTGCCGTCGTGGGTGCCAGCGTCGGCCAGGCGGTCGGCCCAGTCGTCGAGTTCGCTCGACAGCTCGGAGCGTTCGTCTTCGGGGACCGTGACCGTCAGCCAGGTGGCGTCTTCCCCGGCGACGATCTGGGCCCGCGGCAGGACGAACGTGCCGTCGTCGAAGGCACGCCAGTGGCTCTGTGTGTCGGCGGGCACGGTGTTGCCGTCGAAGAAGGCGAACCCACCGACCGCGCGAGGGGCGGCGATCTCGGGGGCGTCCGGCCCGTCGACGGCTCCGAAAAGCTCCGTCAGGCGGTCGTCTGCGGTCTCGAATCGATCGGGGCTGTCGACCGTCACGGCGGCTGTCGCGCCGACGGCGAGCAGGTCCGGCTCCTCGGGATGGAGCCAGCAGAATCGCCGCCGATCGGGGACGGCACCGGCGGCAGCGAGCGGGGACACGTCGATTCGTCGGGACGCGGAGACGTACGTTTCGGCACCGACCGAAGCCGGCTCGGTCTCGGCCGCATCCTGTCTACTCATCAGCTAAGATTAGGAGTGGCAACTTATATTTCGCTCGTTCCAGCGAAGGTCTGCGAGGGCGAGAGCGGGCACGGAACCGGTAAGATCGTGTTACCGGTCGTCCGTCCGACCCGTCTCGCCGACCGGGTGGCGACGGTTCCACGACAGTGTGCCGCCCGTATCACTCCGAGTAGCCTTCCTGCAAGAACGCGCCCTCGGTCTCGTACACGGAGACGAGCTCCTCGATGAACGCCTCGTACGACTCGTCGTCTTCCTTGTGAGCCTCGATGCGTTCGCTGAGTTCGTCGCTGATTTCGATCGTGTGGCTCATACCTGGAGCACCGCCACCACACACGTCGGGGCCGACGGCAAAATAACCCACAGTCGGTTCAGACTGTTGGCCGTCACTGTCGGAGCTATTCGCGACCAGCGTCACGGGAGACTGCACGGACGGACAGCCGGCGGTATCGAGACGGCCTTACTCGACGGCGTCCAGCCGGCGGAGCCTGACAGAGCGAGACTGGTAGTCTTCGATGAACGACCCCTTGCCGCCGACGCTGACGATCCCGTCGCCGGTGTCGATGAAGAAGCTGTTTTCGAGCGTGAAGTCGTTGCTCGTGGGCTCGATGAACGCCTGCCTGATCTCGGTGATCGGGCCGGCCACCGTCGTCCCCGACTCGGTCTCGACTTCGGCGTGCAGGTCGACGCCGGCCTGTTCGTGTAAGGTCGCGTGCAGCGTCGCCTGCCGGAACCAGTCGTAGCTCCTGGGCAGTGGGTCCGGATCGGTGACGTACAGCTCCGTCGCGGCGGGCCAGTAGGCGCTGAAGTACATCCCGAGAATCGAACCCGACAGCTGGGGTTCCGAGACCGTCACGGCGACGTCGTCCGTGTGTGTGCCCGAGACGATCGTGGAGTCGCCGATCATCGCCGCCGCGTCGTCGATCGTGTAGACCAGCGGGAGGCTCTCCTCCCAGTACCGGACCACGTCTGCGACCCCGGCGAACTCGCTACCGTCGCCGTCGACCTCGTCCATCCCACCGATCAAGAGGAAGACGACCACGTCGCTGTCGACGGCGGTGCGCAGCTCCGACTCGATCTCCGGGAAGACGTGCTCCGGAACCGCCAACAGCAGCTCCTGTGTCGCCGCCGAGATCGCGCTCTCGATGCGTTTGAGCGCCGTCTCGCGGGACTTGATCATCTGTATCTCCGGGGTCTCCGGCGTCGTCTCGTTGAAGCGCGCTTCGAGCGACGGCCTGATCGAGTCGAGGCGGTCCGAGAGATTTTCGATCGCCTCTGCGGGCGGCAGCGCCCGAATCGTCGTCGGAGAGGCGTGGTCGTTGACCCGCACGAGCCCCTTGCCTTCGAGGCGCTCGGCGATGTTGTACACCGCTCGCTGGGTCACGTCCGTCGTCTCGGAGACGGTACTGGTCGAGGCCTCCCCACATGCGAGCAACGCGAGATACGTATCGATTTCCGTATCGGAAAGTCCGAAGACGCTCAGCTCATCTCGGAGCTGTTCGTCGTCGTGTTCGTCTGAGGTCCCCATTACCAGTGCAGTAGAACGGCTGCGGCCATGTACGTGTTCATCTCGGAACCACCGCGGGTTCCGGCGATCCCGCCGGGGCTCTCGTGAAGCAGAGATAACCGGCGGTGTTAGTCCATGGCGACGGTGACGTAGCCGCCGAAGTCGAGGATGACTCGCTGTGTTCGGTCGCCAAAGACCGCCTTGCCGGTCGGCGAACGACGCTGGCCAGGCAGGAAGATGTGATCGCAGTCCGTCTCGTCGGCGAGTGTGATGATCCGGTCGGCCTGATCCTCGTCGGCGACCTCGACGCGCACGTCGTAGGCGATATCCTCGCCCAGGACCTCCTTGGCCAGGTCCGAGACGTCGCTCGCGAGTCCGTCGAGGATCGTCCCCTCGTCGTAGGTGGTGTGTTCGACCTTCCCGATGGCGTCGAGCGTCTCCGCGACTTCCTCGTACTCGTCGGTCGTCACCAGCGAGAGGACGACGAGGTCGCTGTCCGAGCCGGCGGCGAACGAACGCGCGCGGTCGAGCAGTTGGCGATCACGATCGATATCTTCGACGACGACGAGCGCATCTGACATTGTACTGGCTGTCACGTCAGCGTAGAACATTAAAACAGTGTCGCAGTCAGCGCGGGTCGTCGTCGCCCAGAACCGCCACGATGCCGCCCAGAACGGCCGATCGTTTACTATGACGAACCACCGCTGGCGGACCACACACCGTGATACTACCGGCTGTACATCTGTGAACGATTTCGCCACCCCGGGGTGGCGAAGATCTTCACGAAGTGACAGCCGGCAGTATGACGAGTGATCGCCACCTCGTGAGGAGAGGGGGCCGAGCGGGACCGTCGACAGTATCAGCCGAGTAGTTCCTCGAAGGGGTCCCAGTCGGCGTAGATACACGCCGCCGAGCCGAGGAAGACGGCCCCGAGCATCGCGCCGCTGAGCACCGAGATCACGAACGTCCCCGTTCCGGGTTCGATCGTCGGCGTCGCCAGTCCGAGCAAGGCGAGCAACACCGCACTCGACACGAAGAAACCACGCAGGACGATCGTCATCGGTGGGTACGCTCCGGTAGGGCCGCGTCGATAATCGGGCTTTCGTTCGTCGCGTGGGTGTCGAGTGTGGTCGCGCCCATGCTCAGTCGTTCAGTGTCGGCGACTCGGCGGCTTCGACGCCGTCGAGCGGTTCGCTCTCCCAGTACTCGTGGTCGGGATCGGTGCGGTGACAGGCGGCACAGCGTTCGTTCGCCGTCGCCGCTTCCTCCCCCAGTTCTGGGGCCGTGGTGGTACAGGCCTCCCGCGCCTCCGGACAGCGAGTGTGGAACCGACAGCCCGACGGCGGATTCACCGGGTCCGGGATGTCGATCGAGCGGACCGGCGGATCGGTCATCTCCTGTGCGGTCGGGTCCAGATCGGCGGTCGCCCAGCGCAGCACCTTCGTGTAGGGGTGCTGGGGGTCGTTCAGGACCTCGTCGGGCGGGCCGATCTCGACGATCTCCCCGAGATACATGATGCCGATGCGTCCGCCCGCCTCCTGTGCCAGATAGCGAGCGTTCGAGAGGTTGTGACTGATGAACACGAACGAGGTGTTGAACTGTTCTTGCAGTTCCAGGAGGAGATTCATCGTCTCGACGCGCAGCGACACGTCCAGCGCCGAGACGGCCTCGTCGGCGAGGATCACGTCCGGATTCATCAGCAGGGCACGGACCAGCGCGATCCGCTGCTGTTCGCCCCCCGAGAGCTGGTGGGGGAACCGATGCGCGTAGTCTTCGGGTGGCTCCATGCCCACCCGATCCAGCAGCGCGAAGATTCGCGCCCGGCGGTCCTCGGTGGACATCTCGGGGTCCCACTTCTTCAGGGGCGCTTCCAGCGTCGTCAGGACCTTCCGGTTGGGGTTGAGCGCCGCGCCGGGATCCTGGTGGATCATCTGGAGGGAGCGCCGGATGTCGTCGAAGGGAACGGTCACGTCTCCGCGGCCGTCCTTGGCGTCCCACACGTCTTGCCCCCGGTAAGAGACGGTCCCATCGGTGGGGCGCTGGACGCCGATGATCGTCTTACCCAGCGTCGTCTTCCCGCAGCCAGACTCCCCGACGAGTGCGAGCACGTCGTTCTCGGGGATGTCGATCGACACGTCACTGACCGCCTGAACGGTCTCTGGCTCGTCGAACAGCGACTCGACGACGCCCTGCTCTTTCTCGAAGTCGACCGAGACGTTCTCCAGCGACATCACGATATCGTCGTCGTCCCGGGTGGTCCCCGTCGTCGTGGCGCGGTCGCTCACGCGTCGGACACCTCCGAGAGGTCGAACGGAACGGCGTCCTCGGCCTCGTCGTAGTGGAAGCAGGCCGAGCGGTGGTCGTCCTCGACGTCCATCCACGGCGGCGTCTCCTCGTGGCACTCTCTGGTCGCGAGCGGACACCGCGGCGCGTAGTGACAGCCGTCGGGGACGTGGGCCGGGTTCGGCGCGGTCCCCTCGATCGGTCGCATCGAGTCGGTCGGCGCGTCGAGGTTCGGCACAGCCTGCAACAGCGCCCGCGTGTAGGGATGCTTCGAGTCGTGGGCGATCTGCGTTGCGGTGCCGACCTCCGCGAGTTCGAAGGCATAGAGGATCGCCAGTCGGTCGGCCAGTCCCGCGACCAGCGGGAGGTCGTGGGTGATAAAGAGGATCGTCAGATCGTACTTCTCCTTGATGTCGGCCAGCAAGGAGAGGATCGAGCGCTGCATCAGCAAGTCCAGCGCCGCTGTCGGCTCGTCCATCAGGAGTACCTGCGGTTCGAGGATCAGGCTGAGTGCGATCAGCGCCCGCTGGCTCATCCCGCCCGAGAGTTCGTGGGCGTACGAGTCGAGCACGCGGTCGGGATCGAGATACAGGTCCGACAGCAACTGCCGGGCCCGGTCCATCCCCGCCTCGACGTCGTAGTCGTGGGCTTCGAGTGTCTCCTCGAAGTGCCCGCGGATCGACATCGTGGGGTTGAACGACGACAGCGCGCCCTGGAACACCATCGACACCTCCTCCCAGCGGAACTCTTTGAGGTCCTCGGTCGAGAGGTCGAGAACGTCGACCGGTTCGCCGCCGTCCTCGGGGTGGTAGGTCACCTCTCCGGTCGTGATCCCTGGTTCCTCGACGGCGTCCATCATGGCGTTTGCAAGCATCGACTTGCCGCTGCCGGACTCGCCGACGACGCCGAGGATCTCGCCCCGGCGGAGGTCGATCGACACGTCGTCCAGTACCATCGCGTCTCGGTGCTCCAGGTCGTAGGTGACACAGACGTTGCGGGCCTCGATGATCGGGTCCGCGCTGTCGGGGCCACCCTGCGTGCGTTGTCCTTGCATTCAGATCCCTCCCTCGTCGTCGTCGCTCGCGACGGTCTCGGCGTGGCGGGCACGGACCCGCGGATTGAAGATCCGGTCGGCCCCCTGGGCAAGCAACGTCAGGCCCAGCGCGAGGCCGATGACCGCGACCATCGGGACCAGCAGCCAGTGGAACGCGGCGGGCGAGGAGATCGCGCCGGCACGGTTGACGGCGGCGTTCATCATGACGCCCCAGTTGCTGCTGTTGTACGGCAAGACGCCGAGGAAGTACAGGCCGACGACGCCGAAGATGACCGCACGAGCCTGCTGGACGAAGTTCATCGTGATGTAGGGCATCAGGTTCGGGACGATGTCCCCGGAGATGATGACCGAGGTCTCCATCCCCATGATGCGGGAGGCTTCGACGTACTCGGCGTCGCGCAGCGTCAACACCTGCGAGCGGATGGCGCGTGCCAGCCCCGCCCAGGCGTTGATCGTCACGAGGATCCCGATGACGACCGGGTTGCCCTCGATCTGGAGCGCCGAGGCCAGCACGATCGTCAGCGGGAGCCCCGGAATAGTCATCATGACGTCGGTGACGACCATCAGCACCCGGTCGGCGGTGCCGCCCTTGTAGCCGGCGATGGTCCCGAAGACCGTCCCGAGACAGACCGTAAAGACCGCGCCCGAGGCGACCATTGTCAGCATCGACGGCGTGGCGTGGACCACCTGCGAGAGGAGGCTCACGCCGGACTGTGTCGTTCCCAGCGGGTACTCGAGCGTCCGGAAGGCCCCGATCAGATAGCCGCCCTGGTTGGGCGACGGTTCCGTGACGAGCAGGAGTCCGACCGTCCCCACGAACAGGTACGAGAGGACGACGAGCACGCCCGTGCGCGCGCGCCAGTCGCTCCAGACGATCCGGGCCGGCGCGAGGAGTTTCTCGTCGATCCACTGTCGCCGCCGTTCGGCGTCGGTCATCGACACGTCGGCCATCTGCTGGAACTCCGAGACCGACGAGGAGCCCCCGTCGGCCGCGACGCGGCCGTTGCGAGCGTGGCCCGAGATGGCACCCCGCTCGGGCGTGCGGTCCTCGTCGGTAAAGCGGTCGGGATCGTCGGCCAGCGTGTCGCTGACGGCGGCGAAGTCGCTCTCGTCCACGTCGTCCGCATCGTGACGATCAGTAGGACTCACGAGAGCCACCTCCCTTGGCTCGCGGATCGAGCACGCCGTAGGTCAGGTCCGCGACGGTGATGCCGATGACCATCGCGATCGTGATGACGATGAACCCGCCCATCATCAGCGGGTAGTCCCGCGCGTTGATCCCCTGGATGAGGTAGAAACCGACGCCGGGGTACGCGAAGATGTTCTCGATGATGACCGCACCGCCGAAGACGGTGCCGATGGCGATCATCAGCCCGGTGTACATCGGCAGGATGGCGTTGCGAGCGACGTAGCGCATCGCGATCCGCCGGGTCGAGAGGCCCCGCAGGCGTGCGACCCGGAGGTAGTCCTCCCCGAGCACGCGGATCGAGTTGCCCCGCATCGACAGCGCCCAGCCGCCGAACCCGACCAGCGCCATCGAGGCGATCGGCAGGGCACCGTGATAGAGGACGCTACCCAGGAACGAGGCGTTGAAGCCGACGGTCAGCTCCGAGGCGTACCGCCCGCCCGTCGGGAACAGCTGCATGCGGTAGCCCAGATACGAGACGAACAGCAGTGCGAGGACGTAGCCCGGCGTCGAGTTCAGCACGAGCCCGACGCCCGTACTGGCCACGTCGAATCTCGATCCCTCCCTGTAGGCCATGAACGCGCCCAGCGAGACGCCGATGGTAAAGGCCAGGAACAGCGCCGTCGCCGTCAGGAACACCGTCCACGGGATGGCCGGCCCGATGATCGACATCACGGGGTCGCCGTAGCGCGTCGAGACGCCGAAGTCGCCCTGCAACATCGCGGCCATGTACTCGTAGTACTGGACGTACATGGGCTCGTTCACGGCGATGTTGGTCTGGGCCGCGATGCGAGCGTTGATCTCGGACATCGAGAGGTCACTCCCCCCCTGCTGGACGGCCTGGGCCCGCAGGTAATCGAGCGGTCCGCCCGGCAGCAGTCGGACCAGTCCGAAGCTGGCCGAGATCACCACGTAGACGGTGAGCACCGATTGCGCGATGCGTTTCAGTACGTAGCTCATGGCTCTCCTACTGGTTGGCTGTCGACAGCTCGTCGACGATGTCGACGGGTGTGACGGTCTCGCCGTCACGTTCCTCGTCGTGGAGGATCGGCGATTCGAACTCGCTCGGGAGGTTCCAGGCGTTCTTGGCGTCCCAGCTGTTGAAGATCCAGTCGAAGTGGAAGTACGGGTACGAGTGGTCGTAGGAGGCCCACCCCTGCAGTCCGACGACGAAGTCGCCGTTGGAGTAGTCACTCCCCCAGTACGTGGAGTTGTCGAGCATGATGGATTCGGCCTTGATACCGAAGTCCTTGAGGTTCGAGACGATCGTCTCGACGCCGGTCACCCAGTCCGAGAAGCCCGACGGCCCCTTGATCGGGAGTTCGAGGGGCTCGCCGTCCTTCTGCCAGGTGCCGTTCTGTTTCTCGTAGCCGGCGTCGCGAAGCAGCGACGCGGCCGCTTCGGTCTGGGACTCGCCCGGGCCATAGGTCTCGAACTCGTCGACGACGCCCTCGAGCCAGCCGCCCTCGATCTGGTTGTTGAACTCGCCGGTCAGTCCGCTGGGGTAGGTGACCGCGAGCTTGGACTTGGTGCCCGCGCCGGAGTTGAGCGCCGTGTTCTCACGGTTGACGACGTGGGCGATCGCCTTGCGGACCCGGACGTCGTCGACGGGCTCTTCCTCGAAGTTGAACATCAGTCCCATCCCCCAGTGACGCGGGATGAGACTGACCTGCATCGAGTCGGGGAGCTGGTTCAGCCGGTTCTGGGGCATGAACAGCGTCGCGGACCCGTCGGTCTCGTTGTTGATCAGCGAGTTCCAGCGCCCCTGGTTCTGTGGCTTGTAGAGGTACTCGGCCTCGGGGACGTTGATGTTGTCCGCGTCCGGGTGGTCCTCGTACTTGCTCACCAGCGTGCGCTGGCTGTCGGCGTCCTCGAACTGGAAGGGGCCACAGCCGACCGGTTCGGGGGTCGTGTCGTTGGTGAGATCGCTGAGCGCCGACGCGCGCTCGTCCTCGTCGGCGGCCTCGTCGAGTGCGGTGACGAACTCCCCGTAGGAGTCGTCGTGGGCGGTGAGGCGCTTGGGCTGGAGGTACGCGAGCAGGATCGTCTCGCTCGCGGGTTCGGCCAGCGTGATCTCGACCGTCGACTCGTCGACCGTCGTGACCCGGTCCGACACCGCGCCCATGTCCTCGGGCGCGACGAAGTTACCCAGGGAACCGCCGTTGTAGATGTCGAGCTTGACCTGGTTGGCCACGTCCGTCGCGGTGACGTCGTCGCCGTTGTGCCAGGTCAGCCCCTCGCGGACGGTGAGCGAGACCGTCTCCTCGCCGACTTCCCAGTCCTGGATGGCGTAGCCAGTGTACTCCTGGGTCGCGAGGTTGTACTTCATGAACCGATCGAACATCAGCCGGCGGGCTTCGCCGTAGTTTTGCCCGTTCCAGGGGTTGTACTGCGAGTCCTGGGGGACGGCCCACTGTGCGAAGGTCAGGCGGTCGTCGTCGGAGTCGTCCGTCGCCGTCCACTGACCCTCCCGCGGGAGCCACTCTGTGGGCCAGTACGTCTGGACCGCGTCGCTGTCGGCACCGGGCACGTTCCAGTCGTCGGTCGACTGGAACGACTGGGCGAGTTTCTCCATGACCGGCAACACCGGGAGCGTCTGGTTCGTGATGTAAGCCAGCTCCTGAATCTTGCGCTGGGCCTCGCTGGTAGCCTGGACCGCCGTTGCGGTCTCGGTGTCGGTGTCACCCGCGTCGGTCTCGTCGCCGCCGTCGTCGGACGCCTCGGTCGCCGTCTGTTCGGCCTGCTGTCCGCCACAGCCCGCGAGGCCGGCGATGCCGGCCAGGCTGACGCCGCTGACGAAACGGCGTCGGGAGAGTATCGACTGGTGCTCGTGATCGGTATGATTATTCGCCATGTTCGTCTACTGCTGTGGGACACCCCCACAATAAAAATTCCGGTAGAATAGGTTCTTCGTGATTCTCGCAGAACTTAAGTAGGAGTCTTGCTTCGTCGTTCGTGAACGAAAGCAGGCGAGGCGCCTGCACGTCGTCGAACACCGACCCACGATGACACAGCACAGCACGCACCGGCCGAGAACGGCCACGAGATCGCCCGACGCGGCGACGGTACCGACTCGACCGGTTCAGCGACGAGGCACGACCGAGCGACCAACTGGACGGGGCCACACGGACGAACCTCGCGTTCGTCCCCCCGTCGAGGCTGTCGAACGAACGCTTCGTTCGAGACGCACAGACAGCCCCGTCCCACGGACTGGCCGCCGCGCCGGTGAGTGGCAGTGAGCGAGACAGCCAAGCGGGTGCGAGCCGACCGCCAGTGGTGGAAAGAGGCGGTCGTCTACCAGATCTACCCGAAGAGCTTCTTCGACAGCGACGGCGACGGGATCGGTGACCTCGCTGGCATCACCGAGCAGGTCGACTACCTCGACGCGCTCGGGGTCGACGCGGTCTGGCTCTGTCCCGTCTACGACTCGCCACAGGCCGACAACGGCTACGACATCAGCGACTACCGGTCGATCTTCGACACGTACGGCGACCTGGCCGACTGGGAGCGCCTCCTGTCCGAACTCCACGACAGGGACATCAGGCTCGTCATGGATCTCGTCGTCAACCACACGTCCAGCGAACACGAGTGGTTCCAGCGCTCGCGCCGACGCGAGGGCGAGTACGCCGACTACTACCACTGGCGCGACGGTCGCCCGGCCGCGGAGGCCGACTACGACACCGACGACGGCCCCGCCGACGAGGTCGCCCCCAACAACTGGGAGTCGATCTTCGGCGGCCCCGCGTGGGCCTACGACGAGGAACGCGAACAGTGGTACCTCCACCTCTTCGACGAGAGCCAGCCAGACCTCAACTGGGAGCACGAGGCCGTCCGCGAGGACGTGTACGAGATGATGGGCTGGTGGCTCGACCGCGGGATCGACGGGTTCCGCATGGACGTGATCAACCTCGTCTCGAAGACGCCGGGGCTTCCGGACGGCGACCCCGACGGCGGCCTCGTCGGCGCAGAGCACTTCATGAACGGCCCCAAGGTCCACGACTACCTCTCGGAGCTGGTCGCCGAAGCCATCCCGGACGACGACATTCTCACCGTCGGCGAGACGCCGGGGGCGAGCGTCGAGGACGCCCAGCGGTTCGTCGGCGAGGACGGCCTCTCGATGGTGTTCCAGTTCGAGCACGTCAACGTCGGCCACGAGGGCGACAAGTGGTCGCTGGAGGACTACTCGCTGGTCGAACTCAAGGAGAGTCTGGCACGCTGGCAGAACGGACTGGCCGACGAGGGGTGGAACAGCCTCTACCTGAGCAACCACGACCAGCCCCGGACCGTCTCTCGGTTCGGCGACGACGGGCAGTATCGCGACCGTTCGGCGAAGCTGCTCGGGACGCTGCTGTACACGCTCCAGGGGACGCCGTTCGTCTACCAGGGCCAGGAGATCGGCATGACAAACGCCCCCTTCGAGTCGAAGTCCGAGCTGCGAGACGTGGAGTCGATCAACTTCGTCGAGGAGGCCATCGAGAGCGGCGCGGCCGAGAGCTACGAGGACGTACGCGAGGCCGTCGAGACCGTCGGCCGCGACAACGCCCGGACGCCGATGCAGTGGTCCGACGACGAGAACGCCGGCTTCACCGACGGCGAACCGTGGCTCAAGGTCAACCCCAACTACGACGCGATCAACGTCGAGCAGGCACGCGCCGACCCGGACTCGGTGTGGCACTACTACCGCGAGCTCGGCGACCTCCGCGCGGACCGGGACCTACTCGTCTACGGCACGTTCGACTTGCTCGCGCCCGACGACGAACAGGTGTTTGCCTACACCCGGACGCTGGCCGACGAGCGCGCGCTCGTCGTCCTCAACGTCTCGGCGCAGGCGGCCACGTTCGCGGTCCCCGACGAGGCTGGCGACGACCTCGAACTCGCGATTGCGAACGTGAACGCCCCCGAAACGCCCGGCGGCACCGTCGAACTCGATCCCTACGAGGCGCGCGTCTATCTGACGCCCGCGGATAGCACCGACCGACCGACGACCACGAACTCCGATTCGACATGAGCACGAACACACTCACGACGCTGGAGCACATCGACCGCGAATGGTGGAAAGAGGCCGTCGTCTACCAGATCTACCCCCGAAGTTTCAACGACACCGACGGGGACGGCGTGGGCGACTTACAGGGTATCGTCGACAAGGTCGACTACATCGACTCGCTGGGCGTCGACCTCGTCTGGCTGTGCCCGGTCTATGGCTCGCCCAACGAGGACAACGGCTACGACATCAGCGACTACCACTCGATCATGGACGAGTTCGGCGACATGGCCGACTGGGAGCGCCTGCTGGCCGAACTCCACGATCGGGACATCCGGCTGATCATGGACCTCGTGCTGAACCACACGTCCAGCGAACACGAGTGGTTCCAGCGCTCGCGCCGTGGCGAGGGCGAGTACGCCGACTACTACTACTGGCGCGACGGTCGCCCGGCCGAGGATGCCGACTACGACACCGACGACGGCCCCGCCGACGAGGTCGCCCCCAACAACTGGGAGTCGATCTTCGGCGGCCCCGCCTGGAGCTACGTCCCAGAGCGCGAGCAGTGGTACCTCCACCTCTTCGACGAGAATCAGCCGGACCTCAACTGGCGGAATCCGACCGTCCGCCAGGCGATGAAAGACGTGGTCTCGTGGTGGCTCGACCGCGGGATCGACGGCTTCCGCATGGACGCGGTGTCTCACATGTCCAAGACCGACGGCCTCCCGGACGGCGACCCCGATGGCACGCCCACCGGGATCGAACACTTCAGCCACGGCCCCCGGCTGGAGGAGTACCTGACCGAGCTGTCGGCGGACGTGCTCTCGAATCACGACATCACGACCGTCGCGGAGATGGGCCACACCTCGATCGAGCAGGCCGCAAGCTACCTCGAAGACGACGCCGTCGGGCTGGACATGATCTTCCAGTTCAGCCACATGGGCGTCGACGGCGGCTGGGACCCCGAGACCGTCGGCGAGTGGGATCTCACCGAGTTCAAACGGATCATGTCCGAGCGCCAGGACGCGCTCGCGGACCGTGGCTGGGACGCCCTCTTCCTGGGCAACCACGACCAGCCCCGGATCGTCTCCCGGTTCGGCGACGAGGCCGCCCACCGCGAGTCGGCCTCGCTGATCGCGACCTTCCTGCTGACGATGCGAGGGACCCCCTACGTCTACCAGGGTGAGGAGATCGGCATGACCAACGCGGACTTCGAGAGCCTCGACGAGATCGACGACCCGCAGACTGTCGGTCGCGTCGAGCAGTACATCGCCGACGGCGTCGCGGACTCCTACGAGGAGCTTCGCGAGGTCGTCAACGCCCAGAGCCGCGACCACGCACGGACGCCGATGCAGTGGTCCGACGAGGCGGGCACGGGCTTTACCGACGGCGAACCGTGGCTCAAGTGCAACGCCGACTACACCGAGATCAACGTCGCCGCCCAGCGAGACGACCCGGCGTCGGTACTGAACCAGTACCGGACGCTGATCGACCTCCGCCAGTCGACGGACGCGCTGGTCTACGGCGACTACGAGCTACTCACGCCCGAGGACGACCAGCTCTACGCGTACACGCGGACGCTCGACGACGAACGGGTGCTCGTGGTGCTCAACTGGTCGAGCGAGCCGGCGACGTTCGAGGGCAGCGAGATCGATGCCGGCGATGCGACGGTGTTGTACGGGAATCACGACGACGCGCCGACCGACCCCACCGGAGCGTCGCTCCGGCCGTGGGAAGCCGTCGTCTACCGGCTGTAGGGCTCTGCCCCTCGTCGCTCGGCGACGCCGACTTCTCAGGCCGTCACCGGTCAGGCGATTCGAGTGCTCGTTCCTCCCAACACCGTTCCCGAACGGTACTGTGAACGTCGAACAGCCAGTTCACACGATCGTTACCAGGCGGCGTGTGCGGGGTGCCGACGTAGATTTCACAGAGACGTGTCTCCCCACGAACACCAAGCGCACCGACGGTGCCCAAGCAGATACATGTGACATAAAAACATCCTGATTATCTATAGCATTATCTACCATACATCCATTGTGATGGGCAGTTCCGCCTCTGCATCTATGGAATGATCAAAACAACTTAACTGATGGATGTCGTACAGATCTGCCGATGGAAAATGATGGCACGACAGATACCGTGGTTGCCGAGTCAGATGGGAGTGAGGCGTCGCAGCCCCGAGCACTGATTCACAAAAAGATACTCGACACTGCACAGTCGAATCCGACAGCGTCGACAGAAGAGATTGCCACGGAAGTCAGTGCTGCCTCGGTCGAGCTCGTCGAACAGGTCCTGCAGGAGTACGGCGACCCGGCAGCGGAAGACGACCAACCCGTCGAGAGCGACAAGCAAGACGCCGTCGGCGACGCGACACCTGAACCGGAAGACGGCGAGACCGAACCACGTCTCTCGGGCGAGACAGGCCCGAGCGAGGACGGCGAGGTCGTCGACCTCGGGGCGCTGGACGAAAAGCAGCGTGAAACGTTACGGGCAATTCACAGGCAACCGACGGCGACACAGGCAGAGATCGCCGACGCGCTCGACGTGAGTCGGGCGACGATTCCCAAGCGCGTCAACGACATCCCGGGGTTCGACTGGCCGTCGAGACAGGCGTTCGTCGAAACGCTGTTCGAGACGGACACCCAGAACCAGGACGACCTGACAGCCATCGAGGAATCACTGACCGAATCCCTGGAAGAGGTGACGGCGCGAATCGAGACGATCGAGAGGCAACTCCAGACGACGACACCCGCAACGAACGACGTGCACGTCGAACCGGAGTTGCTCCACAAGGTCGTCCACGCCTGTATGGACGCCGAGTACGTTTCCCGGGACGAGGAACTACAGTTGCTCCGTCAACTGTTGCCGGACACGACAGACGAGTGAGACGATCCCCAGTGTCTCGAAGACGATCACACCGGGGCAGCGAATCCCACCCCGACCTTACGGCCGGTCGTCTTAGGACCGTCGTCGTATCGTCAGGGTGCCAACGACACCGGCGAGCAGCGCTGCGAAGACGAGTTTCGAGAAGCTCCCGCCCTCTCCGGTCGTCGGACTCGGAGTGGCAGCGTCCGATGGTGTCGGCTCCGCCGTCGTGGTCTCCGACGGCGTGGTCGCCGTGCCCGGTGTCTGGGTCGAGCGCTCGGTGGTCGATACCGGCGTCGTCGTCTGATTCGACGACGGCGTCGGTGTCTGTGTCACTGTCGGCGTCTGTGTCGGCGAGGTAGTGGCGCTCGTCTGGGTCGGCGTGCCAGTCGCCCTCTCGGTCGCGGTCGAGGGCTGTCCACCGCTGCCACCAGTACCCGACTCCGTCGACGTCGCCGACTCCGTCACCGAGATGGTCGTCGTCTCACTGATTCCGACCAGTTCGTTGTGGCCGAAGGCCGTGGCACCCGTTTCGGCACGGCTGACGACCTGGTACGTGCCCGCATCGAGCGTCCCGGCAGGAATCGTCGCCGTGTATCGCTGTCCGTCCGCTCTGCTCGCAGTGATGTCGTGTTCCTCCGAGCCGTCCCAGAGTGTCAGGACGATCCGTTCGTGGTCGGCGTCCCCGTGGATAGCGTCGGCCGTGATCGAGATCTCTGTCTCCGTTCCGGCCGTCGTTTCGTCGGGAACGTCCTGTGAGAGGTCGTAGCCTCGAACGACCAGCGGCATGGCCGCGACTGTGCCGTTCTGTTCGATCGTGACTGCGTACGTGCCCGGCTCGAGCGTCCCGAGGTCCAGGGGTACCTCACCGCTACCCGAGGCGCTGTTCGACTGCCGGATGCTTTCCTCTCTGTCGACGACGTAGACCACGTAGTCCGCGTCCTCGGGCGCACTCGCAGTGGCGAGGAACGTCGTCTCTGGGTCCGCGACACCGGTCTGTGAGATCTCGAACGTGTCACCGTCGTAAGAGACCTCCTGTGTCGGGATGTCGACACTGGCGTCCGCAGAGAGCGAGTAGTCCGCACTCGATTGCGCACCGAGAATCCCGGCACCGAGGAGGGCTCCGAGCACCACGCTGGAAAGTAATAACCAACGACGCATTGGTTGGTAGTAACGACCCCCAATGAAATAGATACTGGATATCGGAGCGATCAGATCGAAAAGAGCGGACGAATCGAAGTGGCCGGGAGATCAGGCTCGCCGTCTGAGGATAGCCAGCGTCGCGACCAGCGCGACCAGCACCATCACGGGCGTGAATCCGGGCCCGTCTCCCTGGGTCGTGTCGTCGTCATCGTCGTCACCGTCGTCACCGTCGTCCGGCGTGTCGTCGGGCGTGTCGGTGTCCGGCGTGTCGTCGGGCGTGTCGGTGTCCGGCGTGTCGTCGGGCGTGTCGGTGTCCGGCGTGTCGTCGGGCGTGTCGGTGTCCGGCGTGTCGTCGGGCGTATCGGTGTCCGGCGTGTCGTCGGGCGTGTCGGTATCCGGCGTGTCCGTCGGCGTATCCGTCGGATCGTCATCATCGTCGTCCTCGTCGTCGGGGTCGCGACCGTCGTCCCGTTTCGTAACGGTGGCTTCGATCGCGATCGTCTTCGTCGTTCCGTGGGCCGTTTCGATCGTCAGCTGTCCGTTGTCGAAGCTCCGGGCGTTGTCGAAGGTGAGGTGGACCGTCTTGGAGTTGCCGGCACCGATCTTGTGGAAGGTTTCGCCGACAGTGAACGACTCACTGTAGCTTCCACTCGTGGTGATGTCGGTGACCGTCAGTTCGGCGGTTCCGGTGTTTTTGATCGTGAACTCCTTGGTGCGGTCGTTCCCTTTCTTGATCTCGCCGAAGTCGATCGTATCGCTGGGGGAGACCTCGATTTTGGGCGAGCCGACCTGTCGCTCGATCGTGCTCGTTGAAGAGCGCGTCTCGCCGTCGATCGTCGCGACGTGGACGAGCGTGTACGTGTCGGCCGGAGTCCCCTCCGGGACGGTGATCGTGACCTCGTCTTTGGCGTCACCGACGGTGGATCCGACGGCCGCGTAGAGGGTTTCACCGCCATCGGTGTTGATGTTGTCAGAGTCGACGACGTTGTCCAGCAGCGTCGTCACGTCGATGACGTCGCTGGTGTCGCTGGTACCGATCGACGTGCCGAACGGCTCGGCACCACTGGAGAGGTCGCTGTCGGCTTTGATCTCTTTGATCGACGAGTCGATCGACGTGACCATATCGTCCTCGTTCCCGGTGGCGTGAACGTCCTGTTGACTCAGTCTGTCTTCGTTGATGAGGAGGACGGTGTGACTGACGTCCTTCCCGTCCTGGATACTCCTGAGGTCGTCACCGGCGTCGACCGCGACGTTTCGCGTACTCCCCGGAGCGATGCTCGAGGGGGCGTTGATCGAGCTCTCGCCTTCCTGGACGAGCAAGCTGTCTGCACCGATAATCGTCACTTCGTCGTCGGTGTCGATGTTGCCGGCGGTCGTCTCCTCGAACCCAGTCGGGTCGGAACTGCCGCCACTGTCCTCGATCTGAACGAGACCGACCACGTATCGGCCAGACTCCGTGGGCGTGTACGTGACCGGCTCGTCGTCGAGAATCGTCTCCTGGTCGCGGTACGTCTCGACGACCTCTGCCTCGACGTTCGAGTTGTCGGTCAGCAGCGACGGCAGGTCCTCGACCGACTCTGGCCGAGAGGCGTCGGGCCCGATCCGGGCAGCGACGAGCTGGTAGTCGTCGTTCTTGTACTCACTGACTCCCGTCGGGGGCGTGTACTGGTACTCGATCGCTGTCCCTTCGTCGTAGACGTTCAACTCCTCCTTGTCGAGGTCGAGATCGACTTCGTTGTCGTTGGCGGTCACCGTCGCAGTCACCTGGGCACTCTGAATCGAGGTGGCTGCCGACGACTTCGTGTTGTCGTTGGGACGTAACTGGGCAGGTGCGAACCCGTGAACTGCGATCGTCTCGTCCGGGTTCAGAACGTAGTTGTCGTCAACCTTGGCCGGGACGCCGCCCGATCCGGGCGTCTGTCCGGACGAGATTCTGATCGACGGAGTCGGTGCCGTCTGTTCGAACTGTGCAGACGATGACTGTGCAACGTCTGAACCGCTGACGTGGTCGTTCAGTGACGCCGCAGACACGGTCCCGGCGATCGGCGCACCGAGCATTAGCACGGTCAACGCGATCGCTAAGGCAGTCTGCCGGCCACCTGAAAATAGCCCATTCATATATCGGATCCTTAGCATATCGATTCGTGGAAATGATATAAGCGTTATCATTGGAAGAACAGTAGCAAACTTTTGTGCTCCTTCTACTGACGAATGACTAGTATTTTGTAACGAGCATCTGGCGAATTACTCACATAGGGACCTCGAAGGACGCCGCCGACACGACAACACAGGGCGACCGGTAGACCAGTGAGTCTGGAGACGAGGCGACGTGTGGGTCGAAACACCAAACCTCTTGAGGGCTGCATTTAACGACTGAACTAATGAGGGCCACCGGCCACAAGCGGGGGTACGCGTTGCTCGTCGCGGCGGTCTTCGCCGTCGCGCTCGCTACACGGCTGGGGACGCTGCAGTGGAGTCCGCTCCCGTCGACGCTCGACGGCTTCCTGTACGTGTGGCGTGCCGAAGAGACGATCCGGATCGGGTCGTTCCCGCTGGACGAGTTTCGCGCCGACAGCTTCGTGTTCACGACGGTGCTGACGGTCGCGGGACTGCTCACCGGGGAACGACCGCTGTTCGTCGCCCAGCCGGTGGTCGCGATCAGCGGCGGGGCATCCTGTCTCACCGCGATGGCGCTCGCTCGTCGTCTCGGCCGACGGCTGGGCTGGCGGCCGGGGCGGACGGCGCTCACGACAGGCCTCGCCGGCTTCGGGCTCGCCGTGACCGGCCTGTACGTCCGTCGCAGCGGGACGACCGACGAGGAAGCGCTCGCCTTTCTCCTGGTGCCCCTATTCGCGCTCGCCGTCCATCGGCTGTTCACGCGATCTCGTCGGCGGGGACGCTGGCTCGCCCTGTCCGGACTGTTCTTCCTCACGTTCCCGCTCTTGCACACGTTCAGCTCGCTCGTCGCCGGGCTCGTCGTGACGGGGGTGTTCGGCGCGTACCTCGCCCAGATCCCCGACCGGCGCGGCATCGCCACGGCGGTGGGACTCGTCGGCGGCTTCTGGGTGTATCTGTGGGGGTACTACGAGGTCGCCGAACAGCTCGGCCTGTTGGTGCCCTACGTGAACCGCGTCACAGCCTATCCGGGCCTCTTCGTGGCCTGGCTGATCGTCCTCGTCGTCGGCGTCGCCTGGCTCCAGCGGACCGGCGCGACGGTACAACGGCTCGGGATCGGGGTCGCGATCGGCCTCTGGTTCGTCGCACTCGCAGCCAACGTCGGCCAGTCGGTGTTTCCGGGGATGCAGACGACGCCACCGGCGCTGCTCGTCGTCGTCGCGGCGTTTGCCGTCCCCGTCGTGCTGGCACTCGTCGGCCTCCCGGCGGTGAGCTGGGAACGTCGTGGGAGCGGTGTCGTCGTCCTCGCGCTCCTGGTGGGTCCGATCGTCGCCGTGTACTTCTCGCTCACCGCGGCGCTCACGCCGGAGTACTTCGACACGGCCATCCGCGGTCACGTCTTCGTTCACATCGCAATCTTCGTCCTCGCCGCCGTCGGCGTCGGCACGCTCGCCGTGAGACGGGTCGGGACCGGCGACGACGCACGGTCGACGGCGACCGAGACACGCGAGGTGGCGAGCGACGGCGGTGGAGGGCTCGACCGTACATTGAGCGCCGTCCTCGCCGCCGTCGTCCTCCTCAGTGCCGTCGCGACGCTGCCCGTCGCGTTCGTCCACCTCGATACGCTCACGGGACCCGCGGTAACGTCACAGTCGCAGTTCGCCGCGGCGTCGTTCGCCGCACAGCACACGACACAGCCGTGGACGACCGACGATCCGCTCGGCAGAGTCGCAACACACACGTACCCCGACGGCACGGCCAACTCACAGCGAGCAGTCACCGCGTGGTTGCAGGGCGGTCCGCCACCGCGGTGTCCGACCTTGACCCAGGAGTCGTGGGCTACTTCGGGGGCCCACCTCTTCCCAGCGCCGGCCGAGCGGATTGCCGAACCGACACTCGATCGCTGGCGAGCGCACAACGACGTTGTGTACGCCACGCGAGGGCTCGACTCGCTGGCGCTCGTCCAGCCACGCACCGGAAGCAACGAGAGCGCCTGTTGAGCGGGTTGCCTCGTCAGTTCCCCGCTGGGCCGCCGACGCGCCGACTCGCTTCCGTTCGGACCCCGACGCGTCGAATTTTGTCCGACCGCTAGATACATTACGGCTCCGGGAAAACCGAACGACAGTGCCTGAATCCGTCCTCGTTGGCTCCGATCTGGTCGTGACGCGGGATGGAGAGCGTATCCTCGACGACGTGTCGATCACTGTCGACGGGGATGCGACGCTCCTCGTACAGGGTCCCAGCGGTGCCGGCAAGACGACGCTGTTCAACGTCCTCGGCTTGCTCGAAGCCCCGGACGCCGGGACACTCCAGGTCGACGGACGCGACGCGAGTGCGCTCGCAGAACGCCAGCGGGCGAAGCTGCGACAGTCGACGATCGGATTCGTCTTCCAGGACTTCCAGCTGATCGGCGACCTGACGGCACGTGAAAACGCCGCGCTGCCCCAGGAACACGCCGGAGACCGCGACCCGGCGTGGCTCGATACGCTGTTCGAGAAGCTGGACATCTCGGATCTCGAACGGCAGTACCCGGCGACGCTCAGCGGCGGCGAGAAGCAACGCGTCGCGATCGCGCGCGCACTCGCCAACAGACCCGAGATCGTCCTCGCGGACGAGCCCACCGGACAGCTCGATCCCGACACCGCCGGGGCCGTGCTGGACCTGCTCTTCGAGGTCAAGGAGACGACAGACACCGCGCTGGTCGTGATCAGTCACGACCCACAGCTGGCGACGCAGTTCGACGATCAACTTCGACTCGAAGACGGACGTCTCGTCGAGAGCGGTACTGAAGACGAGCAAGAGCCACAGACGACGCCGTCACAGACCAGTTGAGGGACGAAGATGGGCTATCGACGCGCGCTGTTGTTCCGCTGGTCGCGCCGCGACAGACTGACGATCGTCGTCGTCGCGGTGACGGCCGCGTTCCTCGTCGGGACGGCGCTGCTGTTGTTCACCGCGACCACGTACTCGGAGACGTTCGCGGAACCCCTCTCGAACTCCGCGACGGTCAGCTACGAAACCGCGGACGGTGAGCCACCGGCAGCGACCGACCAGCGAATCGTCCTGCCGACGACGACAGCCGAGACGAGCGGTGGGGCCGTCCAGGTCGTCGGCATTCCCGCGGACGCGCCACGCGTCGTCCAGAACGGCTCTGCGTCGTGGCAACAGGGGCGATTGCCGACAGTCCCCCCCGACGCCGACGGGCGTGCCCCACTCACCGGACAACAGACACGAACGCTGGAGGGCCCCGACGGAACGAGGGCCCTCTCGTTCGTAGCGCAGGAACGCGGGAACGAGTTCCTCCAGTCGACGTGGTACGTCACGAACGCGTCGGTCATTGAAGACCTCGGGACGACCGGCTATCTCGTGATCGATCGAAGCGACAGCGGAGGCGAGGGGCTCGACACCGTCCCGGCGGCCGGCGTGCCGCTCGTGAGTGCGCTGCTCTACGTCCTCGGTGGCCTCGAACAGGTGCTGTGGGCGCTGAGCATCGCCGTCGCCGCAGGCGGGCTACTCGTCCTCGTCGTCGTCTACAGTGTCACCCGAATGAGCGTCCGTGATCGAACGGAGGCGATCCGCGTGATCCGATCGACCGGCGCACCCGGATGGCGTGTCGGACTCCTCTTTACCGCTCGTGCGACGCTGCTGGTGACCATCGGCGTGGCGATCGGCTACGCTGGCGGTCTCATCGCGATCAAGGCGATCGTCAACACGGCCGTCTATCTCGGACTGCCGATCGCCCTTGACGTGACGGTGACAGGCCAGAGTGTGTCAGTCGTCGGTGGCGTCGCCGGGTTGCTCGTCGCGATGGGGGTCGTCGCCGGGGCACTCGCCGCCTATCCAGCCGCGACACGACCGCCAGCGTCGCTCGGCACTCGCCACGCCCAGCCAGCGTCACGGGCCGATGGTGCTGAGAATCGCCTTGCGCGAGTGCGCGCACTGGTTACACCCACTCTCCTCTCCTGGCGCTCGCTCGTCCCGACAGCAGCGACGCTGAGCGTATTCGCCCTCACCTTCTTGCTCGTCGTCTCGATCGCGGGGCTGGCATCACCGCTTGGTGGCGAAGCCGGAGGGACAGGGACGATCACAGAAGCCGACGCACCCCATCCCCTGAACAGTCGACTCGATGCAGACTACGCCCAGGCGATCGAGGCGAGTGGCACGCCCGCGAGTGCCGAAATCATCTACGCGCAGGTACGCGACGGACAACCCTATATGGCCCACGGGGCCGACTATCACTCGTTTGCGAACGTGACGGACGCGACACTCGTCGAGGGTCACGCCCCCGAGACGACCGAAGAAGCCGTCATCGGGACGGATCTTGCAGAGACCCTCGACGTCGCGGTCGGGGACACACTCACAGTCGGTGGCAGCGTCTCACCGGGGATCCGTCAGTACGAGATCGTCGGGACGTATCGAGCGCGCGGAACGCTGGACGACCTCCTCGTCATCCCGCTCGAATCGGCGTGGGGACTGGCGACGAGAGAAGGGCAGGTCCACATGATCCGCGTCGCCGGTGACGTCCCAACTGGTGCGACGGAGGGTCCACAGACGGCCAACCAGACTGGACTCGCAGTCACCGAGTTGACCGGGCCGGCGACGGTCACCAAAGGTGAGAACGTCACGCTCGGGGTCACACTCCAGAACTTCGGCGACACCGAGAGGACTCGAACGGTGAACATCCAGTACCAGAACGAAACCAAATCACGGACTGTGACTGTCGCTCCGGGCGGCCGAACGACCGTCGAGCGGACGTTCACCGCGACAGAAACCGGCGAAACGCGTGCGAGAAGCGGGGCGTATTCACATACTGTGACAGTGGTGTCTCGAAACGCGATCCGCATCCCACCCGAACTGCCCGAGACCGCACCACCCGGGAGCGGGCTGTACGTCCCAGTCGTCTCGAACGACGACAGCCCGGTCTCGAACGCGGCAGTGACCGTCGACGGCGTCACCGTCCAGACGGGCGAGGAAGGCGTCGCAGTGATCCCACTGCCCCGAGAAGCGGGCAACTACACGATCACCGCCAAGCACGACGGCCAGACCGCAACGCACGATCTCCAGATCGTTCCGGGGAGTGGTCGCCGCCTCTCCGGCCGACTCAGCGTGTCGCCACAGTCGGGGAACGCGCTGACGAACCCGACGGTAACGGTCGAACTCGCGAACCCCTGGCAACAGGAGCACACCCGAACGGTGACCGTCGTCGGTCCAGTCTCGTCCCGTGAACGCCAGGTGACGCTGACCCCGGGCAACCGGACGCGCATCGAATACACCGCCGGAGCGGGGACACAGACCCAGCCCGGCGAGTACACCTTCCAGCTGAACGCCAACGGCACGGCGATCGCGACAGCCGGCTACACCGTCACCGGAGACGACCGGCTGGCAGCCGCAGTCGCGAGTAGCGGGCAGTTCGCCTCTGGGACGACGATCGAGCGCTCGGTCGAGGGCGTCTTCGGGAACGTCCAGCTCGTCCTCGTGGCGCTCGTCGTCCTGGCGGGACTGAGCACCGTCGGCAGTACGACGGCGACGTTCGCACAGGCCGTCCACGCGCGCCGACAGTCCATCGGGATCCACCGCTCGGTGGGTGCAACGCGAACGCAGCTCCTGCGCTTGATCCTCGGGGACGTGTTGCGCATCGCGATCCCGGCAGCGCTGCTCGCCGTGCTGGTCGGCGTCGGCGCAATGGTCGCGCTGAATCGAGCGGGCTGGCTGGTCTTCTTCGGATTCCGCCTCTCGACGGCCACGCCGCCGGTCTTGCTCACGGTACTCGCCCTCGCAGGTGTGGGCCTCGCCCTCATAGGCGCACTCGCAGCGACAATTCCGTATCTGACCGCGTCGCCCGTCTCGCTGCTCCCGGCCGGTGATCGTGTGGAGTTACCGACCGCCGAGCGCGGACGGCAGTCGGACGGTCGCGAGCAGCGGCCACCGCCCGACGCGTCGGACGACGACTGACACTGGCCCGGTTCGATCGCTGGACGGAATGTCGACCATCTTTTAACCCAGGTGGATGATACACCAGTATCGATGGCTGACGACGTCCAGTGGCGCGCCCTCCTGCCAGAGCCCGTCCGGACGCTGCCCGCCGACCTCGCGGCGGTCGTCGCGTTCACACTATTCACAGCAGCCGCCGCGACCGTCCCCGGCGTCAGCGAGACGCCGCTGCGCGTTGTGCTGGGACTCCCGTTTACGCTGTTCGTTCCCGGCTACGCCTTCGTTGCGGCGCTCTTTCCAGAAGCCGGCACGGGACCGGCCGAACACGGCGACGAGGCGGACGCCGACCGAACCGAGGACGGCGGTATCGACGGCATCGAACGCGTTGCCCTCTCCTTCGGACTCAGCATCGCGCTCGTCCCGCTGATCGTCCTCGTCCTGAACTTCACGCCGTGGGGGATTCGACTCGTGCCGATCCTCGTCGGCGTCGGTGGCTTCACGCAGGTCGCGACCGCCGTTGCAGCGCGCCGTCGACGTGCGCTCTCACCCGAAGAACAGTTCAGTGTTCCCTATCGAGCGTGGATCACGGGTGCGCGGACAGAACTGTTCGAGCCCGAAACACGAACTGACGGCGCCCTGAACGTCCTGCTGGTACTCAGTATCCTGCTGGCCGCCGGGAGTGTCGGCTACGCCGTTGCCGTCCCACAGCAGGGTGAATCGTTCAGCGAGTTCTACCTCTTGACCGAGGACGACGACGGCGAACTCGTCGCCGACAACTACCCCGAGGAGTTCGTCCGGGGCCAGTCCCAGTCCGTCGTCGTCGGGATCGGGAATCACGAACACCAGCCGACGAACTACACGGTCGTGATGGATCTCCAGAACGTGACGTTCACCGGCCCTAACGAGACCCAGAGTCAGGTGAACAGTGAAGAGGAACTCGGGCGGTACCAGACACGATTGGGGGACAATCAGACGGATCGCCGCACCGTCGACGTCGACCCGACGATGACCGGCCAGGACCTCCGACTGCTGTTCACACTCTATCGGGGTGATGCGCCTGATGATGCATCGATCGAGACGGCCTATCGAGAGACTCACCTGTGGGTGAACGTGAGTTCTGACAGTGGGTGAACGGTTCCAGCAGAGACCGTGTGCGAAAGTAGACAGGACGGGCGAGGCCGAAAACTGGTTTCCAACGCCATATACACAGCCTGCTCTAATTTAAAATGAGCCTATGATAAGACGCACACGATACGGGAGCGTTATCGCTGTCTGGTGGTTTTTGAGGTGGTGTTAACATTCATACAATCCAATAGCTATATGCACGCTCGATTTCACAGTTACACCAAACTGATGGCTCGATATCCGCGGAGTGCCCGTAGTTCGGCTCTGAAGTGTATCTCGTGCAACGCACCAGTTGTGGAAACGATTGACGGTGCGTACCCGTGCGTAGAGTGCGGGACAAGTCCAATCAGACAGTAGTGAAGTTATAAGAGCAACCAGATGAGTATTAGGGATCAACAAAGGGATGGACTGTTTGACCCCTGTACGAGCAGTCGGTACAGACAACTGATCCGGAAGTTTATTTCTGGAGTGTCAGGCAATACTTCAACAATGCATTGTTGTAGAGGGGGCCACGGTGGTGATTCGAAGAACGATGTCTGAGAACGTATACGAACAGAATCAAAGTTCAAGCGTCGCAACGGCCGAACCGGGACATGCCGTTGGTTTCGTCGCGACAGAGAAGAACACAGAAGCGTTACTCCGTGCAATTCTACGCGCACAGGAGCGGGGATACGACGTGTTCGTCGCCACGGTGGGCGAATCAGACGGCGAGAGTACCCGGTTTGCCAAGCAGTTAGGTGCAAAAGTGGTTCCGCTTCGAACAGACGAACTAGCTCCCGAGACACTTCGTCGGTGTCTGTCCGTCGCCGCAGAAGAAGCCGATTTTTCGAGTCTGCTGATCCATCCCGACATTGAGAAGCGGATCGATTACGATCGTAGCGCCGAGTTATTAGATTCAAAAGATTTCTGCATCGACGCAGCAATCAAAGCCGAACCATCAAGCAATACACCAACACCGGAAATAGTGGTCGGTATTCCAGCATACAATGAAGAGCAGACAATCACATCGGTTGTCAAGGAGTCACTCCCCGTCGCAGACGAGGTGCTCGTCGTCGACGACGGTAGCGACGACGAGACCGCGTCGCTCGCAGCAGACGCTGGTGCGACAGTCATCGAACACGGGACAAATAGTGGCTACGGGGCAGCCCTCCAGACGACATTCGAGGAGGCCCACACCCGGAACGCAGATCACCTCGTCGTGATCGACGCCGACGGACAACACGATCCCACAGATATTCCCCGCATAGTCGAAGCCCAGAAAGAAAGCGAGTCTGAACTCGTCATCGGGAGTCGGTTCGCCGACGATGGTGACACCGATGCACCACTGTATCGACGGTTCGGACTCACTATTGTGAACCTGTTGACGAACCTGAGCTTTGGAGTGGTCCGACCACGTTCGTGGGTCAGCGACACGCAAAGTGGGTTCCGTGCCTACGACCAACGCGCTATTGAGAGTCTCGCTACGGATGACGGCATTGGTCACAACATGAGTGCCAGTACCGATATCCTCCACCATGCGCATTCAAATGGGTACGAGGTCGAAGAGGTTGGGACAACTATCGACTACGATGTCGAAAACGCAAGTAACCAACACCCAGTTTCGCATGGGATCACGCTGGTGAGCAATATTCTCCAAACGGTCGAGCACGAGCGGCCGATCACGAGTCTCGGAATTCCGGGATTCCTGAGTTCATTTGTGGGGCTCGGTTTTGGATACTGGACGTTTTCGAACTACATCGCATCGGGGACGTTTCCAATGGGACTCGCGATCACATCTGCGTTCTTTGGGCTGGCAGGGATCTTCGCCTGTTTCACAGCGATTATTCTCCATTCTTTGAAACAGCACCTTGATGACTGACGGACCGAGAAAACCACACGGACTCTATGACGACAGCGTCGGTTCAGCATCTAGAATGGCCCTTCGAAGAATCAATCATCGTCACGCTTGATTTCGAGTGTGATTACGGAACTGCGCTGCCGGAGAATACGTACCAGGCAGTGGACCATGTCGCTACGCTCATCGAGATATTGGAACGACTCGACGTTCCGCTGACTGTTTTCGTTCAAACTGAACTCCTGACGGAACGGCCCGATGTCGTAGAGCAATTACGGAACTGTGAGGTCGATGTTCGGTTCCACCCACACTCACACACCCACCGCCGAAGAGACGAAACCTCAATCCAGCAAGAGATCACTGACAGTACCCGTGAGTACGAATCGTTTTTCGGACACCGCCCATCTGGGTACAGACTTCCGAACGGAAACATTCGAGAGAGTGATTATCAGTATCTAGCAGACGCTGGGTACGACTTCGACGCCAGTCTCTTCCCATCGTGGCGACCCAACCATTTCAACAATACAGCAGCCCCGACGGACCCACATTACCTCCCGGAACACGACCTCGTCGAGATCCCGTTTACCGTGTACTCATCGTTCCTACGTATCCCAACAGCACTGTCGTATTGTCGACTCCTCGGTCGTCCGTTCACGCAACTCTTGACTAGGAGGCCTCCCTCGGTAGTGATCTTCAATATTCACATGCACGATCTCGTGAACCCGGCGTCGTTCGCCGAGTTGTCGACGTTCTACAAGTCCATCTACTCACGGAACGATGATGGGTTCGCGATGTTCGAATCTATCCTGGAACAGTTCAGCCAACGAGGCTATACGTTCAGAACGGTCAACGACGCCTACGGCGAGTTCGTCGTGGAGTAAATATTGGTCGATTCAAGACGGCTGGTCTGTTCGTGTCGGTCTTCGACATGGTACTGTCTGCTTAAGAGTGAGGCGTGATCAGGCCGTAGTGAGGGCTGTTCATTTAGACGTTGACGGAGACAGGTAAGACGTCTAGGAGAACGAGGGCACCCCACACCTGTCTAGGAAAGTTCAACCTGTATTCAGATCACAGGGAGCGGAAGAATATAGTCGACGAGCACGAGACGATAGCCAAAGAGTTAGAAGCACTCGCCACCGATAAAATTGTCCGAGTAGACGAGTCTATAGGCGGAAAACGAACAATGAAATCAGCAGAGTGAAACTGAAGAAGTAAAAATGACTATAGATTGATATAAATCAAAAACACGAGTTTAAATAACTGACTCGTATTCCCGCAGATATGGCAACGAGCGCCGAGACTACCGTAATCGAGACACACAGCGGAACCCTGCCCGACGAGTGGGACAACGTCGTCACGAACCACGACAGAGCGACGGTATTCCACACACGCGCCTGGAAGCAGACCGTCGACAGGACCTTCAACTACGACCCAGCCTACGTCGTCGTCTCGGACGACGAAACGGGCGACACAATCGGTGTTGTCCCGTCGTTTCGGGTCGGCGAGACGGTGGGCGAGAGTTTTGTCAATCCGTTCTGTGAGTACGGTTACCCGCTTGTTGCCACGGATGCAGACCCGAGACGCGTACTCTCAGCGCTGACGACGCTCCCCGGTCGCTTCGACGCCATCATTTGCAAGGACCGTTACGGTACCGACATACGTGGCTACTATCCCGAGTTCGGCGCAATCAAAACGGGAGTGAGCTTCCGGGTGCCGACGACGATAGCCTTCGACACGCTCTGGGAGAACGGCTTCAACCGCGACCTCCGGTCAAGCATACGGACCGCCCGCGACCACGACCTGACGGTGACCGAGACAGACGACGTCGCCGCGTACTTCGAGCTCTACCGCCAGACAATGGACCGACTTGGTAGTCCAATCTTCCCGCAGTCGTTTTTCGACACCCTGAAATCGACGTTCGGGTCGGACTGCCGGATTCTCCTCGTTGACGAGGACAGCCCGAAGGCGGGCCTCCTCGTACTGGATTTCGGCGGCGATCGCTATATCCTGAGCAACGCCTCCGATCCAACACACTGGGACGAACGTCCCAACGAACTGCTATACTGTACGGTCATCGAGTGGGCCTGCGATGGTGAGTACAGTGTGGTCGATTTCGGTCGCACAGAACCGGAGTCACCGCTCTACGAGTTCAAACAGAAGTTCGGCGGGACCGAGAAGCAACTCGCGAGTTTCGTCCACCCGCCACGGTACGTTTCACGGGCATCGATCTCGGGCTACAAGCAACTCAAACCGGTCACGAGACGGCTCGGTCCGCTCCTAACCCATCCACGCGTCGGACCGACGCTCAAGGAGTGGGTCCATGAATAGTCACCTGCTCGCGCTGGCGGCAGCAGTTGGGCTGGTCGCGCTCGTCTTGAATCTCTATTGGGTTCGGCGGGTGCGAACAATAAACCGTGGCTTAGAAGCGGCACGCGAGTGGGACGAGACACCGCCAGAGCAGTCGACGATTGAGGAGAGTCAGGGTGAAGAGCGGGAACTCCTCTACGACGCCGCTGATCGGGCAGACGTCGACCCCGAGATGGTGCCCGAGGAAGTAGCACGTCTCCAGACCCGACTGAAGGAACGCGATGACGAAATTGAACACCTTCGGGAGCGCTGGGCCGGGTCCTGGTGGCAGGCGTTCCAGCGAGATTCCCCAGCAGACGACCCACAGGTCGTCACTGTCGAACTACACGAGGCAGACAGCGAGACCGCACAGAGTATCGCCCGCGAGGCACTCTCCCGAGACGACACCATCGCTATCGTGACGGCACTGGGCGACGGTGCGTTCGCCATCGGCGTCGGTAAAACCATCGCCGAAGAGTACCCTGCAACCGAGGTGGCAGACCAGCTGGTCGACAATCTCGGCCGTGGCGGTTTCAGTGGCACAGAGCGACTCGTCTCAGGCGGTGGGGCGGACGGAGAGACGATAGCCAGCACCGCCGACGCCGTCGCAGACGAACTCGACGACGAACTGTAGTCAGAACTGGTCGTCGAGCAACTGCTGGTAGACTGCGACGTTCTGGTCTACAATTTCAGTCCAGGCGAACCGCTCGGTGACGAGCGTGCGACCCAGATCGGCCTGTTTCTGGTACCACTCGTCGTCAGTCACGAGACGAACGATGCTATCGGCAAGCTGGTCCGGCGACTCGGGGTCAACGACGACACCGGCGTCCTCACTGTCGAGTACACGGCCGACACCAGATCCACTGGTGACCACCGTCGGCACGCCCATCGCCATCGCCTCCATCACGACCATCCCGAAACTCTCAGTAATCGTCGGCGACGGGAGCACGAACACGTCGGCAGCGGCGTAGGCTCGGCGCAGTTCTTCGTCGCTGACAAACCCGGGGAATACGACTGAATCCTCGATACCCAACTTAGCGACCAGCGATTCGATGTCGGCTTTTTTTGCGCCCTCTCCGACGAGCACGAGACGGACGTCGTGATTCTCGACAATCTGTGCGAAGCCCCGAACGAGATCGTCGAGGCTTTTGTACCGGCGGAACGCACCCGCATATAGCACCGTCTTCTTAGTGTCGTCGATCTTGAACGGCGGGTCGCCGTCGGTAGTCTCGGGATCGAACCACTCGGTGTCGACACCGATGGGGACCACGTCGAGTTTGTCCTCGTAGCGCTGGTAGAGCGATATTTCATCGACAATGTTCTGATTCGAGACCAGAATCCGGTCGGCGAGTCGGAGCGTTACCCGTAATAGCGTGCGGTTGTACACCTGTCCGATGGCACCGACGAGGTTGTCCCAGGACATCTCGAAAGCCCCGTGACAGGTGATAACGTGCGGAACCGAGTGGAACTTTGAGAGTACTGCGGCGACATCGGGATACAGAGGCAATGGATAGTTCGAGTGGATGACATCGGGGTCGAACTCCCTGATAGCACGTTTGAGCACGACCGGAAAGCCGGGCGCAATCGGTGCTGGACCCACCTCAAAGGCGGTGGAACGTGTCAGCGGTACCGTCTCGGTGTCGGCCTGCCCACCGACTGTCGTCGTCACGACCCGACACTCATGGCCCTTCGACTCCAGATGTGTAGAGAGGTTATGCACGTAGTAGGGACCACCGCCTCTGACGGGAAGAAAAGTACCAATGACGTGAAGGATACGCATTCGGGGAAACTTCAGTCACAGGCGAATAAGGTCTTTCGATATATCACCGGAGACGCGAGAAAACAGAAAAACGTATCTGGCGGACCGGATGAGATATAAATATGTCTCCAATACGGAACGTGGTCGTCTACATGTCTGACGGCGTCCGTTGGGATTCCCTACCGGACGAAATCAGCGAGATGGGGTTGACGTGTCGAACGATCGCGGCGTCGACACACACGCCGACCGCAATCGCCTCAATGCTGACGGGACAGTACCTGCCGACCCATGGCATCCGGGGATTCACCGACAGACTCGCCGAAGACCAATGGACGATTCTCGACGAATTCCCGCACACGGGTCTGAGTGATTCGGCAGGCAACTTCAATAATGAGATCTACGGTTTTCTGTTCGACCGCTACGACTCGGTACCGCTAGCTAAGATAGAGGAACCGTTCGCTTGGTTCATGCGCGACGCCGGCGGCCATGCACCGTACAGCGAGTTCGACGAGACACTCCAAACTGAGGAGTCTGTCAACTCGTATCTCGCCGAGAACGCTGGTGACAACGAGCAGTTGCGGACAGATTACGAGGCCGGTATCGAGTCCTCTGTCGAACGGTTCCACCGGTTCGTGCTGGATCCGCTACGCGAGCGCGGCATTCTCGACGAGACGCTCGTGTTGTTCGCCTCCGACCACGGCCAAATGCTCGGTGAGTACGGCCACGTCGGCGAATCGTATCCGGCGTGTCCAGAGATTGTCTATGTCCCGACCACGTTCATCCACCCTGACATCGACGATAGCAACCACGATGGTATCTTCCGGCACGTCGATATCCCGGCGACGATTGGTGGATTTCTTGACGAGGACATCGACACTCTCTCGACAGCAGGGACAGACGTCGTCAACGGGGACATCGCACCCGAATACGGGCTGAACTTCTACGACCGACCGTATCCTTCTGTCATCGGTGATTTCAGGTACAGCGTTGAGAGCGTCTGGGACCAGAACGGCGGCTACGCCTTCGTCACTTCGGACACGTGGTCGAATCTGAAACTATTCGGTGGGTTGCTCGCGATGATTCCGGCCGGCAAGCAGATTCGACGGAGTCGAAACCTTGAGGGGTTCAAGCTCCTCTTTCGTCGCGAGCAGACGTGGTTAAATCCCGGGTTCTCGATGGAAGAGGCACGACGCCGACTTGACGACGTTGAGCAGACCTATGACACTGATGGTGTCGACATGGACGCAGAGACGAAAGACAATTTGCAAGACTTGGGCTATCTGTGAGTCGGGAGCAACCGGAGAAAAAAAAAGAACTCCGTAGTACGATTCATTTATCAACAATACCAACAAACCGAATGGTGATACCTCTGTATGGACATACGGTATGCACTCAACGCGATCAAGCGAAACTGGCGTCGTACTGACTGGTGGGGCCGGATGTTCAACTCATTTGTCGCCGGTGGCTATCATGACCTTTTCGTTGAGAACGACGGCCGCTACGTCATGGAGGAAGACTGGGACGACCTCATCATTCTGGACGGCTGTCGTTACGATGTCTTTGAGAACGTGGCTACCGACCACCTTTCGCTGCCGGGCGAACTTCGGCGCATCCGGTCACGGGGAACCGGATCACCCGAGTTTATTGAGGAGAACTACGCTGGTGAACGATTCGAGGATACGGTCTACGTGACAGCGAATCCGTATGTCGAGATGTTGCTGGAGGGGCAGTTCGCCCACGTGGAACACGTTTGGCTCGATGGCTGGAACGACGATCTGGAGACTGTCGAACCCGAGCGAATGGTTGAAGAAACACGACGGCTCAGGGAACGATTCCCCAACAAGCGGTTTATCGTTCACTTTATGCAGCCACACCACCCGTTCATCGGTGAGACACGACTGGAAGAGGATAGCGGGTTCACTGTCCTCCGATCGAAGGTGACGGGCGACGAGATTCCAGACGAGAAGTTTGTCTGGGAGCGTCTCAAACGTGGCGAACTCGACCGCAAGCAGGTCTGGGAAGCCTACCGGAGCAATCTTGAACGAGTGTTACCAGCGGCTGAGGAACTCGCGGAAGAAACGAACGGCAAAACCGTCATCACCTCCGACCACGGTAATGCGTTCGGGGAGCGAGCGCGTCCGTTTCCCACACGGATTTACGGCCATGGTACCAGTGTGCGGATTCCAGCACTGGTGAACGTGCCCTGGTTTGAAGTTGAGGCAGAGACACGCCGTGAGATTACGGGCACGACCGAGACAGCCACCACAGAAGACGCTGACAACGATGTCATCGAAGAGCGTCTCGAATCGCTCGGCTACCGGACCTGAACAGATGCGGGTCGTGATGGTCGCACCGGACGACGACGGAACGAATGGCATCGGATCCTACGCCACGGATCTCGTTAAACAGATTCCGAACTGTACCGTCGATGACCACCGATTTCAACCAGACACCGCCAATCCGCTTCATTTCGTCCGTAAGGCGGCCGCGATACGCCGACGCCGCCCCGACATCGTCCATGTCCAACATGAATACGGATTGTTCGGCCCAGTTAGCCTGTGGAGTCTGCTTTTTTTCCCGATACTGGCACTGACCGCACGGCTCTCCGAGAGTCGTGTCGTCGTCTCCGTCCACGAGAGTCTTGCACCATCGGTGCTGACCAATGAGGCACCGCCGCTGGCCGGTCTGTATGTCACCATGCTCAATACTGTCCTCGACTTGACGGCCGACAACCTGGTCTTTCTCTCGACAGACGCACAACAGCGATTCACCGCATGGACGGCGAGCAGCGACCGGCGACACATTCCACACGGTGTAGCCACCAGCGATACGGTGTCGTACTCACAGGGTGAGGCGAAACGCCATCTGGGCTACGATCACGAGGAGACACTCGTCGTCGAACCCGGGTACGTACTGCCGCGGAAAGGGAGCCACCTATTGCTAGAGGTCGCACGGGAGTTGCCCGAGGCCCAGTTCGTCCTCGCTGGGGGCTGTCCCGACGAAGACTACAAGAAACAGATTCACGAGGCGAGGCCCTCGAACGTTGAAGTCACCGGCAGTCTCGATGACGAAACGTTCCACGCAGCGTTCGTCGCCGCGGACGTCGTCGCGCTCCCGTATCTCGAACAGGAGACAGGCTATTTCGTCAACAAGGTAAGCCAGAGCGGCATCTTCAACCTGTGTGCCGCCTACCGCCGTCCGGTCGTCGCGACAGACTGTGCATATTTCGAACAACTCGAAGCCGAGTGGGGGTGTCTGGTCACTGCAACACCCTCTCCCGGCAGTCTCGCCGATACGGTCGAGGCGGTCCTCGATGACGAGGATCGGCGTACACGACTCGCAAACGGCCTCACTATGTTCGAGGACGCGAACACGATGGCGACTGTCGGCAAGTCCTACGCAAACCTGTACACGACTCTCACAGCCACGCAGTGAGAGAACACTGTAGACGAATTCGTTCCAAACGACGAGGTTAAACAGGAATCGCCTGAACAGGCGTGCTAGCGAGATGGCAGAAGACTTCGACGGTGACGACCCAACAAATGTCGATAAGGACTCGACGGATTTCGATACCGACAGCGATACGACAGGTGAGTCCGACGGGGCCTTCCTGCTGGCCTCCCAAGGCAGTGTGACCTTCACCGGCAAGATGATCGGAAACGCTCTGGGGCTAATTTTCCTGTCGATGGCGACACGTCTCACGTCCAAGACAGTATTTGGAGTTTATACATTGGGGCTGACAGTCGTTTTGTTCACAAAGGAGCTGGCGGACTTCAGTCTCGATCAGTCTATCGATTACTTCATCCCTCAGCACCTCGAAAATGGACGAACCGCGGTTGCACGATACCTTGTGTACAAAATCAGTGCTTTCTCATTGCTCGGGGTGGTTGTCGCCGCGGTTTGTCTCGTCGTCGGCCGGGGCAGTATCGCGACTTTACTCGACGAGAGCACTCTTAAAATCGCACTACCGCTATTTGTTCTAATCATGATCGCCGAGTCCGGGCTGACGCTCTCGGCGGCCGTCTTTCGGAGTGTTAAGCGGATGGAGCTCCGGGTTATCTCTCGAAACATCTCGTTTTCACTGCTTCGAATCATCTTGATCGGCGGATTGCTGATAGCTGGCTGGGACCTGTTTGGTCTGGTGGTCGGTCACCTACTTGCTATACTTCTCACACTCTTCATCACACTCGTATTACTGTACAGATATGTCGACTGGTTCCAAATTCGGTCGGCACTGAGCGCCCCTACCGACAAGATGGAGTCAACGCGATCAATACTTGCGTACTCGCTTCCGCTCGCGTTTACAGGCTCGTTACAGGCTATAACCGGATACATAGACTATTTTTTCATTGGCTACTTCCAGCCATCAAGTAAAGTGGCTACTTACAAAATCGGATTTGCATTGGCGACGACGCTGTTAATGTTCCGCTCGTCGCTGATACCAGTACTCAAGCCGATGATAGTCGAGGTGAAAGACGACACGAAGAAGCTCAGAGAGCGATACGCACTCGCAACGAGATGGGCACTACTCACCACATTGCCCGCTGCAACCACTATGATACTCGCACCGGAGCCGTTTCTGGCAATCCTGTTCTCGCCTTCGTATCTCGGTGCGAGTCTCGTAGTTATCGTCCTCACAGGGGGCATTGTGATGAGAGTCATCGTAGGCCCGACTAACGTTATCTTAGAGGGCAGTGGACTGACGAGGGTCCTGTTCGTGAATATGATAGCAATACTTGGGGTGAACTTTCTGATTGATGTTTTGCTCGTCCCAGAGCTCGGTATCGTCGGAGCAGCAGTTGGAACCGCTGCCGGCTTGGCCATTGGCGGAGTACTCGGACTCGTAGAGATTTACGCATTCAAGGGTGTGCATCCGTTCAGTTGGTCGCTCGTCCCGGCCGGACTTTCCATCGTTCCGACTGCACTGGGTATCGATCTCGCAGCAAGGGCACTCGATTCGTTTCCCAAAATGGTAGTCGTGTTGCCATTATTGGCGCTCGCAATTTATTACAGCACATTCTACCTCATGGGTGGCGTCACCGACCACGACAGGGATGTCATCAACACTTTCTTCAACCGAGTACCTGAATTGCTCCAGTGCGATTAATAGCCAGTATGAACCCCGACTGCGGGTTCGTAGCTACATCCATTGTTGGGGGACCGTGATTATCCTTCCTCGCACCGCCAATGAAGCTTAGAATGCGGTAACTTGGTTGTAGAGATTCGTCTTCACATTGAAGTAGCTAATTGAGGGTGTCATAGAACTGTTCTCATGGCTGTCGACGGATTCAGCGTTATCGGCTCCGAGTTCGCTGTCCACGACTTCATAGAAATCACGGTCGCTAAGCTAAACTACGCCAACCGACCGAGAAAAGTCAGTATACGGAAACAAAGCGCCTATCTCTGAACAGTTCTAAGCGCCGTGCACCTAGTGCACGGGTTTCTGCAACTGTAACGCTCTGAAAAGATGATATATCTGACTTTACCATGTGAAGACTTCTATGACACGCTGCTCTTAGCTAAAGACGGATGATCCATTATACATAACCAAGTGCTTCCAACTGACTCTCAACATCTACGTTATTTCCATTCACATTTTTATTTGATTGCTCTGGTGTATGCATCTCTGAATCTTCCGCAGTAGTTGTGATCCACGGAACACGCCGCACGTGCGGATTTGGACTTCCTGCAGGGTGTCCATAAGTCCCGAACTCTCCAAATGAGTCTCCGTGGTCGGCAGTAATCACCACCCTTTTTGCATCTACATTATTGAGCAATAATTCGACATCGTCCAGAACCCATCGAAGCATTTTTTTGTGAGCTTCAAATGGGGATGACCGATCTCCTGTTTTGCGAATATATTTCCACGGGCTTTTTTCATATTCTCGTGGTTCCCGATTTTCACGAATCGCATTAATTATAAATGGAGTGTGTGGTGGCATGTAATGCAGTACTGTGCGGTCAAGATCTTGCTGACGAAGGAGACTAATCGCCCTGTCAGTCACGTTCCGTGGATTTCCATAATTTTCATACATAGTATATTTTTTATTTGTAGAATTCTGTCTCCAAACTGGCTCATAAGCCTCAAAGCCGTTGAATTGGACGATATCAAAGTCACCATACCGGCGCAATTTTTTCATATCTTTCCGATGGCCCTGGTAGCGTTCCGAAAGATTGTTTTCAAGAACGGTTTTCGAATGGGGGTTAGAAGTAATGTAAGCAGTTTTCGAGATGACCTCTTCGTACGTCCTACAAAAAGTATTTGCCATCCATTCGGGGGATGTCGAGCCAACGGACCATATCGAATCTATATCATTAAGAAACTCATATTCTGATTTCAGTTCTTGAATAATGTCATGCCTTGCAGAATCAAGAACGATTAACAAATCCCAGTCATTTTGAAAAACATTTGTACCAAACGCCCTCCTTGAACCGACAAAGATACTGGCATTCGTGATTATATTTCTTGCTGGAGATGTAATCTTCTCAATGAGAGAAGTAGCTGCATAACGGGGCTCTTTCACAACTTCTCCCAATCGGTGTTTTATATTGGGCATTTAGACTATATGTCTGCATTGCGAATGCGGACATATAATTCTATTTGAAATCTGGCTTGTGATTGGTGGTTACCACCTGAACCGCAGCAATCGCGAGTTCTGGCGCGGTTTGTGTGTTGTCCTATTGTTTGAAATAATCGTAGAATTTCGGTTTTGAACCGGTATAACCGAGTCAGCCCCTGATTTAATATCAAGATTGGCAAAGTTACAGTCTGTAATTTTGGGGTGTTTTAATTAATATATAATATTCATTCGCCGTCAGGATTGGTCAATATGTGCTAATAGGGTCTCTGTTCTTTGAGGGAGGTCTTTCGCCGGTTTGAATTGACTGATTCCCGACGGCGTATGAGTTGTCTCCCCGCTGTGCTCTATTTCTTCTGTTTGATTTTGGTGATAGTATTTTATATTTTCAAGCCGGAAATGATTCTCCAACATTTCTCTAAAGTCAGACATTCCAAATTTGTGGAGATGAGGATATGATTTCACATCTGTTTCAGATTCTATATCTAGGTCCTGATTATACGGAACAGACAAGAAGATGTCTGCGGTAGGCTTTGATGTTCGCTCTATTTCTGCTAGGTACTCTCCAGGGGATGGCAAATGCTCTAACGTTTCAAAACTAACCACAATATCAAACTCGTTTTTTTGAAGTGGTAACGCCTCTGCGCTCAACTGTATATAAGATGCCCCTCCGTAGTATTTGTTCGCGTATTGTAGAGTTCGGGCAGATATATCTCCAGATGTATACCTAATCGATTTGTTTGATTTGTTGAAAATATGATACCCATACCCGGTTCCACAAGCCACATCCAATATTGACGGAGCGGTTTTTGTGGAGAGACACTCATTCTTGGCAAAAACGTATCTATTGAGATGTTTTGCTCTTACATCTTTGCCGGGGTAGGATATAGTCTTATCGGGCCCAATTAATGCGTCATGTCGATCCCGCGCATTGTCCGTAAGCCAGCGAGCATCTTCATAATCTCTTCCGGCTCTCCACAAATTTATGGTGCCAACTTTATTTAATACTCCCAAATCACTCATCATCCTATGACCTGCTTTCTTCAACAATCTCTGGAGACCGTCCTCTTTGAGAATTCTTATTCCTCGGCGGATAGACATATGTTTCAAATATTGAAAGAACATCATTATTCTTTTGTTTTAGATTAGTCATCCCCGGACCGCCGTCACGTGTTAGTGGGAGTCAGACTGGGCAATCTCTAATTGGTTCAACATAACAAGTGGCAAGTCATGGAAATAATTGACCAAGATACTCGCAGACCTACTCGATGAAAATCAGGAATCGGGTTTTGAAGAACGCTCTTGTGAAGTACATTGTTGGTGAGTCAGAGAACTGCTTGGACAATCTGTTCCAGTGCTTCTCGACCCGGTTTGCGGAGGATTCGTCGCCGAAGCTGGAACGGTCTGAGATACGCTGTCAGTTTGTCCTTTGAGATGCCTCGATGCGGCGAGAGCCACCGTCGCGCCAGCGACGCGTGGCTCTCACAGGTGTTCACGTGCGCGTCTCCATCAACGTACTCGCCGTCACCGTGAATTACTGATTCTCGGTGGAAGCTCTCGTCATCGTCGAGTAGATCGTAGGCCCGAAATCCGTCAGTATAGACGGTCAGCGACTCCTTCTCGCGGTTGTCGAGAAGGAGTCGCACGATCGCTTCGTCGGCGGATTTCGCCGGGACGACGTATCGCTGACCGCTGCCGCGATCAACGAGCGTGAACACTGGCGGTTTGTCCCCCTCGTACGTTCCTCGTCCGCGTTTCGAGAGGGCACGCGAGCGCGACTCCTGGTCGCGCTCGCGGCCTTTCTTTCCGGCGGAGACGTAGAACTCGTCAATCTCAACAGGGCCAACGAGGGAGATGGCTGGCGCGTCGAGCGTTCTGGCGAACTGCTCGACGCGCCGGCGAAGCGATCGATACGAAACGTCGATTTCAGCGTCTAACTGTCGGATACTCGTGTTGAACCGGAGGAACGAGTAGAATGCGAACAAGAGCTTATCGAGGCCGATCTTCGCGTGCGCGAAGATCATGCCGGTCTTGTCGTTGAACGTGCGGTCACAATCCTTACAGAGATACCGCTGATACTCCCGATAGCTGCCGTGTTTGATCACTTACTCAAACCGGCAGCGCGGGCACTGGAGGCCCTCGCGCCAGCGAACCTGCTCCAGCAGGTTCGCGGCGCTCGCCTCCGAACTCAGCAATTCAAATGGGAACATTGCATTCGGGTGACGCGGCAGCGTCACCCTTGCCCGCTACGCTTTCACAGCGCCAGCTCTACCCGACCAACAATCTGCTTCCGAAGAGCGACTGTCAAAGACTGAATCTGACTCTTGATGGGGCACTGTCTAGTTGAGGGTTTGAGGAATGAGCAGGCCGTAGCGAGAACTGTCTATGGAACTCGCAGACCTGCTCAGAGAAACGTTAGAAACGGACGATCAAGACGTTTGGGAGAACGAGCGCACCCCGACACCCGTCCGGCGGTTTGGGGTGCGTCTCCACGCTGCGGGGCTGTCGATCAGGGAGACGGTGGCGATCTTAGAGTTGTTGGGCGTCAATCGTTCTCATGGCACGGTCTGGAATTGGGTGCATACGCTGGCTGAAGCACAGAGCGACCCGCCGACGGCAGCGCCGTCGCGGGTGGCGGTCGACGAGAAACAGATCGAAGTCGATGGTGAGAAACAGTGGCTCTACGCCGCAATCGACACCGACTCAAAACTACTGCTCGAAATCGACGTATTCAGCCGCCGTGGAACTGATCCTGCGGCGGCGTTCCTGCATCGACTCACTGAGAAACACGATCTCGCCGAGACAGAGTTTCTCGTCGATGCTGGTGGTTATTTGACTGCCCTCGCGCGTCACGAATTGAGCGGTCGGCTCGACTATCGAACCCGGAACCACATCGAAAAATGGTTCCAGACCGTCACCATGCGAATCGACCGCTTTCACACGTACTGGCGGGGCAGTCAATCGAGCGCCAGACAGTGGTTACGACGCTTCAGACACCATTACAACCACGAACGACCCAACCAAGCGCTCAACGGCCGAACGCCAGCTGAGGAGATCCAGAACTAGACAGTGCCCTTGATGGGGAAATGCCTATCAAGTAGATGTAAGAATAGGCAGTGCTGCTAATAGTATATTACAGGTTGAACTTCCTCTCTTACCCGTATCGCTCGTGAGGTACAGATTTGAGAGAATACCTCGGTTATAACCAATTCAGGCCAAGTTTAGATGCGGTACACCGTCACGTCGCCGTTAGTGTAGACGACAGTAAATTCTTGATTGAGATAGGAAAAATCGTTTGCGGAGAGCCAGTAGCCATTACCACGTTTGACGAACGTTTCCCTGTCACCGTTCGTGACCGAGAGATAGATGGGTCTATCATAGTAACTTTGCAAGTCATGATCGTTGAAATGTTGTGGGACACCCGAAAAATCAGGCCGAGATTGAATAATGCCGTCACGCATTCGGTGGTCGATACCGAAGACTGCGTCTTCGTATCGGTGGACTGTAGCGCGCGTACCGGTGAGTTGTTGACCGTCGGTGTGGATGTATACTGTCTCATATCCCTGAAAGGAATCTTGTGTTGTGTGTCCCGAGTCAGAGAAGATGTACGGCGACGGATGAAATGTAAAAACTGCCAATGGAACGAGAATGGCGAACATAACGACGATAGCAATCCGGCGTCGGGACTTGCCTTGTTGAATGAATATATCGAGTACGAGAGCACCCAATATTGTCGTGGGAACCATGATGAAACCTTGGAACCGAGTCCACGCCTCACCAATCAAGAGAAAGACGGCGAAGTACCCGGAAACCGCGAAAAAGCCGATAATGAGAGAATTCGTATACTTATCAAAGAACTCGACCGAGGGGACAGATGTAATGAGCGGCTTGACCCACGGTACACGCGCCAACAGCCAAGCGAGAATTAGAAGGCCACCAAAAAACGCAAACACAAAGTCGTTACCAAATAGCTTTAGACCAAACTCAATCATATCAGCGAGTGACGGGTAGGCACCACTTTGGGTTTGGCTAGAAAGCTTCTCAGCGCCGATCGAGTGGCCCGAAAAAACGAGACTTTGAAGTCGATAGATGGTTCCCAAAAGTCGGCCCTGGAATGCCGTTTTGCCGAAAGTCCAGAGTTGGAAAACGAGTAAGAGAGTAATGGATACAATTAGAAGACGGCTCTCACGGTGTCTGAGAAAAGCGTAACTGGCAGTAACGCCCAAAAGAACCATCAAAGACGTGAATTGGCGAGGATGGAGAAAGATGGAAAAAACACCCACCGAGCAAAACAAGACGACATCTACTACATCAATTCGCCGAAAGGACCGGAATACGACGTAAATAACCAGTGGCGAGAACAGAATTAGCGAACTGGATGCGTGAGGGATGAGATGGACGCCTCTGTGGTTAAGTGGTAAAAACAATCCAGCAGACGATACTGCAATAGGGAGCGCAGAAGACGAGTGCAAGAACAGACGGAGCAGCACAACCATGGTGGAGAGATAGAGCGTCCCAAACACGACCATCGAAGCAAGCATTGCTCTTTCCAGCTGGAGTGAAGTGGCCTTCACTATAACAATAGCAAATGAATGGAGACCAGGGTATGTAAACCCTGGATTGAAAATATCGAGGTCGTTACGCATAAGCGATCGAGCATAGCCCAGATGCGAAAGTCCGTCACCGGCTCCCATATAAAAATACGAGCGAACAAGCGGCATACCGATGAGAAATATGATAAAGAGGGCGAACAGGTAGCAGGCAACATAACTGATGTTCCGCTCGCCGGAATAAAACATCAGCCACAGCAAGACGACGAGGAGTCCGACAACTGCACCCAGAACAGACGATGGAAGCGACCACAGGACAGCGATCTCGTAGCTCGTCACTGGATTCTGGTGTAGCACGCGAGCCAGTACAACGAGAAAGAGAAAGCCAGCAGTCAGAATGAGCTTCTGTGCCTCGGTATGATCAAAAGAGAAATCGAGTAAACGACTAAGGACAAGTTTCTGTGCACGAGACTGTGGCATGGCGTTGAGATGTACCGTCATCTTGAGAACGGAGGCGACTGAAAAAAGAATTTCGTTCCCCAGAGATCCCTTTTCGAAGTTCTGGCTTCAGTTAGTAGACACTATTCGGACTAACATTGGCTATGCCGACAGAATCACCGTATAGGGTGTCATAGAACGGTTGGCATGGTTTTCTGCTACCGGTCAAGAGGACTGCTGTTGCTTCTTCTGAATAGTGGCAATAATCACTATCTCTCAGACACCGATTTGCTGCTGTGTTGAATAGCGATTTAATCGCTGACATTACGGATTAGAAGGGCGAAGCCGAGGAAATCGAGCTTGGTATGGAGATCGATCTCCTCGACTTCATTGAGCAGTGTCGGCACCTGGCTAAACAAGCGTTGGGGAAGCACGCGGGCGAGCCCGCCAGCGGCGGGTTCGCCCGCTGGATCCACGTCGTCTTGCACTGTTATCGGCTCGAAGACGGCCACAGCTACCGTGAAACGCCGAACCGGTTGGAGTACATGGCGGAGATCCGTGATGCCCTCAACCTTGATCGGGACGATCTGCCAGATTACACGACGATCTACAAATCATTCGACCGGCTGGAAATGTGGGTCTGGCCACGCCGCACTCGACAGTACGTTCTTCGATCGCCGCGCTGCCTCATCGTACTACCGCCAGCGGTCGGGAAGTAACGTGCAAACGCTGAAAGTGACGACACTAACCGATAGAGAGTCGCTTGCCGTCCTTGACGTACATATTTCGGCCCGGTGGAAACACGATACGAAAACCGGGCCGCAGGTCGTCCGCCGGAACGCGGACAACCTGCTGTCCGTCGCAGCTGACAAGGCCTTCCACAACTGGATCACGAAATACGAGTTCTACACACTCGGTGTCGAACCACTCATCTTACAGCGTGGATCCAGACCACTGACGCAAGGACACAACGCACTCATCCGGTCAAAAGGCTACTCTCAGCGCTGGATGGCCGAGACTTCGTATTCGACAACAAAGCGCTCGCTCGGCGATGCCGTGCGAGCGCTCGGGTGGTATCGACAGTTCCGTGAGATTGTCCTGATGTTCGCTGTCTCCAACATAGAACCGCTCTGTGAACCACTCTAACCGTGACTCAGTATCTATTCAACACGGCACGATTTTCCGGAAGCTACTGAGGTGTGTGAATCGTTTTATGACACCCTGTCACCGTATGCTAAATATTGAAGCTAGAAATGTCGTGTGATGAGGTGCTCGTACTCGTCAAGGACGGATCCGAGCGTGAAGCGGTCGACGCAAGTCGATACGTTGTCGGGGCCGACCGGCGAGTTGCGTGTCTGCAGAATTGCGTGCGCCAACCCAGCTACATCGCCCGGATCAACGAGTCGACCGTACCGTCCACCGTTGAGGATTTCTGCTGGACCGTGGGGACAGTCGGTTGCGACGACGGGACACTCGCAAGCGAGTGCTTCGACGAGGACACTCGGAAGTCCTTCACTCACCGACGACAGAACGAACATTGAAGACTGTACCATGTACTTGTAGGGATTGGCTACAGTCCCAGGAATCCAGACATCGTCAGTCACACCGAGATTGGCGGCAGTTCTTTCGAGCGCATCACGTTCTGACCCCTCACCCAAGATGACGAGTCGGGTGTTCGGAGCGTCGGCATGGACTCGTGCAAACGCCTCAATGAGTGTCTGGTAGTCTTTCGCGGGTTCAAGCCGACCGACACTGAGGACGACATCTATCGAAGAATCTGTGAACCAGTTGTGGTCAACTGACTCTGTGGCCCTGTCGTTGATGTCGTCGGTGAGAATGGGGTTATAAATTTGGTTGAGGCGGTCTGCAGGAAGGCGGATCGTTTCAACCAGTTCGCGGGACACACCCTGTGAGACAGGTACAACACAGTCGGCACGACGGTAGAGGCCGGTCGCGAGAAGTTGGGTCGCCCGTTCCCGCCAGTAGCGTCCGGTTCCGAACGCACCACCTGGCGTGAGGCCGTTCTCCCTGACAACCGAGTTCGTCTGTGAGTTACTCTGGAGACACGCCAGGATGTTCACGAGATTTAGATGTGAGTTTTCAGAGAGACAGACAGCGGGCCTGCGCTGGTCGAAGTAGTCTGCCAGCGGACCGACCTTGGAGAATACGCCAGGGAGCCACGAGTCGTTGTCCGAGAGTTGAACGATCCCGACATCCTCAGCGACATCTTCCAGCAACGGCCCCTCGGTATCGAGGGCGACGATCTCGACCTCGTAGCCACGACTTGAGAGGCCTGCAGAGAGGTTGAGACACATCCGCTCGATACCGCCCATCTGGAACGAGCCGAGTAGAAAGGAAATCCGTCGACTGGCCATCTGGTCGATTCGAGAGGACTGGCAGATAAAAAGACAGCGACTATCGAACGCTTGCAGGCGACTCGCCCTGGACTGTGAACACGATTTTTACCGACCGGTACGCGTTCTCGACGGTGGGATCTGCCGGCGGGTCGCCCACGTAGAGGAGATAGACCAGACGATACTGACCCTCACCCGGCAACTGGGAGACAGTATGTGTCCGGGTCCATGTCTCGCCGGCACCGACCGTCGCACGGAACTCGTCGAGTGTCCGGTCGGAGAGGACAGTGGTCTCGTTGTCCCCAAGGTGTATCTCCTGGAAGCGGACTAGCACCGTGTACTGGCGGTGCTCACGCTCGTCGTTGCCGACTGCGAGGGTCAGTTCCTCTGTCGACCCATTCGAGAGGCCGTTCACTGTCTCTTCCGAGACAAAATCGCTGTTCGGGCCCCCAGCGAGCAAATAAAGTTCCGTCGACTGCTCGCCGTTGTTCGGGACCGCAAGTACGTATCCCACAGAGAGCGTCGCAGCCACTACCGAGACAGCCAGCACTACGTTCAACACAGTTTCACGCGAGACGGGGCGTTCTATGACCGAGTCGTGCCAGTCCTCGAACTGGCGGTGGAGGTCCGTCCCGAACCGTTCGGCGGGCGGCATCTGACGACGTCGATACACCGCAAGGACAGCTCCGAGAAGCGAGACGAGACTCAACACGGTCACGACCGGCGCGGGACTGAACCCGACTGTCGTGCTGAGAAACAGGCCGACAAGCGACGCGATAGTGACACTCATCCCGCCCGAGAGGACGAGCCGTTCGAGCGTGTCGATACCACGCGAGAACGGGAAGATTTCTGCTGCCGTCACGTCGTCCCCGCTGGGCGACGTGCCCGCCGCTGGAAACATGGCCGCGACAAAGGTGTAGCCCGGGACAAACAACACGAACAGGAGGCCGGCGAGAATCTGGGGTGTCGTGCCCGAAAGTACTGGAACGAGCACGGTGAGATTCGCCAGCACGACGAGGGCGAATGTGACTGCAATATCCGCTGGCACCGTCCGTATTGGTTCGGGAAGGAGCCGCCAGAACAGGGCCAAACGGTCGTCCATAGCAATCCTATCGGAAGCGAGAATAAAAAGAGCGCGAAACCAAGGCCGCTTACGACTCTTCGGAAGACGACAGTCCGGTCTGCATGATATCGTGAATATGAACAATCCCCTCGAAGTGCCCCTCGTCGTCAGTAGCCAACAACTGAGTGATGCTGTGTTCCTCGATTATTTCAAGGGCCTCGATTGCCGAGGTATTCGGCGAGACCGTTATCGGGTCTGTGACCATAACCTCCTCAGCCACGACATCGTGCATGTCGACACCATCTTCCAACAGACGGCGGATGTCGCCATCCGTGAGGACTCCTAACACGACCCCTTCGTCGTTTTGGACAACTGCAATACCCTTGCCACCGTCGCTGGTCTTGAGCGCCACCTCCGCGAGCGTATCCGACGGGTGCGTCGCCGGAATATCACTGTACAGCAAATCCTCGACATCAAGCAGGAGGCGCTTACCGATGGTACCGCCAGGGTGAAAGTGGCCGAACTTTTGTTTGTCGAAATTGCGGAGCGCCATCAGAGCGTTTGCGAGACAGTCGCCAACGACCATCGTGACTGTCGCACTCGCCATCGGGACCAGTTCGACGACGGCTCCCTCTTCGTCAATGTGGGTGTTGATGTGATACTCGGCGTTCTGGCCAAGTGTCGATTCGGGATCCGATGTGATGGCGACAGTGGTCATGTGGAGGGAGGTCAGATACTGCAATAGATCACACATCTCGTCGGTATTGCCGCTGTTAGAGATGAGAAATACGATATCATTATCAGAGATAGAACCCAAGTCACCATGGAGTGCCTCGACCGGATGGAGGAAATGCGAAGGGACACCGATGCTGTTGAACGTGGCGACGATCTTCTTAGCCACGTCACCCGATTTGCCGACGCCGGTGAACACCGCACGCCCGTCGAGTTCATCGACGATTCGTGCCACTCGCCGGATCTGGTCGGTGGTGTCGCTGTCTGCCAGCGACGCAAGCGCCTCGGACTGGACAGAGAGTGTCTGTGCAATCACCTCGTCAGGATCGGTCTGCTGATCGTCGCTTGAGTCAGTCTGTTCACTCATAGCTGAGTTCGGCGTCCTCATGTTTGAGGAGGCTATCGATGTTCGTCCACCGTTCGAGATGCGACTCGAACTCTTCAAGTGGCAACTGGGTCGCAGCATCGCATTTGGCTGCCTGCGGGTTATTGTGAACTTCCGCGAAGATACCTGCGACTCCGGCCGCGAGCGCGCTCCGGGCGAGGGTCGGCGCGAACCGCCTGTCACCACCACTCTCGTCGCCTTTCGATCCCGGCCGCTGGACCGAGTGTGTTGCGTCGAACACGACAGGCTTACCCAGTTTCTTCATGATGTCAAGGTTCCGCATGTCGACGACGAGGTTGTTGTAGCCGAAGAGTGCGCCCCGCTCACAGAGCAAGACTCGTTCGTTGCCGGCAGATTCGACCTTGCTGATGACATTTTCCATCCCTTCAGGCGAGACGAACTGCCCTTTCTTGACGTGGACCGGTAAACCCGTCTCGCCGGCGGCAACCAGCATATCAGTCTGACGGGAGAGAAATGCCGGCACCTGCAACATATCGACAACCTCGGCGACCCGTTCGGCTTGGTCTGGCGTGTGGAAATCGGTGATGACCGGCAGATTGTACTCGTCTTTAACTCGCTGGAGGATCTCTAGGCCACGTTCGAGTCCTGGGCCACGATAGGACTCGATTGAACTCCGATTTGCCTTGTCGAAGGAACTCTTGAACACTAGGTCAACGTTCTGGCGCTGGGCAATCTCTTTCAGTTCCGCCGCCATCGTGAGTACGTGGTCTTCCGACTCTATGACACACGGCCCCGCAATCAGGAAAAATTCCGAGTCGTTACCGACCTCATACTCACCAATTTCGAAGCTCATTGTTCTAGAATCCTCTCAACCCTCTCGATATCTGCCTCAACGTTTACCTCTTTTGGATCATAATCTACTTGAATTGTCTGGATATCATAACCGTGTTCAAGTAGACGAAGCTGCTCGAGGTCTTCTTGGGCTTCAAGCGTTGAATCCATGTCAACATACTCAAGTAACAGATCAGTCTTAAAAGCGTACAAGCCGATATGCTTGTGCGTCTTGCCGACATTACCCTTCGAGGGAATTAGTGACCGTGAGAAGTAAAGCGCCTTTCCATCGGTTTGACGGACGACTTTGACGGTGTTCTCATCGTTGAGCAGCGACTCATCCTTGATGGTTGAGATGGGCGTGGCGACACCAACGGTCGAATTCAGCAGAGCCTCAATAGTCGCGTCAATGATCGCCGGGTCAATAAGCGGCTCGTCACCCTGGATGTTCACCGTGACATCCAGTCCGTGTTCACCTGCGACTGCGGCGACCCTATCGGTCCCCGTCGAATGGTCTGAGTCAGTCATGACGGCGGTGCCACCGATATCCTCAACAGCCTCTAAGATGCGTTTGTCGTCAGTAGCGACCACTATGCCGTCTAGGAGCTCTGCTTGCGAAGCCCGTTCATAGACATGCTGGATCATCGGTTTCCCTGCGAGGTCTACTAGTGGTTTCCCGGGTAATCGTGTCGAACCATAGCGGGCCGGAATTACCCCGAGTACCGACTGCTTCCGATACCGTAAATAATCAAGAATATCTCGAACAGCCCTGTCGCCGCCATTTCGGCCACTAATGTAATCACAGACATCTCGCACCTCAGGAGCGGCGTCGGCTGGACAGCAACTTATTCCGACCGCTTTCAACAGTTCTAAGTCAGAAATATCGTCTCCGATATAAGCAATATTATCAAGAGAAACCTCCTTCTGGTTGGCAACATTTTCTACTTTTGATAGCTTGTCCGAGACGCTCTGGTAGACTTCCTCAATACCGAGTTCCGCTGCGCGGTACTCAACAATCTGTGACTCTCTTCCCGTAATAATGACGAAGTCACCTCCATCGTCAAGCCACGAGGTAATTCCCTGCCCATCCTTGACATCAAAGGTTTTGAACAGTTCGCCATCGGGCCCAATCTGGATGGAACCCTCTGTTAGGACGCCATCAACGTCGGAGATGACGAGTTCGACCATACGGTAAAGAGACATATCACACTATTAAAACCATCGTACCGTCTCCGCAATATCCCACTCACCAACCGTGACGACCCGCCGGGAGACGTACTGTGGAGGGGGGGGGGGACAAGATTCTCAAGGTACCCACTCTAACGACGCACTTGATTCGTCGCGTCTCTCATCCTGACAAGTATCCGGGTAGCATCCACAACCGAGCCCACAACTTCAGTATACGGGGATAGAGTGTCGCATAAATGGGATAATTCTGGCCCATTGAATTGGATGGCAGATGAGAAACGTTCTATGACGCCTTCCTCGTTTCGGACGGCGTCGATTCATCGAGACAGAGAATGAATTTCGTCTGTCTTGCCAGATAGAGCGGTTGAACGGAGAGAGTCACCTATCTATCGCAACGGGTAACTCCCTCATGCCGAACGGTCGTTTTCGGTTGGCGACAGGTCGCGAAATGAGATTTGGGTCAAGGTTAGGGCTATTCGTAGTATCGGGCGCTGCCTTCCTCATGATTTGATCGGTGCATAGGAGTGGACTTAGCATGTGGAGGTCTGAGAGGTGCGTTTGGATGCTTTTCAACATCGCAAGTGGGCCAACAGCCATGGGAATCGGTCATCCATTGATGATTCGCGAATCGTCGGATCGTCGAATTCGAGAACTTCGAGGACAGCTCAATCGACGCCAAGTTCATGGACCGTTGCGAGTGCCAAGTTTTTCCCCTCATCCAGTCGTCGATTCCACCCATATGGTTGACAGTAATAAAATTATCGAACAGTTCTTTCCATTATTATTAAACCACAGAGCGTGTCATAGACTTCTATGACACACTGAAACCACAGTCAAAAACAGACGAGGTCCACGAAGTGCTCAGAGGGTCGCTTGCACAACCGGCAAACGCGGACTGAATGAGCTAAACATCGGCGAGCGCACAGTTACGCCGCCTCTCTCCCCACGCGTTCCAGATAGCCAAGGACCTGTTTGAGTGTCATAGTATCGAAATCGTTGAACCCGCCGTCAACGAAGATGTTTTTACGGAAGACGGTGACGTATTCGTCGACTGCGTCGGGGTCGATATCCGCTGCGAGCGCATCCGTGAGTGCGGGCGTGACATCCGAGGTAGACGGAGCGTTGAAGACCGACGGATGGTTGTTGTACAGGGTATCACCGAGCGTGACGACTGGCTTCTCTGCCGCCATCGCCTGAAAGCCGACACTGCTGTTGAGGGTCGTGACGACAGCGGCGTTCTCGATCACCTCGTCAATGGGATAGTCCTTGAGCCAAGTTATCTCTGGATTGGCAACCCGGAGTGACTGATGGTCGGTCTTTCCGATGTCAGACGGGTGTTCCTTAACGACAATCGATAAATCTTCGTCGACCGTATCCCTGGCCTCGACAACGAGAGAGAGAAACTCAGCCATCGAATCGACGTACGGGGCGTTGTACATGACCTGTGTGTCATCTTCGACCTGAAAAGGAACGAATAGGTACCGCCCGTCTGGAAGTGTGTCGTCGCCGGGTTTGACTTGCTTGCGCTGGACGGCAGTGAGTACGTCTGCGACAGCATTTTTCGTGTGCTGGAGCGCCGTGTCGTCAACCGGAGAGTAGAGCATACATCGGAGTTGTTCGAGCGGTGACATCTTCTCCGTCGCGTCAACGACCGTTTCGATATCCGCCGTGTCTCCCCAGCGTGGGCCCATCGAGCAGATCTCGTCGAACGAGCAGTCAGCCAAACTGCTGTTGCAGTTAACGCCTTTGTTGTCAACCTGGAGGGTGTTGGGCAGATAGCCGTTCTCCATGAAGACCGCAGGGATGTCGCGTTCCTGAGCAGCGATGACGCCAACATCCACCTCGTTCCAGAACACTACCAGATCAATGTCGTAGGATTCTAGAGCAGTCAGAAAGTTGGCGTAGTCCTGTTCAAGTGCATGCTGCTCAACACCGACATGATTGAGTAGGAACTGCCGGACATAGCTGTCGTCAACCTCGGGAACTGGCTCTCGAACATCCGTCTTGAAGCGAACGACTGTCTCCTGGTCGCCGTGAATTTTCAGGTACTCAATGAGGTAACGGCGCGGGTCGAAGTAGTAGACATTGTGGCCGTTCCGTTCAAGGTTAGCCCCGACAGTGTACCAGAATGCGCTCAGTTCTGGCGTCCGGATATCCGTAATCGCGACGTTCATAATTGAGAGAGGATAGTGGTAGACGGATATAGTATTTGAAACTGTCAGCAACGCCAAGTACGGCTGACCAACGTCCTGAACCTCGAATACAAACGGCACTGTCTAGTTGAGGGATTGAGGAACGAGCAGGCCGTAGCGAGAACTGTCCATGGAACTCGCAGACCTGCTCAGAGAAACGTTAGAAACGGACGATCAAGACGTTTGGGAGAACGAGCGCACCCCGACACCCGTCCGGCGATTTGGGGTACGTCTCCATACGTCGGGGCTGTCGATCAGGGAGACGGTTGCTATCTTAGAATTGCTGGGTGTCGATCGTTCTCACGGAGCGGTCTAGAACTGGGTGCATACGCTGTCTGAAGCCCAGAGCGACCCGCCGACGGCGACGCCGTCGCGGGTCGCGGTCGACGAGAAACAGATCGAGGTTGACGGTGAGAAAAAGTGGCTCTACGCCGCGATCGACACCGACTCAAAATTATTGCTCGAAATCGACGTGTTCAGCCGCCGCGGGACCGACCCCGCGGCGGCATTTCTGCACCGACTCACCGAGAAACACGATCTCGCCGAGACAGAGTTTCTCGTCGATGCTGGTGGCTATTTGACTGCCCTCGCGCGTCACGAATTGAGCGGTCGGCTCGACTATCGAACCCGGAACCACATCGAAAACTCAGTACCTCACAAAGCTAGTTAGTTGAGAGGTCTGCTTGCTGAAGGTGTGTCTAATACCAAGCAAGCAGACAATGAAATCCATGAGGACCAGCTTCTTAACTTCCTCGTCAACACGCTTGACGAGGAAGTTTCACTCGGTCTCGACGCTAATGCTGCAATCGATGCTAAGGATATCTACGAGGTCCTCGTCGGCGCTACCGCCGACGGGACCTCAGTCTCCACGCTGTGCAACTCCAGCGAAGACTCGCCATCAGCAAACGCGATTCTCTACCATCTCCGGACGAAGTTCGAGCCGGAACGGCTCGAACGAGTCGCTAACATGCTTCTTCGACGAAATATCGTCGAATTGCTCCCCGAGCAGGTGGAGGTCTGCGCAGACCTCCACCTGCGGCCCTACTACGGTGACGAAGACGATACAGACGGGCTCTACCACTCAGAAGCGAAGCGTGGAACTACCGCGTTCCACGCCTATGCGACACTCTACGCGCGTGTGAAAAATAAGCGATACACGCTGGCGGTGCGCCGTCTCGTCGACGGCGACACCGCCAGCAGTGTACTTGCTGAGTTTCTTGGAGTCCTCGACGGCCTTGACACTGAGGTCAAGGCCGTCTACCTTGATCGCGGATTCTACGACAGCAAGTGTCTCACGCTGCTTCAGGCGCACAACTACGCCTACGTGGTCCCGATCATCCGGTGGGGTGAGGCGATTCAGCAGGTACTCTCGGAAGGGTGGAGTCGCATCATCCAACACGACCTGACAGGGAAACTCGACGGTCCAACTGTGACCGTCGAGTTTCCCGTCTACATCGACTGTACGTACCTGAACGGGAAGTACGACGAACACGGCGCGGCGCGTCACGGCTACGCCGCTGACGCGCCGTTCATCGAGACTCCACGCGACGCTCGATACCACTACTCGAAACGCTTCGGTATCGAGTCGAGCTATCGCTTGTCCGAGCAAGCGATGGCGACGACAACGACGCGAGACGCAACGGTGAGACTGCTGTACGTCGTGGTAAGTCTCCTCTTGCAGAATGCGTGGCGGTATCTGCACTACGAATACGTGGCGACGCCCCGCCGAGGCGGGCGTCGCCTCTGGTGGTGGCCGTACAAGGAGTTCGTGAATATGGTTCGGCGGGCCGCGTGGACGGCCCTCGCGGTACGTCGGGCCGTCCCCGCGAATCGGCCACCAGACGACCGGTTCCACCGGTAATCGCCGACCGAGGACGCCACCTCGTGAGTAGCAACGCTGCCGCGTCGGCGGCTGATCGCCGCCGACAGCGGCAGCTCCGGCTTCAATCAGCCTTCTTCGACCACTATCGACGACTCATCCAAACAGAACAAGTGACTCAGGTCCGGTTAACTGGCGAGAGCCTGTCATACAATAGTTTCCAACCAGAAGATTTCGAACAGCTCCGTCTGAAATAGATTGTGAAATGCAGTGTCTCGCTCACTTAAGCGTGAGATGAATGATTAGAATCACGACGTAGAGGGTGTGAGACGTATTCTATGACACGCTGGGCGATGCTTTGTGAGGTACTGAAAATGGTTCCAGACTGTCACCATGCGAATCGACCGCTTTCACACGTACTGGCGGGGCAGTCAATCGAGCGCCAGACAGTGGTTACGACGCTTCAGACACAATTACAACCACGAACGGCCCAACCAAGCACTCGACGGCCGAACGCCAGCTCAGGAGGTCCAGAACTAGACAGTGCCATACAAACATATATCATCACATCGACGGAATGACCTGACAGATGCAGTCGTCGACAGAATCTTTCCCGATTAGCGTGCGCGACATCCTCTCGCCAGCAGCGTCGCCCCCCTCTTACCAGGACCTGTTGCTCGACGGGACCGACTTCTCGTTTGTCCTCCCGGTCCAGAGTTGCCGAGCAGCACTTGTGTACGCGCTCGAGCACGCAGGTGTCGACGGTGATGAGGTGTTGCTCCCGGGCTATACGTGTTATGCCGTCCAGAGTGCCGTTGAGGCCGTCGGGACACCTGTTTACGTCGACGTGACCGAGGACTTCGCTATCGACATCGACAAAGCGAAGCAAAAGGTGACCAACGAGACGGCGGCAATCGTACCGGTTCATCCATATGGATTACCCTGTGATATGGAGAGCGTGGCCTCGTTGGCGGAGGAACACGACCTCACCGTCGTCGAGGATGCTGCACAGGCACTCGGGACCCACCTCACGACAAACGCGGTTGGGACCCACAGCGACTACTGCGTGTTCAGCCTCAGATTTTATAAGGATGTGACAGTATTTAAGGGCGGCCTGGTGCTGAGTGAGGACCTGCCGGCACCTAATAGTCTCAACCGACCGACTGCCCGGCGGACGAAACTGCTCGGCATCTGGATGGTTGACCGCGTGCTGAACGCACTGCCAGGCCGCGTCTACGAACCGGTCCGTCGGCACGTCCTCGATCCCGTCTCCAGAGACTCCTCCGCTGGTGTGCCGGACCCGGCGCCGACGACCCTCTCAAAGTGGGATAGAAGACTCCTCGGCCAGCAGTTGGCTGCACTCCCAGACCGGATCGAGACCCGAAGACAACACGCCCGTCGCTACGACAAACTGTTGCCAGACGACCTGAAACAACCGAACGCCACAGAGACACACAGCTACTTCCGATATCCGGTGTTGGTTGAGGAGACACGACGCGAAGACCTCTGTCGGGCGCTCAGAAAGCGAGGCGTCGGCTGTTCACCGATGTACGCCTACACCATTGCACCAGATGATACCTGTCCGAGAGCACACGAACTCTCACATCGGGTCCTGAACCTGCCGGTACATGCAGGAATCTCGGACACAAGAGTTCGGAGAATATCGAAACTCGTTAGAAACTACCACAAAGATGGCAATCTTCTCTAGTCAATACTTCGTGATACACATACATATAGGGTGTCATAGAACGGTTGGCATGGTTTTCTGCTACCGGTCAAGAGGACTGCTGTTGCTTCTTCTGAATAGCGGCAATAATCACTATCTCTCAGACACCGATTTTCCGGAAGCTACTGAGGTGTGTGAATCGTTTTATGACACCCTGTCCGCCAGCTATATCCAACAAATCACGATTGAAGCGGCACTAGGGTGTTCCTCTCTCATGGAGACCTACACTAAACCGCAAGACAGTAGTTGCACATACTACCTGAGACCGATTGGATATAATAACAATAATAGGAAAGCGAAAGCAGTGGGATAAGTCGATAGTCAAAATCATATACACTCAGATAGAAAGTCCGTTCCGGTTGAACCAATGGGGCCGTCCAGTGACAGGTGAGATCCGAACGGACTCCAACAGACGAGGGGCGCGCCGTGATCGGCGGCAGCCTCCCGATAGACCCACCGATATCAGAGTACTAATAGTTTGCCTGGGTCGGTAATGCTTCGATTGGAAGCCCCTCCTAAGCGACCCCGGCCCGGAGTGGATTTCATCCCCGGTAACGCCAAAAATCTCCAAAGGGTTCTCTCCAATAGGATACCGAGTCTGCTATTCGGTTCGTCTCGTTCGTGAATCCAACCAGCAGTGAACCGGTCGGTATGGGCGCATCTGATTCCTTCATTAGTTGGGCCCAGTCAAGATACGCACGCTTGGCTCCCCCACCAGAACCCATGTCGAGTGGACGCCGGCAGGTTTCTTCCCCAAAGATGGGATATCTTTTCGCCCGTGGTCGGCCGGACATCACTCCCCTTGATCGGCCCCTCTCATGACAGTTCTGGAGAGTGACTTCCCCTCCGTGGTGGTTCATCTGTGTTATCTTTCTCACATGATGGTTGCAGTTTCTTATTGTTATATCCAATCGGTACTGAGTAGTATGTCCCAGCCACGTGGGGGGATTTAGAGTGGAATAGTCTCTGCTCGAGACACACTAGGTGTGGCCTCAGCACGCACTACGTATGATAGTGTGTCTCGTGAGAATCTCACGTTTGGAGGGCTTTACCGACGATCGCGCACTTGTTGTTCCGCAAGAAGTCGTCGCGATCAACCTCCTTCTGGATCTCAGTGCGTGCGTATCTCTGTTGTTTGAGGCGGATGGTGTCGTTGAAAATCTCGCGTGATACGAGGCGGGCGTCGTAAAGCCACGACCGTTCACCAGACGCTACGTCAAGGCGCGTCTGAATCGTCTTCGTGGCTTCTTCACCCATACTTTGACAATCGTTTTAGACTGTCACAAATATAGAAATTAGGGATGAAAAAGTATCGCAGACAGACACATTCGGTAGTTCCTGCAAGTATCACTTCGTATGGTATCCGAAGTACCGCCACCCTGTTCTCGATATGGTGGAGAACGATGTGCGTGAGTTGTTTGATGAGACTGCTGACCACTTCGGGCACGAGATGCTGGGGGTGGAGATTGCAGACGACCACGTACACCCGTTCGTGCAAACAGATCCGAACTACAGTCCGGCGGACATCGCTCGACAGTTCAAGTCGTACTCTGGAAAGTACTTACTGGAGCGGTATCCTGAGATTCGGGAGTCGTATTTCTGGGGTGGTGGGTTCTGGAACGTCGAGTACTATGTGGGAACGCCGGGTTCGGTATCGGAAGTGGTGATTGAGCGGTATATCGAAGAGACGGAACACGCACCGGAGTGACGCGCTTCATCCCTGCCCACAGTGGGGCGGGAACTCGCGCTGCTTTTCGTATGAACCGGCGCTTGAGATCCGTTTGTATCCCTCGAGTGGAGTGGGAGGGACTCGGGAGAAGCGGCACGCTCCCAGAGCTCTCTCTCGTAGTGATGACTCCAAACATGACCCAAACCACGCACGTAGCCGATGGACTGACAGCCCCAAAGAAGGCGTCTCGCCCGTCGACTGCGTGGGTGCCACGAGTAGACGAACAGTGGCCAGCAATAACGCGACCAGTACAAACAGAACAGACCGCGGTAGACAGTCACCTGCCCAACAGACCGCAGCACAACCGACCAGCACCATCTCATGAGGTGACGATCAGATGACCGATGAGCTCCGACAGGCAGTGTACGATGAGTGGGGCGAGAACTGTGTGATCTGTGGCCGCTCGCCGGCGGGATGGCTCAACACGACCCAGGGGCGTCGCCGGCAAGATAAGCTGTCATTGCACCACGTCAACGGCGACGATACTGACGACCGTGTGGCGAACGTGATTCCTGTCTGCCAGAGCTGTCACGTCCACATCCACCGCGTCGACGAGCCTCCCTACCGGAAGTGGCACCGCCAGCTCCCACTCGAACACCGCCACGCCTGGAACGCTCACTACAAAGAGTACTACGAAGGCCCGCGGCTCACCCGTGCAGAAGCAGAACGGCAGTTCGGCGATGAAGACGGAATCCCAGAGAGCGTCAAGTATCTCCGGCACGAACCCGATCCGACAGCAGCCTCGGCCAAAGACGCCAGCAAGACGGAGAAAACCGGAACAGAACCTGAACCCGACGAGGCCAAAGAGGGAGAGCAAACCGAAACAGCACCCGAAGAATCAGAGCAAAGGAACCACCGCAAGCCCTTCGAGAAGGCGACGGTTGCGTATTCCCCCACCGGGTCACCTCGTCGTCGAATTCGATTCGCCCGCCGGCAAAACGGGTCTGACTGGTGGCGGATCGTCGACGAGTGGACTGGCTGTACCTGGCGGCCGATCGGCCGCGAACCGGTTTCGGATGTCGTTCTCTCGATCGATCGCGATGATGATCCACAACGGAAGTGAAGGAAGCTACACAGCATCTCTGGTGGTTCGTGCTCTCGTGTTCGCCCGGTCTCCACCGGGACGAACACGTCGAACTCGTCGAGAAACTCGAAGGTAAGATGCTCACACAACGCTACCGCCTCGGTCTCCGCGACATTGAAAAACGACTCTACAGAAGCCCCATCCTGCAGGGTCACTGAGTCCATACAACCTCAGCATTCACCCTGCTCTTTGGTGTGGTAACTGTTCTATGACACCCTCAAGGCTTGGGTTGCGACCGTGGAATATCCAGACGTGCAGTCATCGGTGGAGAGTGCCATCCAGACGGCGCGTATTCCCGCCCCAAAGCGCGAGGTTTTGCACCTGCTCATCCTATAACACGTTGGTTCGAGACCCTCCAAAGACAGTGTATGAAATGCGGTGACACCGCTGTAGCCCCTCCTTACTGCGCTCCTTGAAGAAGGAAGGGCTTCGCGCGTCATTGAGCGAACGAGTACTCCTCACCGGCGACCGTCAGCCCCCGGTAGTACGCGTCGAGCACCGAGGGGCCGTCGTAGGGGTCGCCACGGCCGACGCCGACCATGAGGACCTCCGCGTCGCCGTAGGCCGACAGCGGCGTCTCGCCGATGTCCACGAACAGCTGGGACGCGGCGGACAGTTCCTGCCAGGCCGGCTCGGCGTCCTCGTCGAGTTCGATGCCCACGTCGCGGGTGTGCCACTGGCCGGTCCCGCGGTCGGCTTCGACTTCGCGCATCAGCGCCGTCAGCCGACCAGCGACGGCGTCGTCGACGAGCCCCGTGTCGGCCGCAGTGGGTTCGCGCACGACGAGCCAGACTTCGTCGGGGCCGACACCGGCCCGTTCGGCTTCGGTCCCGACGGCGGAGACGTTCTCGTCGGTGACCAGCCACTCGTAGGCGAGGCCGGTGCCACCGCCGTACGTGGCGAGGTCCTCGACCGTGAGGTCTCGATCGGAGACGCCGACCATCGAGAAGCCGTAGTCGTAGGTCACGCCGTCGTCGCCGCTGTGCTCGCCGTCTGATTCGTCGTCGGACCCGCTCCCTCGCCCGCCGCCACGCTCCCGGCCCGTGTCGGGGAGCGAGGTGATGTGGAGCACGTCGTCCGAGGATTGCCCTTTCCCCTGTCCGGGTTCAGTAGGGTCTCGAGCACTGGTGACGCTGACCGTCTCGCTCAGGCCGAGGAGCTGCTGCTCCTCGGTGAACTCGGCCGCAAGGTGGACGCCGTTCGTACTGGCCTGTCTGTCCTGGAGTTCCTGTACCTCTGCCGCCGACAGCGACGTCAGCGCTGTGCCTCCGACGAGGGTCGCACCGACACCTCTGAGAAGCGATCGCCGATCGAATTGCATGGGAATTCGCGAGAACGTACGAGTCCACCGTTCATTGTTAGCCGCGCGGAAGCGACACCACAGATCGATAAGCACGACTTTGCGACGAGACAGCGTGGGTCCAGAGACAGAATCACGTGGGAGACAAAGCAGAGCTTACCAGGGCGCAGTTCGCTGTCGTCGACGCGATCACACAACAGCGCTAGTCGTCCGCTGGCTCGGCGGAGTCACGTTCGAACAGGGAGCGAGCGGCGTCGATCGTCGCCGCGGCGTCGTCACGGTCGATTCCCTCGGCCGAGAACGCGGCGCGTTCGTACGTCTCGACGATCCGTTCGAGTGCGGTCCGCTCGGCGTCGTCGAGCGCCTCGCTCCGTTGGAGGAGTTCCCAGTGCGTGTCCGTCGAGGACGCCTCCAGATAACCGTCTCGCACGCCAGCGTACGCGGCGCGGACGGCCGCACCTGCGGCACCGCCGTCGAGGAACCGGTCTGCCCGGTCGAGTGCCGCCGCGAGCGCGTCGTCGGCAGTGGGGGTCGCTGTCCGTGTGGGCGTCGAGCGGTCGACGGCCTCGTCCGGAGCCTCCTCGCGAGTCCGACGACGACGGACGAACAGTCCACCTCCAGCGAGGATCACGACACCGGCCGCGATCGTGAACCAGCGTCCGTCACCGAACAACCAGTTCACGACACCGCCGTCCGACGCGTTCACATCGGTCGAGATCGTCACCGTCGCACGGCTCGATTCGAGGTTGGTTCCGCCCCCGTCGAAGCGAGCGCCCACGTCGACGGTCGCGGCGGACCCGTCGGTGGGGAGCGTCGCGGCGAAGCGACCGTCCTCGTCGGTCCGGACCGTCGTCACGAGACTGCCGTCGCGAGTGACACTCACCGTCTGTGAACCGACCGGGTCGCCCGCTTCGGTCGTGAGCTGGCCAGTCAGCGAGACGTTCTCGTCGGCCCGCGTCGCGTCGACCGAGAGGGTCGTCGGCGTCGACACCACGTCGACGGTGGCGTTCGAGCCAGCGGTGGTGATCGCTCGCTTCGACAGCGCCGTCGACACCCGTAGCGATCGTTGGCCCGGAGACACGCGTGCGGACAGGTTCGATCGGAACCGGACGCGGCCGCGTTCGTCGGTCGTCGCCCGCCCGAGCGAGACGCCACCGAGCGTCGCGGTCAGTGGAACGCCCTCGACGGGCTCGCCCTCGACTTCGAGCACGGCAGTCCCGCCGGCCGGTCGTCCGTAGCTCGTCTCCTCGGTCGCGTTCCGGACCGTCAGCGTCGCGGGCTCCTGCTCGACCTCGACGGGGAGCGTCGCGCTAGATCCGAGGTAGATCGAGGCGTTGTCTGGCACGTACTGGACCGTGACTGCCGACGCATTGTGGGGAAGCGTCCGCGGACGGTAGGCGAGCTCGAAGCGACCGTCGCCGTCGGTCGTGATCTGGTGAGGGCGATCCGCAATCTCGATCACCAGGCGCTCGTTGGCGACGGCGGTTCCGTTGGCCGTCGCGAGACGACCGGTCAGCCGGAGCGGGTCGTCGTAGGCGATCGTGCGGGTCGCGTCGAGCACCGTCAGGTTCGTCTCGACGAACGTCTGGCGTTGTACCGTCGTCGCGGTCTCGGTGGTGTTGGTGGTGACGTTCCGGACGGCCGTCTGTTCGGTGGTCGTGTCGATCCCGCTCTGGTTCCCGAGTCGGGCGTAGCCCTGCGTGACGCTGGTGCCGGTGTCGTTGACCCGGTCGGCCAGCCGTGCCATCTCGCGGGCCGCCGCTCGTGCTTCGGACGTGTTGCCCTCCCGACGGGCCGACTGGTAGCGCTCCTGGGCGCGCTCGAAACGCTGGAGTTGCGTCGTGAGATTGCGCTGGTTCTGGCCGACCTCGCGGTACGTCTCGCCGGCGTCCCCGTCGCCGCCACCGCCGGTGTCACCGGCGACGTCGACGTACTGTTCGAGTCGAGAGTCGTAGTCGTCGCCGAGAACGGCCCGCGCACGTTCGTACTCGCCTTCGCTGAGGGCGACGGTACTCGACTCCAGCTGGTTACCGAGTCGGTTTCCGAGCCAGCGGCGAAGCTGTTGGACGTCACCAGAATCCGACACCGAGTCGGGGTCCTCGTGCTGGACGGTGGCGTTGGTCGTCTCGTCGGGCGTCGCCGTCGACTGGGCGACGGCGGCGTCGCTGGCGACGCCGGTGAGGGCGATGCCGGCCAGACAGAGACACACGACACAGGCGACGGTCCAGCGGTCCGACACTGTCTTGGCGAGAGTACCGACCGGGTGCGTAAAAACCGTGCGCCTTTCGGGGCGTCGGCGGCGCTGACATGACGACGGGACAGTCTCGGGCCGGATGGCGTCGCGACGACCGTCCACTCAGTCTTCGAACCGTTCCTCGTACGCACAGGACGGACAACTCACGATCGTCGGTGCGTCGGCACCGCCGGGCATCGCGGTCTTGTGGTCCAAGAGGGCGTCACACCGGGGACACGTGCTGGGGATCGTTTCGGACATTGAGCGACGATTCTCGGGCACACCCGATATAATTTCTGGACCTGAGTGGTTATAATCTGTATGTGTGTGTCCGTGATTGGAGTCCGGAGAATGCGAAACGAACGCCCGACGCCAGCGGTCTGGGTTCACGAAACCAGTAGCTTCAATGGGACGCGAGCGAAGCAACGAGCCATGCAGGTGACGCGTCGGTACTGGACGGTCGCCGCCCTCGGGACGGCGCTTGCCGTCTGGGGCGTCGTCGTCGCTGGCCCGCTCGCACTACTCGGGAGCGGTGCCGTCGGGGCCTGGCTGCTCGCCCGACAGTACCGGTTCGTCCGCTCGGCGACGCGGGTCCCGGCGGCGCTGAGCGTCGATCTCTCGACGCGGGATCGAGTGACGGCCGAAGAGACCGCCGAGCTGACCGTGGCCGTGAGGCTCGACACGGCGGTGTCGGTCCCGATCACCGTCACCGTCGACCCACCGGTCGGTGCGACCGGCGATCCGGCGACGGTCTCGCTCGCGCCCGGCGAACGCGAGGGGGTCGCGTCCACCGCCGTGACCTGGCCGGTGGCGGGCTCGTTCACCGTCGACGACGTGTCGCTGTCGATCACCGACACGGACGGCCTCTTCGCCCAGCTGGTCGAACTGGACGCCGGACAGGAAGTCGCAGTCAGCCCGCGGGCACCCGACGACCTCCACGTCGGCGAAGGCGGGAACCCGATCGCGACGGGCTTTGGCGAGCAGGCGTCGAGCCAGCTGGGCACCGGCATCGAGCCCGCAGAGATCCGGGAGTACGTGCCGGGCGACGCCGTCCGACAGATCGACTGGAAGGCGACGGCGCGGCTCGACCAGCCACACGTCATGGAGTTCGAGGGCGGCGCAGACCGGCAGACGATCCTGGTGTTCGACCACCGTGCCACGATGGCCGACGGACGAGCCGGGACGACGAAGCTCGACTACGCACGACAGCTCGCGGTCGCGATCGTCGACCGAGCACGCACGGACGACGACGGGATCGGCTACTACGCCGTCGGCGACGACGGCGTGACGACGGCGATCAGCCCGCTGGTCAGAACCGACGCCTGGGCCACGGTCCGATCGAAGCTGCTCGCGGCCGCGACGACCGAGGGTCGATCCGGCGGCGTCGGACCCAGAGGCTCACCGAACACACGGGTCGCCAGCCGGGTCGCGAGCGACGATTCGGCGTTCGGACGGACGCTCGCACCGTTTCTGTCGGAGGGTGAGGCGTACCAGCAGCGCTTCGACGCACAGCCGCTGGCGGGCGCGATCAGGACGGCCGAGTTCCCCAGTGACACCGTCGTTCGGACGGTCATCGTGACCGACGACAGCCGCCCGGACGAACTGCGAGCGGCGGTCCGGCGTGCCAGCCGGAACGGCAGCACCGTCGCGGTGTTCATGACGCCGACGGCGCTGTTCGAGTCGGGCGAACTCACCGATCTCGCCGGGGCCTACAGCGACTACGTCGCCTTCGAGGAGTTCCGGCGCGAACTCGCCGGCATGGAGGGCGTCGACGCCTACGAGGTCGGCCCCGGTGACCGACTCTCGGCGGTGCTGTCGGCGGGTCGAACGCAGCGACGGAGGGAGTCGGCGTGAGCGTCGAGGACGGTCCCGAGGGTCTGGGCGGTGCTCTCGCCGCGGATTCGCGAACGGCCCCGGCCGTCGTGGGGGCGGGCGCGTTGCTGAGCGTCCTCACGGGCTGGCTCGTCGCCGGACTCGGCGGCGCACTGGCTGGCGTGGTCGTCGTGGCCGCCTGGCTCGCCGTCTCTCCGATCGTCGTCCTCGCGGTGGGGCACGTGCTGCTGGCCGCGGTCCTGCCCGAGAACCCGCCGCTCGCGACGCTCGCGCTCGCCCAGGCCCCCATGGTCGTCGTGTTCGCCGGCAGCGTCCTCGACGCCGACAGGCCGAGACGAACGCTCTGGCAGGGCGTCGTCGCGCTGACGGCGCTGTCGCTGGTCGTCGCGGGTAGTATCGCAACGTTCGGGACGCGCTGGCAGGTGGCCGCGATCCTCGTCGCCGTGGTCGCCGTCGCCGGCTACGGACTGCACCGCTACACTGTCGCGACACTGGAGGTCACCGATGAGTACTGATCGACACGCGACCGAACACCAGCAGACGACGGAGGAATCGACACCCGACGACGAGCTGTCGCCGGAGTTGGCGGCACAACTGGAGACGCTGCGGGCGGAGAACGAACGGCTCCGGTCGTCGTACGCCCGTGCCCGTCAGAGCCAGTACCGACAGACCGCGATCGGCTTTGCCGCCGTCGGCCTCGTCGCGACGATCGGGGCCCTCGTCTTTCCCTCGACACGGACGATACTGCTCGCACTGGGCGGGACCGGCGTCTTCGCCGCCGTGTTGACGTGGTTCGTCACGCCCGAGCGGTTCGTCTCGGCCTCGGTCGGGGACGCCGTCTACGAGGCCCTGGCCCGCAACCACGAGCGCCTCTGTCGAGAACTCGGGCTCACGGACAGGCGGATCTACGTCCCGACCACCGATCCGGCGACCGGCGTCCGCCTGTTCGTCCCACAGCAGACGCCTTTCGAGATTCCAGATGCAGACGACCTGTCGGCGCTGTTCGTCACCACGGACGAAGCGACGACCCGTGGCGTGGCGCTCCGTCCGACCGGTGAGACGCTGTTCGGCGAGTTCGAGTCGGCGCTGAGCGGGTCGTTGGCGGACACGCCGGGCGAGGTCGCGACGCAGGTTCGCGAGGCGGTCGTCGAGCAGTTCGAGATCGCCGACGCCGTCGAGCTGGACCTCGACCGAGCGGACGGCCGGCTCACGGTGTCGACGACGGCCAGCGTCTACGGCGACCTCGGTCGGTTCGATCACCCGATCGTCTCGATCACGGCCGTCGCGCTCGCACGCGGACTCGACCGGCCGGTCCGAGCCGAGCTCGCCGGCGAGGAGAACGTGGCGACGCTGCGCTGGGAGCCCGCCGAGACGGAAAGCGACGAGTGACGCGCCGGCTACTCGACGCTCCCGCCGTCGGTGGCGCTCTCTTCGGCGTCGGCCATCTCCGTGGCGGCGGCCAGCTCTGCCTCCGAGTCGCCGCCGGGGGGCGTCACGTCGGCCAGTGTCCCCTCGATCACCGACGCCGGAGACACGTCACTCAGTTCCGCGTCGGCAGTCAGGACGAGTCGGTGGATCAGGACCGCACGGGCCAGGGTCTTCACGTCGTCAGGGACGACGTACTCGCGGCCGTGGATCGCCGCGCGGGCCTTCGCGACCTTCAGCAGTCCGAGCGACGCGCGCAGCGACCCGCCGTGTTCGACATCGGGGTGGTCCCGAGTCGCCGCGACCAGGTCCAGTACGTACTCGCGGACGCTGTCGGCGACGTGGACCTCACTGACCGCGTCGCGTGCGGCGGTCAGTGCCTCGGTGTCGACGACCTGTTCGACGCTCTCGGCGTCCAGTTGCGGCGCGTCGTTGAAGCGGTCGAGGACGCGTCGCTCCTCGTCGCGATCGGGGATGTCGACGGTGAGCTTCAACAGGAAGCGGTCGCGCTGTGCCTCGGGCAGCTCGAAGGTCCCTTCCATCTCGATGGGGTTCTGCGTGGCGATGACCACGAACGGATCCGGGAGCGCGAGCGTCTCGCCCTCGATCGTGACGTGGCCTTCCTCCATGGCCTCCAGCAACGCCGACTGGGTCTTGGGCGTCGCGCGGTTGATCTCGTCGGCGACGACGACGTTGGCGAAGATCGGCCCCTTCTGGAGCTGGAACTCGCCGGTCTGGCTGCGGTAGACGCTGGTCCCGGTGATGTCGGCCGGCAGCAGGTCCGGCGTCATCTGCACGCGCGTGTACGCGAGCCCGCTCGCGCGGGCGAACGACTGTGCGAGCGTCGTCTTCGCGACACCGGGGACGCCTTCGAGGAGGACGTGGCCCCGGCTCAGCAGCGCGACCGTGAGGTGTTCGACGAGTTCGTCGTGTCCCACGAGCACCGTCCCGACTTCGTCGCGGACGGTCTCGTACAGGGCGGCTGGCTCAGTCATTGCCATCACGTTCCGTCCGTCGCGTCATAATGGCTTGCGTTACGCGCTCGACTCGCTCGTCGTCCCACTCGGGGTGGCGAGCCGTCACGCCGCGAACGACCGCCTCGCGGTCGCGTGGTCGGTGGACCGTGTCGCTCGCTCCGAGACGGCGTCTCAGCGCCGCCACCCCGTCCAACAGGGCTGCGTGACCGGCCAGGACTCCGAGCAGCGCCGTTCCGACGACGGCCTGCAAGAGCGGCGACTCTCGAAGCGTGAGCAACAGCGCCTGCAGCGGCGGGAGACGCCCGGCGTGGGACACGTCGAGGACGACGGTGTCGTGGCCGGCGACGACGGTACGGGCGAACGCGCGATTGTCGCCGTGTTCGAGCATCGCGTTGATGAACACGCTCGGGTCACTGACGGCGATCACCCGCCCGTCGCCGACGCGTTCGGTCGTGGCGACCGGGTACCGAGCGACCGTCTCGTCGTCGTCGAGTGTCTCGTTGCCGTTCCGATCGAGGTAGGCGTACGGGGAGCTGGCCGCGAGGACCGTCGCGTTCGTCGCGCGAACGGCTCGCATCGTCCCGTTGGGGTCGTCGGCGCGAGTGGCTCCGGCCGCACGGATCGCGGTCCCGTGGTTCAGGACGACCGTCTCGACGCTGTCGTTGTCCAGCCCGACCGCCGTAGCGACCGGCAGCGCCGGCCCGTTCTCGTAGCGGCGTTCGTCGCGCAGGGGTGCGCCGTCGAACCGGGTCCGTGCGCCGACACCGCGGAGCAGCTGGTTCCCGTTCGGTCCCACGTCTTCGGCGATCAGCAGCGTCCCGCCCGCCTCGACGAACTGCCGAATCGATCGACGCTCGCGGTCGGTGTAGCGCTGTTCGGGCGAGAGGAGCACGGCCAGCGTCTCGTTGGCGTCGGCGGTGTCGTAGACGCTGGCGTTTCGGGCGATCGACAGCGTCTCGGCCTCGTCACCGGCAATCGACCGGAAGTCGCTGGTACCGTCCCAGGCCGGGTTGTACGAACCGAAGGCACCGCCCGAGGTGCTTCCGGCGACGAGCAGCCCCAGAGCGACGGCGACGGCGAAGCCAGCGAGTACCGCACGCGGGTAGTCTGGAGCCACGTCAGATCACCCCCGGCGGGAGGATAGCGAGGATGCGTCTGACGACGACGTAACCGAAGGCCAACAGGCCGAGCAGGACGAGCCACTTGAGCCGGGCCCGCCAGCGTGGCGTCACACTGAACGGAGCCGTCAGTTCGATCACGACCAGAAAGCCGATCAGCGAGACGACGAAGAACAGCTCCAGAGAGAGCGAGCCAAGCAGCGCCAGCGCGAGGACCGTCGCGCTCATCCACGCGACCTGTCCGACGACGAATCGCTGGCGTCGCGGCGTTGTCATTGGCCGAGTCGAACGGTCGGCGACGGTATAAGCTGTCGGGATACGGGCCGAAGGGACAGGGTATTGTCGCTGGCAGACGACCGTCGGAGTAGTATGTGGCCGTGGGGACACCTCGCCGTTGGCTATCTCTGTTACTCGCTGCTAGCCCGAGCGACCGATCGACGCGTGTCCGCGTTCGCGGTCGTCGCCGTCGCGGTCGGCACGCAGTTCCCGGACCTGATCGACAAGCCACTCGCCTGGACAGTCGCCGTGTTGCCCAACGGCCGCTCGCTGGCGCACTCGCTGCTCACAGCAGCAGTCGTCGGCGTCGTCCTCGTCGCCATCGCACGCGCTGTCGATGCACGCGACGAGTCCCGACAGCTCGGGGCCGACGGTGGCACCACCCCGATGCGTCCGACGGCGGTTCACCTCGCTGGCGCGTTCGTGCTGGGCTACGGCACGCATCTCTTGAGCGACGGACTGCGCCCGCTCCTCGACGGCGAGTTCGCCGCACTGGCCTACCTCGGGTGGCCGCTACTCCCGGCGATCCAGTACGGCGGTCCGAAGAGTTTCGTCGGCCACTTCGCGTCGATAGAGCTAACGCCGTTTCTCGCACTGCAGTTCCTGCTGGTCGGCGTGTTGCTCCTCGTCTGGAACGCCGACGGCAGACCGGGCCTCTCCGTGGCAAAGCGAACACTGTCCCGACAGCGAGATGGGTAGCGAACGCCCGTCTGGCCGTCATCGAACAGCGTCGTTCCCAATCACGACTGCTGTGCTCTCACCAGACGAATCCAAAACAGCAGCCAACCAGGCAGTGTGACCAGCGCCTCTTCCCAAACTGGGCCAACAAGACCAACTCCTACATACAAAATGGCGAAAACGTGACCACACTCTCCATAGTGGATGTGTTATTCGCCACATATCAGCAATATTTTTGTTACACAGATATATTCGGCCTGAAAGAGAATAAAAGAGCGATGTCTGCCCAAAGAGAGTGGTCGTTCAGAGATTGCAAACAGTACCGCAGGTCCATCGACCGTAGTCGCTGTGTGAGTATCCCAGCGGTGAGTCGAACGATGAACTCCCGAGAAGGGGACAGTATCACGAGACCAGTTCGTGTCTGTCCCCGATCCAGTTATCGCTTTGAAATTCGAAATCGAGATCTCTGGTAGGCGTCTCTCGCTGAATGTTTCTCATCCTGAAATGCCCGTCCCAGTTGGAAGACATCGGAAACCGTCACCTATTCAACGTCCCGTGTTGTTACCCGACTACTATGGGTCTGTCACCAGACGGGAGAGTCGAACAGACGGATATCTATCGCGAACTCGGGGTCCGGGAGGTCGTCAACGCCGCCGGGACGAAGACACGGATCGGGGGCAGCCTGATTCGGGAAGAAGCACTCGAAGCGATGAACAGCGCCGCCGAGGGGTTCGTCGAACTCGGCGACCTGCAGGCACGAGCCAGCGAACTGATCCGCGATGTCACCGGGGCCGAAGCGGGATACGTCACCTCGGGTGCCGACGCGGGCCTGCTGCTCGGCGCAGCGGCCGCCATCGCCGGCTCGGACGTACAGGCGATGGATCGCCTCCCAGACACCGACGGGCTGGCCGACGAGATCGTCATGCCCCGCACCCACCGGACGGGCTACGATCACGCGCTGCGGGCCGCGGGCGCGACGATCGTCGACGTGGGGACCAACGACTTCCACCTCGGGACTGGCGCGACCAACGTCGAGCCGTGGGAGATCGAGCGCGCCATCGGGGAGGACACCGCCGCCGTCGGCTACGTCCAGAAGAGCTACACTCAGCCCGACCTCGAGACGGTCGTCGAGATCGCCCACGACCACGACGTGCCGGTGATCGTCGACGCCGCCGCGGAGGTCCCGCCGATCGACAACCTCGAACGGTTCGTCGAGACCGGCGCGGACCTCGTCGTGTTCAGCGGCGGGAAGGCCATCCGCGGTCCGCAGACGACCGGGATCGTCGCGGGTCGCAAGGACCTCATCCAGTCGATCGCGCTCCAGCACCTCGACATGCACGTCGCTCGCGAGGCGTGGGAGCCGCCCCGCGAGCTGATCGATCCCGACAGCGTCGACGGCGTCCCGCGTCAGGGGATCGGTCGTCCGATGAAAGTCGGGAAAGAGGAGCTGGCCGGACTGATCCGCGCGCTGGAAGTGTTCGTCGACCTCGACTACCAGGCGCTCAGCGACGAGTGGCAGCGCCAGGCCGAACGCGCTGCCGACGGGCTCGCCGACGAAGAACACCTGACGGCGACCGTCACCGGCGGCGAAGGCGAGAACGTCTCGCCGGTCGTCGAGGTCACCCTCGACGAGACGCTGTCGGCGGTCGAACTCGTCCGGGCGCTCCGAGACGAGGACCCGCGCGTCTACGTCGGCGCGGACGGGATGGGCGACAACGAGATCGCGATCAACCCGATGTGTCTCGACGACGAGGAACTCGACTACGTCGTCGAACGGATCCGCGCCAACCTGTAGGCGGCCGTCCGCCACGCTCGCGATCACCCGCACTTATTGTCGAGCCACACGAGCGGTCCCACATGGAAATCACGGACTACGAGCTGTACGGGGTGCCGCCGCGGTGGCTGTTCCTGCGTCTGGAAACGGACGAGGGGGTCACCGGCTGGGGCGAGCCCGTCGTCGAGGGCCGAGCCGAGACCGTCAGGGCAGCCGTCGAGGAGATCATGGACTCGTACCTGCTGGGGAAAGACCCACGCCGCATCGAGGACCACTGGCAGGCGATGTATCGGGGGAGCTTCTACCGGGGCGGTCCGATCCTGATGAGCGCCATCGCCGGAATCGATCAGGCGCTGTGGGACATCAAGGGCAAGCAGTACGGGCTGCCGGTCCACGAACTGCTGGGCGGGCGCAGCCGAGACAAGATCAGAGTGTACCAGTGGGTCGGCGGCAACCGACCCGAGGAGCTGGCCGACGAGGCCGACCAGCTGGTCGACGCCGGCTACACGGCGCTGAAGATGGACGCGACCCACCAGATGCGCCACATCGAGTCACGGGAGACGATCGAGGAGATCGTCGATCGCGTCGAACACGTCCGCGAGGCAGTCGGCGATCACATCGACATCGGCGTCGACTTCCGCGGGCGCGTCTCGAAGTCGATGGCGAAGACGCTGACCCACCGTCTCAGCGATCTCGGCCTGATGTTCATCGAGGAGCCGGTGTTGCCCGAGAACGTCGAGCACCTGCCGGCGATCGCCGCACAGACCCGCGCCCCGATCGCCGCGGGCGAACGGCTCTACTCCCGGTGGGACTTCAAACGGCTGTTCGAGACGGGAGCCATCGACGTGATCCAGCCGGACGTGTCCCACGCAGGCGGGATCTCCGAGATGGTCAAGATCGCAAACACCGCCGAGACCCACGACGTGGCCGTCGCACCAAACTGCCCGCTGGGCCCGATCGCGCTGGCGGCCTCGCTGCAGGTCGACACCTACGTCCCGAACTTCTTCGTGCAGGACCACGGCTTCGACATCCACCTCCCCGCGTCCGATCGGACCCACCAGTACGTCACGGACGATCCGTTCGTGTTCGACGACGGCTACGTCGAGGTGTTGGACGATCCTGGACTGGGGGTCAACATCGATCGATCGCTCGTCGAGGAGCGTGCCGAGGCCAACGTCGACTGGCACAATCCAATATGGCGACACGAAGACGGGAGTATCGCCGACTGGTAACGTGAACACTTATCACGCTTAGGCATCAATGCCTCCGTATGGCTACGGGGGACACCGGAGGGACACTGACCGCGCTAGGCAAGACGTTCAGGATTGTCGAATACATGACCGAGACGGACGGGAGCGTCCGCATCACCGAGCTGGCGACGGAACTGGACATCTCGAAGAGTACGGTCTACAAACACTTGAACACGCTCAGGTCGGAAGGCTACGTCGACAAAGACGACGTGGCGTACCGACTGAGCCCGCGCTTTATCGACGTGGGTGAGCACGTCAAAGACTCGTTCGAGCCCTACGCCCAGGCGAAGCCGGCGATCGACAGTCTCGCCGAGACCACCGACGAGACGGCGGGACTGGTCCTCGAACACGACCGCCAGGCCGTCGATATCTACTCGACGGTCGGCTCTCACCCGGAGGCGTGTTCGATGACGACGACGCGTCATCTCCACTGCAGCGCCCCTGGGAAGGCGATCCTCTCGACGCTGTCGGACGAGAGCGTCGACGAGATCCTCGAAGAACCGCTCGTGTCGCTGACGCCCGACACGATCACCGACACCGACCGCCTCCGGAGCGAACTCCGACGGATCGGAGAGCGAGGGATCGCCTTCGCGCGGGGCGAACAGCGTGCCGACGTCAACAGCGTCGCGGTGCCCATCGAATTCGCGGACTACCAGGGTGCCGTCTACGTCGCCGGCACCGCGAGCCGACTGTCGAGCAAACGACTCGAAGAGGACGTACCGGGGATGGTACTGAGTACGGTGCGAGAGATCGAAGCCAAAATCGCCTGATACTGCCGGCTATCACTGTTTCAAGATATTCGCGACCACGGGGTCGCAACATTCTTTACAGACGGACAGCCGGAAGTACGAGCCGGAGCGTCGTCGTCACGCACCGTCGATGCGTCCCGACGCGCCCACCGAGACAGCACGACACGCTTGTTTCACAATGGGGAACAGGCAGCTATCTGCCGTGAGAGGGTCGATCGACAGCCTGTCCCAGCGAGTGCGAGGGCAACCGTCGGTAGCCGTTCCGGACGAGGACTCACACGAACGGCACTGGACCGTCCACGTGCGCGTCGTCGTGACCAGTTCGTCGTCCCCGCTCACGGGGCGACACTCAGGACAGGTGTCCCGGCAGTACGATCGGCCGACCTCTGCCGGTCTGTTTCACATTGTGGAACGTCGGCGACGGCTCTGCCGTGGACTAGCGGGGTGGGGGGAGGCGTCGACCGAAGCCAACACCGAGGGGCCACTCCGAGAGCAGGCGCTGACAGCCCGCTCGTACTGTCTGTCCGTCTGTATCGTGTCTCGTCGCCCTGGACGACGCGTCTCCGAAACGGCGACAGCCGGCAGTAGTGGCCGTCGGGCACGGCGAACAGGCAGTGTGTGGCGACCGATCGAGTTTGCAGTGTAGTAACGACAGTACTATCGTTACTACGAGAGCTGGCGGCTAGACTGTCATGCACTATAATGAAACACCTGGCGATACATAACCCTTACCGTGGGTATTGTTGACAGTGTCGAGCGACGGCGGCGTCGCGCTACTCGACGACGCCGTTCTCGACGCCCGTGACTCGTTCGCGGCCGCCGTACGTACTCGCCGTGAGTTCGACAGAGACGGTCTCGCCCGGTTCGAGCGTCTTCATCGTCCCGTTCTTGCGCTGTGCCTCCGGGTACGAGTGGCCGGGGTAGGCCGTCGTCGGTTCGAGCCCCGCGGTGTAGTTGCGGCCCCAGAACGGGGACTCGTCCATGCCGCCGAAGGCCTGCCAGTACCACAGCGACTCGAAGTGCTCGGCCGGGTACGACAGCGCGAAGCCAACGTCGAGTTCCCTGTTGGTGACGGCGTACCACCCCTCGTCGACGCCCAGCAGGTACGCCTGGTCGTGGATCTCGCTGTCGGTCGGCGGGAACGCGGTGAGGTCCACGTCCTCCCCGTCGACGGCCTCGGCGGTCGGCCACTCGAAGTGCTGGTCGCCCGCCAGGCGGTTGGTCTCGTGGCCCTCCGGGTAGTCGTCGATGTAGCTCTCGCCCGCGGGCACGTCGAGACGCGCGTCGGGGCCGATCAGCGGCCGACCGAGCGCGACGTGGTGCTGCCAGGCGTATTCGAGTTCGTACTCGCCTTCGTTGGTCACCGACTCGGCCACCTCCAAGCTCGACTCGTCGGCCGGCAGCGTCAGCTCTCGGGTCACCGCGAAGGGGTACCGCCGGAGACGCGTCGAGAGTTCGAGGGTGACGGCGTCGGCGTCGTCCCGCGTCACCGTCGCGTCCCACGGAATGAGCGCACTCTCGCCGTGGTGGTCGTAGTGGTTGCCCGGAATCGACATCGGACCACCAGCGACCGGCAGGTTCAGCTGCCAGCCGCCGGGGTAGTGCTCGTTCCACGTCATCTCCGTCGAGGGAATGACGCGGTCGCCGGGCGGGTCCCACTGGTAGTCGGCGTGGTACAGCACGTCCACGTCGGTACGCTTGTCGCGGAACTCCAGGATGTCGCCACCCTTGCCGGGGAGCACGAGCACGCGGAGGTGCTCGTTCTCCAGAATCGCGGCGTCCATTCCGCGATACGTGAAGTCCGTCGAGACGGACGGCCGGTCGTCGAAGTATCCCATACTCATCGCTGTCGCTCGGGGGGTATAAAAATATCCCCGCATCGGGGATCCGGTCCCCGGAACTATTATTAGCTGTATTGTCTTTCGACTATTCCATAAGAAAAATGATGTATCTATCTGTCGGTCGAGGCGGTCCGACGATGGCGAACGCTGGGCCGTCACCGCCGCCGTGCAGACACGACTCCGAGCGGCATATACGAGCCGTTTAGCCCTGTAGTGTCCCACCAGCAGCCTTCGCCGAGACGCGGAGCGTCTGCAGTGACGACGCCAGAACACACGCTAACCCCGACAAGACGAATTTATCGCCGTTTTTCACGCTGGACAGTCGCCAGACAGAGACGGAGTGCTACGTCGGGGATCGAATGGTCAGGATCTGTTCTGAGTGGCGTCTTGCCCCCAATAGTCTTCTTTCGAGGTAGTATACATTTTTGATATATCGAGATCGTGTGTCACGCAGCGAAGCCAGAGAGTGCGGGCCGTCCGGTCGTGGCATCGCTCGCAGCTCCAGAGAGTGAACTCGTGGGACGGCGACCGCCGGGAGCCGGCGCACTGACCACGTTATTTGTCCACACAAATTCCTGTATATAGCAGACAGTAGCGCAAATTTCTGTTGAGAACTGGCGGGTAATACTTACGCGTGGTTTGGTCGTCGCCCCAGACGATGACACCGCCACGTGGGCGCGACTGGAAGCGGCGATTCGTCCCCGCGCGATTGCGCGAGAGCTACATGGCCAAGTTCGGCGTCGCGCTGGTGATCCTCCTGCTCGTGACCGCTTCGGTCGGCATCTACACGCAGGAGGCCGTCGCCCGTGAACTGGAAGCCGACGTCGACAGCGAGCTACAGACAGTCGGCGAACTGACGGCCAACGACCTCGAAAACTGGGTCGAGCAGCGACGCCTCGTCGCCCGCGAGGTGTCGAAGAACCACTGGCTGGCCACCGGAGCGATCGCCTCGACGCTCAACTCCGAGTACAACGACCTCCCGGACGACGTGGTCGCGCTCCACTACGTCGACACGGCGAACCTGGACGTCGCGGCCACGACGATGAACACGCTCTCACAGCAGAATCTCCGGGAGCGTGGCGACCCCTGGGCACAGGACGACGTGACGTTCGACCAGATCGACACCGTCCTCGTCTCGGAGCCGTACACGCTCGACAGCGGTCGAACGGTGATGGCGTTCGTCAGCCCGGTGCCGTCTCAGCGCAACAAGGCGGTCGTCCTGGTCGCCGACGTGTCGCGGGTGGCCGGTGAGTTCCGGAGCCCGGTCGAAGGCAGCGTGACGCGCGTCGTCGACGGCGACGGACGCGTCGCGTTCGCGAACGATACCGGTGCGATCGGCAGCGAGTACGCCGGGGCCTCGTCAGTACAGTCGACGGCCATCGAACGCGGGCAGGCGGGCGAGAGCGGCGTGCTCGACGGCTCGACCGCCGGGACGGCCGTCGATGGCGACGCGCTCGTCGCCTACGCGCCGGTCGAGGGAACCGACTGGACGGTCGTCGTCCACGCCCCACGGGACAACGCGTACGCGCTCGTCGGAACGGTGACACGGCCGTTGCTGGTACTGATCGGAGCGGTCGTCCTCGGGCTCGGGGCCGTCGGCCTGACGCTCGGTCGCAACACCGTCCGGTCGCTGGACCAGCTTACCGACTACGCCGGTGCGGTGGCCGCGGGCGATCTCGACGCGACGGCCCCGGACAACGACCGGGACGACGAACTCGGCGAGGTCGTCGCCTCCGTCGGTGACATCCACGCGTACCTGTCGACGGTCGCCGGGCAGGCCGACGCGATCGCCGACCAGCGGTTCGACGCGCCGGTGCTCGACGACGAGGTGCCGGGCGAGCTGGGGATCGCACTCGACCAGATGGCGACCGATCTGGAGACGATGATCGAGGACCTCGACGCGGCCCGGAGAGACGCCGAGGCCGCGAGACACGAGGCCGAGCAGCTCAGCGACCACCTGGAGACTCAGGCCAGTGAGTTCGCGACGACGATGGGCCGGGTCAGGGACGGCGACCTGACCCAGCGACTCGACCCGGCCGGCCAGAGCGCTGCGATGACCGAAATCGCCGAGTCGTGCAACGCGATGCTCGCGGAGATGGAGACGACCATCGAAGAGATCCAGCGCTTCGCGGACAGCGTCGCCGATGCCGGCCACCAGGTCGCTGCCTGTGCCGACGACGTGGCAGAGGCCAACCGCGAGGTCGACGAGGCCATCGAGCGAATCGACGAAGGAGCCACGACCCAGTACGACCGACTACAGACAGTCAGCGACGAGATGAGTGACCTCTCGGGAGCGATCGAAGAAGTCGCCGCCTCGGCCGACGAGGCCGCGACCGTCACCAGCGAGGCCGCCACGGAGGGCGAGCGCGGCGCGGAACTCGCCGCCGCGTCGGTCGACACGCTCGATCAGATCGAGTCGACCACGACCGAGACGGCCGAGGCGATCGCGGCCCTCGAACAGGAGGTCGAGGCGATCGGCGAGGTGGTCACCCTGATCGACGGCATCGCCGAGCAGACGAACGTGCTGGCCCTGAACGCCTCGATCGAGGCCGCGCGGGCCGGCGAGTCCGGCGACGGCTTCGCGGTCGTCGCAGACGAGGTCAAGCAGCTCGCGACAGAGACCCGAGAAGCGACGCGCGAGATCGAAGACCGGATCGAGCGCGTCCGGACGACGGCAAACGACACCGTCACCGACGTGCGCGGAATGCAACACCGCGTCGCCGACGGGATCGAAACGATCGAGGAGAGCCTCGATTCCCTGGAGCGACTGGGAGAAGCAGTCCAGCGGGCCAACGAGAGCGTCCAGTCGATCGACGACACCACCGACAGCCAGGCGGCGGCCAGCCAGGAGGTCGTGGCGATGGTCGAAGCCGTCACGGAGATCAGCGAGCGCACTGACGGCGACACCGACCGCGCCGCGGAGTCGGCCGCCGCCCAGACCGACGCGGTCGCTGCCATCGCCGACAGCGCGGGGACGCTCACCGACGACGCGGCCGTCCTCACCGATCGACTCGCTCGGTTCGACACCGCCACCGAGGGCTCGGAGCCGTCCCGAAGGGAGGACGAACCCGACGGAGTGGAACAGACGGCGCTGGAGCGCGCCGACGAGACCGAACGAGCAGTCTCGGAGCGCCCCGACGACGCGCGGCCGGCCAGGCCTGAGACGACGCCCCCGCGAGACAGCGGCCTCGTCACGGTCGAGACGGACGTACTCACCGTCGACGGCGGAGAGCCGGCGGCGGACGACGACCAGTCGGCCGGGGAAGACGAACAGTCGGCGGCAGACGGCGACTAGTCGGTGGCGGACGACGATCGAGAGACGGCAGCGGCGGTCTCGGCGACTGCAGACTGCGAGCCTCGACAGACGGAGTAAAGAGCGGGCTCAGCGCGACGCTCTCGGTCTGCGCGGACGCGGGTATCGGCGCTGAGCTAGCGCGGACGAGTCACGCCGGCAGCCGAAATGCGAGGCTGTACATCCGACCGACAGATTCGGAGCCGATCTCCGTCGCGAGTCGGTCGGCACGCGCTGCCAGTCGGTCGCCGAGATCCCCCGGACAGGCCGCCGCGTGGTCGCGGGCCACGTCGGCGTGGGCCGACAGATGCGCCCCAGTCCAGGGCACCGGATCGAGCAGCGTCCGTTCGCGGTCGAACGACCAGCCCCCACCGACGAAGCAGCGTCTGAGCGCGTCGGGCGGGTAGAACGTCAGCGCCGGCCCACCAGTCGCAAGCTCCGAAGCGGCGTTCTCGACGGCGAACAGTTCGCGAACGGCAGCCGTCTCGGGCAGCGGAGCGTAGTCGTCGATCACGAGGTGACAGCCGGGCGCTGCGACGCGGCGGAAGGTCGCCGCGACCGCCGACAGCGCAGCGGGATCGAGGACGTTACAGAGCCCGTGGGCCGTGATCAGGTCGATCGAATCGTCGGACAGCGCGAGCGTGCGAAGATCCGCGTCGAGGACGGCCAGCCGGTCGGATCGCGTGTCGTCGGCCACTCGTTCGCGAGTCGTCCGGGCGTGTTCTCGGTCGTTCGTGACGGCGTAGACCCGCTCGGCCCCGGCATCGAGGAGTCCGGCGGTCGTGTTGCCGACGCCGGCACCGGCCTCCAGACAGCGTCGGCCCTCGACCGGGCGATCCGCGAGGGCGGCGGTGACCGTGCTGGGGACGGCCATTCAGTGGTGGAGTTGTTCGGGGACCGGGCTGTCGTCGTGGCGCACCTGCTCGATCAGCGAGCGCTGGGCGGCCTCGTCCATCGCCTCGTAGTCGGCGGCGGCTTCGAGGATCATCGTCACGAGCTTGGGGTCGCCCGCGCTGACGACGCTGGTGAGCCCCTGAGAGGCCGCGAAGTCGAATCGCCGCCGGATCTCGTCGGGGGCCGTGACCGGTCGGTACCAGTTCGCGAACGGGCGATCTGCTTCGGGGAGCTCGTCGGTGTCGGGCCAGGAGCCGGCGGCGAAGGCCTTGATGCCGAGCGTCCCGATGTCGGCCGCGTGGGCCCGATCGAGCACCGCCTCGTAGTCGTGGTCGCCGTCGTCCTTCGCGGCGACGACCGGGTTCAGCGGGAACATCAGCGAGTCGAGGTCGTCGATGCGATCGATCGCGTCGAGGACGAGCGCCGGTTCGCTGTGACTGGTCAGCCCGACGTGGTCGATCAGCCCTTCCGCTCGGGCCTCGCGGAAGGCCTGCAGTGCGCCGTCGTCGCCGGTGATCGCGTCGAGTTCCGTCTCGTACTCCAGCCCGTGGACCTGATAGAGGTCGATGGTGTCGACGCCGAGGCGGTCGAGCGACCGTTCGAGCATCTCCCAGGCCCCCTCGTAGTCGCGTTCCTGGGTCTTGCACCCGAGGAAGATCTCCTCGCGGTGCTGGCGGAGCTTCGGTCCGAGCTTCAGTTCCGCGTCGCCGTAGGTCGGTGCCACGTCGAAGTGGTTGACGCCGTAGTCCAGGACGTGTTCGACCAGCTGATCCGCGCCCTCCTGTTCGAGCCAGTTGAGCGCGATCGTACCGAAAGTCACGACAGTGCTGTCCTGACCGGTGTCGCCGAGCGGGCGTGTCTCCATACCCGAACGTGGGGCTGGGAGATGCATAAGCGTTGCAGCGCTCAGCGCCCCGAGTCGTCGATCCGGGGATCGAGCACGCCGTAGGAGAGGTCCTGCACGACGTTGCCGACGACGCCGACCGCGATGATGACCAGCGTTCCGCCCAGCAACACCGGGAGGTCGCGCTGGTCGACGGACCGGAAGAGCAGGGAGCCAAAGCCGTCGATCCCGAAGAGCACCTCGACGACGAACACCGCCAGCACGAGCAGCGCCAGCGCCTCGGTGAACACGAGCGAGAAGATCGGCACCGCCGCGTTCCGGAGGACGTGGGTCGCGACGCGGCGCGAGCCGGCCCCCTTGGCCCGCAGGAGGCGGACGAAGTCGGCCGAGGCGTGCTCGGCGGCGTGAGCGCGGGCGTAGCTGACGACCCCGCCGAGCAGCGTCGTCGCCGTGAGGACGATGGGCAACAGGTGCTCGAAGACCAGCGGGGGCCGCGAGATCACGCCGGCACGCGCGAGCGAGACCAGCAGTCCCCCGAGCCAGAAGTTCGGGACCGCGAAGGCGAGGTAGATCGTCCCGAGCCCGACGCTCCCGAGACGGCTCTCGGGCCGGAGCGCGAGGAAGAGCCCGAATGCGACGCCGACGGCAACCGCGAGTGCGAAAGCGGGGAGCACGTACATCGCCGTCCGTCCCGCCGCCGCGAGGACGGTCCCGAAGACGGGATCGCCCGTGACGAACGAGCGCCCCCAGTCGAGGGTCACCATGTTGCCCAGCCAGTCGAGATACTGGACGGCGAGCGGGCGATCCAGCCCGCGGGTCCCGAGGTACTGGTCGCGGACGGCCGCGATGGCGTCCTCCTCCTCGCCGGCCCACCTGAGCGCGCCGACCTGTCGCTGCAACACCCAGTCTTCGGTGAGCGTAAAGAGCCCGAACACCGCCGTCAGGACCGCCCAGGCGGCCACGCCACCGAGAGCGACGCGCCAGGCGACGACGCGGAGGAACTTCATGGCGAGTGCAGGTGTGTCCGCGAGTCGGTTCGGCGCTGGGAGCGAGATCGATGGGGCGTCCAGAAGACGTTCGTGGAGGGCATCGAGGCATCGTTTTGGCGTCGGGTGTGAAAAAACCTCCCACGGTGACCGATGTGCCTTCGAAGGAACGGATAGATTTATCAGAGTGGCTGGTACGTGTTGACACAACCCTCCATGGCAGCGCCCTCCGAGCGTCCCCGGTTCGAGCGCGTCGACTGGTCAGCGGTCGACGCCACGCGACGTACCGTCACCCCAGAGCGAACGATCCTCGCCGTCGGGCTCCTGATCGTCGCGGCCCTCTGGCTGTACGACCGATACGTGGCCCACGTCTATCTCGTCGCCGAGTGGGCCGTGACGCCGGTCGACTGGGCCGTGATGGCAGGCCTGGTCGTCCTGACCGCCTACGGCGTCGTCCCTGCGGTGCGGAACCGCGAGGCGACCCTGCGCGTCGCCAGCGCGATACGGGACCGGCCGGTACTGGTCGCGGCGCTTTGCTTTCTCGGCGGCCTCTTCGTCGTCGGCACCGTCCTGCCGCTCGTACTGGGCCGCCCCGAACTCAACTTCGGATACGTCTACCAGCCGCCGCTGGGCTTTGCAGCCGACGCCGGCTGGAGCCCGAGCTGTGCCGGCGAGATCCGACAGGGAACGGGGATCCAGCGGTACTGCGAGGGATCGCTCCAGGCACCGCTGGGGACGAACGGTCGCGGCCAGCTCGTCGAATCCCTGCTGGTGTCGGGCGCACGCGTCGCCATCTACGTCGTCGTGTTCACCCTGGCGTTCGTCGTCCCGCTGGCGACCGCGGTCGGGGTCACGGCGGGTTTCCGCGGCGGTCGCCTCGACGACGTGTTGCGGACCTACGTCGACGTACAGCTTTGCATCCCCGCGATCTTCCTCTACTTCGTCGGCTACATGTACGTCGGCGCGTCGCTGGCGCTGTTGCTGGCGACCTTCGGACTGCTGAGCTGGGGGCCGGTCGCGCGGCTGGTCCGCAGCGAAGTGCTCCAGCGCCGCGAGGACGGCTACGTCGTCGTCGCGCGCAGCCTCGGCGCGTCCGACTGGTACGTCGCCCGACGGCACGTCCTTCCGAACGTCACGAACACGCTCGTGCCCGCGGTCGTCCACCTCGTCGCGATACTGATCGTCGCAGAGGCCGGGGTCGCCTTCCTCGGCTTCTCGGACGTGGAGCTGTACTCCTGGGGCTCGACCATCGCCGAGGGGCTGAGTCCGGACCGCGGGACGGCCCACCAGGTGTGGTGGGTCTCGACGGCCCCCGCAGTCGCGCTGGCCGCGACCGTCGTCTCGCTGAAGCTCGTCGGCGACGGGCTCCGCGACGTGCTGGATCCGCGAGGTGAGCACTGAGATGTCGGGCGATCACTCCGATCCTCCGGCGGACCCGCTGCTGGCAGTCGAGGACCTCCGAACGCTCATCCGGGCAGACCGGGGGACCGTCCGAGCCGTCGACGGCGTGAGCTTCGCCGTCGATCGGGGCGAGGCGGTCTGTCTCGTCGGCGAGTCCGGCAGCGGCAAGAGCGTCACCTGCGAGTCCCTGACCGGCATCGTCCCACAGCCCCCCGCGGAGATCGTCGGCGGCTCGGTTACCTTCGACGGAATCGACCTCCGGGCGGCCGACACGGATCGCTCTGCGATTCGGGGCGCGCAGATCGGTCACGTCTTCCAGAACCCCCAGCACGCCCTCGATCCCGTCTACTCGGTCGGCGACCAGCTCGTCGAGGCGATCACGATCCACCGGGAGGTCGACGAGGCGACGGCCCGAGAGCGGGCGATCGACCTGCTGGGGCGTGTCGGCATCCCCCGAGCGGCCCAGCGCGTCGACGACTACCCCCACGAGTTCTCCGGCGGGATGGCCCAGCGGGTCGCCGTCGCGATCGCGCTGGCCGCGGAGCCGGACCTGCTGATCGCCGACGAGCCGACGACGGCGGTCGACGTGACCGTCCAGGCCCGCCTGATCGACCTGCTGCGGGGGCTGCTCGACGACGGGATGGCGCTGTTGTTGATCACCCACGACCTCCGGGTCGTCGCCGCGCTGGCGGACCGCGTGCTCGTGATGTTCGGCGGCACCATCGTCGAGCGCGGCCCCGTCGAGGCGGTGTTCGACCGGCCGGCCCATCCCTACACGCAGGCGCTGTTCGACAGCTACGACGGGACGACGCGACTCGCCGAACGGCCCTCCCGCGACGAGTTGCCCGCCGACGGCTGTCGCTTCCGCGCGGAGTGTCCCCACGCCGTCGAGTCGTGTGCCGGCGGGGAACAGCCCGGATTCCACACCGTGGACGACGGCGCGAGCATCGACGGCCACGCCGCCTCGTGTGTCTACTACGGCGACGGCTACGACGGCGAGGTGATCCAGTCTGCGGGCCGTGCCGTCCAGCAGAGCGCGACGGGGGACGACGATGACTGAGCGACCCGACGCCGAGGGCGAGCCGCTGCTCGCGGTCGAGGGCCTGGAACGCCACTACCCGATCACCGAGGGGTGGCTCCGCCGCGAGGTCGGACGCGTCAGGGCCGTCGACGGCGTGAGCTTCGAGATCCGCGAGGGCGAGGCGTTCGGCCTGGTCGGCGAGTCCGGCAGCGGGAAGACGACGCTCGCCCACACCCTGCTGGGGTTCGAAGAGCGGACCGGCGGCACCGTCCGCTTCGACGGCGACCCGGTGAGCGAACTCTCCGATGCGGAGCGGCGGTCGTTCCGCCGCCGCGTCCAGCTGGTCGTCCAGGACCCAAACGAGGCGTTCAACCCACGCATCCGGGTCGGGGAGGCGGTCGCGGAGCCGCTCGCGCTCAACGGGATGGACGACGCCGACCGGCGACGGGCGATCGTCGAGGACCTGCTGGAGCGGGTCGGCCTCGACGCCGCGGACACCGACCGCTACCCCCACGAGTTCTCCGACGGGGAGAAACAGCGCCTGGCGATCGCCCGCGCGCTGGTCGTGGACCCGGACCTGGTCGTGGCCGACGAGCCCACGAGCGCGCTGGACGCGCGAGTCAAGTCGGACATCCTCGCGCTGCTCGAAGAGGTCCGCCGCGAGTTCGACGTGTCGCTGCTGTTCGTCAGCCACGACATCGACGTCGTCCGGCGGTTCTGCGACCGCGTCGCGGTGATGTACCTCGGTGAGATCGTCGAGCGAGGCCCCACCCACCGAGTGCTCGACGCCCCCGCTCACCCCTACACGGAGGTCCTGCTGGACTCTGTTCCCAGCCTCGATCCGTCGGACCGCTCGCTCGTTCGCCCGCTCACGGACACGATCCCCGATCCCGCCGACCCGCCGAGTGGCTGTCGATTCCACACGCGCTGTCCCGCCATCGTCGGCCCGGAAGAACTCTCGGCGGCGACGTGGGAGCGGCTGGCGAGCTTCCGCTTTACCGTCCAGACGGGCGAGCTTCCGGCGTCGATCGACCTCGCCGACCCGCCCGACCCGGCGACGATTCGGTCGGTCTTCGACCTGCCGGGGGCGATCGACGACGAGGCGATCGCCGAGGGAGTCGACGACGCCGTAGCCGCGCTCGCGGACGGCGACCTCGACCGGGCGTCCGAGCGACTGGCGGCCGTCCTCCCGAGCGTCTGCGAGCAGCAGGTCCCAGCGACAGTCACCGTCGACGGGCGGCCGGTCAAGTGCCACCGTCACGACCCGGCGATCGACGCCGAGCCGCGCCCGGAGTAGACCGGCAACTCACTTTCGTCGCCCAATTGCGTCCCCGAGTGTCGCCAGGAGATCGTCGGGGTCGGCCAGGTCGTCGATCGCACAGCGGATCGGGAACGGCCACGGCAGCGAGCGCCGAATCGAGAGCGCGTCCGTACCGTGTTCGACTGACGACAACTGTCCGGCCGGGACGAACTGGTACACGACCGTGCCGCTGGCTCGGATCAGCAGGCCCTCGTCGAACAGCTGGTAGGTTCGGCTTCGGCCGTAGAAGATCGACTGGCCGATCAACATGCCGCCGATGCCAGGCCGAACACCTACGAACGGCGTATGAACGAACACCATCGAAGCGATGGCGATGATCCCCCCGACGAGGGTCGCGATCCTGACGCGCCGGCAGTACCGCTCGTCCGGCCGTGAACGCCACTCGGCGATCGGCGAGTCGGTCCCGGTCAGCAGAGCGGCGTACCGATTCGTTGTCGCCACGTAGATGACCGCACTCGCTACAAGCACTGCAATCAGACCCAGCAAGAGTCCGTCGTCTGGTGACCCGCCGAGATCGAGCGGTGGAAAGAAGAACGGCGCAAGCACGAGGACGGCAAGCGGCACGACGAGCACGCCGAGGTGGACACGAGCCCGGACGAGCGTAGCCGGGAGCGAAGGAACACGCAGCGCCAACACCGCGGCTGCGATGCCACAGAGGAGTGCAATCGAGAGCGGGATCAGAGCGACTACTGCGGTGCGGAAAAACGCGACAGCGGGCACACCGACGAGCACCGCCGTCGCAGTGCCGACGGCGACGGCGAACGATCGCCTGGAGGGGCGGAGAAACGACATACTTTCACACACGCCAGAGCGAGTCAAATCCCTTGTGGAACGAGAACACTCACCCGCCCCCTCGCGCCGCCAGCGCACCGGCCAGACACAGCGCCGCGACGAGCAGGAAGACGGGGGCCGTCAGGGGTTGGGTCCCGAGACCGAGCTGGTAGATCGACCAGCCGACGGCCGCGGCGAGACCACCGACGAGGGCCGTCCCGGCGGCGTGGACGAGTTCGAGCCGGACCGTCGTGGCCGACCGACCGAGCTGTGCCCCCAGGTCGATCGCCGTCCCGGCGCTGTCCCAGGCCACCACCGTCGCGACGGCACCGACGAGCAGCGCCGTCACCGGTGCGCCCTGGACGCCGGCTGCGAGGACGCCGACGAACAGCGCCGCGGCCCCGGTCGAGACGGCGGCGTGTCGTGCGAGGGCGACGCCCGCGAGGAAGAGCGCGACGCCGACGGTGCCGACGGCGAGCGCGATCCAGGAGGTGGCTCCAGCGGCCGCGAGCGCGACGAGGGCGGCAAGCACCGCGAGCGCGCTGCTGGTCCGGGTCGGCGAGCGATCGATCCCGGTCATTCCGACCACCCCGTCCGGGCCAGCGCCACCGGCAGCGACTGCTCCCACGGCCAGTCGACGACGGGGATCCCGGCGGCCCGGAGGTCGGCGATCCGGAAGCGCCGCGCCACCGTCGCGAGCTGGCCGGCCCCGGAGGCCGTCGTCGTCGGGTCCGGGCTGACGACGGTCACGAGGTGGCCCCCGGCGTCGAGCTGGCGGGCGACGGTGGCGACGGCGGGCGAGCACAGCGGCGAGAGGAGGACGACCTGTGCGTCGCCGGGCAGTTGGCTCCGCAGGGAGGCCAGCCAGCCGAACGGCAAGACGCTCTCGGGCGTCTCGCCGGGGGCGAGCGCGGGGTGGGTCGCGAGCAGCTCCCGGGCCCGGACGCGGTGGGCGTCGCCCGCACCCGGCCCGAGCCAGCAGTCGCGAGCCCCGAGCGCGGCGATGCCGACGCGGTTGCCGTCGTCGAGCAACGTCGTGAACAGCCGGCTCACGGCGTCGACGGATCGCTGGACGGCGGTCTGGCCCCGCTGTGAGGGACCGACCGCGGCGGCCTCGTCGCGGTCGATCACCAGCACCACCGTCGCGGCTCGCTCCTCGCGGAACTCCAGGGTCGCGAGGTCGCCGGTCCTGGCGTGGCGGTTCCAGTCGATCCGCGACAGCGGGTCCCCCGAGCGGTACGCGCGCGTGGCGAAGAACTCGACGCCCTCGCCGCCGGTGGCGGTCTCGACGCGCCCGGTGTGGCGAGTGGGCTGGCGGCGCAGCGGGACCGGTTCGTCGATCGGCCGGAGCGGCGGGACGCAGGTGATTTCGGTCGCCGTCTCGGACTCGACGGCCTGCTCGCGCTCGACGCTGCCCGGCAACGTTCGGACGAGGACCTGTGCGGGGCCGAATTCGTGGCGGCCCCGCTGTGTGGCCACCTCGTAGGTGATCGTCGCACTGGCCCCCGGCCACAGCGCCGTCCCGAGCCGCGGGGACCCCTCGACCACGGAGAGGGCGGGCGGAACGCCGTCGACGAGTCGCAGATCCCACACCGGCCCCTCGCCCTCGTTGGTGACGGTCAGCGTGACGGTGACGGCCTCGTCGGGCTCCGGGTCGGCGGGCTCGACGGTGCGCTCGATCGAGATCGTCGGCGCGGAGAGCGTCCGCTTGCGAGCGGCGGCCGCGTAGGCGATCCCGACGACGGCGACGAGGACGACGCCCGCTCGTTCGGCCAGTACGCCGACGCCGAGGGCTGCCAGCGCGGCCGCGCTGATCCCGCGCCAGTGTCCCGTCGAGCGTGTCGTCGGCGTCGGATCCGCGACGGCGCTGGCCCGGTCGAGGCCCGCGTCCCGGCCGTCCAGCGAGCCGACGATCCGGTCCAGTCCCGGGCGGGTGGAGCCGTCGCGGTCGTCGGTGTCGACGCCGGCCGTCTCGGCGATCGCACGGGCGGTGCGCTCGATCCCCTGCCAGTACGGTGACGTACCGCCCAGGCGCGTGCGGAGTCGGTCGGTGAGCGGAGGGCGCGAGCGTTCGTCTGCGAGGAACCCCGCGGCGACGGGATCGTCGGTCCAGGTGCCCCGCTCGATCGCCTCGCGGGCCGTCGCTTCGCTGTCGCCCCGGTAGCGCGTCAGTACCTCGGTGGCCACGCGCCGGAGTTGCTTCCGGCGGCGGTCGGCCGTCCCGTAGCGCGTGGGGTCGAACGCCGCCAGCACGGCGTCTAGCTCCTCGCCCGGCGAGGGAACTGCGGGCACTGCCTCCGGCATCGCGGTCTCGGCGCGCCGTCTGGGGGCGTGGCGTCGCCCCTGCACGACGCGAAGCGCCGCGGCGACCGCCAGCAGACCGATCACGACGACGGCGTAGCGCTGGATGCCGAGCCCGAACGCACCCGGCGCGACGAGCGCCCCGACGCCGACCGCGAAGGCCACGAGCCCGACGGCCGCGAGGAGACGACCGCGGCTCACGGCTCGCCCTCCGCGTACCGGGACTCGATCCGGCGCAGCAGTTCGATCGCCCGCCGCTCGTCGTCCCCGTCGATCTCGTAGTCGTCGTACCGCGCCCGCTCGAAGAGGTCGGTCAGGGCCGCCACGTCGTCGGCGCTCAGCCCCGACTCGACGGCGGTGCGCTCGAACTCGCGGGCCGTCGTCGTCTCCGGGTCGGCCACGTCGAGGCGGGCCGTCATCTCGCGGAAGGCCCGGTAGACCTCGTTGTCCACCGCGGCCGTCTCCTCGATGCGGTCCGCCGCTCGACCGGCGGCCCGCCCGACCGCGACGGCCGTGCTCGTCTCGTCGTCGTCCGGGTCGGTCCGGTCGTCGGTCGAACCGTCGGCCGGTCGTCGGTTCGCGGCGACGGCGATCCCGACCACCGCGACGGCGATCACCACCACGAGTGCGATCGACAGCACCGACGGCTCCGTCGCCGTGCCGCCACCGCCGCCCGCACCCACGCTGACGTTGTCGGTGCCGGGGACGCTGCCGCTGGACGGCTTCGGGATGGGGTCGAAGGGGACGCCCTGTAGCAGGGCAGCCAGTACCAGCGAGAGAACGAGGACCGGGACGGCGACCCGGAAGAGCGCGGGCCAGTGCCGATACAGCCCCCAGAGAGCGACCAGCGCGAACAGGACGGCGAGGAGCGCGACCAGTTCCGCGAGCAGGGGCACGTCGAGCAACTGTGGGAGGGGCCCGGTCGAGCGTGCGGGAATACCGCCACCCTCGCCGACCCCTGCCCCGCCCGCCCCGTCACCGCGGGGCGCTCGCTGGCGGGCCGTGGGGAGGGTCCGAGCGGTCAGTGCGACTGCGACGACCGCAAGCAGCCCCAGGGCGGCGTCTCGGAGTCGGTCGCGTAACACAGTGGGTGAAAGTACGCAGAGTGGTATAAAACATCACGGCGACCAGCGCACGGGCGGCCACGGCGTCGCCGTCGGGGATGTCGTACTGCCGGCTGTCACTTCGTGAAGAGCTTCGCCACCACGGGGTGGCGAAATCGGTCACAGATGTACAGCCGGCAGTATCAGGACCGAGCATCTGTTCGCTCGCTCTGGACATCCCAGGTACGTCGGCGACGGCCTCTCGGCCGGGCACGCGCCGAACCAACACCGCTTTACTTCCCCGATAGACAGATCTGTACACGAATGGCTACACGTGACTCGTGGGTATCGAACGTCGGATTCGTGCTCGCCTCCGTCGGCAGTGCGGCCGGGCTGGGGAACCTCTGGCGGTTCCCGTGGCTGACGGCCGGCAACGGCGGGAGCGCCTTTCTCCTCGTCTACCTGCTGATCGTCGTCGGCGTCGGCGTCCCGGGACTGCTCGCCGAGTTCGTCCTCGGTCGACTGGGCCGACAGACGCCCGTCGGGGCGCTGCGCTCGCTGACCGACTCGCGCTGGGGGTCCGTGCTCGGGGGGTTCAACGTCCTCACGACGCTCGTGATCCTCTCCTTTTACTCGGTCGTCGGCGGGTGGATCCTCCGCTATCTGCTGGTGTCGCCGACGGGAGCGTACTTCGACCAGCCCCAGCAGTACTTCGGCGCGGTCAACTACGGCCTCGAAGCGGTCGCGTTTCACCTGCTGTTCCTGGGGATCGTCGCCGGCATCGTCTTCTTCGGCGTGAGCCGGGGCATCGAACGCGTCTCGAAGGTGATGCTCCCCGGCGTCGTCCTGTTGCTCGTCGGCCTCGCCGCGTGGACGGCGACACAGCCCGGCACCGCCGACGGCTACGCCTTCTACCTCGGGTTCGACGCCGACTACCTGGCGGCGAACTTCCTGCGCGTGCTCGGGCCGGCGGCGGGACAGGCGCTGTTTACCCTCTCGCTCGGTGCCGGGGTGATGCTGACCTACGCCTCGTATCTGGACGAGGACGCGTCGCTGCCGCGTGACACGCTCGTCATCGCGATCTCGAACACGCTCATCGGCGTCCTCGCGGGCCTGGTCGTCATCCCGCTACTGTTCTCGCAGGGGATCGACCCCGGACAGGGAGGGCCGGGTGCGCTGTTCGTCGCGCTCGCGCGAGCGTTCGCGTCGCTGCCCGGTGGCGCACTCGTCGCGACTGCCTTCTTCGCGGCCGTGCTGATGGCCGCCGTGACGAGCGCGATCAGCCTCCTGGAGACGCCGGTGGCGACGCTCGTCGACACCGTCGGCGTCCCCCGACGCCGGGCAACGGCGCTGATCTCGGCGCTGCTCGCGGCCACCGGCAGCGGGCTGGCACTTGCCAGTTCGATCTTCGAGTTCGTCTCGGGAACGGTCGCGGACCTGCTGTTGACGGTCGGTCTGTTCGCCTTTCTGGCGATCGTCGCCTGGCTCCTGGGCGACGAGGCGCTGGCGGAGTTTCGCGCCGGAGCCGGTCGGTTCGACTCGCTGGCGGTGCCGTGGCTGCTGACGGTCAGCTGGGTGTTGCCGGTCGTCGTCCTCTTCTCGCTGACGAACACGCTCGCGACGCTCGCGGGCGTGTCGATCGGGTTCGGCGGCCGAGCGGTCGTCGCCGTCATCGGTACCGTCGGCTGTCGACTGGCGTTCGGACTGGGAAACACCGATAGAACGAGTACCGTCGAGGGGTAGGCCCCGAAGGCGCTACCTCGCGTCGATCGATCGGGCGGCGTCGAGGACCGCGTCGTGGAGCGGGCCGTTGGACGCGACGAGCCCGCGTGCGTCGTGCGTCCAGCGCTCGCCGTCGAGATCAGTGACCCGACCGCCGGCCTCGCGGACGAGGTGGACGCCGGCGATCGTGTCCCAGGGGTTGGTCTCGACGTTCGTGATCACGCCGTCGAGTTCGCCGGCCGCGAGCCGGCCGAGGGCGGCCTGTGCCGAGCCCGGCCGCTTCAGGTCACCGAACCGCTCGACGATGGCCCGCGTCGCGCGGGCGTACTCGTCGCGGCGATCCATCGGCCACCAGATCGTCGGACAGACGATGGCTCGCTCGGGGTCGGTCCGGTCGCTCGTCGTGACCCGTGTCCCGTTCAGTGCGACGCCGCCGTCGACGGTCCGGTAGGTGTCGTCCATCGCCGGGAGGACGTTGGCCGCGGCGACTGGTTCGCCGTCCGCGACGAGACAGACGCTCGTCGTGAAACAGCGCCCGCCGCGGACGTAGTTGTGGGTCCCGTCGATCGGATCGACGACCCACGCGCGGCCGGTCTCGGGGACGGACTTCGCTGCCGCCGCCTCTTCGCCGACGAGTGTCGCGTCGGGGTCCGCGTCGTCGACGACCGCCGCGACGGCCGCCTGTGCCTCGCGGTCGGCGCGGGTCACCACGTCGGTCTTGCCCGACTTCGTCTCGACGGCGAGGTCGCGGCGAAAGAGGTCGTGTGCGCGCTCGGCACCCGCCCGTGCGGCCCGGAGCGCGAGAGCGTCCGGATCGCTCACGACTCTTCCTCCTGGCGGGCACGGATCGTCTCGGCGACGCCGTCGTACTCAGCCTCCTGACGGAGACACTGGCTCGTCCGATCCTCGCCGCCGTCGTAGGGTTCGGGGTGTTCGCTGTCACACCGCGACCCGAAGGCTTCTCGGAGCCGTTCGGCCGCCGCGTCGTCGTCGCCGCCGGCAGCCAGCTCTACCGCCGCGTCGACGGTCGACTGGGCCGCCGGCGGGAGATCGTGGTCCGCCAGCAGGTCGGAGACGGTCTCCCGGAGGTCCTGACCGGCCACGTCGAGTCCGATCAGCCGCTTGATCGTCTCGGCCGCGGAAGCCTCGGCCCGGGCTCGCGTCCGGAAGACGACGCGGAGCTCGTCCAGCGCGCGCCAGGTCCGCTCGGGCAGGTCGTAGTCGTCGGGCCGGATCTTCGCCGGACACCGCGTCGCGAACGGACAGCCAGCGGGCGGGTCCCGCGGGTTCGGTGGCGAACCGCGCAGCGTGATTCGCTCGCCCGACCAGGGGGAGCCACTCCCCGGGATGGCAGACAGCAGCGAGACGGTGTAGGGATGGTGAGGATCGGAGTAGACCGACTCCGTGGGCCCCAGTTCGACGACGTTGCCGAGGTACATCACCGCGACGCGGTCGGCGATGTGGCGCACGACCGAGAGGTCGTGGGCGATAAAGAGGTAGGTCAGCCCCATCTCGTCTTGCAGGTCTTCGAGGAGGTTGATGATCCGGGCCTGGACGGACACGTCCAGTGCCGAGACCGGTTCGTCGAGGACGACGAACTCGGGTTCGAGCGCGAGCGCGCGAGCGATGCCGATGCGCTGGCGCTGGCCCCCGGAGAACTGGTGGGGGTACCGGTAGAAGTGCTGCTCCGAGAGCCCGACCCGGTCGAGGAGGTCGAAGGCCCGATCCCGCCTGATCTCCGCGCGGGACTTCTCGACGGTGACGTCGACCGTCGGTGCGTCGCCGCTCCGGTCGACAGCGGCGCTGACCGCGTCGGCCGACAGCGGCAGTTCGTCCCGAACCGTCACGTCGCCGTCGAGGCCGATCGTGAGATCGACCGTCTCGTCGGGCTCTGCCGGTCTGACGCCGCTGCCCCGAACCGTCGCGTCGCCGTCGACGGCGGCGGTCAGGACCGGCCAGTCGTGTGCCTTCAGGGGTTCCTGGACGATCTCGCCGATCGTCATTCGGTCGTTGAGGCTCTCCTCGGGGTCCTGAAACACCATGCCGACGCGGCGCTGCCAGTCGCGGGCCTGCGCTGCGTCGAACTCGGTCACGTCCAGTCCGTCGGCTTCGACGACGCCCTCGGTCGCGTCCGCGAGCCCGATGATCGTCCGTCCGAGCGTCGTCTTGCCGCTGCCGGACTCGCCGACGAGTCCGACCGTCTCGCCTTCGCGAATGTCGAGGTCGACGCCGTCGACGGCTCTGACGGGCGGTTTCGCGCCGACGATGCTGTCGTCGTGGTAGTAAGTCTTCAGCGACTGGACGGAGACGACGGGGTCTTCGCGGGCCGTCACTGTGGCTCACCCCCGTCGCTGCGGGCCGGCTCGTGGAGGAGACACGCTGCCGACCGTTCCCCGTCGAGCGAGACGTGCTCGGGGGCCACAGAGCGACAGTCCTCGAAGGCCTTGGGACACCGCGGCGCGAACCGGCAGTCGGTCGCCGGTCCCGTCGGCGTCGGGACCTCTCCCTCGATGGTGGGGAGGCGCTCGTCCGGGTCCGTCCGCCCCGGAATGCTCTCCAGGAGCGCCCGCGTGTAGGGGTGGGCGGGCTGGTCGAACAGCGCCTCGGTGGGCGCACGCTCGACGACCTCGCCCGCGTAGATGACGTTGACCCAGTCGGTCGCGTCCTCGATGACGCCCATGTCGTGGGTGATAAAGAGGATCGCGAGGTCCTGCTCTGCCTGCAGCTCCGCGAGCAGGTCCAGAATCTGAGCCTGGATCGTCACGTCCAGTGCCGTCGTCGGCTCGTCGCAGACGAGCAGGTCCGGATCACAGGCCAGCGCCATCGCGATGACGGCCCGCTGGGCCATCCCGCCAGAGAGCTGGTGGGGGTACTCGTCAACGCGTCGCGGTGCGTCCGGAATCCCCACGTCCTCCAGCAACTCGATCGCGCGCTCCGTAGCCGCCCGGCCGCGAAGGCCCTGGTGGATGCGCAGGGCCTCCTCGATCTGGTTGCCGATCGTGTAGACGGGGTTCAGCGAGTTGGTCGGGTCCTGGAACACGATCGCGATGTCGCCGCGGTGGTCCGCCCAGTTGTTCTCCGTGAGATCCTCGCCGCGGTACAGGATCTCGCCGCCCTCGATCCGGCCGGGTTCGTCGACGAGCCCGAGGATCGACCGGGCAGTGACGGACTTGCCCGACCCCGACTCGCCGACGAGGCCGACCGTCTGGCCCTCGTGGATGTCGAAGTTCACGCCGTCGACGGCGTGGATCTGCTCGCGCTCGGTGTGGAACACGACTTCGAGGTCCCGCACCGACAGCAGTGGCTCGTCGCTCACGCGCCACCACCTCTGCCGGCGGCGGCCCCGTCGTCGGCGTCCGATCCGGCAGCGTCCGAACGGGGGTCGATAGCGTCACGGATCCCGTCGCCCAGCGCGTTGAAGCCGGTGACCACCAGCGTGATGAGCAGGCCCGGAATCAGCGAGATGTGCCACGAGCCGGTATCGACGTACTCCTGGCCGAGGTTGACCGCGCGACCCCACTCTGGAGTCGGCGGAGAGACGCCCAGTCCGAGGAAGGAGAGCCCGGCAATGGCGATGATCGCCCCGCCCAGCGTCATCGACCCGTAGATCAGCAGGTAGCCAGTGATGTAGGGCAACATGTGCTGGCGCATGATCGTGCGGGGGCGCTGTCCGAAGCTCTTTGCCGCGTCGATCCACTGTCGTTCCGAGACCTGTAGTGCGGGTCCGCGCAGCGAGCGCCACATGTACGTCCAGCCCGTGAAAGCGAAGATCAGGGCCAGTAAGAAGGCACCGCTGTACAGCCCCGCGACCCAGGTGTCTTTGAGCACCGTCGTGAGCATGATCAACAACAGCAACTGTGGCATCGCCATCACCCCGTCGGAGACGAGCACCATTCCGAGGTCGACACGGCCCTTGTAGTACGCGCCGATCAGTGCCAGCGACGTGGCGACGCCGACGCTGAGCCCGACCGACAGCAGGCCGATCACCAGCGAGATGCGCGACCCGACGGCGATGAAGGTAAAGAGGTCCCGCCCGGTCGGGAGCGTCCCGAACGGGTGGAACCGTCCGAAGTCGTCGTACTCCATCGGTCCGACGCGTTCCTCGCCGTCGCCCCGAGACTGGGACGCGAGGTTGGCCTCGCCGACGAGGATCGTCTCGACGGAGTCGGTCTCGGCGTCCCAGTAGGTGAGTTCGTTGTCGTAGGAGTTGCGCATGTTCTTGTCGACGGTCGTCGGTCCGAGAGCGGGAGCGAACACCGCCATGACGACGAACATGAACACGACCGCCAGGCCGAACAGCCCCCAGCCGTGGTTGCGGAACCGATCGATCACGTCGTCTCGCGGCGTCCAGTCGGCCGCCCGGTACTCCCGGCGGTAGAGCCGATAGCCAAGCACCGCCCAGCCCGCGACCGCGAGCGCGTAGAGGTAGACCAGGGCGACGCGAATCCCCCAGGCGACCTCGGGCCGGAGTCCGAGGAACGTCCCGACCCACCGCTGGCCGTTCCAGTACCCCTCGTTGGGGACGGTCTCGCGGGACAGCAGCGTCGGGAACTGGCGAGCCGCAGCCTCGATCCCCTCGACGAAGCCGGTGCCGGGGAGGGACGCAGCCGCTAGCGCGTCACTCAGGATCGCCACGAGGAACGTCGCGAGCGCGCCGACTTCGAGCGCGAGCAGTCCAGCGCCAAGACCGACCCAGACGAGCGTCGGCGACTCGGTCGGCAGGATCGTCGAGGCCGTCTCAGGCGTGGCCTCTGCCGTGTCGTCGGCGTCCGAAGACGGCCCGTGTGCGCCGGCCATCTCAGGCACCCTCCAGTCCGACCCGCGGATCGATCACCGTGTACAGTACGTCCTGCAGGAGATTGACGCCGACGATCAACAGGATGAACACGTACATCAGCGTCCCGACCAGCGGGAGGTCACCCTGTGTCGCCGCGTTGAAGAAGAGGAGCCCGATCCCGTTGATGCTGAAGACGGTCTCGACGAGGACGCTGCCGCCGATCAGCAGGAACGCCTCGCTGGTGATGATCGGGACCAGCGGAATCAGCGCGTTCCGGAAGATGTGCTTCCAGACCAGCGCCCGTTCCGAGACGCCCTTTGCTCTCGCGAGATCGACGTAGTCCTCGTTTCGCACCTCGAGCACGGCCGTGCGGCCGATCCGCATCTCGTTGCCCATCGAGGCCGAGCCGAGGACGATCGCCGCCGGGAGCACCTTCTTCGTCGCCGCGAGGAAGCCCTCGACGGTGTGGAGCCGCGAGAGGTCGGGGCTGCCGGTCAGGGCGTCGAGTTCGATCCACAGCGACTGCCAGTCGAAGCCGAAGATCGCCTGTGAACTGCCGAGCACGGCCAGCAGCATGATCCCGAGCCAGAAGTTCGGCATGGCGCGCCAGACGATCCCGCCCATCGAGGCGACGTAGTCAGACGCCGTGTTCGATCGCATCCCCGCGTAGAAGCCCAGTGGAACGCCGATACACACCGCGATCAGGACCGACCAGAACCCCAGCCACAGCGTTCGGGGCAGGAAATCGAGAATCAGGGCGTTCACGTCCGAGCCCTGGTACAACAGCCACGTCTGCCCCAGATCGAACGTCAGCAGACTCCCCATCCAGTCGAAGTAGTGCTGGAGCGGGGGCTGGTCGAGCCCGAGCTGGGTCCGTGCGGCCTCGTAGGCCGCCGGGTTCTGTGTCTGGCCCTCACTGAGCAGTCGCGTCGCGGGATCGATCGGTCCCAGATAGATGATCGCCCACGTCATCGTCGTCCCGAGCCAGACGACCGGGACCGACAGTGCCACCCGTTTGGCGATGTATCGGAGTCGGCTCACCGTCGCTCACCCCGGCTGCGGTGCCCCACCGCCCGAACGAAACCATATCCTCGAAGATACATATGTGAGAGCAGTCGGTTACTCGCCTTTCGTGACCTGATCGAACGTCTGGTTGCCCATGACGCCGTGCATCTCGACGTCGACGTAGTCCTGCCAGAACCGCTGTGCGACGGGGTTGACCGTCGGGAGTTCCTGGACAGAGGCCCAGTTCATCTCCTCGACGATCTGGAAGGCCTCGTTGCGGGACTGCTGGGTCGAGTCGTCGGGCTGGTACTTGTTCTCCCAGGCGTCCATCGCGGTCTGGCGGTACTCCTCGGTGTAGAAGCCGCCCTCGGCACCCCAGCGGGTGAACTGCGAACCGGGGTTGTTCCCCCAGAGGAATCGCAGGAAGTTCTGTGGGCCGGGGTACTCCATCCCGTCGCCGAGGCCGAACACTTCCATGTCGCCGTTGATCGCGCGGCTGATGATCGTCCCGAACTGGGACTCCTCGATGCTCATGTCGATGTAGGCCGACCGGAGCTTCGACTGGAGACGGGTGAACACGGAGCCGTAGGCGCTGTCGCCCGCGATCGTCGTCGCGGTGATCTCGTAGCGGTCGTTCTCGCCGTAGCCCGCCTCCTCCATCACCGACCGGGCCTCGTCCAGTAGCGTCTCGCCGTAGCCGTACGGGTAGCCGTCGGCCCCGAACTCGGTGACCGACTGATAGCCGTTCTCGGCGTGGCGGTCGTACGTCTCGGCGCTGCCGACGCCGTCCTCGAACGTCGGATACGCCGCCGGTGGCGTCATGTGGTAGGCCGGCTGACCCGTGCCCTTGTAGACGTTCTTTGCGATCTCGTCTTGGTTCATCGCGTACGCGAACGCGCGTCGGACCGGGAGCGGGACCTCCAGACAGTTGAACACGATGTACTCGGTCCGGAGCGCCGGGATCTCGCCGTAGTTGACCGTCGTGCCGTCGTCGAAGGTGTAGGTCCCGACCGACTGGCTCCCGCTGGTCTCCTCGATGGAGACGCTGTTGGGGTTGAACGCGGCGGTCGAGATGTCCTCTTGCATGAGGTCGGCGTTGCCGTTCTGGAAGCGGCTAAAGCGCGTGTTGGCGCTCTCGACGACGGTGATCGTGACGCCGTCGAGTTCCGGACCCTCGCCGTAGTAGTCGTCGAAGGCCGTCAGCTGGAGCGCGTCGCCCTTGTTCCACTCGTCGACTTCGAACGGACCGAGGCCGGCGTAGGCGGGACCGTCCCCCGCCGTACTGAAGAACTCGTTGTACTCGTACTCGCCGTCGTACCCTTCGACGTCGCCGACCGAGCCGGCGGGGAGGATCGCGAACGTGCCTCCGGCGATCTGTGAGAGGGTGTACTGGAACGGCGAGGCGAGCGTGAACTCGAAGGTGTAGTCGTCGACGGCTTCGACCGCGAGCGAACCGGGGACGTAGTCGGTCAGGCTCTCCTCGTCCGCGGGCTCGGACCGGGACGCGTCCTTCTCGTGGTCGATCGTCATCGTCTCGCCGATGATGTCGTCGCGGTTCCGAGAGTTCTCGGAGCCGGCCAGGCGACGGAACGAGTAGACCACGTCTTCGGCGGTGAGTTCGGTCCCGTCGTGGAAGGAGACGCCCTGTTTGAGCTGGAAGGTGTAGGTCAGCCCGTCGTCGGACATCGAGTAGTCCTCGATGACCGCCCCTTCCGGCGGGTACTCTCCGTTCGGGAAGTCCATCAGGGAGCTGCCGTACTGGTTGAATCCGACGCCCGACCCCTTGGCGTTGATCGGGTCGAGTGTCTGGACTGGCCCCGGAGACATCATCTGGAGCGTGTTGCTCACCGACGACGTGCTGTCGTCGGAAGCGTCGGAGGACTCGGTGGACTCGTCGCCGCCGTCGTCCGTGCTGTCGGTCGGTTCGTCCGTCGCGGTGGACTCTTCGGACGGGCCACTGGAACAACCCGCGAGCGCTGTGGCTGCACCGGCACCAGCAACCGTCAGAAAGCCTCGCCGCGTCGTATCCTCAGGCATCACGTCCATCTGTTTAACCCGTAGGTAACTGTGTTGCTATTATCAACCTATATTTCCTTATAGATTTCCATTGATAGCCAGATTCTATATAGAGTTACCAAAGTAACCAGTAGTGGAAACGTACTTGTACAGTCACGGGAAACGAGAACCGATGTCGGAGAACGCCAACGAGTGGGGTCGAACCCTCGAGACCGCCACAGAGATGGCCGAGGAGCTCCGGTCCGAGGGGTGGTCCGTCGAGACCGTCCGCGCGGCCCACGTCGCACCGGAGCCGCCGTCACACGGTGAGACCGATCGGTTCGGGTTCGTCTACCTGGCACAGGGCGAGGTCGCCGACGACGTGCGCGCGGCCGTCGCCGAGGGCGAGTTCGACGGCTACGAACTGTTCACACACCGGGACGGCTCGGACCTGTACGCGGTCACGCGACTGACCGACCGGGACCGCGATCTGGCGGTGTTGCTGGTCGGCGCGATCGACCTCACGACGGCCGGTGAGCTGGCCACCGTGGCGCGGGACCACGGCGAGATGTACTCCCACGTCCAGCTGGTCGACGGCACCCACCTGGCGACGTTCCGCCACGACGACGCCGACCCCTTCTTCCCGGAGGACGTATGACCACGTTCGACGACGCCGGGCCGGTCGTGGCCCGACTGGACGAGCCACGCGGGGACCACACGCGCTTCGCTGTGCTGGCCGACCCGCACGTCTCGACGCGCGAGGAGGGTACGTCGAAGCTGTTCGAACACACGCTCGATCACCTGGAAGCGGCCGTCGCGGACATCGGCCGCCGCGACGTCGACGCCGTCCTCTCGCCGGGCGACCTGACGAAAGACGGCGAGCCCTGGAACTACGACGCCGTGGATCGGGCACTGTCCGAACTGGACGTGCCCTTCTATGCCGTCCCCGGCAACCACGACGTACCGAAGACCAGAGACGAACACGACCCCCTCTCCGTCGACGGATTCGCCGACCGCTACGGCCCCGGCGAACTCCCCTACCACGTCGAGGTGGGCAGCCTGGACGTGATCGGGCTCAACACTGCCGGCACGGCAGATCGCCTGTACGAGAGCCACGAGGGACGGGTCACCGAGGCGACGCTGGACTGGCTCGGCGAGACCCTGGCCGAGGCGGAGACGCCGGTGGTCCTCCTCCACCACAACCTCCCGTCGGTGAGCGACCAGATCGACGCCCACCGGGAGATCGAGTCCGAGATGGTCGAGATCCCGGCGATGGTCGACGCGGACCCGCTGGCCGAGACACTCGCCGACGGCGGCGCACAGCTCTTGCTCAGCGGCCACTACCACCTGCCCGCGACCGGCGAGTACCGCGGGCTCCGAGAGATCGCCGCGCCGACGACCTGCTCGTTCCCGCAGTCGTATCTCCTCTGTGAGACGACGCCGGCCGGGACGACGATCCGCCTCGTCCCGATCACCGACGTGGTCGGACTGGAAACCGCACACGCCCGCCGGACCGACGACTCCGCGACCGCGAAGGGCCTGACCGCGATTGCCGCCGCTCGGCTGGCCTCGTTCCCGCTGGTCACGGAGTGACTGTCGGCTCATACTGCCGACTGTAACTTCGTGAAGGTCTTCGCCACCCCGGGGTGGCGAAATCATTCACAGATTTACAGCCGGTCGTATCAGGTCTCCGGCTCGTCCTGGCAGTCACAGCCGCCGTTCGCGAGCAGTTCGTCGGCGCTGTACTGGGTCCCACAGTCCTGGCAGAACACCTGTACGTCGACGAAGACGCTGAAGTTCCCGATCGTGATGCGGTCGGTGTTGTGGAGGCTTTCGAGGTTGTTGCGGACGACGGCCTGAGTCCGGCTGACCAGTCGCCTGATCGACTCCGCGGTCTTCTCGATCTGTGAGCTGTCGGAGCGCTCCTCGCTGGGCTTGGAGACGCCCCGTTCGTCGGTGAGGTAGGTGTAGACGCTCTGGTGAGAGACGAACGACGTGCGGAGCGATTCGAGGTCGATACCCCGCTGTTCGAGGCGCGTCTCTACCTCCGCTCGCGTCCCGGTCCCAACGTCGTCGTCGGTGAGGAGTTCGTAGGTGTTCTCGATCTCGCCGTCGACGTAGGCTTCGTCGGCCCGGTCGTGGGCAGCCGCCAGCAGCCGCTGATTGAACCAGTCTGCCAGCTCCCGGAGGCTGTACTGTTCGTCACCGGTCCCCAGCCAGTACTCTTCGAGTTGCTGGCCGACGCCGTCGAGTTCCCACTCGTCGATCAGCCTGGCGACTTTGCTCACCGCGTCTCCCCCCGAACTGTGACAGCGTGCATACGCGCATCTACCGAGAGAGTGCCACATGAACGTTCGCTTCCGCGAGGTCGACGCGTCCCGCCCGTCGACAACCCTTAACACGGCCGGCCGTCGATGAGGGACATGACCCAGATCGTCGACTACGAACTGTTCGAGGTGCCGCCGCGCTGGCTGTTCCTGAAGCTCGAAACGGACGACGGGACGGCGGGCTGGGGCGAACCCATCCTCGAAGGACGCGCCGCGACCGTCCGGACGGCCGTCGAGGAGCTACTGGAGGGGTACCTGCTGGGCGAGGACCCGTCACGGATCGAAGACCACTGGCAGACGATGTATCGCGGCGGCTTCTATCGGGGCGGTCCCGTGCTCATGTCGGCGATCGCCGGGATCGACCAGGCGCTGTGGGACATCGAGGGCAAGCGAACGGATCAGTCGGTCGCCGACCTGCTGGGCGGTCCCACGCGCGAGCACGTCCCGGTCTACAAGAAGCTCGTCCCGGAGCGCGTCGACAGGATTCCAGAGCTGGCGACCGACGCCGTCGATGCGGGCTACGAGACGCTCAAGCTGCTGACGACCTACCAGACCGCACCGCTGGAGTCGGGTGCCGACATCGACGCGATCTGTGAGCACATGTCGCTCGCTCGCGACGCGGTCGGACGGGCGGTCGACATCGGGATCGACCTCCACGGCCACATCTCGGCGAGCATGGCCCCGCGGGTGTGTGCCCGGCTCGCGGCGGACGACCCCGCGTTCGTCGAGGAGCCCGTCCGACCCGAGCACCTGCGGACGCTGGATCAGTCGGCCACGCACGACATTCCGGTGGCGTTCGGCGAACGGCTCTACTCGCGCTGGGAGTTCCGCCCGCACCTCGAAGCGGGGCGGGTCGACATCGTCCAGCCCGACGTCAGTCACGCGGGCGGGATCACCGAGATCGCGAAGATCGCGTCGATGGCCGAGACCTACGGGGCGCAGGTGATGCCGAGTTGCTCGGTCGGGCCGATCGCCTCCGCGGCCAGCACGCAGCTCAGCCACCACCTCCCGAACGCCGTCACGCAGCCCGACCTGGGCGAGCACTACGTCGACGCCTACGTCGACAACGCCGACGAACTGCGCAGCGAGAACGGGCGAGTCACCCTCCCAGATCGGCCCGGCCTCGGCGTCGACGTGAACGAGGCGGGCGTCCGGGACCACGCCGGCACGGGAAGCGACTGGCGACCGCCAGTCCGGCGGTACGAGGACGGGAGTTTCGTCGAGTGGTGAGCGCTCGCCCGCGGCAGACACTGACAGTGGACTTATCCTCGCGCCAGCCCAGCGAGACCGTATGACAGATGGCGACCGCATCGCGGCGACGAAGACGGCCTTCGAACTGCTGGACGTGGTCTACGAGTCCGGCGGCGCTTCGGCCGCGGAGCTGATAGACGCGACCGGGCTCTCTCGGGGCGGCGTCTACAAACACCTGCGCACGCTCGTGGAGGTCGGCGCGCTGGCGAATCGCGACGGCGTCTACGAGCTGGGGCCGACGGTCGCCGAGTACGGAGTGGCGGCGAGCGCTTCCCACGCGGTCCTCGACCAGACCGACGCGGTCGATCGGCTGGCCCGCAGCATCGACGCCCCGGCGAACCTCTGGGTGAGCGACGGCGAGGAGTGTCACTGTCGATACACGGCGAACGCGGACCGCGCTGCGTCTCCCAGAGCCGTGGGCGACAGCGAAAGACTCGTCGAGAGCCCGCCCGGGAAAGTGATGCTCGCTCGACTCCCGACGCGGCGGCGCACGGAGCTGGTCGGCACCCACAACGAGACGCTACTCTCACAGCTGGAGACGGCCAGAGAGCGTCAGTTCCTGGAGGAACGACTCCTGTCGGCTCCCGACTGGGTCTCGATCGCGGCCCCGGTGCTCGCGCCGGGAGACGACGCTCCGGCGGCGATCGAGACCGTCTTCCCGTCCGAGCGGGCCGACCGGATCGACGTGACGACGCTCGGTGAGTCGCTCGTGGAGACGGCAACGGAGATGCAGTAGGTTGTCCCGACGGAGTCTCTCGGTATTCTCGCTATTCTGTCAGTAGCGTCGAACGCAACTATATATGAGATATCTCGGCCGCACGAGGCAGTGGCACGGAGTGTGTCGGCGGCTGTCGTCGACCCGCCCGGCATCGAGGCACCGATTCGCTCGATCTAACTCCAGTTTACTGCTACGGTTCCCCTGCATCGATCGAGTGAGGGAGCCGACGAACGATAGCAGCGGCGGCGTCGGCTCGACGACGGTCGTCCCCGATAAAACGGTCTGTAGCGGCGTCTCGTGGACAGTTGCACGGCTCTCGGTCGGTGACCTCGACAGAGACCAGACGCAACGTCGAAAGTCGATGCTCTGCCCTGAATTGACAGAAGTACTCTGAAGCGAACATAGAACGCTTACTGATCTGTATTTCTTCATAGTTTTTCGTTCTCGAATGGCAGTGTCACAGCGGTCGACGTTCGAACCGCCGACGACCGTCCATCTGCGGTCGAGACGGACGATCACGGCGGGCAGCGTCGTACACAGATGGTGTACTGTAGCCACGCGCTATTACAGCATTATGGCTGTAAAGCAGAGCAGAGAGTCCACAGTGAGTGTACGTCCGATGGCGACGCCGGTCCGAGAGTCGCCACCGCGAACACGCGCCTCCCGGATCGGCCAGCCCCCGAAACGACTAAACGAGCCGAAACCACACGTCAGAGCGAACACGATGAGCGAGATTACCGACTACGAGCTGTTCGAAGTGCCGCCGCGGTGGCTGTTCCTCCGAATCGAGACCAGCGACGGCCTCGTCGGCTGGGGCGAACCAGTCGTCGAGGGCCGGGCGAAGACCGTCCGCACCGCCGTCGAGGAACTGATGGACAACTATCTGCTGGGCGAGGACCCGTCACGGATCGAGGACCACTGGCAGACGATGTACCGCGGCGGCTTCTACCGCGGGGGCCCCGTGCTCATGTCGGCGATCGCCGGGGTCGACCAGGCGCTGTGGGACATCAAGGGCAAGCGCTTCGGCGCGCCAGTCCACGAACTCATGGGCGGGAAGGCCCGCGACCGCATCCGCGTCTACCAGTGGATCGGCGGGGACCGTCCCTCCGACGTGGCCGAGCAGGCCCGCGAGCAGGTCGAAGCGGGCTTCACGGCGCTGAAGATGAACGCCACCGAGGAGATCGAGCGCGTCGACGACCCCGCCACCATCCAGGCCGCCGTCGACCGACTCCGGCAGGTCAGAGAAGCCGTCGGCGACGAGGTCGACATCGGCGTCGACTTCCACGGCCGCGTCACGAAACCGATGGCCAAGCGCCTGGTCGAAGCGCTCGAACCCCACGAACCCATGTTCGTCGAGGAGCCCGTGCTGCCCGAACACAACGACGCCCTCCCCGAGATCGCTCAGCACACGACGACGCCCATCGCTACGGGCGAGCGGATGTTCTCCCGGTGGGACTTCAAGCAGGTCTTCGAGAACGGCACCGTCGACGTGATTCAGCCAGACCTCTCTCATGCCGGGGGGATCACCGAGGTCAAGAAGATCGCGGCGATGGCCGAGGCCTACGACGTGGCGATGGCTCCCCACTGCCCGCTCGGGCCGCTCGCGCTGGCCTCCTGTCTCCAGGTCGACGCCACCGCCGCCAACGCCTTCATCCAGGAGCAGAGCCTCGACATCCACTACAACGAGACCAGCGACGTGCTCGACTATCTCGCCGATCCCGCGGTCTTCGACTACGACGACGGTTACGTCGAGATCCCCGACGACCCCGGTCTGGGCGTCGAGATCGACGAGGAGTACGTCCGCGAGCAGGCCGAACTCGACCACGACTGGCACAACCCCGTCTGGCGGCACGACGACGGCAGCGTCGCCGAGTGGTAGCGCGACCGGAACGGAGAATACTTACCGAGTGGCCAAGCACGTCCACTCGATGCCAGCAGACCCGACAGCCAACGCCGTCCCGAACAGACACGCAGACAGCGTCGCCGTCGTCACCGGTTCGACCCGCGGTATCGGCGCTGGCGTCGCCCGCCGCTTCGCCGCCGAAGGGGCCTCCGTCGTCGTCACCGGTCGCTCCGTCGAGCCCGGCGAGCAGGTCGTCGCCGAGATCGAGGCCGACGGTGGCGAGGCGACCTTCCTGCAGGCGGACATGCGCGATCCCGCCGAGATTCAGGCGCTGATCGAACACACCGTCGAGGAGTACGGCCGCGTCGACACGCTGGTCAACAACGCGGGCGTCCAGACCGAGACCACCGCCAGCGAGGCAACGCTTGACGACTGGGCGTTCGTCGTCGAGACCGACTTCCGCTCGTTCTGGCTCTGTGCGAAGGCCGCCGTCGAGCACATGCCCGAGGGCGGCACCGTCCTCAATATGTCCTCGAACCACGCCCGACTGACGATGCCCGGCCTCTTCCCGTACAACGCCGTCAAGGCCGGCATCGACGGGATGACCCGCGCGATGGCGCTGGAACTCGGCCCCGAGGGGATCACGGTCAACACGATCAACCCCGGCTGGATCGAGATCGAACGGACCAGCGAGGAACTGGGCGACGATTACGAGTACACCGAGGAGATCCACCCCGTCGGCCGGCTCGGAACGCCCGCCGACGTGGCCGGCCTCGCCGCCTTCCTCGCCAGCGACGACGCGACGTTCGTCACCGGCGAGAGTATCCTCGTCGACGGCGGCCGCTCGCAGGTGATGCAAGACGACGTGTACCTCGACTACCGTCGAGAGTGATCGATCTGCCACAGTCGCCGATAGCAGCGAGTGTGTGCCGGCGTCGTATGGCTAGGTGTGCCCATGTCGACATATATGGACCGATTTAAGGCTTTTCTGCCAATACTAGGCCGATAACTGTCCACAAGATCCAGATATTCTGATCGTAATGTCTATTCTAACCCCAGGTGAAGAGTGGTAGTTCCCAAAAACCGCCACCTGTTGTCGAAAAGGACCGGCATGGAAGAAGGTCGCAGCAGACGGCAGCGCGTGCGGTCGATCGACACACCGCCCAAGCGCATTTGTGTCGCGATCGAGACAGCGACGGTATGGCAGATCACACAGCCGTCGCCGGCACACTCGAAGGGCAGGATTCGTGTCTGCTGGTGGTCCACGCCCAGGCCGACCTCGACACGGTCGGTGCCGCCGTCGGACTCGCACGCACGCTCGACAGCGAAACGCGGATCGTCGCGCCGGACGGCCTCAAGCAGCGAGCCCGGCAGCTGGTCGAGGCCCTCGACGAGACCGTTCACACTCCCGACGCGGTCGGCGACGCCGACTGTCTGGTCGTCCTCGACGCACCGTCGAGCGACCGCATCGAGCCGGTATGGGGAGCGGTGACGCCGGAACCCCTCGTCGTGATCGACCACCACGAACCCGACGACCTCGTCGAGGCGTCGACGGTCGCCGCCGTCGATACGACCGCCGGTGCGACGGCCGCGCTGGTCGCCGACGTGATCGACGCGCTGGATGCCACAGCGGGCTCGAAAGCACGGATCGCGCTGGCAGCGGGGCTGTTCGACGACACGGGCGGGCTCGCGGATGCCTCGCCCGAGGAGATCAGTCGCTTCGGCGACCTCCTGGCCGACAACGACCGCGTCGACGTGCTCTCGGCGCTGCTCGAACACGAGCGGTCGTTCGGCCAGCGAGTCGCCGCGAGCAAGGCGGTCGTTCGGGCGACGGGCTACCGTGCCGACCGGACGCTGGTCCTGACGACGACGATCAGCAGCCAGCAGAGTGTCGCCGCACAGGCGCTTCGGGCGACCGGAGCCGAGATCGCGCTCGTGTTCTCCGAGCGAGACGATCAGGTCTGGATCGTCGGCCGCGCCGAGTCCGGGAGCATCAACCTTCCCGAGGACCTGTTCGAGCCACTGGCCGCGGCGTTCGGCGGCGACGGCGGCGGCCACGCGGGTGCCGGCGTGGCGAAACTCGAAACGACGGCACTGGACACCGTCCGTGAGGAGACGGTCGCTCAGCTGGAAGCGACGCTCGGGACGGAGCTGTCGGCGCTCTCGTAGTGCATCTAACACACGACGGCAGGCCGTGGTCCGACGAGCGACGGGTGTCCTGCCTCACGCCGTCGGCTGTTGGAACACACGTTGTCTCTTCGGGGAGGCGACATCAGAGATCGGTCGAACGGGCGCACATTTATCATTATTTACCACGATGGTAGTCGTATGCCAGGCGGCAGCGATATGACCCTGCATCAGTTCCTGTGGCGCGCGGAAAACGTCTTCGGCGATCAGGAGATCGTCTCTCGGACCCACGAAGGAATCCACCGCTACACCTTCGCGGACTACGGCGACCGCGTGCGAAAGCTCGCGAGCGTCCTCGACCGGCGTGGCTACGGCGAGGGCGACCGGATCGCCACCTTCGCGTGGAACAACCACTGGCACCACGAGCTGTACTTCGGCGTGCCCTGTCAGGGCGCACAGTTGCACATGATCAACATCCTCCTGCCGGACGCACACGTCCAGCACCTCGTCGACGACGCCGAGGACGCGGTGCTGGTCGTCGACCCGACGATGCTCGACGCCCTCGAAGCGGCCTACGACGAGGAGGCCTTCGACAGCGTCGAGCTGTTCGTCGTCATGGGCGACACCGTCCCCGAGACCGACCTGGAGCCGGTCACCGACTACGAGTCGTTCATCGCCGACGGCGACCCCGACTACGAGTTCCCCGACGTGAGCGAGGATCAGCCGGCCGGGATGTGCTACACCTCCGGAACGACGGGGATGCCAAAGGGCGTCGAGTACACCCACAAGATGTACTGGGGGCACACGATGGGACTGCTCACCGGCGAGTTGGGCCTCACCGCTCGCGACACCGCGATGACCGTGGTGCCGATGTTCCACGTCTCGGGGTGGGGCCGTCCGTTCGCGACGCTCGCCGCCGGTGCCAAGCAGGTCCTCCCCGGCCCGAACCCGGAGCCCGAAGACCTCGCCCACCTCGTCGAGTCCGAGGGCGTGACCCAGAGCGCGGCAGTTCCGACCGTGTGGCGCGGGCTGCTCCAGCACGCCTCGGAGGCGGACCCGGACCTCGATTCCCTGGAGTACGTCCTCTCGGGTGGGTCGGCGACGCCCAAGGGCCTCATCGAACGCTACCGCGAGGATCTGGGCATCGAGCTGGTCTCGGGCTACGGGATGACCGAGACGACGCCGATCACGCACCTCGCCGAGACGATTCCCAGCAACGTCGACGCGGACGGCGACGAGCGGACGGCGACGCGTGCCCACGCGGGGCTACCGCTGCCCGGGGTCCAGCTGAAAGTCGTCGACGAGGACGGCGAGGAGGTGCCGTGGGACGGCGAATCGCTCGGTGAACTCCTGATGAAGGGGCCGTGGGTCACCACCGAGTACTTCAACGCCCCCGACAAGACCGAGCGGTCGATCACCGAGGACGGCTGGCTCAAGACCGGCGACATCGCACGGGTCACCGAGAACGGGTACACCGACGTGGTCGACCGCCTCGACGACCTCGTCAAGAGCGGCGGGGAGTGGATCTCCAGCGTCGAGCTGGAGAACCGCCTGATGGGTCACGAAGCGGTCGCGGAGGCGGCAGTGATCCCCGTCGAACATCCCACCTGGGACGAGCGCCCCGCCGCGTTCGTCGTCGTCGAGGACGACGCCACGGCCGACGACGACCTGCTCGAGGCGCTTCGCTCGTTCGTCGCCGAGGAGTACCCCTCGTGGTGGGTGCCAGACACCATCGAGTTCATTCCGGCGGTGCCGAAAGGAGCGACGGGGAAGTTCTCGAAGATCGACCTGGAAGATCAGTACGTCGACGACGAACTCCGGGCGCGAGTCCGCGAGCAGGCCCCCGGACAGCGGTAGCCACACCGCCGTCACGACTTGCCAGCAATATAATTCTGTGCCGTATCTACAAATTTAAGTACTATCTCGTCCCGAGCAACGTCCATGCTCACAGAGGGGGAGGGAGAGACGAGCGCCCCGGCGGTCCCGGCACCCGTCACGCCGGACGACCCAGACGCGTGGTACGCACCCGACGTTCGCGATCAGGACGAGATCCACCCCGGAGTCGTCGTCACCGTCACCGAGACGGCGGCCGGATTCGAGTACGACCTACGGGACCCGCTGCTGTCGGTCGAGGACGCCGACGCGCTCGCGACCGTCGAGGAGTACTTCGCCGACGCCCACGTAGACCGACCGCGCACGCGCGAGGGAGCGATCGAACGCGTCGAGTCGGGGCTCGACGAGAAACACCAGCGGGTGATCGGCCGACTGGTCGACTGCTCGCCGGCGGCCAGACGACGGCTGGACTACCACGCGCTGTGCTCACTGGCCTGCTTCGGCGAGCTGACGCCCTACGCGCTGGACGACCGGATCGACGTGGCCGACCTCGGCGAGGAGTGTGTCCGGGTCCACACCGACGACTTCGCCCCCGCAGAGACCGACCTCGATCCCGACACGGAGTTTCTGGATCGCTTTGCCAGCGAGCGGCTCGAACAACACACCGTCACCTTCCACGAGTTCGAGATCCCCGTGATCGTCTACCGGGAGAACGTCCTGGGCGACGATCCGTTCACCACGAAGTACGCGGTCCGCGAACCGGACCAGCTTCCGGGCGACGAAGAACTCATCGAGGCCTGCAAGACGCGCGTCTGGGAGGCCAGCATCGACGGGGTGCTCGAAGACGAGGTCGCGTTCGTCCGCGACCGGGCTCGGACGCTCCTCTCGCGACAGCTGACCATCCGCAACACGCGGGCCTGGTTCGACGCCGCCCGGTACCGGCTCCGGACGGCGCTGGCGGAGTACGACCTGACGGTGCCGCCGGTCGACCGTCGCTTCGCCGACGACCGGCTGGAGGATCTGCTGTACTACGTGCTGCGAGACCTCGTGGGATACGGCAAGCTGACGGTCCCGGTCCGAGACCCGACGCTGGAGGACATCGAGGCCAACAGGGTCGACGAGCGGATCAAAGTCGTCCCGCGGCTGGACGTGGGCCACAACGAACGCGTCCCCACGAACCTCTGTTTCGAGAGCGAACGGGCGTTCGTCAACGTCGTGACCAAGCTCGCGGCCGACGACGGCACCGAACTCAACGCCTCGACGCCGAGCGCGAAGGTGAACCTCAGCCCCGACGGCGTCGAGGAGACGATCCGGTGTGCCGTTGCACTCCCGACGATCAGCGAGGACGGGCCACACATCTCCATCCGGAAGCAGTCGCCGGACCCGATGACACCGGTCGACCTGATCGAACGGGACGCGCTCCCGACGGAACTGGTCGCACTGCTGTGGCTGCTGTACGAGCACCACGGCGTCGTGCTGTTCTGCGGGCCGACCGGCGTCGGCAAGACGACGCTGATGAACGCCCACATGCCCTTCATCCCCTATCGTGATCGCCCGATCTCGATCGACGAGGGGTCCCGGGAGGTGTTCATTCCACACGAGACCGGCGTCTCGCTGACGACCAGAGACCACGAGCGCGACCACCGCCGCGTGACGATGGCCGACCTGATGACCGAGTGCAACTATCTGAACCCCGACGTGGAGGTCATCGCCGAGGTGAACACGGCAGCGAGCTTCGAGACGTTCGCCGAGACGCTGAACACGGGCCACGGGCTGCTCGGGACGACCCACGCCGAGGACGTAGAGACGCTGGTCAACCGCGTCGTCGAGCAGGGCCTTCCCCCCTACCTCCTGCAGGAGATCGATCTCCTCGTGTTCCCCAAGCGGGTCGGCGAAGACCGCTTCGTGGGAGAAGTCGTCGAGATCGTCGACGAGACCACGTACCGAACGCTCGATCGGGACGCCGACAACTGCGGCGTCGTCCGGAAGGCCGACGCCACGGTGTACTGGAACACCGTCTGCACGCGCGATCGAAACGGCGAGTTCGAGCTCGCGGGGCTGGTCGGCGAAGGGAGCGAGCCGATCCACGCCTTCGAGCGGCTGGCCGACCAGACCGACCAGACGGTCGACGGCGTCGAAGCCATGTTCGAGCGCCGACACCGCTACGTCCAGTATCTCGTACAGGAAGGGATCACCGACGCCGACGAGCTGTTCGCGCTGCTGGCGGACCTCGAGACCGACGAGGCGGCGACGGTCGAGCGGCTACACCGCCAACAGGCGGACGAACGGGCGGCCCACGGGGAGGAGATCGATGGCGACTGAGACGCCACGGCAGCTGAACCCGATCGATCGGGGCCTGTACGCCCTGTTCGCACAGCACGCCGACAGCGGCCGCCACGACGGTGACAGAGTCCGGTACCGGGCCGCAGATCTGGACGCGAGCTTCGAGCTGTATCTGGCCCGAACGTACGGACTGGCCTGGGTGACCGGACTCGCCGGGTGTCTCTTCACGCTGGTCGTCACCGCGGTCGTCCCGCCGTCCGTCCTGGCCGAGGTCGTCGCGTTCTTCCAGAACGGCGTGCCCATCGTCAATCAGGTCCACTGGCCGGTCGTCCCGCGACCCGTCGTCGCCGTCGGAGCCGGTCTGGTCGGTGGTGGGGTACTGCGATTGCTCGTCGTCCGGGCCGGCAGTACGTACCTGCGGTGGGTGGGCGAGGCACGGCGCAGCGACATCGAGGCGACCCTCCCCGGTGCCGTTCGCTACCTCCGCGTGCTCGCGTCGGGGGAACACGATCAGCGGGCGATGCTCCGGCGCGTCGCCGACCAGGACGCGTACGGCGAGACCGCCGTCGCCTTCCAGCGGATCCTCAACCGGGCTGCGCTGACCGGCAGTCTCGACGAGGGGCTAGAACACGTCGCCAGCGAGACGCCCTCGCGGGACCTGCTGGCACCGTTCCTGCTGAAGTTCCGCGAGCACGCCAACCAGAGCGCCGACGCGCTGGAGGGGTACCTCCAGATGGAGGGTCGGCTCCTCTCACACGAACAGTCGCGCCGTCACGAGCGCGCGACCGGGTTTCTCGAACTCCTGGCCGAGCTGTTCGTCGTGTTGCTCGTCTTGCCGGCGCTGCTGGTGTTGATCGTGACGATTATGGGCGTACTCTCGCCGGGACTGTCAGCGCAGGTCGCCACGCCCGTGGGACCGATGACCGTCCGGAGCGTGCTCGTCTACGGCAGTGCCGGCTTCGTTCTCGCGGCGGGCGCGTCGGCGTCGCTGCTGGTCTCGGCGATTCGGCCACACAGCGCCAGCGCACCGTCCTACGCCGCTCCGGCGTCGCTCCGCTCGATCGTCGAGACGGCGAGTCGGAACCCGGCGAGCGCTGCGCGCGTGCTGGCCCCGACGGTGCCCGTCGTCGTCGCCGTCCTCGTGGGACTCGGCTACCGGCCGGTCAACGTCGCCCTGCTCGCCTACGTCGCGTACGGACTCCCGGTCGGGGCCGTCGCAGTTCGACGCGCCAAAGTCGACGACGCGAAAGACCGCGAGATTCAGGACTTCGTCCACGCCGTGTCGGGCCACGTCAGTCTGGGTCGGCCGTTCAGCGAGGCCGTCGAGCGGGTGGCCGAGGAGGTCGACCTGGGCGCGCTCCAGTCGGACGTGGACCAGCTCGCGTTCACGCTCGGCCTGACCGCCAGTCCGGACGACGACGCCACCGACGGCCGGGCCGCGGCACTCGATCGGTTCGTCGAGCGGGTCGGGACGCCGATGGCAGAGCAGACGATCGGCCTCGTCGTCGGCGCTCTCGACGCCGGCAGCGACGCCGAAGACGTGTTCGAGACCCTCCAGACGGAGATCGGGAAGCTCTACCACGAGCGCAAGGCGCTTCGCTCGTCGCTGCTCGTCTACGTCGCGGTGGGGTGGACGACGGCACTGCTCGTGGTCGGCATCGTCGTCGCGGTCAACGCCTACGTGCTGGACGGGTTCGCACAGCTCTCGACGGTGTCGAGTGGCCCCGGCATCACGATCGATCCGACCGCCGTCGATCCACCCCGCGACCGCTATCGGTTCTACGTCGTCACGCAGGCGACGATGCTTGGCTGTGGGTGGTTCGCCGGCACCGCGAGCCGCGGGCGCTACGAGGCGCTCCTCCACTCGGGCGCGCTCGTCGCCGTGGCCTACGTCGTCTTCACCGGGGCTGGGATGGTATGACCGACCGCGCACAGTCTCACGTCGTCGGCGTGGTCTTGCTGCTCGGACTGACGGCCATCGCGATGGGCGGGCTGACCGCGACGATCGGGACGATCGTCGACGACCAGACGGCGAGTGCGGACGCGACCCGCGTCGCGGACGACCTCGACACCGCGTTGCGGCCGGTCGAGACGACGGGCCACCGCTCGGCGACGGTCAGCTTCGCCGACGGGACCCTCGGCGTCGAAGACCGGGAGCTCCGCGTCCTCGACACCAGTGGCGTCGTGGCGACTGTCGAGACGGACGCCGTGGTCTTCGAGAGCGAGCAGCGCCGCGTCGGGGCCGTCGCCGGTGCGATCACCCGCGGCCGCGGCGACAACACGTGGCTCAGATCGACGCCACCGATCACGAGCGGGCCTGACGTGCTCGTCGTCGGCGCACAGCGGCTCAACGGTGCCGGCAGCGTCGGCGGGACGGGCGGCGTGACGACGACACTCCGGACCAACGTCACACACGACCGGCGGGCGCTCGGGAGCGGCGAGTACCGGGTCGCGATCGAGACGGCGACCCCCGGCGCGTTCGAGCGGTTCGCACGGGACCGCGGTCTGGACGCGACGGTCCGGGACCTCGACGGCGACGGTGTCCCCAGCGTCGTAATCGAGTACGAGGGGTCGCGGACGGCGTATCTGGTCGTCCACGACATGCGACTGGAGGTGGGAGCGTGAACGACCGCGCGGTCACGCCGGTCGTCGAGAAGACGATCACGATCGGACTGGTCGCGCTCTTTCTGGCCGGCATGACTACCGCGCTGTTCGGCGGGGCAGTCCCGGCAGCCCGCGACGCCGCCGGGGCGTCGATCGGCGATCGGACGCTGGCAACGGCGACCGAGCGCGTCGAGCAAGCGATCCCGCCGAACGTCGCGAACGTGACCGTCCGCGAGCGCGTCAGGTTGCCGGCGACGATCCGAGGCAGCGGCTACGCGATCGAGGCCGACGGTCGATCGCTCGTCCTCGATCACCCCGACCCCGCCGTCGGCGGCCGTAGTCGACTGGTCGTGCCACCGAGCGTGAGACGGGTGACCGGCTCCTGGGAGAGTGGCAGCGAGTCGACGGTCGTCGTCCGGACGGTCGAGGGCGATCTGGTGGTCACGCTCCGGGAGGGACGGCCGTGAACGGGCGCACACGTGAGGCGAGCGAACGCGCACAGACGGCGTTACCCGCCCTCGCGATTGCGCTGCTGGTCCTGACGATGGTGACGGGGATCGGCCTCGCACTGGCCGACGGCGCGATCGGAGCGGCCGACCGCGAGCCCGGTGAGCGACGCGTCGCCGTCTCGCTGGCGGCCGGCCTCGTCGCGCCCGAGTCGCCGCTGACGGAACGCGCGAACGTGCTCGACGAGGAGCGGCTGTCGAACGTAGACCAGCGCCAGCTGCGAACGGCGTTCCCGGTCACCGACGAGACGGCAGTCAGGGTCGAGCTTGACGGCGACTCGCTCGTGACGACTGGCACGCCGCGAACGGGAACGACGATCCGTCGCCTCGTGGTCGTCGAGGAGCGAACGACAGAACGGATCGAGCCGTCGCTGGGCTGGCAACGGCGCGTGACGCTGCCACAGCGGGGCGCTAGCGCACGCCTCACGCTCGTTCCGCCGGCCGGCACGAGCGTGACCACGGTCCGAGCGAACGATCGCGTCGTCCTCCACGACGAGGACGGACTCGCCGGCACCTACGAGATCGACCTCTCCAGATTCGAAACCACGACGTTGCAGTTCTCGGCGAGCGGACCGCTACCGGACGGCAGCGTCGAAGTGGAGTACGACGCGCTCCGGACACGCAAGGCGACGCTGGCGGTGACTGCCGATGGATAGGGCGCAGCTACCGGTCTCGCTGCTGGAGGCCGCACTCGGCGTCGTCGTGATCCTCGCGGTCGCGCTGGGGTTCGTCGTCGGCGTGCCCACGCCCGACACCCGAGAGCCACAGTTGACGGCCTACGCGAACGACGCGGCGACGATCCTGGTGAACGAACCGCCGGAACACCGAGATGCGACGCGGTTGGCCGAGATCCTCGCCGACGAGCGGTCCTTCCAGCGCGAGCGAGGCGAGCTACGGGATCGGACCGATGCGATCCTGCCCGACAACATCATGTTCAGGGTCGAGACACCACACGGAGCCGTCGGGTTTCCCGTCCCCGGGGGCGTCACCACCGGCGAGGCCACTGTGACGACTGTCGAGGGGCCACTGACGATTCGAGTGTGGTACTCGTAGTCGGCGCACAACGAGTCGGCCGGAACGACGCGGAGCGAGGGTGGTGAGCGGTCACTCCTGGGCGGCGTCACCGCCAGATCGAAGCGTGGAGGCGGCACCGACGAGCGCGGTCACGCCGCCGACGACGACGAACTGCACGGGTCCGTCGGACGGCTGGTTTTCGAGGAATGCCTGTCCCGGCGAAGCCGGGTTGACGTACGCCGTCACCGTCTCGCCGACCTCGTACTCCGCAAGAGCATCCTCGGCCGCCGAGCGGGTGTCGTAGTCCGTCGCGATGCTCGACGGGCGAATGTCGTTGCCGGTGTAGGTCGTGCCGTCGTACTGGTACTCGAAGGTGACCGTCGGCTCGTAGTCCGTGCGGCCGCGCCGCTGGGGTATCGTCTCGACGCCGGTGTCGGTGATCGTCGCCTCGATCGTCGTCGTGTCCGACAGCGTTTGAGCCTGTTGCTGGTAGTCGTACGCGCCGTAGCCGGCGATAGCGACACCGACCACGAGGATAAAGACGCTGCCCTGGAGGAGGTCGAGTTGTTTACCTGCGAGTGAGAGTTTCGGGGACACGCCGGCAGGTGAAAAGCCGGAGCGACTTAAACCCCAGAACCTCGCGACGGGACGGACGACGGCCTCGTACTGTCGAGAGGGCCTCGCGTAGAGTCACGGCAGGTCGCTCGCTCCGAGAGGCGATACTTTATATTCTATCGAGTGGGAGTGAATGATACTGTGTCTTCGAGATGCCCGGACGCCCGGCGTGGGCAACTCGTCCTCGTCGCGGCAGTCGTCGTCGCCGTCGCGCTGATCCCGATCGTGGTGGCGTATCTACAGCTGGGCTATCACGCCGACGTGCGCGCTGGCGGAGACTACGACGATCCGACGGCCGACGCGACTCGAACGCTGACGCGGGCGCTGGCGACGGCAAGCGCAGACGTGCCCGCAGCGCACGGGTGGACCGACCGCGACGACGCGGCGACGACCGTGCGTGATCGGCTCGAACCCCGCATCGAGCACGTCGAGCGGGCACGCCTCGACGCCGGCACGGCGCGATCGCTGAGCTACAACGCGACGGACGCCCAGCGGTGGGCGGCGTCGTCGTGTCCGAGTGGCGACGGACGGTCGTTTGGTCGCTGTGTCGCGATCGACGGCGTCGTCGTACAGGAGCGGGCCGATCGGACGCACGTCCTGGGCGTCGCCGTCGACCTCACCGTGACGAGCGAGCGTGGACGGACGATGGCGACGGTACGGGTGCCGACGGTGGCGGGCCGCGAGAGCTGATACTGCCGGCTGTAGCTGTTTCGACATATTCGCGACCACGGGGTCGCGAAATTCTTCACAGACGTACAGCCGGCAGGATGACGAAGACAGATCGCTGCGAGCGTCAGGTATTTGTTTTCGAGACGATAACTCCGGGAGAGTACCGATGACAGACCGAGAGGTGATGAGCGATCTCCAGTTCCTGACTGGATCGCGTCACCGGGCGACGATACTCGCCGCACTCAGCGAGGAGCCGCTGCGCCCGACGGAGCTCTGTGATCGCGTCGAGGCGACGAGGACCACGGTCCAGCGGATCCTCGCCGGTTTTCGAGAGCGGACGTGGGCCGAGAAAATCGACGGGCGGTATCGAGCGACGCTGACGGGGCGACGAGTACACGAGCGATATCGAACCCTTTGGGAGACCGTCGAGCGAGCCGACAGGCTCGCGCCGCTGGCGACGCATCTGGATCCGTTCGACGAGCCGCTCCCAGCCGAAGCGTTCGAGCGCGGAACGATCACGGAGGCGACCGAGCAAGAGCCCCTGGCGGCCGTCGACCGCATCGTCGAGTGGCTGAGAGACAGCCAGGGCGACCACATCGAGACGACGACGCCCATCGTCGCCAACACGTTCAACGAGACCGTCTCGGGACTGCTGGAGACGGAGCTCAGCGTCGAGATGGTGATCGACGAGAACGTGTTGGAACGATCGATGACCGACTTCGAGACCGCACTCGAACGGGGGCAGACACACGAGTGTGTCGACGTGTGGGTCGCGCCGGAACCGTTGACCGACGGACTGATGGTCCGCTCGGACCACGCTGCCGTCGTCGCCTACGACGAGACGAACAACGTCCGTGCGGTGCTCGAATCGGACGACGAGACTGTCGTCGAGTGGGGACGCCGGCAGTTCGAGACGACGAAAGGCCGGGCACGACCGCTGGCAGACGTACTCTCCGAGAGTAGCGTCGAGGAGTAGCGCGAATCGTCAGCGGGGTGGTGCTCGACGCCGCCGGGCGACAGACGACGGGTCGAACCACGGGCTCGGCTACGGGGCGGTCCGAGGTGGCGACGCCACCACGTATCGATAGCAGTTCTTGGAACACCTATAGTTACCTGCCGCCAAGTGTTACAGGGGCTGTAACAGCACTGTCGGAGCGATCCTGCACATCGTATATATACTCGCCGACCGAACTGATATACATGTCACCGCCCGGACGTGAAGTCGAGTACACAGAATCCGACGTGATCGAGGTGTTCAAAGACCGCGACGACTACGCCGAGCCGTTGACGGCCTCGGAGGTCGCGGAGTTGCTTGGCTGTTCCCGACGGACCGCCCTGAACAAACTGCACGACCTCCAGGAGAGTACAGATCTGACGAGCAAGAAGGTCGGCGGTCGGAGCCGCGTCTGGTGGATCCCGGTCCGGATGGACTAGTCGAAGCCCCACTCTTCGGCCCGTTGCTTGGCTTCCGCTCTGGCCTGTTGTTTGATGGCGTCGATCTTCGCTTCGTCGTCGAGAAACGCCTCGACTGCACCGGCCTCAGAGCGGTCGGGATCGTCGTCGGTTGGCGTTTCCGTCTCTCGGTCGGCCGGGGCAGCGCGCCTGGTACTGGCCGCGAGGGCGGGATCACCCGCGAGACGTTCGGCGGGCATCCCGGGTGGCACTGCGAGTTCAGCGTGGTCGCCGATCCGGGCCAGTGCCGCGTCGTCGAGCGCGACGAGTTCGACGTGGTAGGGTCCCGGCATCCCCAGATCGGCCAGCGCACTGGGGCCGCCACGATCCGTCCCGGTGTAGTAGGCCTGTTCGGGCACGCCGTCGCGAAACGTGATGATTCCGTGGCCGCCAGCGTCCAGCAACAGCGTCTCCTGGGGCTCGAAGACGGCGTAGCCCGTCAGAGACCGATCGAGCGCGGCCGCCAGCGGATCGCGCGGATCGGCGACGACCCGCGAGTGGACCAGCCTCCCCTCGGGGACGTTCATGGCGAGTCGGGGATCACGGCACTCCGGAACCGATCTGCGACCGCCTCGGAGCCGCGATCGCGAACGTCGATCCGCGTCGCCGCCCGCCTGAACGACGTTGCCGGCGGCGAAGACGGCGCGTGAGCAAGCAGTGGCCGACCGGCCCGCCGAGCCTCACGAGCCGCCTCGCTGGCCGGCACCGTCGCTAGCGTCGGCCCGTCGAAGTACTGCTCGGTCTTGGCCGCGATCTCGTCGATCGCGTCGTCGTCGTGGACCTTGTTGAAGAGGAGTCCGGCCACGTCGGTGCCGTAGGAGGTCGCGTACTCCTGTACTTTGAGCGCGTCGGACAGCGCCGGAATCGTCGGCTGCAAGACGACGATGACGCGATCGGCAAGTACGATCGGCAACACGGCCGAGCGACTGTCGAGGGCCGCGGCCGAGTCCAACAGCAGGATATCGGTTTCCGCGGCGAGGTCGGCCACGACGGCACGCAGACGGGTCGGGTCGGCGTCGCGAAAGTCGTCCAGGCTCGTTCCACAGGGGACGACCGTCATCCCGAATCGCTCGTAGGTCGCCGCTTCGACCGGCGCGTCGGCCGCGAGCACGTCGTGAAGCGTCGTCTCCACGTCCGCAAGCCCCGCGTGAAACAGCATGTTCGCCATCCCCGTGTCGGCGTCGACGACCGTCACGTCGTACTCCTCGGCCAGAGCCATCCCCAGCGCAAGCGTGCTGGTCGTCTTGCCGGTCCCACCTTTGCCGCTCGCCACCGCGAAGGCCTCGACCATCGTACGATCGGCTGTCTCGCCTTGTTTTAAACAGTTGTGGATGTGGATCGAACGCAGCCGGTCAGTCGCGCCGCCCGACAGCCGCCAGCGAGGTCGCTGCCAGTCCGGCGAGGAAGATCGGCGGCAGTGGCCCCGAACCACTGGGTCCCGACTGGGAACTTTGACCCGGCGGCGGTCCACAGGAGGTCGCCCTGCCAGCAGTGCCCCCGGCAAACTGACACTCGTCGGTCGCAGATTTGACGACGACCGTCGAGATCGACTGTCCGGCGCTCCACTCGACCGTCACGACTTCCGACTGTCCGGTCTCGCTTTTGTACTCGGTCGGAGTCACTGTCACGCCCATCGAATCGCCGCCCTCTGGCACGAACGTCCCGTCGCCCTGGTCCTCGAATTTGACCAGGAGGCGCTCGCCTTCGGGACACGGATCGTTGCCCGGTCCCTGTTCGCCCGGGACACAGAACGCCACGAAGCTGATCGCCGCGAGATTCTGTGGCGTGTCGGTCGGCGTGTCCGTCGGAGTGTCGGTCGGCGTGTCGGTTGGCGTATCGGTCGGAGTGTCCGTTGGCGTGTCCGTCGGGGTATCCGTCGGCGTGTCCGTTGGCGTGTCGGTCGGGGTATCAGTCGGTGTGTCGGTTGGCGTATCCGTCGGGGTGTCGGTCGGGGTATCCGTCGGGGTGTCAGTCGGGGTATCCGTCGGAGTGTCCGTCGGCGTATCGGTCGGGGTGTCCGTTGGTGTATCGGTCAGGGTGTCGGTTGGCGTGTCGGTTGGCGTATCCGTCGGGGTGTCAGTCGGGGTATCCGTCGGCGTATCGGTCGGCGTGTCGGTTGGCGTATCCGTCAGGGTGTCAGTCGGGGTATCCGTCGGCGTATCGGTCGGCGTGTCCGTCGGCGTCGCGGTCGGCGTTTCGAGCACTTCACAGTCGCTGTTCACCACGTACGCCGCTCCGGCGTCGGCTGCGGTACTGTCGTTCCGTGGCGCACCGACCGCGATGTCGTCGAAGCTGTCGTTGTCGAGATCGCCAGCGTCGGCGACCGCGCGGCCCGCACGATCGCCGGCCGCTTCGCCGCGGAAGATCGCGTCGGCGTCACTCAGCGAGACGTTGCCCGAGAACGACTCGCTGCCGGCGACGACGTAGGCCGCTCCGGAGGCGTTCCCGTTCGAGTCGTTCTGTGGCGCGCCGACGAGCACGTCGTCGACACCGTCACAGGTCACGTCACCGGAGCCAGCCGATGAGACCGCAACGCCCGCCCGGTCGCGAGCACCTTCACCGTTCAGACGCACGTCGGCGTCGGCCAGCGACACGTCGCCGGACAGGTCGCGCTCGCCGTAGACGACGTACGCCGACCCTGCCGCGACCGTTCCGTTGGGATCGGTAAACGGTGCGCCGACGATCACGTCGGCAGTGCTGTCGTTGTTCACGTCGCCCGCGTACGCGACCGACCAGCCCGCGCGGTCCGCCCCGTCGACGCCACGGAGTCGCAGGTCGGCGTCGCCGAGATCGCGCTCGCCGCCGACCGCGCCGTAGACGACGTAGGCCGCGCCGCTACCGGTCGATCCGTCGGCGGCCGTGTAGTTGTTCGCACCGACGATCACGTCGGCCGTGCCGTCGGCGTTCACGTCGCCAGCGTGCGAGATCGACCAGCCGGCCTGGTCGCCCGGCGACTCGCCCGTCAGCGTAGCGGTCGACTCCGCCCCGAAGTCGACGGTGCCAAACAGCTGCTCGCCCGAGACAAGGTAGGCCGCTCCGGTGCTGTCGTTGGCGAAAGGTGCGCCGACGGCGACCCCGTCAGGGCCGTCGAGTCCGCTGGCGTTCGAGACCGACCAGCCGGCCCGGTCGCCCGGCGACTCGCCCGTCAGCGTCACGTCTGCGTCGGCGAGGTCCATCCGGTCGGCCATCGTGTCGCCGCCGTAGACGACGTAGGCCGCCCCGGCGTTGCTGGCAGTGCTGTCGTTGCCCGGTGCGCCCACGATCACGTCTGCGTAGCCGTCGTCGTTCACGTCACCCGCGTACGACACGTCGTAGCCGGCGCGGTCGGAGGCCGCCGCGCCGGTGAGCGTCACGTCGGCGTCGGCCAGCGAGACCGTGCCTGGATCGGTCGGGCCGAAGACGATGTAGGCCGCTCCGGCGTTGGTCCCGCCGGTGTCGTTCTCCGGTGCGCCGACGACGAGATCGTCGATCCCGTCACCGTTCACGTCGCCCGCGTACGCGACCGACCAGCCCGCCGTGTCGTTTTCGGCCGTGCCGACGTACTTCGTGTCGGCGTCCGAGAGGTTCGTCTCGCCGGAGAAACCACTGGGCGCTGACTGCTGGGCGGCGATGTCGTCTGTTCGCTGTGAGACGCCCGCGTCGTCGCCGAGTGCTGTCACGCCCGCGACGATGGGGCTCGTCGCGACGACGGCGGCGATCAGGACGACGATCGTCGCCCGCCTGGTCCGCGATCGGATCTGAGAGCTATCACTCATTACGATAGATAGAGTCTGTGATACACTTCGTTATGGAGACAGAATTGGCGGAAATCCGAGCTAACTCCTCCGAAATCGGCGACTATCGTGGCAACTGACACGGACGGTGGTCGCGATGGCCCGGTGAGCGTCGGGACTGGTAGACGCTCACCGGTACGCAACGACAGCTTTCCGTACGAAACAGTCCACTCATCGACAGTCGACCACGATACCGAAGACGGGCGATAGGTCCAGATTACCGGAGGCGGCCGGCGACACTCGACCCCCCGAACTCAGAACTCGGTGCCCTTGCGCGCGCCCTGGCCGTCGTCCAGCGGGTGACGTTCCTTCGCGACGTTCGTGACGAGGTCGGCGTACTCGGTCAGGAACGCCGGGCGCTCGTGGCCGCCGGTCAACACCAGTTCGAGACCGTCGGGCGCTGCCTCGATCAACTCGATCACGTTCGCAGGCGCGATCAGGTCGCGGTTGGCGGCGTAGAGGATCTCGTCGAGGACGAGCATGTGGAGCCCGTCTTCGGGCGAGCCGTCGAGTGCGAGCGGTGCCGAGAGATCGGCGACGGTGGCGGCCTCGATCAATTCCTCGGCGCGAGCCAGCGCGCCCCGCGCGCGAGCACCGTGTTCGTCGTCGTCGCTGCCGTCGAGGAAGCCGTGCCAGCCGTAGTGGCCGGCGTTCTCGTAGGAAAAGCCCGGCAGCGCCGCGATCGCGTTGTACTCGCCCCGGACGTCCTCGACGCTGCTGGTCCCGCCTTTCATGAACTGCAACAGGTGGACGCGATAGCCGTGGCCGGCCGCTCGCATCGCCATCCCCAGCGCGGCCGTCGTCTTTCCCTTTCCGTCGCCCCACCAGGCCTGTACGAGGCCGAACTCGTCGGGTGCGCTGGCTGTGATCGGTTCGGCCCGCGGACCGCCGTCCGTGTCCTCAGTCATGCTCGCAGTTCCGAGGCGCGAACACATCGGCCTGACGATCGGTCGTGACACCGTACCGTGCCTCCGCGACCGAGGCCGGCGGCTCGTCGTCGGCGTACCGCGCCCGGAAGCTGGCCCGGACCGCGTCGCGTACGCAGGCCCGCGCGGCCGACCCGACCGTCGTCGCACTGCCGGCGAAGTCGGCCGGGTCGCCGTCGGTGGCGGTTCCGACGAGGACAGCGTCGCTCGTCGTCCCCGGAACACCGACCAGCTGGGACAGCGTCGCGGCCTTGGCTTCGACGCAGGTCGCCAGCAGTTCAGCCAGCGTGCCGTCGTCGAGGGCCCGGTCGGTCCCGACGACGAGGTTGACCGTGCCGGGACGCCACGCGTCGTCGGTGTCTTCTGCTCTGTTGCCCTCGTGAGAATCTGGGTCGAGCGGCAGCGCGGCCGGGTTCGAGAGCCCGACCGTCGCCAGGACCGCGACCGGTCCCACACTGGCACAGCGGGCGTGGGTCACGTCGACGCCCGTGAGCAGACCGGGCCCGTCGATCTCGAACCCCGCGCGTCGGCGGCGTTTTGCGACGTAGCTCGACAGGTCCGTGCGGTCGAACCCCTCCGGGACGGTGACGTTGTAGGCGGCGTCGGCGCGTCGATACCCCCCGGTCGGACCGGTCCCCAGCCAGCGGCTGCCGTCGCTGCGACACTGACAGACGCCGTCCCGGATCTGGGCCTCAAACATCGAGGACGCCCAGCAACTGCTGGTTCTCGTCGGGCATCCGCACGGCGATCCGGACGTGTGCGTCCAGCCCGCGGAACGTGCGGGCGTCCCTGATCGCCATGTCGTGTTCTCGGACCGTCGCGAGCAGCTCCTCGACCGTGTCGCGCCCGTCGAGTTCCAGCAAGAGGAAGGGCGCGTCGGATGGGGACACCCGGAACCGACCGGCAAGCTGTGTCCGCATTCGCTCGCGCTCGGCGCTGACTCGCTCTCGGGTCGCCGCGACGAACTCCGTGTCACGCAGGCAGTGGGTCCCGACGGCGGCCGCCGGCCCGCTCAGCGACCACGCGATCCGGGCGGTGTCCAGTCGGTCGCGGTGTCGCCCGGTGGCGACGGCGTAGCCGGCCCGCAGCCCCGGCAGCCCGTAGAGCTTCGTCAACGCGCGGGCGACGACGACGCCCGGCGTGCCGGCCAGCGAGGGCTCGTCGGTGAACCCCAGGAACGCCTCGTCGACCAGCAGGGTCGTGTCCGCGTCGCGACAGCGCTCGGCGAAGGCCCGCAGTCGCTCGGCGTCGTAACACTCGCCCGTCGGATTGTTCGGGTTGCAGACGATAGCGAGGTCGTGACCGGCCGGGTCGGCGTCGAGGATCGCGTCGTGATCGACGAAGGTGGGCGTGGCTCCCTGCAGGCGGACCTCGCGGGCGTACTCGCCGAAGCTCGGTGCCGGGACGAGGACGGAGCCGCCCGGTTCGACGCTCGTCTGGAGCGTGAGCCGGATCGCCGCCAGCCCGCCCGCGGTCGGAATGACTTCGCGGGCCTCGCAGTCGACGACCTCCGAGGCGGCGGCACGAAAGGCACAGTAGTCGTCGGGCGGATACCGTCGGGCCGACGCGAGCGACGACTCGTACACGCGGGCGGCCCCGTCGGGCGAGCGCGGATTGGTGTTCGCGCTGAAATCGAGCACCCAGGGGTCGTCGGCGCTCCCGTGTGGCACGCGGCCCTGCTCGTCGACGGCACCGTCCTCGCTACCGGACTCTCGTAGCTCGTCGACGGCGTCGGGAAGCATACAGACCATACCGGCCCTAGCGCGGATAATTCTTTCGCGCGTGCCGATCAGGAACGCAGCCACGCGCGGGCGACGGCCGCGTCGCACGGACGGTTGACGTTGACCGCCAGCCGGGGCTCGTCGACCACGAGCGTGCGGGACGGATCACCGCCGACGACGTTGACGCCGGTCGGTGCGACGGTCCGACCGTCGTGGTCGAACGTCGTGTCGACGCTGATCCCGAGCTCGTGTTTGCGGGCGGCCGGAACGGCGACGGTGAGCGACCCCGACTCGTGGGCGCGACGGAGCCGGTCCAGAACAGCGCCGGTCAACAGGGGGAGATCGGCCGCCACGGTGAGCGTCGGTCGAGCCAGCCGATCGTCGGCCAGCGCCGCGTCGAGGTCGGCGACGTACCCCTCGCCCGGCGTCTCGACGGTCGGAACGGAGACGTGGGCCGCCGTCTCGGGCGTCGACGGCGAGGTCGCGACGACGACCGAGGCGACGCCGCTCGCGTCGAGCGCGTCGAGCACGTAGTCGATCAGCGGACGGCCGGCGAGCGGGAACAGCGGTTTCTCGCCGTCGGTGTCGAGGCGAGTGCCGCGACCGCCGGCCATCACCAGAGCGTCCACGCGATCACCCCCAGGTGGAGCGCGGCCAGTCGCGCCAGGTCGTTGGTCGCGCCGAGCACGTCGCCGCCGACGCCGCCCAGCGTGACGGCGGCCCACCGCTCGACGGCGAGTGCGACGACGACGGCACCGACGAGCGCCGTGCCGGTCGCGAGCGGGCCGCCAGCGAGCCAGCCGAGCGCCACCGCAGGGAGCGCGACGACGACGGGGAGCCACAGGTCCCGTCCGTCGGCCTCGTTGAGAAACGAGGAGCCAAAGCCCTCGTGGCTCGGCGTCCCCCGACAGATCAGCGTCGCCATCGCGAGCTTCGCGCCGACCTCGCTGGCGAGGACCACGACGACGGCCCCGGCGATCGGCAGCGCGGCGAGGGCCAGACCGGCGAGTGCGATCCCCACGAGGTCGACGCCGAGGGCCAGCAGCGCCCCGACCCCGACGGTGGTATCGGTCATCACCGCCCGCCGTCGCTCGGCGTCGCCGTGGACGACCGCGGCGTCGCCGAGGTCGGCCAGCCCGTCGGCGTGATTGACGCCGGTGACCAGCACGACGGCGACGACGAGCGAGAAGGCGACCGTCGGCGCGGGCACGGGGAGCGCGACGACCGGTGCGAGCAGGAGGCCGACAACGTAGCCGGCGAGGGGAAAGGCTGCCGGCGTCGCCCGAAAGGCGTCGAAAGCCTCCGCACCGTGCCCGACCGGGAGTCGAGTGAGGAAGCCGAGTGCGCCACGGAACGCGGCACCGATCACGGCAGTCCCCCCACAGCGGCCGTCGTGGCGACCGCGAGTGCGTACGCGAGTCCGCCCGCAACGGCGACGGTTCGGACCGCTCGCAGTGAAAATTCCTTCGAAGGTAGCTGTTCGCCGCCGTCGAGTGCGTACACGCCGGGCTTTTCGAGACGAACGTCGTGGACAGCCGCGAGTACCCCCATCGGCCAGCCGGAGTTGGGCGAGGGGACCCCGTCCAGCCACGGTCGTGCCGACAGGAGCGCCGCCGGGTCGCGTGCCGCCGCGGCGAGCAGGAGCGCGCCGATCCGGGCCGGGAGCCACATCACCGCGTCGTCGAGCCGCGCGGGAGCCCACCCGACCGGCTTCGAGCGATAGCCCAGCATCGAGTCCAGCGTGTTGACGGCCTTGACCCACGCCGCCCCGCCAGCGCCGAGTGCGAGCGACGGGACCGGCGAGAGCGTCGCCGTCTGCCCCACGACGACGCCCGCGACGAACGCGGCGAGTGGCGCGACCAGCCCGTCGGCGAGGTTCTCGGCCGCGCTCTCGACGGCCGCGCTCCGGACCTGCCCGGCCGAGAGCGTCTCCGCGTCGCGACCCGCGAGCGCCCGCAGTGACCTGCGAGCGGCGTCGAGATCCGTCTGCGTGGCCGCAATCGTCGAGCGGGCTTCCGACAGGAGCATCCGGAGGCTCGTCGCGACGAACAGCGCGACACCGGCGACGGCGGCCGCGAGCCAGGCCGACACTCGTCCAGCCGCGACCACGAGGACGGCCACGGCGACCGCGGCAGTGAGCGGCACCGCCAGCGCCCCGACGGCACCGACGAGTCGAGGTCGTCCCCACTCGCGATCCAGCGGCGCGACGACACGGCCCAGCCAGGCGACCGGGTGAGCGCGGGCCGGGGGCTCGGCCACGAGCAGTTCGAGCGCCGCCGCGATCAGGACTGCGAGGGGCGCGATCACGGTGGCTCCTCCCCGGACGCTCCGTCGGCGACGGTGCCCGCGAGCCACTCGGGCACCGCCGAGAGCGCCACGTCGTCGAGCACGAGCGCAGTCGCGCCGACGCGGTCCGCACCGCCGTCGGTACGGGCGTCGTCGCCGACGTGGACGAGTTCGTCGAGCGGGACCGCGAGCGCCGCCGCCGTCCGCTCGAAGATCGTCGGGTGGGGCTTGCGCCAGCCACAGCCGACGCTGGTCACGACAGAATCGACGGCGAGGTCGGCGCGGTCGAGCGTCCGTTCGACGAGGCCGGGGACGCTGCAGTTCGAGCAGACCGCCACAGGACCGTACTCTCGCGCGCTCGCGAGCGCGTCCCGAGCGCCGTCCCGAACGGTCACCGGCGAGTCGAACGCCGCCAGCGTCGCGTCGTGTGCAGTCTCGGCCTCGACATCGACACTGCGGCTGGCGAGCGCGAGTCGGACGTGCTCGTCCAGCGGGGCCTCCGCACCCCGTTCGTACTCTCGATGGGAGCTGCGGTAGGCCGCTTCCCAGTCGGACGGGACCGTCACGTCGCGGGCGGCCAGCGCGTCGGCCACGGCCACCCACGGCTCGTCGGGTCGGTCGGCGTCTACGAGCGTGCCGAAACAGTCGAACGAGACGACCACGAGCGTGTAGTTACAGCAAGCACACTTGAACTGTACGGTGGCGGAGACGACAGAGCTGACGACGGGCGTGCGACTGGCAGACGGCCGTCAGACAGTACTCAAAATTCTGTTACTTACATGCCCGACACCTGCCAAATATCGTATAGTTCGGGTCGCGTTTACAGTCAGATTTGATAAATGAATCGCTATACTCGAAAGCTGCGGTTCGTTTTCGGATCGGCGACGTTTGGCTGCCAGATAGTCACGTAGTTCCCCGTAAACACGGTCAGTAAACCGACACGAGAGGGGAGAGCTACCAGCGGTGGTGAACGTCGTCGAAGACGTACTCCTCGTAGACGTCACGGATCGCGCCGTGGGTCTGATGGGAGAGCGGCGCGGCCTCGCTGGCGGCGGCGTTCTGTCGGATGTGCTCGGGCGAGGTCGAGCCGGGGATCACCGTCGACACCGCTTCGAAGTCGAGGATCCAGCGCAGCGCGGTCTGGGCCATGGTGAGCTCCTCGGGAACGTGCTCGCGGAGCGCGTCGACGGCGTCGAGTCCACGCTCGAACGGGAGCCCGGCGAAGGTCTCACCGCGGTCGAAGGCCTCGCCCTCGCGGTTGTAGTTGCGGTGGTCGTTCTCCGGGAACGTGTCGTCACGGGAGAGTCCACCGGTCAGCAGTCCCGACGCCAGCGGTACGCGGACGATGACGCCCACGTCGCGGCGCTTGGCCTCCTCGAAGAACAGATCGGCCGGACGCTGGCGGAAGGGGTTGAAGATGATCTGGACCGTCTCGACGCCGGGGTACTCGATGGCCTTCAGCGCCTCCTCGACCGTCTCGACGCTGACGCCGTAGTGATCGAGCGCGCCCTCGTCTTTGAGTCGATCCAGCGCCGCGAACGTCTCGGGCTGGTAGAAGGCGTCGGTCGGCGGACAGTGAAGCTGGAGGAGATCGAGCGTGTCCTGATCGAGGTACTCCCGAGAGCGGTCGACGAACGCCGAGAGGTGCTCGTAGTCGTAGTCTTCGGCCACGTGGGGGTCGAGCCGGCGACCGGCTTTCGTCGCGACCGTCACGTCCTCGTCGCGCTCGTCCAGGACGTGTGCGATGTGGCGCTCGCTGCGGCCGTCGCCGTACACGTCGGCCGTGTCCACGAAGTCGATCCCCGCGTCGAGTGCGGCACGGATCGCCTCCCGGCCGTCCTCGTCGGAAACGTCGCCCCAGTCGCCGCCGACGTTCCACGTCCCCAGTCCGACTTCCGTCACGTCGATGCCCGTCGTGCCGAGTGTGCGATGGCGCATACCCGACCCGACGGGCCTTGGCTACTTGTGCCTGTCACCTCCGACGGCCGGGAAGCCCGATGCGCTGTCGAGGCCGACCGTCTTCCGGCACCACGGCTGGGAAGTGTATCGAAAAATGTCGGACAGGGTGGTCGCCGACCGTGACAGGGCGGACCGTCCCACGGCGAGCGAGCGGGAAAACGGCGACAGGACTCCGTCTCATACGGACGTAGCGATGTACCGGTGAGCGTCTCCCCCGTCCCAGCGCGCACCGGTACGCAACGACAGCGTTCCGTGTCAGACCCACTCGGCGCGGCGGACGTCGTACCCACCGCAGGCCGGGCAGGAGTGATACTGGACCTGGAAGGCCGCCTCGCATCGCATACACAGGTACGGGCAGTCTCCGTCAGTGTCCCCGAGGTGGGAAACGTTTCGTGCCTTATCGAACACTCCCATTGACGACCACACCCCAGGGTTGACGCCACGTCGCTAAAAAGAGAGATGATCGTTCACGTCATTTTATCCGCCTCTCGTCTCGGGGTTGTTTCGATTCGTCGCCAGACGGTACACGACAGAGACACGGTCGGCGGCCGACTGTCTCCGCGTTGCTCGCGGGTCCGTCGGGAGAGGCGACGACAACCGTGGCCCGAGTAAGGGGTTTCTACGGATCGGACAATGGGACCGTAGAGACCGACTAACACGCCGGCTGTACACCTGTGCAAAATTCTTCGACCTTGTGTCGCGAATGTCTCGAACCAGTTGCAGCCGACAGTACAACGCCACGCCGACGATCCCGCATCGTCACAGCCACGACCGCGGAGATGCGTGCCACTGTCCACAGATTCATTGTTCGTCCGGGAACATGACGGCCCATGGACGAGGACCTCCTCGAAGCGCTGGCGAGCCTGCCGACCTTCCACCACGCGACCGTCTCCCCCGACGGGAGCGAGGTCGCCGTCTACTACGACGAGACGGGGCGCAACGAGTTACACGTCGTCGACGTAGAGACCGGCGAGCGAACGCGGTGGAGCGACGGCGAAGTGCCCCGGAACGCCCGCTGGCACGTCGAGTGGGGAGCCGACGGCGAGCGCGTCTTCTTCCACCTCGACGACGACGGCAACGAGCAAAACGACGTGTACGCGATCGATCGCGACGGCTCGGTCGAGCCAGTCGTCGAGTTAGACGGGCAGACGATTCTGCAGGACGTCGGCGAAGACGGCGAGACCCTGCTGGTCGGATCGACGGCGAGCGGCCAGATGCAACTGTACCGTCACGACTGCGCGACGGGAGCGACCACCCAGCTGACGGCGTACGACCGAGCCGTCGCTGCGGGCGTGCTGTCGCCCGACTGCGAGCGGATCGCCTACGCGACCAACGAGACGGACACCTTCGAGAACACGGACACCTACGTGGCCGACGCCGACGGATCGAACCCGCGGAACCTGGAGATCGGCGAGACGGGCGCGGAGGTCGCGCCGGTCGACTGGAGTCCCGACGGCGACCGGCTGCTGGTGACGGACAACACGGCGGATCTGGGCCGGTGTGGCGTCTACGATCTGTCGACCGACGAGGTGACCTGGTACGGGGGCGAGTTCGACGAGGACGCCGAGTCCTTCCTGCCCGGTGGCGATCGGTTCCTCGCGGTTCGGACACGCGAGTGTGCGAAAGAAGTCGTCGTCTACGACGCCCGGACCGGCGCGGCGACGACGCTCGACCTGCCCACGGGCGTCGCGTCGCTCGGACGTGCGGGCAGCGCCGTCGTCGACGAGGAACGGATCGTCTGCTCGCACACGACGCCGGATCGGCGACCCGAACTGCTGTGTTACGACCTCGCGACCGACGAGCCCGAGCAGCTGATCGCGGCCGACTACGGCGACCTCGACCCCGATCGCTTCGTGGATGCCGACTACTTCACCTTCGACTCCGCGGGCGTCGCCGAGTTCGACGACCGCGCCGGCCAGGGCGTCGAGAGCGACCCAGCGTCCCGCGAGATCGAGGCGCTGCTGTACGACAGCGGCGAGCGTCCGTCGCCAGCGATCGTGAACCCCCACGGCGGTCCGCGGGGACAGGACACTCGCGGCTTCGACCTCTACACGCAGTTCCTCTGTTCGCAGGGGTACAGCGTCCTCAAGGTGAACTACCGGGGCTCGACCGGCCGCGGCCGCGAGTTCGCACAGGCGATCTACGACGACTGGGGCGGCAACGAGCAGGCCGACATCGCGAAGGGGACGACGATCCTCGCCGAGAAGGAGTGGGTCGACGACGACCGGATCGCCGTCTTCGGTGGCTCTTACGGTGGCTACTCGGCGTACTGTCAGCTGACGATGTACCCCGAGCTGTACGACGCGGGAGTCGCCTGGATCGGCGTCACCGATCTGCGAGATCTCTACGAGAACACGATGCCCCACTACCGGACCGAACTGCTGGAGAAGAACGTGGGCTCGCCCGAGGAGAACCCGGAGCTGTACGACGAACGCAGTCCCATCACTCACGCCGAGAACCTCGCCGCTCCGCTGTTGGTGCTCCACGGCGTCAACGACCGGCGCGTCCCGATCTCGCAGGCCCGACTGTTCCGTGATCGCCTCGACGAACTCGGCTACGAGGCGGGCGAAGACGGCGACTACGAGTACGTCGAACTCGGCGAGGAGGGCCACGCATCGACCGACGTGGACCAGAAGATCCGCACGTTCCGCACGCTCGCGGACTTCCTCGAACGGCGACTCTGAGCGCACGAGGTCGTTTCTCACCGCGGCGTAGGAGTCACATAACGAAGGTGCGATCGGTCGTCGTCGCTCTCGTGTACGAGACACGAGCGACGGCCGACGGGGCCAGCCCAGAGACAGCCACTGTCGAGAGAGACGAGCCGGAGCTGTCGGTCGTCGTCGTCACCTACAACGAGGCAGCGCGCATCGCCGACTGTCTCGACGCCGTGTTCGAGGCGTGTCGTGGCGTCGCCAGCTTCGAGGTGCTGGTCGTCGACTCGAACTCGACGGACGGGACGGTCGCGATCGCAGACGACTACGACGCCACTGTCCTCCGGATCCCCGACGACGCGCTGACGACCCCCGGCGCGGGCCGCTACGTCGGCACGCAGTGGGCCCGCGGTGACGCCGTGCTGTTCGTCGACGGCGACGTGGTCCTGACCCAGGGCGACTGGCTCGCCGAGGCCCGAGAGACACTCGCGAGCGATCCCTCGGTCGCGGGCGTCGACGGACACCTGAACGAACGCCAGACGGAGGACCCGACCAGCGTCGATTACCTGCACGGCGTCGCGCTGTACGACCGCGAGGCGCTTGCCGAAGTCGGCGGCTTTCACCCGTTTCTGACCGCCTGGGAGGACGTAGATCTGGGGTTCCAGCTGACGCTCGCGGGGTACGATCTGTGCCGGCTGCCGACGGTCGTCGGCACCCATCCCGTCCCGGAGTCGTCGCTCGATCAGTTCCGTCGCTGGCGACAGGGGTACTACCGGGCCGGCGGCCAAGTCTGTCACAAAGCCCTGGGCCGACCCGCGCTGCGCTGGCGGTGGCTGTGGTACTTCCGAGACAAGATCGCTACCACGGCCTGGCTCGGCCTGGGCGCGCTGCTCGCGGTCGCACAGCCGCTGCTCGCGGGCGGGTGGCTGCTCGCGACGATCGCGGCCGCCGGGCTGGTCTGTCAGCGGCTCGGCGTCGACGGCGGCCTCCGGCGCGCGATCTCGGCGATACTGTTCCCGCTGGGCTTTGCCCTCGGGTTCGAGGCGGTTCCCGACCGGGACGCGTTCCCGCTCGACGCCGTCGAGACGATCCGACGCGGGTCGGTGTGTGACGCCGAGGCGTCGCCCCGTCCCTCGCCGACAGGCTGATACTGCCGGCTGTCACTTCGTGACGAGCTTCGCCACTCGGGGTGGCGAAATCGGTCACAGATGTCAGCCGGTCGTATGATACTGTTTGCCACCTCAGAGCGCGGTCAGTTGTACGGTTTCGGCCGTAGTCGGTCGTAGACCGGATAGAGGTACTCGTAGAGCTCGTACGGCGCGTTTCGCGCGCCCACGCGAAGCAGCTTCACCCAGGCGGGCTGGGTCGACCGCTCGACGTTGTCCGCGAAGTCGTTGTCCGCGAGCCACGCGAGGAACTCGTTGGCCCCGTCGTCGTCGGGCCACTCCTCGGCCGGGAGGTGGTCCTGGATGTCTTCCCAGTAGTACCGGACGTGCTCGTCCAGCGCCCAGTCGTTCGTCTCGAAGCGCTCGATTGCGTAGTGGTACCACTCCTCGTCGACCCGGTAGCCGAAATCGTTGGGATCGACGCCGGCCAGCAAGAGCCCGGTCGCCGTCCGGACGCACTTCTCACAGCGGTTGCAGTTCCCGCCCGCGTCGTCGTACGTACAGGTCCGGATCACGAACGGAGAACCCGTTTCGCGGGCGTAGTCGGCCAGCAGCTCCAGCTTGTCCTGGCGCGTGATCTCGAAAGCGTCGTGGTGGCCCCGCGTGCCCGCCCACCGGACGTTGTCGTCGATGTCCGGATGCGATCCCCACGGCGACCCGCGGCCCGGCCAGGTGACCGACTCCAGCTCGAACCCGTCCCAGTGCGTCGAGCCCATGTGGACGACGCCGTACCCCTGACTGTAGGCCAGCGGCGCACACACTCCGAGCAGCCCGATGCCGTGGCCGACGCCGCTGTACCACCCGCCGTCTGTGTGGTACTTGTAGTGGACGTTCAACATCGTGTGATCGAGGAAAGCAGAGATGTCCGCCGTGACGCCGTGGGTCGGACAGTCCTCTCGCTGCGCGAATCGGTCCACGTGCCCCATGGCCCGCTCCCAGCGATCGTCCTCGTCGACGCCGACGACCCAGCCCTGAATCGCGATCAGCGCCGGATCTGCCTCGCGATGTCGGACGTACGTCGCGAGCGAGTCGACACCGCCGCTGAAAAGCTGTGCCGTCCCGTCGAACGAACCCGGTTCGTGACGGTGCTCCGTGATCCGCTCGGCCCGGAGCGCCCCGCCGTCGATGAACGCGGGGTACATCCGCGACAGCGTGTCTCGGACCGCGTCGAGGCTGTCGACGAACTGCCGGTCGACGGCCTCCACGACGACGGTGCTGTCGGTCGCCCACGCGACCGGGCAGACCTGCGCGAGGACCGGAATCGTCGCGATACCGTACGGGACCTCGCTCACGTCTACGTCGTACGACACCGAAAACGTCGACGCGTCGAAGAAGCGCCGCAGGTCCCGCGAGTAGTCGACGGTGTACTCGATCGAGCGCTCCCCGATAGAGACGTCCGCGACGACGATCTCAGACATCCTCGCCCTCCCAGCCAGATCGACGCCGGCCGACGCCGTGCGTGGTCCGTGCAGTAATCATCCACTCCGATCCAGGGGTGGCGATCGGTTAGTTACGACGCGCCTGCGAGCACCGCTGCTGGTGGGTAAGCTGTGGCTGTCACGACCGTCGAACGCGCCAGAGAGGGCCGAGGAAGGCGCTCGGGCTTACCCCTCGGTGTGGTTGTCGTAGAACGCGACGGAGAACGCGGATCGGAACGGCGTCAGGACGACCGCAACGACGAACGAGTAGAGGATGATGCCGACTCGGGACGCCAGTGCCGTGCCGGTCAAACTGGTCGGTCCCATGGCCCCACCGGCCGCCGCTCCACTATCGAGTCCGCCACCCAGCAGTGGCAACAAGAACAGCGCGATCGTCGGCACGGACACCAGCAGACCGATCACGAGGTTGATGACGCTGAAGCCGAGCGACTGAACGAGGTTGTCGATGACGACGCTGATACTGTTGCGGAAGCCGTCGACGACGCCGACGTCGTCGACCACGACCGCAGTGGCGTAGAACTGGATGAAGAACATCACCAGCAGGAACACGAGCACGAGAACGGCCACCAGGAGGATCGAGACGATGCCGATCCCGCCCAGCATCGAGTCACTCGTCGCGCCAGCGCTGCCGTTCGTCATGGCCATCGCACCGAAGCCGATGACGAACAGCGCGACGATGCCAGCGATGAACCCGTAGGCGATCGTGAACACAGCCTGGATCAGGTTCCCGACCAATACGGGCACGTACCGGTCTTTCCCGACCGTCTTGAACGTCTCGAAGGACGTGTCTCTGACCCGCCCCTCGTAGGTCATCGCCAGCAGGCCAGCAATGACGAAGGGCGTGATGAAGAACGTCACCAACTGAAAGAGCGCCGGAACGAACGGGATTCCGAACGTCGAGAGAGCAGTCTGGGGGAGTACGATCACCGCGTACAGCGCCCCGATCGCAAACACGATCGGGTTCCGGCGCAGTACGCCGAACGATTCGACGAATGATTTGATCGTCGCCATATCAACCAAGCCGCAAGACACCTACAAATAAATTGATATCGGGGATGCACGCCGCCGAGCGCGGAGCCGTCGGCGGTGAGACGACCAGCGCCGAGTCGGGCAGGTACGAAGAAACCAAATCAGCTGTCACTGCTCACTGTCGTTCGCAGGAAAAATCCGCCCTCCCCGATTTGAACGGGGGGCAAGTCGATCTACAGTCGACTGCTCTACCAGTCTGAGCTAAGGGCGGTTGCACTCGAACGTAGCGCCGGTGGCAGACTTAACGGTTATCATTCTGTACGAGGGCGGGAGGGTCTCACAGCCACACCGGTCCGTCAGACACTGCCGGCGACGCCCGCGTGGTGGGGCGGACCGAAGGAAGACCCAAAACGGTGGCAGACGGGCGTCAGACGCCGCGGGAAGATTAAAATACCCCGGCGATAATGTGTATGACGAGTCGAATGAGTAAGATCACGTTTCGCGCCGACGACGACCTCATCGATCAGCTCGAGGAGTTCGACGCCTCCAAGAGCGAGGTCATGCGCGAAGCGCTCCGGGAGTATCTGGAAGCGCCAGACGAATCGCCGGGGGCCGTCGACGGGTCCGACGACGCCGACGACAGCATCGACGATCTGATCGTCGACCGCGTGGACGCGATCATCGAGAAGCGCCTGAGCGGCCGACTCCAGCCACAGCGTCCCCAGGACGTGAACGTAAACATCACGCTGGAGGGCGAAAACGCCAGCCGAGAGGCGGTGTCGGACGATCAGTCGGAGGTGTCACACGACGGTCGGCGCGAGTCGTCACACGCCAGCACCGATCGTAAGACACCCGGTCGTGAGGACGACGGCGCACCCGCGGGCGGACGTAAGACGTGTGGCCAGTGTGGCGAAAACGTCACGAGCGACCACGTTTACTGCCCGAACTGTGGTGAGAAGGCGGCCCACCGCGTGTTCTGTGACTGCGGTGACGAGCTCCGGTCGGACTGGGGTTTCTGCCCGAGTTGTGGGCGTCGAACCCCAGCAGCGGACGTGCTCGACAACAGCTAAAGTGTCGAAAACTGGTGGTACAGCCACCTTATTGTCGTAAACGCGTGGTTGTCATACACCCGCCACAACCTTTATTATACTACACTCTGTGGTATGTTCTGCGTAAGACGGTCGTCTTACACGGCGCGCCACACGGTGGATGTCCCGCCGTCGTCCGGCGATTGCGCGGTGTAAAACGTGCGGTCGGCGTGTAAACGCCTGCCGTCTTACCGGGGAACGAGATAACTATGGAGCGTGTGACACTACGGATTCCGAAGCAGCAGATCGAAGAGGTCGAACGAATGGTCGAAACCGGGGAGTACCCCAACCGCAGCGAGGCCATCAGGTCCGCTGTGCGCGAGATGCTCGCCGAGCAGGAGGGCGGGAAAGAGCGACCATCCGAGAAACGCGAGCGTCGCACCTACGTGAGGGCCTAACGATGCAGGACATCGTCAAGGAAGCCCTCGAGCGCGACGAAGCGGAACAGCAGCAACTGTCCGACGCGGACGTGGACGGTTTCGGTGACCCCCGGATCGTCATCGTCGGCTGTGGCGGAGCCGGTAACAACACGGTCAACCGTCTGTACAACATCGGCGTCGAGGGTGCTGACACGGTGGCGATCAACACCGACAAGCAGCACCTCAAGATGATCGAGGCCGACACGAAGATCCTCGTCGGCAAGTCGCTGACCAACGGACTCGGTGCGGGCGGCGATCCGTCGATGGGCGAACGCGCGACCGAGATGGCCCAGGGCACGATCAAGGAAGTGCTGGGAGATGCCGACCTGGTGTTCGTCACCGCCGGCATGGGTGGCGGGACGGGTACCGGTGCAGCACCGGTCGTCTCCAAGATCGCCAAAGAACAGGGCGCGATCGTCGTCGGCATGGTGTCGACGCCGTTCAACGTCGAGCGCGCCCGCACGGTCAAGGCCGAAGAAGGCCTCGAACGACTGCGCAACGAGGCCGACTCGATCATCGTGCTGGACAACAACCGCCTGCTCGATTACGTCCCGAACCTCCCAATCGGCAAGGCGTTCTCGGTGATGGACCAGATCATCGCCGAGACGGTCAAGGGGATCAGCGAGACCATCACGCAGCCGTCGCTGATCAACCTCGACTACGCCGACATGACCTCGATCATGAACCAGGGCGGCGTCGCGGTCATGCTGGTCGGCGAGACCCAGGACAAGAACAAGACCGAAGAGGTCGTCAAAGACGCGATGAACCACCCGCTGCTGGACGTCGACTACCGCGGCGCGAGCGGCGGACTGGTCCACATCACTGGCGGCCCCGACCTCACGCTGAAGGAGGCCGAAGGGATCGCACAGAACATCACCGAACGGCTCGAAGCCAGCGCCAACGTCATCTGGGGCGCGCGCATCCAGGAGGAGTACAAGGGCAAGGTTCGCGTGATGGCGATCATGACCGGCGTCCAGTCGGCGCAGGTGCTCGGCCCGTCCACCCAGAAGCAGGCCGACAAGTCCCGCGAAGCGATCCAGGAAGTCGGTGACGACACCAGCTTCGACGCCAGCCAGAACGTCGAGGAGTTCGACGATCAGGGCGGCCAGAGCTACGGACACACCGACGGCGGCCGAGACACCAAAGAGAAGAACAACGGAATCGACGTCATCTGACCCGGCGACGCGGTACCCGGCTCGGACTGTCGACTAACTTTTTTGACCGCGACACCGTCCAGAGACAGGTGATGACACACGAGTGCCGGCGACAGTCGAACGACAGATATCAGCGAGTAGTAAATAGTACTTTTGTCCTGCAGGCCGTTCGTGACGTGTAGAACACCGGTCGTCCGCCGACCACCGTCCCGAATCCTATGATTACCGATACGACGCCGTCGATGACAGCGGTCGAAGCACCCTACGGGTTGCGACTCGCCGATCCGATCGAGGGGGCGCAGTTTACGCTGCTCACGCAACGGCCAGTGACGCCGACCTCGATCGACCCGTCGACGTTCGCGCCGCCCGTCGATACGGCCGCCGTGATTACGGCCACAACGCTGGAGACGCCCTACCAGGTCGACGCGCTCGTTCGTGACGACGAGCTCTCGATCGTCGCCGAATGTACCAGCAGCGAGCGGACCGCCGTCGGACCCGGCGAGTACTACGTCGAACTCTCTTCGGCCAAGATGAAGCTGTACCTCTACGTCGAGGGAGAGGTCGTCTTCGAACCCGGAACCGATCAGGTGCGGCTCTCGTTTCCGGGTGCCAGCGAACTCCGGGTTGGCGTTCGGTCGCTCCACGAGCAGCCGGCGGCGACGATCACGACGACCGACGACCCCGAAGCGCTGGCGACCGCGCTGTCACAGCTGGGTTCGGCACTGAAGACGACGAGCTGTGAGCGGTCGTTCCCGACACTCCGCGGACACCCGCCGCTGATCGAACGCGGCTCGGAGCTGTCGGTCCCGACGGCGCTGTCCGCGCCGGAGACGGGAGTGACCATCGAGGTTCCGCCGCGACTGGATGCACTCTTGCCGGTCACGTCCCTGGCCTACTATCTCGGTGCGACCGTCGAGATCGGATCACGGCCGACGCTCCACGCCGCCGGCTGGTCTCGGCCTCTGGACGGCGGTGAGGGCTTCGAGACGACCGTCGCTCGCGTGCTCAAGCAGGTGTTCCTGCTCGACTGCGTCACCCGGACGGAGGGGATGTACGACGTGCCGCTGTACGAGCGGGATCGCGTCGAAGCGGCCGTCGACCTGGACTTCCCGGCGCTGTACGACCAGCCACTCGCCGAACAGGTCCGCCAGTACCTACAGGTGCCCTACGAGGCGATCGCGGAGGCCGTCCCGACGTGGAAGCTGACCGCCGACGTGGTTCCGGAGTCCTCGGCACTCCCGGTGTTGCCCTTCCTCGCCGACGAGCTCGCGATCGTTCGCTGTCCCGACGATCCTACGATCACAGACGGCACGGAGGCGGATCTCTCGCCGAAGGTGACCTCCTTCTTCGATACGTCGGACCGTGGCGGCGAAGCGTTCGTTAGATCGACGGCGACCCGAAGCGAGACGGCGACGCGCGGACTCGACCAGACGGTGTTCACGCCCGAGCCAGCGGACAGCATCGAACAGACCTACGTCGGCGACGGCATCCCGCTGGGCGCGAGCAAGATGAGCGTCGAGGAGTACGACCGACGACTGGAGTTCGACGCCAGCTCCGGCGAGCGGACTCGCATCCTCGTCGTCTGCAACGACCCCCAGATGAGCGACGAGAACGTCGTCGGCGACATCTACGGGACCCGCGAGTGGATCGAGTTCGACATCACCACGCGCGAGCAGGTCACGACCGACGAACTGGCGACGCTGCTGACGACGGACGCCGACTTCTTTCACTACATCGGTCACGTCGACCCCGACGGAATCCGGTGTACCGACGGCCACCTCGACGCCGAAACGCTGGAGTCGGTCGGCGTCAACGCGTTCCTGCTCAACGCCTGCCAGTCCTACAGCCAGGGCCGCGCGCTCATCGACGGCGGTGCGATCGGCGGCATCGTCACCCTGACCGACGTGCTGAACAAGACCGCGACGGAGATCGGCCGGACCGTCGCTCGATTGCTCAATCAGGGGTTCTCGCTGCTGTCGATGCTCGGCCTGCTCAAGAAGCGGAACCGACTGGCTCAGCGCTACATGGTCGTCGGCGACGGCAACGAGACGCTGGTCGAGAGTGAATCAGGAGCACCGTATTCAGTAGATATTGAACGTCTATGTTCAGGTAAGTTTGACGTTTCTGTTGATGTGTATCCAACAAAACATTATGCACTGGGGTCAATCTTCAGACCATACATCACGAGTTCGACTACACACTACCTCAATTCAGGAAGAATTGACTCTTTTGAGGTCAACGAGTCCGATCTGGGAGAGTTCCTCGAAATGCAACTGTTTCCGGTAGTTTCTGGAGACAGTCTCTACTGGAGTTCTGAATTTACACTGTAATGCGATTAAGGTCCAGCAAACGTAGCACCGCCAGCGCCAGCGGCAGCGCCGGCTTGCGTCAGCAGCAGTAGCACAGTAAACATCATGCCGATGAGTTTCGGGTGCGATGCGAGCGTGTCCTTGACAGACTGTGTTTGGCTCATAGCCACTTGTGGACAGGGACCATGGCGAAATATATTTATCTAAAGAATAGTAATAAATTATTCGTTTAATTATCTCTCGTAAATTCGGGAACCGGCGCGGTCTGTCGAATGAGGACCAGGGGAACGCGGGTCGTATTGGGGATCTAAGACGAGTGAAGATATTTGTCGGTGTAGAGCCATCAGTACGGTAGTGAACAACAGAACCCACACCGTGATCGTAGTGAGGAGGGCGGTGCTGTGACCGAGAGCTTCGATCTCGGACCGGCCGTCGCGGACGCGACGAACGTGTTGCTGGTCGCGCCGGGCGTCGGGGACACCGCAGACCGACTCTGCTGTGACGTCCTGACGGCCGACGAGCCACCGGAGCACGTCGTCGGGGTGACGATCAGTGAGGGGCCAGAGGAGAAGGCGTCGCGCTGGCGAGAGCTGCTCGGGCCGGCACCGTCGCTGTCGATGCTGGGGCTCGACGGCGTGACCCGCTCGGCCGCGGTCCAGCAGGTACCGACGGCCGACGACACGACCGTCGAGTATCTCGACAGCTCCGAGCCCATCCGGGAGCTCGGCGAGCGGATCGCGACGAAGATCCACCGAGAGACCGACACCGCGGTCTGTTTCGACTCGATCACCGACCTCCAGGAGTGTATGGGGCGCGAAACTGCCTTCGATTTCCTGCACGTGCTCGGCTCGCGCGTCAGAGCCGGCGGTGCGACCGGCTACTACTACATCGACCGGACGGTCCACGACGAAGAGACGATGACGCTGTACTCGACGCTGTTCGACGCCGCGATCGAGGTCGGCTCGGACGCGGGCACCACCGGAGGCAACTGATCGTGCAGCGCGTACGCCGTGCTCGAACGACGCGGGGGAGACGATGAGCAATGCGACGTTCGACATCTCGGTGACCGACAACGTCGTCCTGGTCTGTATCGACGACGACGACTGTCGCCAGCGGGTGACGGCGGTGCTGCGCGAGGAGTGGCCCGTCAGGACGGCGATCGACGCAGAGACCGCCGTAGACAGCCTCGACGAGGCGGTGTCGGTCGTCCTCGTCGACGCCAGAGACGGTATCGAACAGGCGATTCCACGCCCCCAGCGCGACGAGCGCCCGTTCGAGCTGGCGGCGCTCGTCGACGAGTCGGTCGACGGCACCGACAGAGCCGTCGAGTGTGTCACCAAACCGATCTCGCCGGAGACGCTTCGCGCGACGGTCGAGCGCCTCCAGCGCCGCGTCGAGTACGACCAGCTCCTCGGGCGCTACTACGCGGTCGCCAGCGAGTACGCCGCCACGGCCAGCGGACACGAACGAGAGCCGGAGACGGTGTCGGAGCTGAAAGAGCGGCTGTCGACGATGCGGACACGGCTGGACGAACTCGCCGACGGCCTCGACGACCACGACGCGTTCTCGGTCGCACTGGGCACGCCAGACGAGCCGGAATCGCCAGAGGAGTGATACTACCGGCTGTACATCTGTGACCGATTTCGCCACCCTGGGGTGGCGAAGATCGTCACGAAGTGACAGCCGGCAGTATGAGTCACGTGGCCCCAGTCTCGTCTGAGCCGTCGACATCGTTGCCGTTCTCGTCTGAGAGCACCTCGACCGAAGGAGTTCCCAGCGGGTCGTCGACGAATCTGAGCTTCCCGTTGGTCGTCCCGACGTAGACGATCTCCGTCGCGCCGTCGCCGTCGACATCTGCCGTCGTCAGTGGCGCTTTCGTCGCACTCACGCCAGTGAGGCGTTCGGTCCCGCCACCGCTCGCTTTGCGGTTGATCAGGATTTCGTTGCTCCCGTCGACCAGTACCACTGCTGGCGTGCCGTCGCCGTCGAGGTCGGCCAGTGAGCCGGCACCGATGCCGTTGTTCGATCCGGAGCCGGCGTCGTCTATTTTCGTGATACTCCCGTCTGATTCGAGGTATCGCAAGTGCTGACTGGCGTCTGCAAAGACCAGTTCGTCGCTGCCGTCGCCGTCGATGTCGCCGATCCCGGTGACGGCCTGCGCGCCGTTTGGCGGAGTGGCGACGATCTGCGGATTGCTACCGGGTGCAACCCGGTACAGTTCGTCGTGGTTCTGATCGACGAAGAAGACCGACCGCGGCTGTCCATCCCAGCGACCCGTGGCCAGCCGCGTCTTGCTGGTCTCGATGGAGCCGCCGATGTCGCTGCTGGAGGCGAGTTCCGTCACTTCACCCTCGGCGTCGACGACTCCCACCGTCTCGCTGCCGTCGACGTATGGGATGTCTTCGGTACCGTCACCGGACACGTCGGGCCCGATCGCGCCGATCGCTTCGACGGTGTCCGTGTTCGGAATCGTCCTCACACTGCCGCCGTCACCCTCGACGGCACGGACGCCGGCAGTACTGCCGGTAAAGACCGTGCCGTCGCCCAGCCCTTCGACGACGGCTCCAGGATCGAGGTCGAACTCGGCGAGGATGTACGACGAGGGGTCGTCCGAGCCGTCCTGCCAGACGAGACGGATCGTCTCTCGTCTGGGCAACAGCGGAACCTCGGTCCCAGCGACCAACTCCTCGCCGGCCAGTGTGTCGGGGTCGTCGACGCCACGGACGGTGACACGGGTGCCGTCGATCCGGTCGCCCGAGTGGTGAACGAGGGCGTACTGTTCGCTGTCCGCGATCGGTTCGAGCGAGAGTTTCGCCGTCGGCGCGGGAGTCTGTTGGTCGGCCAGACCGAACACGAACGTCCCCGCCGCCGCGACAAGCAGGACGACGATCGCGACCAGCAGGACGACACCGACGACCGGCGAGACGCTTCGATCACCGAGCCCAGAGAGTCGTGGACCGCCCATTTCGTACAGGGTAGAGACTCGAACGACAAAGAAGCCAGTGTCGGCTCTTCGAGAGAGCGATCAGACAGCTTCGAGTGCGTCGAGCAGATTGCACTTGCGACAGCGGTCTCGACCCGTCGGAGCCCCGCACCGCTCGCACTCGCCGAAGTCGGCGTCGCGGTCGTCCTCGCTGCGGTAGGCCTCGGCGGCCAGTGCGGCGAGCTTCTCGTAGCCGGCCATGATCGAGTGGCGCGTGCCGGGGTGGTTCTCTTCGAGGCCGAGCATGAGGTCCTGGATTTCGCCGCGATAGGCCTCCTCGGCGTGGGGGCACTCGGTGATGTGGGCCGGTAGCTCCTCGAAGCGAGCGTACAGAGCGACCTCCTTTTCGGGGATGTCACGGAGTGGCTTGGCCCGCGGGATGTGCTGGTCGGTCTCGGGACGCTCCCGGTCGGCGGGTCCGTCGCCGTCGGCGTCGAACGGCCCCAGCGACGAGTCGAAGTGCTGGGCGATCTGGGTCACGTCGCCTTCGAGGAAGTTCATCAGCGCAGTCTCGGCCTCGTCGTCGAGGTTGTGACCCGTCAGCAGCTTGTCGGCGTCGAGTTCGTCGGCGTACTTCGAGAGCAAGTCACGTCGAAAGACGCCACAGTAGGCACAGGCGGCCATCCCCTCGGGGTCGTCCTCGACAACCTCGTCCATGCGAACGTCGAACTCCTCGTCGTAGCTGACGACCTCGTGCCGGATCCCGAGCTCGTCGGTCAGCGCCACGGAGGCGTCGAGGCTCTCGTCGCGGTACCCCTCGATCCCCTCGTGGATCGACAGCGCGACGAGTTCGATCCGAGGGTCCTCGGCGAACACGTCCTGTACGATCTGGGTGAGGACGACGCTGTCTTTGCCTCCCGAGAGCCCGATCACCCACGTCTCCGGGTCCTCCGGCGTGGCATCGCGAGGCACCAGTCCGTCCTCGCGGATGCGGCGACGCACGCGCTTCTCGACGGTCCGGCAAAAGTGCTCTTCGCACATGTGCAGCCCCGAGTAGGCCGCGTGCATCACCGCCGGCGCGCCACACTTGTCACACTCCATCGCCTGCCCGTAGCGGACGTGGGAGGGTCAGGGTTTCGTTCTCAGACGACCGCGTCGGCACCCCGATCGAGCGCCGACAGCAGCGTCGGCACGTGCTCGTCGCGAGAGCGCGACGAGAACAGTTCGTGGCCGCCGTCGTACAGCACCGTCCGGGCCGCGGGCATCCGCTCACCGATCGCGCGTGTCGAGACCACGCGATCGGTCAGCGAGCAGAAGACCACCGCCTCGTCGTCGATCTCGGGGAGCGTTCCGTGGGCTCGCTTCGTCGCCCGGAGGAAGGCCGGCGAGACGCGATCCGGACCGTCGGCCAACTGCTCGTCGGTCGCGTGCTCGCCGATGAGCGATCGGTCGCTGACCCCGCTGGGGAGGAGCTTGGCGTTGCCGGGAATCGCGGCGAAGAGACCGACGATCGGTCCCTGTCGGGACGGCGGGTCGCCCCACCACGGACTGAGGTACGTCGTCGTCGCCGCGTTGAGGTCGGCGTGGGCGACGGTGAGGCCGCCGGCACTGTGGGCCAGTACGGCCGGCTCGTCGAGATCCGCGGCGTAGGACTCGACCGGTCGGACCCACTGCTCGGACACGTCGGTGACGTGTGGCGGCAGGGTCGCGGTGTGGACTCGCCAGCCGTCGGCGGCGATTCGATCGATCAGCCAGCGGACCGGTTCGTGTTCGGGGCGGTTCCCCCACCCGAGGACGAACAGACAGTCTGGGGCAGACGCCTCCCCGAAGGTGCGAAACTCCATAGCCCGACGAGGGCCGCCACGCTCAAAAACCCGGCTGGACCCCACGACGAGGGCGTTGTCCCCCGTTCACGGCTCGTCGGCGTACCACTCGATCCACGCCCCGTGAGGGTGAAACCGTGCCAGCCGGTCCGACCTGAACGTTCCCTCGACCGAGCGGTGCCAGTGGAGATCGAGCCCGTCACCGGGCTCGTCGAAGGCACCGCTGCCAGTGAGCCAGTGAATCGGGCGCTCCTGGGCGCGCGTGGCGATGAGGTCCCGGAGCGCCGCTCTGAGGTCGTCTGGCACCTGATACAGAACGAGCGTGCTGTAGACGACGACTGGCACGTCCGCCGGGATTCCATCGAGAATCCCGGGGAGTTCGTCGAGCACGTTCCCCTCGACCAGCCGTGGCGGATCCCGTCGAGCGACCGTGACGGCGTCGGCGAGGACCGCCCGGCGCTGGTCGTGTTCGGGCCAGGTCAGTGCCCCGAGCCACTCGACGTCTGCGTCGTCGGTCACGTCCAGCGGATTCAGGTCGATGCCAACGCGAGAGTGGACGGCGGGCGGTGTCGTAGGCAGTGGCGGCGACCCGTTGTCCACGGACGACCGAATCGTCACGGCCGCGTCAGAGGGGGCGACCCGGCGAACGTCGCCGTCGGACGCCGTCTCACGGAACTCGTAGCCGTACTGATCCCACGAGAGGTTCAGCCCCGCGCTCGGGCCGATCTCGACGAGCGCGATCGGATCGGCCGTCCGTGCTGTGACGTGTGCGAACGCGGGATAGAGGACTGCGGAGCGGCGCACCTCGTTCGTCTGCGTTCGACGGTCTGTGAGAAGTGGACGCAGGTCCGCCGCGTAGACCTCGCAGAAGTCGACCAGCGTCGATTCGAGGTCCGCGTCGGGCGGTCGCGGCTCGTCGGTCACGTTCGGGTAGTAGTCCGCGAGCGGATGATCGACACCGCGACGGACGACACAGTGGACAGCGGCGAGAAAGACGTTCGCGACGGCACGGTCTGCGGGGACGGCCTCGGCGACGGCGAGCAGTTCGGGAGAGTCGGCGACGATCCGACAGAGACGTTCGTACAGCGGAGAGGTGTCAGCGGCCCACTCGGCCAGGTCGAGAAACGACTCCCGAATGGCGGTCATACGGGCCGTTCCAGTGGGACCGACAAGACGCTTACCGTCGAATGAGGTGTGGCCACACGCGTCACTCCTCGTGGACCTGTGGGAGCGTGATCGTGACGGTCGTCCCGTCGTCGAGGGCGACGTCGATCGAGCCGTCGAGCCACTCGACGACCCACTTGACGACCCACAGCCCCAGACCGGAGCCGTGTTCCGTCGGCGTCTCGACGAACGACTCGGTGAGCAGTCGTCGCTCCACGTCGGGCAATCCGGGGCCGTCGTCGTCGACCGTGATCGAGACCGTCTCGGGCGTCGTGGTCACGTCGATCGACACCGTCGGCTCCGCGCAGCCGTGGATGATCGCGTTGCGGATCAGTTCGTCGACGACGACGCTGACGAGGTCGCCGTCGGGGACGAGGGCGCTCTCGGACGACCACTCCGTCGCGACGGTCGCGTCGGGGTACTCGGCCCGGAGGTCTGCGACCGTCTCCTCGACCAGCGGTCCGATCGGTCTGGGCGGGGACTCCGAGCGGTCCGTCCGGAGCGACGTCTCGACGATCCGTGCGTGATCTGCGAGCTTCAGCAGCGACTCGCCGCGGCGTTTGATGAGGCTCGCGTCCTCGATCAGGCGCTCCTCTTGTGCGGACTCTTCGATACGAGCGGCCGTCCCGGAGACGACCGTCATCGCGTTCCGGAGGTTGTGTCGGAGCACGCGGTTGAGGACGGTCACCTCGACGCGGCGGCGAGCCAGCGTCTCGCTGAGCTCGTTGAAGTGTTCGGCGACGTTGGTCCACTCGGTCGGCCCCGACAGGGAGACCGTCGTGCCGTACTCGCCGGCCACCAGCGCGTTCAGCCCGCCCTGGAGACGCTCGAAGTTGGCGACGTACTCGCGATAGAGCCACCACCCGAACACCGACAGCGACGCGAGGACGAGCCCAAGCGTCCCGAGGCCCAGCAGCGTGATCGACCGGAGTTCCGACCGAACGGCGCTCTCGGTCCGTGTCGTCGACACCGTCCAGCCGGTCCGGTCGACGGTCGCGTTGGCGACGGCGACCGCCCCATCGTCGCTTGGCTGGGGGCCCTGCTGGTACAGCGTCGTGCCGTTGGCCGCGACGAGGACACCGCCCGCGGTGCTTTGCTCCTGGCGGATCGGCGCGAGGAAGTCACCCCGACGAACGTGAAACGCCGCGTTGAACGTCCCGACGATCGACCCACCGGAGTGGATCGGGGCACTGATCGTGACGATCCGGTTGCCACTCGCCGCGGAGACCGGTTGGCTGACGTACGTCTCGCCGGCCATCGCCCGCTGGAAGTACTCCCGATCGCCGAACTGCTGGCCGACGAGCGCGCGCGACTGAGCCGGCGCGGTTCCCTCGGAGTACAGTGCCGTCATCGTCCCGTTGGCGGCGATGACGGACGCGCCGCTAAAGGAGGTCGACAGGACGAACGAACGGACCGACTCGGCCTGTCGCTGTGAGTGGTGGTCGGCCAGCGCCGGCGTCTCGGTCCACAGGCCGACCGTCTGGCCCTTCTCGGTGAGCAGTACGTCGAGCTGGGAGGCCATCGTCTCGCTGACTCCTTCGAGAGCGGCCTCCTCCTGTGCGATCGTCGCATCGCGATACAGCGTGAAGCCGGCCAGCGAGAGCACCGAGAGCACCACCGTCAACACCAGGAACGCGACGAGGAAGCGTCGCCGAAGTCGCATTGTCGGCAGTTTCGCCACGGAACACATAAAGAGTGGGGCCACGACGGCAGACATATTTTCCTGTGACCGGTAGGGTCGGGCGATGAGCGAACTCGCGCGCGAGGCGGCGATCGATCGAGCCGTCGAAATCGTCGACGCCGTCGCCGAGCAGACCATGCCGGTACCGGTACGGGAGGTCTGGGTGTACGGCGACGTGGCACTCGGACTCGATCCGATCGACCGACTCGACGTGTATCTGACGAAAGACATCCTGCTGCGCGACGACGCAGACCGAGAGCCGGAGTTTCGCGAGCGACTGGGCGTCGAGGGCGTCGGCAAGACCGTCCGGGCGGCGTGGGCCGACGAGTACCCCGAGTACGTCCGTGCGAACGCCTCGGGCCACGCCGCCCCCGAGCAGTGTCTGGCCGCGCACCTGTTAGAAGAGTCCGAACCGATCCACCTCGAAGTGTGCAACGCCTCCTTCGAGGACAACGTCACCCAGCGCCTGAAGGGAGCCCGCGCACGCGGAAACTACGAACAACTGCTGGATCCCCGCGGAGTCTGTCTGTGGGCCGAGGGCCAGCGCAGCGACTCGGCCGTCCGCAAGCTCCGGGAGAGCGAACTCGCGTTTCCCACGCTGTCTGGCGCACTCGAAACGCTGGGTATGGACGCGACGGAAGCCGGCGAGGCCGCCGACGCCGTCCGAGAGTACCGGGAGCGACAGAGCGGAACGACGGTCCGGGGCGACGTGGTCTGAGACCGGAACTGGAGCCACGGACGCGTGCTTGCGACCGTAGCCGGACGCGCGCTGGCTGCGAGTGACCTCGACGCCGTAGCTATTTTGCGCCGGGCCGTGAATCGCCGACGATGAGTCAGTCCCTCCACCTCGCGATCCGAACCGTCCACGTCCTCGCGATGGCGCTGCTGGTCGGCGGCGCGGCCGGGCTCTGGGCCGCGGCCCGGCGGCGCGTCGACGACCTCCACGTGCTGGCGAGACGCTACGAGTGGCTCTTCTGGGCCGCGCTGGGCGGACTGGTCCTCACGGGGATCGGCAACCTCGGCGCGCTCGGTGCGCCCGACCCCGGCACTCGCTGGGGGCAGACGCTGCTCGCGAAGCTCGTGATCGTCGCGCTGTTCGTCCTCGGCTCGGCCGTCAGAACGCTGGCCGTCACCCGGACCGACCGCTCGACGCCACTCGCCGCCTGGAGTCGGCGGGCGTACGGGCTGACGACGGCGACACTGCTCGGACTCGTCGTCCTGGCGGAGGTGCTGGCCCATGGCTGAGACCGCGGCCGCGTCCCGGACCACGCGCGAGACGGTCGGACGACCGACGACGACGCTCACCGCGTGGACGCTCGCGACCACGAACACGGTGGGGTTCGTCCTCGCCGTACTGGTCCCCGCCTACGCCAGCGGCGGGCTCTCGGACGTGTTGCCCTCGCTGAACACGGCGGTCGGCGTCGTGGCGTTTCTCGCCCTCTGGCTGGTCGTCGGCGTGACGACCCACTGGGTGCTGGCCCACGTCGACCCGTCCAGTGACTCGGCGGTTCGGCTGACGCTGTGGGCCGGGAGCTGCGGGGCTCTCGCTGGCGTCGTCTTCCTGGTCGGGATCGTCGTCGGGCTCGGCGTCCCGGCGGCAGTCGTCGGCTCGTTCGGGCTACAGACGGTCGTCCTGCTGGCGGCCGTCGGGACGCCGATCGCCGCCATCGTGGGAGCCGTCGTCGGCGTCGCGGCGGGACTGCTCGACGTGGTCTTGCTCCGGATCGCCGACCGCGTCACTCCCCGGTCCGACCGACGGTGACGAAGAAGGGGACCGTCTCGGTTCGCTCGTACTCGCCGGCACCCATCTGATCGATCACGTCCCGGCCCATCGACCGCCAGGCTTCCCGGAGCCGGTCGAACTCGTCGTCGGGGACCGACGCGGCCAGCACGTCGGCCCGGTCGGCCAGCCCCGCGCCGGTCGCCTTGCGCTGTGCCGCGGTGAGTGCGGCCTCCGAGTACGGCGGCGTGACGGTGAGTCGCTGATCGTACCGCCGCGTCGAGACCACGTCCAGCCCGGCGTCGGGAAAGAGATCCGCCGCGCGCGCTCCCAGCGCCACGTCGGTGTCGACGCCGTCGAGGTAGAGCCGGCGCGCCCGTCGGGCCAGCGTCGGTTCGGCGTCGACGGTCGACTCGACGCTGACGGCGCTGTTGTCCGGTTCGATGACGGCGACGCGGTCGCTGGCGACTCTGGCGAACTCCGCGAGTGCCGCCGCGGGCTCCGGGAGGTTGATCAGGAGCGCCTGACACACCACGAGGTCGACGGCGTCGTCCGCGAAGGGCAGTCGCGTGGCGTCGCCGCGAACGACCGGTCGGGGGACAGTCGACAGCAACGCCTCGTCGGCGTCAACGCCGATCACGTCGCCGGGCGACTCCTCGCGGAGCACCGCGGTGAGTTCGCCGCTGCCACAGCCGACGTCGAGCACTCGCTGGGCGGTGTCGAGTTCGAGATCGGCGAGCGCCTCGCGGGAGTCGCCCCACATCCCCCGGCGCGTGCGTTCGAGGTAGTCGGCGTCGAATCTGCGCACGACCGGGGTTGTCGTGCGACCGGCAAAAGGAGCCCGGTCACGCGCGTCGGAGCAGTAGCCGGTCGGCAGCCAGATCCTCCAAGACGGCGTGGGGGCCGCCGATCCAGTGACGACCGTCGTCTTCGACGAGGATCGAGTTCTCGATGGGCAGTGAGGAAGACGCAGGGTACACCATCCGCTGGTGGACGTTCAGGACGCGACCGTCGACGGTGCGTTCGGCCCCGGTCTCCGGATCGTGGCCGGTCGCGCGGCATCGGATCGGCACGTCGTCGCGGAGACACAGTGCGACGTTCGTCACCGCCTGTCGGATGCCGTCGTACGTCGCGGGCAGGTCGGGCACGTCCGCGGCGTGGACCTCCGACGCGAACATCCAGAAGTTCGTGACGAAGTCCCGGTAGAATCCGTGAGCGACCTCCTGGAAGTCGAAGGTGCCGACGACGTCGTCCGGGCTGTCGCCGGTGATCGACGATCCGTTGCCGATCAGGCCACGCTCGTTGTCGACACAGCAGAACACGGGCGCGATGTCCTCCGATCTGCGTGCGACCGTCGAACAGTTCGCCAGCGACGGCAGTTCGCGTTCCGAGCGCTCGTCGTGTGGCGGGTCCCAGACCAACACGAGGACGAGCAGCCCACGATCGACGGCCGCCGAGAGCGTCGCTTCGAGCTCCGGCAACGCCGTGTGTGGCACCGAGAGAGCGACTTCCGACGCCGCACCGTCGACCAGGGCTCGAATCCGGTCGAGGATGGCGTCGCGCTCGATCACCTCGGTGTCGACAGTCATCACCGACAACAGGTACCAGATGCCGATAAAACCACCTATCACCGAGGGTGATAGAGCACACGTTTTTATCGCTTGGATTCGGCAGTTCCCGCATGGACGAGGGGACGACGGTGCTGTACGTGGGGGGATACGGTAGCACCGAGCCACGAGACCACCTCGAAGCCGCGGGGTTCGAGGTCGAGAGCGTCGTCGGAGCAGCCGACGCGCGGGCTGCCCTCCGAGAGAACCGATCGATCGAGGTCTGTGTCACCAGATACGAGGTTCCGCGCGCCGACGGGATCGAGTTCCAGGGCGGGCTCGCGGTCGTCGACGTCGTCGAGGCCGAACGGCCATCGCTCCCGGTGATCCTCTTTACCCGGATGGCCAACCGAGACGTGGCACGCGAGGTTTCGGGGCGGGACCTGTTCGACTACATCCCGATCCAGTCGGGCGACGCGCCCTACGACCGACTGGTCCGGCGCACTCGAACGGCCGCGCGTCGGTACCGAACCGACCGGCGCGTCGAACAGCTGTCGCGGATCAACGAGATCGTCCGGGACGTGAACCGCGAACTCGTCCGTGCCGACGACCGCGAAGCCGTCGAGCGAGCGGTCTGTGAGGAACTCACACAGCGGGGTGCCTACGAGTTCGCCCGGTTCGAAGGTGGCGACGGGACCACGGCCCACGGCGACGAGGCCGACGGCGGGACGATCGACCCGGACGCCCTCGCGAGCCACCTCGGGGAGAGCGGGCCGGGCGTCGTCGATCTGGACGAACGCTGGCAGCCCTACACCGCGGGCATCGTCGTCCCGGTCGCCATAGACGGGGTCGAATACGGCCGAGTGTTGCTGTGTACGACCCGCCCGGACGCCCTCGACGAGACCGAGCAGGAGGTGCTCGGAGAGCTGGGCGAGACGATCGCCGACGCGCTCGACGCCATCGAGACCCAGCAACAGCTGGCCGTCCGCGAGCGAGAGCTGGCAGAGCAGAACCGCCGGCTCGAACGCTTCGCCTCGATCGCCAGCCACGACCTCCGGAACCCCCTCCAGGTCGCCGACGGCTACGTCCAGCAGCTCCGTGAGGAGTCCGACGACGAGCGCCTCGACGAGATCAGCCAGGCGCTGGGACGCATCGGCACCATCATCGACGACGTGCTCGCGCTGGCCCGGAGCGGCGACGGTGCGATGACGAAGACGGCCGTCGACCTGACGGCGGCCGTCGAGCGGGCCTGGGAGACGGTCGACACCGGCGACGCGACCCTGGAGTGTGCGGTGTCGGGGACGGTCCAGGCCGACGAAGACCGTCTCGCGCGGCTCTTCGAGAACCTGTTTCGCAACGCCATGGAACACGGGTTCACGGCGTCGGCGACCCGGGGTCGGCGAGCCGGCGGAACGGACACGGATCTGACCGTCCGCGTGGTCCCGGCCGAGAACGGCTTCGCGGTCGAGGACGACGGCGTCGGCATCCCGCGAGAGAAACGAGAGTCCGTCGTCGAGCTGGGCCACTCGGAGGGCGGCGGGACGGGTCTCGGACTGGCGATCGTGGCCCGAATCGCCGAGGCACACGACTGGACGGTCACCGTCGAGGAGAGCGATGCCGGCGGTGCCCGGTTCGTCTTCGCCGTCGGCGAGCCGGTGTCCGGCGCGTAGGTGTCGACCCGGCGCGCGCCGTCGCGGTTCGCTCCGCTGTCAGGCGTTGCCCAGTTCTCTGGCCCGTTCGATGTTCCACTCGAAACCCCGGCCGTCTTCGGTCGGGGTCTCCAGTACGAAAGGCACGTCTTCGAGGGCGTCGTGGGTCAACAGTGCGGCCATCCCCTCCTCGCCGATGTAGCCCTCGCCGAGGTGGGCGTGTTCGTCCTTGTTGGTGCCACACTCGTGTTTCGAGTCGTTGAGGTGGATGCAAGCGAGGTTGTCGAGTCCGACCACGTCGTCGAACTCGGCGACGGTCTCGGCGACGCCGTCGGCCGTCGAGATGTCGTAGCCCGCGGCGAAGGCGTGGGCCGTGTCGACACAGACTTCGAGGTCCTGCTCGGAGCGGGCGAGCACCTCGGCGAGGTGTTCGAACTCGCCGCCGAGTTTCGTCCCGCTGCCGGCGTCGGACTCGACGAGCACCGTGACGCCGTCGGGAATCGTCAGTTCGTCCAGGGCGCTGGCGGCGTTGTCGAGCCCGCCCTCGACGCCGGCCCCCGTGTGAGCACCGAGGTGGACGTTGACGTACTCGACGCCGAGTTTGTCGGCGGCGTCGACCTCCTTTTGCATCGAGTCGATCGACTTCGCCCGGAGGTCGTCTTTGGGGGTACAGAGGTTGACGAGGTACGACGAGTGGATGACCCACGGGCCGACGCCGTGTTCGTCGCTGCGTTCGCGGAACTGTTCGGCCTCCTCGTCCTCGATGTTCGGGTCCTGCCAGACCTGTGGCGAGTGGCTGAAGATCTGGCCGCAGTTCCCACCGTAGTCGACCTGTTCGTCGACGGCGTTGTACGCTCCACCGGCGATCGAGGTGTGTGCTCCGACGCGCATACCGGTGGATGCGGACGGTCTATCAAAGCACTTCCGAAGGCACCGCCGGGAGTTTTGGCCCCACGGGCCCAAGGTCGAGTGTGCCAGCAGACGCGCTCCCGCCGGACGTGTACGCCGTCCTCGACCAGTTGCTCACCGAGGCCGGTCGGGCGGTCGCCAGGGGCGACCACGAGACCGCTTCCAGCGCCGTCGACAGCGCGGCGACGGTGACCGAGAACAAGGTGCCGCCCGGGCCACAGCGGCGACTGCTCGAACACTGCTGTAAGACGGTGACCGACCTGCTCGAAGCCGAGGACACCGACGCGGCGCTGATCCGAGAGTACCTGCGAGCGACGAGCGAGCGACTCGTCGTCGAGGGTGGCAGCTCCTGATACTGCCGGCTGTCAGGCCGTCGGGTCCGTCCGCTCGCGGGTCCAGGCCTCCGTCCCGAACTTCTCGCTCACGCGCTCGCGCGCACGCGAAGTGATACCGTCTAGCCACGACGTTTCCGTGACGGTCCCACCGAGCGTCGTCTCGACCCACTCGCCGAGTGTGTCACGGAGCGTCGCGACGGCTTCCGAGCGAGAACAGTCGACGTACTCCTCGATGCCGCCGACCCGATCGGCGAACGCGTCCGGTTCCGGATCGCCGGTGAAACAGGCACAGTGGCGCGCCGGGGTCGTCTCGAAGGTGAGCGAGCCGTGTTGCACGACGGCGTCGCGCTGTCGGTACTGTGCGTTGCCGCTGATCTTGCGCCCGTCCGGACCGACCACGTCGTGTGCCGGGTGCAACGCCCGGAGGTAACACGCGGGCTGGTACACGGCCGGTCGCTCGTCGCTCGCGAAGGTCGCGTCGACCCCCATTCCCTCGAAGGCATCGAGGATCGGCTCACAGAGCAGTTCGTAAGACGCCAACAGGTCGCCCGGAACGGCGTCGCCCGGTACGACGATCGAGTACGAGATGTCGCCGTCGGTGTCGTGGTAGATCGCACCCCCGCCCGTGGGTCGGCGCGTGACGGTGATCCCCTCGCGCTCGCAGTAGTCCCAGTCGATCGTCGCCGGGTCCTGGTTGTAGCCAAGCGAGAGCGTGCTGGGCTCCCAGCGGTAGAGTCGAACCGTCGCCAGGCCGCCGTCGGCGACCGTCTCGGCGGTGACCTCGTCCAGCGCCATGTTCGTCGGCCCGTCGTGTGCGCGTTCGTCGACGAACCGCCACGACAGGTCCCCCAGATCGGTCATGGGACGACCTACGGCCGGAGCCCCGAAAGCGGTTGTGGGCAGCGTCGCCGGCCCACATAAATCGGCCTCGCAATCGAGGCACAACGCCGAGGCCCGTCCCCGGCGTACCGCTCGACATGCAACAGGCCACGAGAGCATCCACAGAGCCACTGTCACTGCTTCCCGAGACGGCCGTCGTCGGGACCGAGGACCACGAGAACGCACCCGCGATCGTCGTCCGTGCAGACGCCGTCGAGTCGGTCCTCTCGACGCTGAAATCGGAGGCTGGGTACGACCACTGCGCCTGCGTCACGGCACAGGAGTACGGCGATCGCTTCGAGACGATCTATCACCTCCGGAAGTACGACGACCCGACCGACGAACTCTCGGTGGTCGTCCCGACGTTGCACGACGACCCCCACTCCGAGAGCGGGGCGGGCGTCTACGAGACGGCAGTGTGGCACGAGCGCGAAGCGTACGATCTGCTCGGTATTACCTACGAAGGACATCCCGATCTGCGACGGATTTTGCTGCCCGAGACCTGGCAGGGCCATCCGCTCCGGGCGTCGTACAACCAGGACAAGCCACAGATCGTCCCGTTTCGCGAACACGAGCACATCCTGGAGGATCGCCGTTCCGGACCGGACACGATGCACCTCAACATGGGGCCACACCACCCCTCGACCCACGGCGTCTTGCACCTGCGCGTGACCCTCGACGGCGAGACCGTCGCAGACGTGACTCCCGAGATCGGTTTCATCCACCGCTGTGAGGAGCAGCTGTGTCAGCAGGGGACCTACCGCCACCAGATCATGCCCTACCCCGACCGGTGGGACTGGAGCGGTGGTGGACTGCTCAACGAATGGGCCTACGCGCGCGCCGCGGAGGACCTGATCGGCGTCGACGTACCCGAGTACGCGCAGGTGATCCGGACGATGAGCGCGGAGCTGTCGCGGATCCTCTCGCACTTCCTGGCGATCGCGGCCTACGGGCTGGACGTGATCTCGGAGTTTACCGCCGTGTTCCAGTACGGTATCCGCGACCGGGAGATCGTCCAGGACATCCTGGAAGACCTCACCGGCCAGCGGCTGATGTTCAACTACTTCCGGCTGGGCGGGGTCGCCTGGGACCTGCCCGAGCCCCGCGAGACGTTCTTCGAGAACGTCCGGTCGTTCCTCGATGACCTGCCCCAGAAGCTCGAAGAGTACCACGACCTGCTCACCGGCAACGAGATCCTCCAGTTGCGAACCGTCGACACCGGCGTGCTCCCCCCGTCGGTCGCCAAGGAGTACGGCTGTACGGGACCGGTCGCGCGTGGCTCCGGCGTCGACTACGATCTGCGACGGGACGATCCCTACGGCTACTACGACGAACTCGACTGGAACGTGGTCACCGAGGACGGCTGTGACAACTTCTCTCGCGTCCTCGTTCGCCTGCGCGAGATCGAGGAGTCGGCCAGGATCGTCGATCAGTGCGTCGATCTCCTCGAAGGCTGGCCCGAAGACGAGCGAACGATCCAGGGCAACGTTCCCAGAACCGTTCGCCCCGACCGCGACGCCGAGATCTACCGGGCAGTCGAGGCCGCGAAGGGTGAGCTGGGAATCTACATCCGCTCGGACGGCACCGACACGCCGGCGCGGTTCAAGATCCGGGGGCCGTCGTTCTCGAACCTCCAGTCGCTGCCGGCGATGGCCGAAGGCGAGACGATCCCCGACCTGGTCGCCGCGATCGGCAGCCTCGACACGATCATGGGCGAGGTCGACCGATAGGCCCAACCGTTGGCAGCCGACCCCACGCCACCGTGTTGGGTGTGGCTGAGCCGACAGTTCGGTGCTGGAACGGCGAACGGCCGGCGAGGCTGTTTTGTGTTCCTGGCACGTACCGTTGAGCGATGAGTGAACCACAGACCGCCACGGTCGCCGGTGGCTGTTTCTGGTGTACCGAAGCCGTGTTCAAACAGATCGAGGGCGTCGAGTCCGTCACCTCCGGCTACGCCGGTGGACACGTCGCGGACCCGAGCTACGACGCCGTCTGTTCCGGCGACACCGGCCACGCCGAGTGCGTCCAGGTCGAGTACGACCCGGACGTGATCGACTACGAGGACGTGCTGACCGTCTTCTTCGCGACACACAACCCGACCACGGAGAACCGACAGGGGCCGGACGTGGGTAGCCAGTACCGGTCGGCGGTCTTCTACCACGACGAGGCCCAGCGCGAGACCGCCGAAGCGACGATCGACGACCTCGGCGAACAGTACTCGGACCCGATCGTCACGGAGGTCGAGCCTCTGGAGACGTTCTACCCCGCAGCGGAGTACCACCAGGACTACTACGAGCGCAACCCCGATCAGGGGTACTGCGCGGTCAACATCGATCCGAAACTCAAAAAGCTCAACGAGCAGTTCCGGGAGCTGCTGGCATGAGCTTCGAGTTTACGACGACGGTCGACGTGCGGTACAACGACCTGGACACGTACGGCCACGTCAACAACGCGCTCTATGGAACCTACGTCGAGGAGGCCCGCGTCGACTACCTCGAAACCGTCGTCGGGGGCGCGGCGGCCGACATCACCGGCAGCGGCGAGGAGACCGGGATGGTCGTCGCGAACCTCCAGCTGGACTTCGAGCGCCCGATCCGACTGGCCGACGAGGTCACGGTCGGCGTCCGCGTCCCGCGCCTCGGCGAGAAGAGCTTTCCCTTCGAGTACGAGATCCGGACCGCCGACGGCGAGGTGGCCGCGACCGGGGAGACGACGATGGTCGCCTACGATCGCGGGCAGGGTTCGTCGGTCCCGATCCCCGACAGCTGGCGCGAATCGATCGGCGAGTTCGAAGGCCTCTAGGGTTCGAGGACGCGCTCGGTGCCGTCCGTCCCGTGGATGGTCACCGCGTGGTTCGTGTGTCTGACGTGGGTGTGGGCCCACCGCTTTGCCCCACTCTCTTCGATCCGTTCGACCGTCTCCGGACAGTGGCGACACTCGACGCGCCACGTGGCGACACCGTCGGGGAAGTGGCCGGTGTGACGCCGGTGGTCCAGCGCGAACTGCTCGAAGGCCTGGTTGCCGACGGCGTCCAGCTCCTCGCCGAGGTCCCACTCGCGGCCACACCGCCGACAGCTGATCGTCGGGTCGTTCGACGGCGGTTCGGTGTCGTCGGGTCCGTTCACGGATCGCCGTTGGACGGGTAGCGCCATCAACCCCCCGCTCCGGGACCGACGGGGACATGGGGCCGGAGTGCGTTGTCGGCGTATGGACGAGCGGTCGAGTCGCTTTCGGGTCTATCGGGTCGTCGAGGCGGTCCCCCACGTCAACCTCTTCGACACCGACGGGACGCGACTCTACACGACCTACCAGCAGGGATACGGGGAACGACAGCCCGCGATCGACGGGCTCGAAACGGGCGACCTGATCGAGGGGACGGTCGCCGGAGATCCCACGGACGAGGAGGAGGCCTGGACGCTGCGCGAGTTCGACCGGGTCGGCGGCGTCGACATGGGGTTCGCTACCGACGTGGAACTCCCCGAGATCGCCAGAGAGACCTGGGACGAACAGACCAGTGGCCCGGCACACAGCGTGATCGAAGCGGACGGCCAGCCGGTCGGGGAGTGCTGGGTCCAGCCCCGGGCTCCGCTGCCGGGCGGGAGTTTCGTCCCGTCGGTCCTGGCCGGGCTGCTCCCGATGGAACCGAAGCTGACGACCGTCGCGAGCGCCGACGCGCCGACGACCGACGCCGTCTTCCTCGACCCCGATCCGGTCGACGCCGCGTCGTTCAGCCAGCCCTACGGCGTCTTGCTCCTGTTCTCCGAGCGCGCGGACGAGACGCGCCGTCGCTACCGCGAGCGGTTCGACTGCCCGCGCGGCGTCGACAGTCGTCCCGACTACGATCCCTACGAACTCTCTTCGGGCGGCTTCGGCCCGTAGCCGGCCCCCAGCGTCGAGTCGCGTTCGCTGCCACGCGACGCCGGCAAGGAAGTGAATCAGAGCACTTTAGCTGAAACCGGTAGATACACACACGTTACGGAGAAACGTTGTACGCACCCCTATGAACAGTACCGCCGACGGAGATATTCTTGCACACGCACTGCTTCCAGTCGCTACCGAGGACGACGCGCTGGCGACTGCGAGAGCGCTCGAACCGTACGATCCGAAACAGGTGACCGCTCTCCACGTCGTCGAGAAAGGTGGTGGTGTCCCGGACAAATCACCGGTCGAACAGTCCGAAGAGTTGGCCCAAGACTCGTACGCTGCCGTCCGATCGATCTTTCCCGACGCCGACGACCACACCGCCTACGGGCGGGACGTGGCAGCGGAGATCTTCGCGGCCGCCGACGAGGTCGATGCCAGCGCGATCGCGTATCGGTCCCGTGGTGGGAACCGACTCATGCAGTTCCTCTCGGGAGATCTCTCCCTGAAGCTGGTGACCGATGCGAACCGACCGGTCATCGCTCTGCCCCGCGAGAAAGAAACATGAGCGAGGAAGAACTCGCCAAAGACCTCGGGCCGCTTGCCGCCCTGACAATCGGTGTCGGCACCATGATCGGCGCAGGGATCTTCGTGCTGCCCGGGGAAGCCATTCTCAAGGCCGGGTCGCTCGCGTCGGTCGCCTTCATTTTGGGTGGGATCATCGCCATGTTCACGGCGCTGTCTGCCAGCGAACTCGGAACTGCGATGCCCAAATCCGGCGGGGCCTACTACTACGTCAACCACGCGCTCGGGCCGATGTTCGGTTCGGTCGCCGGCTGGGCGAACTGGCTCGGACTGGCCTTCGCCAGCGCGTTCTACATGGTCGGCTTCGGCCGGTATATCGCCCGCATCTTCGGACTCTCCGGCAGCGTCGGTGTCGGTCCGTTCTCGATTACCGTCGTCAAGCTCGTCGCGCTCGTCGGCGGGGCCTTCTTCATCCTGATCAACTACGTCGGTGCCAAGGAGACCGGCAGGCTACAGAACGTCATCGTCGTCTTGCTTATCGGTATCCTCACCGTGTTCACGTTTCTGGGGACGCTCCGGGCCGAGCCGTCGAATCTCCCGGCCGCTACCGACGTGGTCACCACACTGGAGACGACGGGTCTCATCTTCGTCTCGTATCTCGGCTTCGTCCAGATCACGAGTGTGGCCGAGGAGATCAAAGATCCCGGGAAGAACCTGCCGCGGGCAGTTATCGGCAGCGTCGTCATCGTGACCGTCATCTACGCCCTCGTGTTGGTGATTATGAGCGCGGCCGTCCCTCAAGGGTTCATCGCGGACATCATCAGTTCCGACGCCGAGAATCCCATCGCCGTCGTCGAGGTCGGCGACTACATTCAGGGTGCCGTGATGGGGGGCGCACTGCTGTTCGGTGGTTTGCTCGCGACCGCCTCCAGTGCGAACGCCTCGATCCTCGCGTCCTCGCGCATCAACTTCGCGATGGGACGTGACAGAATCGTCACGCCGGCCCTCAACGAGATTCACTCACGGTATGGCACCCCCTACAGGGCGATCAGCATCACTGGGGGCCTCATTCTCCTGTTCATCGTGATCGGAGACATAACGCTCCTGTCTGGTGCCGCGTCGGGGCTCCACCTCATCATCTACGGGCTACTGAATCTCGCACTCATCGTGATGCGCTACGTGAACCCAGAGGAGTACACGCCAGATTTCGTGGTGCCGCTGTACCCTCTCTTGCCGATCCTCGGTGCCGTCCTCTCTTTCGCGTTGCTGGTGTTCGTCGCCGGGGACGCACTGTTGCTCTCCTTTGGCATCGCCGCCGCGGCTGTGCTGTGGTACGGAGTCTACGCCCGCTCGCGGACCGAAAAGCAGGGAATCCTCTCGAAGCACATCATTTCACGCTCCGAAGAGATGCCCGACGCGGCAGTCAGCGCCGCCGTCGGCGTCCAGCCCGACGGCGGACAGTACCGCGTGATGGTGCCGCTGGCAAATCCCGAGAACGAACAGGAACTGATCACGCTCGCGAGCGCCATCGCCAAACAGCGCGGTGGCTCCGTACTCGCGACCCACATCGTGACCGTTCCCAGCCAGACGGCGCTTGGGGCCGCTGCCGACCGGTCCGACGAGATCGACGAAACGTCCGAGCAACTGCTCGCAAAGGCTCGGGAAGACGCCGAGACGTTCGGCGTCGACGTCGAGACGAACACGATCATCTCGCACAAGTCCTACGAAGCTATCTTCGATGCCGCTCGCTCGCACAGCGCCGACCTCGTCGTGATGGGGTGGGGTCCGGACGCACACGGTTCGCCGGGACGCGCCGAGTCGGCCATGGACGAACTCACCGAGGCCGTCCCCTGTGACTTCCTGGTCTTCCGTGATCGCGGGTTCGATCCGTCGAAGATCCTCCTCCCGACGGCGGGTGGCCCGGACTCCGAGCTGTCGGCCGCCGTCGCGAAGTTGCTGCAGTCGGAGTACGGCTCGGAAGTGACCCTGCTCAACGTCGACGACGATCGCGAGGCTGGCGAGCAGTTCCTTCAGGAGTGGGCGGTCGAACACGGACTGGAGGACGCCAACCGACAGGTCAAATCCGGAGACATCGAGACGGCGATCCGCAACGCTGCCGACGACGCGACGCTCCTGCTCGTCGGTGCGACCGAGGAAGGGCTCCTGCGTCGACTCGTCTCGCAGTCGCTCGTGCTGGACGTCGTCGACGACGTGGAGTGCTCGGTGCTACTCGCCGAGAAACACCGCGACCGAGGATTACTCGATCGGCTGTTCTAGGCGGGCATCGGCGTTCAGCGGATTTTTCGGACATCGAACGTCGACTCGGGTGACCGAAACGGAGAGTGTCCGTTCACGAGCCATCGAGCGTCATGGGTCACGGGCCGCGAGCGTGGTTGGAGCGTCAGTCACTTCGGGACGGCCAGCACGACGGGACCCGACATGGCGTCGACAGAGTGGCCGAGAGAGACGGGACTTGGCCGAAAGCCGTTCAGAAGTGATCTCCTTGAACCAACACTATAGTAACGATTGAAACGATTTACACACCGATCGCACTGCTGTCGTGCGATCGGGTGTGCATCGATTTTCAATGGCGACGATAGTCGTCGAGTTCTCAGACTGTCGGGTGTCACTGGGTCCATCGCGGCGAGATTCTGTATAGCGTTATCTGATTTACTGGCGACGGCACGCCAGACGCGCCGAACTTATACGAGTCGGGCGACTACGGCCCGCTAATGGTCCAAACCGTCGCACGCGAGATGGCAGATCTCGAACCCGAGGACTTCCATCTCCTCTCGGGCGTCGAGCAAGGGATGCGCTTCTCGGAGTACGTCGACCGCGAGAAGCTCCCGCAGTTCTCGCGGCTGACGGCCGAAGACGTCGACTACCGGCTGGACCGCTGTGAAGACCGCGGGTTCCTGGAGCGCAAGACCATGCAGTACGAGGGATTCAAGCTCACGTTCGAGGGGTACGACGCCCTCGCGCTGCACGCGCTGGTCGAACGGGGGACCATCGAGGGATTCGGTGCCCCCCTCGGAGTCGGCAAAGAGAGCGACGTGTTCGAAGTCCGCTCGTACAAGCCCATGGCCCTGAAGTTCCACCGCGAGGGGTACACCCAGTTCCGAGAAGTCAACAAGGAGCGGGAGTACACCGCCGACCGCGATCACGTCTCCTGGCAGTACACCGCCCGAAAGGCCGCCGAGCGCGAGTACGACGCACTGGAGACGCTGTACCCGGAGGTTCGGGTCCCCCAACCCATCGACACCAACCGCCACGCGATCGTCATGGAGAAGATCGACGGCGTCGAGCTCTCCCGGACGAAGCTCGACGACCAGCAGGTACGGCCCGTCCTGGAGTTGATCCTCACGGAGATGGGGACGGCCTACGACGCCGGGTACGTCCACGCGGACATGAGCGAGTACAACGTGTTCGTCGGCTCCGACGGCATCACGATCTTCGACTGGCCCCAGGCCGTGCCCACCGACCACGCGAACGCCGACGAGTTGCTGGCCCGCGACGTGGAGAACATCCTCGGGTACTTCCAGCGGAAGTACCCCCGGTTCGTCGACGACGTCGAGATCGACACCGTCACCGAGGCGTTGCTCGCCGGCGAGTTCGAGTCGCTGTCGAACCACGACTGATACTGCCGGCTGTCACTTCGTGACGAGCTTCGCCACCCCGGGTGGCGAAATCAGTCACAGACGTACAGCCGGTAGTATGAGACGGACGGTTGGAGACGTGTACCCAGATCTCCAGCGTTCCGTATGAGACGGCGGTGATCGTCTCCCCCGTGGCGACGATCGCCGGTCAGCACCTACGAGATCCGTGTAAGACTGTCAGCAGCACTGTTTCGAGGGAGTCTCGACTGTCGCGAGTGACGCCACAGATCGGGGGTCACAGTCCCACATGACCGGGAACGTCCCGAGCAGCGGGTGAGGGAATCGGCCCGTGTAAATCATATATCGCTATACCAAATCTTCCGTCGGTGCCGAACAGAGATAGACAGAACCATATTCGATCCAGTCGAGAGCGGCCGTATGAAAGTGTTCGTCGCCGGTGCGACCGGTGATCTGGGCAAGCGACTGGTCGAGCAGTTCGTCGCACGCGGCCACACCGTGGTCGGACTGACCCGAGACGAGCGGGGCGACGAGATCGTGCGGGATCGTGGCGGGGAGCCCCACCGCGGAGATCTGTTCGACGTGGCGTCGCTGGTCGAGGGGGCCAGAGGTGCAGACGTGGTGATCCACGCCGCGACCGCGATCCCGACGGCGACGAAACCGAGCGCGGAAGACTGGGAACGGAACGATCGGCTCCGGCGTGGGGGCGTCGAGAACCTCACCACCGCAGCCACGCGCGTCGGCGCGGACCAGTACGTCCAGCAGAGCGTCGTCTGGGTCGCCCGTCGGCCCGACGGCTCGCCGTTCGACGAGTCCGCACCGCGAAACACCGACCGCACGACCGAATCGGCCGCCGACGCGGAGCGCATCACAGAGACTGCGGCTGAGGAGGGGCCGTTCGACGCCACGATCCTCCGGTGTGGGTGGTTTTACGCCGCCGACTCCGAGCAGACGACGACGATCGCCGAGAACCTCGAAACCGGCGACATGCCGATCGTCGGCGGTGGATTGCTCGGACGGAGCGACGCCGTCGTCTCACCAATACACGTAGACGACGCCGCGAGCGCGTTCGTCGCAGCCGCACAGGAGGGCGTCGAGGGGACCTACCACGTCGTCGACGACCAGCCGGTGACGGTAGCCGACTTTCTCGAAACGTTCGCAGCGTATCTCGACGCCGACGAGCCCAGTCGGATTCCTGGCTGGCTCGCCCGGCTGTTCGTGGGCAAAGACAACGTCCGGTTTTTCACGAGCTCCATGCCCACGTCGAACGCGGCCTTCCACGAGGCAACCGGCTGGAAACCCGAATACCCGACGTACGAAGACGGGCTCGCTGCCGTCGCCGCCGGTGTCGACAGAGAGCGATAGACACCGTGGACGGCCGCTACCGCGAGCCCGACACCAGGAACTCGAGCAGGTTCCCGACCAGCACCTCGTTGTCGGCGGTGTAGGCGTAGTCCGTGCCGAGCAGCGAGCGATCGCCCAGCGCGACGGCGTTGCCCTGGCGAGCGAGCACGGAGTAGCGGGCCTGCCGGCGAGTCGTCGAGAGTCTGGTCGACTCGTTGGTGACCAGCAGTGGAGAGCCACCGACGACCGGCCGGGCGGTGTAGGTCGTGACGCGGTCGACGCCGTCGGTCAGGGCCGTCTCGCCGGCCGGCGTCGCGTAGACGGCTCGGTGGTTCGTGTCGTACTCGGCGAGGTCGTAGAGGTAACCGCTGTCGAACCCGAGCCCGAAGGCCCCGGCGAGGTTGGTCATCGGGGTCGACGCGGTGGCCCCGCGAGCGGCCTGTCGCGGGGGTTCGTTGACCAGCAAGACGCGACCACCGTCGTCGGCGAAGGCCGCGATTCGACGCCGCTCGCTCGTGTCGTACTGGTCGTCGGGGGCGATCACCACGAACGCGTCGGCGCTCGAAAGCGTCTCGTCGAGCGACTGCTGGCTGGCCATCCGGTCGGTGTAGAACTGCACGTCGTGGCCGGCCTCGGTCAGCGCCGTGACCAGCGGACTGATCTCCTCGGGCGAGACGCTGTTGTTGTGGCTCTGGTCGATCACGACCGTCTTCTGGGTCCCACTGGCGTCCAGTTCGATCTCGCCGGTCTCGGCCGACTCGTCGGCCAGGATCGCCTCGGGCTGGTGACTGTCGACGGTCAGCGGGGCGGTCTCGTTGCCCTCGACCGGGACGGGGATCGACCCGAGCCCGGTCAGGGTGGCGACGACCAGGAGCACGGCGACGAAGACGCCACCCTTGAGCGCCGCGTCACGCAGCTCCACTGGCACGCACCTCCCGAGCAGACGTGTTGAGGTCGCCCCAGAGCATCAGGTACTGGGGGCGTTCGATGCCACGCGTCGTCAACAGCGACGCGCGGTCGACCTGTCCGGCGTCGGTGCTGTTGGCCTCCGACCCGAGCAGCAAAGAGAGCACGCCGGGGGTCGTCGAGCGGTACACTACCTCGTAGGAGTCGAGGCCCGCCTTCTCCGCCGCGGCGGCGATGGCCGTCTCCAGCCCGCCGATCTCGTCGACGAGTCCGTTGTCGACGGCGGCCGCGCCGGAGTACACCTTCGCGTTCGTCAGCTCCGTCCGGGACAGGGCGAGTCGGTCGCCGCGTTCGGCGTACACCGAATCGACGAACGAGCGCTTGAGCGTCTCGACCTGGCCACGGATGTCGTCACCGGTGAGTCCGCCGGCCTTGTCGGGACCGGTCGTCACGGACCGGGGGACCCCGTCGGGCTGGGGGATCAGGGCGCGCACCCCGACACTCCCGACCAGTCCGCCCGGCGTCGCGTAGATCTCGTCGCTGGGCAGCGCCGTGTAGTACGCACCCGAGGCCGCGACGCCCCGGACGCTCGTGACGACCGGTTTCTCGCGGGCGAGTCGCTTGACCGCCCGGTACTGTGCTTCACTCGCCGCGACGCTCCCACCGCCGCTGTCGATGCGCAGGACCACGGCGTCGATCGAATCGTCCTTCCGGAGCGTTCGGAGTTGCCGGGTCACCTCGTCGGCGGTCGGGCCACTGATCGGTCCCTGGATGGTCACCGCGGCGATCGTTCCCTCGTCGTCGCTCTGGAACAGCGCCGACGAGACGGCGGGGCCGACCGTGGCACCGATCAGGAGGGCGACGACGATGATGACCGTGTAGGAGGTCAACAGCGTCTTGACGTGTTTGTCGATCGGATTCGCCATTCGCTAGGGTCGTTGGCGTGCTCGGATAAAAAGCCACGACGACGAGGACGATCAGAGCCAGTCGAGGTCGGGGTCGATGCGGTTGGGCGGCGTCTCGCCGTCCAGCGCGGCCGCGACGTTGCGAGCGACGGTCTCGTTGAGCTCCTCGCGGGCCTCGACGGAGTACCAGCCGGCGTGTGGCGTCAGGAGACAGTTGTCGAGCGCGCGCAGCGGGCTGTCGTCGGCCGGGGGCTCGCGGCGGGACACGTCGAGGCCGGCGGCACCGATCTCGCCGTCGGCGAGTGCGTCGGCCAGCGCCGCCTCGTCGATCAGACCGCCACGGGCCGTGTTGACGACGATCGCGTGGTCCTGCATGGCCCCGAGCGCGTCGGCGTCGATCAGTCCCTCGGTCTCGTCGGTCAGAGGCGCGTGCAGGGAGACGTGATCGGCCCGCGCGAGCAGTTCCTCGAAGGAGACCTGCTCGACGCCGGCCTCGGCCATCTCCTCGGAGTCGACGTAGGGATCGTACGCGATCACGTCGAGGTCGAACCCGCGAACGCGCTCGCGGAGTCGGCGTGCGATCGGGCCGAAGGAGACGAGCCCGAGCGTCGTGTCGGGGAACCGGTGGACCGGCCGCCCCTCCTCCCAGGCCCACCCGCCGGCCGCGGTCGCGCGGTCGTACTCGGCGATCTTTCGCACGCAGTCCAACAGGAGCGCCAGTCCGTGGGTCGCGACCTCGTCGGTGCAGTACTCCGGGACGTTCGTGACGACCACGTCGTGTTCGGCCGCGGCCTTCACGTCGACGTTCTCGAAGCCGACGCCCGCGCGGGCGACGATCTGGAGTGCCGGCAGTTGCTCGAAGACGCTCGCAGGCACCGGCGTGTTCACGTCGACCACCAGCGCCGCGGCGTCGCTGCCGGCCGCGACGATCGCGCGCTCGTCGGGCAGCGGTTCGGTTCGGATCGTCGCGTCGGGCAACGCCCCGGCGATCACGTCGGGATCGAGCATCGGATCGTCGCTGACGAGGATTTCGCTCATAGGGGCACTGAGGCCGAAGCAAGCTAAAAAACCCCGATCGCGTTCCGGGAGTGCGATAACGTCCGGTGGTGAGTGTGACTGGCGAGTCGTAAATCAGTGGACGCGATATCGAATCGCGGGTCGGGCGCGTCCCCAGAGAGACGGCGCTACGACGGCCGGTCGTGTACGTCGTCGAGATCGTCGACCGTCGGAGCGTTGACGATGCGGACCCGACTTCCAGCGCGGGTCACGCGGAAGGCGTCCCCGAAGGCGTCGGCGTCGGGAACCCGGTAGACGGTCTCGCTCGGTCGCGTCGCGCCCTTGTCGTCGAGAATCGACGTGTAAGCCGTCTCGAACTCCCTGGCGTCGCCCGGCGAGTCCCACTCGATGGTCCAGACGTAGCCGTAGCCACCAGAGCCGTTGCGGTAGGGGACGATCGAGTCCCCGCCCCAGCCCTCGGAGGCGTCGCTGCGGTATCGGAACCACTGCTCGGGTTCGACGGCGTCGTTGGTGTACAGCATCGCGAAGATCGAGGCCTCCCCGGCGGTGTCGGCGACGGGGTCGTGGTCGAACCGCTCCCACTCGTCGCTGCTGCGGTCGGGAACGGTCACGTTCACCGGCTCCTCGTCGGGGTACCGGTCCGGGTGGATCACCTGCTCGGTGCTGTCGGGCGGGTTCTCGTACAGTCGTTCGACGCCGTCCCAGCGGTTCCGGCCGTACTGCTGGTCGATCAGTCCCGGCCCGGTCGCGTAGGGCTGGTAGATCGTCACGAAGACGCCGTCGGTCGGCGCGCCGCCGCTGGAGCTGTCGCCGCTGGCGTCGCCGCCGGGCGCAGAGAGACACTGCCAGCGGTTCTCACAGCGGTCCTCGTAGGTCCACTGGACGTAGTTGGCCTCGCCCTCGGTGACGCTTTGCTGGGCGAGCTGGCGGTCCTGGGTCTCCGGAGACGACTCCAGGTTGTCGTACTGGTCTTGCAAGGCGTGGACCAGTTCGTGAGACAGCGTCGAGCGGTCGATGGTCGGCGTCGGCGAGTCGCTGACGATCGTGATGTTGTCCGAGGCCGGACTGTAGTACCCCTGGACCGAAGAGTTGTAGGTCTCACCCATGGCCTCGCTGGTGCCCGAGTCCTCGCCGACCAGCAGCAGTGCTTCCCACACCTGATCGTTCCAGAGATCGTCGGGGCCGGTCCCGCCGGGACCACGCGACTGGTTGCGGTACTCGGCGCGGCTGATCACCTCGACGCTGACGTTGCCGTCGAACTCCCGGTCGCGGATCCGCTCGACGCGGGCCTTGCTCCGGGCCAGGACCGCCGCCCGTTCGCTGGCGTTGAGGCCGTCCTCGGTGGTCACCGACACGCTGTCGTCGTACCAGTAGCCGTCTTCCCAGCCGATCGGGTCCTCGTCGGCCGGACGGTCACGGTCGGCGGGGTTCAGATCGTTCACGGCTCCGAGACAGCCCGCGAGGACGACTAGCACGGCGAGGGCTGCGACCCTACGCATCGTGGACCGCCTCCAGTGTCGCCGCGTCGGGCGCGTTGACGACCGTCACCGTCGCGCCGGAGCGGTCGATCCTGACGGCGTCGGTGAAGGGACTGTCCTCGCCGATCGTCCAGACGTTCTCGCCGGTTTCCTCGCCGCCCCAGTGGCGGACGACCGCGCTCCAGGTGTCGGCGAACTCGGCGGCCTCGCTCTCGTTGGTCCAGCGGGTCCGCCAGACGTAGCCCGATCGGTCGCCGTTCTCGTAGACGGACAGTTTGCCGCCGGCCCAGCCGCGGGCGGCCGGCACGTCGTAGTTGTAGGGGTCGTTCCCGTCGATCTCGCTGCCCTCGAAGTTGAGCACGTCGTCGGCCGCCACCACACTGGCGTCCTCGTAGTCGTCGGTGACGGTGTAGGCAAGCGACGCCGCGATGGCGGACTGGCCGACGACGGCGTAGTCGGCGCGTCCCGGCGGTCGGACCCGCTCCCATTCGTCGTTGCTGCGGTCCGGCAGGGAGACGGTCGCCGGTTCCCACTCGGGGTACTGTTCGGGGTAGATCACTTCCGTCGCACCGTCGGGCTTGTCCGCGAACGCGGCGTCGACGGCCGCCCAGCCGCCGGCCTCGTACCGGTGCTCGACGAAGCCGGGACCGTCGCTGTAGGGGAAGAACTGGAGGAAGTTCAGTCCGAAGTGACTGTCACCACCGCCGCTCTGGGTGCTGTCGGCCGAGTCGAGACAGGACCAGATCTCGCCACAGTTGGCGGTGTAGCGCCGTTCGACCAAGGAGGCGTCGCCCTCGACGAGTCCGTTGCGGCCCTGATAGGCGTCGCGGGTCGTCACGGTCCCGTTGGTCAGGTCGAACTGCTGGTCTTGCAGGGCGTGGACCAGTTCGTGGGCGAGCGTCGCCTCGCCGTCGAGCTGTGGCGTCTCGCTGTCGGCGACGATGACGATTTCGTCCCGGACCGGGCTGTAGTAACCGAGCACGCTCTGGCTCAGCGCGGCGTTCTGTGCCTCCAGCGCGTCCCTGTCCTCGCCGATCAGGAACAGCGCCTCGAACTTGCCGTTGTCGAAGCGCGCGCTCGTCGCGTTGGCCGCGGCGGTAGAGCGGTTCTGGTACGTCGACCGGTCGATCACGCTGACCGGGACCGTCTCGTCGAACTCGCGTTCTCGGACCCACTCGACGCGGGCCATCGAGCGGGCGACGACGGCCTCGCGTTCGCTCTCGTTGAGGCCGTCGCTGTTGGTCACGTCCAGCGATTCGTTGTGCCAGTAGCCGTTCTCCCAGCCGAGCCGGTCGGTCTCGGGATCGGGCAAAGCGTCCGCAGCGTCCGCAGAGGCGGGCGTGGCCGTCGGCTCGGGGGCGTCGGTCCCCGTCGTCTCGTTGACGGGGGACGCCGCCGACGGGCCGGCCGACGGAGCCTGACAGCCAGCCAGAACGAGCAGCGCAGCGAGCAGGGCGGCGCGATACATGTACCGGAGGCAAGGGCCGCGGCGTGAAAAATGACGCGCAGTACGGGCCACAACGCTTTGGGCCGGCCGGTCGTAGCTCTCGCCATGGAGTTCGAACCAGCACGAACCGCACTCGTCGTCGTCGACATGCAAAACGGCTTCTGTCACCCGGACGGGACGCTGTACGCGCCCGACAGCGAGGCGGCCATCGAGCCCTGCCGGGAGCTGATCGAGCGCGCACGCGAGGCCGGTGCCAGCGTCGTCTTCACCCGCGACGTACACCCGCCCGAACAGTTCGAAGACGCACACTACTACGACGAGTTCGACCGCTGGGGCGAGCACGTCGTCGAGGGGTCCTGGGAGACACGGCTGGTCGAACAGCTCGAACCCGCCGAAGACGACCTCGTCGTCGTCAAACACACCTACGACGCATTCTACGAGACCCAGCTTGAGGGGTGGCTCGACGCTCACGGGATCGACGATCTCGTCATCTGTGGGACGCTCGCGAACGTCTGCGTGTTGCACACGGCCTCCAGCGCCGGCCTGCGCGACTTCCGCCCGGTGCTGGTCGAAGACGCCATCGGCGCGATCGAGGACGACCACCGCGAGTACGCACTGGAGCACGCAGACTGGCTGTTCGGCGAGGTGACCGAGCGCGGCGAGATCTCCTTCGCGTGATCACCGGAACGCGACGGTCACGTCCTCGCCCTCTCGGAGGTCGACGCCGTCGCCGACGAGTTTGACGCCGAACCGGTCGCGGGCACAGAACAGCGCCAGCCCGGTGATCGGGTCGCCGTTTGCAAGCACCGTCACGTCGTCCCACGCGACCGTTCGGCCGGTCGCAGTCCCGACCGGCGCGCCGGCCACGGAGACCGCCGTCCGGGCGTCCGCGGACGGCGCGGACCCGAGCAGTCCGCCCGCGTCGTAGTGGGCCAGCCCCCCGTCGACGACGCCCGCGGTTCCGTCCTCGGAGCCGCCGTTGGCCAGCCCGACGAACCGTTCGCCGGGCGCTGGGTGGGCCGGTGCGTCGAGTCGAGCCCACGTCGCCCCCGTGTCGACGACGGTGCCGGTGCCGTCCCAGGGGAGTGGCTCGATCTCGACGGCAACGGCGAGAGGCTCCGAGCCGTCTGCCCGGTAGGGGTTGGCCTCGTGGTCGCGGTACTCCAGGTGGACGTGATCGGGCACCCACGGCGCGAAAAAGCCCGCTCGCACCGTCTCGCCAAGCGGATCGCCGACGCCCACCTCGTCGCCGGGCGCGACGGACGGCTCCACGTGCAGCAGGCGAGCCATCCACTCGCCCGTGTCGATCAGGAGGAGATAATCGTGCTCGGCGGCGTAGGGCTGGGGCGGCGCGCGCACCTGCTTCGTCTCGACGACGGTGCCCGCGACCGGCGACGGTGCGACCGCGCCGGAGGGGTAGAGATCGATCGCGCGGCCGTCGTCGTGGGCCACGAACGGGGAGTTGTACAGCGAGAAGCGGTGGTACCGCGCGAGCACGTCCGACGACAGCGTGACGACCATCACCAGCCAGTTGGCCGGGATCGACATGTGTCTGTCGCCGAGGTTGAAGTGGGAAGGCGAGCCAGCGGTGCCCGTGATCTAAGCGCCGCCGCGGCGGGTGCAGCGAGAGCGCGACACGCCCCGCCGCGAGCAGTGAGTGTCGCCTGCTCGCCAGCGCCCGGAGAGTTATTTCCGTCCAGCCCCTCTGAGCGGTATGCGCGTACTGCGTGGGCGGGCCGCCGACCACGAGAGCGACCACGAGCGAACGCGCCGACTGACCGCGGCCGTCGCCGAGAGCGAAGAGCCGGCGCTGCGCGTCTGGCAGCCCCACAGACAGGTCGCGTTCGGCCGCCGTGACGCCCGCGAGGACGGGTACGAGCGCGCCCGCCGCATCGCCCGCGAGCGGGGGTACGCAGTCCTCGAACGCGCGGTCGGCGGGCGAGCGGTCGCGTACACCGGTCAGACCGTCGCCGTCGCGTTCGCGAGACCGATCACCGACGAACGGACCGGCATTCGACAGCGGTACGCCGCCGCCAGCGACCGGTTCCGGGAGGCCCTCGACACGCTCGGCGTCGACGCCAGCGAAGGAGAGCCGCCGGAATCGTTCTGTCCCGGCTCTCACTCCCTGCAAGCGGCGGGGAAGGTCGTCGGCATCGCCCAGCGGGTCCGCCAGCGCGTCGCCGTCGTCGCGGCGATCGTCCTCGTCGCCGACCACCGCGAGGTCGCCGACGTGCTCGCGCCGGTCTACGACGCGCTCGACGTGGCGTTCGATCCGGACAGCGTCGGCAGCGTCGCCCGTGCAGGCGGACCGAGCGAGCCGGCCACGGTGATCGACGCCGTCGTCGAGACGTTCGCGGACGGCCACGACACCACCGTCGAGCGCGTGGACCCAGCGAGCGGACTCCGAGACACTTAGGGACGGCCACAGCGCAGAGTGGGTATGCTCATTCGGAACGCGACGCTCGCGGACGGACGGACTCGAGACGTGCGCGTCCGCGGAGAGACGATCGACGCCGTGGGCGAGGATCTCGACCCGGCGGACGAAGACACCGTCGACGCGGCGGACAGACTGCTCTTGCCCGGAGCGATCGACGCCCACGTCCACTTCCGCCAGCCAGGCTACGGCCACAAGGAGACCTGGGCCAGCGGTTCGCGGTCGGCCGCGGCCGGCGGCGTCACGACCGTCGTCGACCAGCCGAACACGGAGCCGCCGACAGTCGACGGGGCGGCCTTCGATCAGAAGGTCGAACTTGCCGGCGAGTCGCTCGTCGACTTCGGCATCAACGGCGGCGTCACGGACGACTGGGAGCCCGCGGAACTGCTGGAGCGGCCCCTGTTCGCACTCGGGGAGGTCTTCCTCGCGGACTCGACCGGCGACATGGGGATCGACGCCGACCTGTTCGAGGACGCACTGGTCGCGGCGGCCCAGCGGGACGTGACCGTCACCGTCCACGCCGAGGACGCCTCGCTGTTCAACCGGGCGGCGAGAGATCGCGACGACGCCGACGCCTGGAGCGCGTTCCGCACCGCCCGCGCGGAAGCCGCCGCCGTCGAGCGGGCCTGCGAGGTCGCGACCGAACACGACGCACGGATCCACATCGCCCACACCTCTACGCCGGAGGGGATCGACACCGCGAGCGACGCCGGGATGACGACCGAGGTCACGCCACATCACCTCCTGCTCTCGCGGTCGGACCTCGACGAACTGGGCACGCAGGGCCGGATGAATCCGCCGCTGCGCAGCGAGAAACGCCGCCGAGCGGTGTACGACCGCGTCGTCGACGGCACCGTCGACATGATCGCGACGGACCACGCGCCCCACACCCGCGAGGAAAAAGACGCCTCGATCTGGGACGCCCCCTCCGGGGTGCCCGGCGTCGAGACGATGCTCCCGCTCTTGCTGGCCGAGGCCCGCACCGGCGACCTGACCTACGAGCGCGTCCGGGACCTCGTCGCCGCGAACCCCGCCGACGTGTTCGATCTGTCTGACAAGGGCCGGATCGAGGCGGGCAACGACGCCGACCTCGTGCTGGTCGACACCGACGACGTGCGCGAGATCACCGGCGAAGGGCTCCACTCGAGCTGCGGGTGGACGCCATTCGAGGGCTTCGAGGGCGTCTTCCCGAAGTGGACGATGGTCCGTGGCACCGTCGTCTACGACAGCGCAGAAGACACCTTCTGGGACCAGCAGGGCGAGAACGTTCGCTGATCAGACCCCGCGTTCGCGTGCTCGTTCGAGTCGCCGCTCGGGGACCGGACGACGCCGTAGACACGCGAGAGCACAGGATACTCATACTACCGGCTGTACATCTGTGAACGATCTCGCCACCCCGAGGTGGCGAAGATTTCACGAAGTGACAGCCGGCAGTATCAGCCCGACGAGGCAGTCCAACAGGAGGAGCGTGCTGACGGGCTCGGCCGAGAGCGACCGGATCGACCAAAAGCGTCGTCGGCTACTCCTCGCCGTCGAGATCGTGACCGCAGTGAGGACACTCGTCGTGGCGCAAGGCCGTGGAGTGTTCCCGAACGTCGCGCATTACCTCCGAGATCTGGTCCTCGGTTTCCAGTTCCTCCTCGACGCTCAGCTCGACGCCCTCGACTTCCAGGAGGAACTTCGCGACCTCGGTGGCCTCGTACATCACGTCGTCCAGTTCCTCGGCGGTGAAGAAGTCACACATCGCGCCGTAGAGGAAGGTCGCGCCGGCCTTGCGGACCTTCTCCTCGAAGGACGCACGGGCCTGGTTGACGGCCTGTGGCGAGTAGGTGTCGGTCATGAACGGGACCAATTCGGGGAGGTTCTCGCCGATTTTGGTCATCTCGACGCCGGTCTCGGTCCGGAAGTCCGCACAGAGGCGGGCGATCGCCCACTCGCGGGCGGTGACGTAGGTCCGTTCCCGCAGGAACTCGTTGGCCCGGTCGTAGGTCCCGCCGTCGATCTTCTTGAATCGATCGTACTTGCGTACGTCGGCCGGTACGTCCGTCTCGTCGGAGACGCCGTCGCCAGCGTCGAGGGACTCGTCGGCGGGTTCGTCCTCGTCCGGGTCCGACTCGATCGACGACGGCCCGGCTCGTGAGCGTTGTTCGTCGGTCTCATCGGGGGACGCGCCGTCTGTCATGCCCCACCCTCTGTTCCGGCGGTGAAAAAGTCTGCCGGCGTCCGTCCGGACCGCCTGGAGCCGAAGCCGACGCCGAGCCAGGCATCGCCACCGCGGGGAGGTGGCTTTTTCACGAGTGCCCGCATTGGCCCGTCTATGCACGTCCTACTCGGTGTCGGGGGCAGCGATCTCTCCTATCAGGCCCTCGACGAGACGATCGAGCGCGCACGCGAGGCCGGCGACGAGGTGACCGTCGCCGTCTTCGACGGCCACGAGACAGACGCGAGCGAAGGCGAGGTCGAAGAACGAGTCCGCGAGCGACTCGACGAGACCGGCTTCGAGGCCCAGATCCGACGGCTCAGCGGCGATCCGGGCAGTCGACTGGTCGACGTCGCCGAGAGCGAGGGCTTCGACCGGATCGTCCTCGGCAGCGGCGAGCGGTCGACGCTTGGCAAGATCCAGCTCGGTTCGATCGCCGAGTTCGTCCTGTTGAACGCACAGACCCCGGTGACGCTGATCCGATGACGCGGCGCTATCCAGACGAGCCGGCCGGCACGTTCCCGGCACCGCCGCGCCAGGTCACCGACCGCGAGGACCGATCGATCCAGTTGCGGTGTGCAGACGGGACCGACCGGACGGCGCTGATCGAGATGTACAAGCAGTTCGATCCAGCCGACCGCGCCCAGGGCATCCCGCCGGCCCGCGAGACGGCCATCGAGCGGTGGCTGGAGAACATCCTCGATACGGACCGGTACAACGTCGTCGCGAGCCACGAGGGCGATCTGGTCGGCCACGCGACGCTGGTCCCCGACGAGGACGACGGGTACGAGCTTGCGATTTTCGTCCTCTCGGCGTACCAGGGTGCAGGAATCGGGACCGAACTCGTAGAGACGCTGCTGGGACACGGCCAGTCCGAGGGGATCGAACAGGTCTGGCTCACCGTCGAACGGTGGAACGACCCCGCGATCGCGCTCTACCGGAAGGTCGGCTTCGAAACGTCGAACAGCGAGCGTTTCGAGCAAGAGATGTCGATCCGGCTCGCTTGACCTACCCTAGACCGAGAGCACGGGTTGGCTGGCGTACTCGATGACGTACAGCGCGGCGCGGCCGATCGCGTCCACGGAGTCCTCACTGCCCGGCTCGCGGGGGACGACGATGAAGTCGGCGTCGAGGTCTTCTGCCACGTCGAGGATCACGCTCCCGGGCGACTGTCGGAGCCGCGTCGGCGAGAAGCCGGCGGCAGTCGAGTGGTTCAGCCCGGCGTCGTGGCCGCGTTCCTCGAGCCGTGACTGCATCTCCGCGGCGAAGGCCTGATGCTGGTCGGCGATCGCGTCTGCGTCGACCTCGTCGGCCTCGATCGCGCGGATCAGCGTCTCGTCGAGGACGAACAGCAGGTGGATCTCGGCGTCGTAGGCGTCGGCGATCGCCAGCGCGTACTCGACGGCCGCCTCGGACTGGTTGGAGCCGTCCACCGGCGCGAGCACGAGGTCGATGTCCATATCGACAGGTGCCACCGGACCAGCAAAAAGCCCGCGGCTTTTTGACGCCCCCCGCGGTAGTAGAGGTATGTTCGACACCGTCGTCATCGCGACGGACGGCTCCGCAACGGCCGAGCGGGCCGTCACCGCCGCGCTCGACCTCGCCGGCCAGTTCGACGCGATCGTCCACGCGCTGTACGTCGTCGACTCGGGAGAGGTCGCCGGCTCTCCGGAGGCCGTCCGACAGGACTTCGAGCAGGCGCTCGCGACCACTGGCGGCAAGGCGCTGACGTTCGTCCGTGAAACCGCCGAGACGGTCGATCCCGACGAGGAAGACGCCGTCGTCACGGCCGTCCGAGAGGGCGATCCCGCCAAGGAGATCTGCCACTACGCCGAAGAGATCGACGCCGACGTGATCGCGACCGGGACCCGGGGCCGCCACGGCGAACACGGCTACCTGCTGGGCAGCGTCGCCGAGGGGGTCGTCCGCCACGCCGAAATGCCCGTGCTGACCGTCAGACAGCTCGAAGAAGCGGCGACGGAACTGTAGACCGGATGCCTTCCACAACTCGCAGAGCACTCCTCGCGACAGTCGCGACCGGCACGGTCGGTGCCGTCGCCGGCTGTCAGTCACTCACCGACGACCGGGCGTCGCTCGGACGGCCCAGCGTCACCGGCCTCTCGACGGCGACGCTGTGGGTCGGCGACGACGTGTCGCTCCCGCCGTCGACGACCGTCGAGACGGTTTCCGATCCGACCGACGCCGACCTCGCCGTGTACCCCGCCGTCGACGGGAGTGTCGACGCCGCGATCGAGGCCCTCGCCGCCGACGTGCCGGTCGCCGTCGCCGGCGACGACGCACTGGGAACACTGCTGGCGATCTGTGACGGTGCCGACCGCCCTTACGGGTTCGCCAGCAACGGGTGGAACTCCCGGACCGACGTTGCCGGCGTGGTGCCGTCGTCTGGCGCGCTCGATACACACGTCTTCGTCACGGCCGACTATCCCGACGACCTCCCGTGGGCGCTCGGCGAACTCCGCCAGCCGCCGAGCTACGAGCGTACGGTGCCGATCGAACACGTCCCGCTCCCGGAGAACGTCCGAAGACTGGGAACCGCACGCGTCCGGGGGTACAACGGCGGCGGCGAGTTCGACCGTCGCGATCGGGTTCTCGTTGCACCGGGTGGCGATCCGACGCCAGTGTTCGTCGACATCGAGGCGACGATCGTCGCGGGGCGTCGCGGCGGGCCGGGTGGTCCGTACCGTACCGACCGCGTCGAGACGGTCGCTCACTTCGATCAGCGGTTCACTGACGTGGGTCCCAGCGGCCAGACGACCGACGCCCTGCGCGTTCAGAACGTGAGCGACGCCACGGAGAACGCCGCCAACACCGTATTCACTCCCCGGAACAGCGAGACAAGATCGTCGTTTACCGCCGGCCAGCGTGCTCGAGTGGTCCTCGACGATCTCTCGGAACCGTTCCGCTACACGGGTAACGTCCGCTTTCGCTGGATCGATCCCCAACTGCTGGAGGACGACGCGTTCGTCCATCACACGCCCGGATCGGCGGTGTGGTACCCTCGTTGAAACCGAACGCTGCGCCGCGTGCTCGTTCGACCGCACGGCAGTGTGGGGTCGATCCGGAGTCTACGACGTTCCGTGTGCCGGAGACCGCGACGTTTCACGAACCGGACCCTTCATTGGCCAGCAGTTGCTGAACGCGGTATGGACGACTGGCTCATCGACGACGAGCGGCTCTCGCTAGAACGGAAATCGATCCTCCCGGGGGAGGGGTTCTTCCTCCCGGACTCGATCGAAGAGGAAGAGCAGGAACGCGAGGCCGCCGAGCGGATGGCGTCCTCGGAGGTCGTCGTCATCGCCGACCCGGACGCCGACGGGCTGGCCTGCGTCGCGCTCGTTCGCGAGGCGCTGGGCGAGGGATCGCTGGTCCCGGCCGGGCCCCACGAACTCGACGAAGCGCTGTCCTGGGCCGCCGAGTACGTCGAGGCCGACGCCACGCTGGTGATCTGTGATCTCTGTCCCGACAGCGAGAGCGATATCGCCGCCCTCGGCGACCTGACCGCTCGCGTCGACGACGTTCGCTGGTACGACCACCACCAGTGGGACGACGACCTCGGCGCGGCGGTCGACGACAGCGGCGTCGACCGCACCGTCGGCGACTCCGACGAGGTCTGTACCGCCGACGTGGCCCTCGCACAGCTGGAGTACGACTTCGACGACCGCTTCGCCGAACTGGCCGCCGTCACGCGAGACCACGACCTCTGGATCCGCGACGACGAGCGCAGCGACGACCTCGCGGACCTCTCCTACTGGCTCGAACCCGAGGAGTACATCGAGGTCGTCCTGGAACACGGCCCGGACCTCTCGCCGGAGTGGCACGAGTACCTCGCCGAGAAGCGCGTCGAGAAGGAGGCCCTCATCGAGAAGGCCGTCGAGCGCGCCCAGCTGCGCGACGTGGGCGAGTGGACGGTCGGCGTCACCTACGGCCGCTGCTCTCAGAACGAGGTCGCCGAGGAACTGCGAGAACAGGGAGCCGACGCCGCCGTCATCGTCAAGCCCGCCGGCTCCGCCTCGATCCGCGGCACCGAGACCTTCGAACGCTGCCACGAGGTCGCCGCCCAGGTCAACGGCGGCGGCCACCCCCGTGCCGCGGGGTGCAAGCCCGACGTGTACGAGGACATGCTCGACTACGCCAACCACTGGAGTACGCGGGGCGCGGTGGCGAAACAGGCCATCGTCGACGCGTTCAAGCGACTGCCCGAGGAGCCTGAAGCGGCTGGAGAGTAGCGTACCGCGAGCGACGCGAGCGGTTTCTCCGGACCGAGCGGAGCGAGGGGCGGCCTTTTTCACCCATGTTTTTGCGCGAGTGGTCGCGAGCGGAGCGAGCGAACCCGAAGCGGAAAAAGATGGACGCCCACCACTGGAGTACGCGGGGCGCGGTGGCGAAACAGGCCATCGTCGACGCGTTCAAGCGACTGCCCGAGGAGCCTGAAGCGGTGGGGAGTAGCGTACGACGAGTAAAACGACGCCGACAACGGTTAGTTTGAAGCGACCGGCGAACGGACTGACGATAGCATGTCGCCTGCCCTCCCCACGTGGCTCCCGGACCGCCGCGATATTTCCTATGAGTTCGTGACCGCTGTCATCGTCGGCACGACGCTGTACGTCTTCGACGGATCGTTCGGATACGCAGTTGCTGGCGGTGCCGGATTTCTGGTGCTCCGGCTCCTGACCGACATCGCAGAGAACGCCGTCGGCGACTACGCCGACAACGCCTTATACGGCCTGCTCGTCCTCGCCGGAACTGCCTACGCCGCCGCCCCGACGACACCGTTGTGGCTCGTCGCTACCGGCGCAGTTCTGGGCGGGTGGTTCCTCGCAGACGGCGTCCAGCACCTCCGGCACGGTGTCACGCGAGCGGCGGTCGGAACGCCGTACACACACGAGGGCAGTGCCCTCACCGGACTCCCGAAGGCGCTCGCGGCGCGGCTCGCGGAGCCGATATTGCTCGAAACGCGCGACCAGCAGTAGGGCGGCGCTACTCGCCGACGACCCACTTCTCGGAGTACTTCTCGCCGCAGGGACAGACCGCGTAGGCGTGAATCACGTCCCCCTCCTCGTAGATGCCGCCGACCTCCTCGTTCTGCGCTTCGGCGAAGGCGAAGACGAACTTGGCGGTGTGGTTCTGGTCGGGCTCTTCGTCCTCGTTCGGGCAGACGCCGCCGGTCAGGTCGTCGGCGATCTCGCCGTCGGTGGCCATCGCCTCGCGGGCCAGCCCCATCGGGTCGATCCCCGTCGCCGACTGGAAGGCACTCCGACCCTGATCGCCGTCGATGACCAGCACCATCCCGTCTTCGACCTGTTCGGCGTACTCCGTGAGGGCGTCGGCGTTGCCGACCGCGTCCTCGTGGAGGAAGAAGGCCACGTCCTCGACGCGCTCGCCGGCCAGAAACTCGGTTCGCTTGCTCATACACGGTGTGTGACCGCTTGCGGGGAAAAGCCTCGCGGCTCGCGTCCGGAAACGACAGCACCTTTTGTGTCACCGCTGGCACCACTGTGCATGGAACTCGGACTGGTCTTTGGCTTCCTCGGCCTCGTCGTCGCGTCGTACATCGGAACGACGCTGGCGCTACGGAGATACTTCGACGCGGTGTCGTTCGAAGTGGTCCAGCGGCGGGAGGCGCGGGAGCGTCGCGAGAGCGAGTCGGGAACGGACGGCTCGTCGGCCGAGGACTGATGCGGAGGGCAGCCACAGTAGGAGCTGAAGTGATACTACCGGCTGTACATCTGTGAACGATTTCGCCACCCCGGGGTGGCGAAGATCTTCACGAACTGACAGCCGGCAGTATAAGCATCCGGGCGACCGAGCGGTCCGAAGGACCCGGCAGGTCGCCCGGTTCACTCCGAGCGCGGCGAAGCCGCGACTCGGAGGTGTTTTTGTACTAAATTTTTGCGAGTGGGGGTGCCCGCAGCGTAGCGAGGACACCCCCCGAAGTAAAAATTTAGATGCCGATAAACTGCGTCACCAGCCACTTGGTGGCGATCGAGGTGACGCTGCCGATCCAGGCGAGCAGGACGAAGTGCATGTAGGTGTTGCCCTTGTGGCCGCCGTCGACCGTCCGGACCATCAGCGCCGACAGCATCGCGCCGAACATGATGATGATGATCAGCAGGAACTCGATCAGCGGGATGTTGTAGACGCCGGTGTTGATGAGCGTGCTGGCGTCGAACCCGGCGTTCGAGGAGAGGTTCAGCGACATCGACGAGAGGATGTTGACGACCTGCAGGCCGATGAAGAAGGCGAACGTCGAGGCCGCGGTGATACCGTACAGCAGGCCGATCAGCGTCGTGGCGGCCTGGTTGCGCTGGGTGCGCAGCGCCTGGATCTCGTTCATGTTGGCCGCGATGAGTTCGCCAAGCAGTTTCGGCGAGCCACCCATCTCGCGGCCGATGAGGTACATCTCCGAGAACGTCTGAATCAGGTAGGACCGACAGTCGGCGGTGAAGTAGCGCCAGGCCTCGGCGGGCTCGATGCGCATGTTGAGCCGCTTGTAGAGGTCGTCGACGTTGGGCGACAGCGCGCCGAAGTCCTTCTCGCGGAGCGTCCGCAGGACCATCGAGGTGGTCGACTGCTTCGCGCCTTCGGTCGCGCCGAGGGCGCGGATGAAACTCGGGAACTGATCGTCGCGACCCTTGACCTGCTGTTCTTCCTGTCGGATGACGATGCCGGGGATGAGGAGCGGGGTGATCGGGACGACGGCGTACATCGAGAGGGGAACGCTGTCCAGGAAAAAGAGGAGGTCGCCCATCGTGATCGGAGAGACGCCGAACATCCCGCCCAGCGAGATGAAGACGAGGACGGCGGTGAGAGCGACCCCGACGTAGGTCGACTTCTCGATGCGGTTCTCGACCTCGGAGGGGTACTCCTCGGGGTGGAACCACACCGGATCGTACGGTGCCATCGAGCGGATCGCGAGGTAGAACCCCGACTGAACGAAGATGTACATGACGATGACGGCGCTGACGGTCATCGTCGGGTCGGTCCCGGTCAGCACCGGTAGGACGACGGCGAACACGAGCGCGAACGTCATCGAGAGGACCATCGACAGGTAGAGGTCCTTCATCACTTCGAGGTTGTCCAGCGTCCCCTCGTACACCGTCGTGTAGTTCTGGATGATCTGCTCCTGTTCGCTGAGGAGGTAGTCCTCCAGCGACTGGCCGGCACCGAGCGTGTACGCGAGTCGGTCGAGGAAGTCAGAGACCGCCGCCGAGGGGACTTCCTTGGCACGTCGTCGGCAGGCGTCGTCGAGGCTCTGGTTCCAGGTGTCGACCAGTTCGACGATCCGGTGCATCTCGTTTGCCAGTTCGCCGTACTCCTCTTCCTGGGCCAGCGTCCGAAACACCTCCATGCGGTCGATCTTCGTCGTCGCCAGCACCGTCATGTGGGTGACCAGCAGGTGAAAGCGGTTGTTGAGCTGGCTGCGACGCTGTGAGATCAGGATCTTGGGGTAGAAGATCGCCGCGGTCATCGCCAGGAACCCCAGCATCGGGATCGGGGCCCGAATCATCATCGGCAGATCGAGCAACAGCGCGGCGACGGCGCTCAGCAAGAAGAAGGCGATCGCCGGCAGCAAGATCAAAAGGAGGTACCGCTGCAGCGGGATGTGCATCTGCCGGTACGCGTCCAGCAGGTCGTCGAAGATCTCGGACAGCGTCAGGTTCAGAGAGTTCTCCGCTTCGTTGGATCCCATCAGTCGGGACGTGCGATCGTGAAGGGGAGTCCTTCCACGCCGTCACGCTGGAAGTCCTCGATCAGTTGGTTCACTTCGTGGTAGCCGACGATGTTCTCCTGGATCGCTCGGCGGATGATGTTAGCCCGGAACTCCAGTTCGCCGTAGATCTCGCGGGTGTCCTCGTAGCCAAGCAGCGTCGCGATCTGCTCTTCGAGGACGTAGGAGTTGTTCATCGCCTGGAAGGTGATCTCGTCTTCGACGGGGTCCCAGTTGAACGCCTGTCGGGTGACGACGCCGTCCATCTCCTTCGAGTAGCCCTCGATCTCCTGGACCGAGGTGACGCGGCGAAGCACGTCGTCGCCCTGCTTGACGCGGTTCTGGAACAGCGCGATGTCTGCCACGTCCATGAACGTCTCCGGGACGTTGATGGGTTCGCCGGTAAAGCGCTGGATCATCGAGACGATGTCGCTGGCGTGGAACGTCAGCATGACCGGGTGGCCGGTCTGTGCGGCCTGGAACGCCATCCGACCCTCCTCGCCACGGACCTCGCCCACGATGATGTAGTCGGGGCGGGAACGCAGCGCGGCCGCCACGAGGTCGAACATGTCGACGCTGGTGCCCTCGTCTTCGCCCTCACGCGTGAGCAGTTTCTGCCAGGTGTCGTGGGGCGGCAGCACCTCGGCGGTGTCCTCCGCGGTGTAGATCTTCGAGTCGCGGGGGATGAACGACATGATGGAGTTCAGCGTCGTCGTCTTCCCCGACGCCGTCTCCCCGACGACGAAGACCGTCTGCTCGTTTTCTAGCGCGAGCCAGAGGTACGCCGACAGCTCCGGGCTGAGCGTGTTCCACTTGGTAATCTGGAAGATCGACAGCGGCGTCTCGGTCCCCTGGCGGATCGTGAGCGAGGGCCCCTTCGCGCTCACGTCGTCGGAGTAGATCAGGTTCAGACGCGACCCGTCCGGCAGCGTCGAGTCGACGATCGGGTCGGAGTCAGAGACCGGATCGCCCATCCGCTCGCCCATGTTTCGCAACCACTGGTCGAAGGCCGCCTCGGACTCCCACTCGACGGTGGTTTCGAGCATGCCGTAGACCTCGTGGTCGACGTGACACTCTTGGCGGCCGATGACGTGGATGTCCTCGTTTGCCGGGTCACGCATCACCGGTTCGAGCGGTCCGAGGCCGACGATGTCGCGGTTGAGCCGGTAGAGGATGTTCTCGTACGTACTCTCGGTCACCTCGACCTGTCCGACGCTGCCGAGGTTGGCGATGCGAGTCAGGACGCCGTCGTTGCCGTCCTCGTCGCGGATCTTGGTCGACTCCTGGAGCAGTTCTTCGATCCGGTCGTCGTACTCGTTTTCGTTCTGTGGCGCGGGCTTGTTGACGGACTTCTGGAGGAGCTTGTTCCGGACTTTGCTGAAGACGACCGACTCGTCTTCGTCGAGTTCCGGCTCGATGGCGTAGTACTTCATGTCCTGTCCGATGTCGCCGTAGACGTGACAGAAGATCGGGCCACCGACGGGGTAGAGCACGTTTGGCCGGTCGGACTCGTAGTCGTCGTCGGCCTCCTCGATGAACTTGGGGAACTCGCCGGTGATCTGCTTGAACTTCTTCAAGTGGTCCCGCAGGTGTGGTCGTCGCGCCGCTACTTGTCGAAGTTCGTCGGATGGTTTGGGTCGTCCGTGGTCTGTCATTAGGCAACACTCCTGGATTCGATGACGATGCCGGTCCCCGACCGCACCGAGAACCCGATGGTGTCACCGACCTGTTCGCCCATCCCGGCGAAGCGTTTGACGCTGACCTGCCGGCGCACGTCGTTGCCGACCTCGACCATCTCCAGTTCGATGAACACGTCGGCGATCGCGCGGAAGGGACCGATCGCTTCTTCGGCCAGCGTCGAGGGGTCGACGGTCAGCATGATGCACTGGCCCCGAGAGATCACGTCCCGGAAGAAGGAGATGATCTCCAGGGCGGCCTGTCGCTCCTCGTTCTGGCGGACCAGTGCCTCGAACTTCGGGTCGTTACGCAGGATGGCGTCGAACGTGTCGATGATGATCACGTCCGACTCCCACATCACCTCGGCTTCCATCAGCCGACGGAGCAGTTCCTTGCGGTCTTGCTCCTCCTCGTTGCCCGAGAAGGTGTTCCCGTCGCCGATGTCCGCGTGCAGGAACAGCAGGTTCTCGTCGAGGATGTGATCGACCACGTCGTACGACAGCGAGTGCATCTGGTCGAGGAAGCTCCCGACTGTCAGCTCCGTCGACAGCATCGTCACGTCGTTGTCCTCCTCACAGAGGCCGTAGCTGAACCGCTGGCTCATGGCCGACTTCCCCGCCCCGTAGTCGCCCTCGACGAGGATGATACTGCCCGGGGGAATTCCTCCGCCCAGCTCCTTGTTCAATCGGTCGTGATCGTCCAGTCCCAGCGAGTACAGATCGTTACGTGCGATACTCATGTTCGGAATTCGAACACCTCCTCGTCACCGTTGACGACGATCTTCACCCGGTGGTCGCCGGGATCGAGCGGTTCCGAGATGTCCACGCGGACCACGTCACCAGCGCCCCAGACCTCGGCTCCGCCCACCAGTGTCACCTCCACGTCCGTCTGGTAGGCACCGTCGACGAAGATGTCGAGCCGGTCGGCTCTAGCCGGCAACTGTAACGTGCCGGTGTTCTTGACGTGGAGCGTGATGTTCTCGTTGCCGTCGGCGTTGTAGATCGCGTCGCTACCGCTGTCGGAGATGATCTCGATGTCGCTGCGAACGTCGGAGCTCACGTCGACGCCTTGTTCGCTGATAGCGTCGCTGAGCTGGCCGACGCTGTCGGTGAACACCCCGACGACGCTGGCGGCGACCATCATGCTCGCGATGAAGATGATCAGGTGGGACGCAGAGACGCCTGCCATCTCAGGCCACCTCCGTCGTCGTCGCCGTGTCGGCGACGCCGGTTCCGGAGACGACCTTGACGCGCCCCGGATCGTCGTTGATCTCCGTCACGGTGATCGTCAGCTGCTCCTGTGAGAGCCACAGATCGGTGTCACGGTCGCCGTCGACCGACGTGTTGTACCCCGACTGGTAGCTGTTGTTGGCCAGCAAGTCGACGTCGCTGACCGCCAGCGACTCCGCGCCGGTGTTGTTGACCGCGACCGTCAGCGTTCGGCTGGTGGTGTTCCAGGTCGCGCTCGTCACGTCGATGGCCGTGTTCTGCTGGGCCAGGGTCCGGTCGGTCCGGTCCTCCTGGGCCTCGGAGACGCGCTCGAAGCCGTTGGTCGTCGCCGTGTGGAACATGCCGAAGGCGATGAACATCCCGGCGAAGACGATCGCCGCCGAGCCACTAACGCTGAAGCCCATCGGAACCACCTCCGCGAACCAGCTTCGACAGGGCCACTGCATCGGCCCCGCTGTCCTCGTCGAGCTGACTGATGTAGTGGAGACTCCGCGTGTGGTGGTCGATCGTCAGCCCGCCCTGACCGCCGGACTCGTCGAAGCCACGGAGGACCTCGTGGAGGTCGTCGGCGACGGCCTCGTCGATCCAGTCGATCCGCTCGTAGTAGTCGATGGCGCGTGCGGCTTCCCGGTAGCTCGCCTGTTCGAGGAGGTATTCGAGCCACTCGACGACGATCAGGTCGCTGGCGAAGCCGCCGGGAAGCTCCGAGAGGTACGGCTTGCCGCCGTCTGCTGTCGACGCGTTGGTCGTCTGCTCCGGCTCTGGCTCGGGTTCGGGTTCCGCCGTCGTTTCCGGCTCTGGCTCTGGTTCCGGCTCTGCCGTCGTCGTCGGCTCCGGCTCTGGTTCTGGTTCGGGTTCGGCCGTCGTGGTCGGCTCTGGTTCCGGTTCTGGTTCCGGCTCGGGTTCCGGTTCCGACTCGGTCGCGTCCGCCTCGGCCGTGAGGTCCTCGTCGTCGTCCTCGATGACGTCGTCGAACAGATCGTCGTCCGCGAGACCGTCGAGATCGTCGTCCTCCTCCTCGACATCCGAGGAGAGTTCGTCGCCGTCTTCGAGGGCCATGTCGTCGCCATCGTCGTCCTCGTCGAGAGCCATGTCGCCGCCGGGACTGTCCTCTTCTGCCCACTCGGCGTCGCCGGAGTCGTACTCGTCTTTGAGCTCCTGAAATGATTTGCCGCCCTCCCCGTCGCCACCGTCGTCCATGTCCATGCTCATGTCGTCGTCCTCCTCGTCGAAGTCGCCGAGGTCGTCGCCCCCCTCGTCGAAGTCGTCGAAGTCGTCGTCGAAACTGCCGCCGTCGTCTTCGAAACCGCCGTCGTCGCTACCGTCCTCTGAAAACACGTCGTCGACGCTGTCATCGCCGCCGCCGAGGTCGTCGCCGTCGTCCTCGACCAGATCCTCGTCGAAGAATCCCTCGGCGTCCGCGTTGGCGATGTCCTCGTCGATGTCCTCTTCTGCTTCCTCGTCGCCGTCGTCGAAGAGGCCGAAACCGCCGCCTCCGCCGCCCATGCCGCCACCACCGCCCATACCGGCGTCGATGTCGTCTGCGAAGGGGTTGACGCCACGGGTGACCATCTCGTAGATGTCCAGCAGCTTGCGGACGTTCTCTTCGACTTCCTCGACGGACTCGCTGATCTGTTCGTTTTCCGTCCGGACCGTGTTGACCGTCGACGACAGCGACCCGACCTCGTTTTCGAGCTCGTCGAGCCGGTGTTCGAGTTCGTCGGTGTCCTGGCCCGCATCGTCCATGTCGCCGAACTCGTCGCCACCGAACCCGTCCATGTCGTCGCCGCCACCCATCCCACCGAGGTCGCCGAACTCGTCGTCACCGCCGTCGTCGGCCATGAGCCCTCCGCCGTCGGCGAGTTCGTCGCCGTCGTCACCACCCGCGTCGTCCGACTCCTCGTCGTCCGAGAGAATGGAGTCGAACATGTTCTTGATGCTCATCCCGACGAGCCCGCCAGTGAGGAGAACGACGAGAGCGGGCGCGAAGATCGATCCCTCCGGGATCGCCACCTGAAGCGTCGGGAAGAGCGCAATGCTACTCATCGTACCTAAAACTGGATGTTCATACCCTTCAATATTCCGTCTACCCTATCATATCTGATAACAGGCCCGTTAGTTACTGGCCTGAATAGAGAAATAAACAGTGGAGAGGGTGGCGAGATCGGCAGCCAGATCCTTCCGACACGTCGGCACGGGAAGGATCGTCAGACGAACGGTATCGACCGCGTCCCCGTCCGTCGCGTGTCTGGCATGCGTCAGACGCGGCTGCCCGACGACGCCTCCCGTGGCTACAGCGTCGCGGTGCCCTGACTCGCGCTCTTGACGACCAGATCGCCAGTCGCGGCTTCGAGGCGAAGTGATCGACCGTAGTCGCCGCCGACATCCTCGCCGAGGATCGGGATATCGTTCGCCGCGAGCGTCTCGCGGACGGTGGCGGCGTTGCGAGAGCCGATGCTGGAGCCGTTCTCCGAGAAGTCGAGCATGTCGCTCCCGCCCGCGATCTTCGCCTCCGTGGAGCGACGCTGTGCGCCGGCCCGCTCCATCTCTTCGAGCAACATCTCGACACCGGTGTCGGCGAACTTCGCACGAGCGCCCTCGCCCTCGTCGTGTCGTGGCAGCATCACGTGAACGAGACCCGCGGTGTTCGAGTCCGGGTCGTACAGTGCGACCCCGATACAGGATCCCAGCCCGCTGGTGGTCAGCACCGCCTCGTCCGTCGTCACCGCGTACTCGGCGATACCGACCTTCTTGCGCTCGGGCTGCCCGACCGACTCCTGTTCCGTCTGGCTCCCGTCGTACACTTTCATTGTCAGAATATCTGTTCTACGTCGGCGTCGGTCTGGTCGGCCCTGTCCACTTCGAGTTCCTCGAGTGCCTGTCGAAGCTCTTTCTCGTCGGGGAGAGCGTGGATCTCGCTGCTGAACTCGATCTCGTCGGTCCGCATCTCCGACTCGATGATGAACGAGTGTTCCTGGTGCTGGCCGACCTGTGCCGCGAGCGGGTCGACAATCGCCTGCCCGATGTCGTGGACGAGCTGTGGCGGAGTGTGATCGACCGACGTCTGGAGGACGTTCGCCCAGCCGTCGACGAAGCCACTGGTCATGATGTTGCCCAGCTCCTCGATCGCGGCCTTGTGTTGGTCGGTGAGCCCCTCGCCGTCCGGTTCGGTCGGCATCAGCGCTTCGGCGACGTTCTGGGCCGAGACCTCGTCGAACAACACCAGGAGGTAGCCACTGGGGACGCCAGTGAACTCCACGACCGTGCCGACGTAGGTGTCGTCGCCGACCTGTTTGGGCACGTCTTCGATGGGTGCGAAACTGATCTGGGTCACTTCCGCCTCCGTCGGGATGCCGGTCATCATCTCGACGTTCTCGGCCGCCTGTTCGGTCCCGCTGGTCGTCATCTCGTTGAACACGCTCAGCTTGTCGATCGGGATGGCGTCGCCGCCCGGCTCCGCGTGGTCGGTCATCAGCTCTGCGAGCGTGTCGTACTCGGGGAGCATGTAGATGTAGAAGTTGAGCGACTCGCCGACCCACTCGATCTGGGACTTGAAGACGAACACCTGTGGCTGGTCGGCCACCGTCGGCGCTGGCGGGAGTACGTCGGCGCCGGTCGCCTCGATGTACTCGGGGGGACTGTGCTCGATGGTCGTGCCGAGGTAGTCGGCCCACCCGTCGATGAAGCCGCTCATCATGATGTTGCCGATCTCCTCGACGCTGCTCTGTGCCATCTCGCCGTCCGCACCGCCGGGCACCAGCGCCTCCGTGATCGGACCGACCGAGTCCGACTCGAAGACCAGCACGGTGTCGCCGTCGAGTGCGCCCTCGAAGTCGAACTGCACACCGACGAAGTCCTGACCGGCGAGTTCCTCGCCGACGTCGTCCCGGTTCAACAGCGTGATCTTCGTCACGTCGACGACCGCGTCGATGCCGGTCATCTGGGCCAGCGACTGGGTCGCCTGTTCGGCCCCCTCGTGTGCGAGCTGGTTGAACGTACCGAGCGACTGAATGTCGACTTTCATCTTACGAGGGGACGACGTCCTCGATGGCCTCCATCACGCTGGGTTTCTGGAACGGCTTGGTGATGTATCCGTCGGCACCGGCCTTGACGGCCTCTTTCATCTTCTCTTCCTGGCCGACGCTCGTACACATGATGACGTTGGCGTCGGGGTTGGACGTCTTGATCTCGTCGGTCGCCTCGATCCCGTCCCGGATCGGCATCACGATGTCCATCATCACCAGATCCGGTGTCTGTTCTTTGTACACCTCGACAGCCTCGACGCCGTTTTCGACCTCCCCCACGATGTTGTGATCCTCTTCGAGGATCTCGCGCAGGAGGTTGCGCATAAACTCCGAGTCGTCGGCAATCAGTACGTCTGGCATACCTATCACTGCAACTGTACCGTGAATAGCTAAATAAACCCTTGCACGGAATTATCGGGCTTGATATTCGCTCGACGGCAGCCAGGTTCCGGACGTTCGAAGGGGCGATCACAGAATCGGCACAAGACGGGCGATCAGCTCGACGGCGTCGAACGCGAACGGGCCGTACGCGAAGTATTCCACCGACGCCAGTGAGAGGTAGACGGTCGTCGCGCCACCGGCCAGCGCCATCCCGACGGCGACGGATCGGGGCGAGACGCGAGCGGGAACGAGGGTCCGACCGACGACGAGGACGGCCGCGACAGCCGCGATACAGAGCCCGAGCAGCGCGTGGAACTGGATCGCTTCCCCGAGTGCCGGATCGAGGACGCCGAGAACGACCGCGACCAGAACCGACCCGGCCAGGACCGTGCCGGCGTAGACACCAGCGGTCGTCCGGGGTGCCCCAGTAATCGCCTCCCGAACCGCAGGGAGACGGAAGGGACAGTACGACGCCAGTGCGATCACCGGCAACAGGTACCGGACAGTGAGCTGGCTGAACAGCGGAAGTCGGGGGAGATAGACGAGCGTGAGGACGACGGCGTAGCTCGCGACGAGCAGATCCGTCTGGCGTCGCGGTCCCAGCCGAGCGGCGGCGACGCCGTGACGCCGGAGGCGGACGACGGCGACCGCCGGGAGCGCGAGGAGCGCCCCAACGATCGGCGTCGACTCGACGACCGAGAGATCGATCGGCTCGTAGTCGTTGACCCCAGACAGGGACGCCGAGTGGCCGCGTCGGACAAAAATCTCCCAGAGCCGCTCGTGTTCGCCAGCGGCTGCAACGCCGTCGGAAACCGCCGAGACGGCGTAGTTGCCGATAAACGCGACTTCCGACAGGACCGTCCTGGCGAGCGTCGAGAGTGCGAAAAGCGGCGACAGGAGTCCGAAGAGTTCGTCGAGGAGTGTCCGCTGTGTCCCGTCGCCACCAGTCGAGTCGGCGTCCACGCCGTCACCAGTCGGGTCAGCGCCCACGTCGCCACCGGCCGTTCCTGAGCCCGCGTCACCGCCACCCGCTTCGGCCCCACCGGTCGGTGCGAGTTCGACGCTCTCGGGCCCGACGCCCGGAAGAAGTCGCGGCGGACGGAGTGGATTCCCGTTGATGAGCGCGTTCGTGACGGCCATTGGGAGCACGGAGAGCGCGAAGATTCCCCCGACAACGGCGAGACGGCGTCGGCTCTTCCGGGGTTCGGTGAGGAAGTCGACGGCGAACAGCGCGGCAGTGAGGAAGAACCCCTCGAAGGCGTGGACCCACGCGACCAGCCCGAGCGCACCGTACGCGAGGCCGTGTGCGACGTAGCTCGCCCGGCCGTCCAGTTGCCGGCTCCGCGCGAACGCGAACACGGAGCCGAAGACGAGCGCCGTGACCAGCACGTGACGCTTCGGAATCGTCGCCCAGAAGCCGACCGGCGTCGCGAGCGCGAGGGCGACCCCCGCGGCGACGGCCACCCGCCGGTCGTGGAACGTACCGACGAGCCGGTAGCACGACACCGCGACCAGTCCAGCGGCCGCGAGCGTACTGAGCTGGAGCGCGACCAGCGGCAGCTGAGATCGGTCGAGCGCGGTCGCGAACACGACCGCAACGGCGAACCAGGCGCTCGCGACGACGACGGCGACGAGACGGAGCCACCGTCGATCGAAGTGGGCGGCCAGCCGTCGCCCGAGGCCGACGACGCCGAGCGCCCACCCACCGGCGAGCACGAGCCGGGGCGGCGCGACGGCGCTGGCCCCCTCAAGGAGCCAGAGGAAGGGCAGCGCGGCCACGACCTGTCCGTAGTTGCGGGCGTAGAACCGACCCCCGTACTCGTGGAGGCCGGGCTGGGTGCCAAGCGTCAGCGAGTACTGGAAGTCCGTCGGTGTCATCGCGAGCCGGCCGTCCCCAAGATTCGCGACGGCGTTGGCGATGGGGTACGTGTCCGTGATGAAGAGGCCGACCCGCCAGGACAGCGCCAGCACCAACACGACAGCGAGCCACAGCGTCACGCCGACGCCGTCACCGAAGACGAACCGGCCGGCACGATTCCCGTACCGGGAGAGACCGTCCGACCAGACCGAACGGAACTGGGCCTCGACGCCGCTCGGACGATCACCGCTCATGGACGAACCTCGACGGTTTCGTCGGTCTCGAACACCGTCTGGTCGTACTCGAAGCTCTGGACGCGAACGGTGATCGTGGCCCGGTACCGCTGTTCGGTGACGCTGTCGGGATCGAGGCCACGATCGCGCATCCCGAGACGGACGGTCCCGGACCGTCCGCCGGAGAGCAGTTTGGTCGTGGTGCGATCGACGCCGAGTTCGGGCACTGACACCCGGTAGACGAGCCGTGGCCGCCCCTCGATGTCGGAGACTGCGACGGTCGCGTCGGGGATCCGAAGATAGTCGACACCCGTGCCGAACCGGCCGCCCTCGACGAGCAGCCCGCTCGTGTCGAGCCGTTCGACCGTGGCGTTGGCCCGCCCGTCGCCGACGGTCGTCGGATTCCGTGCGGTCGCGTCGACGACCCCGAACGGACCGGTCAGAAGGAGCGTGACCGCGACGACGGCGACGGCGAGCCGTTCGAGGCGGGCCACGGAGACCATACTACCAGAGCTACTGCCACGATCGACATTAAATGATTCGCACCACCTATAGCTGGACGCCGTCCTCGCCTTCGACGGCCGCCAGCAGCTCCGCGATAGAGTCGTCCGGGGAACAGCCGCTCGTCTTGACGAGGTCTCGCAGACTCTCTGGGGGGTAGCGGACGGGAACGTTCGACTCGCTCAGGAGAATACCGAGCACCTCCTCGACCGGCGTCGAGCCGTCGACCTGACGGGCGTACCACAGCATGAGGCTCTCGAAGACGGTGATGATGTCGTTCGAGACCATCCGCTGTTGGCTCACGGTGCCGTCGAACTTGGCCGTCACGTCGAAGCCGTAGCGGGAGTTCCCCTCGTCCATGTTCTCCGCGAGCCACTCGTGGACGGTCGCGTCGTCCAGCGTCGGCTCGGGCTCTGGCGTCGGCTCGGGTTCGGGCGTCGGGTCCGGTGTGGAACGAGATGGCGTCGTCGAATCGGTCCGAACGTCGGGCGAGACGACGTACCTGCCCTCGTCGATCTGCTCGACGTGGTCGTCGTCGGAGATGTCGAGCTCTTCGGGCGAGAGGATCTTCCCGTCTTCCGGATTGGGCTCGTCGGGCCCCTCAGACATGTGTAACAGTGTGACACACTCAAATATAAGTCCGTCGCCCCGCAGCGGCGCTGGCCAGTGAGGTGAAAAACAGAGAAGCGTCGGCGTCAGTTAGAGGCTGACCGCAGATTTCCCGGAGAGGGATTCGGGCACGACCAGCGTCGCCGTCGTCTCGCCGCCGGCCTGCGTGTTCAGCTTGATCGTCGCGGTCGACCCTTCGTCGAGGTCGGCCTGCACGAGGTCAGCGTTGTCGAGGTTCCCGTCTTGATTGTTCGTCGAGTCGGTCTGGAACTTCATCGTCGCGCGGTCGGCCGGGTCGTTCAGGACGTTACTGTTGGAAATCGAGTTATCGTCGTCCTGGAACGTCGAGGTGACGAACGCCGCGTCACCGGACGTGCCGCCGCCTTCGGTCAGTGCTTGCTTACTCACCACGTCGAAGGTCCCGTCGGAGGAGACCCACTGTGCCGTCGTCGTCGTCAAGTCCACGTTGTCTGCACCGGGTGCCTTCTTGACGGTCAGTTCCACCGTCGTCACCTCGTCACCGTTGTCGTCGACGATGTCACTCCCGACGGCGTTGACCACTTGTAGTCGGTTCGTGACCTGCGCACTGGACTGTTCACCGCTCTCTTCTGCACTGGACTGCAGGAACCCGGCGGTGTTGATCAGCACACCGGCGGCGATCGCCGCGACCAGGACCATCGCAATGAACACGATCAGCGTCCCGATCCCGACCTGCCCGCGGTCGTTCTCGTCGTCGTCGAATAGTTCGATCATGGTTGTGTCGTGTCCCGAGTGCGAACACTCCGGACGCTACCAGAATGTGGTCACTACCCGGTAATAAGGCTAGGCCGCCAATTATCAACGAATGAATCGGCGATGTCGACGAGAGTCTCGGTTCTTGAAACTGAAAATCGAGATGCAAAGTCGAAGAACAGTCGATACGGACGGCACGATCGCCGGCATCTCTTCGAGAGAATTGACCACGGCCCGAGCGAAGACATCTTCCGACAGGGAACGTCGCGGCTCGATGCCACCGGGTGATCGCGAGCGTGTCGCTATCGGCTCTGGCAAAAACAGAGAAGTGTCGGCGTCAGTTAGAGGCTGACCGCAGATTTCCCGGAGAGGGATTCGGGCACGACCAGCGTCGCCGTCGTCTCGCCGCCGGCCTGCGTGTTCAGCTTGATCGACGCGGTCGACCCCTCGTAGAGGCTCGCACCAACGAGGTTGCCGGACAGATCAGAGTCGGGCGACGGGTTCGAGTCGGTCTGGAACTTCATCGTCGCGCGGTCGGCCGGGTCGTTCAGGACGTTACTGTTGGAAATCGAGTTGTCGTCGTCCTGGAACGTCGAGGTGACGAACGCCGCGTCACCGGACGTGCCGCCGCCTTCGGTCGTGGCGGTGTAACTGACGATGTCGAAGGTCCCGTCGGAGGAGACCCACTGTGCCGTCGTCGTCGTCAGGTCCACGTTGTCTGCACCGGGTGCCTTCTTGACGGTCAGTTCCACCGTCGTCACCTCGGAGCCTGCCTCGTCAGAGGTGATGTCGTTCCCCACTGCGTTGACCACTTGCAGTCGGTTCGTGACCTGCGCACTGGACTGTTCACCGCTCTCTTCTGCACTGGACTGCAGGAAGCCGGCGGTGTTGATCAGCACACCGGCGGCGATCGCCGCGACCAGGACCATCGCGATGAACACGATCAGCGTCCCGATCCCGACCTGCCCGCGGTCGTTTTCGTCGTCGTCGAATAGTTCGATCATGGTTGTGTCGTGTCCCGAGTGCGAGCACTCCGGACGCTACCAGAACGTGGTCACTACCCGGTAATAAGGCTAGTCCGCCAATTATCACAGTTGAAACGGACATCTCCAGGCGAAACAGCTGATTTCACAAGTGAGAAATTCGGAAAGGAACCGGATAGAACCGGCGTTTTCCGGATCGGTCCGGAAATCGAGCCGCGAGCCACGACAGAGCGGTCAGCTATCGTAGGCGACGAGACTGTACATCACGAACAGGAACCCGAACGTCGTCAGTCCGCTGTTGACCAGCAGGAGCGACCGGACGCCCTCGAAGTCGTTGACGAACGCGCTGATCATCGTCGCGGCCGCACCGGCGACCGCCAGCGCGAACCCCAGCGAGAGGTGCAACATCGCGTCACGGGACGTCTGGACGTACGCACGCATAGCCATCCCGACCATCGTGAGTCCGGCGACGACGAAGACGAGCGTAGAGATAGCGTACAGGAGTTCTATCATCGGCACTAACGTACGCTATTCCGTTCCCGCTAATAAATCCACCCTCGAAAATATTGTTGCTGATAATCGAATGCGATCGTGATAACGGACCGGTGGCGCGTGCGTGACTATCCTTCCGAGAGGGTCCGCCAGGCCTCGTCGAGTTTGTTGGTCACTTCCGACCGGTCCTCGACGTGGACGGAGAGTTCATCGTCGAAATCGACGGTGACTTCGTCGACAGAACGGCGATAGACCTTGATGCGGCGGCGGTCGTCAGAGAGAATGTTGTCGTGCAGTTCGAGCAGGTCGTGTTCGGTCAGCTCGTCGATCCGGCGGTAGCACGTCGCGATCGGGATTCCCAGCTCGTCGCTGAGTTCCTGGGCGGACGCGGGCTCGTCCGTGGCATCCAAGATCTCTGCGCTGTATTTGTTCCCCAGCGTTTGCAGAATATCCACTGAAGCCATCGGTTATCAAATAATATATTCTGTCGATTATAAAGCTATCGCCCGTGATACTGGCCGATATCGATCTGATTTCGCCGAGGCCCCGATCGCCGAGGATCGCGAAAACCGTCGCCGTACTGCGTTTTTGTCGATAATAATAACGGCTGGTCAGATCGGCGAGTCCTCTTCGCTCATCATCGAGAACGCGCTGGCGTTTTCGTGGACCTTGATACCACCCCACGAGATCTCCATGGGGTAGATGTCCGTCTCGATGTCCTGTTTGCGCATCTTCGCGACCCAGACGTATCGGTTGACGCCGGTGTCGGTCGGCGTCTGGATCAGGTAGATGTTGCCGTCGGTGAGATAGTTCTCTAGGCCGATGTCCGTGTCGGGGAACACCGCACCCTGTTCGTTGGTCAGGAGGCTGGTCAGGTTGTTGTTGTTGAGGATGTCGGTGAACTTCAGCAGGTACGTGCGCTTTTCTTTCTCGTTTTCGAAGAACAGCTCGAACATCGTCAGCGAGTCGAGCACCAGCCGGTCGTACTTGTCGTCTTCGAGGTCGTCGAGGAGCAGTTCCAGAGAGGAAGAGAAGTCGTTCTCTCGAAGCAGGACCTGCTTGTCGTACACTTTGATGTCGCCGTTCTCGACGAATTCGGGCCACTTGTCGAAGCCGATCGACTCCGCGGCCTCTCTGAGGTCGGATTCGTTTTCTTCGAACGAGAGGTAGATCCCTTTCTCGTCGAACTGCTCGACGCCGTTGTAGATGTACTGGAGGCCGAGAATCGACTTCCCGGCACCGGGGTTCCCACTCACCAGCGTCGTCGAGTTCGTGACGATGCCACCGTTCAAGATTGCGTCGAGGCCGTCGATACCTGTCTTTGTGAGTTCGATCATTGTTGCTGTATCCGGAGATAGCGGTGCGGAATTGAGTTGAAATCTCGGGGCTGAGTAAAAAAGTCTTGCTCCCTAATTCGAGTGGACGACCCGGGGATCGACCCAGATGACGAAGTCGTCCTCGCGCTTGACGACGCCGCGGATCGACCCGTCGCTGTCGGCGGCCGGCGAGTCGTCGACCTGCTCGTCGGATATCTGGACTACCTGGTCGACTTCGTCGACGAGCCAGCCGGCGGCGCTCTGGTCTTCGATGATCTCCGGATCGAAGACGATGATCCGCTGTTCGGCACCGCTATCGCCGATCCCGAACACCGACTTGGGGTTCACGATCGACGTGGTCCGCCCGCGCAGGTCCATCACCCCTTCGACGTGGCGGGGCGCGTTCGGGACTGTCGTCAGGTCGCCCACGTCGACGATCTCCGTGACGTAGTCGATGCTGACGCAGTACGTCTCTTCGCCCAGTTCGAATTCGAGTACTTGACCTTCTGTTGTTGACATGCCTGACGACTCCCGGTTACGAGTACCGAGCCGATACGCCGACTTAAGCCTGCCCTCTGTGCTATCAAAGTTGATTACGTGGGCGGAGTCTTTATTTTGGTGCCACGCCCCCCTTTCAGGTAGCAATGGATCTGGCTCGACTGCGAACTATCGTCGACGTGCGCGGGCACGGGTGACCGATGGCCGGTAGTACACCCCGCGCCGTCGTCGCAGACGACTCTCACTTCATGCGTAGTGTCATCTCCGACATCCTGAACGAGGGTGGTGTCGACGTCGTCGCGGAGGCCAAAAACGGTCGCGAGGCGGTCGCGCTCGTCGACGAACACCGGCCGGACGTCGTGACCATGGACGTGGAAATGCCCGAGATGGACGGCATCAGTGCCGTCGAGCAGATCATGGAACAGTGCCCGACGCCGGTCCTGATGCTGTCGGCTCACACTGACGAGAACGCGGACGTGACCTTCGAGGCACTCGACGTGGGTGCGGTCGACTTCTTCACCAAACCCGGCGGAGAGGTCTCGATGGAGATGTCGCGGCTGAAAGATCAGCTCCTCGAGATGGTCCTGTCCGTGGCCGACGTGGACGTGTCGGGCACGTCGGGACACACACCGACGGCGTCGCCGGATCGGTCCACCACCAGTACGCCCGAGCCGGCTGCGGGCGACTACGAGGCGGACCCGACGTTGATCATCGGCTCCTCGACGGGTGGACCGAAGATGGTCGAGTCCGTCCTCTCGGAGTTGCCCCTAGCGGCGGACTTCCGGGTGCTGGTCGTCCAGCACATGCCTGGCGGTTTCACCGGACGGTTCGCGAAGCGAATCGACGCCCGGAGCGACTACGACGTACGGGAAGCCAAAGACGGTGACCGCATCGCGGGCGGCGAGGCGTTGATCGCGGCCGGCGATTACCACCTGCGGGTCAAGAACTACCGGAACGGCCGGCTGCGGGTCAAACTGTCTGACGACCCACCGGTCAACAGCGTCCGACCGGCCGTCGACGTGACCATGGAGACGGCCGCGGACGTAATCGACGACCCGCTGGTGGGAGTGATCCTCACCGGGATGGGCAACGACGGTGCAGCGGGTATCGAGCGGATCAAAGCGGCCGGCGGGCGGACCATCGCACAGGACGAGGCCACGTCGGCGGTCTACGGAATGCCACAGCGAGCGGCCGAGACGGGCTGTGTCGACAGCATCCTGCCGATCGAGGAGATCCCGGCAGGTATCGTCGAGACGATCAAACGAGAGGTGACATAACATGAACGATCAGTACCTCGATGCGTTTATTCGAGAGAGCGAAGAGGCGATCACGGAACTGAACAACTCCCTGCTGGATCTGGAGTCGGATCCGGAGGACACGGAAGCGATGGAGTCCATCTTCCGGACGGCACACACGCTGAAGGGGAACTTCGGCGCGATGGGCTTCGACGACGCGTCGTCGCTGGCCCACGCTATCGAGGACCTCCTGGACGAGATGCGGGACGGCAACATGCCCGTCACGCCGGACGTGATGGACCTGATCTTCGCGGGCGTGGACAAGATAGAGGCCATCGTCAGTGAGATCGAAGAACACGGCGAGTCCCGGACCGACGTAGACGAGATCGTCGACGACCTCCGAACGGTCCTCGAAGAGGGCGTCGACGCCGCCGAGAGCCCGGCCGACGACACGGACGGTTCGGACGAGACTGTCGACGACCAGACCGACACGGACTCGTCCGGAGACGAGGACGTTCCCGTCGAGACGAACGTCAGTCCCGACACGGCCGACGACAACGTCATCGCCGCGGAGATCGACATCGGCGACTCCGACATGCTGGGTGTCGACGCGATGCTGGCGATCGAGGCCGTCGAGGACTACTTCGAGGTGCTCGATGCCGCTCCGCAGCGCGAAGCCGTCGAAGACGGGGAGTTCAGCGACACGTTCACCCTCTACCTCGACGCCGAAGACGCCGGGACCGTCGACAACACGCTCTCCGGGATCGGCAAGATCGAGAGCGCGGAGACGGCGGACGTGACCGACGCGCTCAGCGAGAAAAGTGGAAGCACCAGCGACGAGACCGAACACAAGGTCGACGAGATCAAGTCCGTCCGCGTCGACGTCGACCAGCTCGACGACCTCCACGGACTCGTCGAACAGCTGGTGACCAGCCGAATCAAGCTCCGCCGTGCCGTCGAGCAGGACGACCTCGACGGGGCCGGCGAGAACCTCAACGAGCTGGACAAGATCACGGCGAACCTCCAGAACACCGTGATGGACATGCGCCTGATCCCGCTGAAGAAGGTCGTCGGGAAGTTCCCGCGACTGGTTCGGGACCTCTCGCGGGATCTGGGCAAGGAGGTCGACTTCGAGATCGAGGGCGAAGACATCGAACTCGACCGGACGATCCTCACGGAGATCTCCGACCCGCTGATGCACATCCTGCGCAACTCCGTCGACCACGGGATCGAGCCCCCGGAGGTCCGCGAAGAGAAGGGCAAGCCACGCACGGGCTCGGTCGAGCTCAGGGCCTCCCGCGAGCGCGATCACGTCATCATCCAGGTCGAGGACGACGGGGCCGGTCTCGACGTCGAGGCGATCAGAGACAAGGCCATCGAGAAGGGCGTCCGTTCGCCCGAAGAGCTAGAGGCGATGGACGACTCCTCGATCTACGACCTGGTCTTTCACCCCGGCTTCTCGACGGCCGACGAAGTCACCGACACGAGCGGCCGCGGCGTGGGCATGGACGTGGTCCACGACACCGTCACACAACTGGATGGCTCGGTCAACGTCGAGTCGACGCCCGGCGAGGGGACGACAGTGTCGCTTCGCCTGCCGGTGACGATGGCGATCGTCAAGGTGTTGTTCGTCGAGGTCGGCGACGAGGAGTACGGAATCCCGCTGAAGAACGTCGACGAGATCACCCGGGCCGACGACCGCAAGCAGGTCAACGGCAAGGACGTGATCAAACACAACGACGAGATCTACCCGATCATTCAGCTGGGCGAGACGTTCGACGTGCCCGGCGAGACCGCCAACGGCGACGGGATGCTCGTCCGCGTCCGGGAGTCCGAGCGCCAGGTCGCGTTGCACTGTGACTCGGTCAACAGCCAGGAGGAAGTCGTCGTCAAACCGCTGGAGGGGATCCTCAGCGGGACCCCCGGCCTGTCGGGGACCGCGGTGCTCGGCGACGGAAACATCGTCCACATCCTCGACGTGGTGACGCTATGACGAGGGCAGTTCGATGAGCCAGGGCGACCAGCGCCAGTTTCAGGAGCTGCTGGAGTTCATCGGTGCCGAGATGGACTTCGAGTCGGGGTTCTACAACGACGCGTACCTCGATCGCCGCATCACGGCCCGGATGCGCCGGACAGACATCGACAGCTACCGCGAGTACCAGCGGCGACTGGAGCGAGACGACGACGAGCGAGCGGCGCTGCTCGACTCGCTGTCGATCAACGTCACCGGCTTCTTCCGCAACCCAGAGGCCTGGGAGAGCCTCCGGAGCGTCCTCCGAGATCTGACCGACCAGCACCGCCGCGTGAACCTCTGGAGTGCACCCTGTGCCGACGGTCGAGAGCCGTACTCCGCGGCGATGCTCGCGCTGGACGACCCGCAGGTCGACGACCGGTCGGTCTCGATACTGGGGACCGACATCAACGAGGACATCCTCCGGGCGGCACGCGAGGGCACCTACGAGACCTCACACACCACGGACATCGCAGACGAGCTCGCCCCCCTCGACGACTACAGCGAGTACATCGAGCGCGAGGGCGACTCGTTTCGCATCCGGAAGCGGGTCAGCGACATGGTCGAGTTCGAGCAACACGATCTCATCCGCGGTGCGTCGAAGCGGGACTTCGACCTCGTGTTCTGTCGGAACCTCCTGATCTACATCGACGGCGAGTACAAGGTGCCGATCTTCGAGACGATCGAGGAATCGCTGCGTGAGGGTGGCTACCTGATGATCGGGATGACAGAGACGCTGCCGACCGCCTGCCGAGACAGCTTCGAGGCGGTCGACAAGCAACACCGCATCTACCGGAAGGTATGAGCCTCTACCAGCTGGAACGGGACGGCGAGGTACAGGAGATCATCCGGACACTCCGGGAGTCAGACAACCCGAAGGTCAGAGCGCGGGCGGCGGAGCTACTCGGGAACTTCCCGAACCACGACGACCGGCGGGACGTGGTCAACGCCCTCGTCGAGGCGGCCCAGGGCGAGGACAGTCGGATCGCCGCGACGGCCGTCGACTCGCTGGACGAGCTGGGCGGAGATGCGATCGAGCAGCTGATCGCCGACATGGCCGGCGTCGACTTCGGCGACGACGGAGCCGAGTGGGTCCGCGCGAAGGCGTTCACGCAGGCCCTCGACGCGGACGTGCCCGAACTCAGGATGGCGGCGGCCAACGGCCTCGGCCAGCTCGAACAGGCGGATACGGTCGGTCCGCTGTCGAACTGCTTCGACGACGACGATCCGCGCGTTCGGGCGCGGGCCGCGCGGGCCTGCGGGAAGATCGGCGATCCACGGGCAGTCGACCCACTGGAATCCCTACTCCGGGATCCGAAGGCGGCCGTCCGCAGGGAGGCCGCCGACGCGCTGGGCTCGATCGGGAACCGGCAGGCCCTCCAGGCGCTGCTCCCGCTGTACGAGGACGACAACGAGCGCGTCCGGCGGATCGCCGTCGGAGCCTTCGGCAACTTCGGCAACGACCGGCCCGTCGACTACCTCGTCGAGTCGCTCACCGACGACTCGTCCGGCGTCCGCCAGACCGCCGTCTACTCGCTGATCGAACTGCTCTCGAACGTCCCGACCGAGCAGAGCCACGAGATCCGGGACACCGTCGTCGAGCGACTCTCCTCGACCGACGACCGCAGCGTGGTCGTGCCGCTGGTCGAGATCCTCGAAGAGAGCACACAGAGCGCCCAGCGGCGCAACACCGCGTGGCTGCTGGGCCGGGTCACCGGCGAGCAAGAGCGCGTGCGCGTCATCGAATCCCTGATCGACGCGCTACACGAGGACGATCAGATGCTCCGGCAGTTCGCCGCGACCAGCCTGGCCGAGATCGACGGCGACGACGTGGAGCGGCGGCTCCTGTCGGTCGTCGAGGACGAGCAGGTCGACCCCGACGTGCGCGCACAGGCGATCTTCACGCTCGGGAAGGTCGGGAGCGAGCGCTCGCGCAAGACCCTGGACCGCATCATCGACCAGACCGAGAACGAGACGATCCGCAAGCGAGCGTTCTCGGCGATCTCCAAGCTCGGCGGCCGACGATGAACGCGAGGGCATCGTCTCGAACGCGGAGATCGACAGACCGATACTGGCCGAAGACGACGGGAGAGACGGGATGAGCGACGGCGAACAGAAGCTGGCCGACGCCAACGGGAAGTTCGTCCAGGTCGTCAAGGACGGCCGCAAGCGCAACGACATCGACTGGCGAGCGGGCCGGATCATCCTCTCGAACAAACGGCTGGTACTCGTCAGCAACGAGGGCAAGCGGACCATCCCGCTCTCGAAAATCACCTCGATCACGGGCCGCGACAACGTCAACAAGGCCATCGCGAAGGTGTCGGGCTATCTCTCCTTGCAGGTCGGATCGAACGTCACGCTGATCGCCCCACAGGACATCGAAGCGTTCGAGGCGAAACTGTACAGCGCGCTGCTGGACCAGACCGTCGTCCTGGTGAAGCACCCGGCCGTCGAGGGCGGCGTCGTCCAGGACACGGAGTGGGAGAAAGGACGGCTCAAGATCGACGGCGACAGCGTCGATCTCGCGATCGCGTCGGGATCGTTCGTCGAACTGGAAGTCGAAGACGTGGGCAGCGCCGAACTGGAGACGAAGACGGTGATGGACAGCCAGCGCCGCGTCGCCGAGATCGAACACACGATCGAGGGGACCAGCGTCGAGACCCACGTCTCGGGCTCGAAGAGCGACGTCTCCGTGCTCGCCTCGTTCGTGCGACGGGGCGAGCAGGCCGGTGAGGTCGACGTGGAGCTCAGTAAGGAGGAAAACGAGGTTCTGATGGCGCTGTACACCGGCGTCTCCCCGTTCCAGATCCCCGACTTCGTCGGCATGGAGATCGAACAGGTCGAGGAGATTTACGACCGACTCATCGAGTACGGTATTCTGGAGCCGGTTCGGACTCGCCGCGAGGTCCAGCTAGAGGCCCGTGGCCGCTCGATCGCTGGCGAAGCCGTCGACGATCAGTGAGAGCCGACAGTATCAGGAGTTCACGTCTTCGAGGTGTCGGCTCGCGACGACCTCGCCTTTGGGGGTGAGCGTCGGCCCGTCGGACGAGTCCTGGACGAGCCCGTCTTCTTCGAGGTCTCGCAACAGCATCGTCACCGCGGAGCTGTCGGTACCGACGATGTCGGCCAGTGGCATCCCGTCCATGTCGCCCGTCGAGTAGATGGCGACGAGGATCTCGGTCTTGTCGTCGGTGAGTTCGATGTCTTGCAGCTCTTCCATGAGGTCGCTGTACTCGATCCGGAGGTACCGACCCAGGATCGACATCTTGCGTGGCGACGCCATCGCGGCCATGGTCGTGACGGCAGTGCCCTCCATCATGTGGCGGAAGGTCAGCGTCGGGCGGTCGGAGCCGGCGATCTCGCGGGTCGTCCGCTGGAAGTCGGTGACGGTGGCCAGATCGACGGCGAAAGTGCCAGAAGACGAACGGAACTCGACCGATCCGTCCGAGACGAACAGCTTCGCCGTCGAGAACGCGTCGTCGGTGACGCGGCCACCGACGCGTGCCCGCTCTTTGACGGTCGTCTCGGTGCCGTTGAGAATCGCCTTGAACAACACCGTCGAGAACTTCGAGATCTTGTCGTCGTCGCCCTCGACGACGGCGACGTGTCGACTGTCGTTTCGTTCGAAAGCGACGGTGACCGTCGAGTCGAAGAAGTCACCCAGATCCGGCGGCACGTGCCCGACCGCGACGTCGAAGATCGACGACAGCGGAATGGTAAACTTGTCGTTCTCGTTGGCCGCCAACACCAGTCGCTTCTGGCTCAGCAACACCCGCCCCTTGACCGGCTCGGTCGTCGCCATCACCTCCGCGTTGAAGTTGCCGACGAAATCAGCGATGACGGATTCCGACATTGATCACTCATCGAGTGGTACTGCGGGCAGAATCTTATGGGTTTCGAGCGAATATCATTCGAGAGAACGGAGAACCGCCCCGCTGGCGGTCACTCGCCGAGATCGTCCGCGATACTGGCCAGGGAGTCGTCCGGGGAGTCCGTCGCCGTGTAGACGACCCGAGAGCCCGGTGTCCGCAGGCCGTAGGTGTATCCCGCAGTCACGATATCGAGGTGGACCGAGCCACCGATCGTGCAGTCGCTGTCGGCGAACCACTCGACGAGTCGGTTCTCGCCGTCGCCCTCGCGGGCCAGTCGCCGATTGTCCGCGGCGTGCTGGAGCATCGGCTCGCCGTCCAGCGTCGTCTCGACGCGCGCGTGGTACTGCTCGCCGTCGAGCACGCACTCGATCACGTCGCCCGCAGCCACGTCGAGGTCCGCCGGCAACTCGATCCGTGGGCGGTCGGTGCGGCCGACGGAAGCGACCTCGACGCGGCGAGTCTCGACGGCCTCGTGGTCGCTCGGGAGGCGATCTGCCACGTTACTCGTCGTCGCTCTCGCCCAGCAGGTCCGCGACGTCACCGCTGCCCTGTTCGGTGATCTTGGCGTTGATCTGGGCGGTCTCCTCGCTGACCTCGCGGCCGCGGATGGTGATGCGCTTGCGCTCGCCGTCGCGAGTGGGCTTGTAGCCGACGCCGCCGTCGGTGAGGATCGACTTCGTGCCGACGCCGCGCACGTCCGCTCGCATCGGTCGGCCGGCCGTGTCGGAGCCGCCGGTCAGTTCGAGCGTGAAGCCGTCGAGACCGACCGCACTGCCCTCGACTTCGTCGCCGAGTTCGCGGCCCATGAAGCGGTTCGCGTCCTGTCCGTCGACGTCTAGCTGGTAAGTCGTGCCTGTCTCCGGGTCCGAGAGCGCAACGGTGAATTCTGCCATACCCACCGATATTCGACGGCGCTTAAAAAGCGCGTCGGAACCGACTTTCGACTGGGATGGCGCGCGACACGCGTGGGAGAAAGCTCACACTGTGTGCCGGGGACGGCGTGACACTCTGACTGCCCGGCGGTATCACTCCTCGGCGTCGACGATCGTACTCACGCGCGCGTTCTCCTTGATCGCGACGCCGGCACCGCCGACGGTGATCGGAACGCGAGGGAGAGCGTCGACGTGCAGCGTCGGATGACTGAGCCCGCGTTCCAGCAGCTCGGTACGTGGCTGGAGCGTGACCGTCGCCGTCCCGGTCAGCGACTCGTTGTACTCGATCAGGTACTGGCCCGCTCGTAGTGTCCACCACTCGTAGTCGTCCTCGGGGTCGCGCTTGGCCGACGCGTGCGGCGTCGTCTGAGCCGGTTCGAGTTCCCCACCCCCGAAGTCGACCCGACCCGGCGCGCCGATCTCGAAGACGTTCGCGACAGTGAGATCGAACCCCGAGTCGGCTGTCTGGGTCGGTTCGTGGACGGCGTCCTCGACGTACTGCTCGTACATACGCGAGCCCTCGGAAGCCGGACACAAAAGCGTCGGCCGTCTCAGCGCTCCCAGCGGAAGCGGCCGTCTTCGAGGACCGTCTCGCCGTCGATCACCAGTCGGCCGTCCTCGCGGAGATCGGTGATGAGGTCGACGTGGATCGCGCTGTCGTTGCCGGTGTCGGGAACGCAGGCGTCGTAGGCCCGGCCGAGCGCGAGGTGGACCGTCCCGCCCATCTTCTCGTCGAAGAGGATGTTGTCCGTGATCCGGTCGATCCCGCGGTTCATCCCGATGCCCAGCTCGCCCAGCCGGCGAGCGCCCGCGTCGGTCGCCAGCAGTTCGCCGATCGTCGACTCGCCCTGAGCGGCGCTGTAGTCGACGACCTCGCCGTCCTCGAAGACGAGCCGCACGTCTCGCACGCGCGCCCCGTCGACGGTCATGGGCACGTCGAAGGTGACCGTCCCCTCGGTGGCGGTCGGTGCGGTGAACACCTCGCCGGAGGGGAGGTTGTGCGAGTCGTAGGCCACGGAGGCCGCGGAGTTGACGGCCACGCGGTCGGCGATCGACATCGTGAGATCTGTCTCCTCCCCGAGGAGGTGGACCTCGCTGCCCTCGTCCAGCAGCGTCTTGAGCTGGCTCATCTCCTCGGCCAGCGCTTCCCAGTCTCGCAGCGTCGCGTCGTAGACGAAGTCACGGTAGGCCTCGTAGGAGAGGCCGGCCTGCTGGGCCATCGCGCGGGTCGGGTGCTGGGTGGAGACCCAGTCGGTGTCCATCCGGGCCGCTCTGATTTCGGTGCGAGCCCGGCGGTAAGACTGCCGGCGGTCTCCCGGTACGTCGCTGGCCGCGGCGGTGTTGCGCGATCCGCCCAGCGAGAGGACGCTGTCGGCCCGCTCGTAGAGCGCGCGCTCGAAGTCGGGATCGGCGTCGAAGTCGCCGTCGTGGGCCCGCAGGTAGGCTCGCGTCATCTCGTCGGAGCCGTAGGTCGCGAGCAGATTCGCTCCGCGCTCGCCAAGCGCCGCCGCGACGGCCACCCCGAGGTCGTGCGCGCCCTCGTCGACCTGAACGATCACGTCGTCGCCCGCTTCGATCTGTGCGCTCCAGTCGACCAGTACGTCGGCGTGTTCGCGAACTCGGTCGTCCATACCGGACGGTGGTCTGGCCCGGATAAAACGTCACTGCCACTGGTCGGGGCGGGGGTCGTCGGAGTCACGACGAGTGATCAGTGCGAGAATTCGACGAATCGCTCGTCGTCCGGGGCCAGAGGGCATCGTTCGACAGTGTGATTCTCACAGAAGGCGATATCTGAAAGAGAGATACACTGTCAGTGTGCCTCTGTGTCGATATCGGGACGGTCGAGTGGCGGATCGCTCGAAGCAGTTGCAGTCGATCGGCTCAGAAATACGCTGCTCTGATGATAGACAGCAGCCAGGCGGTCGGTACGAAGACGAGGAGCACGCCCACGACGCCGATCAGATACTCCCCGTCCAGGAGCCCCCTCGCCAGTCCCGCTCCGAGCCTCACGACGAAGAGGAAGAGGACGGACAGGATGGCATTCCGGAGCGAAAACTCCAGCCCTTCGCTACTGTAATCGACTGGTGCCATTTTGTAGTACTCCACACCGCCTCGTGAAAAGAATGCTTCCCAGACGACCACACCGGCCGAGTGGCTGGGGTCACTTGCGACGATCCAGGTACCGGCCTAGACGCTGTCGACGGCCGCGGGCTCGCCCGTCTCGGCGCTCTCGTAGAGGGCGTCGATGACGGCCATGTTGTTGACCGTCTCCGTCCGGTCGACGGGCGGCGTCTCGTCGGCCGCGACGGCGTCGGCGAAGCGCTCGACCTGGCGGCGGTAGTGGTCGACACCGTCGATGGTCTCGGTGTGTTCCTCGCCGTCGACCTGGTAGGTGAGCGACACCGACTGGTCGGGAGCCACGTCGAAGGCTTCGGGGACGTGGAGCCAGCCGTCTGTCGTCATGATCCGGTACTCGTGGGTCATCGGCGTGTCGAAGCTGCTGGTGACCTGCGCCGTCACGCCGTCGTCGTAGGTCAGCAGGCCCGAGAGCTGGGAGTCGACGCCGGTCTCGTAGGTGTCGGCGGCGTGGGCGAACGCGCGGTTCGGCTCGCCCAGCACGTTCCGGACCGCGCTGACGGCGTAGCAGCCGATGTCCATGAGCGAACCGCCGTCCAGTTCCGGATCGAGCCGGATGTCGTCGGTCCGGTCGCCCAGTCCGAAGGTGAACGTCGCCTCGACGTGGCGCACCGCGCCGAGTTCCTCGCGGACGATCTCGCGGGCGCGCTCGGTACGGGGATGGAAGTGGTACATGAACGCCTCCATCAGGGCGACGCCCTGCTGGTCGCAGTAGTCGAACAGCGCGCGGGCGCGCTCGGCGTCGGGCGTCAGCGGTTTCTCACAGAGGACGTGCAGTTCGTGGTCGGCGGCGCGGCGCGTCCACTCGGCGTGGAGGCCGTTGGGAAGGGGATTGTATACGGCGTCGATCCCGTCGTCGGCCAGCAGCGCCTCGTAGCTGCCGTACGACCGATCGATGCCGAGTTCGTCGGCGACCGACCGGGCGCGCTCGGCGTCGCGTGAAGCGATCGCACCGACAGCGTGTTCGCTGGCCTGGATCGCCGGGATCACGTCTTCGCGGCCGATCGCCGCCGTACTGAGCACTCCAAATTCCATGCGTGAGCGTGCGGTCGGGACGGGCATAAACGCTGAGTTCCGCGGCGACGAAGGGGTGCCACGGCTTCGAGATGGTCGGGGGGATACACGGTCACCAGCATCCGCGCGAGCGAAGCGAGCGCAGTTCACCGACGGCGAGACCGATGGTCGAGCCTCGGCCTTTTTCACCGACGTTTTTCGAGGAGCGGTTCCCGCAACGAGCGCAGCGAGTGAGGAAACCCGACGCAGAAAAACACGGTCAACGGAGAATCTGTAAACGGCCTCGCCAGGACAGATCGGAGACGCTTCAGGAAGTGACGGCCGCCATGATCGGCCGCGACGAGCGATCGGTCAGAACGGGCCATTTGGTTAGAGGGTCCCGGTATCAAAACAAAAAACGCGGCACGTGGAGTTAAGAGCAGAAGTTCTGGTACGTATGAGTATGGACCTGAAGGTAAAGTTGGTCGTGCTGATGTTGGCGATCTCGCTGTTGCCGCTTGGCAGTGTCGGAGCCCTGGCGACACAGAACATGGGGTCGCTCAATCAGGACGCCCAGGACCGGAGCGCCCAGGAGTTGCGCGGGGCGATGACCGACAACCTGAACAACAGCGTACAGGCACGGCAGTCGTCGCTACAGAACCAGTTCGACCAGCGGGAGGTCGACATGCGCTCGCTCGCCCAGTCGGGCGCGATGGACAACTACCAGGCCGCTCGACAGGGAGAGATGCAACTCGTCCAGGAGGCCAGCCAGCGACAGGTCGGCTACACGGCCCTGGAGATGCGCAACGCCATCGAGAGCACGACTCAGACCGTGCTTGACACCCAGTACGACGGGCGCGAGTGGGAGGAACTGTCCCCCAGCGAGCAGCGCGCGGTCAAGGAGCGCGTCGAGCGGATCATCGCCGGCACTGCCGGCGACGGGACGACCGCGGACGGGACGATGAACGAGACGTTCCAGCCCGGCTACATCGGCGAGACCGGCTACGCCTACGTGACCGACCTGGACTCGAACGTCGTGATCCACCACCGTCTGGAAGACGGGCACAACTTCGCCGACGACTCCGGCGGGAGCCTGACCGTCTTCGACGACATCAAAGCGAACATCGAGTCGACGCCCGAGCTGCGCAACGGCGAGACGTGGGGCGTCGCCGAGTACGAGTGGGAGGACACGACACAGGACGGCAACCCCACGGAGACCCAGCTGGTCGCCTACACCTACTACGAGCCCTTCGACTGGATCGTCGCACCCAGCGTGTACTACTACGAACTCCAGGAGCGAGCCGTCGCTGACAGCGAGGCACGGCTGGCCGACTCCTTCGAGCGATACCTCGAGACGCGGACCGTCAGCGTCGACAGGCAAGAGCGCTACGCCTACGACGAGATCATCTTCGTCGACAAGCGAGGCCGCGAGGTCGTCAGGGCGACTCGCGAAGGCGAACGGGCGGTGACCGAGCGCGACGGTTCGGGATGGTATGCCGACAGGAGTTGGTTCACCAGTGCCGGTGCCGTCGCCAACGGCGAAGTCGCGTTCAACCGAATCAAGAAGGAAAACGGCAGTCAGCAGATGTACGTCTCGACGCCGGTGTACCAGGACGGGCGGTTCCAGGGCGTCGTCGTGGCCCGGTTCAACTACTCGATCGTCACAGAGATCACGAACGGCGTGTCGGTCGGCGAGACCGGCTCTCTCTACGTCGTCAACGACCGCGGCGAGATTGTGAGCCACCCCAACGAGACGAAGGTGGCACAGCGTGTCGACGTGGCCGAGGGTGAGTACGGCGAGGAACTCGGCAACATCACCACCGAACAGATGCTGGCCGCCCAGTCGGGCATGGCCACGCACACGCGAACGGTCGGGGGCGAAGCGACCACCCGATACGTCGTGTACGCACCCCTGCAGGTCGGAGACAGGCAGTTCTCGCTCGTCGGCACCGTTCCCGAGAGCGACATCGAGGGGCCGATCGCGGCGCTGGGAGACGCGCTCCAGCAACGCACCGACGACGCCCGCAACCTCATCCTGTTGCTGTCGGGCATCGCGGCGCTGGTCGTCGTCGCCGCGGGCTACGCCGTCGCGCGTTACGTCGCCAGTCCGATCGAGCAGATGCGCGACCGGGCCACAGAGATGGCACAGGGACGGTTCGACGGCGAACTCGACGTGGACGATCGGGACGACGAGATCGGGGAGATGGTCGAGGCCTTCGAGGAGATGGAGGCGAACCTGACCCGCCAGATAACGGAGATCGAGGCCGTCTCTGCGTCGCTCAGCGAGGGCGAGATCGACGACGACCTCCACACGGACCTGCCGGGTTCGTTCGGCGACATCATGACCGACCTCCAGGAGGGCATGACGCAGCTGCGGACGAGCTTCGCCCAGATCAGCCGGGCCAGCGAGAACGTCCGGACCGGCGAGCTCGATCAGGAGATCGACAGCGACCTCCCCGGAGAGTACGGCGCGGTGATGGACGAGCTCGACGCGGGACTCCAGCAACTCTCCGAGAGCTTCGACCGGCTCCGGACGGCCAGTACGGCACTCAGCGAGCGACGGCTCGACGAAGACCTCGACACCGACCTGCCCGGCGCGTACGGCGACGTGATGGGCAACATCGACGCGGGCCTCGACGCCGTCGAGGAGAGCATCGCGCGAGTGCAGTCGATCGCACGCGAGGTGAGTTCGGCCACGGACGACGCCGCGGCCAGCGCACAGGAAGTAGAGCGGGCCAGTCAGGAGGTCGCCGAGTCCGTCCAGGAGATCTCTCACGGCGCGGACCGCCAGTCCGAACAGCTCCAGGAGGCCGCCGCGGAGATGAACGACATGTCTGCGACGGTCGAGGAGGTCGCCTCCTCCGCCGTCGACGTGGCCAACACGTCGGAACGCGCCGCGGACCGCGCCGAGGCCGGGAGCGAGCGGGCGAGCGAGGCCTCCCGCGAGATTGAGGGGATCGAAGCGGAGACCGAGCAGGCGGTCGAACAGGTCGCGGCGCTCGAATCCGAGATCGACGAGATCAGCGAGATCGTGAGTATGATCACCGACATCGCCGAGCAGACGAACATGCTGGCGCTCAACGCCTCCATCGAGGCCGCTCGGGCCGGTGAGGCCGGCGAGGGCTTCGCCGTCGTCGCCGACGAGATCAAGGGGCTGGCCGGCGAGGCCGCCGCGGCGACCGAGGAGATCGACGATCTCATCACCGAACTACAGGCGACGACCGGGGAGACCGTCGACGACATCGAGTCGATGCGCGACCGCGTCGAGAGCGGTGCCGACACGATCGAGGACGCGATCGCCATGTTCGACGAGATCGCCGAGAGCGCCACCGAGGCCGAGCACGGCGTCCGAGAGATCACCGAGGCGACCGACGACCAGGCCGCCTCGACCGAGGAGGTCGTCGCGATGGTCGACGAGGTCAGCAGCGTCAGCCAGCAGGCCGCGGCCGAGGCGACCAGCGTCTCCTCTGCGGCGGAAGAACAGGCCGCCTCGGTCAACAACATCTCCCAGAACGTCCGCTCGGTCGCCGACATGGCCGACGATCTCGAAGCACTGGTCGAAGCCTTCGAGGTCCAGCAGTCCGCGGCCGACGGGGACGCGAGCGCAGCGGGCGCCAGCGCCGACGGCGGCTGGTCGCCCGACGACAGTGCGGAGTGACGCCGCGGAGCCGTCAGGACGCCGTCGACGGCGCGCACCGCGGACACGGGTAGCTTTTTTCGCGGGGCCCCCGAACGTCGGCCAATGACAGAGTCGTTCGATATCGTCTCGCCCGAGCAGATTCGCTCGGGTCGGGCGACCGACGCCTACTTCGACCGGACGATCGAGGCACTGGACCACGCCGGCAAGAACCCACACGTCGTGGCGGAGGTGACCGCAGACCAGTTCCCGACCGGCGAGTGGGAGCTCCTCGCGGGGCTGAAAGACGCGGCTCACCTCTTCGAGGGACGGGGCGTCGACGTGGACGCGATCCCTGAGGGGCGACTGTTCGACGGCGGCCCGGTCGCGCGGATCGAGGGGCCGTACCGAGAGTTCTGTCGCCTGGAGACGGCGCTCCTCGGATTCCTCTCTCACGCGACCGGCGTCGCAACCCGGGCGCTGGAGGCCCGCCGTGCGGCCCCCGACTCGCAGGTCCTCTCTTTTGGCTCTCGGCACGTCCACCCCTCGATCGGCGCGATGGTCGAGCGGTCGGCGCTGCTGGCCGGCCTCGACGGCATCTCGAACGTCGCCGCTGGCGAGGTGCTGGGCCGGGCAGCCGGCGGGACGATGCCCCACGCGCTGGTGATCTGCTTCGGCCGGGGCAACCAGGAAGAGGCGTGGCGGGCCTTCGACGAGGGCGTCGACGCCGACGTGCCGCGGATCACGCTGTGTGACACCTACAGCGACGAGGTCGACGAGTCGCTGCGAGCGGCCGCGACGATCGAGGATCTAGAGAGCGTCCGCATCGACACGACTGGCTCCCGGCGCGGGGACTTCGAGCACATCCTGAAGGAGGTTCGCTGGACGCTCGACGCCCACGGCCACGAGGACGTGGGCATCTTCGCCAGCGGCGGCCTGGGACCGACAGAGCTGGCGCGTCTGTCCGGCGTCGTCGAGGGGTTCGGCGTCGGTGGGTACGTCAGCAACGCCGATCCCGTCGACTTCGCGCTGGACATCGTCGAGGTAGAAGGCGAGCCGGCCGCCAAGCGAGGGAAGCTCACGGGCACGAAGCAGGTGTACCGGACGCCCGACGGCGGCCACCACGTGGGCCTGGACGACCGCGACGGGCCGGCTGGCGGGGAGGCCCTGCTCGAACCGCTGGTGCGCGACGGGACCGTCGTCCACGAGTTCGATCTGGACGCCGCCGCCCAGCGGGCGGCCGACGACGCCGACGCCGTCGGGTTCGAGCCCGTCGACGGCGGGACGAAGGCTTAATCACGCCCACCGGCTAGGTTCCGGTGGCAGAGGGAGACCGGCTTCCGTGAGCGCACATCGTGCGCGCATGAGGAAAGTCCCCCCACCCGCTGGGCGGGTGACCGGGCGCAAGCCCGGGGCGGGAGACCGTCGGCGCTGGAACAGAAACGAGACCCCTCCACCCGACCGATGAGGCGTGCGAACCCGGACCGACGCGGCACGAGCCGATAAGGAATGGGGAGTCGACCCGCCGAGGGAGGTGCCATCCCGTCAGGGATGGCCGACGGTGGAGAACGGATGGAACGGCGAATCCTCACCGGTGCAAGTCCGTGCCGACAGGTAGCCCGGTACCGCGCGAACGCGCTGGGTACGGACGCTGAGCCGAATGCCGAGAGAACAGAAGGGGGCTTACTCCCCTCAGCCACGAACTCGCCAGCGACGCCGCTGGCCACCAATCTGTTAGCCAGGTGTCTTATCTACGAGTGGTCTGTTACCACGAGGTATGAAAAGACTGCTCAACGAGTCGACGGCGACGGTCCACAAGTACGAGCCACAGCGTGACCGCGGCGTCGCCGAGTGCGGTGCGACGACGACCGTCACCCACGATCAGCTCCGAGTGCTCCCGGTCGAACAGGCCCTCGACGAGCGAGACGCGAGCAAGTGCGGTCGCTGCTTCGGCGACGGCGGCGGCTACTGACGGTGTGGACCGACCGAGTGTCCGGACACGAGTCGTCGGAACCGAACGCGGACCGCCAGTACGTTCAAGAGAGTCCAGGCTAGAGGGTCGGTGTGGACAGACAGGCACTCGACGAGGCGCTGGCCGATCGCTACGACGCCGACGAGCGGAGCCGGCGGATCGTCTCGCGACAGGCCCAGGATCTCGCGGACTCGTGTCGCATCGCGCGGGATCTGGGCTACCCGCTCTCGGTCGAGGACGTGCTGGCGAACCTCGACGACGCGCCCGACGGGCACACGCTCGTCGAGCGGTGGAACTGGTGGCTCGGGGCACTGGACCTCTCGCACGGCGGCTACGAGCGGTTCCGCGTCCGCCCGGACGTTGCCGGGCTCGATCAGTCCGAGTGATACGGATTATTGTAGATCTTTACCGGATTGACCGCACACCGTGGTGCGGTCGACCGGGAAAACGGCTACAATAATCCGTATGAGACGCCGTCTGGCGGCGTCGCTCGTCGATTCGGCGTCGAAAAAAGCGGTATCGCTGCCAGCGACCTCAGAATACCGAGAGGCCGTGTGCTTCTCGCGCGTGTTCGAGAAGCGCGTCCGTGCTGTCGAACTGCTCGCCACAGCTGCACGTGTGATACGTCGGCGTCGTGGTCGACTGGCGTGTCGCCATACCTACCCAATAGGGCGTATCCATAATGAATGTTTATGGATAATGTGTAACATACGCACGGGTGGCGGTACGTCGACACACGCCGGTCGCCGGCCGTTCACTCGGTCAGACGGTTGTACTCGTCGGTCGTCAGCTCGATCGTCGAGGCGGCGACGTTCTGTTCGAGGTGGTCGACGCTCGACGTACCGGGAATCGGGAGCGTCACGTCGGAGTGAGCCAGCAGCCACGCCAGCGCAATCTGGTACGGCGTCGCGTCGTGGGCGTGGGCCACGTCCTCGACGACAGAGCGCTTCTCGCCGAGGTCGCCGGCCCCGAGCGGGAACCACGGAACGAAACCGACGCCCTTCTGCTCGCAGGCTTCGAGGACCGCCTCGTCCTCGCGGTTGGCGACGTTGTACTCGTTTTGGACTGTCGCGATCTCGACCATCTCCTCGGCAGTTTCGAGTTGCTCGACGGTGACGTTCGAGAGCCCGACGTGGTCGATCAGTCCCTCGTCCTTGCACTCTGCGAGTGCCGCCACGGACTCCTCGAACGCCACGTCGGGGTCGGGTCGGTGGAGCTGGTAGAGGTCGATCCGGTCGGTGCCGAGCCGGTCGCGGCTACAGAGCACCGCGTTGCGCAGGTAGTCCGGATCGCCGTGCGGGAGCCAGTCGCCGTCGGTGTTGCGCAGCAGGCCGCCCTTCGTCGCGACGACGAGGTCGTCCCGGTCGACGTTCAGGGCCTCGCCGATCAGACGCTCGCTGACGCCGGGGCCGTAGGAGTCGGCCGTGTCGACGAAGTCGACGCCGATCTCGTCGGCGCGTGCGAGCACGTCCCGAGCCGCGTCCTCGTCGGCCGGCGGGCCGACGATGTCCTCGCCGGTCAGTCGCATCGCGCCGTATCCCAGCCGGTTGACCGTCAGTTCGCCGCCGATGTCGAACGTGTCGCTCTCGTTGTAGACCATCGTGTGAACAGTCGGGGGCGAGCCGTTTGAGCGTTCGTCCCGCGACACCCATTTTTGCACCCGAAGCGCGCGAACGCAACACCGACCAGCGGCGAAGGGATCGTCCGTGCCGCCCGGCAGTCATACTGCCGACGGTACCTTCGTGACGAGCTTCGCCACCCCGGAGTGGCGAAATCGGTCACAGATGTACAGCCGGTCGTATCAGTCGGCCGAGTTCACGTACACGTCGAAGCTGTAAAATCGGCCGTCGTACTTCAGGTAGATACCGGTCTCGAACCGCGAGCGCTGGCGTTCGGGGTCGGCGTCCAGCAGGTCGTGGCGCTCCAGTCTCTGGAGCAGACCGCGGTACTCCTCGGACAGCGGTGTCGTCTCCTCGTACTCGCCCGCGGCGGCCCGCTGGAACAGCCGCCGCTGGTCGTCCGGGAGCGATTCGTCGACGCGAACGTCGACCAGCGCGCCGTCGAGGGCCCGCTCGAAGGCGGCCTCCGAGTCGGCGACTTCGAGGGCCATCGCCGCGTAGACCGGTTCCTCGAGTCGCACCTGTGTGACCGACACTTCGAGGATCGTGTCGTGGACTACGACGTGCTGGTGGTCCGGCTCGGGGGCCAACTCGCTCTCGCCGTCGTCGAGGAACCGGTAGACGGAGCCACCCTCCTCGACGATGTCGTGGGGGTAGCCGCCGCCGTACTCGCGAGCGCGGGCGACCACGTACGCCGGGAACACGGCGCGGGCGTCGATCGGCGGGAGGTCCTCGCGCTCGATCGCCGCGGGCGGGTCGTCGAGTTCGTCGCGCCGGCCGACCCACTCCAGTCGCAGGACCGACCGCTCGATCTCGCGCAGGCCGGTCGTCGTCGAGTGGAGTTCGTAGTAGGTGCCATCGTGTTCGACGTAGGTCTGCTCGTCGGGAACCAGATCGTAGCCGACGGTCGTGTATCGCTCCCCATCGAGGACCGCGTCGTAGAGGCGGCGTTGCTCGGCCGCCCAGGGCGCGTCGCCGTCGTCGGGCGACCAGCCGACCCTGTCGAGCAGCGTCTCGCCGATCTCGTCGACCGAGAGCGTGTAGGACAACTGTGGGTCGTCGACGGTCGATTCGAGCGCGGAACAGCCAGCCAGCGAGCCGACGCCAGCGAGACCGACGGCAGTCAGGAGAGAACGGCGGGACCAATCGGACATACACAGTGGTGGCACTCCGTCCGGCAAGTGTATTGTGTCCGATCCCGGCTGGCGGGGACGGACTCGTCACTGGGGGCAGTCGGCAGCATTAGCGAGACAATACGGGCCGACGTTCGCGAGGCGCGTCGGTGTTCTGTCTGTGGATTGGGACGCGCAGCGGGGACGCGACCGCACGACAGAACAGTGGCGTCTCCGTCGGCGTCGGTCGCGAGATCACTCCCAGTAGTAAGTTCTCAATACTGATGTGTCGGTCTGTCGTGTACCGTCACATGTCCGGAACTCGCAGTACGCTCGCTCTGCTGTGTGCGGGGCTACTCGTGTCTGCAGGCGCGGTGGGAACCGCTGGGGGACAGTCGACAGAGCAGGAGACGTTGACGGTCACCGTCGTCGACAGCGACGACGAATCGCTGGGGGGTATCGATCTGACGATATCGTGGGAAGCAGCTGATGGGGGCTCGATCAACGAGACGACCCGTGCGAACGGACAGGTCCTGGTCGACGTACCTGCAGGGGCAGACGTGACGATCACAGTCCACGACGATCGGTACGTGCGCAACGAGCCGTTCGTCGTCGAGAACGCGACGACTGAAGCTGTGACGGTGCCGGTCACCGCGGCCGGAACCGCTGCGATCGAGGTCGTCGACGCCGACGGGGCGGTCGACGACGCAGTCGTGGGACTCTCCCGCTCTGGCACCACCGTGATGGATACCCGCACGAACGACAGCGGAACGGCCACGTCTCAGATGATCGAACAGGGGACATACACGCTGACCGTCCAGAAGGACGGCTATCTCCGTAACCGGACGCGACTGACCGTGGACGGTGACGTGACCCGTCGAGTCGAGATAGAGCAGGCGTCCCGGCTGGTGACGTTCGCCGTCGTCGACGATCACTTCGAGGAACCACGTGCGGTCAGCGACGCCCAGATTACCGTCGCCGGGAACACCGTCACCACGCTCTCGGACGGGGAAGCGACGATCCAGCTCCCGGTCAACAGCGACTACGAGGTCGAAGTCACGAAGGACGGCTACGAGACGGTCTCCCGGTCGCTGACGGTCCGGGAGTCGACGGTCCGGCAGAACGCCTCGATCCAGCGTATCGACTCGATCTCGGTCGAGCCAGACCAGTCACAGGTCGTCGTGGGACAGTCGGTGCGCGTGACAGTCACCGACGAGTACGGTGCCGCCGTCGGGAACGCGAGCATCGCGGTCGGCGACGACACCGTCGGCCAGACGGACGAGAGCGGCGAGGTCGCCGTCCCCGTAAACAGTGCGGGCGAGACAGTGATCGAAGCGGCCAGTGGTGCTCTCAGAGCGACAGCGACCGTCGAAGGCGTCGATCCGAACGCCGACGCCGAGACGACGACGGCAGGCGACACGGCGACCGCCACCGAACAGACGACCACGGAGCCGACCAGCCTCACCGGGCCTGGCTTTACTGGGCTCGGAGCGTTGTTGGCCGGACTGGTCGGGATCGCACTGCTCGCACGCCGGCTGTAGCTCGGAGTGCGCCACCCTTAATTCGCCGAGGCACCCACTCTGGAGCAATGACTGTCATCGAGGGCGTTCACGAGGATCGCGGCGCGACGTTCCGGACGATGGGCGGGAACCGCGTCGTCGCCAACTACGGTCGCCCCGAACGAGTCCACCGGGCGGTCCGGCAGGTCGTCGGCGTGATCGAGATGGGGTACGGCGTCGTCACGGTCACCGGCGACGACCGGATCGACTTCGTCGACAACGCCGTCTCGAACCGCGTCCCGACGACCGACGGCGAGGGAAGTTACGCGCTGCTACTCGACCCGCAGGGCCACGTCGAGACCGAGTTCTACGTCTACAACGCGGGCGAGCGACTGCTGCTTTTCGTCCCGCCGGCCCGCACCGAGTCACTCGTCGAGGACTGGCGCGAGAAGACGTTCATCCAGGACGTGACGATCACCGACGCGACCGACGAGTTCGCGGTCTTCGGGGTCCACGGCCCCAAGGCGACGGAGAAGATCGCGAGCGTCCTCAACAAGACCGCGACGCCCGAAACGCCGCTCTCGTTCGTCCGCGGGTCGATGGTCGACGCCGGTGTGACCGTCGTGCGCAGCGACGGGCTGGTCGGCGAGGAGGGGTTCGAGGTCGTCTGCAGCGCCGACGTGGCCCGCGACGTGTACGACACGCTGGAGAACCGCGGGCTCAACGCCGCCCCCTTCGGCTACGACACGTGGGACGCGCTGACGCTGGAAGCGGGGACGCCGCTGTTCGACACCGAGATCGAGGGCCAGATTCCGAACGTCGTCGGCCTCGACAACGGCGTCGACTACGAGAAAGGCTGTTTCGTCGGACAGGAGGTCGTCTCCCGGGTCCACAACCGGGGGCGGCCCTCGAAGCGACTCGTCGGACTCACCTGTGGTGTCGTCCCCGCGTCGGGTGCCGCAGTCTTCGTCGACGACGCCAGCGTCGGCACAGTGACGCGGGCCGTCGAGAGCCCGACCCGCGAGGAACCGATCGCCCTCGCAAGCGTCGACTACGAACTGCCCGACGGGACGCTGTCGGTCCGAGTCGACGGCGAGGAAGTCGAGGCTGCGGTCGCCGACCTGCCCTTCGTCACCGGCTCGGACGAGTCCGCGCGGCTCCCGCGGTACGACGACTGAGCGCCGGTCGCGTCGAAGGGCGAAATCGATCGGCTCCGAGCGCCCGAGGCACTGCAGTTTTGTGCAGCGAAGCCAATACAGTACTGATGAGCAGGATCCGTCCGAGCGAACTGGACGACCGCCTCGAATCGGGAACAGACGACGATCCGTTCGTCCTCGACATCCGCCCGTCGTCGGCCTACCGCACGGCCGCTATCGAGACGAGTCACAACGTCCCAGTCTACGACGACTTGCGCCAGGGAGACGAGGACGCACTGCGCGACCGACTCGACGAGATTCCGACCGACCGAGACGTGGTCGTCGTCTGCAAGATGGGCGTCGTCGCGAAACGAGCGACCAGCCTGCTCGGCGAGGAAGGCTACGACGCACAGACACTGCTTGGCGGCATGAGCGGGTGGACAGGCTACCAGAACGACTCGCTGAGCTACAAACTCCGGTCGCTTCGCTGGCGGTTTCTCTGATACGGGCGTTGTCGATCCGTCCGATCGAACGTCGGCGGTCGAGGCAAAGTCACCGCGACAGCAGCGCTTTCAGTTGCTCACGAGAGAACAGCGTCGACGGGCGGTCCATGTGGACGCCGATCTCACCCTCGAAGGCTCGCATGCCCGCTTTCTGGACCACACCGGGCAGCGAGTAGCCGGCACGCACGAGGTGGCCCAGTCGGATGTCGGTCCTGAGGTCGTCGCGCCAGGCCCGTTCGTAGTCGCCCAGCGTCCCCGGCCTGTCGGGATCGATCTCGCGGGCCGCGTGGTCGGCGGCGGTCATGCCATAGAGGATGCCCCCGCCGGTGAACGGCTTCGTCTGGGCCGCGGCGTCGCCGATCAGGAACGAGCGGCGGCCGGTGACGCGCTTCGGTGGCCCGATCGGGATGAGCCCCGAGCAGCGCCGGTCCGTGTCGACGCCGTACTCCGCGGTGAACGACTCGAAGCGCTCGCTCACGTCGTGGCCGGGCGGGGTCGCCAGTCCGTACTCGACGCCAGCTTCGCCGCGGGGAATGCGCCACGCGAAGAACCGTGGCACGGAGAGGTGTACGTCGACGAAGTGCTGGCGGTCGACCGTCTCGGTGAAGCCGAGCACCCCGTGGAGGAGTTCCCCGGGTTCGGGCAGGTCGAGCGCGCGCCGGACGCGAGACTGCGGGCCGTCACACCCCGCGACCATCCGCGCGTCGTGAGTCGCCGTCCCGTCGGGACCGCGGACCTCGACGGTGACGCGATCGGTGTGTTCGGTCACGTCCAGCACCGTGTGGCCCTCCCGCAGATCGACGCCGGCCTCGCGAGCGCAGTCGGCCAGCCGCCGGTCCAGCCCCACGCGGTCGATGACGTTCGAGATCACCTCGTCCTTGTAGAAGCGGTGGGCCTCGCTGTCGGGGCCGCCGCGATGGAACCGGGCACCGCGAATCTCGTTCTGGAAGAGTTCGTCGCGGGCGTCGTCGGGGACGAACTCCCAGACGTCGGTGCTGACGTGGCCCGAGCAGGCGAGTGGCTCGCCGACGGTGCCCTGTTCGAAGGCGAGCACGTCGTGGCCGGCCTCGCTCGCCCGCCGGGCGAACCGCGCGCCCGCCGGCCCGCAGCCAACGACGACGAAATCGTGCATACCGACGAGTCGGCCAGCCGAGACAAATACCTTGTCAGTTGCCCTTTTGCCGGTCGGCTCCCGAAGGCCACACATGGCAGGCTACCAGCCAGGCGTCTGTAACATCGGACGAGACGAACGACGCAAGCGACGCGTCGCCGGGATCGCCGGCTTCCTCGGCGCGGCGGCCTACGTCGCGGCGGTGCTGTGGTTCGGGCTCCCAGAGCGGTACCTGCTGGGCAGCTTCGCCTTCCTCTTTGGCGGCTTCGTCGGCGTCTTCCAAGACTATTTTCGCTTCTGTGTCGCCTTCGGAGCCCTGGCACGGTACGACCTCTCCGGATCGGCCGACGACGCCGGCAGCGTCACCGACGCCGAGGCCGTCGCACGCGACCGCAAACGCGCAGTCCAGATTCTCGCTGCCGCCGCCGTCTCGGCCGCCGTCGTCACCGGGATCGTCTACGGCGTCGTCGCCGCCCTGTAGCGATCGTCGGTGTGATAGGAGTGCCTCACTAGCGGGGCAGATACTATAAGTGGGATGGCGTACAACCCGAATATATGCTCGGTTCCCGGAGTTCCCGGGACGTCGTCACCTGCATCGCCTGCGGGGAGTCGGTCTCCCGGTCCGACGCGCGCGAGTACGACAAACACGGCGACCGCTGGGACCGCACGGACAAGGAGTTCGAGTACCTGTGCAAGCCCTGTCACAGTGACCTGACCCACCAGCCACGACCCGGGCTGGAAGACCTCCTCGAAACAGTCGAAGCAGACGCCGACGATCGGGACTCGTTCCTCCAGCGGTACGTCGAACTGGCCGAAGAGAAACGCCGCTAACGGCGGTCGTCCTTTCGAGACACTCCTTGCTGTTCGCGAGTCGCCGCTCTGCACCGCACAGCTCCGCTACTCACGGCTCACTCCGTTCACCGCTCGCATTTCCGAGGGCCGCAGTTCACTGCGTTCACCGCGCTCCTTGCTGTTCGCGGACTGCCGCTCTGCACCGCACAGCCCCGCTGCTCACGGTTCACGCCGTTCACCGCTCGCATTTCCGAGGGCCGCGGTTCACTCCGTTCACCGCGCTCCTTGCTGTTCGCGGACTGCCGCTCTGCACCGCACAGCCCCGCTGCTCACGGTTCACGCCGTTCACCGCTCGCATTTCCGAGGGCCGCGGTTCACTCCGTTCACCGCGCCCCTCGCTCACAACGCATATCTGTCCACTCCCCGTACCCAGCGCCATGACAGACGAGGACGCGCAGGCCGAGGCCGGCACGCCGGAGGGGCAAGGCCCCGTCGAGATCGACGAGGAGATGGCCCGTCACATGGCCAACAAGCGCGAGGAGCTGTTCGAGAAGTTCGAGATCCGCGACGCGTTCCCGCCCGAGGTGATGGAGGAGGCCGAAGCGCGGACCACCGACGTGCAGGCCGAGATCGCCGACGAGGTCGACGAGCGCGAGGACCTGCGAGAGCTGACGACGTGGACCACGGACCCGATCGACGCACAGGACTTCGACGACGCCATCTCCGTCGAGGAGCGAGACGACGAGTACGTCCTGTGGGTCCACATCGCCGACGTGACCCACTACGTCAACCCGGACACGGCGATGTGGGAGGAGGCCGTCGAGCGAGGCAACACCGTCTACCTGCCCGGCTACACCATCCACATGCTGCCGCCGATGCTGGCCGAGACGGTCTGTTCGCTCGTCCCCAACGAGGATCGGCTGGCCCACACCGTCGAGATGCACCTCGACAAGGACGATCTGGGCTACGAGGAGATCGACATCTACAAGTCGGTGATCCGCAGCGACGCCCGGCTCACCTACACCGAGGCCGAGCGCCTGCTCGACGAGCCCGAGACGGCCGCGGACCTGCTCGAAGACCAGCGCGTCGATCTGGCCGAAAAGACCGAACTCATCTGGAACCTCGCGGACGCGATGCACGAGCAGCGCAAGGAGGAGGGATCGCTCGTGCTCAACCCCGCCCGAGACCGCGCCCACACCATCATCGAGGAGTGTATGCTCAAGGCCAACAAGGCCGTCACGCACGAGCTGATGTGGGATCGCGGCGTCGAGGCGATGTATCGGGTCCACCCCCAGCCCAGCCCCGAAGAGTGGGACGAGGCCCTCGTCGAGATCCAGGAACTCGACGGCGTCTCGATCCCCGGCGACGCCTGGGACGACCCACGGAAGGCCGTCAACGCGACGCTGGAGCAGGCACCGGGCCGACAGCTGGACAAGATCCAGTGGGCCGTCATGAAGGTGATGCCCCGCGCAAAGTACATGAACGACCCCTTCGGCGGCCACCACGCCCTGAACTTCGAGATCTACGGGCACTTCACTTCGCCGATCCGACGGCTCTCGGACCTGATCAACCACTGGATCGTCTACACGAACGACGTGCCAGAGGACCTGATCGCGCTGTGTGATCGCGCCAGCGACAAGCAGAAGGCGGCCGAGACCTGCGAGCGCGAGTACAAGCAGTTCCTCGAAGAGATCGGGCTCGATCCCTCTGCGGTGAACAATCGCGGGCTGGAAGTAGTGGACGAGGACTGATCGACCCAGCGAGCAGTCCGTTCTGTAAGTCGTCGATCAGTGCGAGTGAGGACTGATCGGCACAACGAGCGGTCCGTTCTGTGAGTCGCCGATCAGTGCGGTTTCGGACGACGACTCACTCCCCAGAATCGTCGGTGCGGTCGAGATATCGCGTGCCCCACTCGTCCATCGCAGTGACCACTTGCTCCAGCTCTTCGCCCCACTCCGTCAGCGAGTACTCCACCCGGACCGGCTTGTCGTCGATGACGGTCCGGTGGACGATATCGCGTTCCTGTAGGTCGTCGAGGCTCTCGGAGAGGACCTTGTCCGAGATCCCGTCCACGCTCTCTTTCAGGTCGTTGAAACCGAGCGGTCCGTCGCGCAGCAACTCGACGACGATGCGTGGGTGCCACTTTTTCCCCACGATCGCCGCCGCCGCAGTCAGTGGGCCCATGTCGTGTCCCCCGTTTCCCACCGAGTACTCGTCCCCCGTTCTGTCCATGCAGTGTACGGCGGGCCCCCGCCAAATAAATACTGCAGTTCCCGGAGAGTATTTTTCACAGCTTGGAGAGTGGAAAGCCCATCGATGAGTGAGCGCGGACTAATAATATTAGAATTATACGAGACATATTCGAGAGTGTGTCGCGTGACCACGGGGTGTGTTCGGAGCGGTTTATCGGCGTCAGATTTTAGTGAGAATCGCGCGTAGAGACACACGAGGAGGTGAATAGTGATGACTGCCAGTACGAAACGGAGACTGCCTCGGAACAGTAATCGAACTGCGTTGTCGCGGTACGACCTCGTGCTGGCCGTCATTCCGACGGCCTTCGTCGTCGCGCTGCTGTCGAACGTCCTCTTTGGCATCCCGCTCCGAACGGTGTTGCCGGCCAGTTCGCTGGTCGGCGTCCTCGCGCTCGCCGACACGCTGTACTTCAATCCGCCGATCGACGGGACCTGAGACGGACGGGCGAGCAACCTCTGTGCGTCGGAACCGCTGGTGATCGGTGCATCGAAGCGGTGGGGACAGACCGCGAGCGAGTGCAGACGGCGGGATCTCGCCAACCTGGTTGGGCACACGTTTTATGAGTCTGGTTACCGTATATAACAGTCACGTGACCATCTCACTCTCGTCGGTCGACCGTTTCAATCCCGACGAGGCAACCGGATTCGACGACTGGCACCGCCTGTAGATCCCGACAAAATGCACTTCCAATGGTAGACACTGACGATATCAAGACGAGTAAATCGATTCAACAGCGCACTGGCCGGACCTTCCACCTGGCGACCCGCGTGCTCCCCAAGCGGATCCGCCACGCCACGTACGTCCTCTACGCGTTCTTCCGGGTGGCCGACGACGTGGTCGACCAGCCCGACGGTCCGGGGGCGGCGGTCCAGCACGAGCGCCTCGAAGAGATCCGAGAGGCCGCCCTCGGCCACGCCTCGGCGACGGGCGAGGACGCGGCGGTGCTGGAAGCGTTCGCGGAGTTACGCGAGCGTCACGACATCCCCGACGAGGAGGTCAACGTCTTCATCGACGCGATGGAGATGGACATCGCCCAGGCTCGCTACGAGACGTTCGAGGACCTCGTGGAGTACATGCGCGGGTCGGCCGTCGCCGTCGGCAACATGATGATGGACGTGATGGACGTCGAACAGCAGGAGACGGCGCGGCCACACGCCGCGGCGCTGGCCGAGGCGTTCCAGCTGACGAACTTCCTCCGAGACGTGCGCGAGGACATCCACGAGTACGGTCGGGTCTACCTGCCCCAGGCGACGCTTGCGGAACACGGCGTCACCGAGGACGACCTCGCCGAGGCGAACGTCACCGACGACTTTCGGGCAGTGATGCAGACGGAGCTGGCCCGGACAGAACAGCTGTACCACGAGGGTGTCGCCGGGATCAGGTACCTCCCCGAAGACAGCCAGTTCGCCGTGCTCCTGTCGGCGGTGCTGTACGCCGAACACCACCGACTCATCAGAGCACGGGGCTACGACGTGCTCACCGAGACGCCCGAACTCACCCGCCGTCGACGACTCTGGCTGCTGGCCCGGACCTGGTGGCACTGGCGTCGCCACCACGATCCCGAGGCCGCGTTCTACGCGGTCAGTGCGATCTCCGAGCCGTCGCCCGCCGCGGAGACGCCAGTCGGCGTCCGAGATTCGAGCCAGCCGGCCTGACGCTCCCAGTCTGTAGCGCCGGTCCGGAGTTGCGACCCTCCCGTTTTACTGTCCGGCAGCATGTGAGCGGGCGCTCCTCGTCGGTGAGTTCGGCGGCTGACGGACGAGTGAACGAAAAACGAAAAACGGGCGAGCGTTACTTCCCGCGGCCGCGGTTGCTACGGAGGCTCGGGCGGATGTGTTCGGCACCCTTGCCGCGCGTGTCCAGTCCGCGGTTGCGCTTGCCGGCACCGGTCAGGCCGCGCAGCGCGCGGTCGGTGTGGTCGTCGTCTGCGATCCAGCCCAGGTCGTCGTCGTTCTGGATCGCGGGGTGTTCGGGGTCGACGAGGATGATCTCGTGCCACTTCTGGCGGCCGTCTTCCCCGACCCAGTAGCTGTTGAGCACGCGGAGGTTCGGGTACGTGCGAGTGGCCCGTTCCTCGGCGACGCGCTGGATGTCCTTGCGGCGCGTGATGCGGGTGACGCCCTGGCGCTTCGAGCGTCGACCGGCCTTGAATCGCTCCTTGCGAGCGCCGCCCTTGCGGACGGACGTTCGCACGACGACGACGCCCTGCTTTGCCTTGTAGCCCTGCGAGCGGGCCTTGTCGAGGCGGGTCGGGCGTTCGATGCGCTCGATAGCGCCCTCTTCGCGCCAGTCCTGCTGTCGCTGCCACTGGAGTTCGGCGAGCTTGCCGTCGTCTGGGTTCTGCCACGCTTCTCGAATGTAGGAGTACGAACTTCGTGCCATGTGTGTATCACCACGGGCGTTGCGTGGTTCAACGCCGGAATCGTCCGGAGTCACATCCCGACCTGTACGACCCGTCGATCGGTCCATGCAGGTGCCCGCTGGTGCCCGTCGTCCAGCGAGTTACCCACTGCTTCCCGGCTTGCGCCCTTAAGCCATTCGAAGCTGATCGAGACGGACCCCCGTGTGACCACCAACACGCTGATTGCCGACCGGTCGCAACGGGTGGTATGCGCGTCGTCACGCTGTTGCCGTCGGCGACCGAGATCGTCTACGCCCTCGGCGTCGAGCCGGTCGGCGTCTCCCACGAGTGCGACTATCCCCCGGCTGCCAGCGAGCAGCCGTCGGTGAACCGCTCGCGGGTCGATCCGACGGCCGCGAGCGGCGAGATCAACGAGCAGGTCGCCGCCGCGGAAGACGATGGAGTCTACGCCATCGAACGAGAGACCCTGGCCGCGCTCGATCCCGACCTGATCGTCACGCAGGGCGTCTGTGACGTGTGTGCCGTCGACCACGTCGTCGTCGAAGACGCGGTCGTGGAGCTCGGTCTCGACGCGGAGGTGCTGACACTCGACGTTCACACGCTCGACGACCTCTTCGAGTCGATCCAGCACATCGGAGACGTACTCGGCCGTGGCGAGCGGGCGAACGAGCTGGTCGGCGACTTGCGCTCGCGGGTGGCCGCGGTCGAGACGACGGCCGCACGAGCCGAGTCGACGCCGAGCGTCGCCGTCCTCGACTGGACGGAGCCGGTCATGGTCGCCGGCCACTGGGTGCCCGAGATGGTCACCACCGCCGGTGGCGAGTACGGGCTGGAGTCGGCGGGCGCACACTCGCGGCCCCGCGAGTGGGACGAGATCAGAGCGTACGATCCCGAGCGGCTGATCGTCTCGCCCTGTGGGTTCGACCTCGCGCAGATCCGCGAGAACCTCGCAGACCTGACCGAGCGGCCGGGGTGGGCAGAGCTGTCGGCAGTCCGGAACGGGCACGTCACGCTCGTCGACGGCCACCACTACGTCAACCGGTCGGGACCGCGCCTCGTCGACACGCTGGAGTTCCTCGGCTGGGCGATCCACCCGGCTCTGTTCGATCGACCGCCGAGAGACGCCGTCAGCGAACTGGAAGCGGTCCAGCATTGAGACCGCGACGAGCGCGCCGTCAGTCGCCGGCAGCGTCCGGGAGCGAGCAGCGGCCGTCGTACTCGGCTTCGGTAACCGAGGACAACACCGGCTCCGACCCACAGACCGGGCAGTCCGGGTTCGGCGCGATCGGCACCTCGTCGACGCTCATCTCGCTCGCGTCGTACACGAGCAACCGTCCGTCGAGGCTCTCGCCCTCGTCGAGGAACCACTTGACGACCTCCGTCGCCTGGAAACAGCCGATCGTCCCCGGCAACACACCCAGCACGCCGGCAGTCGCACAGTCGGGGACGGCCCCCTCCGGCGGTGCCGACGGGAACAGGCAGCGATAGCAGGGTCCCTCGCCCGAGAACGTCGTCACCTGCCCTTCGAAGCGATAGATCGCGCCGTGTGACACCGGCGTTCCGGCCAGCGTGCAGGCGTCGTTGACCAGGTACCGGGTCCCGAAGTTGTCGGACGCGTCGACGACGAGGTCGTAGTCGGCGATCAGCTCGTCGGCGTTGTCCCGCGTGAGGCGGGTCTCGTAGGTGTCGACGGTCACGTCGGGGTTGCGGTCGGCGACGAACTCGCGGGCGCTGTCGACCTTCGGTCGGCCCACGTCGTCGTCGGTGTGGAGCACCTGCCGCTGGAGGTTCGACCGTTCGACCACGTCGTCGTCGACGATGCCCAGTCGTCCGATGCCCGCGGCCGCGAGGTACTGGAGCACCGGCGAGCCCAGGCCACCGGCACCGACGACGAGGACGCTGGCGTCCAGCAGTGCCGCCTGGCCGGACGGCCCGACATCGTCCATGATGACGTGGCGCGAGTACCGGTCGAGCTGCTCGGGATCGAGATCGACCATGGCGAAAGTGGACCGCCGAGAACAATAAGCCGTGCGCTACCGCTGGGCCTGCCAGTCGGCGACGAGCTCGTCGACGGCGCGGTTGATGTCTGCGATCTGTTCGGTCTGGTCGTCGGCTTCCTCGGCGATTGCGGCGGTCGACTCGGCGATCTCCTCGGCGGCGGCCGTCGCCTGGTCGACCATGCTCGCGACTTCCTCGGTGGAGGCGGCCTGCTGGTCGGTCGCGCTCGCGACCTCCGCGATCCCGTCGTTGACCTCCCGGACCGCGTCGCCGATCTCGTCCAAGATCTCGACGGACTCCTCGACGGATTCGATCCCCTCGTCGATCTCGGCGTTGGACGTTTCGAGGCTGTCGACGGCGTTTTCGGTGTTGCCCTGGATGCGACCGACCATCTGCTCGATCTCGCTGGCCTCGGACTGGGCCTGCTCGGCGAGTGACTTGACTTCGTCGGCGACGACGGCGAAGCCTTCACCGGCTTCACCGGCACGCGCGGCCTCGATAGAGGGGTTGAGTGCCAGCATGTTCGTCTGGTCGGCGATGTCGTTGATCACCTCGACGATCTCGTCGATCTCCGCGACGCTTTGCTGGATGGTTCGGACGTCTTCGGTCACGCTGTCGGCGGCTCCCTGTATTCGCTCCATCGCGCCGTACACGTTCTGTGCGTTCTCCTGGCCCCGATCGGCCAGCGCCGTCGCTTCCTGTGTCGCCGTCGAGACCTGTTCTGAGGAGGAGGCGATCTCCTCGACGGCCGCGCTGAGGTTCGACACCTCGTCGGCGATCTGGCTCATCCCCTCGTGCTGTTCGGCCGCTCGGCCCCGGATGTCGTCGACTTCCGTCGCGATGTCTTCGGACGACGCCTGTAGTTCGGCGATCGAGCTCTGGATCTCGCTGGCAGCCTCGTTGTCGTAGCCCGCCTGCCGATCCACCCGCTGCTCGATCTGATCGTCGATGTCCGTATCGAGGTCCTCGTCGATGTCACTGGCTGTCGAGAGGTCCGGCTCCGCCTGGGGCTCGGTGTCTGACATTGGTAGCCGTTTGCCGCAGTTCGGTTAAAAATGGTGTGCACAACAGAATCAAACGAGAGAATCGGCCGACGTCGTCGGAGCTTCAGCAGTCGTACAGGTCGCGGTACTTCGACTCGGCGTACTCGAGGAAGTAGTCGGCGGTGAATGGTTCGCCGGTCGCTTCCTCGATGAGGTCGTCGGTCTCGTAGCGCGCGCCGTGGCTGTGGACGCTGTCCGTGAGCCACCCGTGGAGGTCGTCGAACTCGCCGTCGCGGAGCTGTCCGTCCAGATCGCCGATGTCGTCTTCGGCAGCGGCAAACAGCTGTGCGGCGAGCACCGACCCCAGCGAGTACGTCGGGAAGTAGCCAAAGGAGCCGTGGCTCCAGTGGATGTCCTGTAGGCACCCCTCGGCGTCGGTTTCGGGCCGGACTCCGAGGTACTCCTCCATCTTGTCGTTCCAGACCTGCGGTACCTCGGACACGTCGAGGTCGCCGTGGATCAGGTCCCGCTCGATCTCGAAGCGCAGGACGATGTGCATGTGGTAGGTCAGTTCGTCGGCCTCGACGCGGATGAGGTTGTCCGGGTGGACCGTGTTGGCCGCCTCGTAGTACTCACGGGGCGTGGCCGACGTACCGAGGTGGTCCTCGACGGTCGGCGCGAAGCCCTCCCAGAACGGCTGGGAACGCCCGACGTGGTTCTCCCAGAGTCGAGACTGGGACTCGTGGACCGAGAGATCTCGGGACTCTCCCAGCGGCGTCCCGTAGTGTTCGTCGGGGAGCCCGAGCGTGTAGGTGGCGTGGCCGAACTCGTGGATCGTCGAACTGAGCGCCCCGAGTGGGTCCGCCGGATCGAACCGCGTAGTCACGCGGGCGTCGAACTGCGTCCCCGTCGAGAAGGGATGGGGAGCGGTGTCGAGTCGCCCGCGGTCCCAGTCGTAGCCGAGATAGTCCAGGGCCGACCGGACCAGGTCCTCCTGTGAGGCCTCGTCGTAGCTCCCCTCGAAGGGATCGGCCAGCGTCACGTCGCTGTCTTCGATGTCGTCGATCAGCGGGACGAGCGTGTCGCGGAGGTCTTCGAGTGCCGCCTCGGCGGTGTCGAGCCCGAGGTACGGTTCGTACTCCTCGAACAGGACCGCGTACGGATCTCGGTCGGGGTCGATCGCCTCGGCGTACTCGCGCTTGAGCTGGACTAGCTCTTCGAGCGTGTCGGCGTAGATCTCGAAGTCGTCCTCTGCCTTGGCTTCCTTCCAGACCGGCAGCGCGTTCGACGTGGCTTCGGAGATGCGCTGGACCAGGTCGCTCGGGACCTTCGTCTCGCGGTCGTGCTGGCGGCGAATCTCGCGGACGACCGCTTCCCGCTCGGGATCGAGGTCCGACCCCTCCAGTTCGGCCAGCCACTCGGCCACGTCGTCGTCGGTCAGGAGGTCGTGCGAGAGCGTCGACAGCGCCGCCGACTGCTTCGAGCGGGCGGGTGTCCCCTCCTCGGGCATCATCACTTCCTGATCCCACTGGAGGACACCCGCGGCGTCGTCGACGTACGTCAGCTGCTCGACGTGAGCGCGGAACTGCTCGTAGGTGTCTGGCGTCTCCGGCTCGGCATCGGCTTCAGTTGCCATGCGACTGTGTTACAACGGCCGTCGTATAATCCCCGCGACGAGGGAAAGATTCACAGCCTCTCTGGTCGGGCCGTCGGTATGGAACGCGAGACCGTCGACAGCGGCACCGAGTGGGAAGCCGAAGTCGGCTACTCCCGAGCGGTTCGAGTCGGGGATCGAATCGAGGTGTCGGGGACGACCGCCACCGACGAAGACGGCGCTGTCGTCGGCGTCGGCGATCCGTACGCACAGGCCACGCAGGCGATCGAGAACGTCGAGAGCGCGCTCGTCGAGGCCGGTGCGACACTCGACGAGGTGGTCAGGACGCGCGTGTTCGTGACGGATATCGACTGTTACGAGGCAGTCGGTCGCGCCCACCGCGAAGCGTTCGGTGACGTGGGGCCAGCGACGAGTATGTACGAGATCGAGCGCCTCGTCGATCCGGACCTGCTCGTCGAGATCGAAGCCGTCGCGATCAGGGAGTGAACGGGCCACTCACGTGACGACGACCCGAGCGAAGCGAGCCCGCTCGACGGCGGTGTCGGCCCCCAGTTTCACGACCGATAACGAGGGGAGCAGTACTATAACTGTTCACCTGATTGGTACTAGCCATGGCACCGAGTCACACAGATCCCTCGCGGCTGCTCCACGTCGGCGAACGCGAGGCGTTGCTCCGGGAGGCGAGCGGTGCAATCGACGCCGTGCGAGGCGAGGTGTCGGTGACGACCGTCGGCAGTGTCGAGGCGGCCGGCGAGCAGATCGACCACGGCGATGTCGACTGTATCGTCTACGAACACGGTGCCAGCGGGGACGAACCGGAGTCGCTCCGGAAACTGGCCGATCAAGCGACGGCGACTCCGTGGCTGTTCCTGACGAGCGACGAGACGGCCGTCGACGACGCCTTGCGGGCCGGTGCGAGCGACGTGGTCGTCCTACGTGAAGACACCGGCCGACGGCTGCTGTCTCGACGACTGGAACAGCTCCTCGCCCGAGAGCGGTCCGACGAGCGCGACGTACAGGAAGCAGGGTCGACGGACAACGAAGCGTTGCGGTCGGACCAAGCTGCGACCGATCTCCTGCTGGACACGCTCGACGACGTGTTCTACCTCGTCGGCACCGACGGGACGCTCGAACGGTGGAACGAGACCCTCAAGACCGTCACCGGCTACTCGGACGCGGAGCTGGCGGAGATGAACGCGATCGATCTCTTCGAGAAGTCGGACAGAGAGCGAATCGACGAGGCCGTCGCCGAGACGCTCGAAGACGGCGCAGCGAGCGTCGAGGCGTCGTTCGTGACCACGGACGGAGAGACGATCCCCTACGAGTTCACCGGCGCGAGACTCGTCGACGACGGCGACGTGCGCGGGCTCGTCGGAATCGGACGCGACATCTCGGAACGGAAGGCCCTCGAAGCGGAACTCCGGCGGAAAGCGAGCTTGCTGGATCACATCTTCGACCAGGTACCGACCGCGCTGTACGTCAAGGACACCGAAGCCCGTCACGTCCGGATGAGCGAGTTTCACTCGGACGCCGAGGGGACCCTCGGGAAGACGGACCCGGAGGTCTACGGAGAGACGGAGTACACCGAGTCGACGTACGCCGACGACATGCGAGTCATCGAGGAGGGCGACCGGATCATCAACCAGGAGGAGTTCAACCCCAGAACCGGCGAGTGGTCGCTCACGTCGAAAGTCCCCTGGCGAACAGAGGACGGCGAGATCCAGGGACTGATCGGCGTCACCCGGAACATTACGGAGAAAAAAGAGTACGAACAGAAGCTGAACCTCCGGAACCGGGCGATAGCGGAGGCACCGATCGGAATCACGATCCACGACGCGATGGAGCCACCGGGCCGAATCGTCTACGCGAACGACAGCTTCCAGTCGCTGACGGGCTACGACGAGTCGGCGCTGGACGGGGAGGACCTCACGATACTGGCCGGTGCGGAGACGGAGCCCAGTCAGCTCGATCGGCTCGACACCGCGTTCCACGACAGCGAGTCGAGGTCGCTCGTCGCACTCCTCTACCAGAGAGACGGAACGCCGTTCTGGGGCCGTGTCACCGTCGCGCCGGTGACCGACGACGACGGCGAGGTGACGCACTTCGTCGGGTTCCTCCAGGACGTGACAGAGACCAAAGAGCGTGCAGAAGAGATCGAGCGACGGCTCGACGAGTTCGGCGAACTCATCGCAGAGGAGCTACGGACACCGCTACAACGTGCCGAACAGTCCGTCGCGGCGATCGCCGACCCCAGCCAGCAGGCTGCCGTCGAGAACGCAGTCGAGTCGATTCGGCGGGCCGACAAGCTCGTCGACGACCTGGCGACGGTCCACTCGTTCTCGGTCAAGTCACGCGACGTGTTCGAGACGGCGTCGACGAGCCAGGGTGAGGACCGATGAGAGGGCACGCTCGCCCGAAGACAGCCACAGACACCTGAGAGAACGACCGATGGACTTCCCGGCAAACAGCGTCGTCGTCTTCGAGGAAAACAGGACGCGCGGAGAGCTGTATTCGCTCTGGCTCGACGAGTACGACGTGGACGTGGCCGCGACCAAACGGGAGGCCGATACGGCACTTGACGGTGCCGTCGTCGTCGCCGTCCTGAATCAGGGGTTCGCGGACGGTGCCGCCTCGAAGCTGCTGGAGATCGTCCGGTCGCGCGCACCGCTCTGTCGCGTCGTCGCGACGCGGGAGCGGTCGGACCCGTTTCCCGACCTCAACGTGGACCACCAGCTCGTCAAGCCGGTGTTCGAGGAAGAGCTGGTCGATCTCGTCGAGACGCTCCTCTGCCGGGCGAACTACCACCTCGCACTGAGTCGGTACTACCAGACGAACGTCGATCTGTCCTCCTTCGAGATCCACGACGGCGACCACCCGCCGGACAGAACCCAGTACGACGAACTCCAGCAGCGGGCCTCCAAGCTACAGAAGTTCATCGCCCGCCTGACCAAGCAGATGGAACAGGAGGACATCCGCGCCGTCAAGCGCGACATCCTCCTGGAGCGCGACATCGAGGAGACAGACAGTACAGAGAAAATCGACAGCAAGTACCGGCCAAAGAAGTGTACGAACTGCGGCCAACGGTGGGACGGCGACGCCGACGGGGACCCCGCGGTCACACAGCTCGGTGCGTACGTCTGGCGGTGTGGGGGCTGTGGCCACGTCCAGATGGCGGCAGATCCCAGCCACCAGCACGTCAACCGCTGGTAGCGGGCGACACGCGAGCGACGAGCCGGCAACGGATCGCTACCCCGCGATCTCACTCGCCACGTCGCGATAGATCGCCACGCAACGCTCCAGCACGTCGATCGAGACGGACTCGTCTGCGGTGTGGGCCTCGCCGGGCTGGGCCGGCCCGACGACGACGCAGTCGGTCCCAGCGCCCGCGAGGTTGCCGGCGTCGGTCGCGTGGGGCTTGACGACGTGTTCGGGCGCGCCGTCCTGTGCCGCGGTGGCCGCTTCCAGCACGAGGTCGGCGAAGGCCCCGTCGTCGCAGGCCATCGGCGGGAGGTCCTGGTCGACGGTCCACTCGACGCCGTCGATCGCCTCGACGCGTTCGACGGGAGCCCGCTCACCGGGCACCGTCCGCTCGTCGACGGTCACCGCACACGATTCGGGGATGACGTTCCACGCGCTCCCGCCGTCGATCTCCGTGACGGCGACGCTCCCGCGGACCTCCCGGCCCATCACCGTCGTCGACGGAAACTGGAGGTCCCGCACCACGTCGACCGCGTCGCTGGCCCGGTAGATGGCGTTCTCGCCGCTCTCGACCTCGCTGGCGTGGGCGGCTCTGCCGGTGGCCGTGATCGTACTGCCACGGCGGCCCTTGTGGGCGACGGCGACGTCCGTGACGCCTTCGGCGGAGTAGCCCGTCGAGCCCTCGCCGACGACGGCGTAGTCGGGCGCGAACCCATCGTCGACCGCGGCCGCCGAGCCCAGACAGCCCGACTCCTCGGCGACGAACGAGACGAAGACCAGTTCCGCGTCGAGATCGGTCGCGTCGACCGACTCGAACGCCAGCATGGCGGCGGCGACCGCACCCTTCATGTCTGCGGTTCCGCGGCCGTAGAGGCGGCCGTCGCGTTGTTCGACGCGGTAGGCACCGCCGTCGGTGACCTGTAACTCGTCGGGCGGCACCACGTCGTGGTGACCCGCCAGCGCGAGCGACGTCCCGCCCGCGCCGTCGCGGGCCTGGCGGTCCTCCTCGGGGTCGACGCCCGGCCCTTTGCGCGCGAAGACGTTGCCGTGCTCGTCGCGGAAGACGGCACTGTCGGTGTGCTCACGGAGCCACTCCTCGACGAAGTCGCCCGCGGTGGTCTCGTCCTCGTGGCTGGGAATCGAGACCAGGTCGCGGGTGAGTTCGGCGACGTGCATACCCGAACAGAGAGTGGCAGACACAAAAGGCTGTAGCGACCAGCGTGGAGAGTCCACAAGAGCCATTGTGTACACGGGTGAACAGGCGTCCAATGACGACCTCGTCGGACGAGGCGACCGAGCCCGTCTTCAGTTCGGTGCCGCCCCTGCGTCGCTGGCTCAAGACGTTCGTGGTCGGCCTGTGTATGGGGTCTGCCGACGCGACGCCGGGCATCTCCGGTGGCACCGTCGCACTGATTATGGGCATCTACGAGCGCCTGATCGCTGCGATCACGGCGATCACGCCCGAGCGAGCGATGCGGTTTCTCCGCGCGCTCTCGCCCGGCGGCGGCGTCTCGATCCGAGAGGCCGTCGCCGTCCTCGAAGAGGTCGACGTGTGGTTCCTGCTGGCGCTGGTCGGCGGCGTCGGCACCGCCGTCGTGATCGTCGCCCGGATCGTCCACGTCGCCAGCGAGGAGACGCCGGTCCTGCTGTACGGCGTGCTGTTCGGCCTGATCGGCGCGTCCGCTCTGATCTTGCTGCGAGCGCTCAGCATCGAGACCGCGACTCACGCGGTCGCCGCCGCGTCGGGGTTCGTCCTCGCGTTCGTCCTGTCCGGTCCCGCCTCGCCGCTGGGGACCGACGGACTGCTGGTCGTCTTTGTCGGCGGTGCCGTCTCGGTGAGCGCGATGATCCTGCCCGGCATCTCCGGCTCGCTCCTGCTGGTCGTGCTCGGCCAGTACGAGCGGTTGTCCGGCGCGTTGACGACGTTCGTCGACGGTCTGCTGGCCGTCCTCACCGGGCGACCGGCGGCGGGACTGGTCGACGCCGGGACGGTCGTCGTCACGTTCATCCTCGGCGGGCTGGTGGGCCTGTTCACGATCTCGCGAGTGATCCGGCGGGCGCTGGACAGGAACCGGGGGGCGACGCTTGCCTTCCTCGTCGCGCTGGTCGTGGGCGCGTTGCGAGCGCCGATCACCGAACTGTCGAGCCGGGAGGCAGTCACCTGGACGACGGAGACGATCGGCGTCTTCGCCGCCGTCGCGGCCGTCGGCGCAGTGGTCGTCCTGGTGCTGGACTGGTACGCCGTCGATCTCGACTTCGAGGCGGTGTGAGCGACAGATCACTCGCATCGTCAACTAGAGGGTAGTATTATAGGACAGGCCTACAGATATCACGCCCATTACCTCGAAGATCGTCGGATTATGAGAGGAATAATTAAGAGTGTCGGGACGAATGGGGTATCCATGGCGGATCGTTTCAGCTACCGGGAGATTCGCGCGATGGAACGCGAGTACTGCCGCGAGAACGACAACATCGTCGGGTTCTTCGGCGGTACCGACGACAGCGGGACGGAGCGACCGTCGAACGACGACGAGCAGCGAAGCCGCTGATACTGTCGGGGGTCCATCTGTGACCGATTTCGCCACCCCGAAGTGGCGAGTCGCTGCACGAAGTGACAGCCAGCAGGACGAAGCCGGACACCGCCGCGGTGTCAGGCGGGTTCTCGTCGGGTGCCGATCCGTGACAGTGCCACGGCCAGCGCCGCGCCGAGTACCGGGAAGGCCGCCAGCGCGAGGAAGGTCCCGTCGGTGCCGACCGCCGAGAGGAGGATGCCGGACAGCGCCGCACCGCCCGCACCGACGCCGAAGTTCGCCAGGTAGGTGAACCCGTAGGACAGCCCCCGGTCGTCCGGCGGGCTGTACTCGGCGATGGTCGCCTGGTAGAGGGGCTGGATGGCAAAGAGGACAAAACCGAGCACCGCGCTGACGGCGAGCAGCGGTCCGAGACCGGCCCGGGCGGCCGGGACGAAAAGCACCGCGACGATCGCGAGGGCGGCGAAGACCCCGATCAGGCCCGTCGTCACCGAGATCCGGTCCGTGAGCTTCCCGCCAGCGTACTGGCCGGCGATCCCGACGGTGAGCAACCCGGCGTAGACGTAGGAGGCGAGGTCGAACTCCTCGGCCATCGGACTGCCGGGCTCGAAGAGGCGAACGTAGTCGGTGATCGGCGGGAGAAAGCCGCCGAGCACGTCCGGCAGGAAGGTGAGGACGCCGCGGTAGAACACGCCGTTCATCAGCACGACGCAGATTGCCAGCGCGAAGCCCGCGGTAAACAGCGTCCGCGTGCCGGTGACGAACTCGCCGAGCGAGGACGGCCCCCCGTCGCGGCCCTCGTCCTCGCCGCCGTCCGTGCTGACAGCCGCCATCTCGTCGAACTCGGCGGTTACCGCGTAGCCGACCGCGAGTACGGCGGGGATCGAAAGCAGGCCCGCGACGGTCCGCCAGTCGAAGGCCAGCAAGAGCAACGCGGTCGCCAGCGGTCCGAACGCGATCCCGACGTTGCCGGCCATCCCGTGGTAAGCGAAGCCGGTGCCACGCTCTGACACGCCCGTCGAGAGCAAGGAGAGCCCGGCCGGGTGGTAGACGCTGGCGGCGACGCCCCACAACCCCAGCGCGAGGGCGATCGTCGGGATGCCGGGCGCGAATCCGAGCAAGAGGAACGACCCCCCCATCCCGAGCAGACAGCCGATAACGACGGTGCGGGCGCTCAGCAGGTCGGCGAGCACGCCACCCGGGAGCGCGCCGATACCGAAGAGGGCGTAGCCGACGGCGACGATCGTCCCGAGCAGCGCCGTCGTCGTCGAGAACTGCTGGAGCCAGACGACGACGAAGATGGGGATCGACAGCTCGTAGGTGTGGACCGTCGCGTGTGCGAGCATCGCGAAGCCGACGATCGAGCGGTCGTTGTCGTTCATCAGTAGGTCCCGACGGGGACGCCGAGTGTCTCGAAGTCGCCCGGATTTGCTGTGAGGACTGGCTCGTCGAGAATATCTGCGACGGCACCGATGTACGCGTCGTTCGTCTCGACACCGCTGTTCCCATCGGCATCCCGATCAGCGTCGGCGAGCAGTCGGCTCGCAGTCCGGGCAATCTCCTCGTCGACATCGACTCGGGGATAGCCCAGGAGCGCGTTCTGGACCTGTCGACGTTCTTCTTCGCTCGCCGTGTAGGCGACCCCGTAGTAGACCTCGGCGACGACGGGCGTCGGGAGCCACTGGACTTCCCCGCTGTCGGTCAGTTCCCTCCCGCGATCGATAGCTGTACGCTCGCCGTCCATCAGATCGAACACGTACGACGAATCGAGAATCACTCGTCGAATGCCTCCCGCGCCCGCTCCAGTCGGTCCTCGTCACGGCCGCCAAACCGCTCGGCAGCTGCCCGCGCTTCGTCGACCTGCTCCGACAAAAGAATCCCGGCGAGAGCTTCCGGTTCGGGTTCGCGAGTCAACCGTCTGAGCGTCTCGAACATCGTCTCGTCGTCCCGGTTGTGGGCTTTGACCCACGCGTGGTACTCGTCCGGAACCCGGATCATCTTGCTCATGGTGTAAATCCCGATTTACAGAGTGAAAAATCTGCTGCAGCGCCACCCCGGGGTGGCGAAATCATTTACAGATGTACAGCCGGCAGTATCAGAACCCGACGCTGCTCCCGTCCTTGCGCGGTTCGGTCGCGCCCGACAGCGTCCCGTCGGGTTCGCGGCGCGCGATCTGGCCGCCGCCGAACTGCCGGGGCGGGAGGACGGCCACGTCGTGTTCCCGTCGGGCGAGGTCGGCACCGATCTCGCCGGCCAGCCGTTCCTCCAGCGCGAGGCGACCGTCCTCCATGTAGCGCCAGCGCGGCGCGTCGAAGGCCCGCTGGAGGGGCATCTCGTCGTCGATGAGGTTGCTGAGGACCTGGACGTGGCCCTGCGGTTGCATGTACCCGCCCATGACGCCGAAGGCGGCCCAGTCCTCGTCGTCGAGTTCGACGAGGCCGGGGATCAGCGTGTGGAACGGCTTCTTGCCGGGTTCGAGCGTGTTCGGGTGGTCCGGGTCGAGCGAGAACGACGCGCCGCGGTTCTGGAGGACGATCCCCGTGTCGGGGACGACGACGCCGCTGCCGAAGCCGTTGTACAGCGAGTTGATGAAGGAGACGACGTTGCCCGCCTCGTCGGCGACGGTCAGCAAGACCGTGTCGCTGTCCTCGTCGGGGAGTCCCGGCCCGCCGACACTGACCTCCCCGGCGGTGTCCCCAACCGTCGCCGCCCGCTCGCTCGCGTACGCCGGGTCGTGGAGGTCCGGAACGGACTCGAAGTCGGGGTCGGTGATGTAGTGGTGGCCGTCGTGGAAGGCCCGCTTCATCGCCTCGGCGAAGTAGTGGACGCGCTCGGGCGAGCCCGCCGGGTGGTCTCCAGCGCCCAGTTCCGCGGCGACGTTGAGCGCCTCCAGCGCGATGAGTCCCTGGTTGTTCGGCGGTAGCTCGTAGACGGTCGCGCCGTCGTACGTCGTCGAGACGGGATCGACCACGTCGGGGGTAAAGCCCGCGAGGTCGTCGGCCGAGAGGAGACCGCCCTCGGCCTGCACGGCGTCGCCGATCTGCTCCGCGATCGCGCCCTCGTAGAAGGCGTCGGCTCCCTCGCGGGCGACGGTCTCGAACGTCTCGCCCAGCCCCGGCAGCGTGACGGTCTGGCCCACGTCGGGTGCCTCGCCGCCGGGCAGGTACGCCTCGCGGCCGGCGTCGCTGACGAACCGCTGGGCACAGGCGGCCCAGGCGTCGGCGATGACCTCGCTGACGGGGTACCCCTCCGTCGCGTACTCGATGGCGGGCTGGAGCACCTCATCGAAGGCGAGCCGACCGTGTTCCTCGACGGTGTGCTCCCAGCCCCGCGCCGCGCCCGGAACCGTGATCGCCAGCGGCCCGAAGTCGGGCATCTCGCCGTCGTCGACGCGGTCCCGGACGGCCTCGCGTGTCGCCCGCTCGGGTGCGCCCCCACAGCTCCGGAGCGCCCCCACCTCCCCGTCGGCCGTGCGATACAGCGCGAAGGCGTCCCCGCCGATACCGGTGCTCATTGGTTCGACGACGTTCAGCGCCGCCGCCGTGGCGACGGCCGCGTCGAAGGCGTTGCCGCCCGCACGGAGGAGCCTGATGCCCGCCTGTGCGGCCAGTGGCTGGCTCGTCGAGACGACGCCGCGGTTCGCGTAGACGGTCGAACGACGCGAGTCGAACCGATCGAGGTCTGGGTCCATACTGCTGGCAAACGGTGACACGGGCAAAAACGTTGGTCCAGACCCCCATACTGCCGGAACTGTGGCGACGGTCCTGCTGGCTCGGACTATCCAGATCCTTCGCTGGAGCCGACCGACGGCGTTTCGTGCTGAAACGCCTGGACTTCGACGGTCCGGCCGTCCGGATCGGTCGCGAAAAACTGGTAGATCCCGAACTCGTCGTTGGCCTCGGGCCGACCGGTGGCCACGTCGGCGAGGTCGGCGTGGCAGTCGTCGACGGCGGCCTCGTCTTCGAGGACGACAGTGACGATCCCGTCGGTTTCCGTCTCGGTCCCGTCGCAGAAACCCACGAGGAGGGTGTCGTACGAGAGGATCGTACAGCCCCCCTCCTGTTCGAGCCACACGTCGAAGCCGAGTCGATCGGTGTAAAACGAGACGGTCTCGGCACGGTTCTCGGTCCGGAAGAAGACGATCCCAGACATACCGTCACCGAGACGGGCCAACCACGTGAGCGTGCCGGCTGTGTGGTCCCGGCTCGGCGTGTGGGGAGTCGATCGCCGGGTGTCGCGGCCAGGGCGGGGCGCGTCAGTCCCGGCACAGCCGTTCGACCGCTTCCTCGACGCGGACCGGGAGGTCCTCGAAGCCCGCCCGGTCGAACAGTTCGACGACGGTCGGGGGCGCGAGGCCGGCCTCGCGGAGTCGGTCGACGTCGGTCAGCACCTCGCGGGTCGATCCCGTCGCGACGACGCGCCCGTCGCGGCCGAGCAGCACGACCCGGTCGGCCACCGCCGCGACGAGGTCGGTGTCCGGTGTCGACGTGACGATCGTCACGCCGTCGTCGGCGAGATCGTCGAGGAGATCGAGCAGTGCGGCCTCGTTGTCGCCGTCGACGTTCGACAGCGGTTCGTCCAGCAGGAGGACCTCCGGGTCGACCGAGAGGACGCTGGCGATGGCGGCGCGGCGCTGCTCCCCGCCGCTCAGCCGGAACGGGGGGCGATCGAGGAGGTGTTCGAGGTCGAACCGCCGGGCGAGCTCGGCGACCCGCCGATCGGCTTCGGCGGCCGACAGCCCCAGCTGGGAGGGGCCGTACTCGATGTCTTCGCGCACGGTCGGGTTGAACAGGTACTCGCCGGGGTCCTGAGTGAGCACGCCCAGCCGGTCGCGAACGGCGTCGGCCGGCTGGTCCGTCCCGAAGTAGCGAACAGCGCCGTCGTCGGGCGCTAACAGCCCGCCAAGCAAGAGCAAGAGCGTAGACTTGCCCGCGCCGTTGGGGCCGAGCAGCGCGACCCGTTCGCCGGCCTCGATCGTCAGGTCGACGCCGTCGACGGCGGTCGTCCCGTCCTCGTACCGGTAGGCCAGTCCCGACGCTTCGATCACCGGGGCCGCCGTCACGCGGCGATCACCCGAACCACGACGGCGGCGACGAGCAACAGTGCGAACGCCGCGTCGGCACGGCCCAGCGACCCCGACCGGTCGTACGGTCGCATGCGCGTGCCACCGCGAGCGCGAGCGGCCCGCTGGACCCGTTCGCCGCGGTCGAGCGAGCGCAGGAGGAAGGTGCCCAGAAACGAGCCCGACCGCGCCCAGCGACTCTGGAGCGAGCCACGCGAGAACGTGCGGCTCCGGCGAGCGTGGGCCATCCGTTCGAGTTCCCGGAAGAACAACAGTAGCGACCGGTACGTGACCGCGAGGAGAGTGATCGCCAGCGGCGGGACCCGAAGGCGACGCAGGGCGGTCACCAGCGGGCCGAAGCCGGTCGTCAGCAACAGCACGGACAGCAGTGCGAGCGAGGCCGTCACGCGGACCAGGAAGACCGCGACGTAGCTCACTCCCGTCGCCGAGAGCGAGAGCGGGCCGAGCGCCGCGACGGTCGGTCCCGGCTGGAGGACGGCCTGTGGCGCGACGACGGCGGCCGAGGCCAGCACTGGCAGTGCGATCCGTCGGCCGAGCGTCAGGGGCGCGATCCGCGAGCCGATCGCCAGTCCCAGCGGGAGGGCGACCAGCCCACAGAGGATCGCGAGGTCGTCGGTCACGACCGCGATCACGAGAAGCGAGAGGACGCCGACCAGCTTCAGCGCCGGGTCGACGGCCTGCATGAAGCCGTCGCGTCGCGGCGTCCGGGTCGTCACGAGAAACGACTGGGCCTCGTCGCTGACCGCCGCGACGGTGCGGTCGAGTGCGTCCATCAGTCGGCGAGCAGCCGTGCGATCGCCGTGGCGACGACGAGGGTCAGCGCCGTCCCGACGACTGCCGAGACGAACGTCCCCACCAGCGGGTCGACGCCGGGGATCGTGTAGTCCGGCAGCAGTCCGGGGTTGTAGGTCACCTCGTGTGCCATCGCACCCGTGCGCTCTGCGGCGTTCTCCAGTGGTTCTGCGTAGCCGACTCGGCCGGCCGCCCACGCGAACAGCGGCGAGGCCGCGACGAGTGCGCCGATCGCGAGCAGGCTCCGGCGAACCCACGAACGGTCCCAGGCGTCGCTGGCGACGCTCACGCGGCCACCTCCGTCGTCGTCGCGGTCGGGAACAGATCCGGCCGGGCGTCGGCGACGTAGCGGTAGACGACGGCCGTGATCCCGCCCTCGATCAGCCCCAGGAGGAGGTGACCGACCCCCATGATGGAGACGGTCGTCACCAGCTCGTAGGCGAACGCCGAGGAGGCACCGAGCTGGAGCGCGGCGGCCACGGCACCGACCGTGATCCCCAGCCAGCCGGCGACGAAGGCGGCCACGAACTCGTTGTGGCCGGCCAGCAGCCGGTAGAGAGCGTAGCCGACGTACACCTCGACGACGGCCATGTTCAGGACGTTCGCGCCGAGGACGACGAGCCCGCCGTCACCGAACACGAGCGCCTGGATCGTCACGACGGTGGCGACACAGAGCGCACCGAGGTGGGGACCGAGCAAGATCGCGGCGAACGCGCCGCCGACGAAGTGAGCGCTGGTGCCGCCGGGAATCGGCCAGTTGAGCAGCTGTGCAGCGAACAGGCCGGCGGCGACGATACCGAGCACCGGCGCAGTGGTGTCCGTGAGGTCGCCGTCGGCACGCCGTGCGGCGACGACGAGCGTCCCGCCAGCGAGGACGGCACAGACGACGGCGATCCACAGATCGAGGAATCCGTCCGGAATGTGCATACGCTCCGGTCCGAGCGGGGAGAAATAATACTTTCTCATTGCTCAGTAATACTCGGGGAGAGCGCAGTTGGACACGCTCTTGCCCGCCCCCGTCGTAGCCGGGGTCATGAGCGACGATCTGGACCGGATCAGTCTCACGCTCCCGGCAGAGATGACCACGCGACTCGACGACATCGTCGACGACTGGGAGTACGACAGCCGTTCGGAGGCGATCAGAGACGCTCTGCGTGACTTCTTCGGTGCCTACGAGTGGGAGTCGGCCGACGACACCGTCCACCACGGCACCGTCGTCGTCGTCCACGACCACCACGTCGACGGGATCGCCGACCAGCTTCAGACGATCCAACACGAGATGGCCGACCTGATCACGTCGGTCCAGCACATCCACCTCTCGCACGACACCTGCATGGAGACGCTGGTCGTCGAGGGGGCGGGCACTGCGATCACCGAACTGGCGAACCGCCTGCGGGCGATCGGCGGCGTCAATCAGGTCAAGGTCGTCGTCGTCGGCGACTGATCGCGCCGGGCGTCGGGGAGCGCCGCGTCACCACCGCCCCGAACTGCGAACCCACCAAGCTATTACGACGGCGTGAGCGTCCCGTCCCGTATGCCGGCCAAATCAGGCGCTTCACACTCGACGGGCTATCTCGTCAGCGTCGTCGTCAGCGGACTGTTGATCGAACACATCCTGGCGTTCGCGCCGTCGTTCCGACGCGTGTCCCGGATCGCCGGTGAGCTCCTCACCGCGTACACGAACGTCCCGATCTCCGAGGAGGCCGCCGGAATGTTGCTCGTGACTGCGGTCCTCGTCGGCGTCTGGGGCGTCGGCTACCACCTCTATCGGCACTGAGGGCTGTCGTGCCGCGAGGGACGGGCTTTTTACCACCTGTCCCGAAGGCAGGATATGGATATTGTACCGGACACGAGCGTGGTCATCGACGGCCGCGTGTCCGAGCGGATCGAAGCCGACGCGGATCCCGACTCCGAGGTCGAGGGGACGGGCTTTGCGGGCGCGACCGTCGTCGTCCCCGAAGCGGTCGTGGGCGAACTCGAAGCACAGGCCAACGACGGCCGAGAGACCGGGTGGGAGGGGCTCGAAGAGCTCCAGCGCCTGGTCTCGCTGGACGAGGACGGCACCATCGACGTGGAGTACGTCGGCCGTCGCCCCGACGCCGTCGAGAAGCGCGAGGCCGGCGAAGGCGAGATCGACGCGCTCATCCGGGACGTGGCACAGGACCGCGGGGCGACGCTGGTGACCAGCGACGACGTGCAAGCCGAGGTCGCCAGCGCGAAGGGCATCCCAGTGGAGTTTCTGGACCCGATCGAGCGGACGGTCGATCGCCTGACCATCGAGAACTTCTTCGACGAGGCCACGATGAGCGTCCACCTCAAGGTCGGCGTCGCGCCCTTCGCCAAGCGCGGGTCGATCGGCGACATGGCCTACCAGCCGATCCGAGACGACCCCGCGACCGAGGAGGAGCTGCGATCGTACGCCGCCGACATCGAGGAGGCGGCCCACGCCAGTCCCGAAGGGTTCGTCGAGCTGTCCGAGCCGGGCATGACGATCATCCAGTACCGGGACTTCCGGATCGCCATCGCGCGTCCGCCCTTCTCGGACGCCCTGGAGATCACGGCCGTCAGACCGATCGTCAAGACGGAGCTTGACGACTACGAGCACGCCGACGAACTGCGCGACCGGCTCACCGACCACCAGCGGGGCGTCCTCATCTCGGGCTCGCCCGGTGCCGGGAAGTCGACGTTCGCCCAGGCCGTCGGGGAGTTCCTCGTCGACGCCGACTACGCAGTCAAGACGATGGAAAAGCCCCGCGACCTCCAGGTCGGCGACGAGATCACCCAGTACACCGAGCTTGGCGGCTCCATGGAGAAGACCGCCGACTCGCTGTTGATGGTCCGGCCGGACTACACCATCTACGACGAGGTGCGCAAGACCGACGACTTCGAGGTCTTCGCCGACATGCGACTGGCCGGCGTCGGGATGATCGGCGTCGTCCACGCGACGCGGGCCATCGACGCCCTGCAACGGCTGATCGGCCGTGTCGAACTCGGGCTGATCCCACAGATCGTCGACACCGTCATCTACATCGAGGCCGGCGAGGTCCACACCGTCTACGACGTGACGACGGAGGTCAAGGTCCCCGACGGCCTGATGGAGGAGGACCTGGCTCGCCCGGTCATCCTCATCCGAGACTTCGAGACCGGCGAGCCCAAGTACGAGATCTACACGTTCAACCGGCAGGTTGTCACGGTGCCACTGGACGACGGGGACGGCGGGCCGGGCACCGACTCGGGCGTCGACCGCATCGCGAAACAGGAGATCGAGCGGGAGATCCGCTCGATCGCACACGGCCACGTCGAGGTCGAACTCAAGAGTCCCGACACCGCCGTCGTCTGGGTCGAAGAGAGCGACATCTCGCAGGTCATCGGCAAGGGCGGCGGGCGCATCACGGACGTGGAGAACCGCCTGGGCATCGACATCGACGTGCGCACGCTGGCCGAGAAGCCGAGCGGCTCCTCGGCGTCGAGTACCTCCGGTTCGGGCGCGAACGCTCCCGGCCAGATCGTCACCCCGGAGATCACCTCCCGACACGTCCAGATCCCGATGGACGGCCACCAGGGCGACACCGTGGAAGTGCAGGCCGACGGCGAGTACCTCTTCACCGCGACGGTCTCGCGGGGCGGCGAGATCCAGGTCTCGCGTGGCTCTGCCATCGCCGAAGAGCTAGAGCAGGCGATCGACCGCGGCAAGACGATCACGGTCGTTCCATCGTAGCGAACGCATCCGCGCCTCTGGCGCGGTTCACAGCCACGAGCGAAGCGAGTGGCTGCCTTTTTCATCGACGTTTTTGCAAGTGGGGTGCCCGCAGCGAACGGAGTGAGCGAGGACATCCCCCGCAGCAAAAAGGTCGTGGAGCAGGCCATCGACCGCGGCAAGACGATCACGGTCGTCCCCGCATAGACGAGCGGGGGACGGGACAGCTGCCGTCGTGAGTGGTTCCCGCGACTACCGGAATCGGACGCCAAGGTCGTGGAGGCCGTCGTTGTGTCGGGCGACGTTGATCAGCAGCGGCGTCAGTCCCTCGATCTCCGCGGCGTTGGCCAGCGGGCCGCCGTCGAGCGCGCGCAGGCCCTCGATCGACTCGGCCAGTTCGATCACGGTGTCTTTGGCGTCGGACTCGTCGCCGACGACGACGGTGTCCCAGTCGAGGTCGGCGTCGAGGTCGGCGAGCCGGCCGGCCGCGAGGTTGTGGAACGCGCCGACGACGGGTACGTCGTCGGGCGCGGCGTTGGCCGCGAGTTGCGTGACGCTGCCGACGCCGGGCCGGTTGTAGTGGAAGCCGTCCTCGTCGCGTTTCATCCCGACCGCCGGGGAGACGAGCACGTCGTCCGAGGAGAGTTCGTCCGCGATGGACTCGACGGTGTCGGTGAGGTGGTAAGCCGGGACGGCAGTGACGATCACGTCCGCGCGCTGGGCGGCCTCGACGTTGCCCAGTCCCTCGACGCTCGCGTCACGGCCGCGCTCGTCGAGTGCCGTCGCGTACTCCGTCGCTTTCGCTGCTGCGCGTTCCGGATCGCGCGAGCCGACGAGCACGTCGTGGGCGGAGTCCGCGGCCCACCGCAGTGCTAGTCCCTCGCCGATGTCGCCGGTGCCACCGAGTAGGGCGATTTCCATACCGAAAGGCTGGAGCGAACACCGAATAAGTGTTGTCACACTCCCGCTACTTGCCGATGTCTGGCGCTCGTGTGTCGCCCAGACAGCTGTAGAGAGAGTCGTCGTACGGTCGACCGGGCAACGGCGACGAGACTCCGTCTCGTACTGCTGGCTGAACCTTCGCCACCCCGGGGTGGCGAAATCGGTCACAGATGTACAGCCGGTCGTGTCAGTCGTCGCCCAGGAGCGGCGGTCCCGGCTCGCCCCGGAGCACGATCAGGTACGCGAGGACGAGCGACAGCACGACCCACTGGACGCCGACGAACAGCTGCGAGGCGGGGTCCGGGGGGACGACGAGTACGCCGAGGACGAGCCCGAACACCGCGAGCGTCACGGTGAGGCCGACGAACCACAGCAGATCCGTTCGATCCATATCGTTCGATCGGTCCCGAACGGGCAAAAAGAGCGACCCTAACGGTCCGTCGACCGCGGGGAGAGCAGGTCGGGGAGGTCGTCGACGCTCTCGACGACGGCGGCCGCGCCGGCACGGCTGAACTTCTGTCGTCCCGTCTCGCCCGTAAGCCCACCGGTGAGGACGCCGATACCGTCGTACACTCGGTCGTCGGCCTCGTTGGCGTTGACGGCCGTTCGCACGTCGTCGAGCGTGTCCCCGGCGAAGGCGATCCGGTCGGCGTCGAAGCGCTCGGCCAGCGTCACCAGCGCGTGGGGGTCGGGCTTGCCGGCCTCCCAGTCGTCCATCGTGAAGCGGTGCTCGTCGGCCACGTCGAGGCCGGCCCGTTCCAGCGCGATGTCGGCCTCCGCGGCCGGACGCCCGGTGACGACGCCCACGTCGTAGTCCGCCTGCAGGGCCGCGATCGTCTCCGGATCGACGATGACCGGCTCGTCGTTGACGAACCCCGGCTCGGCGATGCGGGGCTCGCGGCCCTCGATCTCGCGGTACAGCTCCGCGCCCAGATAGAGCAGCTGGAACACGTCCCGGAGCTGGTCGGGGTCCCAGGCGTCGAAGACGTCCTCGCAGGCGTTTGGCGTCAGCGCCTCCCGGACGATCGCCTCGGCGGCGTCTCGCCCACCGCCCCGCTTGGCGATCCCGTCGGTGAAGGTCTCGACCGTCTGGTCGAGCCCCTCGCGGCTCGCGAGCACGTACAGCGCCCCGGCGTGTGTCAGCTCCCAGTCGTTGTTGAACCCGCCGGCGTCCTTGAACGACTGGATCGCCGACCGGTCGATCGTCTCGCCGTACAGCCGCTCGATGGACTCGACGATGGCCCGTCGGTAGGAGTCGGCAACGTCGACGAGCACGCCGTCGATGTCCAGGACGACCGCATCCACGTGCATACCACCCGGAAGGTGGCCGCCGGTCATTTCACTTGCCTTTCGGACCGTCCGCGCGGACGCGGTACAGCGTCTCGCCGCCGGGCAGTTGCTCGCGGTCGACCGCGACGGTGGGCGGGTCGCCGCCGAGCGTCGTGAAGTAACACGCCACACCGTGCTCGCGGGCGAGGGCGCGCAGCGGACGGTGCAGTTCGGGCGGGCAGTTCAGCGCGTAGACGGCCTCGGCGTCGGCGTAGACGCCCGGTGCTGGATCGGTCACGTCGTCCAGGACGAAGGTGAGCCCCCGCGGCACGTCTCGCCGAACCACGTCCGTGACGGTCACGTCGACGCCCCGCTGGGCGAGTCGTCGTGCCACGTCCGGCCGTCGGCCGACGCCGACCTCGACGACGCGCTCGAAGTCGGCCAATCGAGCGACGAGAGCGCTGCGTGGGTCGTTCACGGCGGGATGTTTATGTCACATCGGCACATATGGCTTCGCATGCACGTTGACGTCGTGCCGGTGGGAGACGTCTCGGCACGGGTCAAGCGCGAGGCCTCCAAGGGACTGCGGACCGTCTACGACTGCGAGGTCTCGATGCACGAACCCCAGCCGATCCCCACCGGTGCGTACGACGGCAACCGGGACCAGTACCGGGCCGAGGAGTTCATCGATCTCGCCCAGCGAATCGGGAGCGGCGAGAAGAACATCGCGATCACGCCACAGGACCTGTACTACCGGCGGCGCAACTACGTCTTCGGCCTGGCCTACCTCAGTGGCAGCGGGAGCGTCATCTCGACACACCGGCTCCAGACCTCCTCCGACGGCGGCTTCTCGAATCGATCGGCGAGCGACATCTTCGGCGACCGGGTCCGGAAGGAGGTCGTCCACGAGATCGGCCACACGCTGGGCCTGGAACACTGTGACAACGAACGCTGCGTGATGAAGTTCTCCCCCACGGTCCGCGAAGTCGACGTCAAAGAGCAGTCGCTGTGTGGCTCCTGTGCGACACAGGTGACGTAGTCGCTCTCCTGGGTGCGGTCTCGTCGCTGACTCCCGTCGACGAGCAGCCGCTGACGACGACGAGAGGCGATGGTGCCAACTCAGTTAGGTATCGTCGTTATTGTGCATGTTAACTTATGGCATGGTGTATGAGCAAGACACAGGAGTCCGCCCGTATCGACGAACTCGGAGACATCTTCGTGTCGGTCACCGGTGACGACGCCGTGACCGAGTCACAGGACCGGGCGGCCAAGCGCAGCGACCGCGAGCTCCCAGACGACGGCGGCGGCGTCGACATCGAGGACGGACTGGACGACGCCGTCGACGGGGCAGAGGTCGGAGAACCCGATCCCGTGTCCTAGAGCCGCGGGTCTCTCGATCACCACTTACTCGGCCGGATCGAACCCACCGAGCCCCAGCGCGGTCCCGACAGACCCACAGAGATAGCCAAGCACCGTGAGCGGTCGGTTCGGTTCCCCGAAGCACGTGTATCCCAGCTGCGTCTCCTGGGGCCATCCGAAGTAGAAGACGTTTGCACCCCAGTCGTACGCGAACTGCCAGGTCGCGTCCCCCCGGAGCAGCGGCTGTCGACACGCGCCACCGGCGACGCCGATCCAGAACACGAGCACGCCGAGGAAGAAGAGACCGGCAGGACGGCGATACCGCCGGAACCGTCCGATGGCCGACACACCGAGAGGAAGCAACGAAAGCAGGACGACCGCACGGAAGAACTGGCGGTCCCACCCCCACTCCGTCCCGAACGTGACGAACAGCGACCCACCGAGTAGGACCGCTGTGAGGACGAACGATAGGAGCAGACGGACGGGGCGAACGTCACTCGCTTCGCCCGGAATCATCTACGGCGCGTAGTAGTACTCACCGTCGCGTTTCTGCTGGCGGTCGAGCTGCGAGCCCGGTTTGTTGATCCGGGGCCGGGAGGTCCGTTCGTCCCGGCGGAAAGTCACGTCGAGGTTCGAGAGGAACTGGTTCATCCCCTCGCGCATCTCGACGGGCGGGCTGGCGTGGCCCTGCTTTGCCGGCTCGCCGTCGAAGACCAGCAGTCGATCCGAGAGGAGATCGATCATGTAGATGTCGTGGTCGATGACCATCGCCGTCGCGTCGTGGTTCTCGGCGTAGCGCCGGATGGCGCTGGTCGCGAGCACGCGCTGTTCCACGTCGAGGTGGGCCGAGGGCTCGTCCAGCAGGTAGAGGTCGGCGTCCTCCGAGAGACACGCCGCGATGGCGACCCGCTGGCGCTCTCCACCAGAGAGGTCGGTGAGTTGCTGCTCCATCACCGCATCGAGCTGGAGGGGCTGGGCGATTTCGGTGTTCCAGTACGACGAGCCAAAGTCGTCCGTGATCGAGGACAGGAAGGCGTCGACCCGCATCGGCTGGTCGATCTCGATGTACTGGGGCTTGTACGCGATGTCGAGGTCGGCGTCGACGGTTCCCGCGTCGGGTTTGAGCCGTCCGGCCAGCAGCTTCGCGAACGTCGACTTCCCGATCCCGTTCGGGCCGACGACGCCCAGCACCTCGCTCTCGCGGATCTGGCCGGCCTCGACGTCCAGCGAGAACTCGCCGTCGCCGTAGGACTTCGTGAGGTCGGGGTACTCGGCGACCACGTCGCCCGTCGAGACCGAGCGTGGGGCGTGTTCCTCGAACTCGATTTCCTGCTGGCGAAAGCGCATGTTCTCGTTGTCGAGATAGCCAGAGAGGTACTCGTTGATGCCGTTTTTCGTCGACTTCGGGCTGGTGATGATACCGTACGCGCCGGGCTCACCGTAGGCGACGTGGAGCGCGTCGGCCAGCAGGTCCAGGATCGCCAGGTCGTGCTCGACGACCAGCATCGACCGGTCCTCGTCCTCGGCCAGCTCCTGGATCAGCTGGGCGGCGGTCATCCGCTGTCCGATGTCCAGGTACGGGGTGATCTCGTCGAGGAAGTAGAAGTCGGCGTCGCGAGCGAGCGTCGCGACCAGCGCGACCCGCTGGAGCTCCCCGCCAGAGAGGTCGTCGATGTGGTTGTCGACGACCGGGGCGATCCCCGTCCGCTCGATCAGGTCGTCCAGCGCACCGCGTTCGTCCGTGCGTTCGAGCAGCTCGCTGGCTGTCCCGTCGAACTGATCGGGGATCTGGTCGACGTACTGGGGCTTGCGTGCGACGGTCATGTCGCCGTCCCGCAGGTCTTCGAGGTAGTCCTGCAGTTCGGTGCCCCGATACTCGTCGATGACGGCCTCCCAGGCCGGCTCCTCGTCGAACCGACCGAGGTTCGGCGTCATCTCGTCGGCGAGGATGTGGACGGCCGTCGTCTTCCCGATCCCGTTCGGGCCGAGGATCCCGGTGACCCGACCCTCCTGGGGGGCGGGCAGACCGTACAGCGCGAAGGAGTTCTCGCCGTAGCGGTGGACCGGCTCGTCGCCGAGTTCCTGTGGGAGGTTGATGATCTCGATGGCGTCGAAGGGACACTTCTCGACGCAGATCCCACAGGACTCGCCCAGACAGATCTCCTCTGAGATCCACACCTGGTCGTCGCTGCCGGCGTAGTTGTCGTCCTCGTCGTACGCGTCGCCGCGCTTGACGATGCACTCCTTGCCCGTCCGGTTGGGCGGGCAGAAGTTCATGCACTCGTAGTTACAGCGGTCGGGCTGACATCGGTCGAGGTCGACGACCGCAATGCTATCGTCGGCCATGTTAGAGTGTCGCCGTTGTCAGGAGGATTCCCCACGAGACGAACCAGAGCGAGAACGTCATGAACGCGACGAACAGGTAGTCCTTCGCGGAGAAGTCGTCGATGTCGACGCCCAGTACACTCAGAATCGGGAACTGAACGACGATCGCTGCGATCAGCACGGCGACCGCGAGTCGATCACCCGCGCCGGCCGCTATCTCGTTGGCCGCGACACCGGCGGCTAACCCAGAGAGGGCCGCCAGTGTCGTGACAGTGAGTCCGCGCAAGTGCGAACTCATGCCCTCGACCGTGTCCGTTGCCATACGCTATGGTCCGCCGTCGGGGACCAAAAGCCGCCCGGTTCGGGCACGCTCGATGGCGCGGTCACAAGGGGTCGGCGTCGAGCACGGTCGCGAGTCGAGACCCACCCAGAACGCCCGCGATACGGAGCAGTACGGGCAGCACAGTTCGTTGCTCGGCGCAACTCCTCAATCTTTATGGAGCCCGCGCCACTCGTGACAGGTGATGACCGAAACCGACGGGGAGGCCATCGCGGACCTTCCACCGAGCGCGAAGCTCGTGTACAAGGTTCTGGAGTACGACGGTCCACTCACCCAGAAGGGGATCGTCGAGGAGTCGATGCTCTCGGCGCGGACCGTCCGCTACGCGCTCGAACGCCTCGACGAGGTCGGCGTCATCGAGGAAGACGTCTACTTCGCAGACGCGAGACAGAACCTCTACGAGATCACTGACTCCGGTGCCGAACAGGCCGACGCAGCCGTCTCTGACTGACTCGTTTTCGTCTAGGTCTGTACGTGAACGGTGAGAACGGGGAGACTACGCCGAAGCCTGCTGGAGAGCGTCTTCGAGATCTTCGCGCTGGGTGACGCCGACGAACCGTTCGACGATGCCGTCGTCGTTCTCGACGATCAGCGTCGGCAGCGAGCGGACCTGATACTCGTTGGCCACGTCCTGCTCTTCGTCGACGTTGATCTTCTCGAAGCTCACGTCGCCCCAGTCGGCTTCCAGTTCTTCGAGGATCGGATCCTGCGTCTTGCACGGGCCACACCAGTCTGCGTAGAAGTCCTTGAGCGTGACTGTCATCGGTACTCGTTGGAGGTAGCCGGTGGGCCCAGATAAGGATTGTCACCACGACGGATCCTGCCCGTGGCGAGGGACGAAAGGGAAAGGCTTACTCGGTGGGACCGACGACGCTACTGTATGAGCAGCAGCGACAGCGGCGGACTGATGTCCAGTGCCGGACTCGTCCGGTACTTCGACGCGGAAGACAACAACACGATCCGAATGGATCCCCGGTCGGTCGTGGCATTCGGCGTCCTCTTTGGCGTGTTGATCCTCATGCTCAACGCGCTGTTCATGCTGGGCGCAGTGTAACAGCGGGCTTTTCATCGCTCCGTCGCAACGGCCGTCCATGCACTTCAGCCAGCGCGAGCAGCAGGCACTGGCCGAGGCCGGCCTCTCGACCGACGAGATCGCCGCCGCCTCGGAGGCCGTCGTCGCGGCCACCGACGAGGCAGCCACGGCCCTAGAAGCGTTTTTCGCGGACCGGGAGACGATCTACTCTGACATGGAGATGGCACACAGCGCCAGCGACGTGCAGGAACACGCCGTGGCGTATCTGGACCTCTTTACCCACGCCGACGACATCCGGGGCTACCTCCGCTTTGACTCGTGGGGCGTCCCGGTCGAGGGCGGGCGCGTCCTGGGCGAGGACGTGGTCGAGCTGACGCTCGGTCCGACCGTCGACGGCCGCGTACGCTTCGCGCACGACGACGACGCGCTATGACCGTCCGGATCAGGGGGATCTACACGACCGCACTGACCGAGTTGTTCCGGGACGAGCCCGGCGTCGTCCAGCCCTCGCCGCCGATCGTCGACCGGTTCGACGCCGAGTTCACCCACGAGCCGGCGACGGTGACAGTCGAGACGACAGCCGACCGGCAGGGCGTTCGCGTGACCGGCGACCCCGACGCCGTCGAGGCGGTCTCCGAGCGCCTGGCGGACGTGGGTCGGGACGCGCTGGTCTGGTCGGACCCGACCCCCCGCGGTGCGGTCTACGACGGAGCAGTGACCGAGACGCTGGGCGGGGGCGCGATCGTCGCGCTCGGAGACGGCGAGGGGTACCTGCCCTACGGCGAGACCGATCGCCGAATCGAGGACGGCGATCGGATCCGCGTCCAGGTCGACGAGCCGAGCCCGCCCTGGAGCGGCGACCGCGCGACGCTGTCCACGACGATCCGGGCCCACGGCTCGCTGGTGACGCTCGTCCGCGGCGAGACGATCGAGCACACCGGTCCGGAACTCGCCGACATCCTCCCGGCCGATCCCGTCGACGGCTGGGGAAGCTCCTGGCACCGCCACAGCGACGACGCCGGCCTCGACGCGCTGGGCGATGCGCTGGAACGGGCCAACGACCGCGCGGCGGCGCTGGACGACGCCCTCGCCGACGCGCCCGCACCGGCCGACGACGCACCGCAGCGCCACGCCGCCCCCGAGTCGACGGCGTGGGTCTGGTTCGGCCGCGAGAGTCGCTTCGCACTGGACGACGCGCGGGACGCGGTGACGGCGACGATGCCGGGCCACCACCGGATCAAGGCGGGCTCGCGGAGCGCCTCGGCCGGCGTCGACCTGGCCGAAGCGGTCGCCGACGGCTTTCGGACCGGCGAGCAGGACTTTCCCTTCACCGCGGTCGCGAGCCAGTTCGGCCCCGCGGCCGGCGACACGGTCCGCCTCGACCACGGCAAGCCCGACGGTCGGCTGTACACGCTGGGCGACGCGGCGGTCCAGTCCGTCGAGCCCGACGGCACGGTGACCGTCGAGCGGGAGATGTCGCCGGGGGGCACCTACGACGCGCTCGGCGTCGACCGCCAGGCCGGCGACGTGGCGACGACGAAGGTCAAGGAAGGGCGCTGGTGGTATCCGACCGTCTACGAGGGGGCCGACGGGACCAAACGAGGCACCTACGTCAACGTCTGTACGCCCGTCGAGGTGTTCCCCGACGCGGTCCGCTACGTCGACCTCCACGTCGACGTGGTCAAGCACGCCGACGGTCGCGTCGAACGGGTCGACGACGACGAACTCGACGCCGCGGTCGAAGGGGGCCACGTCTCAGCGGCACTGGCCGAGAAGGCCCGCAGCGTCGCGAAGGCCGTCAAACACGGCCTGGAGTGATCATCCGGAGCGGCGTCGGTACCACGCGCCGGCACCGAGCAGTCCGAGCAGCCCCGCACCGACACCAGCGCCGGCCCCCGTCTCGCTGGTGGGCGTCGACGCCTGTCCCGATGGGGTGTCGTCGGTCGTCGGCGCGCCGTCGGCCGGGCGCTGGTCTGGAAACGCGAACAGCGCCGACTCCAGGGGCGAGTCGTCGTCGGTGTTGACCCCGAACGCGCCGATGCTGGCCCCCAGGAAGAACTCGCCCGGCGCGGCGAGCTGTGCGGTCCAGAACTTCCCGCGGCCGGCGTCGCGCCAGTGGAACCGCTCGACGGGGTCTGTCGCGTCGGTCACGTCGTGGACGGTGACCCCGCCCTGGTACCAGGCGGCGTAGCAGCGCCCGTCGACGAGGTCGAAGTTGTGGGCGGTCGTCCAGACGCCGCCGCGGGTGGGATCGGGCGTCGGCGGCGGGTCGATCGCCCCCAGCCGCCTGGGCGCTGCCGGGTCGCTCACGTCGTAGAACGCGATCCCACCCGGACCGGTCGAGCCCGAGGCCGCCGCCCAGGACTCGGTCCCGATCCCCAGCAGGTCGCCGGTCTCGTCGACGGTGACGAAGTGGTCGTTGCCCGGCGGCTCCGTGCGCTCGCGCCGCCTGTTCGCAACGTCGAGCAGCGTTTCGAGCGGGCGGCCACGCACCCGCGAGACGAGCGTCGGCTCGCCGGGATCGGACACGTCGAGACACCACGTGCCGGCGTCCCAGTAGGCCAGATACGCGCGGTCGTCGTGGACCCACACGTCGTGGAGGTTCACCATCCCGAAGGGCAACTCGCCCCAGCGGTCGTCGACGTCGACGACGCTCCAGCGGGCCAGTTCCGTCCCGCTCTCGGGATCGACGACGACCAGGGGCGAGCCGTCGATCCCGCCGCCGGTGAAGTAGCCGACGCCGTCCGCGAGCACGCAGTTGTGGGTGTAGAACTCGACCTCGTGTTCGGCGAGGACCTCGGGATCGGCGGGATCGGACACGTCGACGTAGCCAAAGCCACGGACCGAGTCGCGCCCACCGTTTGCCGGGCCGGCCACGAGCAGCCGGTCGCCGTCACAGTGCAGGTCCCAGATCCCCGACAGCGGCCCGTCGGCGTGGTCGGCCAGGAGCTGCTCGCGAGCCAGCACCCGCATCTCGGTCGGGTCGGCGACATCGACGACCGTGAAGCCGTCGACGGTGGCGACGTAGGCGACCGTCCCGTCGGGGCTCAGGACCATCTCGCGGACGTTCTCGATCGAGACCGTCCCGAGGGGCTGGCTGTCCGGCGTCTCGTCGGGCGGCGTCCCGTCGCTGGTGGCAGTCGGGTGGGCGCTCGCGAGGCCGGCACACGCCCCGAGTGTCCAGCCAGTGCCGGCTGTTCGGAGGAACGTCCGACGGTGCATACATTCGCTAGAGAGTGCGACAGCAGAAAGGTTGTGTTGGTTCTATCGACGTTGTCAGGGAGTCATAGAACGACAGTCCGAAAGATGTCGATTAATCCACCAAGACCGCATCGAGGGACACAGCGAAGACGCTCAACTGAAGCAATCACCCCTGGACGACACGAGCATCACGATATGCGAAGAGTTCTAATGATACCCCTCACGACACGACACATATGATACGGCGACGGCGTTTCCTGACAGCAGTCGCAGGCGGGACCGTTGTGGGCCTGGCAGGCTGTAACTCGGGAACATTCGGACCGAACGAACGCCAACTCGACGCTCAACGGACGGAGCTACAGGAACGAAACGACGCCGTCGTCGGAATGAAAACACCCGACAACGCGTTTGCGCCGACGACAGTGACAATCGGCGTCGGCGAGCGCGTCGGCTGGATAAACGACTCTGAGTGGAGCCATACCGTCACGGCCTACGAGGACGGTCTCCCTGACGAAGCTGCATTTTTTACTACCGGAGCGTACGACACGGAACAGGCGGCACGAGATGCGTGGCCGGACGGCGATCTCGAAGTCGGCGAAACATACGAACACACTTTCGAGGTTGCCGGCGAGTACGACTACTTCTGTGTCCCACACGAGGACGAGATGGTCGGCACAGTGATCGTCAAGGACGAGTGATAGTCGGCGTTCGTGAACCGGGCCATCTGAGGCCAGAGTGAGCGCTGGTTGGCGACCACACCAGCGGAGAGTGTGACCCGAGTGTCGGGTGCGAAACCGCTATCGGACTAGTATCATCAAATCGCCGCACAGTCGGACCCAAAGCCACTGGCCGCTGGCTCTGATTTGGACAGTGAAGCCCCTCGCTCTTCGTCGTCGGTCGATCTCGCAGTGTTATGTGGCCCTCTGCGACCCGTTCGGGGAATCGAAATAGCCACGCGCACCACCCGTCACGAGTACCACGACAAGATCGAACACGAGCGTCACGACGACACCGAACACAACGAGTACCACGAGCCCCAAAACGATTCCAGCACCAGCGAGGAGAGCCCTGAAACCGATTTGCAACCCCTCGAAAGAACGAAACACGTAGTAACCGACGCCAATCTGGATGAAGAACAGTACGATCGCAAACAAGGAGAAGGCGGCCATACAGACCGTAGAGATTCACAGGCTAAATTTTTTGTGTAGTGGACCTCATCTTCAAGATACAGGCCAACAGTTAAAATATCGAACGGCCATCTTTTCATCCTACGGTTGCTCGGCACTGTTCGGTGACGAGCGATCCGAGAGAGGCTTAAAACAGCTGTTTGAGGGTATATGTAGCTCTTCCAACCGAGATCGTTTTGAGGTCACCCGACCGCTGTTCGTGGATTAGGTAGCCTCATACTGTCGGCTGTACATCTGTAAACGATTTTGCCACCCCGCGGTGGCGACTATCGTCACGACGTTACAGCCAACAGTGTCAGTTCCCCTGGATCGCGTCGATGACCATCGAGGCGGCGATGACGGCCTCCTTGGGGACGTTGCTCGCGTTGTCGATGGTGATCTCGTAGCGGTCCCGCAGCGAGAACTGTCCCTCGATGGAGCCGACGTGGTTGCCGTCGACGTCGGTGATCTCGTACTTGTGGGGGATGATCGCGCCGAACGGGAGGAGGTTGCGCGCGAGCGTCACCGCGGCACCCCGGGAGTCGATCTTCGCGATGGCGCGCTCGTCACCCGCGTCGCGGATCGTCCAGGTGTCCTGCATGACCGAGTAGTCGTTGTCGAGGACCACGAGGTCCTCGCCGGTCTGGGCGTCCGAGAGCACGTAGTTGCCGGCCACGTCGATGATGCCGCCGGCCTTGACCGTGAAGACCTCGTTGCCGTCCCCGTCCGTGAAGGGGAACTCCTCTTTCATCTTGAGCATCTTCTGCTTGCCGCGGACGACGACGTTGCCGGCGGCGTCCATCGCCTTGTACTTGTTGCGGACCAGCGACTGTTCGACGGTGTAGCTGTTGTCGGTCAGATCCAGTCCCTGGATGTCGTACTTCGAGAGGGCACTCATGTCCGGACGCTCACGCGATTTCGGCATTAATTTTGTGTCTGATGGTGACAGAGCCAACGAGTGGCACCGACGGACCGACAGCGTTTCACGCACCCAGTTCTCAGGGGGCCGTAGATGACACGAGAGTACATCGAGGTCCGCGGTGCGGAGGAACACAACCTCAAGGACATCGATGTTGAGATCCCGCGAGAGGAGTTGACGGTCGTGACGGGGCTGTCGGGATCGGGCAAGTCCTCGCTGGCCTTCGAGACGGTGTACGCCGAGGGACAGCGCCGCTACATCGAGTCGCTGTCGGCCTACGCCAGGAACTTCCTGGGCCAGATGGACAAGCCACAGGTCGAGACCGTCGAGGGCCTCTCCCCGGCCATCTCGATCGACCAGAAGAACGCCGCCAACAACCCCCGCTCGACGGTCGGGACCGTCACTGAACTTCACGACTACCTGCGCCTGCTGTACGCCCGCATCGGAACGCCACACTGTCCGGAGTGTGGTCGCGAGGTCGGCGAGCAGTCCGCACAGAACATGGTCCGTCGGATGCTGGCCCTGCCCGAGGGGACCCGCGCGAAGATCGCCGCACCGGTCGTACGCGACCAGAAGGGGGCCTTCGAGGAGCTGTTCGAGGAGCTGGTCGGCGAGGGGTACGCCCGCGTCGAGGTCGACGGCGAGCCCTACGATCTGACGATCGACGACCCCGAACTCGACGAGAACTACGACCACACGATCGACGTGATCGTCGACCGCGTGAGCGTCAGCGCTGACGCCCGCTCGCGGATCACCGACTCCGTCGAGACGGCCCTCGAAGAAGGGGAGGGTATCACGAAGGTGATCCTCCCGGACCCGCCGGAGGGCGTGTCCCTCGGCGGGGCGACGGCGCGCTCGACGGGCGATCTCGCGGGGACCGGCGACAGCGAGGACCACAGCGACCGCGACCGCCTCGTCGTCGAGTTCTCCGAGGACCTCGCGTGTACCCACTGCGGGATCGACATCTCCGAGATCGAGACTCGCTCGTTCTCGTTCAACAGCCCTCACGGGGCCTGCCCGGAGTGTGAGGGACTCGGCGAGACCAAGGAGGTCAGCGAGGAACTCGTCATTCAGGACCGCTCGAAGCCGCTCAAGCACGTCTTCGAACCCTGGAGCTACGATCGTACCTACTACTCCCGACAGCTGGACAACGTCGCCGACCACTTCGGCGTCTCGCTGGAGACGCCCTTCGAGGAACTGGACGAGTCGATCCAGCGCCAGTTCCTCTATGGCACGGACGACCTCGTCCACTTCGAGTGGCAGACCAAGAACGGCACCCGCGAGAAGACCGAGCGCTTCGAGGGCGTGATCCCGAACCTGGAACGCCGCCACGTCGAGACCGACAGCGACCGCGCCCGCGAACACATCGAGGAGTTCATGGCCGTCACCACCTGTCCCGAGTGTGAGGGGACCCGCCTGAAAGCGGAGTCCCGGCACGTCCTCGTCGACGGGAGTTCCGCGAGCGATGCGAGCGGAACGTCGTCGGAGGTTTCCTCCGACGGTACGTCGATCACCGAGGTCAACCGGATGTCGATCGGCGACGCGCTGGAACACTTCGAGGGGCTGGAAGCGTCGCTGGACGAACGCGACACGAAGATCGCCGAAGAGATCCTCAAAGAGATCCGCGCCCGGCTCGGGTTCATGGAGGAGGTCGGCCTGGAGTATCTCACCCTCGACCGGGAGGCGTCGACGCTGTCCGGCGGCGAGAGCCAGCGCATCCGGCTGGCGACCCAGATCGGGTCCGGACTGGTCGGCGTGTTGTACGTGCTCGACGAGCCCTCGATCGGACTCCACCAGCGGGACAACGACCGACTGCTGAACACGCTGGCGGAGCTGCGCGACCTCGGCAACACGCTCCTCGTGGTCGAACACGACACCGAGACGATGCGCCGGGCCGACAACATCATCGACATGGGTCCCGGTCCGGGCAAACGGGGCGGCGAGGTCGTCGTCAACGGATCGATGGACGACGTGATCGAGAGCGACGACAGCGTCACCGGCGAGTACCTCTCGGGCGAGCGGACGATCCCCGTCCCCGACGACCGCCGAGCGTCGGACACCCACCTCACGATCGAGGGGGCACGCCAGCACAACCTCGCAGATCTGGACGTGGACCTGCCGATCGGCTGTTTCACCGCGATCACGGGCGTCTCGGGGTCGGGCAAGTCGACCCTGATGCACGACGTGCTGTACAAGGGCCTCGTCCGGCGGATGAACGACACCGACGTGAACCCCGGCGAGCACGACGACATCGAGGGGATCGACGAGATCGAGACCGTCCGCCTCATCGACCAGTCGCCTATCGGTCGCACGCCGCGCTCGAACCCCGCGACCTACACAAACGTCTTCGATCACATCCGCGAACTGTTCGCCGAGACCAGCCTCGCGAAGCAGCGAGGCTACGAGAAGGGCCGTTTCTCGTTCAACGTCAAAGGCGGTCGCTGTGAGGCCTGTGGCGGCCAGGGCAACGTCAAAATCGAGATGAACTTCCTCTCTGACGTGTACGTCCCCTGCGAGGAGTGCGACGGGGCGCGGTACAACGACGAGACGCTGGACGTCACCTACAAGGACGCCACCATCTCCGACGTGCTGGACATGAGCGTCGCGGAGGCCTACGACTTCTTCGAGGGCCACACCGGCATCCGCCGCCGCCTGAAGCTCCTGAAAGACGTGGGCCTGGACTACATGCGGCTGGGCCAGCCCTCGACGACGCTCTCGGGCGGGGAGGCCCAGCGGATCAAGCTCGCCGAGGAGCTGGGGAAGAAAGACTCCGGCGAGACGCTGTACCTGCTCGACGAACCGACGACCGGGCTCCACCCCGAAGACGAGCGCAAGCTGATCGACGTGCTCCACCGCCTCACCGACGAGGGCAACACCGTCGTCGTCATCGAGCACGAACTCGATCTGGTGAAAAACGCCGACCACATCGTCGACCTCGGCCCGGAAGGCGGCGAGAACGGCGGCCGGATCGTCGCCGAAGGGACGCCGGAGACCGTCGCCCGGACGGACGACTCCTACACCGGCCAGTACCTCCGTGACCTGCTCCCGAAGGTCGATCTGGAGGGGCCACGCGCCGACCGAGACGTGGCCCAGCCCGCCGCGGACGACGACTAAAATTCGCGTCTCTTCAGACAGATATCGGCCTCACTGGTCGACAATACATCCTCGGTAACGGATGGTACTGGACGAGTGTTTTTATATCCAGAAAGTAATTCACATGCATGTCGGAAGCAGCGGAAACACGTCCAGTTAATGTCGGTATCGACGTGGAAGGTCACTTTAGCGGGCTCTCGAAGCAGTCGATGGACTTCCACGATGCGATCGCGGAACTCATTGACAACGGCATCAGCGCGAATATCAAATCAAACGAGTACTTTGCACAGGACGGACCAGACGAGTATTTTCGAATCCAGATCACGATTGAGCGGTACGAGAACGAAGTTTCAGTCATCGTTGCAGATTCCGGCGAAGGAATGGCACCCGTCGTGCTTCAAGAGAAAATATGGGAGTCTGGGAATACTGACGAGGCAGATGGTGTGTTGAACGAACACGGATTTGGGCTGAAAAACGCATTGAGCGTCCTGACGAAAAACGAGGGGAATCCCCCGTTCGTGATTCTGTCTCGAAACGAAGACGACTACGGATCGGGGCAGTTTGGACGAATCGAAGGTCCAATCAGTGACGAGATGGAACTTGAGATTGGCGATTTTCGTGATGAGTGGAACGAAGGTGCTGGTACCCTTGAAAGTCCAGAATCAGGCACACGAATACAGCTCTCGACATCGAACGACATCCTACAGAGTGCGTATCGGCGGGCGTCAAATCTAAGCACTCTCTCACAGGCGCTTCGGGAGCATTTTGGGGTGATGTACCGCCATTTCTTGCAACACACCGATCGGAACCACATCAGTATAAACTGGACTGACCACGTTACCGACGACGCTGGTGAACTCTCCGTCGAACCGATCTATCCAGAATTCCGCACAGGTGAAGATGAGGACGGCAACTCTTGGTATCGAACTGATGAAATTGTTGTCGAAGACGATGCAGGAGAGCAGTACGCGGTCAAATACAAGCGGGGGATCGTTAACTGGGAAGAAACGAGAAATAAGTACGAAAAAGACACCTACGAAGGGATATCGACCGGGAACGGTGAGTCTCCGTTCCGGCTGTATTATAAACGGAATCAAACGACCCAGGGAATCGACATCATCTACAACGGTCGAACACTGAAGACAGGACTCATAGAAAAGATCTGGGACCGAGCAACACACAACGACTTCAACGATTTCGTTGGCGAACTCATCATCAGTGACGACGCGTTCGAGACGGTCAACAACAAGGTCGACATCAACGACAGTTCCGCGCTGTGGCTCGATCTCAAACAGAAGTTGAACGATAACGACGAGTTCGCACCGATAAAGTTCGGAAAGCAAGAGAAGGAAGACAGTATCAAGAAACGTCTCAAGCGAAAGTTAGAGGCACAGATGGCGACTGATGCAGTCCGTGCAGAGAAGGGATTTGATGGTGTGGATATCGACCTTCTGCAACGGTTCGAAGAAGGATTCGAATACATTTACGAAGTGAAGCGGTCGAAGGCCAAACCCATCCATGTCTACCAGTGTGTGATGTACTGGGATGCATACACACGAACGCAGGACAGCGATCTCAGTAAAGTAGTGCTTGTTGCACGGGACATCGGTGACAACGCTCGGGCGATGCTGGACCGTTGGAACAATCGTGAGGACGAGCACGGCAACGAATACAAACTCACGTTTCAGCCGCTCTCTGAGTACGACCTCGATTAATATCATTACCGATACAGAGTACTATTCGAACGGCTCATGAATGACCTCACCGGGAAACGGCTATCTATTATCTCGGTCATCTACCCCTTTGGGATCTAGAAACCGCTCGGTCCATTTCTCGACTATGAACGGCACCCCCGAGCGAGTGCCATGCCGAGGCGGGTGGACCATTCGGCGTAGATGGCCGGCCGCGTCACCTTGATCTTGCCGGCCAATTGCCGAGCTACCTTGGCGGGATCGGCCAGCATCGACTCGGGATAGTCCAGTTCGCGAGCCGATCGAGTGGCCGTCAGCTGCGGGTACATTCGCGTGACGCGGATCAGTTCGTGTCGCGGTTCCAGCCGGAGCGACCGCATGAGTGCTTCGATGGCCCCTTCGTCAAGGCGTATCCCGAGAGCCCGGGATGATCGACCTGTCCGACACCTGGTCCCATCGTGTGGACGATACCCCCACCCTGTGTGCGCATGTGGGGAAGAACCGTCCGAATCATCCGGAGCGCGTCGAGCAGGTGATAGCCGATCCCCTCGCTCGTGCCGGTGACGACGACCACCGGTCGACGTGGTACTGGGCATGATACTAGACGGAGGGCTACGAGCAGTATCAGCACTCCGGCGAAGAGGATCGACAGCGATCGCGTTGTATGTTTGCATGGCATAGTTCAGCGAGTGATGGAACGTGGCACCGACTGAGAATGAGAGCGCGTCCGCGAGCGCTGGGACGACCTATCGCGACGGCAGACAGTCGCGACCCAGCGCCTCCGCGCCATCACGCTCGTCGGTGCCGGACTGATGCTCCTGGTGCTTGCCGTCGGTGACGGTGTCTGCTTCACGACCGCTCGCGGTAGGCTGGCCGACTGTACGGGTGCGATTCATCCGCCGTTGGGTGGAGTGCTGGCGGCACTTGGCGTCGTCTCGCTGGCCGTCGGTTGCTGGCGCTACTGGCGCGCGGATCTTGGCTATTGTCGTGGAGCTTCGACGCCGTTTTCAGGACGAACCGACCTTGCAGCTACTGTGTCTCTCGCCGCGCGCCTCCGCGGGCTGGCTCGCTTCGACGCGCTGGTCCTGACGGCGTCGCTGTGGTTCTTCGGGAAGTTCCTCCGCTATGCCTTCCCGCCGCTGTTCGGAACCCTGGGTGAGAGCTACGGCGTCTCGCGGACCGTGCTGGGGACGACCTTCACCGGGTTCATGCTGGTCTACGCGGCGATGCAGTTTCCCTCGGGGGCACTGGCCGACCGGCTGGGGTCGGTTCGAGTGCTGGTCGCCGGCACGGGCGTCGCGGCGGTCGGTGCGCTGGTGCTCGTCGTCGACGCCCCGCTGTGGGTGCTCGTCGCGGCGATGCTCCTGATGGGGGCCGGGACGGGCGCGTACAAGACCGTCGGCGTACGCCTCCTCTCCGGGATCTACCCGTCGCGGACCGGGCGGGCGCTGGGGGTGTTCGACACCTTCGGGACCTTCGGCGGCGTCGCGGCACCGGCGGCGGTCGTCGCCGTCACCGGCCACGACGCGGTCGGCGGTGCCGGCTGGCGGACGGTGTTTCTCGCGGGCGGGCTAGCGACGGTCGGCCTGGCCGTCGCCTTCGGCAGGCGAGTCCCGCGCCGACTCGCGTCGTCGAGTACCGCCTCGACTGGGAGCGACCACGGCGACGTGACCGCCTCGCCGGACAGCTACCTCACGATGTTTCGCGAGTGGCAGTTCACCGGCTTCGTGCTCGTGACGATCTGCTTTTCGTTCGCCTACAACGGCGCGGTCGCCTTCCTCCCGCTGTATCTCGCCAGCGAGACCGCGCTGTCCAGCGCGACCGCGAACCTGCTGTTTTCGGCCCTGTTCGTCGTCAGCCTCGTCCAGCTGGTCACCGGCGAAGTGAGCGACCGGATCGGGACCACCCCCGTCCTGCTGGTGACACTCGCCGTCGCCACCGCGGGACTGCTCGCGATCCTGACGCTCGCGCCGACCGGCGGGCCGCTCGCGCTGGGCGGAGCCGTCGTCGCGCTCGGCCTGGGAGCGCACGGATATCGGCCGGTCCGGGGTGCGTATCTGATGGCGGTCGTCCCCGAGGACGTGGCCGGCGGGAGCCTCGGCGTCGTCCGGACGCTGCTGATGGGGGCCGGCGCGGTCGCCCCGGCGATCGTCGGCTGGCTCTCGGACGTGACAAACTTTCGGGTCGCGTTCGGGCTGCTGGCGGCGGCACTGGTCGGCGCGACCGGGCTCACGGCGGCGCTGTGGCTGTTCGACCGCTGAGCGGGGAGACCGACGCGAGCCGAGAACGGGGGTACCTGGCCGACTCGACGAAACGGAGATCACGGCAGGAGAGAGTAGATCGATGTTTGTCCGTCGAAATAGCCAGTCTACACTCATCTAACACGCTACCGGCGATAGGTTCGAAGTTTCGACGAGATATTTACCCAAGTTCCGAGTTTTCAGACAGAAAAAGAGAGAGTGTGGTTTCAATATTGCCTTTTTCAAGATAGACTGTCTGTTTTATACCTGCCAGCCGAGGAGAGCCGACACATACGACGCATCTGGCGGAAGTACATGCGTTTGGAGCGAGCGAACGAAAAACTGAGACAGAGCAGAACGCAATCGCCCAGTACGAGCCTGAAACGCTGGCGACGACTGGCTTTCTGGCGTGTGCGGGGATCGCTGGCGAAGGGCCTTCGATCGACGTCGTTCGGGCAGGACGAACGGAAGAGATTACCAGAAATTCCGCGAACCGACGCCTGAAGCGTTCTTCCAGCCGAAAAGCGGGACCGACGATCCGTGCGGAGAACCCGGTAACAGACCACTCGTCGGCGGCGTTCGAATAACAGCAATACGGTCGTTATGCAATCGATCAGTCGGCCGCGTCGCCAGAGAGTGTTGCGTTCATTTCGTTCGCATCTCACGAACGCCGCTATCGTGGGAAACAGCGCGAACGCCCGCAGTACGGAGCTACGAGTCCGGAATCCGGTGTAGACGGCCAGCAGCGAGTCAGAGTCGTTCGCCACCGCCGAACAACAGCGAGAGCGACAGACCGTCGTCTCATACTGTCGGCTGTACGTCTGTGAAGCATATCGCGACCTCGTGGTCGCGAGGTCTCGAAACAGTGACGGCCAGCAGTATCAGTCGGAAGCTATTTTTCGGCGAGTCGTGATAGCCCGACACATGGGTACCGGATACACGGCGATGATGTACGACCCGACAGACGTCGAGACCGCGATCAGCGACATCGGTGCCTGTCGGTACGACGGAATCGAGATCGGTCTCGGGAAGGTCCGGGACAACGACACCGCGACGCTGAAGCGGTGGCTCGCCGATGCGGACCTCGAACTGTACTGCGTGATGAGCGAGTGGATCGAGAGCGATGAGGCGGTCGAGCGGATCGTCGAGGACGTGCCGACGATCGCCGATCTCGGTACCGAGTTCCTCGGCTTGCTCCCGCCACAGCGAGGGCGATACGACGAAGCGACGGTCGAGACGTGGTTGAGTCGGGTCAGCGACGCGGCGCTGGACGCCGGCCTGCGTCCGGTCGTTCACCACCACGGCGCGACGGCGGTCGAACGGCCGTCGGAGATCCGTCACTACCTCGACGCCGTCGACGGGCTGGAGTTGCTCTTCGATACGGCACACTACTACCCGTACGGCGACCACTTCCCCGAGGGCGACGTGACCGACGCCGTCGAGCGGTTCGGCGACGACATCGCGTACGTCCACCTCAAGGACGTGGCTCCCGGTCAGGGGTTCGCCGACAACCGGGACGCGCTCACGGACGGGGACTTCCACCTGGACAACGTGATCAACTACTTCCGGTCGTTCACGGACCTCGGCGACGGCGTCCTGGAGTTCGGAGCGCTCGCGGACGCCCTCGACGCGGCGGGGTACGAGGGCCACTACACGATCGAGATCGAGAACCAGACCGAAAAGCGACTCGTCCACGCCAAGGAGAACATCGACCGCTGGAACGAGCTGTCTGTCGACGGGCGATAGCGCCGATCAGTGCTTGCGGTGGTCCTCGACGGCGTCCCAGTCGAGTTCGACGCCGAGGCCCGGTCCGTCAGGCACCTGAATGCGGCCGTCGCGGATGAACGGCTCGTCGCGGACGAGCAGGTCGTCCCACCACGAGACCTCGCGAGCGTGGTACTCCAGGGCCACGAAGTTGGGGACCGTCGCACCGACGTGGACCGTCGCCGCCGTCGCGACGGGGCTGCCGATGTTGTGGGGGACGAGCGCCTGGTAGTAGGTCTCAGCCAGCTCGGCGATCTTCTTGGTCTCGGCGATGCCGCCGGTCTTCGGAACGTCCGGGGCGAGGAAGTCGACGGCCTGCTCGGCGACCAGGTCGCGGAAGCCGTGACGGCCGTAACGGTTCTCGCCGGTCAACAGCGTCACGTCGACCCGGCGTTTCAGTTCCCGCATCGCGTCCGTGTTCTCGGGCGGGAGCGGGTCCTCGATCCAGGCCAGGTCGTACGGTTCGATCGCACGGCAGAGTCGCTCTGCCGTCTCGGGGCTGAAGTTCCAGTGGAGGTCGACCGCGACCTCGGCGTCGTGGCCGATCTCGTCGGTGACGGCCTCGACGACGCGGCGCTTGTGTTCGATCTCCGGCGGGTCGAAGTGCCGCGAGAGCGTGTCGATCTCCCGGCCAGAGGGCACGTCGAGGTCGAACTTCACGATGTCGAACCCGTCGTCGACGGCCCCCCGGGCCGCCTGCGCGTACGCTTGTGGGTCGTACGTCGAGGTCTCCTGCCCTTCTCTGGCGGATTCGACCATCGCCTCGCCAGCGTGACAGTCCGCGTAGACGGCGACCGATTCGCGCAGCTTGCCGCCCAGAAGCTGATAGATGGGCTGGCCGAGGAGTTTCCCCGCGGCGTCCCACAGCGCGATCTCGACGCCGCTGATCGCGATCGTCCCGATCCCCTGCTGTGAGCCGCGTCCGGAGAGACTCTCGCGCATGAGGTTGTACAGTCGCTCGACGTCGGTCGGATTTTCGCCGACCAGCACCGGCCGGAGGTAGTCGGTGATGACCTCGTGGACGCCCGGCGACGGGTAACACTCCCCGATCCCGGTGACCCCCTCGCTGGTCTCGACGGTGACGATCGTCCACGGGAAGTTGCCGTCGACGACCACCGTCTGTACGTCGGTGATCTCGCCCGGCGGACCGTCCGCCCGGCGGGGCTGTTCGTCGAAGTCGGCCCACATAGTCGCTGCGAGCGTCGATGCGAAGTCTTCGTACATGTGTTGTCGTGTATCGACGTGTGGTTTCGCTTAGTGGTTTCGGTCCGTCTCGCGTCAGTAATCGCCCAGCAGCGGCGCTCCCTGGGTCTGTCGGAACAGATCGGCGATCAGGCGCACGTCGGCCCGTCCCTCTTGGAAGGGGGTCCGGACCTCGGCGTCGCCGCGGATACAGGCGACGAAGTGCTCGACCTCTCGCTTGAAGCTCTCCTCGTAGGAGGGCGTTCGGGTCTCGTCGGAGATCTCGTCGGTGCCGCGCTTGACCCGTACCGACGGCGGCGAGTTCCGGATGAAGGGGTCGTCGAAGGACAGTTCGATCATCCCCGTCGGCGAGTCGACGCGGACGAACTCCTCGAACCACTTGCGGTCCGAGAGCCCGGAGTCGAGCGTACACCGCCGGCCGCCCTCGTAGACGAGGTTCGCGGTCGCGTACCGTCCGTCGGCGTACAGGTCGACGTGGTCGATCGACTCGACGCCGCCGAACAGCCCCCGTAGGAGGTTCACGTCGTGACAGATGTGTTCGAGGTGCCAGTGGTAGTCGTCGGCCAGCTCGTCGTCGTCGCTGTCGATCACCTGCTTGCTGTCGGCGAGTTGCTTCTCGCGGGTCGTCTCGACGACCGACTCGGGGACGGCACCGTCGACGAGATCGTACACCTCCTCGATGTTGCGCCCGTGATTCGGGTCCACGTCGTAGGCGGTGATCTTGTCGACCTGATCGAGTGCCGCGATCTCCTCGCGAGCGGCCTCGACGGCGGGCGCGTAGCGCTTGTTGTAGGCGACCATCGCGGTCGCGTCGGCCGCCTCGGCCGCCGAGACCATCCGATCGGCGTCCGCGACCGAGACCGAGAGCGGTTTCTCGACGAGCGTGTCGATCTCCGCGCCCAGCGTCGTCTCGACCACGTCGGCGTGCTGGCTCGGCGGCGTCAACACGATCACGGCGTCGAGTTCTTCGCCGCGTTCGGCGATCATCTCGTCCACCGACTCGTACCGGTGGGGGACGTTGTACCGCTCGCCCAGCGTCGTGACCCGCTCGGTGGCGGGATCGGCCAGCGCGTACAGCTCCAGGTCGGGCAGTTCCGTCACGTACGGGATGTGCATAATCTGCGCGATCGTGCCACACCCGATGATACCGAATCGCATATACGCCGTATCCGGACAGTCGGTGTTATAACTTCCGATAGACGGGGTGGCCGGTGTCCGCGACCCCGTGATTTATTTGCACTGGCGTCCCAGAGGGGAGACGAAGACACACGACACAGCGACCGGCGAGTGCCCAGGAGTCGCTGTGTCATCCCCACAAATGACACACGTCAAAGACGCAATCGAGGCCGGAGAGTCGCCCCTCGGGACGTGGATCTCCGTCGGCCATCCCACGATCGCAGAGGCGGTAGCACAGCTCGATATCGACTTCCTCCTCGTCGACATGGAGCACACGACGATGGGGTTAGAGACCGTCGAGAGCATCGCGCGGAGCGTCGATGCCGCCGACGGCGAGACGGAGACGGTCGTCCGGGTCCCGTGGAACGATCCCGTCCGACTGAAGCGCGTCGTCGATATCGGCGTCGCTGGCGTCATGGTCCCGATGGTCGGGACGGCCGAGGAAGCCCGCGAACTCGTCCGCGCGGTGCAGTACCCGCCCGACGGCATCAGGGGGATCGCGGGCAGTCGAGCGACAGAGTACGGCCGGAACTTCGAGGAGTACGTCGCGAACGCCAACGGGACGATCCTCACGATCGCACAGATCGAGACCGAGGCGGGACTGGAAAACGCCGCCGAGATCGCCGCCGTCGACGGCGTCGACGCCCTGTTCGTCGGCCCCGCAGACCTCTCGGGTGCGCTGGGGAAGTTCGCGGAGTGGGACTCCCAGTCGCTCACGACCGCCATGGCGTCGGTCATCGAGGCCGGGAACGACGCGGACGTTCCGGTCGGGACGCTGGTCACCGACCTCGACGACATCGACACACGGGTAGATCAGGGCCACGACTTCCTCATCGCCGGGAAGGACGTCTCGCTGCTGATGGACGGCGTCGACGAAGCCATCGACCGATACGACGCCGCCTTCGAGGAGACGACGTCCGTCGAACAGGACTGATACTGCCGGCTGTAACTGTTTCAAGATATTCGCGACCCCGTGTCGCGAAATTCTTCACAGACTTACAGCTGGCAGTATAAGCTCGGCGCGCTCGGTCGGCGTTCGAGGCGGACAGCGTCGGACTAGCTGTACCAGCGCTCGATCTCGATCGTCTTGTCCGTGTAGAAGGCGACGGCGTCCTCGCCCTGCGCGTGGAGGTCACCGAAGAACGACTCCTTGGTGCCACCGAAGTGGAAGAATCCCATCGGCGCGCAGACGCCGACGTTGACGCCGATGTTGCCGGCGTCGACCTCGTATCGGTACTGGCGTGCCTCGCTGCCGTCCTCGGTGAAGATCGAGGAGGCGTTGCCGTACTCCGTACCGTCGACCATCTCGATGGCGTCGTCGAGTGACGGCTGTGCGGCGAGACACAGCACTGGGCCGAAGATCTCGGTCTGGGCGATCTCCATGTCGGCCGTGACGCCCGCCAACAGCGTCGGCCCCAGGAAGTTGCCGTCGGGGTAGTCGGGGTGTTCGAAGCCGCGTCCGTCGACGACGACCTCTGCGCCCTCCTCGACGGCCTCGGCGATCAGTTCGGTGACCCGTTCGCGAGATGCGCCGGTGATGAGCGGGCCGACGTCGGTGCCCTCGTCGAGGCCGCGTCCGACGGTCAGGTCCTCGACTGCGTCGACGAGAGCCCCGCGCAACTCGTCGTACACGTCACCGACGGCGACGACCACGTCGTTGGCCAGGCAGCGCTGCCCGGCGTTGGCGTAGCCCGAGCCGACGATGTTTGGCACCGACTGGTCGAGTTCGGCCGACGGCGTGACGACCGCGAAGTTCTTCGCGCCGCCCTGGGCCTGGACGCGCTTGCCGTGCTGGGCGGCGGTCTCGTAGACGTGTCGAGCGACCGGCGTCGAACCGACGAACGAGACCCCCTCGATGCCGTCGTGTTCCAGCAGCGCGTCGACCGTCTCGACGCCGCCGTTGACGAGATTGACGACGCCGTCGGGGAACTCGACGGCCTCGATCGCCTCGAAGATGAGCTGTGCGGTGAGGGGCACCTTCTCGCTGGGCTTGAGGACGAAGGTGTTCCCCGTCGCGACCGCGTAGGGGAGGAACCACAGCGGGATCATCGACGGGAAGTTGAACGGCGTGACGGCGGCGAAGGTCCCCAGTGGCTGGCGGACGGCCGTCTCGTCCATCCCGGGGGCGACGTCTTCGACGGTCCCGCTGGCCTCGCGGAGCATGTTCGGGATGCCGGTGGCGACTTCGACGTTCTCGATCCCGCGGCGGATCTCCCCGCGGGCCTCCGCGACGGTCTTGCCGTGTTCCCGAGAGAGCGCGTGCGCGATCTGTGCTTCCCGCGCTTCCAGTTCGTGTTTCAGGTCGAAGAGGTACTGGACCCGCTCGACCGGTGGCGTTCGCCGCCACTCCTCGAAGGCGTCGTTGGCCGTCTGGACTGCGTCGTCGACGTCGTCGGCGCTGGAAAACGGTACGTCGGCGAGGTGCTCTCCGGTGGCCGGATCGACGACCGGCTGGCCGTCCGCCGACCCGGACGCCCACTCGCCGCCGACGTAGTTCCGGACGGCGTCGGGGATCGCAGTCGCTGCTGGGGGCTGCTCGTGCTTGCGTGTCATGCGTTGATGGAGTCAGGACGAGACCACATAGATGTTACGACAGCCGGGACCGCCGGCAGCGCGCGGCCGAGGCTTACTCTTCGAGGTCCGCGAGATCCCACTCGCCGGTGACGATCGCGCCGGAGTCGGGGTTGTCGGGCTCGACGACCGCCTCGACCATCGCGGGCCCGTCGTGGGCGACCGCGTCTTCGAGGGCGGCGTCGAGGTTCTCGGGCTTGACGACGCGCTCGGCGTAGTCGAGGTTGAACGAGTCGGCCATCGCCATGTAGTCGACCCCGGCGTCCTCGTCGAACGCCGTGTTGAGGACGCGGTCCCAGCCGTACTTGTCGACCTGGAGGTTCCGGATCGACTTCCAGCCACGGTTGTTGAGGACCAGGTAGGTCACGTCGACGCCGTGTTCGACGGCCGCGGCCACCTCCTGGTTACACATCAGGAAGCTCCCGTCGCCCTCGATGTCGACGACCGGGCTGTCGGGCTTGCCGAGTTTGGCACCGATCGCCGCCGAGACGCCAAAGCCCATCGTCGAGAAGCCGCCACAGGAGACGTTCGTCCGGGGCTCGTACACCGGGAACTCGGGGTTGACCGTCTCCTGGGGCTGGCCGGCACTGGAGACGACGACGCCGTCTCTGGGCAACACCTCGCGCAGCGACGCCAGCACGCGGGAGATGCTCATCGGGACACTGTCGTCGTCCCAGCGCTCCTGGACCATCGCCGCCCACTCGTCCCACAGCTCCTGCATCTCCGCGTAGTAGTCGTTGTCTTCGGTCGAGACCGGCTCCATCCGCTCGCGCAGTTGCTCGGTGAGCTGGCGGGTGACCACCTTCGCGTCGCCCTGGATACCGACTTCGATGGGGTAGTTCTTCCCGATCTCCTGGGGATCGATGTCGACGTGGATCAGCTTGCTCGGCGGGATCTCGAAGCTGACGCCCGCCTCGAACGACGAGGTGTGCATGTCGGTGAACCGACAGCCGACGGCGAGGATCGTGTCGGCGTTGGACGCGAGTTCGTTCCCGGCCGTCGAGCCGATCCACCCCGCGTAGCCGACGAACAGGTCGTGGTCCTCGGGGATGATCCCCTTGGCCTGGAACGTCGGGACGACGGGTGCCTGGAGGTGTTCGGCCAGCGCTTGCACCTCGTCCCAGGCCTCCGCGAGCATCGTCCCGCCGCCGGGAACGATCACCGGCCGGTCGGCCTCGGCCAGCAGCGTCGCCGCCTCCGAGACCGTCTCCGGATCGCCACCGGGGCGACTGTGAGGCCGGTGCTGGGTGGGTTCGGGCAGCGTCACGTCGGCGGCAGCGCCCTGTACGTCCATCGGCACGTCGACGTGAACCGGACCCGGACGGCCGGAGCGGGCGATCTGGAAGGCCCGCCGGAGCACGCGTGGGAGCTGCTCGACGGAGCTGACCTCGAAGCTCTGTTTCGTGACCGGCTCCATGACGCTCGGGAAGTCGCCGGGCTTCTGGCGTTCGATCTCCTGGAGGATCCCCTGGCCGTACTCGTGGGTCTGTGGCGCGCCGGTGAAGACGACCATCGGGATCGAGTCGACGTAGGCCGTCGCGACGCCGGTGACCGTGTTGGTCGCGCCGGGGCCGATCGAGGTGAAGACGGCCAGTGGCTCGCCGGTCACGCGGGCGTACCCGTCTGCGAGGTGAGCGGCACCTTGCTCGTGACGGGGTTGGACGACCGATACGTCGGAGTCGTTGAAGGCGTCGAGCAGGTTCGTGCTCCCGTGGCCGGGAATCCCGACGAGGTACTCGACGCCCTCCTTCTCCAGATACGTGGCGATAATCTCGCCACCGTTCATTCGAGACATCTCGTGCGTACCGACGGAACCCCAATTATTAAACGTACCTCAAAGCGGCCGGCCCGATTACGCTCACAGCGACGGGATGACCTCGTCGCCCATCACCTCGAAGAACCGTTCCGGCTCCGGACTGGTGTTGCCGAGCGCGATCCGGTCGAAGCCCATCTCCGCGTACGCTTCGAGCTGGCCGGCGATCTCGGCCGGGTCGTCGGCGATGAGGAACTTCGCCTCGACCTGTTCGCGCGTGGCCTTCTCCCCCTCGCGCTCGATCGCCTTCGGGTTCGCCAGCGCGCGGTCGAAGACGTCCTGTGTGGTCGCCCACCACGGTCGGGTCGATTCGCGTGCCCGCTCGCGGTCCTCGTCGTAGGACGCGATCACGAGCAGCGTCGTCTCGATCTGGTCGGGGTCTCGGCCGGCGTCTGTCGCGTACCGCCTGATCGCCGGATACATCCGTTCCGTGTACTCCTCGCCGGTCTTGACCGTGATGAACCCGTCCCCGTACTCGCCGGTCAGCGACGCCGTGCTGGGACCGTTGGCCGCGATCTGTACCTCGGGTCGTTCGTCGGGCATCGTGTAGAGGCGGGCGTCGTCGACCTCGTAGTGCTCGCCCTCGTAGCTGTAGAAGCCGTCGTTCTCCCAGAGCCCGTGGACGATCTCCAGCGTCTCTTCGAGGCGGCTGCGCCGGACGTCGTAGTCGGGCCACTCGTGTCCGAGCGGTTTCTCGTTCATCGCCTCGCCGGTCGACAGCCCGAGGACGACCCGCTCGTCGTGCATCGACTGGAGCGTGGCGAAGGCCTGGGCGACCAGCGCGGGGTGGTAGTGTTCGCCTGCCGGCGTCACGCACGTCCCGACCGGGAGGTCGACGCGCTCGATCGCCGCCCCGAGCCACGACCACGCGAACCCCGCCTCTGCGTCCGTGTGAAACCAGGGGTGGAAGTGGTCCGAGGTCCAGATGAAGTCAAAGCCGTTCGCCGCAGCGAGCTCGGAGAATTCCAGTAGCTCCGACGGACTGTACTGCTCCTGGTGGGCCATGTAATCGACTGCGACCATCGTATCCCGGGATTTCGGCGAGAACCGTATAGCCTTTTCCCTGTGAAACAGAGCGTCGTCGTTGTCCCACCTCGCGACGACTCGACGATCCGTTCGGATACCACGAACGGACCAAATTGTTCGCGTCAGCCGAACGACTATATACCACTAGCCTGTACAGCCGAGCATGGCCAGCGAGCACCAGTCCCGAACGGTGGACGCGGTACAGACGAGCCTGGACATCATCGAGTTCCTCCAGTCGGTCGAGAGTGCCGGGATCACGGAGATCGCCGACGCGGTGAACCGATCGAAAGGGACGGTCCACGGACACATGGCGACGCTCGTCGACAACGAGTACGTCGTGAACGACGACGGCACGTACCGGCTGAGCCTCCAGTATCTCGACCTCGCCGAGACGGTCAAAGACCGGCTCCAGATCTACGACGTGGTGCGCAAGGAGCTGGACGATCTGGCAGAGGAGTGTGGAGAGCTCGCACAGTTCGCCACCGAGGAGCACGGAAAGGCGGTGTACATCTACAAGACCGAGGGCGAAGACGCCGTCCAGACCGCGTCGTCGGTCGGCAACCGGGCGCATCTCCACTGTCTCTCGCTGGGCAAGGCGATGCTCGCACGGATGGACGAGAGCCGGGTCGAAGCGATCGTCGACGAGCACGGACTGCCGGCGTTCACCGACGCGACGATCACCACCCGGCCGGAGCTGTTCGACGAACTCGAAGCGATACGCGAGCGCGGCTACGCCTTCGACCGCGAAGAACGCATCGAGGGGCTTCGCTGTGTCGCCGCTCCGATCACGATGAACGACGAAGTGATGGGCGCGATCAGCATCTCCGGGCCGGCCAGTCGCTTCAGCGGACCGCTGTACGAAGACGAACTCCCGAACCTGGTGACGCGGTCGGCCAACGTCATCGAGATCAACGCGCAGTTCTCCTGATACCGTCGGCCCTACGTCTGTACGATAGTGCCGCATCGAGGATCAGACCGGCCAGCCGTCGAGCGGTGGCGAAGGTCGTTCGTCTCTCGCAAACGATTTGCCGTCGCTCAGCGACCGGCGGTCGTCTCAGCGACGCCACACAGAGTCTGTCAGGAATAATCACGGTGTTTCGACAATAGAATAACACGAGTACCGTTGGTACGGGATTGTTTCAGCCCCGTCGATTCGCAGAGAACTCGTCGAGCGCCATCTCGTTTGGGAGTACCGAACGTCCGCGGTGTCGTGACGCCGAGGGCGGTGCCGAGAGATAGCGAGCGTTTCCTCCAGCATTGCACGGCACGATCGTCGAAGCCCCAGATATCGGGCACCGTCTCGGCGCGGCTCGCGATCGGTCGGCTACGAACTCTCGACGCGACGGGCGGGGCAACTGTCGACAGAACGGGACTCTCACGACGTTTTGTTCGATCTTCCCGAACAGCGCCCGACGACTCGACACCGGTTTCGGACGGTGCAGGGCGTTGTAGAACAGGGGACGGCAGACAGTTCGCGGTCGTGGTTCGGACGGTGAGCGACCGTGCGGGGTTCGCGACTCGGGCCGGGGCGTCGTCGTGGCCGTTCAGCCGACCGTCTCGATCACTCCGTCAGGAGGTCCCACCGATCGACGAACAGTCCGTCGACGCCCGCGTCGACGAGTCGTCTGGCGGTCTCCGAGTCGTCGACGGTCCACGTGTTCACCTCGAACCCCTCGGCGTGTGCCCGCTCGACGAAGTCGGTGTCGAGAGCGAGGTCGACGCCGGGGTTGACTGCCACACAGTCCATCTCGTCGGCGAAAGAGAGGCTCCGTTCCGGCGCGTCACTGACGAGGAAGGCGAGTGCCGCGTCGTCGTCGCGCTCGCGAACCTCCCGGAGCGCGTCCGGCGAGAACGACGAGAAGAGAACCTCGTTGTCGCACTCGTCGGCGGCCGTGACGACCTCCTCGGCCATGCCGTCGTGCTTGAGCTCGATGTTGACTGCCGTGTCCGACGGGACCGCCGACAGGAACGCCGAGAGTCGCGGGATAGTCTCCTCGGAGTCGAGGATCGTGAGCTCTCGCAGCTCCGCCCAGTCGGTCGTCGCGACCGATCCCGTCGCGTCGGTCAGCCGGTCGAGCTCGTCGTCGTGGAACACGACGAGTTCCCCGGAGCCACACCGCTGTACGTCGAACTCGATCATGTCGACGTGTGGCGCGGACTGCTCGACGGCGAGGATCGTGTTCTCGGGGTACTGGTCGGCACAGCCGCGGTGACCGATGAGCCGAACGTCGTCCTCCCGAGTGCTCGAACCCGTCTCGGTTCCGGGACCCGAGCCCCCGGTACAGCCCGCGAGGAACGTGGCGAGACCTCCGAGCCCCGACTGGACGAGTCCACGCCGTCCCACCGGGAGCGAGAGCGGGCGAGTCGGACTCGCACCGTCGTGCCAGGCTGCGGTGAGAGAGGCTGCCGGCGCGTCCGCACACGCGACACCGTTCGCGAATGGCTGCCACATCGTGTTACTCCGTGACCACCGCTTCGGACTTCGTCGCTTCGGGAGCCGTCGAGTGATACAGCGCGTCGCCCGATCGGGCGTCGAAGAGGTGGAGACGATCCGGATCGAATCCGACCTCGATCGTCTCGCCCGGCTGGATCTCGCTGCGTGGCTCGACTTTGACGTGGATCTCGTCGTCGCCGAGCTGGCAGTGCAGCAACAACAGTTCGCCGAGCGGTTCCCTGACCGTGGTCTCGACCGTGAACGTCTCCGCGTCGTCGGGCAGGTTCGAGGCCAGCGAGATGTCCTCCGGTCGAACGCCCATCGACACCGAAGAGTCGCTCGCGGCGTCGAGGCCCTCGCCGTCGGGGAGGGGGATGGTGAAGCCGGCGTGGTCGGCGACGTAGTGTCCGTTGCGCTCGTGGACGTCCACGGGGAACACGTTCATCGCCGGCTCGCCGATGAACTCCGCGACGAACCGGTTGGCCGGGAAGTCGTACAGCTCCTGGGGTGGCGCGACCTGCTGTAGTTCGCCCGCGTCGAGGACGGCGACGCGGTCGCCGAGCGTCATCGCCTCGGTCTGGTCGTGGGTCACGTAGACCGTCGAGGAGTCGAGTTCCTCGTGGAGCCTGAGCAGTTCGGCGCGCATCTGGACCCGGAGCTTGGCGTCGAGGTTCGAGAGCGGCTCGTCGAGGAGGAACACCTCCGGCTCGCGGACGATCGCCCGGCCGATGGCGACGCGCTGGCGCTCCCCGCCGGAGAGCTCCTTTGGCTTGCGGTCGAGGAGGTCGTCGATGTCGAGTGTCTCGGCGGCCTCCTCGACGCGCTGGTCGATCTCCTCGGTGGAGAAGTCGCTGACCGACTTCATGCCGAACTTCATGTTCTCGGCGGCGGTCATGTGGGGGTACAGCGCGTAGTTCTGGAACATCATCGCGATGTCCCGATCTTTCGGGGGCACGTCGTTGACGACCTCGTCGTCGATCCGCAGGGTCCCGGCCGTGATGTCTTCGAGCCCCGCAATCATCCGCAGCGTCGTCGACTTACCACACCCCGACGGACCGACCAGGACGAGGAACTCCCCGTCCTTTGCTTCCAGATCGATACCCTTGACTGCGAGTACGTCGTCGTACTGTTTCTCGAGATCTGTGAGTTGTATCCTTGCCATAGTAATCACTTCCGTTGGACAGCGAACGTCTGCAGGAGCGGTCGGTGAAGCACGATCAAGACGACCAGTGGCGGCAGCAGGGCGATGCAGGCACCCGCCATGATCAGGCCCCAGGGCGTCAGTCCGGCCTGTGCCGAACCCTGGAGGTAGCTGATCCCGACCTGAACCACCTGCGAGCTCTTGTCGTTGACCGCGACGAGCGGCCAGAGGAACTGGTTCCACGAGTAGATGTAGGTGATGACACAGACGCCCGCGATCATCCCCTTCGACATCGGGATCAGGACCTTGAACAGGAACTTGGCCGGTCCGATCCCGGTCATCCGGGCCGTCTCGACCAGCGAACTCGGGATCGACATGAAGTGCTGGCGGAACAGGAACACGGCGGTCGCGCTGGCGATGTACGGCCCCGTCAGTGCGAGCATCGTGTTCGTCCACCCCAGGTCCGCCATCAGCTGGAACAGCGGGACGATACGGACCGGCACCGGCAACAGCAGCGTCAGGAGGATGAACATGAACACCGCACGTTCGTAGGGGAGTTCGTAGTAGACCAGCGCCAGCGCCGCCAGCAGCGAGATACCGACCTTGCCGACGACGATGATGATGCTCATCACGAACGAGTTGAGCAGGTACGTGGTGAACTGGTACTCCGAGAGGACCGTCTGGTAGTTCGACAGCCCCTGACTCCCCAGGCCGAGGTTCGTCACCTCGTACACCTCGGAGGTCGTCTGCGTACTCATGATGATCGCGAGCAAGAGCGGGGCCGCCATCGCGACGATCGAGAGGATGATCCCGACGTGCATCGCCAGGTTGTCGGGCAGTCGCTGGCTGATCGTCCGTGATTCCTCGACGGGCGTTGAGTCTGTTTCCGTTGTAGTTGCCATCGTAGTCACCCTCCGTACTGTGCGTGGCCCTCGGTGGCCCTGAGCTGAATGTACATCAGGATCGCCACGAGGACGAACAGGATAACGGACTCGGCAGACGCCAGCCCGTAGTTACTGAACTCGAACGCGTCACGGTACAGCTTGAAGATCAGCAGATTCGTCGCCCCGCTCGGGCCACCGCTGGTCATCAGATCGACCAGCGGGAACGTCGAGAAGAACGAGTAGATCGTGTTCATCACGACGAGGAAGATCAGCGTCGGCGAGATCAGCGGCACGTACACCTTGTACAGCATCTTGAGCCGGCCGACCCCGTCGAGCTGAGCGCTCTCGGTCAGCGTCTCGGGGATGTTGTTGAGCGCGGCGACCATGAAGATGATGTTGTACCCCAGCTGCTTCCAGATGGCGACGATCGCCAGCACGGCGAAGGCCTGTGGCCCGCTGTTGAACCAGTCCAGCGTCCAGGGAGTCAACAGTTCGAGGTAGTGGGTGAAGATCCCGAGGTTCGGGTGGAGCAGGAAGTTCAGCAGGATGGCCGCCACTGCGGGCGGGAGCGCGTACGGCCAGATCGCCGCGACGAGGTACGACGACGAGCCGAGGTCGACGTCGAAGAGCATGTAGCTGATCAACAGCGACAACACCAGCGTCCCGATCACGACGACGCCCGCGAACAGGACAGAGACCACGAAGCTGTTCCGGTAGGTCGACGACGTGGCCAGTTCCACGAAGTTGTTGATGCCCGTCCACCTGAGATCCTGTCCGAGGAACGCCGACTCGTACAGGCTCAGGCGAAACGTCTCCAGTGACGGGTAGTACAGGAACGCGACGAGCACGACGACCGTCGGCAGTAGCAGCGCCGCTGCCTGGAGCTTGGAATCGAATGGTTTCGTCTGTTCTGCCATAGTTGAGCAATAAAAGTTCGCGCTCGCGGTTACTCCTCTCCGCTGTAGTTGCCGGAGTAGCTCGACAGGGTCTCCTGGACTTGGGTGTCCATCTTCGAGAGTCCCTCCTCGACGCCGACGTTCCCGTTGAGGATGCTGACCGAGATCTCCGTGTTGATACTACGCGCTTCCGGGAAGACGCCCATCACCGCACCACGCGTCGCGGGCGAGTCCTTGGTGTCCTGCAACTGATCGAAGGCCGTACGGAAGTCGGGGTTCTCCTCGAACCAGCCGTCGCTCTCGAGTTGGTCGACGGCACTCTGGCTCACCGGGAAGTACCCGCTGTTGCGGTGCCAGCGAGCCTGCTGTTCGGGCTGGACCATATAGGCGATGAACTTGCCGGCGGCCTCTTTCTTCTCGTCGGCGAGGGCGTCGGGCACCCACAGCGAGCCGCCGCCGATGACGACGCCGTTGTTGGCACCGTCCGGTGCGGGCAGGTACGCCGATCCGAGTTCGAAGCCGTTCTCCTCTGCACCGGCCTTCATCGAGACCATGTTCGACGTGGAGTCCCACAGCATCGGGACCTGGCCCGTGAGGAACGCCTGTCGTGCCTCGGACCACGCCTCGATGCCCGGGTTCAGGTACAGGTCGTCGTCGGCCATGCCCTTCCACCACTCGTAGACGTTGCGACCGGCCTCGCTGTTGTAGTAGGTCTTGTCGGCACGGCCGGCACGACCGTTCTCCTTGTTGAGCAGCACCTGGTCTTGCTTCGCGAACTGCTGTTCGATCTGCATCCAGGAGTGGTTCGGCCAGGAGATGCCGGCCTCCATGTCGGTCTGGTCGACGATCGTCTCTGCGGCGCTGCGCACGCCGGAGAGGCTCCGTGGCGGATCCTCCGGATCCAGTCCCGCCTCCTCGAACGCCGTCTTGTTGTACAGCATGATCGTGTTCGAGGAGTTGAACGGCATCGAATTGAGTTCGCCGTCGATGCGGTAGTAGCTCGACACCGACGGGAGGAGATCGTCGAAGTCGACCGCACCGTCGGGGATGACCTGCTCGATCGGCGTGAAGGCCCCGCTGTCGAGACACAGCTGTGTCCCAACCTCGAAGATCTGGGCGATGCCCGGCGGGTCGCCGGCGCGCGAGGCCTGCAGGGACTGGTTGAGGTTCTGGCGGTAGCCGTCTTTGCTAACCGCGTTGACCGTCACGCCGTCGTTCTGCTCGGAGAACTCCTGAGCGAACTGGCTCAGCGTCTCGCCGAGTTCGTCGCCGTGGATGTGCCAGAAGTCGAACGTCAGGTCGCTGCTCCCGCCGCTGTCGCCGGTGGAAGCGCCGTCGCTGCCGCCGTCGCCGCCGTCACCGCCGTCGCCGCCGTCTCCGGAACAGCCCGCGAGTCCGACAATTGTTGCTGCACCGATTCCTCTAACGTAGTCTCTGCGAGTCGGTTTCTTCATCTCCACCCCCAGAGTTGTAGTAATAGAATATAATTCTTTGGTAGGTTTATCATTCATGTTCGATCGTTTAGGTCCCAATCACCCCACTGGCTACCGATTACCGGGCCAGTAGCGGGGGGTCGCGTCGACGATGCGTCCGGGCCGAACCGGGACAGATAGTGTTGAGAGGTTGTCACGAGTCGATCACGTCCGCGAACTCGGGCGACTCGGTGCGACGGCGAACGCCGACGGTGCTGTCATCACCCGAGAGTGGTCGGGGTGGTGGTAAATGAGTTTATAATAGGTGTCCCCAATCTGCGTGGCGATTCCGTCGGGGAACGAACCGATACGTTCGGTTATTGTTGGGTATAGATCGTCCAGAGGGGCGGACCGCTACAGGAACAGGATCACGATGCCGCCGAAGACGACCCCGACGGCGATGAGGACGACGTTCCAGATCATCACCGGCCGAACCAGGTCCCAGTCGATCGTCGCAGCGAAGACGACTTTCACCAGGATGCTCGCCAGCGTCCCGGCGATGACGCCCGCGACCGCGAGGTCGCTGCTGATCTGGTCGGTCGCGACGAGCGTCACTGCCGTGGCCGTCGCGGTGCCACTGGAGATCAGGCCGGCGAGGAACGAAGTGGTGAGGAATCCGTTCGCGCCGAAGGTGGCCTCGGCCCCCGCAGACACCACGAGCACCGCCAGGAACAGGCCACCGAACACCAGCGCGTTCCGCAGGCTGAACGGAGAGGTGAGCTGGGCCTCGAAGTCCTGGTCTAGGTCGCTGACGAACAGCGACAGCCCGATACCGGTGACGGTGATCGCACCGAGGGGAACGCCGACGATGATGGCCGACTCGGGCATGAACGGGACGACGACGAGTGCGTTGCGAAACGCCATCGCGGCGTTGCTGATGAGGATCGCGCCGACCGCGAGGCTGCGCAGCGACGGCTGCTGTTTCGCTCGCTGGGCCATCTCGGCGATCACCGCGGTCGAGTTGACGAGGCCGCCGAAAAAGCCCGTCGCGATGAACCCGCGACCCCGGTAGCGCTTGACCAGCACGTAGTTGACCAGCCCGATCCCGCTGACCGCGATGACGAGCAGCCAGACCGTTCTGGGTTCGATGGCGTTCCACGGACCAAAGGCCTCGTCTGGCAACAGGGGGTAGACGACGAACGCGAGGATCGCGAACTCGGTGGCGCTCTGCATCTCCTCTTTGGACAGGCCCCACGCGAACTCGTGGAGCTCTCGCTTGAGCACGAGCAACAGCGACGAGAGAACGGCGATCGTCACGCTTTCGATGAGAAAGCCCTGGGTGACGAGGATCCCCACGCCGTAGGCGACGAACATCGAGGCCGACGTGGTCAACGAGAGACTGGCTTCGGACGCAGAGCTGAGGAGGCTCTGGACGGCCAGCAGGACGCTCATCGTGATCACGAGCAACGCGCCGGCCACGAGCAAGAGCGGTTCGCCGGTGATCGAGAGGATCGCGCCAAGAAGCGTCAGGAGCGCGAACGTCCGGATCCCGGCGTTCTTCTCAGACCACTCGCGTTCGAGCCCGAGGAACATCCCCAGCAGAACCGCGAGGCCCAGCTGGACGACTTCGGGGCTGATCTGTTCGAAGGCGAAGCTCTGGCCGTCGAGACCGCCGATCTGCAGGACGGACAGCACGGCTCCGGCGGCGTCTGTCAGTGGTTCCAACATGGTCTCTCTCCGCGATCACTCCGGCTTGGAGACGCCCGATCGTCGTTCGACCGTTCGATCCAGAGTGGCGTGTCGGCTTCCGAACGTCGCAAAGAACGCCGTCGGAGCCCCCGGTTTCGGGGGGACCCCGGCAGTAAAGCTGCTCGGCGGCGGTATTTTTGACTCATACACTGCCGCTATCAGTATGGATATATATTAACTTTTGTCTATGTTTGTCTCGGGAGACCAATATACCAGTCACCCGACGCACACGTCCGCCCCGATCGGCAGATCCCGCCACCGGGCCGACGGAGACGGTCGCGACGGCGGTGAGCGACGGCAGCGGGCGGACAGCGAGTCGCGACAGAGACCGAACTACGCATGACAGACCACACGAGACGACAGACAGACGCGAGCAGGGAACAGCCGACGGCTCCGCCCCGGCACCACAGCCGTCGTGGACAGCACCGACAGCGACAACGGTCGCCACCGCGGCCCGCGTCGTCCGGGAGCGACGGCGACCGGCCGCCAAAGCGTGGCAACGACCGATGAACTTCGAAGACCGCATCCAGCGGCGGTATCGCAGTCGGACGGGGACCGAGCGCGTCGTCGACCGGGCGGTGCTGTCGCCGACGACCCACCTGGCGGAGCCGACCGGCCGTGGCCCACTGCTGGAGCTCGTCCTCGACCAGCTCGACCCGATCTTCGCCGGTGAGCTCCCCCAGGACACGTACGTGTGGGGAGAGCGGGGGACGGGCAAGTCCGCCATCCTGGCGGCGCTGGTTCACCACCTCGACAGACACCCGCGCCCGCTGGGCCAGCTGATTCGGACGACCGCAGGGACCCACTCGCCACCGGTCCCCGAACTCGTCTACGTCGATACCCACCGGACCACGAGCGGCTTCGAGTTCTACGCGACAGTGCTCGACCGCCTCACAGACGAGCCGGCACCACAGCGGGGCGTCGGCATCGAGGCGGTCCGAGACGAACTCGACGCGGTGCTGGCGGAGCGACCGGTCGTCCCGATCGTCGATCACCTCACGGCGTCCAGACACGTGACCCCGGAGCGAGTGGCGACGCTGTTCGACCGGCTGGCCGCAGATGTCGGCTGGGTCGGTGTCGGTCGGTCGCCGCCAGCGGCCCTCGAGTGGACGCCGCCGGCCACGATCGAGTTCACGCCGTACGAGACGAGCACGCTGGTCGACGTTCTCATGACCCGCGCCGACGACGCACTCGGCCAGCACGCGCTGGGCCACGAGCACGCCCAGCGTCTCGCCGAGTGGGCCGACGGCGACGCGAACGACGCGCTCGCGGCGCTGTTCGTCGCCGCCGACGCCGCCCTGCGGGCAGAGAGCGAGCAGATCGAGGACGCACACGTCACCACCGGCATCGCGGACGTTCCCACCCAGGCGGTCTCACTGACGCGCGTGTTCGCGCTGTCGGCGGACTGCCAGTCGGTCCTGCGAGAACTCGTCGCGCTCGACCCCGACCGCCATCCGACCGTCGACGCGGCGGCGGCAGCAATCACCGACCGGGACCCGATCGACCTCTCGACGAGGACGGTACGACGATTCCTCCAAGAGCTGGCGACGGACGGCGTGCTCGAACGGACGCGCAGCTCGGGCGGGAACCGGGGAACTCCCCCCGAGCTACTCGAACCGCGCTTCTCCCCGATTCTGTTCAAGCGGCTGTACGACCACACGCGATCGCCCGACGAGACGACCGCGGTGTCCCACTCTGTCAGGTCGATCACCGCGACAGCACCGTCCCGAACAGAGAGTGAGCGTTAAGTAACGGGATTACAACATCCGAGTATGTCTCTCGATTCGACCGGCTACGCCGCTGTCGCGATGGTCTCGTGGGGCCTGTGGGCGGTGTTCGTCGAGCTCGCGATGTCGCGGTCGAGCCACCGTCCGGTCCTGTTGCTCTCGTATGGCTTCGCCGCCGTCCTCGTCGTCGGCTACTCGGCGACGACCGGAGCGGGGTTCGACATCTCGGCGTCGGTGGTGGCGTTGAGCCTCGCTGGCGGCCTGTTTGCCGGCGGTGGGACGCTCGCGTACTATCTCGCACTGGAGCACGGCGGGGTGGGAACGGCGACGACGATCACCGCACTCTACTTCGTCGTCGCGGCCATCATCGGCGTGACGCTGCTCGACGAACCGCTGTCGGCCTCGAAGGTGGTGGGCATCGGACTGGCGGTCGCGAGCGTGGTCCTGATCTCCTGATACTACCGGCTGTACATCTGTGACCGATTTCGCCACCCCGGGGTGGCGAAGCTCTTCACGAAGGTACAGCTGGCAGTATGAGACGGCGTCTCGTCGTCGTTTCGCTGGTCGATCGGACGTCGCCGTGTGGTCGCTCCGGTACAGACCGGTAATACTCCGTATGGACCAGAGTGGGGCAGATATCGCAGTCGAGCGCGCGATTGCACACACTCGACCGGGAAGCCGGCTGTGATGCCGCAGCGACGGATAGAGTGCGTCGAAGAGAGGTTGTCTGAGTGTTGGTTCGCGTCGTTCGGCACAGAATTGGGCGGCATAGATATCGTTCTCTGATTCCGGAAATATATATTGTCTTTTGTACTCGGAGTGGTGTCGATATAGACGTATTTCAGTATATGTTCTTGGACCCCACTATTCGGCAATAGACAGGGCTCAAGCACATTCATCTTTCGAAATTCACGTGCATTCTCTCGGACCATCCAGAGCCGCAAGCGGGCTCGATGACAGCGTGGCGACGGTGAACAACGAATGTATTCACTGTGCCCTGGCAAACTGGTGTAAATGCGAGCGCGGTCGGAAGAAAAACATTCGTAGAATTTAACCTGTTGACGCGAATTAGGTGAAACGATATGGGTGGTCAACAGTTCGTAACGGAGTTCTCGCTGCCGGGGGTCGTCGACGGTGGGATCGAACGGGTGAACGTCGGCTCGTGGATCGGCGATTCGATCGTCGTCCTCGTGTTCTATCCCTCCGACTTCGGGCCGCGGTCCGGACAGAGCGCCGCGCTGTTGCGCGCGGTCGACGAGCTAACGAGCGAGGTCGACGCCAGAGCGGTCGGGATCGCGTCCGACTCGGTGTACAGCCACCGGCGGTTCGCCGCCGAGGCAGACGTGGACGTGCCCCTGGCCAGCGACGCCGACGGGTCGGTCACAGCGGCGTACGGAGTGGCCTCGACCGGCGAGGCCGGCCAGACCGTCGCCGAGCGGTCGCTGTTCGTCGTCGACTATCGCGGTGTCGTCGTCCACGAGTGGGCGGCCTCGGACACCGGCGCGATGCCGGAGTTCGAGCGACTGCGGACGCAACTGCGCTCGATCACGCCCGACGGGTCCGCACGGGGGTGTTACCGCACCGGCTACGCCCGGTACCGCGAGGGGCGGCGCTACCTCTCTAGCGGGCTCGAACACTGCGAGGCTGGCGACTGGGGGCTCGCCGCCTCCGCGTTCGACGAGGCCAGCGAGGAGTTCGGCGACGCGACCAACCGCTTCACCAAGGGGCAGGGACTGGCCGACGGAGACGAGATCCACGAGTACAACAGCCGGGGGCGGGTCGTCGCCACGAAGTACTGGGAGGCCGCCGAGTGGCTGGCCGGTTTCGCCACCGCCGCGAGCAAGGGCAACGTCGAGAGCCGCGAGGAGAACCGCGAGGCTGCCGAGCAGGCCCTACAGGAGGTCCGAGACGTGACCCTCCCCGAACCGGACGCGGCGTCGAAGACCGCCACCGGGAAACACCGCGCGTAGTCGCCCCCGCTACTCGACGATCGACACCTCGTCGCCGACGCGGAGCCGTCCGCCCCGGTCGCGTTCGGGGACCCGCGAGAGCACCATGAGCGTGTAGTAGTGATCGAAGGCGTCGGGGTCCGCCCAGTCGGGGAACGTCGCCTCGCGGCGTTCGACGAATCGCTCGCGGAACTCGGGGGTCGGCTCGCCCGTCTCGGGGTCGCGCTCCGGGACGACACAGCGGCCACACGGCGTCACGCCCTCGAACCGGACGCCGTCTGCCGGCCCCGAATCCGTCTCCGTGTCGCCGGACCCGCGACTGCCGACTGCGAACGCGGGCGCATCCGCGCCGACGAAGCGGTCCTCCCAGAAGGGCGGGACGCCGCTGATCTCGACGTTGGCCCGGAGCCGGCGGCGCGCGCCCTCGACTGTCACGTCGTCGAACCACGAGGCGACCGTCCGCAGCGTCGCCGTCGAGACGATCGAGGGGCCCATGTCGCGTCGGTCGACGTACCCCAGTTCCCGGTCGCGTTCGAGCGTGAACTCGGCGTCGAACACCGACGAGAACCATCGGCTGGCGCGCTCTGGCTCCTCGTCGAGCGCGAACCGCTCGCGCTCCCCGTCGAGTTCGACCGCGAGTTCGGTACGCGCAACGTCGAACTCCGTCTCGACGTCGTGGACCCGGGCGGTCCGCTTGCCGTTGAGCACGTCGCCCGCCTCGTCGAACAGCGCGAACTCCCGGTCGTGTCTGAGAGTGCCCCCCGGCGTCACGGTCGCCTCCTTTCGGGTGACACCGTCGAGTCCCTTCACCGGATAGACGGTGAGGCGCTGGATCTGTGCCATGAGTGTGTGGTCGGCGACGATCCCCTTGTACGCTTTGTCCCGGCGTGGCAGTCAGCTTTTTGTGAGACTCCACACATCACCCGGCCATGGCACAGACGACAGCCGACACGCCCGAGTGGGGGATCGGTGGACTCGCCACACAGGCAAACACCGCGTTCGCGGCGGGCGCGGTCGTCGTCCCGCTGGCGGCGCTGGCGGCCGCGCTGGCGAGCAACGACGTGCGGGCGTTGACCTACGTCCACGTGATGGCCGGCGTCCTCTGGACGGGCATCGACATGTTCATGGGTGCGGTGTTGGGTCCGGTCGTCGGCAGTCTCGACCCGAAACAGCGGGCGGACTTCTTCGGGCGGTTCACCCCGAAGATGACGTTTCTGATGCCGGCGCTGGCGGTCGTGACGATCACTGGCGGGATCGTGCTGGCCCTGCAGGTCACGGCCTTCGCCTACGCCGACCAGTGGCTCGCGGTGTTTACCGCCATCAACACGGTGCCGATCGTCCTCCTGTTGGCCTATCAGTTCGACGCACTCGGCGACTGGCGGGCCCTCGCCGTCCTCGGGGTCGCGGTCGTCGGTTCGGGTGCGTACCTCGCGACGACGCTGCCGGGAACGTCGCTGGTCGCGATGGTCACGACGACCTCGCCGTGGCTGCTCGCGGCGCTTGGCATCGTCACGATCCTCGGCCTCCAGGGCTTCGGGGTCATTCTACCCGGCGAGATCCGGATTTACCGACAGATCGCGTCCGAGGAGCCCGACACCGAACTCGTCGGCGAGATCGGCATGCGAAACGCGAAGCTCGGCGGCGTCCAGGGCGTGTTGCAGCTCTCGATCGTCTTCGTGATGGTCGGGCTGCGATATCTCTGATCGGCGTGAGTCCGTAAAAATCGGTGTCGCTACAGAACGGCGGCCGCTCAGTTGCGGACGACGTTGGTCGCGCGGGGGCCTTTGTCGGCCTGTTCGATGTCGAATTCGACGTCAGTACCTTCTTCGAGGTCAGGGCCGCCCACGTCTTCCATGTGGAAGAAAACGTCGTCGTCCGCGTCCTCAGTCTCGATGAATCCGTAGCCGCCTGTGTCGTTGAAGAAATCAACCGTACCGTTTGCCATTACGAATATAGAGAGGGGCGGGGGAGGGATAACGCTTGCGAGAGTCGTGGTACCACGACCGTCGGCGTGCGAGATCGACGAGTCGCTTCCCAGACGCGTCCAGAAGCGACCGTCCCGCGAGCGGACCGTAGCCCAACGTGCGTACAGAGAGACGATACAGACCGCGAGCCGGCAGTGTAAAGTACATCCCGACGAAACGGCGGCGTATGCAAGCGACAGTCGGCGAACTCGTCTCCAACCTCGTGACACACTTCACGAACGATCCGCTCGCACTGCTGATGGCGCTGGCCGGCGCGGCGTTCGTCGGCGGCGCGTCGCTGTTTTTCGGCTATCTGACACTCGGCGCGGTGGCAGATTTCATCACGCCAGACGTGTCGAACGAGCCGCCGAGCCGAGCAAACTGATGGCCGTCTCCAGCTCCGGACCCAGCGGGGACGCGAAGACGACGCTGTCGGCGTAGTCGAGCAAGGCGTCGGTTCGCTCGGCCACCGTCTCGGGCGTGCCCGCGATGCAGAACGCGTCGATCATCGCTTCGCTGACGGCGTCGCCGGCCGCCCGGAACTCGCCGGCCGCGATCGCGTCGCCGACTTCTCGTGCTCGCTCGGCGTCGAGCCCGTGGCGTTCGAACACCGGTGGCGGGGAGCCGGCGGCGATGAAGGCGACGGGGATCCGCGCGGCCTCCCGAGCGGCCGAGCCGTCCTCGGCGACGGAGACGCTGGCGTAGGCCGCCAGGTCGAACTCGCCGCGCGTGTCGGGCCGGTCGGCCGCTCCCTTGGCCACTTGCTCGCTGGCCCATTCGAGATCTCGGGGGTGTGCGCCGTTGTACAGCGCGCCGTCGGCGTGCTTGGCCGCCATCCGGGTCATGTGTGGTCCCTGGGCACCGACGTACACCGGGATCTCGCCCACGTCGTAGTTCAGGCCGGCGTCGTGGGCCTGGAAGGTCCCGTCGTGGTCGACGCGCTCGCCGTCCCACAGTCGCTGTGCCACCTTGAACGTCTCCAGGACCCGACGGAGCGGCCGGTCGTGGTCGAAACCGAGGTTCGACAGCGTCGCCTCGTCGCCGGGACCGACGCCGAACAGCGCCCGGCCGCCGCTCACCTCAGAGAGCGTCGCGACCCGCGAGGCGAGGGTCACCGGGTGGGTCTCGTAGGGGTTCGCGATGCCGGGACCGACCAGGAGTTCGTCGGTCGCCTGTGCCATCGAGGACAGCGCCACGAACTGGTCGCGGTTGTTGTAGTGGTGGCTGGCGAGGACGGCGTCGAAGCCCTCCTGTTCGGCCTCGACGGCGAGTTCGGTCAACGTCTCGACTGGCTGTTCGGGGGTGAGTTCGATTGCGTACATAGCTAGTAGTTCCACTCTCTGAGCGCCTGGCGTACGAAGTCGGTCTCGGGGTCGCGAAACAGTTCGTCGCTGCCGGCGTGCTCGCCGAAGGTGAACTCACGGACGACGGCGACCGGCGTCCCGCCCGCGCCTTCGCCGGTGACGAGGTTGGCGGCCCCGGCGAGTTCGTCGACAACTGACTGGACGGTGACGCCCAGTTCCCGGCCGTCGCGGTCGTGTTCGCCCCGCCAGTCTCGGGAGGCGGGGATGCCGGCCCAGCCGAGTGCCACGCCGCGCTGGCCGTGGCGAAACGGCCGGCCCGAGGTGTCGGTGACGACGACGGCCGGGTCCGCTTCGAGTCCGGCACGGAGCCGTTCGGCGCTGGCAGTCGGGTCTTCCGGCAGGAGCAACAGGTCAGCGTCGGGGACGTTCGAGCGGTCGATGCCGGCGTTGACCGTCGTGTGGCCGAACCGCGTCACGGCCAGCAGGAACGGCGCTTCGAGGACGAGTTCCTCGCTCGCTTCGAGGACGGCCTGGGCGAAGCGTGGATCCTTCTGCTCGTCGGTCTCGTCGGCGATCCGCTCGGCGATGTCGCGTGCCCGGTCGCCCGCCGGGAACGCTGTCAGGTCTGCCTGCCGGCCCTCGGCCTTCGAGACGACCGTGCTGGCGACACAGACCACGTCGTCGTCACCGATATCCGTGTTGGCGTCGATCAGCGCTGCCAGGTCGTCACCGGGCCGGATCTCGGGCAGCCCGTCGACCGCGAAGACCTCCATACACTGTCTGTGTGGGGAACCGGAAAAAGCACCGCGATAGGGGACGACTCTGCCAACGTCGGCAATCGTTGCCGCTGTCGGATCGAAGCGCTACCGGGTCGTGCCGGAGACGAATCTCGTCCGGCGACGCGGGCTCGTCGCGGGCCGGCGTGGACGGGCGGCCCTGGCGAGGAGCGCGACGATCAGGACTACCAGTGTGAGGGCGATGCCGGTCAGCGGGGCCGTCGCAATCGCAATGAGAGCGGCCATGACGGCCAGATAACCGAGGAGACCGGCAGCTGTCAGTGACTGTCCGGGATCGGGGCGTCGTTCGTACGGTGAGTGAGACTCCATTGTATCTAGATGGAGGGGCGACACCGACATAATAGTAATCAGAATGATATTTCTGTAACGGCGATTACTGAAAATCTCTACACTGACACGTGTCCACAGACGCCAGTCGACGCGGAGCTCGTCGTTGTGGACCGATGAGTGCCGTCCCGGACGTGGCCCGCAGTCACCCGTCCCGCTCGACGGCGACCACGTCGAGGCTCTCGTCGACGACGAGGGTGAGCGTCGCGTCCCCGGCGGTGTACGTCATCGACGCGCGCACGGGATCGCGCTCGCGGAACCGCGACTGCTCCCGTCCGACGGCGTTGAACGCCCAGAACGGGCGTTCACGAACGTCGATCCCGTGCTCGTGGAAGAAGCCGCCGACGACGGGGTGGTTCAACAGCGCGCCACCCAGATCCGACGTGATCTCGGAGCCACAGCGCCCGCAGTCGTAGCGGGCCATCGGCAGTTCCTCGAACGTCGTCGGGAGGTCGTCGCGAGCGGCACGCGTCTCGGTGACCGGCACCACGGTCGCCGTGATCGGTCCCTCGCAGTGCCAACAAAAGCCCTCGCCGACGTGTGCGAGTATCGTCCGGAAGTAGCGGCTCGCGACCGCGGGGATCTCCGAGCGCTCGTGGTCGGCGAACACGCCCGGCGGGACGCCAGAGGTCGAGGTGCTCGGACAGTCCCCGCACTCGATGCGGACGGTCTCGTCCTCGTAGTACAGCGTCCGCTCGCCGCCACAGGCCCGACAGGGCGCTGCGAGCGAGATCGGCTCGATCGACCCCTCCATGGTGTAGGCTCCGACCTGGATCGCGCCGACGATCTGCTCGCCGGCCAGCGTCAGCGTGTAGCCGTCGTCGGTCTGTCTGACGAACCGGTCTCTGAGCTTGTCGAGGTGGTAGTTGAACTGTCCGGAGTCGGCCATCCCCACCTCCTCGCGCAGGTCCGAGAACGTCGCGGATCGGTCGTCCGCGTCCCACAGCGCGAGCAGAATGTCGACACGTGTCCCATCAGAGAGCGCACCGAACACCGTCTCCGGGTCGGCGGTCTCGACCAGTCCGGGCTCGCTCATGTCCAGGAGATTGAGGGGCACCGTCATAGGCGTGGTGGGGCCAGTGGGCCGACACCGCCACACCAGCGCCGTTCGAGAGAGGGTCAGCGTTCGTGTCGACGGACAGTGAGGTCGCCGTCCGTCGCGGTGGCGGTCAGCATCGTCGCCCGGGTGGCCGGCGACGCCGCCGTCGCAGAGCCCGGATTCAGCAGGCGAACGCCCCCGCGAGTCGTGTCCAACAGCTCGTGTGTGTGGCCCGAGATCCCCACGGCGTCGGTCCCGCCGTGTTCGCGGACGAGGCGAGCGACGCGGTCCTCGTACCCGCGTTTCGAGCCGGTGCCGTGCGTGACGACGAACGAGACGCCACCGAGTTCGACCGTCGCGACCTCCGGCAGCCCGACGGCCGGGTCGGTGTTGCCACGGACGGCCGTCAGCGTGTCCGCGAGGTCCTGTACGTCGGCGACCGTGCTCTCGGCGTCGAAGTCGCCCGCGTGGACGACGTGGTCTGCCGCGCGTATTCGCTCGCGGAACGGGTCGGGAATCCGCCTGGCGCGGGACGGGATGTGCGTGTCGCTGACGATTGCGATCTCCATACGCGGGCTTGTCGGCGAGCGGCCGAAAAGCCAGTGGTCGCCGGCCCGACGCCCGACCGCGGTCGAAAGCGATACACCGACGACGTGCGAACGACCACCACGAGAGATGGTCTCTGCCGTCGGCCCGTGGCTCGACACCGGCGAGGCAGCGGTGCTGTTCGCCGCCCTCGCACTGGCGACACTGGGGACGATCGCGCTCTTTCTGGTGGCGTGTGCGGCCGCCTGGCGGCGTCGAACGACGACGTACCTGCTGGTGACGGCCGCGATCGGACTGCTGGTATTGCGGTCGATCGTCGGCTTCGGGACGGCGCTGGGCGCGGTGGCGATGCCGGCCCACCACATCGTCGAACACACCTTCGACTTCCTCATCGCGCTGTTCGTGCTGGGGGCCGCCTACGCAGTGGGCGAGTGAGACGCGTTGGCCGTCGCGGACCAGGATCGCATCCGCCGTCGTCGTGGCTGGCGAGCGTTTCGAGGGACGCACCACGAGCGACTTGGTGGGCAGGCGCGTACGGTGAGTATGGACGCGACCCTATCACGACGCGAGCTGCTCGGCGCGACGGCGCTGGGACTGCTCGCCGGCTGCCAGCGCCAGACGACGCCAGAGCCAGTGACACTGGACGGAACGGAGAGTTGCGACCAGTGTGGCATGGTGATCGGGCAGCAGTCGGGACCGGTCGGCGAGACGTACTACGAGGACAACAGCCCGGCGGGCCACGATCCGCCGGCTCGGTTCTGTAGCACGGTCTGTACCTACCGCCACCGCTTCCAGACCGAACAGCGTGGGTGGACGCCGGCCGTCACGTATCTGACCGACTACAGCAGCGTCGACAGCGATGTCCGCGAGACGGACGGCACCGCCGTCCTCACCCAGCACCTCGACGCGTCGGCCTTCGCGCCGACGAGCGACCTGACCGTCGTCGTCGGGGCCGACGTGGAAGGCGCGATGGGGCCGGCGCTGGTCCCGTTCGGCGAGGCCGACGACGCCACCGCGTTCGCCGAGGAACACGGCGGCCAGACGGTCGCCGCGACGGACCTCTCCAGGGAGGCAGTCGAGCGGGAGTGATCCCACGAACTGAGAACCGACGACAGGCAATTTATGGGCCGAGGCGTACGACGGGACGACACCGAATGTCGACAGTCAGAGAGCAGGTGCGCGAGTCCGTCTCCGCGAACCCCGGGATCCACTTCAACGAACTGACCCGCCGCCTCGACATCGCGACGGGGCAGGCCCAGTATCACCTCCGGAAGCTCGTCCGGGCCGGCGACATCGACGCCGAGGAGGTCCGGGGTCGAACGCACTACTTCGACCGGGAGTACGATCCCTGGGAACGGCGCGCGATCGCGCTGGTCCGCCGGGAGACGACGCGATCGATCGTCGGACACCTGCTGGAAGACGGCCCGCTGGCGTCGGTCGAACTGGTCGACCGCCTCGACGTGGCCCGCAGCACCGTCTCCTGGCACGTCGAGTCGCTGATCGAGGCCGGCGTCGCCGAGAAGTCCTACGGCCAGCGCGGCCAGGCGGTCGTCGCTCTGACGCGGCCGGCCGAGACCCGACGGCTGTTACAGACCGTCGAGCCCTCGCTGGCCGACCGGCTGGTCGATCGGTTCAGCCGACTCGTCGACGACAGCCTCGGTCGGAACGGACATAGTAACAATTGAAACGATTCACACACCGATCGCACTGCCATCGTGCGATCGGGTGTGCATTGATTTTCAATGGCTACTATAGCGAAACCCCGCCCACAGCGCCGCCAGCGAGAGGCCACTGGCCCACCAGCACAGCGACGTGACGAGGGCGAGCCCGGTCGGGACGAAGCCGGAACGGCCCTCGAAAGCCACCGAGAGGACGTGTTCGAACACCAGCCCGCGGTACGCGCCCGAGGGCGTCAGGGCGAGGACGGTCCCGAGCGCGGACTCGTCGAGGAGACCGCCGCCGAGGGCGGTGAGGACGGTCACGTCGGTGCCGGCGACGACGAAGAGGAGTCCGAACAGGCCAAGCAAGATCGCCCGGCGGCGGGAGTTGGCGACCGCCGACAGCGCGAGCGCGACGGCGAGCGTGACCAGCCCCAGCAGCGCCGTCAGCGCGACGAAGCGGACGTACAGCGCCACCGAGTCGACGCCGCGGTGGGTCGCCAGCACCGTCGTCTCCGGACCCGCGGTCGTCGCGACGTGGGCTCCGAGAGCCAACAGCGGGACGACGACCACCGCGAGCAGCGCGACCGCTCGACCCGCGTACACGCCCGCGACGTAGGTCCACGGCGAGAGCGGGTAGGTTTCCAGCACCGCCGGCTCGCCGCGGGCCGTCGCGTCGGCGAGGGCGCGATAGCCGATCGCGAAGGCGGCGGCGGGGACGAGCAGTTCGACGACGACCAGCAGGTCGACGACCGTCGTCACGTACCCACCCGAAGGGCCGCCGCCAGCGCGGGCGACGCCGAACGCGAGCGCGGCGACGACGGCCCCGAGGACGAACACGACCCGCGTCCGAACCAGTCCCCGGACCTCGCGGGCGAAGACGGTCCAGAAGCGATCGAGCGGGCGGGTCACGACTCGCCACCCCTGCCGACCGCGGCCGTCGGCTCCGACAGCAGGTCGACAAACGTCTCGTGGAGCGGGCCGCCGGTCCGTTCACACAGCGCGGCCGGCGACCCCCTCGTCGCGACGCCACCAGCTTCGACGACGACGACGTGGTCTGCCGTCCGCTCGACCAGCGAGAGCGCGTGCGAGGTGAGCAACACGGCCCGCCCGTCCGCCGCCAGCGAGTCGACCACGCCGAAGATCCGATCGCTCACGGCCGGATCGAGTCCGCTGGCGGGTTCGTCGAGCGCGAGGATCGGCGGATCGCCGGCGAGTGCCTGTGCGATCCCGAGCAGTCGCGTCATGCCACCGGAGAGCGCCGAGACCCGTCGGTCCGGGACGGTGTCGAGTCCGACGCGTTCGAGCAACCGGTCCGGGTCGTCCTCGACCAGCGCGGCGTAGAACGCGATCGTCTCCCTGACCGTGTCGTCGGGCCGGAACGTCGGGCGCTGCGGGAGATAGCCCACCTGTCGGCGGGCGTCGGACTCGGCGTAGTCGACGGTGCCCGCGTCGGCCTGTTCGATCCCCAGCAACACCTCCAGCAGCGTCGTCTTCCCGGAGCCGTTCGGGCCGATCAGCGCCGTCACGCTGTCGGTGGGCACGTCGATTGACACGCCGTCGAGAGCCGTCACGTCACCGTAGCTGCGACGGAGGTCCGTCGCCGTGAGCGCAACGTCGTCGGTCACGGCGAGACACCCCCGTCGGTCGTCTCGTTGGTCGCCGTCGCCAGGAGTCTCGGGTTGGCCGGCTCGGTCAGGGGAGCCGTGTCGACGATACTGGCCGACCTGAATCCGGGCGTCGTCCCCCGGAGAGAACGAAGCGCGTGGACGCTGGGTGCCTCGCCCAGCACCACCGCGGCGTCGCGCCGGTGGAGCCGTCGATCGACCGCGTCCGTCGGCGAGTAGGGGCGCGACAGCGTCCGACCGCCCCCGTCGAGGTCGTACGCGCCGCTCCAGTAGTTGCCACGACCGTCGTGCGTGTAGATGCGCATGGGACCGGGCCTGCTCGTGGCGTGGCGATCGTTGGCCACGAAGTCGTTCTCGACGACCCGGTTCGACGGGACGATCGTCGCCGCGATCACGCCGACCCCGTTGTCGGCGAGGACGTTGTGCTCGTACAGCGAACGACCGGCGTTCGTCGAGAGCCCCCGCTCGGTGCCGACGACGACGTTGTGGCCGACGTAGCTACCCGAACCCGCGGTGAGGATGCCGCTTCTGGCACGGCGAACGTCGTTGCCGACGATCGCGTTGCCCGAGGGGTCCGTCATGACGACGATCCCCGCGTGGCGCTGGTCGCGCGCCCGGTTGTCGGCGACCAGTGTGTCGGAGGTGTACATCAGGTGCGTACCGAAGCGGTTGCGTCGGAACGTGTTGTTCCGGAGTACGGTCCCGTCGGCCCGGTGTAAGTAGACGCCGTCGCGCCCGTCGGTAAACGTCGAGTGCTGGACGACGATCGGCTCGTCCATTCCGACGACGCCCATGAACCCGTCGCGCCAGTCGTCGGTCCCGTCGACGGTGACGTTCTCGACGACCGCGCCGGGCGTCCCGACGAGGACGAACCCGCTGGCCGGCGTCTCGACGGAGACGTTCGCGACGAAGAGCCCGGAGACGTTCCTCGCCGCGAGGGCGGCGTCGCTCTGTCCGTATCCCTGGCGGACCGGCGCGTCCCACGACGAGTCGTCGTCCGTCGATTCGCCGACGGTCGCGTTCCCGACGCCGACGATCTCGAAACCGACGACGCCGACCCGATCGGCGGTCACCCGGAGGACCGTCCCGTCGCCGCCGCCGTCGAGTCGGGTGCCCTCGCCCCGCAGCGTCACCGGCTTGTCGACGGTGACGTTGCCGACGGTGGTCGCCGTCGGGACCCTGATCGTCGTGTTCGGCGGCGCGCGGTCGATCGCGGCCCGTACCGTCGCCACGTCGCGGCCGACGACGACCGAGACCGGACGATCGCGGTGCTCGCGGGCGGCCCCGACCCGCTCGTCGGCTCGCGACGCTCGCTGCTCGACCTGTGCCCGGACCGCCCCAGCGGGGTCGTCGGTCGGCGGCTCCCGAGCGCGGACCGTCCCCCAGTCGACGACGCGGCCGCCACAGTCATCGGTGAAGGCCTCGGCGTCCGCGCGGTCCTCGAAGGGGACGATCACCGGCCCGGCGGGGCTGCGTGCGTCGCTGTCGACGACGTAGTGGGCGGTCTCGGCCGGCGTCCACGCCGGGGTGGCCGACGCCGAGAGCGAGCCACCGGCCGAGCAGTCCACCGAGACGCCGCCGTAGTCGGAGACGTACACCGCGAGAGGGTAGCCGAACTGACTCGCGCGGGCGGGCGCGTCCAGCGCACTCACCAGCCGGTCGACGCCGGAGTAGCCGACCACGTACCGGAACTGCGAGTAGAAGACTTCAGCGCGGGGGACGGAGGCCCCCTCCGCACGCGCGATCTGTTCGGCTTCCATCGTGAGGCCGACGCCGACCGTCTCGTCGTACGCGACCGGCTCGGGGCGGGCACTGCCGGCGTCGGCGGTGAACGCAGCGGTCACGACGACGGCGGCGACCGCGACGAGGGTGATCGCGAGCCACTGCCAGCCAGTCGTCTCGGAACTGCCCATGAACTAGTCGCGGATACGATCCCCAACCCCAAACGTCGTGTGGTGTGCCCGTCGAAACAGGCGAGCGCCCAGAGATCGACCAGTGGCCGGCAGTATCAGTGGCGGCAGGGCGACGGTGTGGCGGGCCAGACCGGCGTTTACTCGCCCAGACGGGGACCCGGCTTCCAGGTGTTGCCTTCGAGCACCACCAGATCGTACCGTTCGAGGACCTGCATCGTCTCGACGACGGCCGCGGCGTCGTACTCTGCGGCCATCTCGCCGGGCAGTTCGTCGGCGATGGCGCTCCGGGTGCCACCACCCATGCGCTGGACCGTCTCCAGCAGCGTTTCGAGGTCGCTGGCAAGCGGGGCGAGCGCGTCCGGGCGACTCTCCTCGGATTTCAGCTTCGACACGACCTCTTCGTACCGGCCGGTGATCTCCATCGACACGGATACGTCCTCGTCAGTCGACTCGTCCTCTGACATACCCGAAGCGACGGGTAGATGGATCAAAAGTGTTTCCACACGCCGTCATATCGAAACAGGCCGGAGTTATTCGTTGCCACCATTCCACATTCGTCAGCCACTTGGCGGAATCGAAGTGCAGAGTGAGGCGGCGAGGGCAGTGGCGTCTACCCCAGACCGGTCAGCTGCCCGCGTCAGAGGCCGCGTCGACGGTGCTGCCCTCGCGTCGAGAGTGGACGGGATCTCGAAGCTCCCCGCGGCGGACGGCACCACGGAGTCCGGCTTCGGCGATGTTCCCGCCGTGCTCGGCCGTCCGCCGGAGGCTGTCGAGGACGCGGACGAGTCTGTAGTCGCCGTCCGCACCGTCGACCAGTCGCCGCTCGATCACGGTCGCCCGCTCTCTCACGTCGTCGCGACGGTCGAGCACGTCCCGGGCCGCCCCGGCAGCCGTCTGATCGACGACGACGCCGACGGCGTCCTCGACGACCGTCCGGGCCTGTTGGGCGAGATCGGTGAGCGCGTCGACGGATTCGGCGGGTGGCGCGTCGAGGGCCGCCACCGTGGTCGCGATCCGCTCGGCGTGGTCCGCAACCCGTTCCAGTTCGCAGGCGGTCCGCCAGCAGTCGAGCAGTTCGGGGCGGCGCTGGCCCAGCGCGTCGACCTCGTCGAGGCGGGCGAGCGCGCGTCCGAAGTGGCGATCGACCATCGCAGCCAGCCGGTCGGACTGGTCGTCCCGATCGGCGATGTCCGGGCCGCCGTCGCCGGCCAGGGCCGCCGTCGCGTCGCGGTGCATCGAGAGGGCGACGAAAGAGAGCTGGCGGACGGACTGGGGGATCGACACCTCGGCGGCGTCGACGAGGCTCTGGACCGTGATCTGGGTCGCCGTGCGCTCGTCGATCGTCACCCCGGTCATCGTACGGGTCACCGACTGGATCCGACGGGACTGTGCGTCGGTGAACTCGCCGGCAGCCTCGAATCTGACCGTCGACGCACCGGCGGCGTAGGCCGCCCGAAGCGTCTGTTCGAGGTGGACCGGGCGCTGGTCCTCGACGGCCACCTCGACGCGACCGGCCTCGTCGTCGATCTCGCGGGCCTCGACGACGAGCACGCCGTCGACGTGCGTGTGGAGGTCGACGACGGAGCCCGCTTCGAGTGACTGTTCCCGTGCCCACGACTTGGGGAGCGAGACGGTGTAGGTCCCGCCGCCGACCGTCTGGATCTTGCGGGAGTCCATCGGCTCACCCGAACTTGCCGGTGATGTAGTCTTCGACGCGCTGGCTCTCGGGATTCTCGAAGATCGTGTCCGTGTCGTCGTACTCCACGAGGTGGCCGCCGGTGAGGAAGACGGCTGTCTGGTCGGAGATCCGAGCGGCCTGTTGCATGTTGTGGGTCACGACGACGACGGTGTACTCCTCGGCCAGCTCCTCGATGAGATCCTCGATCTTCGCGGTGGCGATGGGGTCAAGCGCCGACGCCGGCTCGTCCATCAGCAGTACCTCCGGATCGGTCGCCAGCGCGCGAGCGATACAGAGGCGCTGTTGTTGGCCGCCAGACAGTCCCAGCGCGTTGTCGTCGAGTCGGTCGTTGACCTCCTCCCACAGGGCCGCCTGTCTGAGCGTCCGTTCGACCAGTTCGTGCTCCTTCTCGGTGTCGTCGCGACCCAGGAGCCGCGCCATCAGTCCCTTGTTGATGTCGCCGTGTTTGCGCGGCCCGTAGGAGATGTTGTCCCGGATCGACTTGGGGAAGGGATTGGGTGCCTGAAACACCATCCCGACGCGCTTGCGAAGCTCGACGAGGTTGGTGCCGTCTCGGTAGATCTCCTGGCCGTCCAGTTCGACCGAGCCGTCGACGCGCGCGGCGTCGACCCGGTCGTTCATGCGGTTGAGACAGCGCAGGAACGTCGACTTCCCGCAGCCGGACGGCCCGATCAGCGCCGTCACGCTCTCGTCGGGGATGTCCATCGAGACGCTCTGGAGGGCGTGCTCGTCACCGTAGTGGACGTCTAAGTCTTCGACCGACAGTTTCGCCTGCCCGGTGAAGTCGTACTCGCGCCACGCGGCGTCGATCTGCTCGTCGGACTCGCCGCTGGTCGTGGGCCGTTGCTCGCTCGATGCCTCGTCGTGGTGTTCGATTTCTGCGTTACTCATGGTGCAGTTTCCTCCGGAAGTACAGTCGACTGCCGACGCCGACGGCGTACAGCCCGATCACGACCAGCAGGAGGACCAGCGCCGTCCCCCAGCCGAACTGCTGGTTGGTGAAGATTTCCTTGGGGAACACGCCGGCAGTGATCGTCGAGTACAGCTGGTAGGGCAGCGCACTGGCCGGCGACAGCAGCGCCTCATTGGTGACGAACGGCGGGTTGGGCGTCAGCGCGAACGATCCGAGCACGTTCGGCGTGTTGCTGGGGTAGGGGGGACCACCGAACACCAGCAGGAGCGGCGCGGTCTCGCCAGCGATCCGGCCGACGCCGAGGATGACGCCGGTGATCGTCCCCGGCATCGCGGCCGGTACGACGACGCTGCGGATCGTCTGCCACTTCGTCACGCCCAGGGCCGCACTGGCGTCTCGGTACTCGTCCGGGACCGCCAGGACGGCCTCGCGACTCGTGATGAGCACGAGCGGCAACAGCATGAACCCGAGCACCAGCTGGCCGACGAGAATCGAGTTCCCGCCGCTGATACGTGGCACCAGGAAGGCCAGCCCGAACAGACCGAAGACGATACTCGGGGTCGACCACAGTCCGTTGGTCGCAACTTCGACGACCTGGGTGAAGCGACCGTGTTCGGCGTACTCGGTGAGAAAGACCGCGGCACCGACGCCGAGTGGCACCGCGAAGACGACGGCACCGAAGACGAGCCAGAGGGTGCCGATCGTCGCCGGCAACACGCCGGGGATCTCGACGAACAGCCCGCCGGTGACGTTCGTCGCGAACGGGAAGGCGGGCCACGGAATCGTCACGCCGACGACGGGGATCGTCAGCTGCCCGCCAAGCAGGCTCGCGCCGGTGAGCATCGTTTCGAGACCGTTGACGACGATGAAGCCGATCAACAGCCCGAGCACTGCGAGCATCCCGAAGACGACCGTCCCGATGAGCGCGAAGGCACCGGCCTGGCGGCCCTGCGCGCCGAAGCCGGCCTTCGCTTTGGCCCCGCTCCAGGCCGCGAGCAGGGAGCCGGCGATCACGACGGCGGGAATTAGTTCGCTGCCGGGGAAGCTGGCCGACGACCACGCCGGGGCCCAGACCCACGCCGCGTCGATCTGGCCCAGCACGACCGCGCCACCGAGCATGGCGAGCACGACGGCGACGGGGATCGTCGAGCCGATGTCCTCGCGGGTGAGCGTCGCCGCGAGGCTCCCGGCGGCACCGAACGCCACTGCCGCAGGGACCCACAGCACGGTCCCGGCACCGAGGAGTGTCGTCGCGAACAGCGCGCCCAGCACCGACCAGAGCACGCCAAAGACCGCGCCGACGGTGAACCCCGCCGTCGGAGACGGGGTGGTGTCGAGCCGATCGAGTCGGGACGCGACGCCGACGGCCACGAGACCGACGGCGGCGACGAGCAGCGCCACCCCGAGCAGGACGAGCACGGTGGCCCCTGCCACCGTCGTCGCCTCGTCGATCCACTGGAAGAGCACGCCCCAGGAGACGACGAAGCCCGCGAAGCTCACCGCGAGGACGACGTTCGCGATCAGTTCGCTCGTCGTCGAGTCGCCGCTGTGCAGCGCAGTGTCGCGGACGGTACTCATCGTTCACCTCGGAGTTTCTGTCGCATCCGCCACTCGACGAACTGCGAGGAGACGCTGAGGAACATCACCATGACGAACAGGACGACGCCACCGGCGAACAGCGCACTCATGTGGAGACCGCTGGCGTTGCCGCCCTCGAAGGCGATCACGGTCGTCAGCGTCTCGCCGTAGCCCGCGAACACGTCGAAGATCGGCGACGGGAACCCTTTCGTGTGTGAGAGCATCACCGTGGCCGCCATGGTCTCGCCCATGGCACGACCGACGCCGAGCAAGATTGCCGCCGAGATGCCCGACAGCGCCGCGGGGATGGTGACGCTCTTGGTCGTCTGCCACTCGGTCGATCCCATCGCCAGCGAGCCGCTCTTCATCGACTCGGGGACCGTCGAGAGCGCGTCTTCCGCGACCGTGACGATGGTCGGCAACGCCATGATGCCGACCATCAGACCGGCCCCGAAGTAGTTCCCGATCGTCGGGGTGTTGAACTCCGCGTAGAGGTACTGATTGACGATCGTCAGTCCGATGAACCCGTAGGTGATCGAGGGGATCCCGGCCATCAGCTCGATACCGGGCTTGACGAGTTCGCGAACGCGGGGCGGGGCCAGTTCGCTGACGAAGATCGCACCGGCGACGCCCAGCGGTGCCGCGACGATCGTCGCGATGACGGTGGTGAGTGCGGTCCCGACCATCATCGGCGTGAGCGACCAGACCGTCCCGCCGTCGCCACCCCAGAGACGTGGGGGCGATTCGGTTCGGAAGAACAGATCGAGGCCCATCTGTCGGAACACCGGCAGTGTCCGCAAGAGCAGGAAGGCGATGATCAGCGCCAGCACGCCGACGGTCGCGACGGTCGTGAGGAACGTGAGCCCCTTCGCGGTCTCGGCCTGGTACCGAGCCCAGCCGTAGGCGATCGTCGTCAGAAAGCCCGCGAGCGGCAGGATCGTCCACGCTGAGCCGACGAAAAAGAGCGCGAAGCCGACGGTGATCCAGCCGGCGACGAGTACGTGCAACGCGATCGCACCGTCTTCCGTTCGGGACCGGTAGTCTCGTGCCCGTTGTGAGAGCCCGGTGAGTGAGAGTCGTTGAAGCATTGGATCGTAGTATCCGGAAAGCCCAGGGTCCGCGACGCTATTCGTACTTCGAGGCTGCGACCTTCTCGCGCTGTGCTTCGAGGCGGTCGGCTGGCAGCTTGAAGTAGTTGTTACCGGCGACGAAGATCTCCTGTCCGAAGTCGCTCAGACAGAAGTTGATGAAGGCCGCTTCCTTCCGGGACGTGTCCTCGTAGGTGTACGCGTGGAGGTCCCGAGAGAGGGGGTACTCCTGGGCACCGAGGTTCTTGCCGTACTCGTAGACGGTGCCGTCGATCTCCAGACCGATCGGCGGCGTATTGCCGTCGGGTTCGACGAACGCCAGCGCGATGTAGGCGATGGCGTTGTCGGCCTGTCCGACCGCCTGCTGGAGCTGCTGGTTCTGACCGAACCGCTGGTCGGGACTGATCGGCTCGTCGGGGTCGCCGTAGACGTTGTTCCGGAAGGCCGTGTCGGTTCCCGACCCCTCTGCGCGACCGAGCGCGAGAATGTCCTTGTCCGGGCCGCCGACCTCGCTCCAGTTCGTGATCTCGCCCTTGTACATGCCCCGAAGGTCGTCGATCGTGATCTGCTCGACGCCCGCGTCGGCGATCTCGGGGCTGACGACGATCGGCTGGCCGTCGACGCCGACGACGTGGTCGACGAACCCGTCGAGCCCCTCGGCGTCCTCCCCGAGTTCGGACGCGGCCGAAGAACTCGCGTCGCCGATGTCGACGCGCCCCTCCATGACGCCCTCGATCCCGGTCCCGGAGTGAGAGAGGGCGATCGAGACGCGGTACGGTGGGCTGGATCGCTCGCCGGTCGCTTCGTAGCCGTACTCCGAGGCGAAGTAGTCGGCGAGTCGCATGTCGGTGCCGTACTCCTCGGCCCACTCGGAGGGCCAGTAGTCCCCGTCGCCGGCCTCGGGGTTGGAGTTCCAGTAGCTCGCCGCGGTGTTCGTGATCGGGAACACCGTCGAGGAACCGTCACCAGTCAGAACGCTCGTGTCCATCCCGCCACCGCCGCCGCTGTCCGAGCCGTCGGAGTCCATGGAGTTCGAGCCGTCACCGCTCGACTCCTCGCCGCCGGTGTCTCCGTCGGCGCTGTCGCCGTCGCCACTGCCTCCACTCTCGCTGCACCCTGCCACAGCGGCGGCCCCAGCCGAGCCCGCCGCCGCGACGAATTTCCGCCGTGATACCAGATCAGACAGTCGCGCTGACTCGCGTGTCATCACCAGAAACCGGACGGAGGATTACTAAACTCGTTTATAATAGCGGTACTTGACGGTATGTTCGTTTCGGTGCGGTACGTATCGATACGATCCCAATAGAGCCCTATATATCGATACGTACCACCGGGTCGTCGTCTCCGGGTTCGGGCGGCACGAACACGAGACAGTCCGCCCCGGCAGTATCAGTCCGCGATGTCGTCCTGGAGTCGGGCGAGCGCGTTCATCGCCTCGATGGGCGTCATCGTCGCCACGTCCAGCCGTGCCAGCCGCTCGCGGAGCGGATCGGCGTCGGGTCTGCTCTCGTCACCGGTCGCCGCCTCGACTGCGGCGTGGCCGTCGGTCGACGCCGACGGCGGTTCGCTCGCCGGGGCCGACGGCTGGGTCGCCGCGCCGTTTTCGGCGTCCGAGGGCCCACTTCGTGCGCCCTCGCTGCCCGCGTGTCGCGCTGCTCCCGCTCCCGTCTTCGAGGGCTCACTCCGTTCGTCCTCGCTGCTCACGGGTCGTCCCTCCCCGCTCGCTCGTTCCGAGGGCTCACTCCGTTCGCCCTCGCTTCCCAACAACGTCCGGGATCGCTCGACCACCGAATCGGGCACGCCAGCCAGAGCCGCGACCTCGATCCCGTAGGACGCCGCGGCCGCGCCGGGGGCGACGCTGTGCTCGAAGACGACATCGTCGCCGTCGTGGCGCGTCTCGAAGTGGCGGTTGTGGACGCCGGGCAGTTCGTCGGCGACGGCCGTCAGCTCGTGGTGGTGGGTGGCAAAGAGCGTGTAGGCCCCGATTTCGTCGTGGACGTGTTCGGTGACGGCGCGGGCGATGGCGAGCCCGTCGGCCGTCGAGGTCCCGCGGCCGACCTCGTCCAGCAGGATCAGCGAGTCGCTGGTCGCGCCCTGCAGGATGTCTGCGAGTTCGGTCATCTCGATCATGAACGTCGAGCGCCCGCCAGCGATGTCGTCGCTCGCGCCGACGCGGGTGAACACCCGGTCGACGATCGGCAGGCTCGCCTCGCGGGCGGGGACGAAGCTCCCGGCCTGTGCCAGCACGCAGAGGAGCGCGATCTGGCGCATGTAGGTGGACTTGCCGCTCATGTTGGGGCCGGTGAGGATCGTGAAAAACGCGTCCGGAGTGAGGCGGGCGTCGTTGGGAACGAACGACTCTTCGGCGCGCTCGACGACGGGGTGGCGGCCGGCCGTCACGTCGATGGCGTCCCCGCCGACGCTGGGTCGGCAGTAGTCGTGGGTCGCCGCCACCTCGCCGAAGGCCACGAGCACGTCCAGCGTCGCCAGGCGGTCGGCCAGCGCCTGCACGCGCTCGGCCTCGGCCGCGATCGCCGCCCGGACCTCGCAGAACAGTTCGTATTCGAGGTCGTCGGCGGCCGTCTCGGCGCGGACGATCTCCTCTTCGCGCTCCTTGAGCTCGGGCGTGACGAAGCGCTCCGAGTTTTTCAGCGTCTGGCGGCGCTCGTAGTCGTCGGGGACGCTGTCGAGGTTGGGGTCGGTCACCTCGATGTAGTAGCCGTGGACGGAGTTGTGCCCGACCTTCAGCGAGTCGATCCCGGTGCGTTCGCGCTCGTTGATCTCCAGGTCGTCGATCCACCGCTTGCCCGACTGCTCGGTCTCGCGCAGCGCGTCGAGGTCGTCGTCGTACCCCTCGCGGATCACGTCGCCCTCGGTGACTTCCTGTGGCGGGTCCGGACAGATCGCCGCCTCGATCTCCTCGCGCACGTCCGTCAGCGGGTCCAGCCCCTCGTAGAGGTCCGCGAGCAGGGCGCTGTCGGCGTCTGCCAGCTGCTCGCGCACGTCCGGCACGACGGCCAGCGTGGCGGCGAGCGAGCGCAGGTCTCGCGCGTTCGCCCGGCCGCGAGAGACGCGCGAGATCAGTCGTTCGAGGTCGTACACCGCCGTGAGCAGTTCGTGGAGACGTTCGCGACGCTGGAGTCCCTCGACCAGCTCGGCGACCGCCTCGTGACGGCGCTCGATCCGGTCGGCGTCCAGCAGCGGGCGGCGCAGCCAGTCGCCCAGCCGTCGCCGGCCGAGCGCGCAGGCGGTCTCGTCGACGGTGTCGACCAGCGTGCGCCCCTCGTGGCCCCGCACCGCCCGGCGCTCGAACAGTTCGAGGCTGTCGAGCGCGACCGCGTCCAGCAGCATGTACTCGCGGGGATCGTAGCGCGTGAGGTGTGTGAGATACGTCAGCTGTCCGCCGCCGTCGTCTGCGATTTCGTCGCTCGTGCCCGCACCGCCCCCGCGGGTGTACTCGGCGTACTCGAGCAGCGCGCCGCAGGCTCGCACCTCCAGATCGTCGGCCAGCAGCGCGTCCGGATCGCCGAAGTACGTCCGCACCCGGTCGGCGGCGTCCGCGAAGGCGAACACCGACTCGTCGTACGGCGTCACCATCGCCGCGGTGTCGAAGACCCGATCCTCGTCCACGTCGACGCCGGGGCCGACGATCGCCTCTGCGGGTGCGAAGCGGCCCACTTCGTCGGCGACGGCGTCGACGGCGTCGGCGCTGGTCGCGTAGAAGTCGCCCGTCGACACGTCGAGCAGCGCCAGCCCGTAGCGGCGGCCGTCGGCCGTCAGCGCGGCGACGTAGTTGTTGTCCGGGGAGTCAAGCAGCTCGTCCTCGGTCAGGGTTCCCGGCGTGATGATCCGCGTCACCGCCCGGTCGACGACGCCACTGACCGCGTCGGGGTCTTCGACCTGGTCCGCGATGGCGACGCGGTAGCCGGCGTCAAGCAGCGTCTCGACGTAGCTTTCGGCGTTGTCGATGGGGACCCCGGCCATCGCGTACTGCCCGGTCGAGTCCTCGCGCTTGGTCAGCGTGATCTCACAGAGCCGGGCGACTCGCTCGGCGGCACCGCAGAAGGCCTCGTAGAAGTCACCCACCTGAAACAGGACCAGCGAGTCGTCGTAGGCCCGACAGAGCTCGTAGTACTGGCGCATCATCGGCGTCAGCTCGTCGGCCCGCTCGGCCATCTTCTCGGGAGGTCCCAGCGCCGCGTCCATATCCGGGAGGGAAGCCCTGCCCGCCCAAATATACTGCGGGTCGGCGGGACGGCTGTGGGCAGAGGGGGAGCTAGAGCGGTGGTTCGGCGACGAGGTCGACACCGGCGTCGCCAGTCGGGGCACTAGTGGAGTGCAAACAGCCACCAAAGCGAGGTTCGACATTCAGTTTTTTACCGGAGTTTCCCACACGTAGGGCCACCTGCACGTGACTTCGACTCCGTCCGCGTCGGATTCACCGTACGCACGACTCGTGTCCGGCTTTCTCAAGAATCAACACTTCTTCGTGTTTACCGCACCAGTAGTGTTCGTCGCGTTGGTGTACCTGTTCGCGCCGACCGACGGGGCCGGCGGGAGCGGCTACTGGCTGGAGTACTGGTGGCTGTTCCCCTGCTTCCTGCTGGGCGCGACGATCGTCAACACGGTGGGGATCAGCGGCGCGGCGCTTTTCGTCCCGTTCCTGATCTTTCTCTTCCCGCTGGTCGCGTCGCCACTCGACGCCGCGACGATCGTCAAAGTCGGGCTCATCAGCGAATCGTTCGGCCTGTCCAGTTCCGCCGTCGCGTTCGTCGCTCACGGCCTCGTGGATCGGCGAGTCGGAACGGCCATCGTCGGTGGGGCGCTCCCGCTGGTGGTCGGCGGCGCGTTCCTCTCTTTCTTCCTCCCGGAGCCGGTCTTCCAGCTCATGCTGGGAGTCGTATTGACGCTGTCGGCGTACCTCCTCTTCCAGCTCGACCTCTCGCACGGCCACACGGGAGACAGCGTCGAGACCGCTGCGGCGGACGGCGGCAGCGACCTGCCAGACGACGCCGACAAGCTGGGCCACGCGGGTGTGAGTACCGACGGTGACGGACAGGTCACCCGTGTCGACCGCAGCGGAACGACCTACCGCTACGATCGATCGGGCTACGCCGAGCGGTTCGGCACGTACGGCTTCGGCGGCGTCTTCCAGGGTGTCGCCGGCTTCGGCATCGGCGAGATCGGGATCGTCTCGATGCTGCGCTCGAAGATTCCCGTCCGCGTCGCCATCGGCACCAACCACATCATCGTCGCCATCACGGCGGTCGCCGCCTCGCTGACTCACGTCTTCGGCGGCGGCCTCGTCGGAGCCCACCAGATGGACCTCGCGTCGACACCCTGGAACATGGTCGTCTTCACCGTCCCGGCGACGGTCACCGGCGGCCAGATCGCGCCCTACGTCACGTCGACGTTCAGCACGCGAACGCTGAAGCTGTTCGTCGCGGGACTGTTCGTATTGATCTCGATCGCGCTGTATATCCTCGCGAGCCAGGGGCTGTTCTGACACCGTCGACAGCCATCTGGGACCGAGTGGCCGCCCCGCGGCGAACATCGTCGCGGAGTGAGGTGTCAGTACGAGACGACGGCAGTGAGAGCCGCCAGGGACAACCGTATTCGTCTGGGCGACCAAAGACTGGCATGGCCACGGAAACACAGCCCCGGCCCCACCTGCTCGACTCGAAGCCGGCGCTCGACGACCTGATCGCCAGCGAGGAGCGACTGCTCGTGGAGTTTCACACGAAGGGCTGTTCGCTGTGCGAGGCGATGGCCCCGGTACTCGACGCGGTCGCGAAGGGGACCGACGCGACGGTCGCGACGATGAATCCCCGCGACGATCCCGTCCTCGTCGACGAGTACGACGTGCGGTCGGTGCCGAAGCTGTTGCTGTTCGTCGACGGCGAACTCGTCGAGACGCTAGAAGACGGGTTCGTCCCGGTCGAAGACGTGCGCGCGTTCGTCACCGAAACCGAGTGATACTGCCGGCAGTATGACGCGCGGGGAGCAAAGAGTCGACAGCGAGCGCGATCAGGTCCCGTCGACGAGCCGTTCGAGCTGTTCCGGGGGGACCGCACCGCGGGCGGCGTAGCCGTCGGAGACGAACGTCGGGACGCCGGTGATTCCCTCGCGCTGGGCCTCGGTAAAGCGCGTGGTGACCTCCTCGCGGAGGGTCTCGTCGTCGAGCGCGGCGCGGATCTCGTCACCGTCCAGACCCACGCGTTCTGCGAGGGCTGCCAGCACGTCCGGATCGCCGATGTCGCGTTCCTCCTGCCACAGCGCCGTGAAGATGCTCGTGTCGAAGTCGAGCCACGTCTCGTAGTCGGCCGTCGTCTTGACGTGGTAGGAAACGATCTGGGCAGACAGCGAGTCCACCTCGCTGGCCAGCTCGAGGCTCATCTCGACGTCGTACTCCGCTTGCAGGCGGCGGACGTTCTCCTTTGCCTGCTCGTAGTAGTCGTCGTCTTTGCTGTCGTCGACGGAGTGGTCGATCGAGCCGTCGGGGTTTCGTTTGTTGTGGCGCAGGTCGAACGGCCGCCAGTCGATCCGCAACTGCTCGTCGCGGTCCGCCTGGAACTGTCTGAGCGATTCGCGACCGAGATAACAGAACGGACAGACGTAGTCGGAGTAGACCACGATCTCGTCGGTCGCTGTCGACTCCGGCCGGTCAGCGGCGTCGGTGTCGGTCATCTTAACCACGTTTTGCAGTCCGGACGGAAGAGCGTTGGCCGGTCGTGTGTCCGCGGTATCAAGCCGAGGAGGTGTCCTCGCCCACCTCGACGGCGTAGTCCGACTGGATCCAGGCCGCCGAGTTGGTCCGATCGTAGACGATGGTGTCGCCGTCGTCGGTCGTGAACGCACCGAACTGTTCGTCGGCGCTGGGTTCGTCGTCGGTTGCCACGTCGGAGGGAGTGTCTGGTTCGGTCATCGATTGGAATACGGTACCAGTTCACAATGGAATGGTGGACATAAGCCTTTCCCGAGTGCGATAAGGAATAGTAATACCATACTAGGACTCGGTGCTGTCGGAGAGACTTCAAAAAAGCCGCGCACGCCGTGGACGCGTGCGATCAACGGCTACTGCCCACTCAGGTCCAGTGCGAAGTCCGACTGGATCCAGGCGTCCGGATTCTCGCGGTCGTAGACCACGAAGTTCCCGTCGCCCGTCACGAACGTCCCGTACTTGTCGCTCTGTTCCCCACCTGTTCGATCGACTGTGCGTGTCATCGTCCCATGCCACCCGGCGACCCGGGTTGGCAGACGTACACGACCACATATCATAAATATTATTAATTTCGCGGCGATTCACAGCGAGATCAGGATCACCATCCATTAGGGCGGGGTCGCCCTGTCGTCACACATGACACGAGAGGCCGCACCCGTCACGCCACCGGTCGTCCTGTCGATCGCCGGCAGCGACAGCGGCGGCGGTGCGGGGATCCAGGCGGACACGAAGACGATCGAAGCGGGCGGCGCGTTCGCGACGACGGCGATCACCGGCGTCACCGCACAGAACACGCAGGGCGTCCGAGACGTGACCACGCTCGACCCGGCGACGGTCGACGCACAGATCGACGCCGTCGTCGAGGACTTCGACGTGGCGGCGGTCAAGACGGGCATGTTGTCGACGAGCGCGGTCGTCGAGACGGTGACCGAGTACGCCGCGGCCTTGCCCGCGCTGGTCGTCGACCCCGTCATGGTCGCCGCCAGCGGCGACCGACTGCTCGACCCAGAGGCAGAGGCCGCCTACGAGGACCTGATCGCGGAGGCGGCGGTCGTGACGCCAAACGCCGACGAGGCCGAGGTGTTGACCGACATCGAAGTGACCGACGCCGACGCGGCGCGGCGCGCGGGCGAGGCGCTCGTGGCGATGGGTGCCGACGCGGCCCTGGTCAAGGGCGGGCACGTCCCCGGCGACGCCGTCGTCGACACGCTCGTGACCGACGAGACGGTCCACACCTACCGACACGATCGGATCGACACGGCGGCGACCCACGGGTCGGGCTGTACGCTCTCCAGCGCGGTCGCGACGCGGCTGGCACACGGCGACGACACGGAGACCGCCGTCGGCGAGGGGATCGCCCTGCTCGCCCGCGCAGTCCGGTACAACGTCGACGTGGGCGAGGGGGCGGGTGCCGTCCACCACACCGTCGAGAGCCGCAACGAGGCCGCGCGCAACGAGACCGTCGAAGCCGTCGAGGCCGTCGTCGCGGGACTGAGTGACGCGAACGCGACCGCGCTGGTCCCACACGGCATCGCCAACGTCGCGGGGGCGACGCCATACGCCGAATCCCCGGCAGAGGTGGCGGCCGTCGAGGGCGGTATCGGGCTGACCCGAGACGGAATCCGCTCCAACCGCGGCGTCCGTTTCGGCGTCCCGACGCCGCTCGCAGAGACGATCCTCGCCTGCCGGGAGCACGATCCAGCGGTCAGGTTCGCGCTGTCGTGTACGGCCGCGTCACCGCTCGTCGACGCGCTGGGGACGCTCGACGGGGCGACGGCGACCGTCGAGAACGGCGAGACCGAGGCGCGCGTGCAAGCGGCGTTCGCGGACTGTGAGACGACGCCCGCGGCGATCGTCGACCGCCACGACGACCGGCTCGTCGTCCTCGCGCCGGAGGCGACCCAGCTGCTCGACCGCGTCCAGACCCTCGTCGCCAGCGTCGAGGCGTGAGCCCGTAGCTACCGCCGGTAGCGGAGAGCGACCCACAGCACGGACAGAGCCACGACGAGAGCGACGACGCCGGGTCCCGCCCCGTCACCGCGGCTGGTCGCCGTCGGCGTCGGCGTCTCGGTGGCGGTCATCGTCCGCACGCGGTTCGGTCGGACCATCACCTCGACGGAGGGGACGGTGCCGGCACCGAGCGACACCGCGCCCGGACGGGGGAGCGAGATCTCCCGCTCGATGGAGGTCCTGTTGTAGGCCGGCATCGTCACGTGCCGGCGACCGACCTCCTCTGAGTCGCGGGTGAACACGACGGTCGCCTCGCCCGGGCGCGGCTCGCCGTTGTACAGCGTCGCGGTCAGGACGACGGTGTCGCCCTGCTGGGCAGTCGTGGGCTCGACGTCGAGGCTGACGACGTTGGCCCTCACCGGTCGCTGGACGGTGACGTTGAGCCGCTCGCCGTCGACGACCACGTGGTAGGTGCCCGGCGTCGGGAACCGGTGGGACAGCGGAGCCGTCGTCGATTCCCCGGCCTCGATTTGTCCGCTCGTCTCGTCGACGACCGTCCCGTTGACCCGCATCGAGACGTTGTACACGCCCGCAGTGCCACCGGCGTTGCTGACGAGGGTGTCGACGGTCAGGCGCTCGCCGGTCACCAGCTGGATCGAGTCGTCCGCGACCGTCTCGTTTCGGTAGGGGCCGGTGATCCGGTAGCCCTCGGCGTCGCCGGCCGGCGGCAGCTCGTATCCGACCCGTGCCGGGAGCTGGCCGAAGACGGCGGCGTGGGTCGTCCGGTTCCAGGTCTCGACCGACGCCGTGGTCTCGGTGTAGCTCTGGCCCTCGTCCAGCACGGACGTTCCCCCGGTCGTCGCCAGCAGTTCGAGGAAGTCGAGCTGTGACACCGGCTGTTGCTGGCCGTTCATCTCCCGGAACACGTCCTGGAGGGTCCGCTCGCGGTCGGTCGCGACGCGCAGGCGACGGTCCAGTTCGCCGGCCACGAGCGAGCCCCTGTCGTAGTCGGGCGCGCCCTCCCAGGTCGAGACGTTCGAGAGCACGACCCCGTCGTAGACCGGATGCGTCCCGCGGGCCAGTCGGTCACGGAACGCCTCGAACGCCACGGACTCCTGTTCGAGCGAGAGCAACGACGCGTAGTACGACGCCGACGCCTCCGTGAACCAGGCCGTCCGACTCGTGGGCGTGAACGCCTGCCGGGTGTGGACGTACTCGTGGAGCCAGGCGTTGTCCGGCTGGTCGAGCGGCTCCGTGTCCCGGACCCAGGCGTCGGTGTCCCCGGTCTGGACGCCCCGGACGCCCCACTCGACGGGTCCCGTGGGCGCGGCGATCAGAAACACCGTCTCGTCGCGATCGCCGACGCGCAACGCGTCGGAGCTGTTTGCCAGTGCGTCGAGGATCGCCGACGGTGACTCCGACAGCGTCGCGGCCGCCGGGACGACCAGCCGGAACCGCTGGCCGTGGGCGGTCCGCTCGTGCAGTTCGTGCTCGCCGAGGTAGACGAGCCACTCCCCGGCCGCGCCGGGACCAGCCGTCGACGAGCCGCGGTCGAACACGATCGGCGTCCCGCCAGTCGCCTCCCAGTAGGTCGGCGTCGGCGGGCGTTCGAACAGCGCCCACTGGCCCGTGCCGGCGTACAGCGCGCGGCCGTCGGTCCCGTGTGGCCCCCTCCGGTCGATGGTCTCGTTGATCCGGTAGTCGTAGGTCAGCGTCGGCTGCTGTGTCGTGCCACGCCAGCGAAAGTGGGTCTCGTTGTCGCGGACGAATCCCCGCTGGGAGACGAAAGTGGCTCCGTCGGGAAGCGCGGCCCGCATGGAGACGACACGTGCCGGAACGCTGTAGGCCAGTCGGACCCGAACCGTGCCGGGACGCTCGGGCAAGCGGTGGAACCGCTGGGTGAGTCCCAGCGTCCCGTCGTCCTGCTGGCCGGTGTCGCTACCGGCGGTGTCGCCCACGCCGAGACCGAACTGGTTGACGCCGGCAGACAGCTGCCGGGACGGCGAACCCGACTGGTCCGCCGACGCCGGCACGTCGGTGTCGACGGTCGTCTCGGCGGCAGCGGAGTCGGTGACGGTGACCGCGGGGGCGATGCTCCCCGAGAGCACCACCACGACCAGCACCGCGACGGCACCACGCGTCACCTCGCCCATTTACCACTTGTTGCACACCACCCGACAAATAGCTGACCCGTGGGAACACGGACCAATCGACGACCCACAACCCTTAGGCACCCGTCGCTCCCAGGGGCGGGTATGACAGAGGCGACGGGTATCGTCGGCGAGTTCCTCTCGCTGAAGGCGGACAGTGACGCGGATCTGCTGGCGATGCAGTGTGGCGACTTCTACGAGTTCTTCGACGAGGACGCCGAGATCGTCGCCGACGAGCTCGACCTGAAGGTAAGTCAGAAGTCCTCCCACGGCTCTTCGTACCCGATGGCGGGCGTGCCGGTCGACGACCTGACACCCTACGTCTCCGCGCTGGTCGAACGGGGCTACCGGGTCGCCGTCGCCGACCAGCACGAGACGGCGGACGGACACGCCCGCGAGATCACGCGCGTCGTGACGCCGGGAACCCACCTGGAGACGACCGACGACGCCGCCCAGTACCTCGCTGCCGTCGTCGGTACCGACGGCGACTCGGCGGACTCGGCGGGCGGAGCCGACGGGAGCTACGGGCTGGCCGTGGCCGACGTGACCACCGGCCAGTTCCACGTGACCCAGCTCGACGGCCCGGACGCTCGCACGCGGATTCAGACGGAGCTGTACAAGTTCGACCCCGCGGAGGTGTTGCCCGGCCCCGACCTGCGTGGCGACGACGACTTCCTCGATCGCCTGCGCGAGCGGACCGACGCGGCGCTGACGGTCCACACCGAGGAGTCGTTCGCGCCCGGACGAGCGCGCCACCGCGTTCGCGACCACTTCGGCCCCGAGACCGTCGACAGCGTCGGTATCGCCGACGACGACGCCGCGATCTGTGCCGCCGGTGCCGTCCTGTCCTACGTCGAGGACACCGGCGTCGGGACGCTGGCCTCGATCACGCGCCTGCAGTCCTACGGCGCGACCGACCACGTCAATCTGGACGCGACGACCCAGCGCAATCTCGAACTGACCGAGACGATGCAAGGCGGGACCGACGGCTCGCTGTTCGACACGATCGATCACACGACGACAGCTGCCGGCGCGCGCCTGCTCCGGGAGTGGCTCCAGCGGCCACGCAGAGATCGCGCCGAGCTGACGCGCCGCCAGTCCTGTATCGCCGCGCTGACCGAGGCAGCGATGGCCCGCGAACGGCTGTGTGAGACGCTTGCCGACGCCTACGACCTCGAACGGCTGGCCTCACGGGCCGTCTCGGGCAGTGCCGACGCCCGCGATCTGCGGGCCGTCGCCGAGACGCTCGGGCTGCTGGCGACGGTCGAGGACGTGATCGACGAGGACGACCGACTGGCCGACTCGCCGCTGGCCGACGCCCTCGATCGGCTCGACCGCGATGCCGCCGCCGACCTGGCGAGCGAACTCGACGCCGCACTGGTGGCGGATCCACCGGGGACGGTCCGACAGGGTGGCCTCTTCGAGCAGGGGTACGACGAGGAACTGGACGAGGTGATCGAGCGCCACGAGTCGGTCCTGGAGTGGCTCGACACGCTGGCCGACCGCGAGAAAGAGCGGACCGGGATCACGCACCTCTCGGTCGACCGCAACAAGACCGACGGCTACTACATCCAGGTCGGCAAGAGCGAGGCCGACGAGGTCCCCGAGGGCTACGAGGGCATCAAGACGCTGAAAAACTCAGAGCGGTTCACGACCGACGAACTCCAGCAGAAGGAACGCGAGGTGTTCCGGCTCGAAGAACAGCGCCACGAGCTGGAGTACGAGCTGTTCGGCGACCTGCGGGAGCGAGTCGCCGAGGACGCCACGCTGCTACAGGACGTGGGCCGCGTGCTGGCAGAACTGGACGCCCTCGCGTCGCTCGCGATCCACGCCGTCCGCAACGACTGGGCGCGCCCCGAACTCACCGACGGGCGCGAACTCGACGTGGAAGCCGGCCGACACCCCGTCGTCGAGCAGACGACCGAGTTCGTCCCCAACGACCTCCGGATGGACGGGGCGGCTTCGCCGCCGAACCGGGAGCGTGCCAGCGGACACGCGAACGACCAGCGCCAGTTCCTGATCGTCACCGGCCCCAACATGAGCGGCAAGTCCACCTACATGCGCCAGGCGGCGCTGATCACGCTGCTGGCACAGATCGGCAGTTTCGTCCCGGCCCGGACGGCGACGCTCGGACTGGTCGACGGGATCTACACCCGCGTCGGCGCGCTGGACGAACTCGCCCAGGGCCGGTCGACGTTCATGGTCGAGATGCAGGAACTCAGCAACATCCTCCACTCCGCGACCGACGACTCGCTGGTGATACTCGACGAGGTGGGCCGGGGCACCGCGACCTACGACGGCATCTCGATCGCCTGGGCGGCCACCGAGTACCTGCACAACGAGGTCCGGGCGAAGACCCTCTTTGCGACGCACTACCACGAGCTGACGACGCTTGCCGACCACCTCGACCGCGTCCACAACGTCCACGTCGCCGTCGCCGGTGAACCCCCGACTGCCAGTGGGGCTGAGTCACACACCGCAGACGAGTCCGACGGTGACGTGACCTTCCTCCGGACGGTGCGAGACGGGCCGACCGACCGCTCTTACGGGATCCACGTCGCCGACCTGGCGGGCGTCCCAGAGCCCGTCGTCGACCGCTCTCGGACGGTGCTCGATCGCCTGCGCGAAGAGAAGGCCATCGAGGCGAAAGGCAGCGGGTCGTCCGAGCCCGTCCAGACCGTCTTCGACGTGAACGCGGGCGGGTTCAAACGCGCCGACGAGAGCGAGCCGGCCACCGCCGACGGTGGAACGGCGGCCGAGGCGTCGGACGCGGGACTCGACCCCGAGACCGAGGCCGTCGTCGAGGAGCTGAGCGAACTCGACGTCAACGAGACGCCGCCGGTCGAGCTGATGGCGACGGTCCAGGAGTGGCAAGCGCAACTGGACGACGGGTGACGCGACCAGCGATCACCTATCGGCGACCGCGTGGTTTCGTCCCCACGATCGGGACGTGCTGGTACTCGATGCCGTCCTGGCCGTCCAGTGGTCGACGGAGCCGGAAGATCGCCGTCCTGCGGCCCCGTTCCTCGTATGGCAACTCCTCGACCACCTCGAAGCCCAGTTTCTCGTAGAGCCGGCGGGCCGTGCGGTTGTCCGGATCGACGATCAGCGTGAGCGCCTCGCGATCGGCGACGGCCGCCGCCGCGACGACGTGCTTGCTCAGTTCGGTCCCGATGCCCCGTCCCTGGTAGTCCTGGTGAACGAAGACGGCGAACTCCGGCTCGGCGTCGTCGGTCGGCGTGTACAGCGCGTGGCCGACGAGACCGGTCTCGCCGGCCACGACGAAGTTACAGCCCTCGTCGAGCAGTCCGTCGAGCCAGTCGGCGATCCGCGAGCGCGTCCGTGGCGGCAATCCCTGTGCCGCCTGTCCCGGCGCGAAGTCGTCGTACATCGCGACGAGGGGCTCGCGGTCGCCGTCGGCCGCCGGGCGGATCACCCAAGACGATCCCTCCCGATCGACGAACCGTGGACACCGCGGCGGGCAGTGTCGCGTCCCCTCGCACTCGCCTGCGTCCCAGTACCGGCAGACGCGGTCTGTCTGGTCCATGGCTGACTCTCTGTCGTCCCCAGTCAAAAGGAGGGGACTGCGCTCTCAGTCGCTGGGAATCACTCCTCGACCAGCGCCGTCGCTGCCGCCACGTCCCGGAGGCTGGTCGTCGCGGCGTCCAGCACTCCCGTCAGCGTCTCCAGCGCGATCGGACGAAACCCCAGCAGCTCACAGCTCACGTTGACCCGCTGGGCTCGGGGAGCCACGAACGGGTACGTCTCCGGGTCGTTGTTGTGGATGTGCCCGTGGATCACCCAGTCGTCCCAGTCGTCGGGCACGTCCTCCGGGCGGTGCGTGCAGTAGAATCGGTAGTCGCCGTGTTCGAGGACACACGAGTCGAGCACCGGGAACGGAGCCGCCGCGGGATCGAGCCCCACGTCGTGGTTGCCCTGCAACAGGAGATCCCCGCCCAGCTGTTGGAAGTACTCGATCGTCTCCTGGCCGTCCCGCATGTCCATAGCAACGTCGCCGAGGTGGACGAGCAGGTCGTCGGGATCGACCGTCTCGTAGTGGCGATCGAGCAGCGCGCTGTCCATCTCGCCGACCGACGTGAACGGCCGATCACAGTACTCGATGATGTTCGAGTGCCCGAAGTGGTGATCGGAGATGACGTACCGAGCCATGGTCCATAGCGCCGGGCGAGGGACCTAACAGTTCGGGTCGATCGGTGTTTGCTATCACACCTCATTCGACCTCTGATCGTCAATCCGGGGAGCGTCGGCCAGCCACGAGACGGAGATCCGCGGGCGGCCTACGCCGACGACGACAGCGTCGAACTCCGCCGCGTCCAGTACGACATCGACCGGGTCATCTCGAAAGTCGAAGAACTCGACACGCCCCGACGGCTCGGCGTCCGGCTGCTCGACGGCTCCGGACACTGTCGGCTGTGTGCCTGGGACACGTCTCGCGATCTCGGAGTGACGAGCGTCGCCAGGCAGTGACAGTCAGCGCGACAGAGACGGTCGCGAAAATCGTCGAAACAGTCCCGCGACGGGGCAGCGAGTCGAGCGGGCTGGAGTGGGTTCGTTCTCATACTGCCGGCGGTACCTTCGTGACGAGCTTCGCCACCTCGGGGTGGCGAAATCGGTCACAGATGTACAGCCGGTAGTCTCAGTCGGCGGTCATCTCGGCGCGGTCGGCGGCGTCGGTGGCCATGGGCGTGACGAGCTTGTAGGCTCCCCAGACGGCCAGCACGAGCAGCGCGGCGATGACGATCCCTGTTCGCAGCGTCGGGTCGATCAGCGGCGTCGCGATCACCTCGCCGGCGTCGTTAGTCAGCGGGACCGGACTGTAGGGTTTGCCTGCCAGCAGTTCCAGCACGCCCATGACGACGATGCCCAGCACGAACAGGGCACCGCTCAGTCCCAGCGCGATACGGTCGACGGTCGTTGTGGTGTCAGTCATTGTGAGTCACCTCGTTAGCCGAGGATGTAGCGTAGTTTCGGGTGGCGTTTGACCAGCTTCGTCTGCTCGACGATGGCGTCGAGCCCGTAGTACCGGCCGGCACCCAGCACGAGCACGGTCACGAACAACAGCAACCCCATCAGGTCGCTGTTGACCAGTCCGTGCCCGAACCCGGCGTTGCCGATCCAGAACAGGGTCATGAAGATGACCCCGCCGATGGACGCCAGCCGCGTCAGCAGGCCCGCCATCAGCGCCAGCCCGATCAGCGTCTCGAACAGCGGAACGCCCGGCGCGATCAACCACGCCAGGTTGTTCCCCATCCAGACCGGGATCGGCCCCAGGGCCGTGCCCGTCATCTCCTGCATGTACATCGGGCCGTAGCTGTAGGCCAGCCCGTCCTCGATGAGCTTCGTCACGCCCGCGTGGAAGAACCACCAGCCCGTGATGACCCGCAGCAGGGCCAGCCAGTAGCTCGTCAGCGGCCCGTCTAACTCGAGCTCGAAGTTCGTCGCCAGGGGGTTTGCCGTGTTGGTTGCCATAATCTCTCCCTCACATGTACGTGTTGGCGTTGATACGGGATATAAGAGGACGCGTGTTCCCAACGGGTGAAAACCGCTCTCAGATTCCGAGAGCCGTCACTCCTCGCGGTCGCCGTAGGCCACGTCCTCGTCGTCGAAGAAGCCGAAGTCGTCGTCCCGGAGCACGTAGTCGTTCTCCAGGACCTCGGAGACGATCCGCCCCAGCGAATCGAGCGCCATGTCGATCCCGTCGGGATCGTCGAGGGCGAACTCGTCGGCGGCGTCGTCGGGCAGTTCGGGGGCGCGGTACCCGACCTCGTCGCTGGCGGGGTCCCAGTAGAAGTCGAAGGCCTCGATCAGATCGAGCCGTTCGACGACCGCGAACTCCGCGGTCGAGAGCCCGGCGCTGGTCGTCCACTCTTCGAAGGCGTCCTGCCAGGCACCGGCCCGGAGGAACCCCTCGACCTCCTGTCGACGGTAGTCGTCGCTCGTGTCGACGATCTCGTTGTCGATCGCCTCGTAGTCGCCTCTGGTCTGGGGACCGCGCAACGACGGGGGGTCGGGCGTGGGAACGTCGAGCACCATGCCGAGTTGTTGTCTCTCCAACAGTATAGCCTCTCGGGCGCACAGGCCAGAAGGTTCTCAAGTGGCGACCAGAGAGGGGCGTGTATGAGACACGTCGGACTGAAAGCCCGGATGGCGTTCGTGGGGTCGCTGCTGTTTGGCTTCTACGCGGTCGCCGCGGTAGTGCTGATGGGGCTGTTCGGCGAGCGCGCGCTCCCGCTGATCCTCGTCGGGAGCGTCCTCTTCGTCGGCGTCCAGTACAAGATCGGTAAGTGGGCGGCCCTGCGCAGCGTCGGCGCGGAAGACCTGCCAGAGGACCGCTTCCCCCAGATCCACAAGCAAGTCGAGTACCTTTCGACGGACATGGGCATCGAGAAACCGCGGCTGATGGTCGCGCGGATGGGCGTGCCCAACGCCTTCGCCGTCGGCCGCAAGGGTGCCGGGACGGTCGTCGTCAGCGAGGAACTGCTCCAGCTCCTCGACGCAGACGAGGTCGAGGGCGTCCTCGCCCACGAGCTGGCTCACATCCGCAACCGCGACGTAGTGATGATGGTGCTGGGCCAGGGAATCGCTTCGATCGTCTCCATTGCCGCCCAGTGGATCGTCCTGCTGACCGGCGACAACGACCTGGCCGACTTCTTCCTGGCGATCGTCGTCGGCCAGATCGTCCAGCTGATCGTGATGGTGTTCGTGCTGGCGATCTCCCGGTACCGGGAGTACGTCGCCGACAGCGACGCCGCAGCGGAGGTCGGGGGCGAGCCACTGGCCAGCGCACTGGAGAAGATCTCGCGTGGGAGCGAGCGCGCCCAGGACTCCGCGATCGACGAGCAGGTCAGCGCGCTGTGTATCTTCGGCGAGGAGCGCGGCCTGCTGGCCACGCTCTTTGCCTCGCACCCGCCCGTCGAGAAGCGCATCGAGCGGCTCCGCAACTGAGATGGACACTCGCACCGTCCTGGCGGCCGTCCTCGGCGTCGGCCTGGGGCTCGTCTTCCTGGCCGCGCCGGGAGCCGTCCGGACCGCCTACAGCGCCGGACGCAGCCCACAGGACCGTCGCGGCGAGTACGGATCGAGCGAGCGTGCGGGGAGCCGGTACCACTCGCTGATCCGGGCGATCGGCGCGGCCTTCGTCCTCGCGGGGCTGTACGTCGGCTGGCAGGCGCTCGCAGTCTGAGGGCGACCGCCCGCGACGGGATCAGTTCTTCTGGATCTCCGTCGGGGGCAGGTCGCCCGGCCCGTCGGCCTCGACCCAGTTTTCCTCGGCGAGGACGAGCCGAGAGATCACCGCGGCCACGTCGCGGGCCGTCGCCTCTTGCTGGAAGAAGGAGACGTTGCCGAGCGACGCGCCGATCGAGCGGCTCACCTCGACGGTCGCGAGCGCCTCGTCGCCGACGACATCTTCGACTTTGCGGGTCACGCGCTCGTTGAGTTCCTTGCGCATCGGCTCGGAGAGTTCGTAGCCCGCCGGCAGGAGATCGTAGGTGATCGCGTACCCCTCCTCGTAGCGCTCGACGGCGAAGAAGGGCGTCGATTCGGCCTCGGCCTCGTAGTAGGCGTCGTCGCGCGCCTGCTGGTCCTCGTACAGTGGCACGTCGGATGGATCGAATCCTGCTGGCACACGAGAGCGTACTCGATACGGCGTTATCAACCTGTTCCCGGCGGAGGCGACGTGATACTCATACTACCGGCTGTACATCTGTGAACGATTTCGCCACCCCGAGGTGGCGAAGATCTTCACGAAGTTACAGCCGGCAGTACCAGACACCGCCCACACCGGAGCCCGCAGGCTCAAGGCGCTCCCGCCATACGATCGGACAATGAGCGAGGGGACAGACACCGAGATCCGACAGCTCGATTCGGCGACCGTCGAGCGCATCGCGGCAGGGGAGGTCGTCGAGCGGCCCGCGAGCGTCGTCAAGGAACTCGTCGAGAACGCGCTGGACGCCGACGCCGACCGCGTCAGCGTCGCCGTCGAGCAGGGCGGTATCGAGGGGATCAAAGTGACCGACGACGGGATCGGGATGAGTCGTGAGGCCGTCGAGCGAGCCGTCGAAGAGCACACGACGAGCAAGATCAGTTCGATCGAGGACCTGGAGAACGGCGTCGGGACGCTCGGCTTCCGTGGCGAGGCGCTGCACGCGATCGGGGCGGTCTCTCGGACGACGATCACCACGCGCCCACGCGGAGGCGATCGGCAGGGGACCGAACTCGTCGTCGAGGGCGGCGACGTGACCGCCGTCGAGCCGGCGGGCTGTCCCGCCGGGACGACCATCGAAGTCGACGATCTCTTCTACAACGTCCCGGCCCGCCGGAAGTACCTCAAGCAGGCCAGCACGGAGTTCGCCCACGTCAACACCGTCGTCACCAGCTACGCGCTCGCGAACCCCGACGTGGCGGTGACGCTGTCACACGACGGCCGAGAGACGTTCGCGACGACGGGACAGGGCGATCTCGAAGCGACCGTCCTCTCGGTGTACGGCCGCGAGGTCGCACAGTCGATGATCGAGGTGGACGACAGCGATCTGCCGGACGGACCACTGGAGTCGGTGACCGGACTCGTGAGCCACCCCGAGACAAACCGCGCGAGCCGGGACTACCTCTCGACGTACGTCAACGGCCGGTACGTCCGGGCAGACGCGGTGCGGGAGGCGATCGTCGACGCCTACGACACCCAGCTCGCGCCCGATCGGTACCCCTTCGCGGTGCTGTTCTGTGCCGTCGATCCGGCGACCGTCGACGTGAACGTCCACCCCCGGAAGATGGAGGTTCGCTTCGCAGACGACGAGGGCGTCCGTCGACAGGTCGAGCACGCGGTCCAGTCGGCGCTGCTCTCCGAGGGGCTCGTCCGCTCCAGCGCACCGCGGGGCCGCTCGGCCGCCGAGCAGACCGAGATCACGCCCGAATCCGGACGAGTGGACGACGAGACCGACGCCGCCGGGGCCGACGAGGAGGCCGGCGAGGAGCAGGCCGGCGACGACACGGCTGGCGAGACGAGCCGTCCAGACACCTCGGTTTCGGGTCGAACCGCCGACGGCGCGAGTGGCGCGTCCGCTGGCGAAAGTGGCGACCGCAGACAGCCCGACGCGACGAGGGCGACGGGCGTGACGGACGACGATGGGACGGGCGACAGCGCGGCGGACACCGCCTCGTCGCGGAGTCGGTCGAGCGCGTCCAGCGGACGGGATGAGCCATCGACGAGCGCGCAGTCGAGCCAGACGAGCGGACCGACTCGGACGAGCGACGCCGACCGCGGACGTGCCCGCTCCGGGCGCGACACGGACCCAGAGCGGAAGTTCCGCGGCGACGACCGGCAGGCCCGGCTGGGCGGCGAGGAACCGACCCAGTCGCTGGACTCGCTGCCGGCCCTGCGGATCCTCGGGCAGCTCCACGAGACCTACGTCGTCGCGGAGACAGACGACGGACTGGTCGTGATCGATCAGCACGCGGCCGACGAGCGGATCAACTACGAACGGCTGAAAGATGCCTTCGAGGGCGAGACGACGACGCAAGCGCTCGCCGAGCCGGTCGAACTCGAACTGACGGCGGGGGAGGCCGCAGTGTTCGAGGACCGCGTCGAGGCGCTCGCGCGGCTGGGTTTTCACGCCGACCGAACCGGAGATCGGACCGTCGAGGTGCGGACGGTCCCCGGCGTGATCGCCGACGCCGCCGGCCCCGAACTCGTCCAGGACGTGCTGGCGGCGTTCGTCGCGGGCGAGCACGAGGCCGCCGACACGGTGGAGGCGGCCGCCGACGAGCTGCTGGCGGATCTCGCCTGTTACCCCTCGATCACGGGCAACACCTCGCTGACCGAGGGGTCGATCCGGGAGTTGCTCGCCGCGCTCGACGACTGCGGGAACCCCTACGCCTGTCCGCACGGTCGACCGGTCGTCGTCGAGATCGACCGCGGCGAGCTCGAAGACCGGTTCGAGCGGGACTATCCGGGCCACAGCGGTCGTCGGACCTAACGGCTCCCGCCGAGGGGCGTCCCTCGCCGTGTCGCGGACCGCCGGAAGACGCCGCTGCGATCGATCGAAATCGCCGGCCGAAACGCCCACCGCAACTAAGCCCCCGGCCGCCGACTGGTGGGTATGAGCAGACTCGTCACGTTCGGAGAGACCGCGTTGCGACTGAGCCCGCCGGACCACGAGCGCCTGGAGACGGCGACAGACGTATCGCTACACGCGGACGGCACCGAGAGTTCGGCCGCCGTCGCGGCCACGCGACTCGGTGCGCCGGCCGTCTGGCTGTCGAAGCTTCCCGATACGGTGCTCGGTCGGCGCGTCGTCGCCGAACTGGAACAGCAGGGCGACGGGCTCCAGACGCAGGTGGTCTGGGACGAGGACGGCCGGCAGGGCCTGCAGTTCGTCGAACGCGGGAGCCCACCCAGAGACGACGTGAGCGTCCAGGACCGGGGCGACACCGCGCTGGCCACGGTGTCGACCGAGGACGTGCGGATGGCGATGGTCCAGAACGCCGACGTGTTCTTCGTCAGCGGCTCGACGCCCGCGCTCTCGCCGACGGCCCGACGGACCACGGAGGCGCTCTATCGGGCCTGCGAAGGGACCTGCGTGTTCGATCTGGACTACCAGTCCGGCCTCTGGTCGCTGGCGGACGCCCGCGAGGCGCTCCTCTCTCTGCAAGACGCCATCGACGTACTCGTCGCGGACGAAGAGGACGCACAGGCGGTGTTCGACCGCTCTGGCAAGGCCCGGCAGCTGGCCCACTCGCTCGCCGCCGAGGGCGACTTCGAGCAGGTCGTGATCACCCGCAGCGGGCGCGGTGCGGTCGCCTGGGACGACAACGTCGTCCACGAACAGGACGCCATCGATACCGACGTGATCGACGCCAGCGGCACGCACGCCGGCTTCCTCGGCGGCTACCTCCACCAGCTGTACGAGGACGCCCCGACGGAGCAGGCGCTGGCCTACGGGACCGCCGCCGCCGCGCTGACCCGGACCGTCCCCGGCCCGCTGCCGACGGTCTCGGCGAGCGAGGTCGAGGCCCTCGTCGAGACCGAACAGGAGCGCACCGGCGAGCGGAGTATCTGACCCGGCGAGCGAGCCGATAGAATCGACGCCGGTGAGCGTGGTCACGCACGGGCGAGCCCGGGCGACAGTCGCCATGTTTTAGCCGACATGTCCGTATGCACCCGTATGCGGATCGTCACGCTGCTGGTCGTGCTGTTGGTGCTGTCGGGGTGTAGTCAGCTGGGCGGACAGCCTCCGACGGCGACAGAGACGGAGACGCCCGACATCGATCGGTCCGACCAGACCCTCACGGCCACTGCTCCCCAGGACGGGGCGAGTTCGACCGCGAGTACCCCGGCGACGGCGACCGACGCGCCCGCGTCCTCCGGGCCGGGCGTCGAGGAGACGTCGACGGGGCCAGCCCCCACAGAGTCAACCGGGACCGCACGTCCGGCGGCGAACGTCGACACCGAGACGATACAGCTCACGCTCTCGGAACTCCCCGACGGGTTCTCCATCGCCGGTGACACCGTCCAGCACCGCGATCAGGCGACCGGTGAGACGTACACACAGATGGTAGATCGGGGCGTTCAGGTACTCCACGAGCGGGCCTTCTCCGCCGAAGACGGGAGCCAGCAGACGTACGTCTTCGCCTCGGTGGCGGTGTACGACACCGGGGCGGACGCGAGCGGCTGGCTCGACAGCCACCTCGGGCAGATCGAGAACAGCGGCGGCACGGTGAGCGAGCGAGACGTGGCCCAGTCGGCGACTGCCACGGCCGCACGGTTCCAGAACGACCAGGGGCTGCGGACCGTCGGTCTCTACCAGCGCCAGCAAAACGTCGTGTTCTACGTCGCAGTCTCGGGCGACGAGTACGACGACGAGACCGCCGAGGAGCTGTTCGTGGCGATGCTGGACGACTTCGGGAACACGTAGTATCCACCAGACGGAGCTCAGGCGCGCCGATCGTATCCGAGAAGGTCCGTCCGGCTGGCGGTGCATCGAAGGTACTCGCCGGATTCTACGTCGACGGCGACGTCGGCGAGATCGAGTAACACGGCGCCGATTCCCACGTCGACGACCGCGGATGGCTCGTCTTCGAACGGTGTCGGATCGAGTCCGACGCCCGGGCTGTCTCGGTCGGTGTCGTCGAACAGCCGTACCGATTCGAGAACGGTGGCGGTGTTCTCCAGGACATCGACGACCTGGCCCCAAAACAGGTGATCTTCCCATCCAGTCGGCTGCTCGCTGCTAGCCTCGATCGTTTGTCCGGCTGTCTCGACGGGCTCGACTGCAACCTCCATCGTCGCCCGCACCACCGGACGGACCTGTGTGTCGTCCATCCACGGGGCGGTCGCGATGCGCATGACGCCGTCTGCGCCCTGCTTGTACCCGTCGAACACGCCGAATTCGGTGCCGTCGGCCTCGAAGACGACGGTCCGATGACCGTTTTTTCGACCGACGTCCGAAATTCGCACAGTGGGCGGTTGCACGGCGCTATCCTCCGACCTGCTGTGGGTACGCCGACTGCACGAAGCCGTTCGAGCCGACGACCACTGTGAGCGGTTTCTCGCCCTCGGAGACCCTGTACACGAAGACGGCCTTCCCGTCCGAGGTGAGCATCGTTCGGTCCGGATTTTTGAGGGCCTGGTTGACGAGGGCTTCGACCTCTCCGGTGTCGTCGACGCCGTCGTATTTGCCGGTGATGTCGCTCTCGTGCTTGTCGATTATGTGCTGGTACCCCGTCCCGTCGTCCCCTGGGACGCCCTCTTCGAGCCAGACGATCTCGTCGTCCAGCCCCTCGACGCTTTGATCCGCTCTGACCGCCCACCGCGTTTCGCTGAGGTCGCCGTTACTCTCCGCAACGTCGAGGAGATCGTCACTGTCGAGATCGCGGTCCAGCAGCGGATCGTCGGCTTTCGTCTCCAGCAGCCCGAGCAGCCGCTGGTAGTCGGCCTGGTCCATGTCGCCGGCGTCGAGCAGTCGGTTCGTCCGCCGGATGGCGTCGCTGTCGAGTCGGCCGGCGTTGTACTGGCGTATCGTCCGGCTCGCGGTCGGCCCGTCGAGGCGGTTCAGCAGTTTCGCGCCCTGCTGACCGGTCGCGGTGAGGAAGCTCCCGAGCGCCCCGCTCTGGCGGAGGCTCTGGAGTTGCTCGCGGGTGTCCGGATCGAGGTCGTCCAGTGCGTCGGGCGCACCGCCGGTGTCACCGCGATCGTCGCCCCGGCGGCGGAACCGGTCGATCTTCTTCGACTTCGTCAGTCCCTTGGCCTTGCTCGCGACCTTGTTGAACTTCGAGGTCGTCGAGAGCGCCTTGGAGGTCGCGCCCGCGCTGCCACCGGAGGCGACGCTCGAGATCAGGAGGAAAGAGCCGTAGCCGCCGTACCAGCCGTTGGCGAACGTCTCGTTTTCCGGTGTGCCGGACTCGTAGGGGTTGTCCTGTTGTTGCTGGCCAACGACCTGCCCCGGGAGCGCCGCGATGAGTTCCTCGATCAGCCCCAGGTCGCGCACGATCTGCATCGCCAGCGAGAACAGCTGGCCGAGGTACTCGATCGGTTTGAGCAGTTGCTTGAACCCCTCGATGGTCTCCTCGCCGCCGGTGACGAATCCGGAGACGATCCCCTCGTTGAGAGCGCGGCTTGTCGACTCGGTGCCGCCCGTCGTCACCTTCGAGGCGGCACACTGTTCCTCCGAGTTGTACCAGGCACACGGCCCAGAGGTGTAGTAGCTGCCGTCATCGGTGACGTAGTGCTCCGAGGAGCCACCCTGGGGCAGCGTCATGTCGGACTCGGTGACGTCACCGTAGATCTCGTCGCGGACGGCGGCCGTCTGGTCGTCCGAGATCGCCTGCGAGACGACGCTGCTGACGTAGTTGTCGAGCCCGGTCGCCGATTCGTACCGAGAGTGCGGGACCTCGAGGTGGAGGTTCGTGTACCCCGTCTCGATCTGCTTGACGGTGTTCAGGACGACCGCGTCGTTCTTCTTGACGCGAATGTAGTAACTCCCCGGTGAGAGCCCCTCGTCGATCGTGAAGCGCCCGTTGGACTGGACGAACGCCGACTGTTCGCCGACGAACACCTGGACGTCGGTGAGGCGCTCCCCATCGGTGGTGACGCGTCCGCCGACCTGCGATCGGGAGGGGAGGTCGACCGTGGTTCGCGTCGTGGTGCCACGGCGCACTTCGACTTGCTGGAAGTTGTCGACACCGTACTCCTCGGCCTCGTAGCTGACGATCGTCGTCCAGCTATCGGCCGGCTCGTCCGCGTCGCCGAACGTCGTGGTCGGCGTCGTCAGCGGGAGCGTCGCCACGCCCGCTTCGTTCGTCGTGTGCGTCTTCGGCCCGTCGAGCCCGGTTCCGACCGCGACGCCGGGGACTGGCTCGCCGTCGCTGTCGGTGACGGTCACCTGGACCAGCGTCGGCGTCTCCGAGAGTTCGACCGCCCGCTCGTCGACCACCGTCCCGTCCTCGCTCCGGAGTTCGACCCCGACGTCGGGAGACCCATCTGCCGTCTGGGGGACCACCTCCCGAGAGACGCGCTCGGTCTCCCCGGCCGGAACGGTAATCGGTCGGACTTCGGCCGTCCGGGGTTCCGACCCCGTCAGATCGAGCGTAAAGGTCGCCGTCGACTCGCCGTCGTTCCGGACAGTCACGGCGACGGAAATTGGCTCCCCGGGCGTGTAGGTTGGCGGCGCGTCGACGTCAGTGATGGCTCCCGCCGAACCGGTCCGTATCTCGATCGAGCGATCGCCCCCGCGTTCGAGCCGCACCGAGCGGGTCCGCCTCACGTCGCCCGCGACGGCGGTGATGTCGATCTGCCCTGCCGGGAGATCCGTCGCGCGGAACCGGCCGTCCCGGTCGACCTCGAACGCTCGGCCGTCGATTTCGACGATCGCGTCGGTGACCGGGTCGCCGTCGGCATCGAGGACTCGCCCGGAGAGCGTCGCGTTCGCGGCGGTACCCAGCGTGCGGCTGCGTGTGACCGTGCGACCGTCCGCGGGCTCGGCCGTCACGGTCAGTTCCGGCTCAGGCTCGTCGGGGACCGTCACTCCGAGTTCGATGGTTTCCGTCCCCGACGCCGGAACCGCGACGGTCCGGGAGCTGCGCTGGTCGCCCAGCCCGACCTGGACCGTCGCGTCCGCGCCCCCCGCTATCGCAGCGGAGAGCGTCACCGTGACCGTCGCGCGTTCGCCGACGCCGGGTCGCTCCGGCGTCACGTCGACCGATTCGATCGTGACGACCTCCGAGGCGACCGTGATCTCGTCGCGTGCCCGGTCCGAATCGACCCGCTCGACGTCGCCGCTCTCGTCGACCGTCCCGAGCGTGAATGCAGCGTCGTACGCGCCCACGGTGGCGCTTTCGGGGACGCTTCCCTCGACCGCGATCGTCCGCCGCTCGCCCGGCTGGAGTCGGATCCCACGCCGATCCAATTCCCACTCGTCGGTTGTCAGGGTCTGGACACCCTCCACGGAGAAGCCGAGGGCGATCGTCGCGGCTCCGGTCCCGTCGTTCTCGACGGTCACGTCCGCCGGAACCGTGTCCCCGGCCCGGTAGGTCTCCCCGGGAACGTCGGCGTCGACGATGGCCACGTCGGGGCGGCCCGCGACGGAGAACGCCCCGTCGATCGTCGTCTGGGCGACGGCGTCGTCTTTGGTTGCCGAACGGTAGACCGCAGCGCCGGCGTCGTAGCTCCCCACGGTGGCGTCGTCCGACAGCGCCACGTCGAGCGTCAGCGTCCGCTCGTCACCGGCAGACAGTTCGACCGTCCGTCCCTCGCCGGTGCGCCAGTTTTCGCCGGGCGGTCGCAGACTCGCGTCGGCGTAGAACGTCCCCGTCGCCTCGCCGTCGTTCGCGACGGTCACCTCCACCGGAACGGTCTCGCCGGGTGAGAACTCCTCGCCCGCCACGCGCCGGTCGACGATGGCCACGTCGGCCGTCGGCGCCTCGACGACGAACGCGTCGCGCTCCTGTGCGCCGCCGAGGCCGTCGTCTTTGGCGCTCGAACGGAACACGCCGGCTCCGACGTCGTAGCTGCCGTCCCTCGCGGTGTCGGGCACCCGAACGTCGAGCGTGAGCGAGCGCCGCTCGCCCGGTTGGAGACGAACGCTCGTGCCCTCGCCCGTGACCCAGTTACCGTTGGGTCGCTGGAGGCTCGCGTCGGCGTAGAACTCGTGGGTCGTCTCACCCGTGTTCTCGACGGTCAGGTCCACCGGCACACTCTCACCGGGCGCGTGGGGACCGCCGTCTGCGTCGATCCTGCTGATGGCCGCGTCGGTCGACAGTTCCTCGACGGTGACGGTCCAGGAGACGAGCGAACTGTAGGCCCGCTCGCCGTCGAAGACCGCGCCCTCGACGGTGTAGGTTCCCGGTTCGTCGAACGTCCGCGAGAACTCGGCCGTATCCGACGAGCCGTCGATCCACTGCGTCTCGTCGGCCAGTTCGCCGTCGACGTACCACTCCGTCCCCGCCAGGTTCCCGTCCGGGTCGTCCGCGTCGACCGCGAACGTGACTGTCGCTCCCTGGTCGATCGTCACGTCTCGACTCGGTCCGTCCCGGCTCGCCGACGGGGCGCTGTTCGAGGCTTCGACCGTGACAGCGTCACGGTCCAGGCCGTACTCGTACTGATCGTCCTTGGCGCTGCTGTAGAAGACACCCGAACCGACGCTGTAGCTCCCTTCGCTGGCGTCGTCCGGCACCCGGGCGTCGAGGGTGAGAGACCGCTGTTCACCCGGTCGCAGGTCGACGGTTGTACCCTCTCCCGTGACCCAGGCGCCGTTGGGCCGCTGGAGGCTCGCGTCGACGTAGAACTCGTGGGTCGTATCGCCCGTGTTCTCGACGGTCACGTCCACCGGGACGGCGTCTCCCGGTTCGTACGTCCCGGAGGCGCTGGTTCCCGTGATAGCCGCGCTGGTCGTCGGCTCCGCGACGGAGAGGGCCTGTCGCCACCCCGAGGTGTCGAACATCTCCGCGTCGTTGCCCGTCCAGACGTCGACGGTGATCTCGTAGTCGCCCTCCTGTGCGTCGCTGGGAATCTCGGTGGCGTACTCGAGCTCGACGCGTTCTCCGATGGCGATGTCGTAGGCCTCGTCACCGCTGGGGTAGTGTTTGCTCCCGTCCGGTCGTCGGACGCCGAGGTAGCTGTTGATCGAACCGGTCTTCGATCCCTGGTTCTCGACGACCGCGTGGACCGTCACCGACTCGCCGGGTGCCACGTCGTCCTGCTCGGACCAGACGTCGACGATACAGTACTTGTGACCGTTGATCTCCCGACAGGAGTAGGTCGCGGAGCCGCTCGCGAGACTGACCGGTGCCGTCGCGGTCGCTAGCACCACCAGCACGGCCACGACGGCCGGAACGACCCTCGTCCGAACCCCGCCCGACATCCCGGATACCATATACTATCTGGTTATTAGCCAACCATTTAGTTCACACGGAGCCCGCCACTTTGACGGTCGGTAAACACCCCTCGAAGCCGGAAGGGCTCGAACCCACGACAGGAGTGTTACGTATCTTAGATAGGAGGGGCACTGGTGGGTCGACCGATGGGGTCAAACGGGCCGACACCGTAGCCGGCGACGATGGACGTCGAGTTCCTGGGCGGGGCGGGCGAGATCGGTCGCAGCGCCGTGTTGATCGACGACTCGCTACTGATCGACTACGGCATGGCCAGCGAGTCGCCCCCGCAGTACCCCGTCGGCGACGTGGACCCGGACGCCGTCGTCGTCTCACACGGCCACCTCGACCACGTCGGCGCGGTGCCGGCGCTGCTCTCGGGGACCGAACAGCCCCCCGTCCACTGGACGCCACCGACCCGAGAGCTCGCGCTGACGCTGGCCGAAGACACGCTCAAGCTACACGGCGGGAGCCCGCGGTGCCCCTTCACCGAGAACGACGTGCGCCGGATCGGCGAGGTCTCGGAAACCCACGGCTACCGCGAGCCGTTCGAGGCGGCCGGTTACGAGGTGACGTTCTACGACGCCGGCCACATCCCGGGGAGCGCGCACGTCCTCGTTTCCGACGGCGACACCCGCCTCCTCTACACGGGCGACTTCCACACGGACGAGCAGCGCCTCGTCTCGGCGACGACCGACCGCCCCGACGCCGACGCCGTGATCTGTGAGTCCACGTACTCGGACGTGAGCCACGAGGATCGGGGCGACGTGGAAGCGTCCTTCGTCGAGACGCTGCGCACGACCGTCTGGCAGGGCGGGACCGTCGTCGTCCCTGCCTTCGCCATCGGCCGCACACAGGAGATCATGCTCGTCTGTGCGGCCCACGACATCGACTGCTACGTCGACGGGATGGGCCAGCGTGTCATCGAGCAGTTGCGCCACCACACCGCGTTCCTCCGGGACGCCGACGCCTTCCGCGGCGCGGTCTCGAACGCCCGGTTCGTCGACGGCCGCGACGGCCAGCGCCGACGGATCGCCGACCAGAACGCCGTCGTCGTCACCACGAGCGGGATGCTCTCGGGCGGGCCGGCGATGACCTACGTCCCGGCGATCGCCGACCAGCCGGTCAACACGATCGCGATGACCGGCTACCAGGTCGAGGGGACGCCGGGCAGGGACCTCCTCGAAACCGGCAGCGCCGAGATCGACGGCCGCGTGATGCCCGTCAGCGCGCAGGTCGAGGCGTACGACTTCTCCGCCCACGCCGACCGCGAGGGGCTCCAGTCGTTCCTCGACGCGTACCGAGACAGCCGACTGCTGATCAACCACGGGGACCGCTGTGAGTCGTTCGCCCGAGAGCTGCGAGCCGAGGGCTACGACGCCAGTGCGCCGACGCTGGGCGAGACGGTGACGCTGTCCTGACAGCGCCGGTGAGGCGACGGCCAGCGCAGTCCGGAGTGGGCGTCCCCAAGACGTTTGTGAGGTGTGGTCGGAGGAGAGAACATGGTCGAGCCCTCCCGCCGCGAGTGTCTCGCGGCGATCGCAGGCGGTACTGTCGCGGCGCTGGCTGGCTGCCAGTGGAACGCGGAGACGAGCGACGAACAGCCCGGCGACGGCCGAGAGCGAGTGACGGAGTACGAGGTGGCGTCGGTTCGCAATCCGGACGGGAAAGCGCTGTTCACCGAAGGCGAGACGCTCCCGACGCCGAGAGAGACCGACGATCGGCCGCCGGTGTACAGGCACACCTATCTCACCAGCGGCGACGATCTCGACGACGTGACGTTCGCGAAGACGAGCGAGGCACGTACGCTGGCATCGTTCGCCGAGGCGACGGCACTGGACGGCGAGGAGTCGGTGTACCTCTTCACGACGGCGATTCGAGCGTGCTCCGAGGTCCGTCTCCAGTGGGTCGAAGTCGACGCCAGCGGGCCGTCGGCGCAGTTCTGCCGGGCGCTGCGACCCGCCGACGTGGAGTGTCGGGCCACGGCCTACGAGACGACGGGGTTCGCGATCAGGTTCCCGTTTGCCGGCGAGCGGTTCTCCGGTCACGGCGCGGGCACGAGCAGCAGTTGCGGCCGGCCACCGCGTCCGGAGCCGTTCGATCCCACGGAGGGATCGCCATGAGCCGGCTCAGTCGCCGGCGGTTCCTGACAGCGATCGGGGTCGGAACAAGCGCGCTGGCGGGCTGCTCGGCGCTCCCGTCGAACGGGGACGACGAACCGGAGATCGACGACGACGCGATCGCGCGGGCGATTCGAGAACGCGAAGCGCCGTGGGTGCCGGCCACGAATCCGCTGTCTGTCCCGAGCAGTGCGATCGAGCACCACCGGACCGCGGCGCGTGAGACGCTGGAGCGCGTGCCGCCGGAGCTGTCCGTGCCCAACGGCGCGATAACCGAGAAGCTGCGCGAGCAGCGAGCGCGAGTCGCGACGGAGCTGGATTCGTCGGCCGAGGGAGCGCCCCGAAGGCGCCTGGCGACGTGGCGCGACCGCCGTGGGGACGCCGTCAACGTCCGGCGAGCGTACGAAGCGGCGAGCGGCGACGCCGACCGCGGGGCGTATCGCGATCGGTACGACGAGGTCCGGGCCGAGCGTGCGGCCGTCGAAGCGAGTCTCGACTATCGAGCCCCGGACCCCGTCGCTGCGACGGTTGGGTTCGCGACCGTCGAGTCGCTGCTCGACACGGCACGCGAGCGGCTCGGCCCGCGCTCGCCGTTCCCCGACCAGCCCGAGGCCGCCGTCTTCGCCGTCGGTGACAGCTGGGAGGCCATCGAGACGGCCGGGATCGAGACCGCCGACGCGCGTCGGCTACGAGACGCCTTCGTCGACGCCACCGACGGCACCGCCTGGCGGTCCCACCTGGCGGCGGCGAGCCGGCGGCTCGACCACTCGTTTCGGGCGACCCGGGATCGGGTCGCGGAGTACGTCGACGCCGAGGCGTCGGTACTGGACGCCGACGCCGCCACAGAGCCGCCGACCCGGCATCTGTTTCGGCAGGCGTCCGACGCCGTCGACTGGCGCACGGAGCACGCGGCTCAGGCCCGCGATCGCCACGACTACGCGACCGCCGTGATCGAGTCGGGGCGCGGGCTGGTCGCAGCAGAGGCGCTGGACCAGGTCGTCACGGAGATCGAGAGCGGCGAGTACCGGACGGCGGTGACCGAGGAGACGGTCCAGTCGGCCCACGCGTCGGCCGTGAGTGCCGTCGAGGACGCCGTCGCCGCGACGCCGCGGCCGCTTGCCGTCGCACTGGCGACGCCCGCCATCGAGGTGCTCTCTGGCGTCCGGCGGCGGCTCGACCGGTCGCCGTCCAGAGTCGCGCCCGAGCGGCTGCAGCCGAGACTGGACAGCGTCGTCCGGTACGCTCGTGTCGTACCCGACGCGACGGCGTTCGTCGCGGGGCGACTCGCAGTCGAGGGGTGACCGACGGGACGAAACGAATTTCCGGCGGCCGGGTCGACGGGCGGACATGCGACAGGCCCACCTCGACTTCGAGCAGTACTTCTCGATCGCGATGGAGACCGAGGAGGCCCAGGCCGCCGAGATGACCGTCGAGCCGGGCCGAGCCGTCGGTGGCCCGGAGAACGTCCACGCCGACAGCGACCAGTGGTGCTACGTCGTCGCGGGCACGGGTGTCGCGACCGTCGACGGCGCGGACAATCGGATCGAGGCCGGCGACCTGCTCCTGATCGAGGCCGGCGAGGCCCACGCGATCGAAAACGGCGGCGACGAGCCGCTGCGGACGGTCAACGTCTACACGCCGCCCCGATCCGATCGGTGAGTCCACAGGAGTTGCTCGACCGCACCCCGTTGCTAAGGTGGTGGCCGTCGAACCCCGAACCATGCCAGATCCGTTCGTCGCGATCGGTGGCGACGCAGCCGGCCTGAGCGCCGCCAGCAAGTGCAAGCGCGAGCAGCCAGAGCGGGACGTGATCGTCTTCGAGAAGGGGTCGTGGGTGTCCTATTCGCACTGCGGGATGCCCTACTTCGTGAAAGGCGAGGTCGAACGGCTGGACGAGCTGCTGTCGCTGTCGCCCGCGGAGATCCGGGAGCGCGGGATCGACCTCCGACGAGGGCACGAGGTCGTGGCGATCGACAGCGACGAACGCGTCCTCACCGTCGAGACGAGCGCGGGCGACCGTCTCGAACAGCCCTACGGCGACCTCCTGATCGGGACCGGCGCGCGTGCGGTCACGACGCCGATCGAGGGGAGCGGTCGCGACGGCGTCCACACGATGCACGGGCTGGACTCGGCCGCGGCCGTCCGCGCGCACCTGCTCGATCCGGCGGTCGACGCCGTCGCCGACGTGGGCGGCGAGGAGTTCGTCGACCGGGAACTGGTCGAGCGCTACGCCGCATTCGAGCCCCCCGAGACCGTGGCGATCGTCGGCGGGGGCTACGTCGGCATCGAGATGGCGGAGGCGTTCAGCGCCCACGGGCTGGACGTTCACCTCTTCCAGCGTGGCGAGCACGTCCTCGCGCCCTTCGGGGAAGCGGTCGCCGAGGTCGTCGAGGCGGAACTCGCCGCCGAGGGCGTCACGCTCCACCTCGGCGAGGAGGTCCAGCGCCTCGACGGCGACGACGGCCGAGTCGAGCACCTCGTCTGTGCAGGCGGCGCGTCGCTGGCGGTCGATCTGGCGCTCGTTGGCATCGGGATCCGGCCCAACACGGATCTCCTCGCCGACACGCCGATCGAGACCGGCGTCGCCGACGCCGTCGCGGTCGACGACTACGGCCGGACGAACGTCGGCGGCGTCTACTCGGCGGGCGACTGTGCGACGATGCGCCACGCGGTCACCGGCGAGTCCGACTGGGTGCCGCTGGGCCTGACTGCGAACCGGGCCGGGCGAGCGATCGGCGCGACCGTCGCAGGCGACCCGACGCCGGTGGGCGACATCGCGGGGACCGCCGTCGTCAAGGCCTTCGAGCAGGAGTGTGGCCGGACCGGTCTCGTCGATCGCGAGGCGGCCAGCGACGCCGGCTTCGATCCGGTCAGCGAGACGATCACCGCCGGCTCGCGGTCGGGCTACTACCCCGGCAGAGCCGAGACGACGGTGACGCTGGTCGCCGACCGGGACAGCGGCCGTCTGCTGGGCGGGACCATCGTCGGCACCGACCGCGCGGCGATCCGGATCGACATCGTCGCGATGGCGCTGGAACAGGACGCGACCGTGGGAGAACTGGAGCGGTCCGATCTGGCCTACGCGCCGCCGTTCTCGCCCGTCTGGGACCCCGTCCTGACGGCCGCGAAGGTGCTCGGCTCGTCGGTCGAAGAGCGTTACTGACCGAGCACGCGGGCCGACTCGAACCGATCGTCGGTCAGGTAAACCGCGTCGTCGTCGACCGCGACGGCGACCGCGTCGAGCGCGTCGCCGGCACAGGGACCGTGCGTACACGTCCCCTCGCCGCCGGAGAACTGCGCACCGTGTTTGTGACAGACGAGATCGTCGCCGCGGACGATCGCGCCGGTCCCCGGATCGAGCGGGACCTCCGGTCGGTGGGGACAGGAGTTGCGCCAGGCGACGACCGCGTCGTCGATCCGGCGCAAGATGCAGTCGACGCCGTGGGACGGGCCGCGGGCCTCGAACCGAATGGTCGAGTCCGTCGGGACCGCGTCGAGATCGACGATCCGCCTGGGGTCGTCTCCGGCCACCGGGCCGTCGTCGTCGGACGCGCTCTCACCGAGGTCGAACCGGACGGTCGCGTCGCCGGCCGAGAGCGCGCACTCGCCGTCCGAGAACAGCGCCGTCTCGGTCTCGTCGTCGTGTTCGACCGTCACGCGGAACCGGTCACTCATCGCCCACACTCGATTCGGCGGGCCTAAAAGATTGCCGATCGGCGGGAGCGCCGTAACGATGTAGTGTCGTCGGGTCGAGTGACTACGTATGGACTCCGAAGACGTCGCCGTCGACGTGGAAGTCGAGGTAGAACTGGACACGGCCGAACTCGAAGCCGAGATCGAGGACGCGACCGAGTACGAGGCGACCCTCGAAGGCGACGGCATCGAGATCGAACTGGAGGCAGCAGTCGAGTTCACCGGCGAGGACTGATTGGCGAGGCGAGACCGTCGCTCGCACCGTCTGCGTCGGGCTGACAAACGGTAATTGCGGCAGCACTCGCCGCCGTGTCACTGGGCCGGGACGCTCTCGTCGCCGTCCAGCAGGAGGTCGTCGAGTCGGTCGGCGACGATGGGACTGACCGTGTCGACGACCTCGCGGGCCTCTCGTTCCGGAGCGTCCAGTTCGAGCACCTCCTCGAAGAACGCCGACAGCGTCCGGTAGGTGTCGTACAGCTCGGTCGCCCGCTCGCGCCCGCGATCGGTCAGCGTGACGCCCTCGTACGGTTCGTAGTCGACGAGTCCGTCGTCTGCGAGGCGCTGGAGCATCTCCGTGGTCGCCGACGGAGAGCGACCCATCGCCCGTGCCACGCTGCCCGGCTCGACCGGCGATCCGTCGGTCCGTTCTCGATCGTAGACGACGACCAGGTACTGAGCGACGCGCTCCATCGGGCTCAGCGGCGCACGTCGACGACGAGGTCCGTCGCGATCCACCCCTCCGTGTTGTCCGACTCGATGAAGGTGCGCGTCCCGGGGCAGGTCTCGCACACGTCGATCGACGGGCGATCTGTCGCCGGCTCGCCCGCGCTGTCGTCGGGCGCAGTCGTCGTTGCCATACCCGTATTTTAGGTACACCTAAAATTAAAGCTTCGGGTGATCGCGGCCGCCGAGAGGCGAGAATCCCGTCGCTGTTCGACGTTTGTTTAGCCGCGCCTAAAAGTGTGGGGTGTCGGTCGCCGAACGCTTACTGCATCGCGCTCTCGGTGACGAGCGTGTCGTCTTCGAGGTAGTGTTCGATGTGGTGGACCGCGTCCTCCAGCTCGACCAGCTGCTCGCGGAGCATCTGTGCGCTGGCGTGGTCGCCGAGGCCCTCGGTGAGCTCGATGTGGCTCCGGGCGGCCTCGATGATCTCGCCGTACACGTCCACGTCGTTGGCCAGCGAGGTGCGGATGTCGTACACGTCCTCGTCCTCGGGCTCGACGGTCGCCTCGGATTCGAGCGTCGCGGCGCTCGCGTGCGGGACACCGCCAAGCGCCTGGACGCGCTCTGCGAGTTCGTCGGCGGCCTCCTCGGCCTCTTCTGCGGCCTCGCCGAGGAACAGGTGGAGATCGCGGAACTCGGCACCCTCGACGTTCCAGTGGTGCTTTCGGAGCTGGTGGTACAGCACGTAGACGTTCGCGAGGTCGGCGTTGAGCGCGTCGACGATCTGCTCGACTTTCTCCTGTTCGAGTCGGAGTGCTTCGCTGGCTTCGACGGTACCGGCCTGCTTCAGGGTCGACTGTTTCTGACTCATACTCAGTGGTTCGTCCCCGACCCACTTCAAACTTTTCAAAATTTTTATATTTTTTCGCACCGCCTAAACCGGGCGACGCGTCCGGCGGCGTCACTCCCCGTCGCGCTCTTTGAGCCACTCGTCCAGGAGGTCGCGGATCGCCGCCTCGCGGTTGTCGCGGTGCTCGGCGAAGGCCTTCTCGTCGATCGCGTCGAGCAGCTCCTCGTCCAGTTCGAGCTCCACGGCTTCCAGATCCAGGTACGCCTCGTCCATCGGGTGGGAGCGACGAACCCCGCGGATAAATAGCCTCGTCAGACGACCGTCTGGCGTTCGTGTGACGCCCACCACGCGGCGAGATCGGGTCCTCGACGGGCGGAACGGTTTCGGCACCGGAGTACGTACGGTAACATATGTCACACAGTGTCGACCGCTCCGAGCTGACAGACACCGAACGGGCGGCCTTGCACCGGCTGCAGTTGGGTGTCGAACACGTCTACCGAGGGTACGGGTCGCTGTTGGCCTGTCACCACAGCATCGGCCACGGGATGGACCACTTCGAGGCCGCCCGCGAGTTGCTCGCTGAGGCGGGTCACGAGGCGTACGCCGAGGCGTTGCGAGAGGACATCCTCCCGGCGGGACTCGTCGACGACCGGTGGACCTACGAGCTCGTCGACGCGGCCCGGACGGGGTTCGTCGACGACGTAGCGACGCTCGAAGCGGCGATTCGGGCGGACCTCGCCGACGGCGAACGACACGTCAGCGAGCGACGGTTACAGCGCCGCTGGCGCAGGCGAGCCGAGGAGAGAGACCGAAAGTAGCGACGACGGCGTCACTCGGTGAGGGTCGGGTGCGTCTCCGGTGGCTCCGGGTGGGGGTCGGCGAGCGTCTCGCGCAGTCGCGCCCGAGCCCGTTCTTCCCGCCGATGGCGTTCGTCGGCGTCGATCTCCTCACACCCCGGCGGCAGGTCGCGACCGCGGTCGGTGAAGTAGCCTTCGGGGACGACCCAGTCGTGGTAGAACGGCGCGTCGTCGTCGGTCAGCAGCGTCACGGCCACCTCGGCCCCGTGGCCGGCACAGACGACGGCCTGGTGGGGTTTCTCGGCCAGCCGACCGGCCGCGTAGAGGCCCTCGACGCCGGTGCGTCCGTGCTCGTCCGTGTCGACGAAGGTCTTGCCCCGGTCGATCAGACCGACGCCGTCGATCTCGCTCAGGTAGCTCGTCTCGTTTTTCGTCGCCGCGATCACGTAGTCGCTCGTGTACCGCTCTCCGGCGTCGGTCTCGACGGTGAAGCCGTCCGACGAGTGGGTGACGGTCTCGACGGTCGCCAGCCGCCGCTGGGCTCCCGCCCGCTGGGCCTGTTCGCCCAGCAGATCGAGGAACTGGCGGGCGTCGATCCCGGCCGGGAAACCGGGGACGTTCTCCAAGTGGGCGTTGCGCCGGAGGATCGAGCCGCCAGCGTCGAGCACGAGCGTCTCGAAGTCGGCGCGGGCGGTGAAGACGCCGGCCGACAGGCCAGCGACGCCGCCGCCGGCGATCAGTACGTCGTAGCGTTCGGGCATGTGTCTGGGTCGTGTTCGGCGTGAGTATAGCAGCGTCGAATCGTTCGGTCGGCTGTGGAACGTCTCGGTCGATACGTCAGCGCGTGACGATCTCGGCGACTCGCTGGCGGTCGAAGAGCCGTTCGCCCTCGGGGATCTCCGGGTAGTGGTCGCCGTCGGTGTAGGCCGGCCACTCGCCGAAGATCTCGGGATAGAGCTGTTTGGCACCCATCTCCAGCTGGAAGAGATTCATGATCGGCCCCTGGTAGCGCATCCCCGCCGGGTAGACGCGATCGTTCTCGACCGCCGAGAGCTGGCTGCCGGAGGCGCTGTCTTCGAGTCGCGTGCGCGTGTCGGTGATGCTGTAGTCGGGCGTCATCCCCCAGAGGTGGAGGAACACGTCCGGATCGGCTTCCAGCATCGTCTCGTAGTCGACCGTCCCCCAGAGGCCGCCCCAGTCCTGATCGGCGAAAGCGTCGTTCGCACCGAGCGGGCGCGTGTCGGCCAGCCAGTAGCCGGGTTCGTTGAGGTGGTACGTCCAGAAGGTCTCGCCGTCACCCGAGAGGGTCGCACGCACCGCGGTCGGCCGGTCCTCGACGGGCGGGAGCTGCGACTGGATTCGCTCGACGAGATCGGCGTGGACGGCGGCCAGCGCCTCGTAGCGTTCGCGCTCTCGAAACACGTCGGCGACCGCGCCGAACAGCTCCCAGAGGTCGTAGTACTGGTAGTCGTCGTACCCTTCGGGCGGCTGGCCGTGGGTCCCGCTGTAGAAGTTCCCGAACCACGGACCCAGCTGGGTCGCGACCTCCTCGACGTCGTCTGTGTCCCAGTTGTCCTGTGTCGTGACCCACGCCGGATCGGTCAGGTGGACATCGGCGTCGTGGGTGTACAGCCGTTCTTTCGAGAAGCCGTCGGCGAGCGGGTCCGACAGCCGCTCCCAGTCGAGCGAGACGCCGTCGAGGTGGTGGTAGTAGTGGTTCATCGTCGTCCCGGACATCTCGGGGACGTAGACGCTCTGGACCGCGTCGCCGTGGCCCAGCGCGACGGCCATATCGAGGTACTGGGGGTAGACGGTAAACACCGTCTCGGGAACGGCGTCGAACGACACCGTACCGGCCGGCGACAGCGTCGCGGTGTGACCGGCGTCGGTCGTCGTCTCCGTCCGAGTCCGAGGCTGGGCCGTGTCGTCGGGGGTCGATCCGTCGCTGCCGTCTGGCTCCGTCGCGTCGCTGCCCGTACAGCCCGCCAGAGCCGTCCCGGCGGCGATCGAACTCGCGACGAACCGTCGGCGTGTCGAGGAGTGATCGTCTGCCATTGCTTTTCGGCTTGCCTAAAACGATAAATGCCTTGCGATTTTTAGGCCCGCCGAATAAACCGGAACTGATACAAGTGATGTTAGGGACACCTAAAATATACATGGCCGGGACCCACCCAACCGACACGCCCACCGAGGCGGGCCACCAGCGCAGTTGGCTCACCGGCCGTCTCGCGGCCTTCTGTCTCGCCAGCGCGGCGGTCACACTGTTCGCGGGACTGCTACAGGTGAGCTTCGGCTCGTACTCGATGACGATCGCGACGGCCTGGCGCTCCGTGTTCGACCCCTCGATCGTCTTCGACCCCGCCGTCTGGAACGCCCTCCTGCTGGGCGGAGCGTTGCCCGAGATGACAAACGAATCGCTGATCGTCTGGAACATTCGCCTCCCGCGAGTGCTCGTCGCCGTCGTCACCGGCGCGACGCTCGGCGTCTCGGGTGCCATCTTCCAGGCGGTGACCCGCAACGAACTCGCCAGCCCCTACATCCTAGGCGTCAGCTCCGGCGCGGGGCTGGCCGTCCTGCTGACGCTGGTCGTGTTCAGCGGCCTCGCGCCGTTCCTGCCGCTGATCGCGGCGGCCGGCGGGACCGTCGCGTTCGCGCTCGTCTACGCGATCGCCTGGAAGGGCGGGACCAGTCCGGTCCGGCTGGTGCTTGCCGGCGTCATCGTCGGCACCGTCTTCCAGTCGCTCCAGACCGGCCTGTTCTTCTTCGCGGACGACCTCGGGGTCGTCCAGTCGGCGATCGCCTGGACGACCGGCTCGCTGACCGGCACCGACTGGGAGCAGGTGCGGCTGTCGATCGTTCCGGCGACGTTCGCGATCGTGCTCGCGCTGGCCGGCGCGCGACAGCTCAACGTCCTCCTGCTCGGCGAACGCACCGCTCAGTCGCTCGGCATGCGAGTCGAGCGGGTGCGCTTCCTGCTGTCCGGCGTCGCGATTCTCGCGGCCAGTACGGCCATCGCCGTCGCCGGCATCGTCGGCTTCGTCGGGCTGATCGTCCCCCACATCGTGCGCAACGTCGTCGGGGGCGACTACCGCCGGCTGATGATCGGTTGCCTGTTCGCCGGACCCGCGCTGATGGTCGTCGCCGACGTGGGCGCACGCCTCGCACTGAGTCCAGTACAGGTCCCGGTCGGCGTGGTGACGGGACTGATCGGTGGCCCGTACTTCCTGTACCTGATGCGCAAACAGCAACAGATGGGTGAGATCTGATGGCGGAACTGGACGACCAGCCCGGGACGGTCCGGGAGTGGGCTACCGACGCCGACGGGGTGCCGATCGAGAGTGCGATCGTCGCCGAGGACCTCGACTTGCGCTATCCGACCAGCGAGGAAGCCGTCGTCGACTGTGCCCGCCTCGACGTGCCGGAAGGCGAGGTGACGGCACTGGTCGGCCCCAACGGGAGCGGGAAGTCGACGCTGCTGAAGGCGCTGGCCAACCACCTCGAACCCGAGGCCGGGACGGTCCGACTCCACGGCGAGGACATCCAGACGTTCCAGCAGTCCCAGCTGGCGCGGGAACTGGGCGTGCTCTCCCAAGAGAACGAGTCGCCCGATTCGATCACCGTCGAAGACCTGGCCTACCACGGTCGCTACCCTCACCGAGGCTTTTTCGACGCCGTCGGCCCGGAGGACCGCCAGGCCGTCGAGCAAGCCCTGGAGCAGGCGGGCGTCGAACACCTGCGAGACACCGAGCTGGGGCAGCTCTCGGGCGGCCAGAAACAGCTGGCCTGGATCGCGATGGTGCTGGCCCAGCAGACCGACGTGCTCTTGCTCGACGAGCCGACGACGTTCCTCGACCTGCACCACCAGTTTCGGGTGCTGGAGACGGTCCGACAGCTCAACGAGCGAGAGGACGTGACCGTCGCCGTCGTCCTCCACGACATCGCGCAGGCCGCCCGCTTCGCCGACAACCTCGTCGCGATGCGAGACGGCCAGCTGTACGACTGGGGGCCGCCCCGCGAGGTCGTCACCGAGCAGCTCCTCGCCGACGTGTTCGGCGTCGAGGCCCGCATCCAGCACGAACCGGAGCTGCAGATCCTCCCCCAGCGGGCTCTCTCGGAATGATTGTTTTCTGATAGTAGACCAGAAAAATTCCAGAAATCGGGTCTACACTGCTGAACGGTTCTATCTCCGGCAGCACGACACCAGTTAGGTTCGGAACCCTTTAGTATTTTTAGGTAAGCCTAAAATTTGATGACGGACGAATCACGCCGATCGCGGACGCGGCGAACCGTACTGAAAACCGGAGCGACACTGGGCGCGGCCGCGCTCGCTGGCTGTGCCGAAACGACCGGCGGTGGAGACACGAGCGATAGCACGTCGACCGAGACGAACACGCCAGTCGACACCACAGACGCGGGCTCCGAGGCGACCGACACGCCCACGGAGACGGCCGCCGACACGGGCTACTCGGTCTCCATGGAGCCGATCGGGACCGTCGAGTTCGACGCGGTCCCCGAGACCTGGGTCGCCAACAACGGCAGCTGGGCCGACATGGGGATCGCACTGGGCCAGCAGCCACCCGAAGGCGTCTGGCTGCCCGGCCGCTATCACACCCACTACTACGACGACATTCCCGGCGTCAGCGTCGACACCGACGAGATGACCGCGCTGTATCAGGACGGCGTCAGCAAAGAGCGGTTCTACGCGCTGGAGGGCGACGTACACGTCATCGACCCGAACTTCCTGCAGAACCGCTTCAAGGGCTGGGAGCAAAGCGACGTCGACGAGGTCGCCGAGACGGTCGCGCCCTTCTTCGGCAACAGCATCTTCTCCGGCGGGTACAGCTGGCACGAGGACTACCAGTACTACGACCTGTACGAGGCCTTCGAGAAGCTCGCGGCGGTGTTCCAGCAACGGGACCGCTTCGAGGCCTTCGACGCCCTGCACGAGGAGTTCCAGTCCTCGCTGGACGACATCGTTCCGCCGGAAGGCGAGCGTCCCGAAGTCGCGATCATGTGGGCCGGCAGCGACGAGCCCGAGAAGTTCTCTCCCTACCTCATCAGCCAGGGTACGAGCTTCAAGCAGTGGCGCGATCTCGGCGTCCGGGACGCGCTGGCCGAGACAGACGTACAGGACTTCCACGAGAGCCGTGGCCGAATCGACTTCGAGACGCTGTTGAAGATCGATCCCGAGAACATCATGTTCCGGGGGCAGGAAGGAAAGAGCCGCGAGGCCTTCGAGGACACCGTCGTCGCCCACATGGAGAACCACGAGGTCGCCAGCCAGCTCACCGCAGTCGAGAACGGTGACGTGTACCGCGGCGGCCCGCTGTACCAGGGGCCGATCACGAACCTCGTCCTCACCGAGCGAGCGGCCCGGCAGGTCTACGGCGTCGACGAACAGCTGTTCGACCGCCAGCGCGTCGCGGCTATCGTCAGCGGCGAGTTCTGAGACTATCGTCGCCCATTCAGGCAGTCGTCACCGCCACCTCGAAGTCGTACTCGACGCCGGTCAGGTCCTCGGAGACGTGCCAGAGTTTGCTCGCGGTCGCCGTGTTGTACGAACGGGCACTCGAATCCTGCACCGCGGGCGCACCGCGCATGTGCAGCAGTCCACCGGGGCCGACGTACTCGCCGCCGGAGACCTCGTCGTGGGTCGCCGCGTACAGCATCGGGAGCGCGCCCTGGGCCGCCGACTGAGCGACGAGGGCGTTGACGGCCTGCATCAGCGCCGCGCCGACGGCCCCCGCCCCCGCCTCGCCGGCCCGTCGCTGGAGGTCGCTGTCGGCGTAGCCGGGGTGACAGACCACGCTCGTCACGTCGATCCCCGCCTCGTCGGCCCGTCGGTCGAGCTCGTAGCCAAAGAGGACGTTCGCGAGCTTGCTCTGTGAGTAGGCCGACCACCGGCCGTACGATCGCTCGCCCTGGAGGTCCTCGAAGTCGATCTCGCCGTTCTGGTGGGCACCGCTGGACTGGGTGACGACGCGCGCGCCGTCGGTCGCGGCGAGCGTATCCAGCAGGTGACCGGTCAGCGCGAAGTGACCCAGGTGGTTGATCCCGAGTTGCCGTTCGAAGCCGTCGGCGGTCTCGCCGCGGGGCAGCGCCATCACGCCCGCGTTGTTACAGAGCACGTGTAGCTCGTCGTATGCAGACGTAAACGCTTCGGCGAAGTCGGCGACGGCGTCGAGGTCGGCGAGGTCACACGCCATCACGTCGAGGTCGGCGTTGGCGACGCTGCGGTCGATCTCGCGTGCCGCGCGCTCGCCGCGCTCGGTCGACCGACAGGCCATGACGACGGTCGCGCCCCGCCGGGCGAAGGCCTTCGTGGCCTCGTAGCCGATCCCGCTGTTCGCGCCCGTGACGACGACCGTTCGGTCGTCCAACGACGGCATGTCGCGTGCTGTCCAGTCAGTCATCACTCGCTCTAGCGGGTCGCCACACAGAAAGGTGGTACCAAACGGCGAGTGAAGAGCGACCGCACACAGTCCGTGTGACACGCTACCTCGTCTCGCCGAATAGTTATCCGTCTCGGGCTCGTCTTTATGTTGTGAGCGAGAATTCCGGGCGTCGAAACCTTCGAATGCCCAACGACGACGAGCTGTTCGCCGTAGTGACAGAGCACAACGGCGGCAATCACGTACGCGTGCAGTGCGAAGACGGCAAGGAGCGCATGGGGCGGATCCCCGGCCGAATGAAGTTCCGAACGTGGATCGAGACGGACGACGTGGTCCTCGTGGAACCGTGGGACTGGCAGGACGAGAAAGCCAACATCGAGTGGCGCTACACCAGCCAGGACGCCGACCAGCTGCGCGACGAAGGCCACATTCAGTAACGCTTCTCTCGCAGATTTACCGGACGCGCCCACGCCGAGGAGCGTGCGGACTGTCGAGTGAGTGTGTGATGCAAACTCACTGACCGGACGAACTCGGTTCGTCCTCACTCTCCGACAGCGGCCAGTGTAACCTGAAGAATAAGAAACCCGCGAATAGAGGGTAGCCAGCGGCACCGAACTCAACTGCCGACAAATGCCAGTGGACCAGCCACAGGGTTGCCCCAGACCCACCACCAACGATGATGCTGTCGGCGACGGGCCGGGCAGAGAAGGGGAGCCGTTTCATGGGAGAGATATCCGGAATGCCGTCCCGCAGAACGTCGTATCCAGCCAGTGTCACTGCCCAGAGTCCGCCGATCAAGAACGCACTCACAGATTCGATCACAGGGGCGGCTTACAGCGGTCGAACGTATATCTGTATATCCAGTCTGACAGTCAAAATCCGCGCCGACCGCGCGAGGCGTCGGCACCGAGACTACTCCGAGCCAGTCTGTGCGCCCCACAGCTCCGCGTAGCGCCCGCCCTGCTGGCGGAGCGTGTCGTGGTCGCCGCGTTCGACGACCGCGCCGTCTTCCAGCACCAGGATCGTGTCGGCACCGATCACCGTCGAGAGGCGGTGGGCGACGACGAAGGTGGTTCGGTCTTCGGTCAGCGCGTCGAGGCTCTCCTGGATGCGCTGTTCGGTGTCGGTGTCCACGTCGCTGGTGGCCTCGTCGAGGATGAGGATCTCGGGGTCCTGTAGAACGACGCGAGCGATGGCGATGCGCTGGCGCTGGCCGCCCGAGAGTTTCACGCCGCGTTCGCCCACGCGAGTGTCGTAGCCGTCGGGGAGGCGCTGGATGAACTCGTGGGCCTCGGCGGCTTTGGCGGCCTCGCGGACCGCCTCGTCGGGCTCGTCGAAGCGGCCGTAGCGGATGTTCTCGCCGATGGTGCCGTCGAAGAGGAACGCGTCCTGCGAGACGTAGCCGACGTGCTGGCGCAGGCTCGCGAGTTCGAGGTCCCTGATGTCCGTGCCGTCGACCGTGACGCGGCCCTCGTCCACGTCGTACAGCCGCAAGAGCAGCCGACAGAGCGTCGACTTGCCAGCGCCGGTCGAGCCGACGAAGGCGACAGTCTCACCGGGGTCGGCCTCGAAGGAGACGTGCTCGATCACGTAGTCCTCGTCTGCCTCGTCACCGTCGAGGGCCGCGAACCCGCCGTCGGTCTCGGTCTCGTCCTCGGGGACGGCGGGGCCGTGGTCGTCGGTCAACAACTCCGGATAGGAGAAGCACACGTCCTCGTAGGTGACCCGACCCTCGGGGTCGCCGAGACGCGTTGCGTCCTCGCGGTCGGTGATCCGCACCGGGATGTCGGCCAGGCCGAACACGCGGGCCGCAGAGACCTTCGCGTTCTGGATCTGGTCGACGATGTTTGACACTTCGGCCAGCGGCGCGACGAACCGCTGGGTCATGAACACGAAGGTGACGAAGACCCCGACGCTCAACTCGCCGGTGAGCGGCCCCGGCGCGTCGAAGATGATCCAGTAGCCGCCGACGAGGAAAGTCGCGGCGAAGGAGAAGCCAGCGAGCAGTTCCATCCCCGGTCGGTAGAAGTAGGAGAGCTTCAGCACCGACATCGTCGTCTCGAAGACGCCGTGGGAGGCGTCACGCACGCGGTCGACCTCGTAGTCCTCGCTGCCGGTCACCTTCGCGAGGATCACGCCAGTGATCCCGTTCTCGATGCGGGTGTTGAAGTCGGCCATCGCGGACTGGCGTGCCTCGTAGCGGGGTTCGATCACCCGCATGAACCAGACCGTGAAGCCGCCGATCAGCGGGATCGCCACGAGGGTCACCAGCGCGAGTTGCCAGTTGAGCGCGAAGAGGATCGCGGCGATGCCCAGCACCATCACGATCAGGCGCACGCCGTTCATCAGGGCGTTGTCGAGGAACAGTTCGAGGTTCTGGGAGTCGTTGCTCAGAATCGACATCACCTCGCCGGTCTGCTTGTCGTCGAAGAAGGCGGCGTCGAGTCGGAGCATCTTCTCGAAGCTATCGGAGCGGACGGAGTGCATCACGCCGTGGGCGAAGAAGTTCGCCGAGACGCCGTAGATCCAGGTGAAAAGGGCCGTCGCGAGGAAGGAGCCGGCGATCAGCGCCACCGAGAGCCAGAACTGCGCGACCTCTCCGGGGGGGATCCAGGCCTGTGGCAGGAACAACAGCGAGTACTCGCTGGTCTCCTCGCGGAACAGCGCGTCGATGGCGGTCCCGAGGACGACCGGCGGCAACAGCGAGGCCATCTGGGCCAGCAGGTTCGCGACCAGCCCGAGCACGAGCCAGCGCGTCCGCGACGTGCCGTAGTCTGCGAACAACCGCATCAGCGGCCGGTCGATCCGCGTCCGGTAGCGATCGAACGGCGTCTGATCGTCGGTAGACATGTTCGACTGACTATCCAGTCAGGGGGTAAAATGGCGTCGGAACGATGCCGTCGCCCCATTGTGACCGTCCGTCGCGAACCCCATCGCTGGCGAGTCGCGTCACGAAGTGAGGCGTCACTCCCGCGCGTCGTCGACGGTCTCGGCCAGCCGTCGGGTCGCCGCCGCGGGGTCGTCGGCGGCGGTGATCGCCGTGATGACCGCGACGCCGTCGGCACCCGCCACGACCACCGGAGCGGCGTTGTCGGGCGTGATGCCGCCGATGCCGACGACCGGGATCGAGACGGCGTCCGCGATGGCCGCGATCCGCTCGGGGCCGATGGCGTGCTCGTCGTCGTCGATGTCGCCCTTGCTCCCCGTCGCGTACACCGCGCCGACGCCCAGGTAGTCCGCACCGGCGGCCTCGGCGGCGACGGCGTCCTCGACGAACGAGACCGAGCGCCCGAGCACGGCGTCCTCGCCCAGCATCTCCCGAGCCACCGAGAGCGGGAGGTCGTCGTCGCCGAGGTGGACGCCGTCGGCGTCGATCGCCCGGGCCAGATCGATCCGGTCGTTGACGATCAGCGGGACGCCGGCCGCGCGAGTCTGTTCGCGAACTCGACGGCCGACCGCGAGGCGCTCGCGCGCAGCGAGGTCCTTCTCTCGGAGCTGGACGACATCGACGCCGCCGTCGATCGCCGCCGCGACGATCTCGGGGGTCGACCGCTCTGCGGAGTGGCTGGCCTGCGTGACGAGGTAGACGCCGTAGTCCATGTGGGTGGCGTCGCCCTCGGGAGAGTCACCACTTTCGTTTGTCCCCGAGAGGAGCGACGGCGGCGGCCGAAGATAAAGAGTCAAACGTGGCAATCGGCTGGGGCTCGATATGGACTCGCTGTGGGCACTCGGGGCCAGCGTCGACCTCGATTTGCTGGGGCGGTTCGCCTACATGCTGGCGCTGGTGGCCGCCGGCTTCGGCGCTCGCCGTCTCGGCGTGCTCACCGACGTTCGCAACGAGCGACTCGGACAAGTCGCCTTCTACGTCCTGTTGCCCGCGCTCGTCTTCACTTCGACCTACGACAAGCGACTGGGCGAGCTGCTCTCGGTCGCGCTCGTGGCTGGACTGGTCGTCGTCATCGGGACGCTGGTCGCCCTCTCGCTGGTGAGCAACCGCGGTGGCGACGACGACGTTCGCAGCGTGGCCGTGATCCAGTCGTACCACGGCAACTTCGGGTACTTCGGCGTGCCCGTCGTGGCGGCGACGCTGGGCTCGACCGCCGCGGCGACCGCGAGCATCATCCTCGGACTGGGGGCACTGATCCAGATCCCGCTGACGATCCTCGTCCTCGTCCGGATCAACGAGACCGAGGCCGACTTCCTGGGCGAACTCCGGAATCTCGTGACGAACCCGATCTTGCTGACACTCGGCGTCGGCCTCGCCTTCGCGACGCTGCGGCTGGACCTCCCGACGGCCGCGGGGACCGGGCTCGACTGGCTGTCGACGCTCGCGCTCCCGGTCGCGCTGCTCGCGGTCGGGGGCTCGCTCGACCCGCGAGGCCACGAGATTCCGCTGACCCGGACCGCAACGGTGGTCGGGCTGAAGGTGCTGGTGATGCCACTGGTCGCGTGGCTCGTGTTCTCCGGGTTCGGAGCCGACGCGCTGACGCGCAACGCCGCGCTCGTCATGTTCGGCTCACCCACCGCCGTCTCCACGTACGTCTACGCCACCGAGCTCGGCGGTGACTCCGCGTTTGCCTCCGTCAACGTCTTCGCGACGACGGTCGCCTCGATCGTCTCGCTGTTCTTCCTGTTGCTGGTGATCGCGTAGCTGCCGGCGGGAGCAAGGCGGAAGCACCGCGGACGGATCAGACACCGCGCACCCACCGGCCCGAAGGTATGTATGTCGTGGGCGAGGACCTTCGCACATGGTACTTTCCGGCCTCGTCGGATCGGTGGTAACGTTCCTCGTCAGCCTGCTGATCGGCGGGCTGGGCATCTACGTCGGTGCGAGAGTGATGACCGGCGACGGCGACTTCGAGCAGGCGGTGTGGACGGCGCTGTTTGCCGCACTCGGCGTGGGCGTCGTCTCGCTGCTGGTCGGCTGGATCCCGCTGCTGGGCGGGCTCCTGGCGACGGTGCTCGGCTTCTTCGTCTACCTGGGCATCATCAACTGGCGCTACCCCGGCGGGTGGATCGACGCGGCCGGCATCGCGCTGATCGCGTGGCTCGCGTCGGTCCTCGTGTTGACCCTCGTCAGCCCGTTGCTGCCGGGCGGCATCGGCGCGCTCGGCGTCGCGGGCGTCTGATCGCGCGACGAGCGGAGCGGCCAGACCCGTTGTCGCGACCCCGACACGTATCACTGCTGGGAAACAGCTAGTGGTATGCGCTCGTTCAAAGTCGCGCAGGTGTGGGGGATTCCGATCAAGATCCACATCTCGTTGCTCGTCGTGTTGCCGCTGTTCGCGTGGCTGCTGGGCAGCGGCCAGCAGATCGAACTGTACGCCGGCCTCATCGAGGGGCTGACGGGTGCGCCACTCGACACCGACGCGCTCACCGTCGACGGCGCGATCCCCTGGATCATCGGCTCGGCCGCCGCCGTCGGCCTGTTCGTCAGCGTCGCCTTGCACGAACTGGGCCACGCCTGGGCCGCGCTGCGCTACGACTTGGAAGTCGAATCGATCACGCTGTGGATCCTGGGCGGTCTCGCCAGCCTCAGTGCGATCCCCCGCGAGTGGAACAAGGAGTTCTGGATCGCCGTCGCGGGACCGGCCACCAGCATCCTCACCGGACTTGCCTGTTACGGCGCGCTGTTCGTGATCCCGGCCTCCCAGCCCGTGGTCGTCTTCGTGGTCGGCTGGCTCGCGGTGACCAACGTCGTGCTCGCGGTGTTCAACATGGTCCCGGCGTTCCCGATGGACGGCGGTCGGGTCCTGCGGGCACTGCTGGCCAGGAACCGAAGCTACGCCGGGGCCACCAGGACGGCCGCGACCGTCGGGAAGCTGTTCGCGATCCTCTTCGGAGCGGCGGGCCTGCTCGGCGGGTTCAATCCGATGCTCGTGTTGCTGGCGCTGTTCATCTACGGAGCCGCGAGCAGCGAGTCTCGAACCGTCGCACTGGGTGACCTGCTGGAGGGGCTGACTGTCACCGACATGGCGGCCGCGCCCGACGCCACCATCGAGGCCGACGCCACGGTCTCGGAGCTGGTGACTCGCATGTTCGCCGACCGCCGCACCGAGTTCGCGGTCGTCGAAGACGGGAACGTGGTCGGGATCATCAGCGGCGACGACTTCCGGGCGGTCGCGCCCGAGGAACGAGAGACGACGACCGTCGCCGACCTGATGGCGACGGACCTGCCGACCTTCGACGGCTCGATGCCGGCCTTCGACGCGCTCGTGGCACTCGATCAGGCACGGGCCAGCGAGGCGTTCGTCTCGACGCCGGACGGGACCCGCGTCGTCTCGCGGACGGACTTCGCGGCCGCGATGGAGATGCGGAAGGTGCTCGGCCGGGGCGAACCGCTGTAAGGCGTCGGACCCCTGACAGCGTCACGGCGCGCGCCAGCGGTCGATCCCGCCGCCGACGACCAGTACGAGCCCGACCAGCGAGAACCCGAGGTGGGCCTCGCCGAACCAGAAGGGCGTCGACGGGACGGCCGCGCGCAACACCGTCATCCCCAGCGAGAGGACGGGCACGTCGCCCCCCGGCGTTTCCGGCGTCGCCGTCGGGGTCTCGCCGCCCGTCTCTCCCACACTCTCTCCGGCGGAGTAGCGCTGCCCGCCGACGCGCTCGCCCTCGGGCAGCCGTTCGGCCTCGTAGGGGATGCGGGGCGTCTTCGTGCTCCAGACGACGGTGCCGTTCCGGTCGATCTCGAAGATGCGAGTGTTGAGCGTGTCCGTCACCAGCGTGTTCCCGTTGGCCAGTCGGTCGGCGTCTCGGGGCCAGTCAAGCTGGATGTCACCCGCTCGCTCCAGGGTCCAGGCGGGCTCCCACTCGCCGCTCTCGGTCCGGTGGAGTTCGACGACGCGGTCGTTGTCGCTGTCGGCGACCAGCACCGCCCCGTCGCCGAGCCACTGGGGGTTGTGCTGGTGGTTCAACACGTCCGGATCGCCACACCGCACGTCGCCCTCGGCGTCGGGAACGAGCTGTTCGCCCCGGACGAGACAGCTGTCGTCGCTGCCGCCGCGGTCGGCGTTGATCACCTCGACGGCACCAGCGCCGCGCTCGACGACGACGAGCTGGTTGGCGTTGCGCACCGAGACGAGGTAGTGGCTCTCGTTGATCACGTCCACGTCGTTGATGTGGAGCCAGTCGCGACGGGTCGGGTCCTCGGGGGCGGTGTACAGCTCGCTGGCTCGCCACTCCCAGGTCACCTCGCCGCCACGGACGGCCACGAGGCGCTCGGCGTCCATGTCGGTCATGAGGTACTCGCCCGAGGAGAGCCGTTCCACGTCGTGGACCTCGCTGTTGCCCTCGCTACGGACCGGGAAGGCGTGCTCCGAGACGACGCGCGGGCCGCCGTCGGCGTCGGGATCGACGATCCGAAAGCCGGTCTTCGTACAGGGCGTCTCGTAGGGGCCACAGCCGGCCTCGTAGCCGGAGTGCATGAACCCGGCCATCACCGACCCGTTCGGGAGCATGGTCACGTCGAAGTAGCTGTCGGCGCTGTCCTCGCGCCAGGCAGTCGCGTCGCTGTCGACCAGGTAGACGCTCCCGTAGTCGTGCCAGCCGGTGCCACCGCCCTGCGAGCCGACGAGGGTCTGTCGCCCGTCGCCGTCGGTCACGCTCCGGTCGGGCGCGGTCACGGCACCGACGGCGAGTGTGCCGACGATCACCAGCACGCCGAGGCCGACGAGCGCGACTCCGCGAGCCCTGCGGTCCATTGGGTCGGCCTGCGCCGAGAGCGAGCAAAAGCGTTCCGCCACGGATCCGACAACAGTTAGGCCCCACCGACAGTGGGTGGGGTATGCTACAGACGATACCGGAGCTGTTCGTCCGAGTCGTGGGGACCGATCCGGTGGTCCAGGGACTGGTCGGCGGGATCGTCATCGCCACGATGAATCTCCTGGGAGCGTCGCTCGTGCTCGTGTGGCGCGATCCGTCGGAGCGGGCCTTGGACGGCGCGCTTGGCTTTGCCGCGGGCGTCATGCTGGCGGCGGCGTTCACGAGCCTCATCATCCCCGGCATCGAGCAGTACTCCGGCGGGGACCCGCTCCCCACGCTGGCCGGCGTCGTCCTCGGTGCCCTCTTTCTCGATCAGGCAGACCGGTTCGTACCCCACGCTCACTACCTCCTGACCGGCAGCCGGCGGAGCGACGCCGCGGACCCCGGTGATCGACTGCCGGGCGTCGACGAGCGACTCGGCGCGGTCGTCCTGTTCGTGCTGGCGATCACGCTGCACAACATGCCAGAGGGACTGGCCGTCGGCGTGGGCTTTGGCTCGGGCAACGTCGAAGAGGCGATCCCGCTGATGATCGCGATCGGGATCCAGAACGTGCCGGAGGGGCTGGCCGTCTCCGTGGCTGCGATCAACGCCGGGCTGGATCGTCGCGCCTACGCCGTCTTCGCCGGGATCCGGTCGGGCGTGGTCGAGATCCCGCTGGCGGTGCTCGGAGCGGTCGCGGTCAGCGTCGTCGCACCGCTGCTGCCCTACGCGATGGGCTTTGCCGCGGGGGCGATGCTGTTCGTCATCAGCGACGAGATCGTCCCCGAGACGCACACGCGAGGGTACGAACGCGTCGCGACGCTGGGGACGATGGCCGGCGTCGTCGTGATGCTGTACCTCGACATCGCGCTGGGATAGTCGGACCGAGTGCCGACGGTGAGGGGCGCGAGCGTGACGCTCTACCGTACCGCGGGCAAGCCACGGTGCTTTTGTAGCTGACTGGTGTGGGTCTAGACATGGGATTTGGTAGCTACGACGAGTCCGAACAGAAGGATCAGGACAACGACATCGACGAGGACGAGGCCGTCAACGTCCACAACAACGACCACGACGGCGACGTCAGCTTCGAGTCCGACGCCGACCAGGACGAGCTGATCGGCCGCCTCGACGAGATGCGCGACGAGGAATAAACACGCCGTTCTCACGCTGTCGACCGTCAGTCTGGGCGACTGTCGCCATTCCGGGTGGCGACGAGCGTGACACGACGACAGCCGCCGGTCTCGGTGAGCCGTCTGCCGGCGAGTTCGAGGAATCGAAAACCACAATCCATACCACACAGCCCCCGAGAGCTACCGGTATGGAACTCGGCGTTATCGGACTCGGGCGGATGGGACGGATCGTCGTCGACAGGACACTCGCGGCCGGCCACGACGTGGTCGCGTTCGACATCTCCGAGGAGGCCGTCGCCGACGCCGCCGAGGCGGGTGCGACGCCGGCCGACTCGATCCCGGACGTGGTCGAGCAACTCGGCGCGGAGAAACGCATCTGGCTGATGATCCCGGCCGGCGACCCGATCGACGCCGCGCTGGACGAACTCGACGGACTGGTCGACGCCGACGACGTGATCGTCGACGGCGGCAACTCGAACTTCCACGACACGCTCCGGCGCGCCGAGCGCACCGACGCCGCCTACGTCGACTGTGGCACCTCCGGCGGCCCCGCGAGCGCCGAAGAGGGGTTCTCGCTGATGGTCGGCGGCCCGGAGTGGGCCTACGAGGCACTGGTGCCCGTCTTCGACGCGGTCGCGACCGGACCCGCGGGCCACGACCGCATGGGTCCGACCGGCAGCGGCCACTACGTGAAGATGGTCCACAACGGCGTCGAGTACGCCCTCATGCAGGCCTACGGCGAAGGGTTCGAGCTGCTCGCGGAGGGGCGCTTCGACCTCGATCTCGAATCGGTCGCACGCACGTGGAACAACGGCGCAGTCATCCGCTCGTGGCTGCTGGAGCTGTGTGAGGAGGCGTTCCGCGAGGAAGGTACCGACCTCGGAGACGTGGCCGACCGCGTCGAGGGCGGCTCGACGGGCACCTGGACCGTCCAGGAGGCCCTCGAACAGGAGGTGCCGACGCCGCTGATCTACCAGGCGCTGGCCGAGCGGTTCTCGTCGCGATCGACCGACGGCGACGACCCCGGTCGGTTCGCCCGACGGCTAGCCAACCGGCTCCGCTACGGGTTCGGTCGTCACGACGTGCCCCGCCGCGAGGAGTGAAGCCGGAGACAGTGCGGTCGTGTACCGAGAGGCGGTGGGCTACGAGGCCGTGACCGTTACCTCGTGAATCTCGTGGGCGGCGAGCGTCGAAGACGTGTCCGGCCCCTCGTAGACGACCTGAACGTCGTCGCCTGGCTGTACGTCTACGGTGATCGAGTCCCCGGCAATTACTCGTCCGTCGTCGCCGCTGACGGCACCACCACCGTCGGCCCAGAAGACACGTTGTCCGTCGACGATGATCGCGATCTCACTCGCCGGAATCGATTCCCCAGCGGCGTGCTGGATCTGCACCTGCCCGGCAGACTGGTCGTAGTCGAAGTCGAACGAGGCTGTCGGAGTCTCCGGTGCTGTCTCGGATCCCACCCCGAGGACGAACGAGGCCAGCACCGCCGCGAGGACGACCAACACCACGAGCAACACGGCCAAGAGGACGACGCCGACGGCCAGCCCGACCAGTATCTTCCCACCGGTTCCGAGTTCGTTCCAGGACTCGCGTACTCCCATACACTTCGTCTCTGAATATCCTATTTTAATTTTGCTCTCTTGCCACAGAGTTTCAGCCGGCTCTCGACAGTAGCTGACCGTCACGGGGGCGTGAGTCACGCAAAATTGTCGAGACTCTGCTCGGAGGAGTAGTGCTCCCTCTCTCGTGTGCTTGTGGTATCGGGGGCTAGGAGGCCCCCGTTCCGCGACCCCACTGAGCGCTATGCGTCTCCGTTGTCGAGGATCGTCGGCAGGAACGAGTATGCGATGACGAGGACGGTGACGATCAGCAGGGGGAAATCGAGGCCACTCTCACCTATTATTCCCATCGTCAGGATCGCGAGACCGATCCCAGCCATGGCAGTCCGGATTGCTCGAAGGTGAGCCTGTAGTGACGCGTCAGATTCCGTCATTGACGTTTCATTCGACCCCAACAGTTATGAACAATTCGACTCAGTACCCCGGTAGTTCGTTTCTGGGGTCGACCGAGTCTGCGATACTCCAGGCCTTCCTGGCCTCGGTGTTCAGTCCGACGGAAATTCCTCCCTTTCCACCACTGATGTCGCTAATCGCCCCCGAAGGACTGATAGACAGGGTGTGATTGTAGGATCCCCAGAGAGTCGACGGTACTTTGCCATCTCGCAGGCGGAACACGCCGCTAAGGGTCGCTGTAGCTGATGGGAGTGAGGTTTGTTGTCCGTCGACCTCGTAGTGGTCCTTAATGTTCACAGTACCGGCGAGAGCATCATCTCCGACGTCATCTGATGTAAACCGTGCGCTGTGATCCTTGCTTGCCCTGACGACGGGGTTTCCTACAGGCGCCCAATCGGAATTGTTGTATCCAACACCGATTGCGTCATCACACCAGAAGGCATGCCCCGCTGTTAGCTTTTGGTCACGGAGAGCCATGCCGACAGAAACCCTTACTTTGTCGTCACTCCCGTCGACATTGTGCTGACTGACGTACAGTTTTGAATCCGTGTTTTCTGGATCTCCGTATTTGTATTCAGGACTGACGCGGCCTGCATCGTCGGTCTCCTCTGCGAGCGTCTCTGGATCGGTCTGTACGCTGAAGTCGTTGTGCGACTTGACAGTTGGATCCTCGATACCGAGGTCTTCCAGGTTTGCCCGGGCACCGGCAGCACCGTCCTGGATTATGCCCCGGTGAAACGCCTTATTGACCTTCTGTTTGGAGAGTCCGTGTGTGCGTCGGGCGGCGCTAACAGTTCCGACGGTACTCAGAGCCGCGACCGATCCTGCTGCCATGCGAATGAAATTCCTTCTATCCTGCATTGCGTTTTCCCAGATGTGACACCTAATTATATATTTGTGTTTATATTTACTTACATTTTTAATATTTAATATTTGAAACTCAACTGATGATAGCGGAACTCACTGGAGTTGAACAGTTGGTCTCCGTCGGTCTACGGGAAGCCATCACTGGAGGGGCCCGAAGCGTTCGTCACGGATAGTGTACCGCGACGCGTGCGGGATAGGCGCGCCACACTGGCGACGCCGCTGCCACAGATGCACGCCATCGTCGCCCGCTGTACTGCTGGCTACGATCACGAACCCATCGACGTGCCACTACGGTGTGGTACGAATCCCGCAAACCCCGTGTTCGGCTGTCGCGGATACGGGAGCCTCGCCCTCAGCCAAAACAACAGCTAAATAAGCCCGTGCTCCAAAGCCTCGCGCATGGTAGAACCAGTGAGTGTCGCCGCTGGGGCCGTGCTCACCATCGTCGTCGTCGCGGTCCACTACAGCTCGGGCACGGGCTGGGAACCGAACGAGGATATCTCCCAGAACGTGATCGAGAAACGAGCGGCGACGGTGCCGGAGACGGAGTTCCCCGAGCCGTACAACCGCTCGATCGGCGGTGGCGGCAGCGCGGCGGCGATCCCGGCGGGCGAAGAGGGCGCAGAGCTCGAAGAGGGCCAAGAGGAGGCAGACGACGGATTCGACCCCGACGAGATCGCCGACGACGAGGTCGAGTACTACGAGGTCGAGTTCGCCAAGGAAGGCGAGACGATCGAGGTCGCGAACAACGAGACCATCCTCGATGCCGGCGAAGACGAAGGCTGGGACATGCCCTACGCCTGCCGACAGGGCCAGTGTGTCTCTTGTGCCGGTCAGATCACCGACGGTGCCGCTAGCGACTACATCCGCCACAGCCAAAACGAGTCGCTGTTCGACGACGACATGGAAGAGGGCTACTGCCTGACCTGCGTCGCCTACCCGACCGACGAGTTCACCATCGAGACCGGCGAGCAGCCCTGACCGAGCCGGAGCTGTTCTCCGCGACCGATCGATTCAAACCGATTCGAGACAACGGTTTTGCGAGGGCGGCTAGTTCAGTGGACAGAACGCCTGGTTCCGGACCAGATGGTCGGGGGTTCGAATCCCCCGCCGCCCGCTATTCTGTGAGGAGTGGACACGACGAACGAATAGCAGATCGAAGGGGGTTCGGACCCTGCCAGTCGCGCGCAACGAAGTGAGCACGTCTGGCTCCGGTTCGAATCCCCCGCCGCCCACTATTCTGTGAGGAGTGACACGTCGAACGAATAGCTGACCGAAGGCGGTTCGTCTTCCCGCGGCACAGCACCAGAGAGGGTTCCAGCGTGTCACTCGCCGCTGGCCAGGCCGGCCAGCGCCGAGCCGATCGTCTCCAGCGTCCCGGCCCGGTCGTAGATCCCGTGGCGTTGTGCGAGCCACGCCGGATCGTTGTAGGTGACGGTGACAGTTCCCTCGACCGCCGTGACCAGGAGCTTCTGTGGGAGATCGATCGCCACGCTCCGGGCAGACTGCATCAGCGGTGTCCCGAGCTGTGGGTTCCCGAACACCAGCAGCGTCGTCGGCGGGAGCTCCAGGCCGGCCGAGGCGGCGTTTGCGGCGTGATCGACGGTGGCGACGAGTGTCAGGTTCTCGTTGTCCTCGATCGCCGACGAGATGCGATCGACGGTCGCATCGAAGTCGTCGTCGCCGGTCACGGTGACGAGGCCGTCGGCGGCTCGGCGACCGCTCGGCCGCTCGTCTCTGTGGGTCGCGCGGCCGCGCTGTCCCGTCGCAGTGCCCGCGAGCGTGAGCCCCGTCCCGGCGAGCGCGAGACGGAGGAACTGTCGTCTGTCGTGGTCGGACATCACGTCTCCGAGTTCGAAGCCGACGAGTAAGTTATACGCCCAGTACGGGGCGAAACGGACGCTTTCCGGCACCGCGAGGTGAGAAAGCCGGTCTTTCCGCGCGACGGATCGGACCCCGTGATTCAAACCGATGCCGAACCCAGAGACGGACATGACCGAGTGGATCGGCGAGACGTTCACGAGCGACGCGGGCTGGACACACCTCACCGAACTGGTCGATACGGGCACCCGGATGGCCGGCAGCGAGGGGGAACGGGCGGCCGCCGAGGCGACGCGGGACGCCCTCGCGGCGTACGCCCGCGACGCCGGGCTGTCCGCGTTCGACATCCAGGGCTGGGAGCGCGAGACGAGTGCGATCACGGTCGGCGACGAGACCGTCGCCAGCGACGACCGAGCGGTGATCGCACTCCCGCGCTCGCCGGCCGGGACGGTGACCGGTCGCCTGGTCGACGCCGGCCACGGCCTGCCCGAGGAGTTCGACGAGGTAGACTGCGAGGACGCGGTGGTGATCGCGCGCTCGGACGTGCCCGACTGGTACGACCGCTACATCCACCGCCGAGAGAAGTACTACCACGCCGTCGAGGCGGGCGCGGCGGCGTTCGTCTACGTCAACCACGTCGAGGGGATGCTGCCGCCGACCGGCAGCGTCGGCACGCCCGAGGAGCCACTCGGCGAGATCCCCGCCGTCGGTGTCGCCAGCGAGACCGGTGCACGGCTGGCTCGCCGCCACGAGGGCGACGAGGTGACCGTGACCGTCGACTGTGAGACACGGCCCGCGACGAGCCAGAACGTCCACGCCGAACTCGGGCCCGACACCGACGAGGCGGTGCTCGTGACCAGCCACGTCGACGCCCACGACATCGCGGAGGGAGCGATGGACAACGGCGCGGGGACGGCGACGCTCGTCGAGGTCGCGAAGGCACTCGCCGCTCGCGAGGACGAACTGGACACGCGCGTGGAGTTCGTCGCCTTCGGTGCCGAGGAGGTCGGACTCGTGGGATCGAGCCACCTGGCCCACCGGCGGGAGTTCGAGACCGTCGCGGCGGTCCTGAACCTCGACGGCGTCGTCCGCGGCCGGACGCTCCAGTGTTTCACGCACGGCTTCGACGGCCTGAGCGAAGCCGCCGACGCCGTCGCCGATCGGCTGGAACACCCGATAACGACCACCCCGACGATGAGCCCCCACAGCGACCACTGGCCGTTCGTCCAGTGGGGCGTCCCCGGCATCCACGTCATGAGCGAGACCGACGGCGAGGGCCGTGGCTGGGGTCACACGCACGCGGACACACTGGACAAACTCGAACCACGGACGCTACGCGAGCAGGCAGTCCTCCTGACTGAACTGGCGGTCGAGCTGGCCGACGACGAACGGGCGGTCGACCCCAGACCGCCCGCAGCCATCGCCGAGGCGCTCGAAGAGCAGGACCTCGCGGAGGGGATGCGGATCGTCGGTGACTGGCCCTACGACGACTGACAGCGCCGGCTCCGCACCGATCGACTGCGGTGGGACGGCGACCGGGGAGGACACGTCACAGAGCGCCGTCGTCAACACTAAAGCCGGACGACCCCTCAACACACACTTATATCCGATATAGAAAATGATCGTAATATAATGAACGAGCACACGCAAAAGACGGTGGTATTCCTCATACTCGGTGGATCGGTGTCGTTTTTCCGGATCGTTCCCGCGGTCGAATCCGCTCCGAACGTCCCGGAGATCGCATGGGTCCCGGAGATGACTCTCGGTCTACTGTGGGCAGCGACAGGTGTTGTCGGTGCATTCGGTGAGCTGACCCGCTCGGGCGTTGAGCATCGTGATGGCACTAAGCTCCCGAGTTACGCCTGGGGGTGGGTCAGCCTGCTCGTCGCGATATTTACCGTCGCTCTCGCCTTTAGCTATCTCACGGACGATTTCCTGCGGTTCGGAGTTGAATTAGTGGCACCGATCGGTGTCGCGATGACGTACTTCACCCACCAATATCGTTGACGGCCGAGGGCTAGCGAACTCCCGCCTACCCCTCTGCTTCGGTCGGTGCAGCGTGCTCGCACAGAATGTCTCAGCAATCTCTTTCAGTCGTCGTCCCCGACCTCGGCGTCGACCTGCGAGCGGCGTTCGGTCGCGCGCCGGACGAACTCTTCAGGCAGTTCGTCGATCGACACCGGAAGATACAGTAGCTACTTTGTACACCCAAATCTAACCGGTATTTGTATACTCAATATATTTTAATCTCTAAAACATAATAGACGAATAATTTATGTCACTCGATAATAGAATTTGACCATGCAGACACCGGACGGCAACTCTTTACAATCACGTCTCTGGCCAGGAACACCTGTAATACGATGAACGACCGCACCAGCAAGGCGGTGGCGTTCCTCGGACTTTGTGGATCAATGTCTTTTTTACGGATTGCTCCCGCAATCGAATCTGCAGCGAATGCCCCGGCGATTGCGTGGGTGCCAGAGGTGACTGTTGGGCTGCTGTGGGCTGTCGCTGGCATCGTCGGCGCCCTGGGCGAACTGACTGGTTCGGGCGGTCGTGACAGCGATCAGTTACCGAGTTACGTCTGGGGGTGGGCCAGCCTGCTCGTCGCGATGTTCGTCGTCGCCCTCGCGTTCGGCTACCTGACGGGAGACTTCGTGCGGTTTGGGCCCGAGTTAGGTGGTCCGATCGTTGGCCTTGTGCTGAGGACGTACTTCGCTCTCCGGAGTAGCTGATCTCGGAAGGAGCGAACTGCCGGGCTGTCCCCCATCTCGCCCGGCTCGAAGTGTTCGCACGACAATTTGCTCCATAGTTCAGTTAATCGTCGTCTCCGACCTCGGCGTCGACCTGCGAGCGGCGTTCGGTCGCGCGCCGGACGAACTCTTCAGGCAGTTCGTCGATCGACACCGGAAGATACAGTAGCTACATTATACATCTAAATCTAACCACTATTTGTACATCCAATATATTCTATCTCTAAAATATAATAGACGAATAATTTATGTGATTCGATAATAGAATTCGACCATGCAGACACCGGACGGCAACTCTTTACGATCACGTCTCTGGCCAGGAACACCTGTAATACGATGAACGACCGCACCAGCAAGGCGGTGGCGTTCCTCGGACTTAGCGGATCAGTGTCGTTTGTACGGATCGTTCCCACGATCGAATCTACGGCGAACGCCGCGGCGATGGCGTGGGTGCCAGAGGTGACTGTCGGACTGCTGTGGGCAATGACGGGTATCGTCGGAGCCATGGGTGAACTAACTGGCCCGGACATCGACGGTCGAGACAGTGATCAGTTGCCGAGTTACGCCTGGGGGTGGGCTAGCCTGCTGGTCGCGATATTTATCGTCGCTCTTGGATTCGGCTATCTGACGGGCGATTTCCTGCGATTCGGAGGCGAATTAGTAACCCCGTTCGGTGCTGTGGCGACGTACTTCGTCCTCCAATCTCGTTGATCTCAGAGAGCGGGCGACCGGGCTTCCGCCACCTCGGTCGGTTCAGATCGGGGGCTACGAAGGGACGGCGAAGCCACTGCCGTGGCTGTACGGGCGCGAAATATTACGGCCGTCAGGTCGCTCTAATCGTCGTTCCCGGCCCCGGCGTCGATCTGCGCTGATAGACACAGTAGCCGCTTCATGCACTACAGTTCGATTGTTTGCAAGACCATTGTCTTTTAAATCTCTGTGACGAGAGAATACAGCACTCATGTCACTGGATGATGATACTTCGACCAAACAGGCATTGCTAGATCACCCTGTAGTAGTCCATTCAACACGAAGAACAGCTGTAATACGATGAACGACCGCACCAGTAAGGCGGTGGCGTTTCTCGCCGTTGGCGGATCAATGTCGTTTATGCAGGTCCTTCCCGTGATCGAATCTGTTGCGGACGCACCAGCGATCGCGTGGATACCAGAGTTGACCATTGGTCTGCTGTGAGGAGTGTCCGGCGTCGTCGCCGCTCTGACTGCACTGACCGGTGCAGGGATCGACCGTCGTGACGACGGTTCGTTACCGTGGTACGCCTGGGGTTTCGCCAGCCTGCTCGTCGCAACGTTGATCCTCGGCCTCGGGTTCGGCTATCTGACGAGGGATTGGGCGCGATTTAGGGCCGAGTTGGTTGCTCCGATCGTTGGCCTCGCCGTGATTGCGTACTTCGCTCTCCGACGTCGCTGATCGACGGGGGTGGCGAATTGCCGGGCATCCTCCTCCATCTCGGTAGGGCCAGATCAACCGCTGTGACGGCGAAGCCACCTCGGCAGCCGTTTTCGAGTAGGACATCTCTCTTGACCGAACTGCTACGAACATCTCGCCCGGCGAGATCCGTCAGCCCTCGCCGGCTTTGGCGTTGACGCCCGACAAGCGGGCGTCAGGTTCGCCGGCGAGATCCGTCAGTCGCCCTCCTCGGCTTCGATGTCGACGCCAGACAAGACTGGCGTCAGTGGCGCCGAGGAGATCAGTCGCCCTCGCCGGCTTTGGCTTCGACGCCAGACGAGACTGGCGTCGGGTGTGCCGGCAAGAGCTGTCAATCGTCGTCCCCGACCTCGGCGTCGACCTGCGAGCGGCGTTCGGTCGCGCGCCGGACGAACTCCTCGGGGAGTTCGTCGATCTCGCCGGCCTGGACGGCCCAGAGGTTGGCGTACAGGCCGTCCTCGCCCAGCAGGTCGTCGTGGGTGCCTCGTTCGACGACCTGGCCGTCTTCGAGCACGACGATCTGGTCGGCGTCTTTGACCGTCGAGAGGCGGTGGGCGATGGTGAAGGTGGTTCGGTCGGCGGTGAGTCGGTCCAGCGAGCGCTGGATCAGCATCTCCGTCTCCGTGTCCACGTCGCTGGTGGCCTCGTCGAGGACGAGAATCTCGGGGTCTTTGAGGATCGCGCGGGCGATGGCGACGCGCTGGCGCTGGCCGCCCGAGAGCTTCACGCCACGCTCGCCGACCATCGTCTCGTAGCCGTCGGGGAGATTCTGGATGTAGCCGTGGGCCTCGGCGGCCTTGGCCGCCTCGCGGATCTCCTCGTCGGTGGCGTCGAAGCTCCCGTAGGCGATGTTGTCGCGGACGGTGCCGTGAAAGAGGAACGTCTCCTGGCTGACGTAGCCGATGGCGTCCCGCAGGCTCGGGATGGTCACGTCGCGCACGTCCTGGCCGTCGATCCTGACCGCGCCGTCGTCCACGTCGTACATCCGCATCAGGAGTTTCATCACGGTCGACTTGCCCGCGCCAGTCGGCCCGACGAGTGCGAGCGTGTCGCCGCCGTCGACGGTGAAAGACACGTCGTCGAGGATCATCTCCTCGTCACTGGGATCGGTGCCCTCTCCGTACCCGAACGTGACGCCGTCGTACTCGACTTCCCCGTCGGTGACCGCCAGCCCCTCGGCGTCGTCGGTCTCCTCGATGAGACTGGGCGTATCCATCAGGCCGAAGATGCGCTCGGCGGAGGCGTAGGCCCGCTGGTACATGTTGATGATCTGCCCGAACTGGGCCATCGGCCAGATGAACCGCTGTGAGAGGAGGATGAAGACGACGAACTCACCTTCGGACAGCGTCCCGGTGAAGATCCACGGCCCTTCGCCGCCGTACACCCAGAGCCCGCCGACGAGGAAGGTGACGACGAAGCCCACGCCCGCGAGCACGCGCAGGCCTGGGAAGAACTTGATCCGGGTCTTGATCGCGCCCCAGTTGGCGTCGAAGTAGTCGCGTGAGGTGTCCTCGACGCGGTCGGACTCGTAGCTCTCGGTGCTGTAGGTCTTGATGACCTGGACACCGCCGAGGTTGTTCTCCAGCCGGGAGTTGAGCTGGCCGACTGAAGAGCGCACGTCGGCGTACTTGGGCTGGATCGCTTTGATGAACCGATAGGTGAAGAAGCCGATCGCCGGGACGATCACCAGCGTCAGGAGTGCGAGTTGCCAGTTGTAGTAAAAGAGGATCGCCGAGATCCCCAGGACCATCACCGACAGCCGGAACGCCGAGTTCATCCCGTCGTTGAGGAACCGTTCCAGGCGGTTCACGTCGTTGCTGAGGACCGACATCATCTCGCCGGTCTGCTTGTCGGCGAAGAAGTCCATGTTCAGGCGCTGCATCCGGTCGTAGGTGTCGGTCCGGACGGCGTGTTGGATGCGCTGAGCGAAGGCGTTCCACCCCCAGTTTCGGGTCCAGTGGAACCCGGCACCGAGGATGAACGCCCCGGCGATGATACTCGACGCGAGTATCACCTGGGACTCGGGATCGGTGGCGTACACGGAGAGGTCGACCGGCCCCAGCGCGAACGGTCGATTGTCCCGGAAGATCGCGTCGACGGCGATCCCGAGCAACACCGGGGGCAGCAGATCCAGCAGCCGCGCGACGATACTACTCAGTAGACCGACCGTGAACGCGCCGGCGTTGTCCCGGCCGTACTCGGCGAACAGCCGGCGCATCGGGTGATCGACGTTTTCTCGAACGTCCTCGAAGGCGTCGTCGTCCCCGGCGTCGACATCCATGCACGCTTGTGAATGGGTCGGTCACCTAAAGCCCGTCGTCTCCGTGAGAACAGCACACACGGAGCAGCTACGACGCGGTGACGTTCGGGAGTCGCAGTTGGTCGCCGACGGAGACGCCGGTCTCGTTGGTCCAGCCGCGGTTGACCTCCAGCACGTACTTCCCGGTACCGGGATACCGGCGCTCGTACTCGCCGTCGGGGACCGGCGCGTGGTGGATCCGGGTGACCGTGCCGTTGGGCGCGACGTAGACGATGTCCAGCGGGAACGACATCTCTCGCATCACGAAGGCGTGCTCGCCGGTTTCGGGAAAGACGAACAGCATGCCCTCGTCGGCAGCCAGAGAGTCGGTGTCGCTCAGCCCAGTGATGCGTTCGCTGTCGTTGTCCGCGATCGCCACGGAGACGGTCCCCAGCGGCGTACACGCCTCGTCCAGTGCCGTCACGGTCGCGTTCGTCGGCGACGGCGTCCCCGTCGGCCCCGCGTCACAGGCCGGGGTGGATGCGGTCTGTCGGTCTGGGCCGCTCTCGTCGCCGGTCCCCGCAGGATCGGTCGTCTCGCCGGGAATCTGTACCCGGTCGCCGACGCGGACGCCGGTCTCGTTGGTCCAGCCGCGATTGACTTCCAGGACGTACTTGCCCTCGCCGCTGTACTTCCGGAGGTCGCTCTCGCTGGCTCCGTCGGCGGGCGTGGGCGCGTGGTGAATCCGCGTGATCGTCCCGTTCTCGGCGGCGAAGACGATGTCCAGTGGGAACGACATCGCGCGCATCACGTAGCCGTGGCGCTCCTGTCGGTCGTGGACGAACACCATCCCCTCGTCGGCAGCCAGCGACTCGGCCCGACTGAGCCCGACGAGTCGCTGCTGCCACGTGTCGGCGATGCGGGCGTCGACCGCGCCGAGTTCCCTCCCGTCCTCGTCGACGACCGTCACCGTCGTCCGCTCGTAGCTCCCCGGATCGACGAACTGGAGCCAGACGCCCGACCAGACGACGAGCGCTCCGACGACGAGGAGGGCGATAACTCCCCCGACGACCGCTGTCGACCGCTCCATGCTCGACCCCTGGGGTGTGATCCGGGTAACGCTGTCGCCTCCAGAGAGAAAGGGTTATTTCCCCGCATCGTTTCTCTGCCGGTGTCGGGCCCGTGGTCTAGTGGTTATGACGCTTCCCTTACAAGGAAGAGGCCGGTGGTTCAAATCCGCCCGGGCCCATGCTGCTGCGACGAGTGGACACGAGGAGCGGAGCAATCACGCCGGGTGAGGATTTGAGCCTTGCGAGACGAGCAGCGTGAGTCTCGCTTCGGTTCAAATCCGCCCGGGCCCATTCTGCTGCGAACGACAGTGAGCAGCGAATGGCACGCGCGGATTTGCACCCTGGAAGACGAGCGAAGCGAGTCTTCCTCCGGTTCAAATCCGCCGGGAGCGCACGGCACAAAGCGCCGCGAACGCCCGGTCACGATCCGTCGCTCACATCGCACCGGCGACGCCGCTGCCGATCGCGGCCCCACACTCGCCGCAGGCGACGAGGTAGAACCGCTTGGAGGCGGTGAAAAAGCCCGTCGTCGAGTCCATGTCGACGAACTCCACGTCGTCTTGCTGGTCGAGCGTCGCCTCGCACTCGGGACAGTGGGCCATCAGACCGCACCTCCGTTCGACTTCGCACCGGCGACGCCGCTGCCGATCGTCAGGCCGCAGGCGGCGCAGTTGGCCGTGTAGAACCGTTTTGAGGCTTTGATGAAGCCAGTCGTCGCGTCGGTCTCGGCGAACTCGATGTCGTCGGCCGTTTCGAGGGTCGTCTGACATTCAGGGCAGTGTACCATGCGGCCGGCCCTGCGCCGGCCTGCGGTAAATACTTCGTGGTGATACTACCGGCTGTAAATCTGTGAACGATTTCGCCACCCCGGGGTGGCGAAGATCTTCACGAAGTTACAGCCGTCAGTATGAGTGTCACCCCGAGACGTTTGTCCCGCGAAGTCGTAGGGAGCCACATGCCCACCTGCTACGCCGCGCTGGACGACCGTCTGCTGGTGATCGAGGACGACGACTGGATGGCCCGGGAGCGACCCGTGGCGGACTCACTGGAGTGTGTCGCCGCCGCGCCGGAGCGTCCCGGGCGGGTCTTCGTCGGGACCGTCGACGCGGGCCTCCAGTACAGCACCGACGGCGGTGACAGTTGGACCACTGGACTGGACACCGACGACCGTGTGACCGCCGTGACGGTCAGTCCGCACGATCCCGACGTGATCTGGGCCGGGACCGAGCCCTCGCGGGTGTATCGATCGAACGACGGCGGCGACTCCTGGAGCGAGCGGCCCGGGTTGCAGGACCTCCCCTCGGCGTCGCGGTGGTCGTTCCCGCCGCGGCCGGACACCCACCACGTGCGCTGGATCGCCGTCGATCCGACCGATCCCGACCGTCTGTCCGTCGCAATCGAGGCGGGCGCGCTCGTCCGGACGGACGACGCGGGCGAGCACTGGGAGGATCATCCCGAAGGAGCGCGGCGAGACAACCACACGCTGGACACCCACCCCGACGCGCCCGAACGCGTTTACACGGCGGCCGGCGACGGCTACGCCGAGTCGCGAGACCGCGGCGACACGTGGTCGTTCCCCCAGTCGGGACTCGATCACCGCTACGTCTGGGGACTGGCAGTCGGCCCGGACCCAGACGATGTCGTGGTGTCAGCGGCAACCGGTGCCCGCGAGGCACACAGCACGGAGGGCGAGTCCTACGTCTATCGGCGGACCGAGGACGGCTGGGAGCGGGCGATGTCGGGACTGCCGGGCCCCGACGGGCTCGCGCGGGCGGTGCTGGCCGCCCACGACGGACGGTTCTACGCGCTGACGAACCACGGGCTGTTCGGGAGCGAGGACGGGACGGCGTGGTCGGCGCTGGATCTGGCCTGGCCCGACGAGTATCGCCAGCTTCCCCGCGGACTGGCGGTCGTCTGACCGCGAGCGCGGTCGACGGTGAGACGAGGGTCACCACTATGTGTTTGCCACTTGACGATCAGAATGTATGCCAGAAGAGACCATCCACGAGTCCAGCGAGACGCGCAGTCGAAACGGTATCGCGTCGTACTTCCGGCGGCTCGCCCGCAGGTTCGCCAGGGGCGAGCCCGCACCGGCCGACGAGGAACAGACGGTGACGGTGTCGGCACCGCCGGAGGCCGACCTGGAGACCGAAGTCGAGCGCGAAGGCGAGCGACTGAGCCTCGAAATCGAGGTCGGCTGGACCGAAGAAGCGGGGGCCGTCGACACCGACGCGGCCGCGAGCAAGGCGACGTTCGAGCTGTACGAGGACAGCGCCGAGGAGTGGCGCTGGCGGCTGGTCCACGACAACGGCAACGTCATCGCCGACGGGGGCGAGGGATACTCGTCGGCCCAGAAGGCAGAGCAGGGGTTAGAGAGCGTCCGCTCGAACGCACCGGGCGCGAACGTGATCGACCAGTCGAAAGACGACGAGAGCCGGGACGGCGGGAGCGACGCGACCTTCGAGCTGTTCGAGGACAGTGCCGGCCAGTGGCGCTGGCGGCTCGTCCACGACAACGGGAACATCATCGCCGACGGCGGTCAGGGATACGCCTCGAAGCAGAAGGCAAAGCAGGGACTCCACAGCGTCAAGCAAAACGTCCGGGGAGCACAGGTCGAGCGCGAAGAGTAGGACGGTGTCAGAACGGGAGTCGCCGCCGGAGCCCGCCGACGAGTCGCTTGCGCCGCAGGATGGCTTCACCGCCGGCCCAGCTCACTGCGAGTAGGCCCGCACCGACGAGGAACGCGGCGTCCCACGAGGAGAGCCAGACCGGGCGGAACCACGGCATGTAGTGGCCCCACAGCTGTGCGAGGGCGTTCGCGGGACCGGACAGCAGCGTCCCCGAGAACGTCGCCTGGAGTCGAGCCGGGAAGTCGAGGTTGTCGCCGGTCCCGGGACGCAGGCCCGCACTGCCGGAGAGTTCGTAGCTGCCGGTGGCGTTTTGCTGGCGGATCGTCGGGCCGTTGGACTCGTCGCCGGTCCCCAGTCGCTCGGCGTCGTACGGTCCCCAGGTGGCGTAGTACTCCCAGACGATCTCGCCGGTCGGCGTGACCTCGATCACGCGGTGGTTGAGGCTGTCGACGATCAGCGTGTTGCCGTTCGGGAGTCGGTCGGCGTCTCGTGGCCACTTGAGCGAGTTCGTTCCGACCTCCCAGGTCCGTTCCCACGAGCCGTTCAGGTGGGCGTACTCGACGACCCGGTCGTTGCCGCTGTCGGCGACAAGCATCGTCGGCGTCCCGTTCTCGCCGACGAAGTAGTCGGGGTTGTGCTGTTCGTTGAGCACCGAGTAGTCGTCGTCACGACCCAGTCGCTGGACGATCTCGCCGGACCGTCGGTCGACGACGATCGCCTGATCGAAGTTGCGCGGCGACAGGAGCAAGCGGTGCTCGCCGACCTGGTCCACGTCGTTGAGGTGGCTCCAGTCGGCGTTCATACCGCCGTCGGTGTCGTTGTCGAAGTGCTCGCGGAATCGCCAGCGCCAGGTGATCTCGTCGGTGGTCAGGTTGTAGACCACCACTTCGTCGTTGCTGACCTCGCTGGTCTCGTTCCAGGCCCGCATGTGGCCGATCACGAGTTCGTCCTCGCTGAGCATGTCGGCGTCGTGGGTGTCTTCGAAGGGGAAGCGCCGTTCCCAGACGCGCTCTCTGGTCTCGGGATTCAGCTCGTAGATCAGCGTCTCGCCGCTGCGGGGCGAGACGACGAGCAGGTTCCCATTGTCGAGGGGATCGACGTCGAAGAACCAGGCACCGGACCCCTGTCGGCTCTGATAGGTCCAGTCCGTGTTCGCGCGCTCGTCGGCCGCGATCAGTCGAGCGGGCTTCTTGTCGTTGACCGAGCCCTCGAAGGTGTACCCCTGGACGCTGACGATCGTCGTGTTGTCGGCCGGCTGGGTCACCGTCCCGCGCTGGAGGGAGGTGTCCTCGGCCGACGTGGAGGTCGCTACGTTGACCGCGACGACCGCGAGCAACACACAGATCGTCGCGAGCAGGGCGAACCGGAGCCAGTCGGCGGCGGTAGCGTTCGCACGCGCCCGTGCGACGCGATCGGTCAGTCCTGTCCCGATCCGTCGACAGGAGGCGAGCAGGCCGTCGGAGAACACGGGTGCGACTACTCCGACGGCACGTCTATACTTTTCGACTCCTCCGGCCCTCGCGGTCGTTGCGGGCGGCGATCAGGACAGGAAGCGCTCGGCCGCGTGGTCGAGTTCGCCGACGGGATCGTCCTGTGATCCGTTCTCGTAGATGCGCCACTCGATGCCGGCGCGTTCGGCGGCGTCGAAGACGGCGTCGTAGTCCACATCACCCGTGCCGAAGGCGGCGTGAGCCGGTTCCGCGGCGTCGACGTGCGTGTCCGTGCAGTGCAGCAGGTCGATCCGGTCGGCGTGGCTGTCGATCACCGCGGCCGCGTCGACACCGGCGTAGGTTGCCAGCCCGACGTCGAGTTCGAAGGCGACGCTGTCGGTCGCCTCGACGAGCACGTCGAAGGCCGTCCGACCGTCGAGATCGGCGAACTCGGCGTCGTGGTTGTGATACAGGAGCGGGTAGTCGTGGTCCGCGAGCCGGTCGGCGAGCCCGTCGAGGCGGCGGGCCGTCTCGCGGACGCGCTCGACGGTGCCGAACGACTCGCTGTCCAGGTAGGGAACCACGAGCCGTTCGGTCCGGAGCGAGCGGTACTGCTCGACCGTCGCCGCCAGATCGTCTTCGAGGGCGTCGACGGGGACGTGTGCGGCCGGCACCGCGAGGCCGGTCTCGTCGAGTGCCGTCCGGACGGCCTCGGAATCTGCCTCGGGGACGCGGTAGGCGTACTCGACGCCGTCGAAGCCGGCCCCGGCGACGCGATCGAGGAGTTCGGGGACGGAACAGTCCATGTCACGGAGCGTGTACAGCTGGATGGCACTGGCCATTGACAGAGAGGAGAGAGGGGATCGCCTTCAGCGTTGGTCTACGTGTCACGCGAGCGACGGACGGGGCGTCACTCGGCGGGCGTCGCCGGGTCGCGGCGCGTCTCGACGATTTCGAGGTCGCCGTCGACGACGACAGCGAGCCGGTCGCCGTCGCGAGTCACGTCGACGCGGAGCCGCCAGGGATCGTCGTCGACGACAGTGACCGGGTGGTCGTCGACACACCAGTCGAGTCGCCAGTAGGGCGTCTGCGCGAGGTCGACGCCGTGATCCTCGTAGAAGCTCACGACGGGCGACTGGTCGAGGAGTCCCAGCCCGACGGCCGAACAGAGTTCGTGAGCACACTGCCGGCAGCGGTGGGTCGCCCGCACCGAGACGCCCAGACAGCAGTCCTCGCCGCGTCCGATCGTCGTCGCCATCCGGCCGTTACACTCCGGACAGACGCCGTCCTTGGCGAGACAGTGGAGGTGGCGCACGCGCTGGTCGAACGCCGACAGGATCTCCGCGTCGGTCCGGTCGTGGAGTCCCCCCGGCGGAAATGGATACTCGCCGTGGCCGTGCCCACACGCCGGGCAGGTGATCGACAGCTGCTCGTCGACGTAGTTGGCCGACAGGGTCGCGCCACAGCGGACGCACGGATCGTCGATCTCGATCTCGCGCTCCGGATGCTGGGTGAACGAGCCGGCGAAGATGGCCTGGACGATCCGCTCGCCCGCGGTCCGAAGCTCGTACCCGTCGTCGGTCTTGCGGACGAACTGGTCGGTCAGCTTCCCGAGGTGGTAGTTGAACTGCGCGCTGTCGGTCATCCCGACTTCCGCACGGATCTCGGAGAAGGCGGCCGGCTCGTCGAGTCGCCACAGCGCTTCGAGGATCGAGAGGCGCGTCTCCTCGCCGACGATCGAGAAGGCGTCGGCCGGCGCGAGACAGTCCTCACAGTCCTGGAGGTCGTCTGCCCTGCTCATACCCGACGGACGGGGGCGACGAAGTAAACTGTTCGCCAAAGCGGTCTTTTGTAGCACAGCAGTCAGGATCCGGGACGGTGCCCCCAGTACAGCGCCGTCCGACGAGGACGCCGGCCGAGAACGGTCGATTTATCTCCGCTCCCCACGACGATGCGGGCATGAACGTCAAGTCGCGCCACCACCTCAGGGCCGACGAGATCGACGCCATCGAGGAGGCCGTGGTCGCGAACCTCGGCGTGGAACTAGACGCCGACACCTTCGAGAAAGTGGAGTTCGAGGACAGCGACTGGGACGTGGTGCTGGTCGACGGCGACCCGCTCGTGCTGTACGTCGACGGCGAGCCGTTCCTCACCGTCGAGGGACTCAACGCGTACCCGCCCGAAGACCACGTCGTCACCGTCGACAGCGGCGCGATCTCGTTCGTCTCTGACGGCGCAGACGTGATGCGACCCGGCATCACCGAGGCCGACGACGACATCGCCGCGGGCGATCTCGTCGCGATCAACGAGGAGTCACACGGGAAGTTCCTCGCCGTCGGGCGTGCGAAGGCGAGCGGCGACGAGATGGTCGGCGACAGCGGGAAGGTCGTCGAGTCGATCCACCACGTGGGCGACGACCTCTTCGAGTTCTCCGTCTGATCCGAGGGGACCGGACGAGCGAAGCGAGTCCGTCTTTTCACCCATGTTTTGCGAGGAGTGGTCGCGTCAGCGACCCGACGAGTCAAAAGATGGTTGTGCGACGACCTCTTCGAGTTCTCCGTCTGATCCGAGGGGACCGGACGAGCGAAGCGAGTCCGTCTTTTCACCCATGTTTTGCGGGAGGGCATCGGAGCGATGCCGTCAGTTCGGGGAGCCCCGCAGGCTCGGAGCAGCTATTTCCGTGTCGTGGTCGTGTCCAGTGTATGGAGACAGCGAGGCGACTGTACGACCGCGTCGACGCGTGGTTGCGAGACCGCTCTCGCGTGCCGTACGCGGCGATACTGGGGACGGCGACGGGGCTCGGTGTCCTCGTCGTCGGAATGGTGTTGGGCAGCGGATTGCTCGTCGTCCAGGCCGTCACGATGGCAGTCGTCGTGTTCGGGCTGGAGTGTGTGTTCGGAGTTCATCAGACCGACGAGTGACGGAGTCGGCCGTCATCACCCAGAGACAGTTGGGGCGGAGTGACGACCACCGCTGGTGCTTTCCCGGACAGTGACGACGTGAGCGGCGACCGAGAGCTGGGTCTGAGCGGTAGCTTTATCAGGATGTAAAGTATACTTTACTGTAAAGGGTGCTTTACACCCGCGATACCCATGAGCGAGGAACTCACCGCCAGACAGCGAGTCGAGAAGCGCGAGCAGTACAGCCAGTGGATCAACAGGTCGGTCGGTTTCGGCGTGCTGAGTTTCTTCGTCGCGACCGCGCTGTGGATGCTGACCGACAGGGCCGTGGTGCTCTTTGCGGGACTGGGACTGTACTGGCTGGGCTGTCTCGGGATGGCCGTCGGCTACTGGCAGTCGCCCGTGTCGGTCGGCGACGAACTCGAACAGCGGATGGAGCGCGAGGCGAGTCAGACGACGTTCCTGTTCGTCACCGTCGTGGCGATACTCGGTCTGCCGGCGGACGTCGTCCTCTCGACGACCGGCGTCTACACCGCTCCCGCCGCCGTCCGGGGTGCCCTCTGGGGATATCTCCTGTTGATCCTCGTGTTCGGAGCCGTCCACTGGTTCGTGAAGCGACAGTACGAGTGAGCCAGCGAGGAGCATGAAAAACGAGATCGACACCTACCGGGAACGAGCGGGGTTGAGCCAGGGCGAACTGGCAACAGCCGTCGGTGTCTCACGACAGACGATCAACGCGGTCGAGCGAGAGCGGTACGATCCGTCGCTGGCGCTGGCGTTCAAGCTCGCCGCCTACTTCGAGTGCCGCGTCGAGGCGCTGTTCGAGCCCGACCTGGAGCCGGTCGGAGAGTGAGCGAACCCACCCCCAGATTGAAGGGTAGGGGTCGACGGCCGAAGTCGACGCGAAAACAGTGTAGGGCGAAGGTTTATTCCCACCATACCACTAGCAGCGGGCGTGGCGTCCCCGTTCGAAGTTCTCGCCGTCGACCCGGACGCAAGCGACGAGGCAATCGAGCGCGCTTACAGGGAGCGGGTCAAAGAGACCCATCCCGACCACGGCGGCTCGCTGGAGGCCTTCCAGTCGGTGCGGGCCGCGTACGAGCAGATCCTGTCGGGCGAGGCCGACGGCACCGAACGACAGCGCGCCGACGACGCCGACAGCGACGACGACGGCGGCTCGATCCACCCGCGCGTGGAGTATCTCAACTACGAGGTACTGGACGATCACGGCTGGCACGCGGACGACGACGACCTCTTCGAGAAGGCAGCCGGGGCCGGGCTCGACGACACCGACTACGGGATCTTCCACGTCTACCCCCGCGAGTCGGTTCTGGAGGCCGCAGAGCGCAACGACTTCGCCTGGCCCTTCGCCTGCCGTGGCGGGGCGTGTGCCAACTGCGCGGTCGTCGTCCTGTCCGGAGAGCTGACGACCCGCGTCGATCACGTGCTGCCCGACGAGATGGTCGACCAGGGCTTTCAGCTGGCCTGCAACGGGATCCCGACGAGCGACGAGTTGCAACTGCTGTACAACGTCAAGCACATGGCCGAACTCGAAGAGCTGCTGTTGCCGCCACGGCCCTTCGAGCAGGCCCACTCCGACGACTGATACTGCCGGCTGTACGTCTGTCACGAATGTTGCGACCCCGTAGTCGCGAATATCGTGAAACAGTTACAGCCGGCAGTATGAGACCGACGCCCCTCGGTCTGTGAGAGAGTTGGGCAGTGAGCGCGCGTTCCAGAGCCCGCCGAGTGGTATCATACTACCGGCTGTAAATCTGTGAACGATTTCGCCACCCCGGGGTGGCGAAGATCTTCACGAAGTTACAGCCGGCAGTATCAGTCCAGTCGGTCGGCCAGTAGCTCGCTGACGACTGCGCCGGGCGACTCCCCGTCGAGCGCCGCGCGCCGACGCAGTTCGCGGTACACGGCCGGATCGAGCGCGAGTTCGAGTTCGCCCAGTCGGACCCCTTCGGCTTCGAGCGCGCTGGCGACCGACTGACCGTCGTTGACGTCGCTCGCGACCGAGCGGACCTGTCGGACGGTCAGGTCGTGATCGAGCGCGGCCCAGGCGAGCTGGAGGCGGGCCTCGCCACCGACCCGAGCGATGTGTTTGGCCGCGGTGGGAGCGATGTGTCCCATCGCGACGTGACGGCGGATCGAGCGCGGGAGGTCGTGGACGCGAGACCACTTGCGGATGAACGAGACGGTGGCGTCGCCCCCAGCGCGTTCGGCGGCGGCCTTGTACGATCCCTCACCCCGGACCAGCGCGGCACAGGCGGCCGCACCGCGCAGCATGTAGACGTTGTCGTCGGCACCAGCGGTGTTCTCCGAGAACGCCCGGACGGTCCGTGCAGCCAGGTCGAGGCTCTCGGGGTCGTCGGGGTCGAACTCCACGGCCTCCTCGGCGCGCTGGCCGGTCAGGGAGGGGTCACCGCGGATGACCGGCTTCCCGACCGGCGACTCGCGCTCGGCGTGGCTGGGGCCGTCGTGGCCATCGGCAGTCATCACTTTCCGTTGGGAACGGTCCGATAAAAGGGTCCGGTCCGACGTGTACCAGGACACGTCGAGACGCGTCTCACAGCGACTCAGTCGTCTGCGGCAGCGTCGTCCCGGTTCTCCGAGAGGTGCTCCCAGATCTCGGTACAACCGCATCCGTCCTCGACATCGTCGAGGTGGTCGGTCGCTGGCTCTTCGGCTTCGACGTCTTCGCGTGAACTCTGTTGTGCGTCTGTCATTGGTTTGTGCATCGCGCCAGTGAGCGCGGTGTTTCGGTACTCACCCGTACTACCTACACCCGCATAAAGCCGCTCTCACCCGTAATCCCTTCCACCACTCCCATTTGCCGGCAATTTGTGCAGGTATCTCCGACGGCGGGCCACGAGCGCCGGTCAGTGCCACCAACACACACGGACCACCAGAGGGAGCGGGGATCGTCGCAGTTGCGGCGAAACTTGGCTACGCCGAACGACTGACGTGGCCGGCGGATCTAATGACATCTAATGACGACCGACGTTCACCAGCTCGACGACGGGGCCTGGATCAGCGTCAACGACTCCCGAGAGGTGAACGTCAGCGACCTGTGGTTGCTGGCGGAAAGTGAGCTTTGCCGGTGTGAGCCGACCGATTTCCTCGCCGAAGGGTTCGTCGATACGGGCGTCGACCCCCCGAATATTCAGGCCCGTATCGCCGGTCGCTGTATCGCCTGTGGAACGGAGGGCGTGACCGACTGGCTCACCGTCGGACGCGTCATCGACCCCGAATCGGGCGAGTTCTACGGTGTCGTCCACGACAGCGTCCACATCCCGGAGAAGCGCCACCGACTGGCCGACCCGCAAGAGTAGGCAACATCATCCTGTTGCGGGGAGAGGTGGGGAGCCTTGTCGAGAAGGCGTGTTGTATATGGGTGGGTCCCAAGAATAGAGGTACACTAACCATGCCGACGAAAGTCGAGAACTGGAAAGACGAGGTGTACGGCAACGAGATCCGTGACCACCTCATGGAGTTCGCCGAAGAGGGTTGGGACGCGATTCCCGAGGACGAACACGACGCCTGGTTCGAGCGCTTCAAGTGGTGGGGCCTGTACCACCAGCGCTCCGGCCAAGAGTCGTACTTCATGATGCGGATCGGGACGCCCAACGGCGTCATCGAGCCCGGACAGCTGGAAGTGATCGCGGAGGTCGCCGACAAGTACGCCCGCGGCCCCGAGGAGAACCCGGAGTTCGGCGACGCCTACTGTGACTGGACGACCCGCCAGTCGATCCAGCTCCACTGGATCAAAATCGAGGACATTCCGGAGATCTTCGAACTGCTCGAATCTGTCGGTCTCTCGACCCAGCAGGCCTGTGGTGACTCCTGGCGGAACATCGTCGGCTGTCCCGTCGCCGGCAAGGACAAGCACGAACACATCGACGCCTGGCCGATCGCCGAAGACCTCCACGAGACGTTCAAGGGCGACGACGACTACGCGAACCTCCCGCGAAAGTGGAAGGTCTCGGTCACGGGCTGCGATCAGGGCTGTGGCCAGGGCGACATCAACGACCTCGCCTACGAGCCAGCCGAGAAGGACGGCGAACTCGGCTTCAACGTCCGCGTCGGCGGCGGCCTCTCCCGCAAGGAGCCCCGCCTCGCCCGCGACATCGACGTGTGGGTCCCCCCGGAGAAGGCGGCCGACATCGGTCACGGGATGTCCGCACTGTTCCGCGAGTACGGCGACCGCGACGACCGATTCAACGCCCGCATCAAGTTCCTCATGGACGAGTGGGGTCCCGAGAAGATGCGGTCGGTCCTCCAGGAGGAGTTCGTCGACTTCGAGCTTCCGCGGGCCGGCGAGGACATGCGCGACCAGTACACCTACAACGCCGGCGGCAACGAACACGGCGACCACGTGGGCGTCCACGAACAGCCCGACGGCAACTACTACGTCGGCCTGAACGTCCTCGTCGGTCGGATGGGCGTCGACGACGTGTACGAACTGGCCGAACTCGCCGAGGAGTACGGTTCCGGCGAGGTCCGGCTGACCCAGCGCCAGAACGTCATCGTCACGGACGTCGACAGTGACCGCCTCGACGCGTTCCTCGACGAGCCGCTGCTGGAGGACTACTCGCCCGATCCCCACTCGTTCATGCGGGGCTCGATCGCCTGTACGGGTACGGAGTTCTGCTCGCTGTCGATCGTCGAGACGAAGAACAGACAGGTCCGCTACGCCCGCTGGCTCAAAGAGAACGTCGAGCTTCCGGAGGGCGTCGAGGACTTCCACATCCACCTCTCGGGCTGTACGGCGTCCTGTGCCCAGCCCCAGATCGCCGACATCTCGCTGCGGGGTATGAAGACCCGCAAGGACGGCGAGCCGGTCGAGGCCTTCGACATCGGCCTCGGCGGCGGCCTCGGAGAGAACCCCCACTTCGCCGACTGGGTCGAGATGCGCGTCGCCGCCGACGAAGTGCCGGGCTACATCGAGAACCTCCTCGACGCCTTCGAGGCCGAGCGCGAGGGCGACGAGACCTTCCGCGAGTTCGTCGCAGACCACGACGAGGAGACCCTACAGTCCCTGGCAGACCCCGAAGAGACCAGCTACGACGATCCGTACCTGGGCAACACGAAGATGACCTGGTACCCCTACGCCGAGGACAGCGACATGCAGTCCTCGCCGGCACCGACCGACGCCAACGACGAGCCGCTGCCCTCCGACGACTGATACCGTCGTCGTTCGTTCGTCCGTGCGACGGGCGAGGGGAGACGATCGCGCTGGACGGGCTCGTCAGTGCGTTGTCCCAGTGCTTTTGTACTGGCCCGCGAACGCTCTAGCATGGCATCTGACGGCGGTCGGAGCAACCTCAAGACGATCGCGCTGGGCCTCGCGGTGCTGTTCGTGCCCGCACTGATCATCGTCGCGACCCTGGAGTTTCTGATTCTCACGGGCGATCTCGTGTTGAACGAGCTGACGCCGCTCCAGCTCGTCGAGTTATATCTCATCGACCTCGTGCTGTTCGCTGGCGGCGCGTACCTCCTCTATCGTCTCTTGCTGTACTCGATCGGAGGCCCCCTCGGCGGCGCAGACGACGAGGAGTGATACTGCCGGCTGTAACTTCGTGAAGATCTTCGCCACCCCGGGGTGGCGAAATCGTTCACAGATTTACAGCCGGTAGTATGAGTCGCCGTCGATCGTGCAGTGTCGACGACGGATCGGCAGTCACCGACGCTATAAGTTCGAGCCACTACTGTGTAGCATATGGTCGATCGGATCATGCGGGTCAACGCGTACACGACCTTCGACCTGCTGGAGGGACACGTCGAGGGACACGGCTTCGAGGAAGACGCTTACGCCGTGTTGAACGTCAGTACGGACACGCGCGAGGACCCCGACGCCGTCGAGGTTCAGTTGGAGATGGACAACACCGAGGTCAACGCCGTGGAGCCCCACGCCGACACCGTGTCGCTGTCGCCGGCCGAGGCTCGCGAGATGGCCGCCGAGTTAGAGAAGTACGCCAGCAAGGTCGAGGCCAGCGAGTAGCGGGTCACTCGCTGTCTGCAATGGGCTCGGCGACGGCAGCGTCGGAGCCAGGGTCGGCTCCGGTAACATCGTCGGCTGTGCCGATCAACTGGTCGAGTTTGCGCTCAAACGCCTCCTCGCTCAGTTCGCCCGCCGCGTAGCGCCGTTTGAGTGTCGCGACTGGGTCCGGTTTGGACGTCGCGTCGCGCGATTCCGCCGTCTGCTCTCGTGGGGCTGCCTGCTCGCTCACGTCCTTGGCCGTCTCGTGGGCGTAGTACAGCGAGAAGATGCCCAGGAACAGCACGCCGACGCCGACAGCCCGGCCAGCGTACAGCGACGCCTGGACCGGCCACGCAAGGAGGGCGACGAACACCCCGTAGACGAACGCAGGCACGCCGACGATCGCACCGACACCAGCACTGGCGAGTCGCCGGAACGCACTGTCGGTGTCGGTCGTGGCGTCGTCTGAGCTGCCAGCACGGCGGGAGACATCGCGAAACAGGAGCTGTGCGACGTGCGTCGAGCAGAGGAACCCGACGAACAACACCAGGAGGGTGAGCGCAGATGCGCCGAACAACACCTCGTTGTGCTCCGAGACGTTGATTCCGACCAGCAGCGCGAACAGAAACACCGTCTGGGGAACAGACGCGAAGGCGAGTCCGAGCAGCGAGCGCGCATACGGATCGGCGGGCGTGAATCGATCGACGTACCCCATGGTTGGCCGTCCTCGATTTCGACGGCGGAACACTTCATAGTTCGGTGAGGGGTTCCGAGTCGAGTTCGTCGCCGGGCAAACGAACGATCCCGTGGTTCTTTGGTGTGTCGTGACATACCGCAGAGTATGTCGACCGATTCGCCCGGAAACCCTGCCTCCCGCGAGCTGGGCTTTTGCCCGTGTTGTGGCTACCGGACACTGCCGGAGGGCCACCCCGGTTCCTACGAGGTCTGTCCGGTGTGTCACTGGCTCGACGACCCCGTCCAGTTCGGCGACACCGAGTACGTCAGCGACACCAACCACGTCTCGCTCAGCGACGCCCGCACCAACTTCGAGAAACACGGAGCCTGCACGCCCGAGGCCGCAGACCAGACTAAGACGCCCGCCGACGCGCCACGTGACCCGAACTGGCCCTACGCCGAGGAGTGACCGGCATCGAGGCCGTGAGACGGTGTCCCGTTCGCTGCATGCACAACGATTAACACCACGTGTACTCCCATCCTAGACGATGTCGCATCCAACGCGTACGCTCCCGAGCGGTGACGAGCTTCCGATCGTCGGCGTCGGCACCTGGAACATCGACGGCGACACGCTCCGTGATTCGGTCCGGGCCGGACTGGACGCGGGCTACACCCACGTCGACACCGCCGAGGGGTACAAAAACGAAGACGAGATCGGCGACGTGCTGGCCGACTACGACCGAGAGGAACTGTTTCTCACCTCGAAGGTCCTCCCCAAGAACCTCGACTACGAGTCGGTGATCGCCTCGTGTGAGGCCTCGCTGGAGCGACTCGGGACCGACTACCTCGATCTCTATCTCGTCCACTGGCCCAACCCCGCGATCTCGCTGCGCGAGACGATGAACGCGATGGCGACGCTACACGACCGCGGACTGATCCGAAACGTCGGCGTCTCGAACTTCAGCGCCTACCAGCTCAGCTGTGCCCACCACGTCAGCGACGTTCCCATCGCGGTCAACCAGATCGAGTTCCACCCCTACCTCCAGCGACCCGACCTCGTCGACTACTGCCGCGAGACCGACACCGTGATCGAGGCCGCCGCGCCGCTCGCCCGGACGGAGATTTTCGACGACCCAGTGGTTCAGGAACTGGCCGAGACCTACGACAAGTCGCCGGCACAGATCGTCCTGAAGTGGGCCGTCGAACAGGACGTGGTCGTCCTCCCCAAATCGTCCTCGCCCGAACACGTCCGCCAAAACGGCGCGCTGTTCGACTGGGAGCTGGCCGCCGAGGACCGCGAGCGCCTCGACGACCGGGACCGCGACCAGCCCGTCTACGACCACCCCGCTCGCGACTGGACCGGCGACACGTACGGCATCTCCCAGTAACGGGCACCACAGCGTCGAGTCCACGCCGAGACGAGTCGAGTCGTCGCACTCGTCTGACCGTCGATCCCAAGCGATAGGTGAGTGGCACTCCCAGGCCCCGGTGATGGACGCCGACATCGACACCGCCGCCGAAGACCCACCACTGGGACTGCTCGCCGTCGCCGTCGTCGGCCTCCTGCTCACCGCGGCGGGCGCGCTCGCCTTCGTCCTCGACCTGGTGGGCACCAGCGATATCGTCCTCGGGGTCGTCCCCGCCCTGACGCCGCTGTTCGATCTGGCGCTGTTGGTCACCGTTCTGGGCGTCGCCCTGTTCCTGTTCGCGATGACCGAGTGGAGCCCGGATCTCGACACCCGATAGCTCCACTCCGACCGACGAGAAGAGAGTGACCGGAGCGACGGACCTCGCCACAGACACGCGACGGTATCAGTACCGGACAGTGTCGTCGACCCGCTCCCAGTCCGGTGCCTCGACGAGCGTCCCAAGCGCGTCGTCCAGTTCGGACCGCGTCGCTCCGTAGAATCGTTCTCGGCCCACGGGCGTCCGCACCCGAACGAGATCCGTGTGATCCGTCACGTGGAACAGCGACAGCGTCCACGGCCTGTTCGTACAGTCCCACCTGCTGTGTACCGTCGCCTCGTCGTCCGCGACGACACGCGCCCCCAGCTCCCAGCTCAGCCGCGTCAGAATCGGGAGCTCGAACGGCACGGCGTCGGGAAGAGTAGCGCTGTCTTCGTCGCCGGGTCGAGCGCTATGAGCAGCCATACCACGCTATCGGACAGCTGTGAGTAAAAGCGTAGCTATTCGCCGACGATCAAGGGCGGCGCTGTGTCGGACGACGAGAGAACGACTGACGGAGCGAAGCGACGGAAGAATGGACTCGCCGGGATTTGAACCCGGGGCCTCTTCCTTGCGAAGGAAGCGATCTACCACTGATCTACGAGCCCGCGTTGGCCACTCGCGCGCGGAACGGTTTAAACCCTGCGCGTGAGAGTGGCGTTCGGGAATCCGTCACACAGTGTCGGACGCCGAACGCTGGTTCGAAGCGGACGCGGCGTCGTGGCCGCGTTCAGTCCCGAAAGGCGGCAACGTCGTCTTTCGATCTTCGGACTCGCTGAGCGAGTCCTCAGTCCTCAAGGACGATCTCGATTGAGACGTCGTTCGGGACCTGGATCCGCATGAGCTGGCGCAGTGCTCGTTCGTCGGCGTCGATGTCGATGAGTCGCTTGTGGACGCGCATCTCCCAGTGTTCCCACGTCGCGGTCCCTTCGCCGTCGGGGGACTTGCGGGTGGGGACTTCCAGCGTCTTGGTCGGCAGCGGGACGGGGCCCGAGAGCTCGACGCCGGTCTTGTTCGCGATCTCGCGAACGTCACCGCAGATGTCGTCGAGGTCTTCGGGGCTGGTTCCTGCCAGCCGGACGCGTGCCTGTTGGGACATGCGTTATCGCTCGTTGACGTCGAGGACTTTGCCGGCTGCGATGGTCTGACCCATGTCGCGGATGGCGAAGCTCCCGAGTTCCGGAATCTCGCCCGAGGGCTCGATGCTGAGAGGCTTCTGGGGTCGGATGGTGACGACCGCGGCGTCGCCGTTCTGGATGAAGTCCGGGTTCTCCTCGGCGACCTCGCCGGAGGACGGGTCGATCTTCTGGTCGATGGACTCGATCGTACAGGCGACCTGTGCGGTGTGTGCGTGGAAGACCGGGGTGTAACCGGCCGTGATCACGGACGGGTGCTGCATGACGACGATCTGGGCCTGGAAGGTGTCGGCGACCGTCGGCGGGTCGTCGGCCGGGCCACAGACGTCACCGCGGCGGATGTCGTCCTTGCCGATGCCACGGACGTTGAACCCGACGTTGTCGCCGGGCTCTGCCTTGGGCACCTCTTCGTGGTGCATCTCGACGGTCTTGACCTCGCCGCCGACGTCGCTGGGCTGGAACGAGACGTTGTCGCCGGTGTTCAGGATGCCCGTCTCGACGCGGCCGACCGGCACCGTACCGATGCCGTCGATCGTGTAGACGTCCTGAATCGGGAGGCGCAGCGGTGCGTCCGTCGGCGGCTCCGGCTCGGGCAGGTCGTTGAGTGCTTCGAGCAGGATGTCGCCATCGTACCAGTCCGTGTTCTCCGATTCCTCGGCGATGTTGTCGCCTTCGAACGCGGAGATCGGGATGAAGCTGGCGTCCTCGGTACCGAAGCGGACCTGCTTGAGCAGCTCTTCGACCTCGGAGACGACGGACTTGTAGTCGGACTCGCTGTAGTCGACGAGGTCCATCTTGTTGACGCCGATGATGAGCTCGCCGATGCCCAGCGTGCGTGCCAGGAAGACGTGCTCGCGAGTCTGGGGCGCGACACCGTCGTCGGCTGCGACGACGAGGACCGCGTTGTCGGCCTGGGACGCGCCCGTGATCATGTTCTTGACGAAGTCACGGTGGCCGGGACAGTCGACGATGGTGAAGTCGTAGGCGTCCGTGCTGAACTCCTGGTGGGCGATGTCGATGGTGACACCGCGTTCGCGCTCTTCGGCGAGGTTGTCCATGACGTAGGCGAACTCGAAGCCGCCCTTGCCCTTCTCCTCGGCTTCTTCCTTGTGCTGTTCGATGACGTGCTCGGGGACGGACCCTGTCTCGTAGAGGAGTCGTCCGACGAGCGTACTCTTTCCGTGGTCGACGTGGCCGATGATGGCCAGGTTCTGGTGTCGGTCGCTCATTGTTGTATCTCACGCGCAGAGGCGCTATATCGGAGTCTTTGCGCGGTAGTTCATAAAACGATTTCGAAAGCGTCCGTAGGCCGTCCCGACGCCGTCCTGCGATTTGGCACGCGGTGACACGGGACGAACCCCGTTCGCGGGCCGCATACACCACCACAATCGGTGCCGATCGGGGGACAGAGGAGCTCCTGAGGTGCCCAGAGAGCGCGCGCGACACGACCAGCTGGATCGCGAGAAAGGGGAGATCGGCTACGCCTCGGGGAGTCGCCCGACGTCGGCCAGGACCGCACTCGCCGTCTCGGGGCCGCCGGCACCGCGTCCCGAGATGTTGAGTCGCCCGGCGTGTTCCGTTTCGAGCTGGACGATGTTTCGCGTCCCGGAGACGGAGAGCGCGGCGTTTTCCGGAACCAGCCGCGGGCCGACGCGAACGTCGCCGTCGGCGACCTCGCCGATGAGGCGGATCGTGCGGCCGTCTTCCTGTGCGAGTTCGAGGGCGCTGCCGGGGATCGAGCTGATCCCCTCGACCGTGGCGTCGTCGAGCGTGTACTCGCGTCGCTCGCCCGCGAGGACGTTCGCGACGATGACACACTTCAGGGCGGCGTCGGTGCCCTCGACGTCGAACGTGGGGTCGGCCTCGGCGACGCCGAGATCCTGGGCCTCGGCGAGGACGTGTTCGTAGCCTAGGCCCTCGGCGGCCATCCGCGAGAGGATGAAGTTCGCCGTCCCGTTGAGGACGCCCCGCGCCGCGGTGATGTGTTCGGGGTCGAAGTCGTCGATCGTCGACAGGACGGGCATCGCACCGCCGACAGTCGCCTCGAAGAGCACGTCGCCCGCGCTCTCGCGTTCGAGCGCGCGCACGTCGGCGTACCGTTCTGCGACGGGGCCCTTGTTCGCGAGGACGACGTGACGGTCCCGCTCCAGTGCGGCCTCGACGTGACCGAAGCCGGGCTGGGCGTCGCCGAGCGTCGTCGGCGTGGCTTCGACGAGGGCGTCGTACTCCGCTTCGAGAGCGGTCTCGGGCCGGGCCGATCCGACCGTCCCGTCGGCCTCTTTGGCAGCGAGGGCCGCGTCGACGTCGATCCCGTCGGCGTCGACGACCGCCCCACTGGAGTCGGCCAGTGCGGTCACGGTGTGGCCGTAATCGCCCGCGAGTTCCGCGACCGATCGGCCCACCGCACCGGCACCGAGGACTGCGAGTTTCACGCGTCACCACCCGCCGTCAGCGGCTCGACGACAGTCAGTTCCTTCTCGGCGGCGATCTCTCGGACCGCCGCCAGCGCGCTGTCGGCGTTGCCCGCCTCGGTGGCGAGACGGAGTCGTGCGCTCGATACGTCTTCGGTGCCTTCCGGGGCCGACAGCGACAGATCGGTGACCGTCGCCTCGGTGGCTTCCTGGATGTGTGAGAGCGTGTGAGAGAGGTCCGTGTTCACCAGGTGACCCGAGAGGACGATCGTCAGGGCCTCGCTGTAGCGCTCCGCGCCGGCCTGGATGATGTTGAAGTTCTCCGCCTGGAGGGCCTCGACGATGTCCTCGAACCGCTCGGGCGTGGCCTCCAGGTCGACCTCCACGGGGATGTGCCCCCGTGGCGTCATGTTCCCACGCTCGTGGAAGATAGAGAGGAGGTTGCCGCCGTTGTCGGCGATTGGGTGGAGCGCCCGGAGCAGTTCGCCGGGTTCGTCGACCAGTTCGAGCCGGACTGTGTAGGCTCGAACCTCGTCCTGCGAGTCGCTCATCGACCGCTCACCTCCTTCTGGATACTGCCGCTCATTGTGCAAGCACACGAACCGCGTGCTATAAGAAACCGTCCGTTCGCCGTCGACAGCCAGCGTCCCACCCGCCCAAGAACGGTCGTGCCGACGGTGAGACAGACGACCCCGATATCGATCTAACGGACAGTACTGCCAGAATCGGCCGGTACCAGACCGGACACTTGAGGCTTTCGCCAGAACATTCATGATGCCGCTTGGAAACCCTTCACAGGGATGGCGCGAACGACGACCACAGAGAGACGGGTCCGGGATCACGGGCGGGGAGGAGACCGAGACGAATCGACACCACGTGGCCGGCGGCTACCGGAGACAGTGCGATGACGACGGACGACCTCCGTCGGCGGGTCGAGCGACTGGAAGCGATGGTCGCGGCGGCGTACGACGAGCCAGAAGATGGAGACGGTCTGACGCGGCGGACGATGCTGAAGGGGCTGGGACTCGTCGGCGTCGGCAGCTACGCCGTCGGGAAGGCACGGGCAGATCCACAGGGACAGCTCGGGACCGACACCGATCCGGTCGCGACCGTCTACGCCGAGCAGCTCCACGGCGGTCTGACGGGCAACACGGCGGTGAGTTCGCTGCTGGGGCCGGGACTGGGGATCGACAGCGGCTCGCTGTCGGCCGACGTGACCGGCGCGACGAGTACGGGTTCCGGCACCGACCTCTACAGCGGGACGACCGACGGCGACCTGCAGCTCCGATCGCTCGTCGGGGGCACGAACGTCTCGCTGTCGAGCGCCAGCGGAGCGGTCACGATCGACGCGACGGCCGGCTCGTCGGTGTGGAGCGATCCGGACGCGGACGATCTCCTCGAACCGACCAGCTCGTACACGGGGATCGATCTGAGTGGCGTCAGCAATCCGCGGGTCGTGACGCCCTGGATCGGTACCACGACGGCGACGGCGTTCGAGGCCTTCGTCGGCACCACCCGCGTCGCCCGGTTCACACCGACTGGAACCGACGGAAACGCCGAGACGGCCGCGGGCAACGTCCTGCTGGGTCAGTATGCCCAGATCGGTGACGGGGCGACGGGCGTCGCGGTCGGCGGCGGCGGCAGCCCGACCAACAGTCACGAGAACGTCGCCTACGACAACTACGGGACGATCAGCGGCGGCCAGAACAACACGGTCGGGAGCAACGACGGCGATCCGGTGACGGCGGCCCACGCGACGATCGGCGGGGGCTACAGCAACACCGCTTCGAGCGAGTATGCGACGATCGCCGGAGGAACGTCTAACACCGCGTCTGCTCAATCTGGGGCCGTCGGTGGCGGCAACGGCAACACCAGTTCGGGCAACTACGCCGCCGTCGCGGGTGGCTACTCCAACAGTGCGAACAGCCAGTACGGGACGATCGGTGGCGGGTCGACGAACACCGCGTCGGGCCAGCACGCGACGGTCGGCGGCGGAAACAGCAACACGGCCGGCGGCGACCAGTCGACCGTCGACGGCGGGCAGAACAACAGCGCAACGGGACCGTACGCGGCGGTTCCCGGCGGCCAGAGTAACACAGCCGCTGGGAGCCACTCGCTTGCGGCCGGCCGTCGCGCGGCGGCCAACGACGCCGGGGCGTTCGTCTGGACAGACAGTCAGGACGCCGACTTCGCGTCCGACACCGACTACAACGGCTCCGGCGTGACCGGAACCGACACGTTCCACGTCCGGGCGCAAAACGGTGCCCGCATCGTCAACGGGGCCGGAACGACCTACATTCCGAGCGGGTCGACCGGGTGGACGGCGACGTCGACCAGAGCGGCGAAGACGAACTTCCAGCCGATCGATCCCGACAGCGTCCTCGACGGCGTCCGCTCGCTGGACGTGGCCACCTGGGAGTACAAGACCAGCGACGGCGAGGCCGCCGGAGTCGAGCACATGGGCCCGACGGCTGAGGCGTTCGACGACGCCTTCGGTCTCGGAGAGAGCGAGCGCCACATCAACTCCATCAACGCCGACGGCGTCGCCCTGGCGGCGATCCAGGGACTCGCGGACCGGGCCGACGAGCTGGCGGGCGAACTCGAACGGAGAGACGAACGCATCGACGAACTCGAAGGACGGCTCGCCGAACGAGACGAACAGGTCGACGAGCTGGCGGACGAACTCGAACGGAGAGACGAACGCATCGACGAACTGGAGGCGCGACTGGACGATCTCGAAGCGCTCGTACAACAGGGTGACTGAGACTGACAGCTGTCCGAACATTGCAGGACGGTTGCAGGGTAGTCCCTCGATTGATAACAATTGCCAATGCTTATAAGTCCGAACGGACGCGTAGTCACTGGTAGCACTATCGACGCTGTCGCGGCGTCGTGTCGGGGTTCTTGCCGACGAAGCCGGCGGGACCGTGACGGCCGACCAGAGAGAACGTACGACTGCGTCGGCGAACCACGCCGACCGCGGCGACAACTGGGATGACCGAATTACATGGAATCATGCACTCGTCGGGCAGTCGTCGCCGGGACGCTCGTCGCGGTGGTCCTCGTCTGGAGCGGACTCGTCCCGCTGTCGGCCGGAGCCGCGAGCGTCTCCGGTCTCGACTGCCAGCCGGGGAGCGAGGGGGCCGTCTTCGCGACCGACAGCGGCCTCGAAGCAGTGTACGACGGCGAGACGCTGGACGGCAATCCGTTCGTCGACGACACCACGCTCGCGTTCCCGAACGTCACGGTCAGTGCGACCGACACCGCGTCGCTTCGCATCGTCGCGGCGACCGACGACGGCGTCTGCCTGCGCTCGATCGAACCCACCAGTGCACCGCTCCGGGTGACGCCGGACGCCGGTGAGACCGTCGTCGTTCGCGATTCGCTGGTGAACCTGAGCTACGGCTCGTTTCAGTACGCACGCTCGGCCGGCGGCGTCGATCTGGCGTACAACGCCAGCGCGCCCGCCGAGATCACGGTCGAGGACGGAGACCTCTCGGCCGGACGCACCGTCGAGGCCGTCGACGCCGACAGCGGGACGAAACTGACGACCGGAACCGTCGGTGCCGACAACACGGTCGACCTCCAGTTGCCGGCGGGACACCGGAACGTGGATCTGCGGTACGCGTCGACACAGACGGCGACGGCTACGTCGACCGTCCAGCCGGCCGCGACGGCGACTCCGACAGCGACGGACACCGCGACACAGACACCGACCGCGACACGAACGCCGACGCCGACGAACACCACGACGCCGACGGCGACCACGGTGCGGACGCAGACACCGACCGCGACGGCGACCGCGGGGGAGACGCCGCCAGACAGCGACTCGGATACGGGCGGGTCGTCGGCCGACGACGACACTGCGACGCCGACTCCGACGCCGGACAGCACCCGGACGGCGACGGAGACAACGACGCCCGCGAATACCACGGAGTTCACCGTCCCGGAGTGGACCGGCGAGCTGGTGGCCTACGAGCCGACGCCACAGACCCAGCACGTCGGCGGCCTGCTCCCGTTGACGGTGTCGCTGTGGGGACTCGCCCTGTGGCTCGTGGTCGCCCGTCGGGGACCCGAGACGCGCTTGCTCGCGCTCGTCCTCGTCGTCGCCTCCGTGCGAGCGACGAGCGATCTGACCCAGATCGTGCTCGACGGCTTCGTCGGCGTCGAAGCCCCGCTCGCGACGCTCAATCTCCTGCTTGAGTTCGCGACGGCGGTGCTGTTTGCCGGCTTCGCCGTCCAGTACGCCGACCTCGGCGAGCGCAGTACCCGACACGCGAAACGCGCCCTCGGTGTGCTCGGGGCAGTCGGAGCCACCGCCGTCCTGACGAACCCCCTCCACGGACAGGTCTTTGCCGACGCGGCCGTCGCAGCCGGCCCCTTCACCTACGTGACGGCCAGCGTCGGTCCGGTCGGCTGGCTCCTGTTCGCGCTCACGACCGGGCTGGTCGCTGCCGGGGGCGTGCTCGTCGCCCGAACCTTCGTCGTCGGCTCGCCGCGAGGAGCCTGGCGACCGGTCGCCGTCATCGGGACCGGGCTCGCCGTCGCAGTCGGCATCGCGGTCCTCGACGTGCTGGAACTGGGACCGGTGACCGGCTACGACTACAGTGCGACCGGCGTCAACTACTTCCTCCTGGCGACGACCGTCTCGCTGCTGGGCTACGGCTTCCAGCGGCTCAAGCCCAGCGGGCAGCGCTCGATCGTGGCCGACCTCGACGACGCGATCGTCATCCTCGACGACGCCTGGCGGGTCGTCGAGTGGAACGGGGCCGCCGAAGAGATCGTCCCAGAGCTGTCGACCGGGCGCTCGTTCGACGCCGTCTTCTCCGAGCCCCTGGCGCGCCCGACCGTCGATCAGACGGTCACCCGCGAGATGAGCCTACAGGTCGATCGGTGGGTGACCGACCGCGAAGCCGACGCCGAGTCGCCGACCGACAGTGACGACCGGACGGACGGTGACTCGGACGGCCAGACGACAGCGGAAGCCACCGACCGAGCCGAGACGGCAGACCCTGGAGCAGACGGGACAGAGCCGGACAGCGCCGCCGAATCCCACGGCGAGCCCCCCGAGACCGAGCGACGCCACTTCATCGTCAACGCACGGGCGGTGACGACCGAGACCAGCAACGTGATCGGTTACACGGTCCGGTTCGCGGACGTGACGGCGCTGAAGCGCCACATGTCTCAGCTCGAGCGTCGCAACGAGCAGCTCGATCAGTTCGCTGGCGCTGTCACGCAGGATCTGCGCGGCCCGCTGGCCGAGGCACGCGAGGAGACGGAGCGTGTCCGAGCGGTGCTGGCGGACGCCGACGAGCCCGAGGCGGTCGACCGACGGGCACTCACGACTGCACTCGGTTCGATCGACGCGGCGCTGAACCGGATGGCCCAGCTCGTCGAAGACATCCTCGGACTGGCTCGCGACCGAGAGTTACAGACCGATCCGGAACCGATCTCGTTCGACGCGATCGTCGAGTCGGTCTGGAACCGCTTCGATCCGGAGGCGGCCACCCTCTCGGTCGAGGCCACCGGCGAGATCAGCGCCGACCGCGAGCACCTCGATCGACTCCTCGCCGTGCTGGTCCGGAACGCGATCCAGCACGGCGGCGAGGGGGTCACCGTCCGCGTCGGCCTCGACGACGACGGGTTCTGCGTGGCCGACGACGGCCCCGGTATCGACTCGTCGGTCCGAGACCGCGCGTTCGAGGCGGGCGTGACGACTCGCGACGCTGCGGCCGGTCTCGGGCTCACGATGGCCCGACAGCGGGCCGCCGCCCACGGGTGGGAGATCGCACTCGACGGCGACGCGGCGGGGACGAAGATCGTCGTCAGCGGCTGTGAGACGAAGCTACCGTCGGAGGTGCCCGAGGAATGACCGGCGGCGGGCTGTCCCGAGCGGTCGCGACGGCGCTGTCTGAACTGCGATTCGACTACGCCCCGTCGCTCCAGACCCAGCACCTCCTGCTGTTTGCCACGATGACTCTCGTCACCGTCGGGCTGGCCTACTGGATCACGCGAACCAGACAGACGAGGGGGGCCCAGCTGTTCGCGCTCACCCTCGTCGTGCTCGGTGCCCGGCTGGCCTCGGACGTCGCCCACGGGCTCGTCGGCGAGCTCTGGCCGGTCCTGGAGGTGCTGGTCGCGCTGAACCCGCTCCTCGAACTGGGGCTGGTGGTGCTGTTCGTGCGCTTTGCCGGCCGCTACGCCGGTATGGAGCGAGTGGGGTCCGACCGGGCACGTCGAGCAATGGGCGGCCTCGTCGCCGTGGCGGCGGTCGCGATCGCGACCAACCCCGTCCACGGACTGGTGTTCGACGCCGTCCGGCAGGTGTCGATCCCGTTCACCCACGTCGTCGTCGAGCGTGGCGTCCTCGGGTTCGGCCTGCTCGGAGTGAACGCCGTCCTGTTGCTCGCCGCTGCCGGCCTGCTCGCGTACGCGGTGACGACGGGGTTCCGGCCGGCGTGGTGGCCGGCGATCGTCCTCTCGATCGCGGTCTCGGTCGCGATCGTGGTGATCGCCCTCCAGCTTCGCGTCGGCGGGGCACTGTACCAGTACGACTACACGGCGATCGGATACGCCGGGTTCTTCTTCCTGACGACGCTGGCGCTGGTCGAGCACGGCCTGCGCCGCATCGAGGTCGTCGCACGCGAGGAGATCCTCGACGACATCGACGACGCCGTCGTCCTGCTGGACACCGACGGCACCGTCGTCACGACGAACGCCGCCGCCGAGGGGCTGTTCGGGACACTCGACGGTTCGGAGGGGTTCCTGGATCGGTTCGACGAACTCGGGAGCGAGCAGCTGGACGGCGACCGAGAACGGACCGCGATCACGATCGACCCCAAGACGACCGAGTGGGAGACGCTCCGGAACACGACCAGGACCGCAGGGCGGGGGCCGCGGCACTTCCTCGTCTCCACCGAGTACGTCACCACGCAGACGACGCGGGTCATCGGCCACGTCGTCCGGTTCGTCGAGACGACGGAGCTCGAACGCCGCTCGCGGGAGCTCGAACGCAAGAACGACCAGCTCGACCAGTTCGCCAGCACCGTCTCTCACGACCTGCGCAACCCCCTGAACGTCGCGACTGGCTACCTCCAGATGGCGACCGAGGCCGTCGATCCCGACGACGACGCGGCCGTCGACGTCGCGGCGGCGCTGACCTACCTCGACAAGGTCGAGGTGTCACTCGACCGGATGGCGACGATCATCGACGACATTCTGGCGCTGATCGACAACGCCGACCCGGTGACCGACACCGAGGCCGTCGACTTCGATTCGGTCGCCTCGGCCGCCTGGTCGACCGTCGACACCCGGTCGGCGACCCTCGAACGGAGCGGCGAGGGCACCGTCGAGGCCGACGAGACACGGCTCCAGCGCCTGCTGGAGAACCTGTTTCGCAACGCCGTCGACCACGTCGGCGACGAGGTCACGATCGAGGTCGGGCTGACCGGGGACGGCTTCTACGTGGCCGACGACGGCCCCGGAATCCCCGAGGACGAACGCGAGCAGATCTTCGAACACGGCTACACGACCGGTGACGAGGGGACCGGACTGGGCCTGTCGATCGTCCAGCAACTCGCCGAGGCCCACGGCTGGACGGTCTCGCTCGATCCAGACGCCGACGGCGCGAAGTTCGTCGTCGAGGGCTGTGCGACGACACGCCGTCCGGCACAGACGACGGAGTCGACCGAGCCCGAGCGGCGACACCGTCCCGAGCGAGAGCGGTGATCGATACCGGTGTCGACAGCCTTTTTTCCCCGGCGCAATGATTGCTGTGCATGACAGAGTTGCAGTTTATTACCTTCGCTTGTGACGCGCCGGAGCGACTGGCGACGTTCTGGGAAGCCGCACTCGACGGCGAACGCCGCGACACCGAGGTCCCCGAGACGGCACTCGTCGACCGCCCCGGCGACGGCCCGGATCTCCTGTTCAAGCGACTGCAGGCCGGCACGAAGTGGCGGATGGCGATCCACCTCGATCTGTCGGTCGAAGACAGAGCCGAGAGCGTCCAGCGACTCCGCGAACTCGGGGCGACCGTCCGCGAAACGAAGACCGAACACCACGACGGGACGACCGCCGAGTGGACGGTGCTGGAAGATCCCGAAGGCAACGCCTTCTGCGTGTCCGAGTACTGACTGTCGAAGCAAGTGTACCGCGGTTTCACGGTCTGATCAGCGCTCTGACGAGCGATCGGTCGCTGGTACTCGCGCTCTTTTCGCCACCGGGAGAGCAAGCTCTCCCGAGCCTCAGTTCGCACCGCTCAGTGAGACCGCGTTTTTCGAGGAGCGGTCGCCGGAGGCGATCCGACGCCCAAAGAGGTGGTTTGCCTAGAAGTAGTCGACCGTCTCGGGCAGTTCGAGCTTCATGCCCTTTCGCTCGCGGATCTCGTCGATCTTCTCGGGCTGGAGGTTGTCGGCCATGACCTGGAAGCCGGCGTTCTCGGTGTTCCAGGAGGCACGGCCCTCGGTCGCCGAGCGGATGTCCGAGGAGAAGCCGATCATCTCGTCGACGGGCGCGACGCCCTCGACGACCATCAGGTCGCCTTCCTGGTACATGTCGTCGACGCGGCCACGACGGCCCTGGATCTCGCCGGAGGCCGCACCCATGTGTTCGTTGGGCACGTCGATGCGGACGTTCTGGATCGGCTCCAGGAGACGGATCTCGGCGTCGATCAGGGAGTTGTGGACGGCCTCGCGCATGGCCGGGATGACCTGTGCGGGACCGCGGTGGATGGCGTCCTCGTGGAGGCGGGCGTCGTGGAGGCGGATGAGCGACCCCTGGACCGGCTCTGCGGCCAGCGGACCGTCGTTGAGCGCCTCTTCGAGGCCCTCGATGAGCAGCTCCATCGTCTCGTTGAGGTGCTGGATCCCCTTCGTGTCGTCGATGAAGACGTTCGTCCCGTGGATGTGCTCGACGTTCTGGGACGTCTCCTTCTCCATGCCGGCTTCCTGCAGCGCTTCACGGCGCTCCAGTTCGGGCATGTCCATGGAGGCGTCGCCGAGCTTGATGGCGTCGACGATGTCCTGATCGAGCGTCTCGACGCTGATGTAGAAGCGGTTGTGGCGGTTCGGCGAGATGCCCTCGACCTCGCGGGAGGCCTGCTGGGGTGCCTCGCGGTAGACGACGATCGGTTCGCCGGTGTTGACCGGGATGCCCTGGTTGCGCTCGATACGCTGGGTCTGGACTTCGAGGTGGAGTTCGCCCTGCCCGGAGATGAGGTGCTCGCCGGTGTCCTCGTTGATCTCGATCTGGATGGTCGGGTCCTCCTTGGAGACCTGTCGGAGCGTCTCGATGAGCTTGGGCAGGTCGTCCATGTTCTTGGCCTCGATGGACTTCGTGATGACCGGCTCGGAGATGTGGTCGATAGACTCGAAGGGAGTCATCTCGACGCTAGAGACGGTGGAACCGGCGATGGCGTCCTTGAGGCCGGTGACGGCGGCGATGTTGCCGGCCGGCACTTCCTCGACTTCCTCGCGCTCGCCGCCCATGTAGATCCCGACGCTCTGGACGCGGTTCTTGCCCGCGGTCCCGGAGACGTACAGCTCCTGGCCCTTCTCCAGGGTGCCAGAGAAGACGCGACCGGCGGCGATCTCGCCCGCGTGGGGGTCGACGCCGATGTCGGTGACCATCAGGACGATCTCTCCGTCCTCGTCGACGAGCTTCATGCTCTCTGCGACCTCGGAGTCGGCGTCGCCACGCCAGATGCGCGGGATACGACGGGGCTGGGCGTCGATCGGGTTCGGGAAGTGCTCACAGACCATGTCGAGCACGACGTCCGACAGCGGCGTCCGCTCGTGGAGCTCCTGGCGCTTGTCGGCGCGTTCGAGTTCCATGATCTCGCCGAAGTCCATCCCGGTCCGCTGCATCGAGGGCATAGAGACGCCCCACTTGTACAGCGCAGAGCCGAAGCCGACGGTCCCCTCCTCGACGGAGACCGTCCAGTCCTCGTCGATGTCGTCCATCTCCTCGGTCATGCCCCGGATGAGGTCGTTCACGTCGGCGATGACGCTCATCAGGCGCTTTTGCATCTCCTCGGGCCCCTCCTGTAGCTCGGAGATGAGTCGATCGACCTTGTTGATAAAGAGCGTCGGCTTGACACCCTCGCGGAGTGCCTGTCGGAGGACGGTCTCGGTCTGGGGCATCGCGCCCTCGACCGCGTCGACCACCACGAGCGCGCCGTCGACGGCGCGCATCGCTCGGGTCACGTCACCGCCGAAGTCGACGTGGCCCGGCGTGTCGATGAGGTTGATGAGGTGGTTGGTGTCCTCGTACTCGTGGGTCATCGAGACGTTCGCCGCGTCGATGGTGATCCCACGCTCTTGCTCGTCCTCTTCGGTGTCCATCGCGAGCTGCTCGCCTGCGGTGTCGTCCGAGATCATCCCGGCACCGGCCAGCAGGTTGTCCGTCAGCGTCGTCTTCCCGTGGTCGACGTGTGCCGCGATAGCGATATTCCGGATGTGTTCCGGAGTGTTCATCAGTGTCTCGCATTCCTGTACAATTTTCTTACGTCGGCCCATTATACGGCATAGTATCAACAGCACCGTCAAAAGAGTGCTGTTTCGGTCTGAGTGCGTCAATTCGGAGCACGACGACCGGAACCCGCCAGGGAGCGAGTGCGACGACGAGACTGAGAGGTGTGTTCCGCCGTCGAAGAAGAGAGCACAGAAGCCGACACTCGCCGGGCGTCGATCTGCGCTGGCGACGACGATCGGCGGGCCCGGACAGCCGACAGCCTCATACGCTGAGAGTCCGTGGTAAATGTACACATGGACGTCCACGTTCGGGGTGGTCCAGCCGCGCCGTTTCTCGGTGCCGCCGACCTGTTCGCCACCGAGTACGAGATCGACGGCGACGTGACGGTCCGCGTCCGCGAGGATCCGAACGAACGGACTCGCGTGAGCCACGACGAGGAGAGCCACTGTCTGACGATCTCACGGCAGGCGGCGACGAGCGCGATGGCCCGCGAGCTGGCGCTACACGAGTTCGCGCACATGCACCGCTACGAAGAAGCCCACCCCTCACACACCCAGTCGACGCGAGAAGCGATTTACCTGGCACTGGCGGGCCAGAGCGTCGAGCGCCGCACCCTCTCACACTGCTACCAGATCGCCAACCACATGAAAGACATCTACGCCGACGACGTGTGGCTCGACGTGGTGCCGGCGGACAAACTCGTCGCCTTCCTCGAATCGAGTCTCGCGGCCGCCGTCGCGGACTCCCCGCGAGAGCGGGGCACCTGGGACCGACTGACCCCTGCGACCGACCCCGATATCAACGCCGTCAACGCTGCCTTCGCGCTGGCGCTGGTCGAGCGCCACGACCTCGTCGGCCCGGAGCATCCGATCTACGACCTCGCTCACGCCGCCGCCGAGGACGCCCCACAGGTCGGTTTCGAGGAGTTCAAACGGCGATTCCGCACGCTGGCTCGCGACACCGACGAGAGCGAGTACCGCAAGGCGCTGGTCGACGTGACCCGGGCTTACGCGGTCGCGAGCAACGGCGACAGCGCCGCCGATTGAACCAGCGGCGACAGCGCGAGCGCCACGCCGAGCGCGACGACAGGATAGTCCATCCGACCGAACGTCAGCGCCGGTAGCGTCGGGTTCCAGGCGAAACAGCGGGCCCGCAGCGCGACTGCCAGCCGGTCGGAGCGAGCCAGCGCCCGATCGATTCCCTGGACCGCGAGTCGTCGTGCCCGGTCCGTCACCGGCCGGTCGGCCCCGCCGCGGGCCACCATCGCCGTCCGGATCCGCCGGAGGTCGGACACGAGAAGCGGGAAGAACCTGACGACCAGTCCCGTGCCGACGCCGAGCAACTGACCGGCCCGTCCGGGGACGAGACGTTCGACGGCACCACGGGTCGCGCGCACGGGCGTCGTGTAGACGTAGACGGCACTGACGGCCAGCACCGGCGGGATTCTGGCGACGGCCCGAAGCGAGGCCAGCGCCGGTTCGACCCGAAACCACGGCGGTCCGATCGCGATGCCGGCGATCACCGGCCCCAGCGCGAGCACGAGGAAGACGACCCAGTAGGCCCTGGCGACTCGCCGGGGATCGAGTCGACCGGCGAGCAGTGCGAGCCCGGCCAGCGCGTAGACGCCGGCCAGCCAGGAGAGAGTCGTGTCCGCGAAGGCGGCGACGGCGAACCCGGCCTGAAAACACAGCTTCGACCGCGGATCGAGCCGGTGGGCGAACGTCTCGCCGGGTCGGTAGCTCAGCATCGCGGATCACGGACGCCGACGCCATCCAGTTCGTCGAGCACCGCCGAGGGCGGCCCGTCGAGTGCGATCTCGCCGTCGACCAGAGCCACGATGCGGTCGGCGATCTCGGTCAGGTTCCGCAGGTCGTGCGTGACGACGACGACGCTGGTCTCGCCGTTCGAGAGAGTCGCGAGGTGATCGAGGACCGAGCGACGCGCCGCCAGATCGAGGCCGGTCAGGGGCTCGTCGAGCACGAGGTGGGCGGGTTCCATCGCGAGCGCCCCGGCGATGGCCACCCGGGCCTGCTCCCCGCCGGAGAGGTCGGCGATCCGGCTCTGGCGCTCGCCGGTGAGTCCGACCGCGGCGAGCGCGCGATCGACGCGGTCGTCGATCTCCGACCGTTCGAGGCCGAGGTTCTCCGGGCCGAAGGCCACGTCCGCGCCGACGGTGGCGGCGACGAACTGGTCGCGGGGGTGCTGGAACACCATGCCGACGCTCGTCCGGGCTGTGACGGGCGCTTCGTGTGCGTCGCGGCCGTCGACCTCGACGGTCCCCTCGTCGGGCGTCAACAGGGCGTTGAACTGCCGGACGAGCGTCGTCTTGCCGGAGCCGTTTGGCCCCACCAGCAAGACGCTCTCGCCGTCGTCGATCGTCAGGTCGACGTCGTCGAGGACGACCACGTCACCCCGACGAGCGGTCAGTCCCCTGACGGCGATCATTCACGGACGAGGTAGCCACCGCGTACGATCGCGATCGCGACGGCGACCTTCAGGAGGTCGAAGGGAACGTACGGTGCCATGGTCGCGGCGGCCCGTTGCACCGACAGTCCGAGAGCCCAGGACATCCACGGGACGCCGACGGCGTAGATGACGACGACCGCGGCCACCAACGCGAGCACCTGGGTCGCCAGGCCGATCGTCTCCAGCGACCGAGGCGTAGTCCGCCGATGGGCGATCCCACCCGCGACGACAGCCCCGAGCAGGAACCCCACGAGGAAGCCACCGGTCCCCTGCCCGACGAGGACGTAGCCAAGTCCCGCGTTCCAGTTCGAGAAGACGGGAGCGCCAGCGATCCCCACCAGCAGGTACAGCGCGAGTGCCAGCCCGCCCCACAGCGGCCCCAGCAAGAGGCCGGCGAAGAATGCGCCGAACGGCTGGAGTGAGAACGGTGGCAACGATCCCGGCAGCGGGATCGACACCTGTGCCAGCGCCGCCGTCAACGCCGCCAGCAGCACTGCCGTCGCGAAGTGCTCGACCGTCTCGTCGCCGACGAGGGCGACAGAATCGTGTTGCTGTGCCATATCGTGGCTTGCTACGTCAACAGAGATATACCCCGTGGTTTACGACGCCGTCACGACGGTGCCGTCGCCAGTGCCGGCCGCCCGTGACGACTGTCACGACCGCCGCGAGTCCAACAGCCACGGCTGGCGGTGTGACGGGGCGTGTCAGAGAAAACTGCGCGCAGAGAGGATTACCGGGCTGCGGCCGCGACGCGTTCCTTCTCTTCTTTCTGGTTGACCGCGTAGGTCTGGACGTCGTTGTTGGCCGCGCCGATGAGCTGCTGGGCCAACGCGTCCTCGGCGTCCGTCGTCGTCTTGAACGAGTCGCCGTAAACGCCTTCGGCAAGGAACTTCAGCGCCTGGTCGACGCGGCGCTGGGGCGCGACGTCGACGGCCTTCGGGACGGAGATGCCACCGTACTTCAGGCGGACGGTCTCCTCGCGCGGGGCGCTGTTCTCGACGGCCTCGACGAGCACCTGCACCGGGTTCTCCTCGGTGCGCTCGTGGATCGTCTCGAAGGCGTCCTTGACGATGGTGGTCGCCAGCTGCTTTTTGCCCGTGTTCTCGTCGGTCTGCATCAGGCGGTTGATGAGCCGCTCGACGATGCTGATCTCCGACTTCTTGAACTGCTTTTCGGAGTGGCGGCCCATCGTGTGAGCGATCGGCGTCACCGTCACGTAGCGCTCGGTCGAGGGGTCCGAGAACTCGATCTCGGTCACGTCCCACTCGCCGAACAGCTGTGCGGGGGCGGCCTCGTCGTCGGTGCCGGCAGGTGCGTCCGGCTCGGGAGCGTCGTCTGCCGACATGTTATCGCACCGGCTTCTCCGCGTTACCGCGAACCAGTTCGATGAGCGAGACGCCGTTGACCTTCTCGACCTTGTAGTTGACCCCAGAGATGTCACCCATGGCACGACCCTTCGCGCCACCGATGCCGGCGATCGTCACTTCGTCGTGTTCGTCGATGAAGGAGATCGCACCGTCGCCGGGACAGAACGCCGAGACCTGCTTGCCGTTCTTGATCAGCTGGACCCGGACACACTTCCGGATCGCGGAGTTGGGCTGTTTCGCTTCGATACCGATCTTCTCGAGCACGATCCCTCGACCCTGGGGCGCACCTTCAAGCGGGTCGGACTTCTGGCCCAGCCCGCGCTCGCGGCGCGCGTAGTCAGAGTCGGACCACCGGTGGTTCTGGCGGTCCTTCTTGAGTTTGCGTGCGGCGTATTTGCCGTTCGCCATATAGGCTTGCGTATCCCTCGGAGCTACTTAAGACTCCTCTTTCGTCGGCGCGAAACGGACGGAGAACGGGTGGTAGCGACTCGCACGCAGGCGGTAGAAGAGACGACGCGAGCGGTCGACCCTCGCGGCTTCGCTCCGGGTGCGTAGACGGTGCCAGCCGACAGCGTCGCCAGAAAGGGTCACGGCCGTCGAGACGTGCGTCGCCGGCCGAAACGTCGCGGCTACGTCAGTTCGATACCGTCCACGTCGAAGTGGCGTTTCGCGAGCCGGCGGGCGGCGTCGATGTTCTTCCCGTCGGCACCGATCGCGACGCCGCGGTCTTCCTGTGCGACCTCGACGTAGGCGATGGTGTCGTCGTTCTCCGAGATCGTCACGTTGTACACTGCGGCCGGCGCGAGCGTGTTCGCGACGAAGTTCGCAGCCGTGTCGGCGTCCTCGATCAGCTTGACCGCGCGGTCGAGTTTCGCCTCGATGCGGTCGACGACGACGCCGCCGGGACCGATCGCGTCGGCCATCTCGCCGGCCTTGACGACGTAGATCACGCGGTCGTTGTCGTCGTCGATCACGCAGTCCCGGACAGTCACGTCTGCCTCGGTCTCGAACAGCGCGATCAGCCGGCGCGCTTCGTCCGAGAGTTCGACGGGCATCAGTCCTGGCTCGCGCCCATCCGAAGGTCCACGTCGCCGGTGCCGAGCTGGACCGGCTTGCCGACGATCACGTTCTCGATGACGCCTTCGAGCACGTCGACCTCGCCGTGGATCGCGGCGTCGAGCAGGTGGTTGACCGTCACCTCGTAGGCCGCACGCGCGAGGACGCTCTCCTTGTTGCCCGAGATACCGTGGCGACCGATCGACTCGATCTCGCCGCGGTTGGTCATGATGTCGGCGACCAGCATCAGGTGCCGGATGTTCACGTCGTCGAGCCCCTGCTCTTCGAGCGTGTGCATCGTCTCGTTGATCAGCGTCTCGCGGGCCGCCTCGATGCCGAGGTTGCGGTAGATCTCGTGGATGTTGTTACACGTCGTCCGGGAGGCGTCGATCCCCTCGATCCCGAGCACGTCGCCGAAGGCCGACCCCTCGGTGTAGAGGACGAACTCCTCGCCCTCGTCGGTCTCTTCTTTCCGGATGACCACGCGGGAGATGTCCTCGATCCCCTTGAAGACGACCTCGCGAAGCTCTTCGACGAGCTGGAGGAGGTCGCGATACGACGGCTCGTCGGGGCCGAACTCGATCATCGTGCCGGCCTGGCGGGTCTGGACGCCCAGCTTCGACTCGATGGTCTCGGCGATCTCCTCGGCCACGTCCTCGACCTGGTCGACGGTGGGCCACCGCTCCATCAGCGTCTCCTCGTTGAGGTCGATCTGGACGAGCATGTCCGCGACGTTGGTCGAGATGTCACCCAGCGCGAGGATGCGCGTGGCCTCGATCTTCCAGACGACCTCGTGGGCCTTCTCCCGGTCGGTCGCGTACTCGTCGTCCAGGTGGACCGTCATCATCGGCGTGTCGGGCGTCTTCCGGGCGTCGACCAGCTCGATGAGCCGCGGCAGCCCCTGGGTCACGTCGATCTCTGCGACCCCGGCGTAGTGGAACGTGTTCATCGTCATCTGGGTGCCGGGCTCGCCGATCGACTGGGCCGAGACGGTCCCGACTGGGTCCAGCGGATCGACGCGCGTCTCCTGGTAGCGCGACTGGACGGCCTTGGCGATCTGGTCCGCCTCTTCGACGGTCACGTCGCGCTCTTCGATCGTACTGTACACGTCGTCTTTGAGCCGTCGTGGGAGGTCCGTATCCTCCACGATCGCTTCGATGTCGTCGGTTACGTTTGCTCGTGTCATCAGTCGTCACCCTCCGCCATCCACCAGTCGTCGGTGTGTTCCGACAGGTTGGTGGGTTCGGTGCGTTCACCGAGGAACTCGCTTTTGATGCTCTCGGACTCGAACTCGGCGTCGAGAACGCTGTCCGCGATCTCTTCGACGTCGACCGGCGTCTCCTCGTTCGAGGAGACCTGCACCGGCGAGGTGCCGTCCTCGCCGAACTCGAACTGGACGATGTTGTCCGAGGTGTCTCGGACAGTGCCGTCGTACTGGGCTTCGAGTTCCGAGAGCGCGTTGATCAGACGGCGCTGGAGGTAGCCGGACTTGGAGGTCCGGACTGCCGTGTCGACCAGCCCCTCGCGACCGCCCATCGCGTGGAAGAAGAACTCCTTGGGGTTGAGGCCGGAGCGATACGACGCCTCCACGAAGCCGTGGGCGTCCGAGGAGAGGTCGTCCTGCTTGAAGTGTGACAGGGTGCGGTCCTCGTAGCCGCGGTTGATCCGCTCGCCACGGACCGCCTGCTGGCCGACACAGCCGGCCATCTGGGTCAGGTTGAGCATCGACCCACGCGCGCCGGACTCGGCCATCACGACCGCCGGGTTGTCGTCGTCGAAGTGGTCCCCGGCGATGTCACCGGCGGAGTCACGGGCCTTGCCCAGCGTCTGCATGATCTTCATTTCGAGGGTCTCGTCGACCGTCCGACCGGGGAGCGACTCCAGTTCGCCCCGCTCGTAGGTCTCGATGAGCTCCTGGACGCGGTCGTAGGCGTTGTCGATTGCCTCGGTGATCTGGGCCTCCGCGGCCTCCGGGACGGACTCGTCGTCGATCCCGATCGAGAACCCGAAGTGCATGATCGAGCGCATCGCCAGCGCGGCGATCTCGTTGATGAAGATGCGCGCTCGGGTGTTGGAGTACTCCTTGGTGATGGTGTCGACGATCTCGCCGCCGAATCCACCGACTGCGCTGTCGTCGATGGTCCCCTCGACGAGCTGTCCGTCCTCGATGATCACGTCGTCGCCGGCCTCGCTGGTGAACGTCAGATCGAGGTCGTCGGGCAGCAGCTCCGAGAAGATGTCCCGACCCGTCCAGTAGGGCGTACCGTCGTCGTCGATCCCAGATTCGGGCGGGAGTTCGTCGATCCGGGTCGCACGCAGCAGGTCCAGCGCCTGGGTCTCGTTGAACTCCGGATTGGTGTGGGTCAGCAGGTAGGTTCCACTGATGTGGTCCTGGATCGCGCCGATGATGTTCTCACCGAAGCGCGGGCTGAGGATCTGTTCCTGGACGCGCATCAGCACGCGAGCCTCGGCACGGGCCTCCTCGTTCTGGAGGGCGTGCATGTTCATCTCGTCGCCGTCGAAGTCCGCGTTGTACGGCGGACACACCGTCGTGTTGAGCCGGAACGTCTTGTAGGGCATCACCACGACCTCGTGGGCCATGATGGACATCCGGTGCAGCGACGGCTGGCGGTTGAAGATGATGATGTCGCCGTCGATCATGTGACGGGACACTTCCCAGCCCGGTTCGACCTTCTCGGCCAGCTCCTCGCAGTTCTTCTCGGTGACCTTCAGTCGGCGGCCGTCGGGCCGCTTGACGTAGTTGGCACCGGGGTGGGCCTCGGGCCCGTTGGCGACGTAGCGACGAGCGTTGTCGAGGTTGCGCTCGTTGACGTTCATCGTCTGGGTCATCTCCTTGGCCACGCGGTCGGGGACGCCGACCTCGTTGAGCGAGAGCGTCGGGTCCGGGGAGATGACGGTCCGGGCCGAGAAGTTCACGCGCTTCCCGGACAGCGAGCCACGGAAGCGACCTTCCTTGCCCTTCAGGCGCTGGGAGAGGGTCTTCAGCGGCCGGCCAGAGCGGTGGCGGGCCGGCGGCGTGCCGCTGATCTCGTTGTCCATGAACGTGGTGACGTGGTACTGGAGCAGTTCCCAGAGGTCCTCGATGATCAGCTGGGGCGCGCCGGCCTCGCGGTTCTCCATGAACCGCTGGTTGATCCGGATGATGTCGACCAGCTTGTGGGTCAGGTCGTCCTCGGATCGCTGGCCGTTGTCCAGCGTGATCGACGGTCGCGCGGTGACCGGCGGCACGGGCAGGACGGTGAGGATCATCCACTCGGGGCGAGAACGGGCGGGCTTCATGCCCAGCACCTCGACGTCCTCGTCCGGGATGTCCTCGAACCAGTCCCGGATGTCGCTGGGCATCAGCTTGTTCTCGTCTTCCTCGGTGAGATCTACGTCCAGCGCCGACTCGATGGCCCGTCGGTCGTCCTGTCGAGGGCGGAATTCGCCGGAGATGATCTCTTGAACGCGGGAGGGGTCGATACCCGTCTCGTCGGCCAGCTCCGAGGGCGTGGTCCGTTCGCGGCCGGCCTCCTCGTCGGGCTCCATCGCGGCGACGATCCGCTGGGAGTACTCCGAGGAGAGCACGTCCTGGACCTCGTAGTAGGTCGTCGGCTTCTCGTGTTTGATGTCGTACTGGGGCTCGCCACAGAACGGACAGCGGTCCTTCTTGCGGGCTTGCCGGATCGCGGCCTTCGTCACGTCGTTGACGTCCTTGCCCAGCTCCTCGGATCGTTCGAGGCGGTCCTCGAACTCCTCGCGTTCGCGTTCGTCGAGACAGAGCCGCGAGCACTCCCGACAGGTCCCGCGCAGCAGGCGTCGGATGAGCTTGTTGAACCCGACGTGGATGACGGGCGCTGCGAGTTCGATGTGACCGAAGTGGCCGTTACACGACCCGCTGTGTTTGCCACAGGTCTTGCACTCGAGCCCCGGGTCGATCACGCCCAGACGCGGGTCCATCAGTCCCATGTCGATCGGGAACCCGTCGTCGTCGTAGGTGTCGGCCGTGATGACCTTCGTGGCGCTCATGTCGCGGTACTCCTCGGGATCCATCAGCCCGAAGCTAATGGAACTGATCGACTTGGGTGTCTGTTGTGCACTCATCGTTAGACTGCGTCTTCCAGTTCGATGCGCGGTGCGATTCCGAGCGCCTTCATCTCGTCGAGCAGGAGCTTGAACGCGTACGGCATCTCGACCTCGTGGATGTCGGTCTCTTCCTCACAGTTGGGACAGTAGATGCGGCGTTGCTCGACGTTCTCGACGGCGGTCATGCCACACTCGCCACAGATCTTGATCCACTCGCGGTCGGACTCGTCGAGGAGCCGTTCCTTGAGGACCATCGCCGCCCCGTGGCCGATCAGCACGTCCCGTTCCATGTGGCCCACGCGCAGGCCGCCCTCGCGAGCACGTCCTTCCGTCGGCTGACGGGTCAGCACCTGCACCGGCCCGCGTGAACGGGCGTGCAGCTTGTTCGAGACCATGTGGTACAGCTTCTGGTAGAAGATCGTCCCGACGAAGATCTCGGCTTCGACCTTCTCGCCGGTGACGCCGGAGTACATGACCTCCTTGCCGGAGGACTTGAATCCACGATCCTCCAGCGCGCCGCGCAGTTCCTCCTCGTCTTCGCCCGTGAAGGCGGTGCCGTCGACGCGCCGACCTTCGAGTGCGCCGACTTTCCCGCCCAGCATCTCCAGTACGTGGCCGACCGTCATCCGCGACGGCAGGGCGTGTGGGTTGAGGATGAGGTCGGGCACGACGCCGTCCTCGGTGAAGGGCATGTCCTCCTGGGGAGCCAGGTGACCGACGACGCCCTTCTGTCCGTGCCGGGAGGCGAACTTGTCCCCGAGCTCGGGGATCCGCTCGTCACGCACGGAGACCTTCGAGAGCTTCGAGCCGTCCTCGCCTTCCATCAGCGTGACCGTGTCGACGACCCCGCTCTCGCCAGAGCGCATCGTGACGCTCGTTTCGCGGCGCTTCTGGGGGCTGAGACCGCCCATGTCGTCTGGCTCTTCGAGGAACCGCGGCGGCGAGGTCTTGCCCAGCAGGACCTCGTTTTCCTCGACGTTGGTCTCGGGGTTGACCAGCCCGTCCTCGTCGAGGTGCGTGTACGCCTCCTCGCCGCGTGCGCCTCGCACCTCGTCGTCGGGGATCTCGAAGCGGTCCTCCTGACCGCCGGGGTAGCGCCGTTCCTCGCCCTCGTAGGTCCGGAAGAAGTGCGAGCGAGCGAGCGCACGCTCGACGGAGCCCTCGTTCATGACCAGGGCGTCCTCGATGTTGAACCCCTCGTAGCTCATCACGGCGACCGTGAAGTTCTGAGCCGCCGGGCGGTCGTCGTAGCCGATCTGTTCCGTGGTCTGGGTCTTGACCATCGACAGCTGCGGGTAGTGCAGCAGGTGCTGGCGCGTGTCCGGGCGAATCCGGTAGTTCGCGCTCGGCAGCCCCAGCGACTGCTTGATCATCCCCGACCCCATCGTAATCCGGGGCGAGGCGTTGTGTTCCGGATACGGGATCATCCCGGCACCGATCCCGAACATCAGCTGTGGGTCCACTTCGAGGTGGGTGTGGTCCTCGGTCACGTCCTCCTCGCTGACGGCCACGAGGATGTCTTCCTCTTCTTCGGCGTCGATGAACTCGACGACGCCGCGTTCGACCAGTTCTTCGAAGCCCAGTTCACCGTCTTTGACCTGCTGGACCTCCGATTCCGTGATCAGTGGTTCGCCGTCCTCGACGACCAGCAGCGGGCGACGGGCCCGGCCGGCGTCGGCGTTGACGATGACTTCGTCCGTCCGATCCTTGACGGAGACGTTGACCATCTCCGAGACGTCCCCGCGTCGGCGGGCCTGTCGGATCTGATCTGCGAGCTGTTCGGGGTCGGGATGTGTCCCGACCAGACTGCCGTTGACGTACACTTTGGCGTCGCGTCCCTGACTCATAGTTTATGTTGTCCGCTGACTGCTCGACTGATGCGATCCCTGTGGACGTTCGGCCACCCAGAGCGGCGAATTCCCGTCCGCCACCCCGCCCGGGGCCAAGCCGGTGCCAAGACACGGCTGGCCACGAGTCGTGCCGCTCACGGCACGGGTTCCGGGGCGAATACTGGCGGACCCCTCGGGCGAGGCTGCCCGGGGGACCCCGACGACGACCGGACCGGTCGCGTCGCGACCCGCTTCGGGTCCGCGGTGAGTTCCGCCTACCATGGGTGTTGGCGTACCGCAGTGGAGAAAGTTTCTGTCACGATATACTACAGTTGGATAGACTAGCGACGCCCTTAACCCTTATCAAATCGGCCGAAGCGGATTCCTCGACCTCCGTGAGAGCGGCCGGAGCTGGCGCAGCGTCCACCCCCGAATTAGTGGGGAGGTCGGACGTGGTTTCGGTGCCGCTGCGACGGGCCGTGATCGATCGCAGCGCCGCGACAGCCGGTCGGTACTTCAGCGAACGGGTGGCCGGCGGCGATCCGCGTTACGTTTCGACCGCCTCGATTACCTCAAGCGAAGTGACGAACTCGAACTCGCGGGGTCGCTTGTAGTCCTCCAGCGTGTCGTTCTCGACGCAGTGCTGCTCGAGTTCGTCGGCCGTGACATCCGTGTCGGCCACGACGTAGGCTTTCGGGACCTCGCCCCACTCGTCGTGATCGATCCCGACGACGGTCGTCTCTTCGACGGCCGAGTGTGCGGCCAGCACCGCCTCGACGTTCTTTGGGTAGATGTTGTCGCCCCCGAACTTGATGCGATCGTGAAGGCGACCGGTGACGGCGTAGTGCCCGTCGTCCGTCTCGACGCAGGCGTCTCCGGTAAAGTACCACTCGCCCTGGAAGGCGTCCTCGGTTCCCTCGTAGTTGTGGAGGTAGCGGTCGAACGCGCCGGCCGTATCCCGGCGGACGATCAGTTCACCCTCCTCGCCCGGTTCGACTGTGGCCGTCGGATCCAGGGAGTCGATCTCGACGATGCGCATGGCGTCGGTCGGCGTCGCGTACCCGAACAGCCGCTGGTCGTCGCGGTCCCGGAGGTTGACCTTGGTGTACGGCGGGAAGATTTCGGTCATACCGTACGTGTTGTAGAGGTACTCCGGGTCGATCACCCGCTTGATCGCCGCGAAGAGTTCGTCGCCCATTGGCGCGGCGGCCGAGGCGACAGTCTCGACCGACGCGAACGTCGCGGGATCGGCCGCCGTCTCTCCAGTCTCGTCGTCGAGTCCCACGAGCTTCTTGAGGATCGGGGGCGCCTCGTGGATGAGCGTGACCCCTTCACGGGCGATCACCTCGCCGGCCTCGTCGACGTGGCTGTGCTGTAACAGGACGTACGTACCACCCGTCGCGAACGTCGACAGGAGGTTGCCGTGGAAGGCGATCGTGTGATACAGCGGGATCGTCCCGAGGACGGTCTCCGCGTCGAATTTGTCCTGACTATGGACGTTCAACAGCGCGCGGTCGACGCCACTGCGGTGGGAGATTTCGATTCCCTTCGGGTCACCCGTCGTCCCCGAAGTGTACTGGACGACGCTGGGATCGTCCGGTCGGGCCGGCGACGGGACCTCGTCGCTCGTCTCCCGGCGGAGCACGTCACAGGGTTCCACGCCGTTGGCCAGAATGTCGGCCGTCGTGACCAGCGCGCCGAACTCGAGATCCTCTCTGCGGTCGAGGACCTGCTCGGCGATCTGCTCGCCGAAGACGAGCATCGACAGATCGGCGTCGGCGACGAAATGCTCGAGTTTCTCGTCGCTGACGCGGTAATCGAAGGGGACGGCAACGGCACCGACGTGCTGGACCGCGAGCAGAACGAAGACGTGTTCGGGCGTGTTCGAAAGCGCCGTCCCGACCCGATCACCCCGCTCGATGCCGAACGCCCGGAGGCCAGCGGCGAACTCCTCGACGCGCGTTTCGACTTCGGCGTAGCTGAATCGTCGGTCAGTGATCGGATCGACCAGTGCCGTCCGGTCAGGTGTCCGATTCACCGCATTCGCCAACAAATCAGGGACAGTCCACATCGTTTCGCGGCTTCCTCCCTATAATATAAATATCCACCGACATCTATCCTCCGGATTTCGGTTCGCTCAGAGAACGCGAGCGGGAAATTACGGCAGCAGGTCTTAGCTGTCGAACTCGCGCCACCGCACGTCGGAGACGCCTCTGCTCGTCCCGCGACGGGGCCGACAGTCATCACGCGGACACGTCCGAGACGGCCCGTTCGATCTCTGCGAGACACTCGGCTACGTGTTCCCGATGGGTCCTGAAACCCAAGATGCAGATCCGGAGCGCGAAGACACCGTCCAGGATAGTCCCGGAGAGGTGGACCCGCTGTCTGGCGTTGACAGTTTCGAGGACCGTCCTGTTGAGGTCATCGAGCGCCGCGTCGTCGACACCCGGCGGCTCGACTCGGAAGGCGACGGTAGACAGCTGGGGTTCGTCGACCAGCGTCACGTCGTCGAGGTCACGGAGGTACTTGGCCGCCGATTCGGCGAGTGAGAGCTTCTCCGCGAGCGTCTCCCGGAAAGCGTCGACGCCGTGCATCTTGAGAGGGAGCCAAACGCGGAGACCGCGGAAGTCCCTGGACTGCTCGGGGCCGAGCCGGCTGAAATCCACCGTCCCCGAGGTCGGCTCCCAGTCGGGCAAGTAGTCGGCAGAGGTAGCGTGCGTCCGAGCCAGCGCCGTCCCGTCCCTGACCAGGAGCGCTCCGGTCCCGTACGGCAGGAACAGTCCCTTGTGGGGGTCGATCGTGATCGAGTCACAGCGGTCCAGCCCGGAGAGGCGCTCCCGGCCGGTCTCCGTGAGCGCGAAGAACCCGCCGTAGGCGGCGTCGGCGTGCAGCCAGAGGTCGGCTCGTGCGCAGTAATCGGCGAGTGCGTCCAGGTCGTCGACGGCACCGGTGTTCGTACTGCCCGCGGTCCCGACGACGAGGAACGGTTCGGCGCCCGCCTCGCGGTCCGACCGGACCTGGGCCGCGAGGGCGTCGACGTCGATGCGATACCGGTCGTCGGTCGGGACCGAGCGGACGTTCTCCTCCCGGAAGCCCGCCAGGGTCGCGGCTTTAGTGACCGAGTGGTGGGACTGGTCGCTCGTGTAGACGATACCGTCGAGGAAGTCATCACCGAGACGCTCCTGTCGGGCGGTGATGGTGGCGATGAGATTCGCCATGGACCCGCCGCTGGTGAGGAGGCCGAACGAGTCCTCCGGGTAGCCCATTATCTCGCAGAACCACCTGATCACCGTCGACTCGATGGCAACCAGGGCAGGTGCCTCGAACCAGGTCCCGACGTACCGGTTCGTCGCGTTCGCGATGAAGTCGGCTACTGCGGCATGATAGAGGCCGCCACCGGGGACGTACGCCATGAACTTCGGGTGGGGGTTAGCGGCGGAGTGCGCGATGGCATCCTCGAAGAGCGTCGTAAGCAGTTCCCCGAAGGGCGTCGGCCCCTCAGGGAGTGGTTCGCGGAGCGTTTCGGCGTGCTCCCTGGCGCCGTTGAGCTTGACCACCGGTTCCTCCGGAAGCTGCTCGAGGTGGTCCAGAACCCGTTGAGTGCTCTCCCGGATGAGTTCCCGTTTCCGCTCGCGAGAGAGTTCCAGTGGCCGGTCAGAGTCACCATCACCCAATCGGTCGGCCAGCTCCTGCCATCTAGCTTTCTCGAAATTATTGTCGGAATCAACCATTAATACACCGTTCCGATTCGATCTCAAAATGATTGTCGGTTTTGTATAGTTGACATATTGTTCGAACTGAAGCGAGTGAACAGTCGCCCGTCTCATGGCGGCCTCGGGAGACGGGGAACGGACACGTCACTGTCCGGCGACGATAGGTCGAAGACGGTCGAGATTCCGAGATCGAGAGTCCCTCAGTCATCGTCGAGGAACCTCCGGACCTCGTCGGCGACCTGTTCCGGCGCCCGCGAGAGGCCATTGTGACCGATGCCATCGAGTTCGACGCATGTGTGCCCGACGAGCGCATCCGCGAGCGCGGCCGCCCCCTCGCGCAGGTGCCGTGGCGACTCCCCGCCCCGGAGGAGCAGCGTCGGTGCCGAGACCTCGATGGCGTCGTCTAGCTCGTAGCTCTCGATCGCCCAGTTCTCCCGGACGATCGTCTCTGCAAGCCGAGTACACTCCGGCCAGATCGGCCACTCTTCGACGTTCGTCGCGGAATCGAGGGTACCCAGGAACTCCTTGACGGCCGCCTCGCGCTCGCCGTCCTCGACCAGGGCTGCCATCCGGTCGGCAAGGTCAGCCTCGACCCTGAACTCATCCGTCAGCACCGTCGGATCGTACAAGATCAGCCGATCGACCGAACGCTGCCGGGCCGCTTCAAGCGCACAGAGGCCACCGAACGAATGCCCGAAAACGGCGGGATCGCCTTCGACGGCGTCGATTATCGCCGTGAGATCAGCCACCTCCGTGGCGAGGGAGTGTGCGTCGGCGTCACCGCTCGCTCCCCGTCCCCGTCGATCCGGGACAACGATCGAGCGGTCCTCACCCAACCGCGGCCGGAGCCGGTCCCAAGTGTGTCGCGTCGCCATCGACCCGTGTACGAGGATGATGGGATCGCCACCGCCCTGGTACTCGTAGCCGATTTCGGTGCCGTCCGCGGCAGTGACTGCATGCATCGACGTCGTGTCCGACATTTCCGTCTGTCAGTGAGTCTGTCCGGGTGACGTTTGTTTCGATTCTGTTTTCGTTCGTATTGATTCCCGGAGTCACGTTACGAACCGCCCTGGGATCGACAGTTCCGCTGCCACAGCCATTTTCACGATTGACGGGTCGCCCTCGACCCCGAAACCAGAGAATTGCGGCAACAAAACTCGAACCGACAACAAACGCGGTGTTTGCTTGCAGGTGTTTCGCCAAGGTCCACGGGAAGGAGTTGTCGACGACGCCGTGTTCCCAGTGATAGATCGCGTTCACCGATCAACGCTTGTTCCAGACACACCTTCTATTTCAGAGGGGCCAAACGCGGATATCGAAACAGCGTCGAACGCCTCGGTCGAGTAGTGATCCGATGTCTCCCTCGGTTCACAAACCGTTTCCGCAGCGGCCGAGCAACGGCAGCTGACGACTGACTCCCGCCTTCCATTTTCGCACGAACGTAGCGTTATCTAAACGCCGATACATACCGTTAATATAAAAAGCTCGCCTTGATAACTTAGTGCCACTAAAGGATGTCTGAAGCTACCGACATGTGGAACCCGCTCTTCGAGACGATGGACTCGGAGGAGCTACGGGCGTACCAGCTCGAGCGATTCCGGGACGTCGTCCGTCATGTGAAAGAACACTCCCCGTTCTATGCTGAGAAGTTCTCCGACGTGGATCCCGACGCGATCACGTCGCTCGCCGACGTCCGGGAACTCCCGCTGACGACGAAGGCAGAACTCCGCAAGGCACAGGCGGGCGAGGATCTCTACGGGGAGGTCCTCACCGCCGACAGGGAGTCGATCGTTTCCTACCACCAGACGTCTGGTACGACCGGCCAGCCCGTCCGTCAAGCCGACTCGATGGCCGACTGGGAGTGGTGGATCGACTGCTGGGCGACCGTCCTGTGGGCCAACGGCGTTCGCGCCGAAGATAGAGTGTTCTTCCCGTTCTCGTACAACGTCTTTCTCGCCTTCTGGGCGGCCCACGACGCAGCCGAGCGCATCGGTGCCGAGGTCGTCCCGGGTGGCGGGATGTCCTCGAGTCAGCGTGTCCAGAAGATCGAGGAACTCGAACCGACGGTCGTCGCGACCACGCCGACCTACGCATTCCGGCTGGCCGAGGTCGCAGACGAAGAGGGCATCGACCTCGCGGCGTCGTCCGTCGAGACCGTGATCTGTGCCGGCGAGCCCGGGGCGAGCGTCTCCAGCACGAAAGCAGAGATCGAGCGGCTCTGGGGCGCTGACGTCTACGATCACGCCGGTGCCACCGAAGCAGGTGCGTGGGGCTTCTCCTGTGAGGGCACCGATCTTGGGCTGCACCTCAACGAGAAACAGTTCCTGATAGAGGTGCTGGACGAGAATGACGAACCGGTCGAGCCCGGCGAGGTCGGCCGCGTCGTCGTCACACCGCTGCACCGGTTCGCCCAGCCCTACGTCAGGTTCGACCTCAAAGATCGCGTGCGACTGACCGAGCGCGGCGCGTGTGAGTGTGGCCGGACGTTCCGACTAACGGATGGCGGCGTACTGGGGCGGGACGACGACTTCAAGACGATCAACGGGATGCTGTTCACGCCCCGGGCCGCCGAGGACATCGTCCACGGGTACGACGACGTCACGAACGAGTTTCGCGTCCGGATCGACGACCACCCGACCAAGGAACTCGAGGTCCTCGAACTGGCCGTCGAGGCCGACACCGAGGACACCGACGCGATCGAGTCCGAGGTCCGGAAACGGATGCGCCAGCAGGCCAACATCAACCCCGCGGTGAAAGTCCTCGAACCTGGAGAACTCACACGGAACGAACTCAAGAGCGACCGCGTCGTGGACAATCGCAGCCGGAAAAACGAACTCGAAGCATGAGCCAGCAAGCGCCCGACACTACAGAAGACGTGACCGAACAGATCCGAACGCATATGGCGATCATCAGCGAGGAAACGGCCGAACTGCAGGCCGTCCTCGAGGAGTGTGAGAACCCTGCACTCGAACGGAACGCAGCGCAACTCGAGCGGCTCGTGACGGTCCTCGAGACGAATCTGCCGCCGCGCTGACCGACCGTCTCGACGGCGGCCGGACGAACAGCGACTGGCCTGATCGACTCGCACAGCACGTCCCGAACGCAGCAACCGGTAGCCAATTCAACAATGAGAGACAACGGCGTTGCACTTCCGCCAGTATGTAGACGATACGATATAGCTGAAGAGTCACTGTCCCCCGTCGACCGGATCATCCTGACGAGCGACGGGACCGTCATGCGAACGCTGGAAGCGTTGACCAGAAAGCGTATCGTCGTGAATATCCGCAAGCGGACCGTCGAGGACGACGTCCTCGCCCGGAAGATCGTCCTCCACTCGCCCGACGAGGAGGATTTCCCCTTGGCGTGGGCGGAGTCGTGGGTCTACCTCTCGCGACTCAACCCCGAGTACGCCCGGGGGCTTCGGAACGGGTCGATCGGCATCGGAGAACTCGTCCGCAACAATCGCCTCGAAACGTTCCGCGAAATCAACGAGATCGACGATCAAGTGCCGCCCGAGGAGACGCCGACATTCGTCGAGACGGACACGCCTGTGATGCAGCGGACCTACGACATCTACTGCCAGGACAAACAGGCAATCACCATCACCGAGTACTTCCGCCGGGGACTCAAGGCGTTCGCCGAAATCGACCGCTAGTCCCCCGCGGCACGCCGCAGGGGACGGTATCGGCTCTCGTACCCCTCTGCAGACAGCTGTGCTATTGCAGTCAACTAGCACCAGAAGGAGGGTCGGTTAGCGACGCGTCCCCCTCTTGTGACCGATCGCCGGGGTCGTGCCGCGTCAGTCGTCCGCTGGCTGCTCGATTCGCTCGATCCCGGGGATCCCCTGGACCCCCATGTCGGCGAGTTCCTGTTTGAGATCCTGTTCGTCTTCGACGTTCTGCGAGAGTTCCATCGCCTGCGCGAAGTTCTTCACCAGACCACAGTTGGGTCCTTCGGGGGTCTCGGACGGACAGATCCGGCCCCACTGGGTCGCGTGCAGGTCACGCGCCTCGAAGTGGGGCTGGCTCCGAGAGAGCGGCGAACGGAGACGCCGCAGGTGAGAGAGCACGCCCATGTAGTCGGTCCGGTCGACCAGCTGGCTCACGCCCGAGCGGCCGCCGACCCAGTTGCCCGTCGCGATCGGGTGTTCGAGCCGTTCGGTCAGCACGTCCGACCGGACGACCGTCGACACCGAGAGCTGGCGGTTGCGCATGTTCGCCCGTTCGAGCTGGTACTTCACGTCGCGTGCCAGCTTGTTCAGCGCGGTCCGGAACAGGTCTTTCATCAGGTCGCCGCTGACCTTCAGGCGCTTGTTGGAGTAGTGGTCTTTGTCGTCCGCGTCGCGTCGACCGAGCGCGAGTTCGAAGCAGGCTTCCGCCATCCGGCAGAGGTAGAAGGCCTTGTTGATGCGCACGTCCTCCTCGTCGACGCCCTCCTCGTGGAGGTGCGGGAGGAGATAGCGGTCGATGACGTAGTTGGCTCGCTTGAGCTGGTAGTTCTTGCCCTGACCGGAGGCGACGCGCTCCCCGAGGGTCTCGATCGCGCCCTCGGTGGTCTGGACGTCGGCGGCCTCCAGGTTCTCCAGCATGAACTTCACGATCTCCGGGTCGTCGCTGACGCGGTGGACGATCTCCTCGTCGGACTCCAGGCCCAGCGCACGCACGAGGGTCACGAAGTTGATCGAGCCCGAGACGCTCGGGAAGGAGACTTCGAGGATACCGTCTCGCGTTCGTTCACAGAGGACCAGCGCGCGGTAGCCACGGCGCTGGGAGAAGGTCTTGGCGACCTGCACGTCGTCGCCGTACTTGGTGTCGTGTTCCGCGAGGATCTTGTTGGGCGCGAGGTCCTCGCTGGTCATCAGCACGCGTTCCGAGCCGTTGACACAGAAGTACCCACCGGGGTCGGCCGGGTCTTCTCCGATGTCGATCAGCTCCTCGTCGGTGAAGCCGTCGATGTTGCACTTGTTCGAGCCGACCATGATCGGCATGCGGCCGATCTTGGTCTCGGTCTGGTCGACGACGACTTCCTCTTCCTCGTCGCCGCCACGGACGATCGCCATCTCCATGAAGACCGGCGCGGAGTAGGTGATGTTTCGCAGCCGGGCCTCCTGTGGATAGAGCAGTTCCTCGCTGCCGTCGGCCTCGCGGACGCGGGGCGTGACGACGCGTACGTCGCCCAGTTCGACGAAGACCGGCTCCTGGCCCTCCTTGTCGCCGATGTCGGTCTCGATCGTCTCCTTCTCGTCGACGACCTGCTGCATGCCCCGGTCGAGGAAGGAGTTGAACGATCGGAAGTGATGCTCCGCCAGACGCTCCCGCGAGAAGTACTCCCGAGAGATCGCACGTCGGTCGTTGACGTCCATCAGGACACCACCAGTCGGTACACGACTGCCTGATCGGTCGTTCGCGAATTACGGACGATCTTGATCACGTCGCCGACTTCGGCCTCGTCGGGGGTGGCCGGGTCGGTGCGCTTGATCTTCGGCAGGTCCGTCTTTTTGATGTTGTACTCCTCGAGCACGTCGTCGAGAACGTCCTCGTCGACGATGCTGTGGTCTGGAACGAGTTCGTGTTGGCTTACGTCTACCATGTGTGTTGTTGCCGGCGAGTGGAGAAGGTGGCTGTCACGAGATACTACAGGTCGTTATTAGCGGAACGCATTTAACCCTTGCCAAGTCCGTCTGCAGTAGCTATCCGATACCGGACCGGCCGTCGCGTCACCTCACACTATGCGAACGACCTTCATAGTCGTTTGGGTCCGGGAAAGGACGGACAGCTCCGGACGGGAGACGGCGACAGACGAGCGTTTGGGCGGTCTCGGATTCCGTCACCCACCGGCTCCACGACACTACAACCCAATGACGGCGCGTTTGGAAAGCCTTAATACCATCACCAGGATACGATGAGATGCGTCGTGCCCGGATGGTGTAGTGGCCCATCATACGACCCTGTCACGGTCGTGACGCGGGTTCAAATCCCGCTCCGGGCGCTTCTGCTGTGAACAGACCGCCGAACAACTGAAAATGCGTCGTGCCCGGATGGTGTAGTGGCCCATCATACGACCCTGTCACGGTCGTGACGCGGGTTCAAATCCCGCTCCGGGCGTTCTACTACAAACTCGCTCTTCTAGTAGAGTCTCTCACTGCCGAGCAACTGCCAGTCGAGTTGGCGCTGGCATCTCGGACAGGGTCGACTAGGCAACATCGGTCTGTTTCCCGACCGGAACCGTCGTACACTCGATCTCGAACCTCGCTCCGCCCTGGGCACTGTCGGTGAGAGAGATTTGCCACCCGTGGGCCTGGACGATGTCCCTGACGATGGCGAGGCCAAAGCCGGTTCCGTCCCTGCTGGTCGTATACCCCTGGTCGAAAACCGCCTCGCGTTCGTCTTCGGGAATGCCGGCACCGGTATCCTCGACGTAGAAGCCAAACTCCTCGGACAACGGCCCGACCCTGACGGTTAGATCGGCGGCTGCGTTGTGCTCGACGCTGTTTCGAAACAGGTTCTCGAACACGTTGCGGAGGCGGTTAGCGTCGCCGTCGAACTGCATCGTTCGCTCGACGGCGAGCGACGACTCGCCGGTGTCGACACTTTCCCACGCGTCACGAACGACCGCTTCGAGATCGACCTGTCTCGTTTCGGTCACCATCTCGTCGGACCGGGCCAGCGTGAGCGAGTCGTCGATGATGTCCGCCATCCGGTCGAGTTGGCGCTCGATCGTCTCGATGGTCTCGTCGTGCTCGTCTTCGGTGTTGGCTTTGAGAAGGTCGATGCGGCCAGTTGCGACGTTCAACGGATTTCGGAGGTCGTGGCTCACGATACTGGCGAACTGGTCGAGGCGTTCGTTCTGTCGTTCGAGCTTTCGTTGCTGCCGTTGTTTCTCAGTTATGTCCCGGGAGTTCAGTACGATACCCTCCACGAACGGATCGTCGAGCAGATTTCTCGCACGCACTTCGATCACCCGCCACTCGCCCGCCGAGTTGCTGACTCGCGCTCTGTACGTACCGGTGTAGCTGTACTCGTCGACGTGTTTCGACAGCTCGGTGAGGATCTCCGTTCGATCGTTCGGATGGAGACGTTTGGTGATGTTTTCGCCGACCAGTTCGGACGGTTCGTAGCCGAGGATCTCTTCGATGGACTGGCTGACGTGTGTTATCGTCCCCTCCCTGTCGATCACGGCCACCATGTCCGAAGACCGCTCGATCAGCCGTTTGAACCGCTCTTCGACGATGTGGCGCTCGGTCACGTCGCGGTAGATAAACACGGATCCGATCGTCGTCCCGGTCTGGTCGGTCAACGTCGTTCGAGTCGTGTCGAAAAACCGCAACGAGTCGTCGACCTCGACGGTCACGTCACTGTTCGTCTCGTCGCTGTCCGTTTCCAGGGAGTCGTACGACGGGATCACGTCGGCAGCGGGCCGTCCGACGGGTGGTCGTTGCTGCTCGTCGAGCAGTTCCGTACCAGCCGTGTTTACGTCGACGACGCGGTCGTCGACATCGACGACGAAGATCGGATCGACCATCTCGTCGACGAGCGTGTGCCTCGCGATGGGGACCAGATCGAGGAATCCAAACCGAAACAGCGCGACGGCGAAGATGATCCCGGTGATCGTGTTCGCGAATGCTCCAGGGTCCCAGGCTGCCGCCGGGTTGCCGTTGTACAGGAGTATCACGGTCCCCACGAACGGAATGATGCCGCCGGACAGCATCAGGATGACCTGAACGCGGTATCGACCACGCCAGTTGATGCCGACGAGGGCGATGAGAACGTAGGTCGTAAGGATCAACGCGTACTGGTAGGCGAAGGTCGCCCACACGAGAGGGCCGTCTTCCCGCCGTATCGCCGCGAGTGGTGCCTCGTTAATGAATCCCTCGACGCTCCACAGCAGATCGTGTGCCGGTGCCGTCACGACGAGCACGAAGACGACGGCTGGCCACGCGAGCAGCAGTGCCCAGCGGCGACGAGTGAGGAGCGATTCTCTGTCCGTGTACGTCACCCCGAACCAGAGTTGAGACGGTCCGAGCCCGAGGATACCGGCGAACTTGACGATGGTCCCGAGCCGGTACGCCGAGAGGGTGACACTCGCTGCCCGGACAGCAGTCCCCAGCGAGTAGAGCGAGACACAGACCATCACGACGGCGAACGGGATCGCGCCACGGACCTCTCGACGACGAACGGCGATTGCAGCGATAGCTAGGTTGACACCAGAGACGACGAGAAGCACCCATGTGGGTGCTCCAGGTGCAAATTCCACGTGTCTGGTATTCGAGAGGCGAGCATTATATTTTTGGCTGCCGTCGAGTCAGTGCACACTCGATCGACCGACAGCAGTGCGATCGACGTGGGCACCGTCGGCATTGTCGTCGTTTTCCGTGCCGATCAGGCATCGTCGTGTGATCGATCCGGGACAGCCGGTGTGGGGAGGAGACGAGCGCCGAGTCGGTCCACAGAAATTGGACCGGCGGCTCCGTGAAGTCGGTGGCGTAGAGGGGAAAAGTCCCCTCACCCTGTCATAGGTCCGTCCCACCTCGGGAGGCGGACACAGATGTGATCGGCCGACGGCGATAAATGCTTTGCGGGGGTGGGGAACTGTTTAGTGTCGGCGCACGAATCTCGCCCGTATGGAGGACGTGGACCGCGAAGCGATGCCGCGGGCGATCGTCGAGGAGTTTCTGGCACGCGAACGCGGGACGCGCGCGCTGCTGGACGACCTCGAGAAGCTGGCGATCGAGGGCCGGACCGAGGAGTTGCACGACCGCATCGAGAACCTCGCCGAGAACGACGAGGCTGTCTTTTACACCGTCGCGTTCAGCCTCGCGGACTCGGTGCAGTTCTTCGGCGACGTGGAGGCCCAGCTCGACGTGACCGCGGCCGATCGGCTCCGGGAGCTGGCCGAGACGTACCCGACGCTGGCAGAACCGTTCGCCGTCGTTCGAACGGAGCTGTCCGAAGACCGCAAGAACCCGGTGACGAACGTCAGCTACAGCGTCGCCTACCACCGTGGGATCGAGTCACCGATCGTCACCTACCGCCCGCTCTCGGGCGGGCGAGAGCTCTACGAGTCGCGAGCGACGCCGTCGGAAGTGCTGGGCACGGCCGCAGACCTCGTGGCGGCGACGACCGACGCGCTGGACGTGGCCATGGAGAGCGATCACTCGGTGAACACGGAGGAACTGAGCGAACTGATCGACCGGCGCGAGCGACTGGAGACGGAGCTGTCGCGTCTGCGTGACGATCTCGACGAACTCCGGCGGACACCGATCGACGGGGAGTAGCGAGGCGACACCGGATGCGTTTATGTGTCCACGGACAGAAGCACGGAGCGAGCACATGGGACTGGACCGACTGGCCGAGCAGGTCGAGAAAGAACGGCGTGACCTCCAGATTCTCGAAGCCGTCATCGAACACGGTCCGATCGGGATCGCCAGCCTCGCCGAGGTGGCCGAGATCCCCGAGCACAAGGTGCGGTACTCGCTTCGGATGCTCGAAAACGACGAGCTCGTCCAGCCGACACCGGAAGGCGCGGTTCCCGCCGACGACATCGAAGCGCGGATCGCGACGATGAACCAGGGGCTAGAGCGACTGCACGACCGGACCGAGACGCTGAAGGCGATTTTCGACGAGGAGTGACACCCGCCGGACGCTTCGACAGCGATATACTCCTTCGCGAGAGCAGACCCATCGACCGTCGACGGCCACGACGACAGCCAGATGTCAGAGAGCACCTCACACCACACGGTCGAAACGCTCGCCCTCGTCGGCGTCGGCGGGTTCGGCGGTGCGATCGCTCGATACGTCGCCGGGCAGTTCGTCGCCGGCCCCGCCGGGACGATGCTCGTCAACACCGTCGGGAGTTTCGCACTCGGCGTCCTCGTCTACGAGGCCGTCCACCTGGGACGGCTCTCCAGCGCGGCGCGGCTGACCGCGACGACCGGCTTCCTCTCGTCGTTTACCACGTACAGCACCTTCGCGGTCGAGACGGCCGGCCTGGCTCCGGCGTGGGCGCTCGCGAACGTCGCCGGGAGCTACGCGCTGGGTCTTGCCGGCGTGCTCGCCGGGCGTACGCTCGTCCGTAGAACTGGCCGGAGGGGTGGGTGATGGTCGCCATCGAACCCGCGGTGCTCGTCGGGATCGGCGGGGCGCTCGGCGCGCTCTGTCGTCACTCGCTGGCGACGGCCGTCGACCGGGAAGCGATCCCGCTGGGAACGCTGACCGTCAACGTCGTCGGGAGTTTCGTCCTCGGACTGGTCACCCTCGCCACACCGAGCGAGGGTGTCGCGCTGCTGGTCGGTGTCGGTGCCTGCGGGGCGTTCACGACGTTCTCGTCGTTCGCAGTCGAGACGGTCCAGCTGTGGGAATCGGGCCGCCCTCTCGTCGCGGTCGGCAACGCCGTCGCCAACCTCGTGGGCGCGCTCGCGGCCGTCGGTCTGGCGTGGCTCGTCCTCTCGCTGTGAGTCCGTGGCCGAGGCGCGGGTTTATGTACCGGGACGGGACCACGGCTCGCCATGTTCGTGGAACTGTGGCGCGACGACCGGGCCATCGAAGGACTGCCGATCAGACTCGTCATCGCCCTCGTCGTCGGCGTCGCGAGCCTGAGCGTCATGATGAACACCATCTCGGGACTGGACACGATGACCGTCAGCGAGCTCAACGTCGACCCCTCGAAGGAGGTGGTCGGAGAGGGCGAGACGGACGTGACGCTCACAGTCGTCGACCCGGACGGCCAGCCGGTCTCGGACGCGACGGTCGTCGTCACCGGTGGCACCGCGACGCTGAACGGTGCGGTGACCGCGACGACGGACTCCGGGGGCAACGCCACCGTCACGATCACGCCGCAGTTGGGGCCAAACCAGCAGGAGGGGACGGTGACGATCGACGTGAAACCCCCCGCCAGCGGCGGGTACAGCGACCGGCGGCGCAACACCCGAATCCTCGTCGTCGAGGACGGCGGCTAGGCTGCCATCCGCGAGTCGCCGCAGCGACTGGTGTCCCCAACCTCGTTGGACGACCCCACTGTGTCGGCCGGTAAGCGAGCGTTACGCGCGCCGACGGAGAGAAACGACTCTATAATTATCCGGTCGTGGGCCAACGACCACCGCATGAACCTCGCCGCAATCGGGTTCGGTAACGCGGGTGGCAAGATCGTCGACAGATTCCTCGCCTTCGAGGAGCGGTCTGGGCGGTCGCTCACGACGGAGGCGCTCGCGATCAACTCCGCGGAGATCGATCTGGCGAAGTTGGACGTGCTCCCGCCGGACCGTCGGCTCATCATCGGCCAGACCGACGAGCGGGTGAAGGGACGGGGCGTCGGTGCCGATCCGGAGCTGGGCTCGGAGATCGCTCGCCAGGACCTCACCGAGATCGAGCGCCAGCTGGACGCCGTACCGATCCACGAGACCGACGGCTTTCTCGTGGTCGCCGGGCTCGGCGGGGGAACCGGGAGCGGTGGTGCGCCGGAGCTCGCCGAGCGGCTGGGTCGGATCTACGACGAACCGATCTACGGGCTGGGGGTGTTGCCAAGCGCCGACGAGGGCGGTCGTCCCTCGCTCAACGCCGCCCGCTCGCTCCAGGCTTTCGCCGACGCGACGGACAACCTCATGGTGTTCGACAACGACGCCTGGCGACAGACCCAGGGGTCGGTCGCGGCGGGGTACGACCGGACCAACCGAGAGATCGCGCGGCGGTTCGTCACGCTCCTGGCAGCCGGCGAACTCGACGGCTCGCAGGTGTCGGAATCCGCGATGGACGCCAGCGACATCCGCCGGACGCTGGCGACCGGGGGTCTCAGCACGATCGCGTTCAGCCAGGCAGACGTCGAGGCCGAGACGAAATCGAAGCAGGGACTGTTGGGCCGCCTGCGGTCCAACGGCGAGAGCCACACCGACGAGGGCGACCTGGCGAAGAAGATCCACGGGCTCGTCCGGAAGGCCGTCCAGTCGCGGCTCACCTGTCCGGCAGACGTCGCCTCCGCCGAGCGCGCCCTGATCGTCGTCTCCGGCCCGCCACGCGAGGTCTCACAGAAGGGACTCCAGCGGGCCCGCCAGTGGCTCGAACGCGAGACCGACAGCGTCGAGGTGCTGGCCGGCGACGACCCCCGGACCGACGCCGACGCGCTCTCGGTGGCCGTGTTGCTCTCGAACGTCACCGAGGTGCCACGCGTCGACGAGCTCCAGGAGCGGGCCGTCACGGCACAGGAAAACAGCCGGCAGCAAGCCGCCGAGCGCAGAGCGGAGATCGACGAGTTGCTCACCGACGAGGAGAACGAACTCGATCCCCTCTAGTAGTCGTCCCAGTCGATCCACTCTTGCTCCCAGCCCGCCCGTGACTGGGCGGCCTGCTGGGCGCGTTCGCGGTCCTCGCGGTGGGTGCGGTTGCGCTCGACGGTGCCTGCCTGCTCGCCCTCGACGAGCATCGGCTGGAAGGCGACCCCACCGAGGCGGCGCTGACTGCCGTCGGCCGCGACGACCGTCAGCGTCTGCTCGGCCGCACCGAGTGGCATGACCAGGTGGCCGCCGTCGGCCAGTTGCTCCTGGAGCGTGCGCGGCGGTTCGACGGCCGCCGCCTCCAGCAGGATCTTGTCGTAGGGTGCGTACTCGGGGAGTCCCTCGGCCCCGTCCCGACGGTCCACGAGGACCGCCTCGTAGCCGGCCGTCGCGAGGTTCGAACGGGCGTCGGACACCAGTCGGCGCGTGATATCGATCGCGTGTACGCGCTCGGGGCCGACGATCTCGGCGACGAGCGCGGCCGTGTAGCCGACGCCGACGCCGACGATCAGCACGTCGTCGTCCGCTTCGGGGGCCAGCGCTTCGAGGAGTCGTGCCGCGGTGCTCGGTGCGAGGACGCGCGTCCCGAACCGTTCGAACGACCGGTCGGAGTAGGCCGCTCGGTCGTCCTCGACGAACGCTTCCCGCGAGACCGTTCGCATCGCGTCGGCGAGACGCGGTGTCTGCAGACAGCCCTTGCTCTCGTGGGTCAGGCTGTCGACCATGTCTTCCCGCAGCACCGCCTGTTCCATACCCGAGGTTCCCGCCGGACGTATATGAATGGCCCGCCCCAGAGTGGCGCGAGAATCGACGGCAGAGCCGAGGCTACGTGGACCGCCAGAGGCCGAGCCCGAGGTGCTCGCTCCGTTCGTCCGTAGAAAGATTCACGAGTCCATCGGTCGAAGGCGACCACGATGCCGGGCACACCCGAGCCGGTCGTCGGGAGCGCAGTCGTGACCCTGGGGCTCGCGGTCGCGACCGGGACACTCGTCGCCGTGGTGCCGCTGGTCGTCGGCCGGCGGCCGTCACCCCGGCGATACGCCGCCGTCGGCGGGGGCGTGTACGCGCTCGTCGTCGGGGGCCTCTGGGCCGTCCCGCGGATCGGCGTCGCCGGGCTGGGGTGTTCGCTCCCGGGAGACGCGGGGACGTGTGGCCCGTTTGCACTCATCGGCGTCCTCGTCCTCGCCGGACAGGGGGCCGTGGCGCTGTACACCCACGGCGAGTACGGCTACGTCGTCCCGCTCGGCGCGACGGCGTCGGTGACGCTGGTGCTGGCGTGGTCGTTCCTGCGGATCGGGGGCGAGAGCGACCCGATGGCACTCTACGCGCTCTTTTTCGGGCCGGCGGCGGTGGGCGTCACGTGCGTCCTCGGCGTCTGCGAGGGGATCGTCCGACGGCGGCGGGGAACCGCGGTCACTGCATCGTGACGAACCGGACGCTGCCGTGGTGCTCGCGTTCTAGCTCGCCGTCGGCCCGCTTTCGAGCACGGACGAGCGTCTGGGGGCGTCGACCGAGGGGGCCGAGCACCACGCCGCCGGGCCGGAGCTGTTCGACGACCGCCGGGGGAAACTGCGCTGCGCCACAGGTGAGGTACGCCCGGTCGTACGGCGCGTGCTCGGGCCACCCTTCGCGGCCGTCTCCCCTCCTGATCGCGACGGTGTCGTAGCCGAGATCGGCCAGTCGCTCGCGGGCCGTCTCGGCGAGGGTGGCGCGGTACTCGACGCTGTACACCGTGTCCGCGAGTTCGGCGGTCACGGCCGCGTGATAACCACAGCCGGTGCCGATCTCCAGAACCCGGTCGTCGGGGGCCAGGTCCAACAGGTCGGCCATGATCGCGACCATGTGGGGGGCGCTGATCGTCTGCCCGTCCCCGATCGGGAGGGGGCGGTCGTCGTAGGCCCGTTCGCGGTGCTGCTCGGGGACGAACTCGTGGCGGGGGACCGATTCGAGCGCCGTCAGCACTCGCTCGTCGTCGATGCGGTCGCTCTCGGCGAGGGCCTCAACGAGCGCTCGTCGCCGAGCCGCCCAGTCCATGCTACCACGCCGACCAGGCGGTGGTCGACTCGTCGCGGACGTACAGTCGCTTGATGTCTTTCGCGAGGGCGCTGTCGCGGTCCTGGTCGTACTGCTCGCGGTCGTAGCCGTGCGCGTCGTCGCGGACGTGGAACCCTTCGACGGTGAACTCGTTGTCGCCGAACTCGTCGGTCGCGCCGACGGTGAACTCGTAGTCGCCGGGGACGTTGAGCTTGAAGCTCTCGGTGCTGTCGTGGCGGCCGTCCTTGGGGTGCATCGTCACGTCGACGGCGACGTTCCCGACCGCGCGGGTCCAGATGGTCTCGACGTCTTCGGCGGTCCCCGAATCGACGCGTCCGCCCTCATCCAGTTCGACGGCGGTGATCCGCACGGTCATCAGGGCCTCCTCGGCGTCCAGCAGGAACTCTTCGCCCTTGGCCAGTTCCTCCTCGGCCGGCACGTCGACCTGTGCGCTGAACGACTCGCCGTCCTGTGAGACGACGACGCGGCGCTGTACCTCGTCGTCGTCCGGGAGCTGTTCCTTGTGGGTGTGGTCACATTCCGTACAGCGAACCGTCACGTGGCTGCCGGGGCTGAGCACCTCGTGGACGGTCTCGAAGGCCGGCGAACACGCCGGGCACGGCAGGGCGAGGCGATCGCCCGGTGTCGCGTCTGTCATAGGCGAGCGTACTCGGGCCGAACGTAAAGGGTCGTCGTCCCGGCCGTCTGGCCGCCTGTGACTGCCGGCCGGGGACGCACAAAACGAGATCGAACCGTACAGAAGGGCCTTACAAACGGCGGCCGACGACAGACGTATGGCACCGATACGCCGCCGCCGAGCCCTCCAGCTGGCGGGCGGGAGCCTCAGCGCGCTCGTCGCCGGGTGCGTCGGCGGGTCACCGTCCACTGGTACCGACGAGCAGACCGAGACACCGACCGACGAACCGACAGAGACGCGGACCGACGAACCGACAGAGACGCCCACGGCCGCGACCGAAGTGACCGGGAGCGAGCAGGTCCGGTATCCGTCGAGCCCGTCAGAGCCCGACTGGGCGGGAGCGGACGCCGTCGGACACGTCGCGCTGGCGGCCTCCCGAGAGCGGGCGCGAGCGCTGCTCGCGCCGTTCGAGCTCCCCGAAGAACGACGCGAGCCGGTGGTCGAGTTGCTCCGGGAGACCGACTTCGAGCGGTCGCTGCTGGCGCTGGTCGAGACCGTCGGCCCGAACGGCTGCTACCGGACCGTCGAGCTCTCGAACCTCGCGCTGAGCGACGACCGGCTCGTCGGCGACGCGAGCGCGGTAGACGAGAGCGACGGCAAAACGGCCTGCACCGAGGCGCTGACCTACCCCGCGACACTCGTGCGGGTCACCTTCGACGGGACACCGCCGGAACGGGCGACGTTCACGATCACGGACGGCTGGGGCGAGAGTGCCGACGTGACGGGGACGGTCGAGGATCGAATCGGCCCGGACCCCGACGATCTGGCCGGTCACGTCCGCCCGGACGACGACCCCGTCGTCCGAGAGCCGCTGTCCTGTGACCGCGAGGGGTTCAAGCGCCACGAAAGCTGGGTCGACGATCCACCGTGGGGACTGGCCACCGACGACGACGGCGCGCCGACGTTCGCGCTCCGGGTCGACCGACTCGAAGCCGCCGTCGGTGAGACGGTCACGGTCGCGATGACCAACGTCAGCGACAGCGTCCTGAGCACCGGCAACCGCCACAAATACAGCTTCCAGACGTACACCGACTCGGAATGGGAAGACGTGCGCGGCGCGACCGACGGCGACCCCCTGCCCTACACCGACGAAGCGATCAGTCACGTCCCCGGCGACGGGTTCGAGTGGACGCTGGCACTCACCGAGGAGGGTCTCGTCGCGGACCACGTCCACGCCGACCGGCTGGTCGTCTGTCCCGACCTCGAACCCGGTCGCTACCGCTTCGTCTTCTGGGAGCCCGCCGTCGCCGTCGCGTTCGACCTCGTCGAGTGATACGACCGGCTGTAAATCTGTGACCGATTTCGCCACCCCAGGGTGGCGAAGATCGTCACGAAGTGACAGCCGGCAGTATGAAGCGGGCTGGTGGTGTGTCGCCCCGGCTCACTCCTCCCGAGGAAGTTTCACTTCCTCGCCGTCCTCGCGTGTCGCTTCGCTCCCGCTCACTCTGCGTGTGGCAGTTCCACTGCCACACCGTCAGCAAACACGGTCGGCTCTCGCAGAATGCCGTCGAGGTGGATCGGCGCGGTCGTGTCCCCGCCGATGGCGTGGTCGTCGCCGATCGCGATGTGGACGGTGCCGCCGGCCTTCTCGTCGAGGAGCACCGAGCCAACGAGGTCCCGGACGGCGACGTTTGTCCCGATCCCGAGTTCGGCGAGGTTGTAGGCGGCGTCACCGACGGCTTCGGCGGCCTCCTCGATCTGCTGGCGGACGGCGTCGTCGCCGATCTCGGTGACGAGCCCGTCCTCGACAGTGAACTCCAGTAGTTCCCCCTCCAGCTGGCCGTGGGGCATCATCGTCCCGTCGACGACGAAGGTGCCGTCGGCGGTCGTCGGGCTACAGAACACCTCGCCGGCCGGGAGATTCGACATCTCGCCGGGCTCGTGGACGATGCCGGTGTCGAGTTGCCACTCGCGGTCGCCCAGCCCGAAGGTGATGTCGGTCCCCTGGGGGGAGGTGACTCGGATCTCGTCGGCATCCTCGACCTGTGCGAGGACGTCTCGACAGTGGCCCGCGATCGCCTCGTAGTCGGCGTCCAGCCCCATCAGGAACACGCCTTCGGTGATGCCGGGAAGCGTCGCGACGCGGGCACCGGCCTCGTTGGCCTCGCTGCGGGCCTGCGTATGGCTCAGGCTCTTGGTCGTCGGCGCGAGCACGACATCCGCGCCGGCCATCGCGGCGGCGACCGGTTCGGGTGGCTCCTCGCCGTGTTGCTCGCCCGGCGGGTACCGGAGGAAGACGGTGTCGTCGCTGATCTCGCTGGCGACGCGGTACAGCGCCTCGCCGATGGCCTTGCGCTTCTCGTCGGTGACGACGGCACAGGACTCCGTCGACTGGAGGTTCAGACACTGCTCGACCGCGGTTCTGGCCGGCTTTCGAAGCGACGAGTTCATGCACGGTAGTGGCCGCCCGACCCACCTAAAGGTACCCGGCCGCGAACAGGGTACTCCAAAGCGAGTACGTTTCTATCACTAACAATCATAAAGAATATGGTCGCCACCGGCGAACCTCCGTGTATGCTCCGCGTGGGCATCAACGGCTTTGGCACCATCGGAAAACGGGTCGCCGACGCCGTTCGTGCACAACCAGATATGACGGTCGCCGGGGTCGCCAAACGAACACCCGACTACGAGGCCGAGATCGCTCGTGATCGGGGCTACTCGCTTTTCGCCGCCGCAGAGACGACGCCGTTTACTGCGGCCGGAATCGACGTTGCGGGCCAGGTCCGCCAGCTCGTGGCTGCGAGCGACGTTGTCGTCGACGCGACGCCGGCCGGCGTCGGCGAGCGAAACCGTGCGCTGTACGAGGAACTGGACACGCCAGCGATCTACCAGGGCGGCGAAGACGCGAGCGTCGCGCCCGTCAGCTTCAACGCCAGGGCGAACTACGACGAGGCGGTCGGTGCCGACGCCGCCCGCGTCGTCTCGTGTAACACGACCGGGCTGTCACGCGTCCTGGCACCGCTGGAGGAACGCTACGGGATCGAGAAGGTGCGCGCGACGCTGGTCCGACGCGGCGGCGACCCCTCACAGACCGGGCGGGGACCGATCAACGACACGCTGCCCGACCCCGTTTCGATCCCCTCCCACCACGCACCGGACGTCAAGACGGTCTTCCCGGAGCTGTCGATCGACACCATGGGCATGAAGGTGCCCGCGACGCTGATGCACACCCACGCGATCAACCTCACGCTCCGGGCGATGCCCACCGCCGAGGACGTTCGCGAGCTACTGACCGCCGAGGGGCGACTGCTCGTGATCCCGGAACGGCTGGGCATCGACGGCGCGGGCAAGCTCAAAGAGTACACCCGCGACGCGGGCCGACCCCGCGGCGACGTGTGGGAGAACTGCATCTGGGCCGAGTCCCTGACCGTCGAGCCCCTGTCGGACGACCGTGCTGACTGCTACCTGTTCCAGGCGATCCACCAGGAGGCCGACGTGGTCCCCGAAAACGTCGACGCCATCCGGGCGATCGCCGGCCTCGCCGACGGCCCCGAGAGCGTCGAGCGCACCAACGAGGCCCTGGGGATCGGCTGCGGGCTCGCGGGGATAGAGCCCGACACGACTGCGCCGGCCCGCGACGCCGCGAGCGACGACTGACACGGGCTATACTTTCGCTGTCACTTCGAGATTCGCCACTGAGGTGGCGGGTTCGTTCACAGACTGACAGCCGGCAGTACGCTCAGAGCCGATGGAACTCGATCTCGCCCGACTCGGTGTCGAGGACGGCGACGTGGAGCGGTTCGGGTGCGGTCTCGATCGGGATGCCACCGGGGTTGATCCGGACGGTGCCATCGTGTTCTTCGAGCACGCGCTCGTGGGTGTGCCCGTGCAGGACGTAGTCGTAGTTGCCACACTCGACCAGCGCGTCGACGATCGCGGGGCTGGTGCCGTGGTAGACGGCCACCTCGACGCCGTCCAGGGTCAGCTCACCCATCTCACCGAGGTAAGTGCCGAACTCGTCGATCTGGGCGGCGAGTGCCCACTCGCCGTCGTTGTTCCCCCGGACCGCGTAGAAGTCGAACTCGTGCTCGAAGGGGGCAGCCGAGAACGGTGCGACGAAGTCACCGCAGTGGACGACGGCGTCGACGCCGACGGCGTCGAACTGCTCGATCGCTGCCGCGACGAGGTCCGTGTCGTCGTGAGTGTCCGAGACGATCCCAACGTGCATACACGATATGCTGGGCCGGGCGTGGAAATCGGTGTCGATCAGCCCGGCGCGGCGCTCACGCGGTCTGGCGTCCCGCCCCGGTAACGAGGGCGACGCGGTCGTCCGGACGGGTCGTTACTCCCGCTGGAGGACCTCGACGCCGATCAGCGAGGCCCCGGTGAGCGCGCGGATGTACGCCCCGCCCGCGATCGAGACGTGCCCGAAGTCGTCCTCGCTCATGCCGTACATCTCGATCGCCCGGGAGGTGTCGCCCCCACCGACCACCGAGAAGCAGTCGGTCTCGGCGATCGCTTCCAGCACCGACACCGTCCCGACGGAGAAGCGCTCTTCCTCGAAGACACCCAGCGCACCCTTCACGAAGACGGCCTCCGAGTCCCGGACCACGTCGGCGTAGTGCTCGGCCGTGTCCGTGCCCACGTCCATGAACGAGACCGTCTTCTCGTCGATGTCGGCTACGTCCATCTCGGTGCGGTCGCCGTCCTCGTCGGCGTAGGCCATGTCCGTCGCCAGCGTGATCTTCTCGCGGTTCTCTTCGAGGATCTGCTCGATCAGCTCGTGGTTGTCCTCCCACTGGGAGTCGTAGAGATCCAGGTCGGGATCGAGGTCGAAGCCCACGGGCGCGCCGTCGGCCCGCAGGAACAGTTCGCCCGCGATCCCGCCCAGCAGGAAGTCGTCGACCGTGTCGCCGAGGTGGTCCATCACGTCGATCACGTCGGTTGCCTTCGTCCCGCCGACGGCCATCGTCACCTGTCCGTCGAACTCCTTCTGTGCGATGGCGGTGTTTGCCTCGTACTCGGTCTCCATGACGCGGCCGGCGTATGCCGGGAGCACGAGCGGGAAGCCCACCAGCGAGGCGTGCGAGCGGTGGGCCGCCGAGTAGGCGTCGTTGACGTAGGCGTCGAACTCCGGGGCGAGCGTCTGGACGAACTCCGTCTCGGCCTTGACCTCGGGGTCTTCCTCGGGCAGTTCCTCGTCACACATCCGGGTGTTCTCCAGCAGGAGCACGTCGCCGCCGTCGAGGTCGTCGATGGCGGCCAGCGCGTCCTCGCCGAAGGTGTCGGCGACGAAGTCCACGTCCCCGCCGATGTGTCCGCTCAGGATGTCGGCGTGCTGTTCGAGCGAGACGAACGTGTCCCGGCCGGGGCGGCCCTGGTGGGCCATCAGCACGGTCTCGAAGCCGCGGTCCGCGAGTTCTCGAACCGTCTTCGCGTGGCGTTCGAACCGGCGGTTGTCCTGCACCGCGCCGTCCTCGACCGGCGAGTTCAGGTCGAGGCGGACGAGGACGCGCTGTCCGTCTGCGAGGTCGTCGAGCGTCTGGAACGCTGCCATACGCGAGGAGAGAGGCGTCCGGGAGAAAAAACCGCCCGATCCCTATTAGCGAGTGAGCTTCGCTTCGTGGTTCTCGTCGAGTTCGCGCAGTCGATCGCCACACGAGCCACACTCCGCGGCGATCACCTCGTGGAGCCCACAGCAGGACTCGACGGTGTCTGCCGTCGTCGTGATCTGGCCGCCACACGCGGGACAGTCGTCCCCGAGCGTGCGCAGTTCCTCGCGGATGGTCCCGCGCTGTTCGACCGGCACGTCGGCCCAGCGGTCGGTCCACGCTGCCATCGCCGCGTCGGTCGCCACGTCCGCGAGCAGCGCGGCCTCGCTTGGCCACTTGCGAATCCGGTTGTCGATCTCGATGGCCGGGTAGTCGCGGTCCGTCGTCGCGACCGAGTCGGGAGCGGCGTCGAACAGGGTCGCCAGTGTCGCCGGTTCCCGCGGCGAGTCCCGGTTGGCGTCGACGTGCTCGTCTCGCAGCGCCGCGAAGTCCTCGGTGAAGCGGTCGCCGTCGTCGCGGGTGACGACGCCCTCGTCGACGAGGAACTGTTCGGGCTCGACGGCGTTCTCGCGGTGGTACTCGATTTTCTCGATTATCTCCCACTCCTCGTCGTCCGCCTCGTGGTCGTCGAAGCGCGCACGGATCGACTCGGGGAGGTACCGCTTGGTCAGCGTTGGCGTCCCGGGGACGAGATAGCCACGCAGGTAGATCGACACCAGTGAGGCGACGAAGACCGCGACGCCGGCCGGCGGGACGACGACGCCGACGAGCGTGCTCACCACGGCAGCGATGACGACGTTGACGGCGGTACAGGGGATACAGCGGTTCTGACCGGTGTACTCCGGTCGGCGAACGCGCTCCACCACAGAGAACTCTGTCATAGAGGGGTTTGGTGGCCGGCCGTCAAAACTGGTCGGGCTCTCACTGCGGTCGTGTTCAGATAAGAGAAGGAAACTGGAGAGAACGCACCGAAAGCCCTCGCGGTGCTCGACCTTTCATCCGCCAGGCGCGTAGACGGACCAAGTGGCCGACTCCTGGCGGATGAAAGGGCGAGGCGCGGTCCGGGGTTCTGCGGCGGCACTATCCGAACGCAGTGAGGATATCTGCCACAGAATCCCGGAGCGAGCCGAGGGCTTTCGGTGTTTACAAGTCAGAAGGAGCAACGGCGTATCTCAACACTACCCTCACCGCACGAGTCGGACGACACACTCGTCGGCGAGAGAGCCGCTCTCGTAATCGTCGACGTTGACGTGTGCGCCGAGGGCGTACTCGCCGGGGTCGGCCGGCTCCCACTCGCGCTCCGTCACCCGGAACCGTCCGCTCCACTCGCCGGCAAACTGCTTGCGTTCGCCCCGATCGAAGTGGAGTTTGCCGTCCTCGTCTGGCGGGTCGTACTGGTCGACGTGGGACGCTTCGGTGAGGCCGTCGACCGTCCAGGCCCACAGCACCGGCGACCGCGTCGTCAGCGTGATCGGGATCGGCAGCGCGTTTTTCATCGTCACGCGAAAGGGGATTGCACTCCCGAGTTCGTACTCGGTCTGGGGCGTCTCGATCGACAGCGAGATCGCCCGGCGACGGATCGCCCTGGGGACGAGCCACCGGCTCAACAGGCTGCTGTTGACCGAGCGAGCCGACTGTGGTCGGTACTCGTCGTCATCGTCGTCCGGAGTAAAGGGGTCCACGTCGTCTGGCGGTCCCCCACCGAGCAGTCCGCGCATCGACTGTACGGCGGGTCGGAACGAGCAAAAACCTTGGCGTCCCGGCCGCGTCCAGTCGTCCCGACCGCGACGGTGCGATCACCGCGCGAGCAGGCGCGAGGTCAGTCGCCCGCGAGCTCGCCGTCACGGAGGACGGCCGGTGGATCGGGATAGTCGTCCTCGTACAGCAGACAGGCGATCTGCTGGCCGTCGCCGGTGTGAGTCAACGGCGGGTCCCGTCGTTCACAGGGCGACTCGAAGGCCTCCGTCGCGCGGCTGCGCGCGCCGTCCAAATCAGCCTGGGCCAGGTCGTCGACCAGGTCGGACAGCACCGACTCGACCTGGGGGTCCCCGACCTGCTCGGGGAGCCCGAACTCCTCGCGGACGAGCTGGTCCAGTTCGTCCCGGCCAGCGTCGTGCGGGTCGGTGTCTTCGTCGGCCGGAATCGCCGTCAGAGACTCCAGAGAGTCGGTCTCTGAGAGCCTGATCTTCAGGTCCATGACGGCACGCCACACGGGCTGGTCGAGGTCGTACTCGTCGGGCTGGATCACCCGCGGACACCGCGTGTGGAACCGGCAGCCGCTTGGCGGGTCGATCGGCGACGGGACGTTGCCCGACAGCAGCGTCTGGTCTGCCTCCCAGAGCGGGTCGGGCTCGGGGATCGCCGACAGCAGCGCTTCCGTGTAGGGGTGGTGTGGCGGGTTGAACACCGACTCGGTCGAACCGACTTCGGCGACCTCACCGAGGTACATCACCGCGATCCGATCCGAGATGTGTTCGACGACGCTGAGGTCGTGGGCGATGAAGACGTAGGAGAGTCCGAACTCCTCTTGGAGGTCTTCGAGCAGGTTCAGAATCTGGGCCTGGACGGACACGTCCAGTGCCGAGACGGGCTCGTCGCAGATGATGACCTCCGGATCGACCGCCAGTGCTCGCGCGATGCCGATACGCTGGCGCTGGCCCCCGGAGAACTCGTGGGGGTAACGGTTGGCGTGGCTGGGGTTGAGCCCGACCGTCTCGAGGAGTTCGTAGATCCGCTCCATGCGAGCGTCGCCGCTGGCGATGTCGTGGATGTCCAGGGGCTCGCCGATGATGTCGCCGACGGTCAGGCGCGGGTTCAGGCTCGAAAACGGGTCCTGAAAGATGTACTGGAGGTCGGTGCGCAGCGATCGCAGCTTGGAGTTCGAGACCTCGGTGAGGTCGATCTCCTGTTCGCCGTCGTGGTAGTACACCGACCCCTCGGTGGGCTCGACGAGCTGGAGCATCGAGCGGCCAAGCGTCGTCTTCCCGCAACCACTCTCACCGACGACACCCAGCGTCTCGCCGGCTTCGAGTTCGAGATCGACGCCGTCGACGGCTCTGACCAGCTGTGGCTCGCCGAGCAGTCGGTCGACGAAGCCCTCGTCGCTCTCGTAGTACTTCGTGAGCCCCTCGGTTCGAAGGATCGTTCTACTCACGCTGATCACCCGGTGTGATCTGTGGATCCTCGCCGTCGACTTCGACGGTGTAGTCCAGCCCGCCGGTCAGATCGCCCGTGTACTCCAGGCAGGCGGCGGCGTGTTCGTCCGGGTCGCCGCTGGCCTCGTGACCGGTCTCGGGATCGACAAGTACCGGGTCCTTGCGGGTGCAGGCCTCCTCCGCGTACGGACAGCGGGGGTGGAAGCTACAGCCCGTGGGAACGTCAACGAGGTCCGGCATCGTGCCGGGGATCGTCTGGAGGCGCTCTCGGGTGTCCCCGATCCGGGGAATCGAGCTCATCAGCCCGACCGAGTAGGGGTGTTTCGGGTCGTAGTACAGCTCCTCGACCGGTGCCTTCTCGACCGGGCGACCGCCGTACATCACCATCACGCGATCGCACACCTGTGCGATCACGCCGAGGTCGTGCGTGATCAGTTGGATCGACGTGTCGAACTCGTCGGCGAGGTCCTCGAGCTGGTCGAGGATCTTCGCCTCGATGGTCACGTCCAGGGCAGTCGTGGGCTCGTCGGCGATCAACAGGTCGGGATCGCAGGACAGCGCCATCGCGATCACCGCTCGCTGTTGCATCCCGCCGGAGAACTCGTGGGGATAGTCCGAGTAGCGCGCTTCCGCCTCGGGGATCCCGACCTCGTCGAGGAGGCGGATCGTCCGCTCCTTTGCCTCCTGCTCGCCGTAGTCGAGGTGGTGTCTGATCACCTCGGAGATCTGTTCGCCGACGGTGTAGACGGGGTTGAGCGCGGTCTGGGCGTCCTGGAAGATCATGGCGATCTCGTTGCCACGGATCGACCGGACGCGCTCTTCGCTCATCTCCAGGAGGTCCTCGCCTTTGAACAGGATCTCGCCGCTCTCGATCTGGCCGGGGTCCTCGATCAGGCGCATCAGCGACATGGCGGTGACGCTCTTGCCGGCACCGCTCTCGCCGACGACGCCGAACTTCTCGCCGCGTTCGATCGTGTACGAGAGGTCGTCGACGGCCCTGACGACCCCTTCTTCCGTGTAGAAATTCACGGTGAGGTCGTTGATCTCGACGAGGGCCATCAGTTACCACCTCCCTGTTCGACGTCGACGTTGCTCTGGGCGTCCAGCGCGTCGTTGACGCCGTCACCGATCATGTTCATGGCCATCACGAAGATGAAGATTGCTCCACCGGGGAAGACCGTCGCCCACCACGGGATCGAACCGCCCGGCCCCTGGATGAGCGTCTCGCGAGTCGCGTCGAGCATCGTCCCCCACTCGGGGGTGCCCGGCGGGAAGCCGAGACCGAGGAAGCCAAGCGCCGCCACGCCGATGACGACGGTCCCGATCGACAGCGACGCCTGGACGATCAGGGGCGCGATGGCGTTGGGAACGATGTGTCTGAAGATCACCGACCGGTCACGGGCACCGAGCGCCTGTGCGGCCGTGACGTACTGGTTTTGTTTGACCGAGAGGATCTCACCGCGTATCAGTCGTGCGTAGCCGGCCCAGCCGGGGAAGGCGAAGGCCGCGACCAGTTGCCAGTAGCCACCACCCAGGATGGCGATGATCACCAGCGCCAACACGAGCGCCGGGAAGGCAAAGACCGTGTCGACGATCCGCATCATGACCTCGTCGACCCAGCCGCCGTAGTAGCCCGCGACGGCACCGTAGACGAGCCCGAAACCGGCGGTGATAAAGACCACGACGAAGCCGATCGAGATGCTCGCACGACCGCCGACCAACACACGGGAGAACATGTCGCGACCCGAGGCGTCGGTCCCCATCGGGTGGGCCAGCGACGGCGGGTCGTACGCCTCGACGTTCAAACCGGGTTCGAGGAAGAGACTCTTCTGCGGCTCGAAGGGTGCGAGCGAGATCGGCTGGACGGTGATGCCGGCGATCTCGACCGGCCGCGCGAACGTCGTCAACACCACCATGATCGCGACGACCGAGAGGCCGATCATCGCCGTCCGATTGCTCTTGAACTGCCGCCAGGCGCGGTGCCAGCGCCCCTCCGTTCCGCCACCCGTTCCACCTGCTGTCCAGTCGGACAGTGGCTCCCGTTCGGTCACCTGTTCCGTGTCGAAACCGCTGATCTGTATCCGTCCTCGTTGCGTAGACATAGTTAGTCGTATCTGATCCGTGGGTCCAGCATCGCGTAGACGATGTCTGCGAGTAGGTTCGCGAGCACGAGTGCGACGCCGGTAAACAGCGTGATCGCCAGGATGAGATTGACCTCGCGGGAGGTGATCGCCTGGACGAACTCTCGGCCCAGTCCGGGCCAGCTGAAGACGACCTCGACGACGACCGAGCCAGCGACGATGTTGGCGGTCAGGAACGCCGCGACCGTCGTCACCGAGATCAGAGAGTTACGCAGAACGTGCTTGAGGATCACCGTTCGCTCGGGGAGCCCCTTCGCGCGCGCGGCAGTGACGTACTCCTTGTTGAGCTCCTCGGCCATCGACGAGCGCATGATCCGCATCAGCGTCGAGGCAGAGGCGGTCCCGATCGTGATGCCGGGCATCACGAGGAACCACAGCGTGTCCAGACTCAACAGTCCATCTCGCGGGGGCAAGACCGGCCAGATGTTGAACACCAGCGCACCGAACAGGATCAGCATCAGGCCGAGCCAGAAGTTCGGGATCGAGATGCCCGAGAGGGCGATGAAGCGACTCACGTGGTCGCCCAGGTCGTCCTTGTTGACGGCCGCGTAGATCCCCGTCGGGATCGCGATGACCAGTGCGAACACCCATCCGAACAGCCCGAGCACGATCGTTTCGGGCAGTCGGTTCATGATGACGTCGTTGACGCTGACACCCGAGCGGGTGATGACCGGACCGAGATCGCCCTGTAACACGTTCCCGATCCAGCGCAGATACTGCTCCCAGACCGGGAGGTCGTATCCGTATCGTTCGCGCAACGCCGCCTCTTCGGCCGGACCGACATCGGGGTTGAACGACACCAGCACGTCGATCGGGTCGCCCGGCGTGAGATGTACCATGCCGAACGTGACGATCGAGACACCGAACAGTATCGGGATCGTCAGCAGTACTCGTTTGACGATGAAACGTCGAAGGCCCATACGTTGTCCTCGTTATCTGCTGAGGTACGTAATCTGTTCGTCCTGTGGGGCGAACAGTCCGTATCCGATGATGTCCTGCGTGCTCGGATACGTGTTGAACCCGTTGACGGCGGTGTCGTCGACGACACCGACGAGCGTACTGTGCGTACCGTAGGAGTTGGCGCTGAGTTCGAGGACGCGTTCCCAGACCTCGTTGTACCGTTCCTGTCTGAGCTCGGGGTCCTGGGCCACGTCGACGCCGTACCGGGCGTCCCGAAGCAGCTGGCTCAGGTCGTCGTCGTCGATGTTCTGGAAGTTACAACACTGGGCGAAGTTGTCCTGAGAGTGGACGGACTTCGCGTAACCGTGTGGGTTGAATCCGCCCGAGAGTCCGATGAAGGCGAACTTGCCGTCGTCGTAGTACTCCTCGCTCAGGAGCTGTCCGATGAAATCGAGGAACTCGTAGGTCTCCAGCGAGGCCTCGAAGTACTCCGACTGGTTGAGCGACTGCTGGATCAGTTCGACGGTACGGACGCGGTCGTCGTTGTCGGAGTTGGTCTCAAGCTGGATCTCGATCGGGGTCTCCCAGCCGTTGTCGTCGATTGCTTCTTCGATGAGCTCCGTCGCGCGTTCGCGGTCGAGTTCGTTGTACTCGCGGCCGTCTTCGACGAGTTGCTCGTAGTCGTCGGTCCCGGTCGAGGCGGCGACGGGTGGCAGCGGCGTCCAGGCCGGGCTTTCCCACCCGGAGAAGACGCTCTGGGCGATCGTCTCACGCGGGATGAGGTGGTTGATCGCCTGTCGGATCCGCTTGTCGGTGAAGGGTTCGACCGTGACGGGGTGCTGGAGGAACGTGTAACCGGCACCGTCGGTCGGGGCCGTCCGGAAGTCTTCGGAGTTCTGGTAGTCGTTGAGCGTACTCGCGGTCAGCCCGTAGCTCATGTCGATCTCGCCTTCCTGGAGGGCAGCAGACCGGGAGGCGTCCTCCGAGACGAACGCTATGTCGACCTCGTCGACGACCGGACCGTTCGGGAACTCCGAGGGACCCTCGAACCAGTCTTTCATCTCGGTGTCGAACCAGTAGTCGTCGAACGCGGAGAACACGACGTACTCGCCTTCCTGGAACTCGTCGAGTTCGAACATCCCGGTTCCCATCGGGGTGTTGCCCTGTCGGGGGTCCATCTCCTCGGGCGGGAGCGTCGCCGACTCGGAGGGGTAGATCGGTGCCTGGCCGAGTTCCAGCACCGCGGCCGCGTCGGGTTCCTGCACGTAGAGGTGGACGGTGTAATCGCCGTCGGCCTGGATGTCCAGCATCGAGTCGTAGTACTGGCCCGACAGCGTCGAGTTTCGAATCCGCTCGTAGGACTCGACGACGTTGTCGGCGGTCATCTCGTTGCCGTTGTGGAACGTGACACCTTCGTGGAGGTCGAACCGGAAGTGCATCCCGTAGGTGCCGTCGGCAACGGCGTCGCCCGCTTCTTCGACGGTCAGGACGCGGGCGTCGTCGCCGGAGGCGGGATCGTTGTCCGGGTGTTCGAGGACGATCTGTGCGTCCGTGTCGATGACCATCGCGCCGTCTTCGGTCTCGGTGTAGGGGACGGTGGTCATGTAGTCGGCGTAGTCGGCCGGCGACGCCTCCTGTACGTCGACCTGTTCGTAGGACTCGGCGAGCCACGGATAGATGTCGCCGCTCGCGCTGGTCGTCACCATCCCCTCGAAGATGAGGTTGTGGAGGATCGAAGCCGTAGCGGAGCTACTGTACGCGAAGTCGAACGTGTCCGGACCGCTTCCGATCGCGGCCCTGAACGTCCCACCTTCTTCGATCTCCGATGGATCCACCGTGACGCGGTCCTGGACGGGATCGACGCCGCCGTCGCCGCCGTCACCACCGTCGCCGCCGTCACCACCGTCGCCACCGAGCTGATCCGAACAGCCCGAAAGTGACATTGCAGTGAGTGCAGCTGCGCTCTGGAGGACCTTACGACGCGAAAAACCGGGCAAATTATCGTCCAAATTTAATTTCGACATGTCTGAATCACCAGTGAAAGCCTACCCCACCATCACAGTGATCATCAAAAAGGGTTGTGGCGTTGTCTCACGTATCGCGCCAACACAGAATAAATAATCGTATTTTCTCTCGAAATAATCTAGTGAACAACAAATGTACTTGTACCCAATCAGGTTAACGATGATCAGAACCCCACTGCGACAACAACACCACTGTGGTTTGAGATGTTACTCCATCGATTCGACCGTCTGGTGGCAGTGGGCCGCTCCTGTCGAAGAAGACCGGGACAAGCACCGGAGAGCGACGGCGAGATCGCGTCGTCCCGAGAGATCGATCGTTAAGAGATATCCCGTTTCGTTTAACGGCTCAGTTCACTCCCACGTGAACGAGTGGCAGGGAGCACACGACTGACGGTCATCGTGTCGCGGGATTCGCTCCGCCGCGCTAACGCCCGACCGGGAAGACGACGACAATCCGTATCAGAAGGATATTTGCAGCGGCGTGCCTAGGACCGCCGATGCAACCCACCCAGCGCGGTGTCTCACGGCGCGAGTTCGTCAAGGCGGCCGTGGCCATCGGCGGGTCGGCCGCGCTGTCGGCCTGTCTCGAACGAGAGTCCCCGGATCTGGCGACCGGAGATCCCTCGTCGGTCCCCGACCGCCAGCACGCCTGGAACGAGGCGTTGCCACGAGACGACCACGGAAACGTCCGGATCCCCCGTCACCACGCCCTCTTGCTCGTCGAGTACAGTGAGACGGGCGTCCCCGACGACGACGCGCGCGAGACCGTCGAAGCGGCGTTCCGGTCGCTCGAACGAGCCTACCCGTGGAGCAACGAGGGACTGCTCTTTACCGCGGGCTATTCGCCCGCGTACTTCGACCGATACGACGCCGACCTCGACGGCGTCGCGCTGCCAGCGCCCACGGCACTGGCCCCGTTCGAAGACCCGGAACTCGACGAACCAGACGCGGTGCTACACCTCGCCAGCGACTACGGCAGCGTCGTCCTGGGGGCCGAACAGGCCCTGATGGGGGAACGGTCGACGCTCAACGGCGTCGACGTGTCCGGCTTCGGCGAGGTCTTCGACCGCGTCGACAAGCGGACCGGGTTCGTCGGCGACGGCCTCCCCGCGGAGAACCAGGACGTGGACGGGATTCCGGACGACGAACCCGTCGACGAGGACGCACCGCTGTTCATGGGCTTCGAGTCCGGCTTCGAGAAGAACCAGGCCAGCGAGGGCGGCGTCACGATCGAGAGCGGCCCCTTCGCCGGTGGGACGACCCAGCACCTCTCGAAGATCCGGCTCCACCTCGACCAGTGGTACAATCAGGACAGTCGCTCCCAGCGCGTCGCGAAGATGTTCTGCCCGGCCCACGCGGAGGACGACCGCGTCGAGGGCGTCGGCGAGAACCTCGGCGACGACAATCAGGTCGACGACTGCGTCGACGACGTCGAGGCCGACGCTGGCAGCCACGGGATCGTCGGTCACGCCCAGAAGAGCGCCCGCGCACGCGACGAGAACGATACGCCCGTCCTGTTGCGCCGGGACTTCGACTCGACCGACGACGGCGCGGCCGGCGTCCACTTCCTCTCGCTGCAGTCGTCGATCGCGGACTTCGTCGCGACGCGAGCGGCGATGAACGGCAGCGACGTGAGCGAGGAGTCGAGCGTCGGGACGCGACTCAACAACGGGATTCTCCAGTACATGACCGTCCAACGGCGGGGCAACTACCTCGTCCCGCCACGCTCGTCGCGTGCGCTGCCACGGCCCAGCCCGTAGCGTCTTCGACGGTCAGACCACATCGCTATAGAGGGACCAGTGCCAAGCGCCGGTATGGACAGATCGCAGTACACGCGTCGATCGCTCCTCGGTGGCGTCGCCGGGCTCGGTGCGACCGCGATGGCCGGCTGTTCGGGACTCCTCGAAAGCCAGGCCGTCGGCGAGCCGCCAGTCGTCGAGGAACGTCCCAACGCGGTCTACTACCCCACACACGTCGAGGGGATGGAGATGATCGGCATGACCGACGCGGGCGACCGTCGGATCGGACTGATGTACTCCTACGCCCACCGGTTCTGGACGATGGACGTGGGCGACACCGCACGCGTCTCTGCCGGTGACGCCGACGCCCACCTGATGGCGAGCGTCTGGGATCCCGACAGTGGACAGGTGTTGCCCGTCCGGAGCGGGCTCTCAGTCACGATCGAACGGGACGGCGAGACGGTCGACGAGCGCACCCCCTGGACCATGCTCTCACAGAACATGGGCTTTCACTACGGCGACAACGTCTCGCTCGACGGGAACGGCACCTACACCGTCACGGTCGAGGCCGGCGGACTCGGGATCGACCGGCTCGGCGCGTTCGCAGATCGCTTCGCAGAGCCGGTCACCGCCGAGTTCGAGTGGGAGTTCAGCCGGGGCCGGCGCAACGAGATCAGCTTCCAGCAACTGGATGGGGCCGGCGACCCCGGCGCACTCGAACCGATGGAGATGAAGATGCCCCTCTCGGTCGCGCCCGCTCGCGAGGACCTTCCGGGACGGATCGTCGGAACCGGCGAGACCGGCGACGCGACTTTCGTCGTGGCAGTCACCGACCGCGGCGGAGAGCCGTACCTCGCCGTCGCCCCCCGGACGCCGTACAACCGCTACGTCCTGCCGGCCATGTCGCTGTCCGCGACGCTCACCCGCGAGGGCGAGGCGGTCCTGGACGACTCGCTGTCGGCCGCGATCGATCCCGAACTCGGCTATCACTACGGGAGCGCAGTCGACGGCGTCGACTCCGGCGACGAGTTGACGATCGCCGTCGATTCGGTTCCACAGGTCGCTCGCCACGAGGGCTACGAGACCGCCTTCCTCTCGATGCCCGACGTGGAGCTGACCGTCGAGTGATACTGCCGGCTGTAGATCTGTGACCGATTTCACCACCCCGGGGTGGCGAAGCTCTTCACGAAGCGACAGCCAGCAGTATGAGCCACGACCGCGGAGTACGGTCCGCCCGCCGTTCACGACCGCTGTGGTGCGCGTGGAAAAGAAATCGTTATAGGTCGCGGCTTCCGACCGTCGAAGTATGCAACGACGAGCCGCGGCGATTTACTTCGTGTTCTTCCTCGTCGTCGGTGCGGGGGCGTATGCCTACATCGGCGTCGCCGAGCAGACCAGCCAGCCACAGTACGACCTCGACGGAACGATGGTCGAGAGCAACGGGACGGTCGCGATCGGCGAGACCGAGTACACGCTCAGCGGGATCCATCGCGAAGGTGGGAGCCACGGTAGTGGCGGCGAACTGGTCTCGGAGCTGACCTGGACCAACGACTCCTACGTCGGCACGGGATCGATCTCGCACAACTCGACGACGGACTATCAAAACGAGAGCTACCGCGTCCTCATCGCCAACGAGACCGGCGTCTCCGAGTTCACGCTGGAGGCCCAGCAGAACGTCAGCGCAATCTTGCAGGCCGACCCCGCGGTCGAGAACACGACCGCGACGCGTGACGGGACCGAGTACGTCGTCTACCAGAACAACGACACCATCCAGCCACTCGCGGAGTACCTGCCCGAACCCGAGCGCCAGACAGTCTCCGAGGGCGAGACCTTCCCTTACGAGGGCAACGACGCGACCGTCGCCAACGTCACCACCAGCGAGGTCCGCCTCGAATGGGACAGCTCCGAGGAGAACACCGTCGAGCTCACCGAGGGCGGGAACGTCACGCTCGCCAACGGCCAGCAGTACTTCGCCAACTACCACGGCGAGGAGTCCGTCTCGGTGGTCCCGGCCAGTCAGTACAGCGAGTACGTCCAGACGAACAACGAACTCGATAGCTTCCAGACGCGGCTCAACGGTCTGTGGGGAATCGCGATCATCAGCGGACTCGCCGCGCTGACCGTCCTCTCGACCGCGTACCTGCCCGTCCGGGGCTAACACGTCCGGCCGTCACTCTTTCGTGAGCGCCACTCTGCGGGTATCGAACGCCGCTACAGGCGGATCGCCGCCAGTGTGAACAGTCGCCGCCAGAAACCGCTTCTCGCTCGCGTTACCGCCCGTTCCAGCTGAGCGACGCCAGCGCCACGCCCAGCGCGATCGTCGCCACGACTCCCAGCATCTGTAGCACCGACACCATCAGACTCCCGTTGGTCGTCCAGGGCGTGCCCGCGACAGTTCCGAGTCCGATCAACACGAGCACCACGCCCGTGCCGATCCCAAGCGGTTCCGCGAGGTCGTCGAATCGCTCCGTGAGTGCGTTCATACTCGCCACCTCGGCACTGACCGTGGTAAATCTCGTGGTTCTCGCACGCGCCGTCGAATTATCGACTCAGAGACATCGCTCGGCGTGTTACTCGCAGCGAACTGCGACGGGTCGGGAGGGACTTGAACCAAAGGAAGAAATGCTCACTCGCTTCGCTCGTTGCGCGTTCCTTCCAAGGTTCAAGTCCCTCCGTAGCGCATTTGCTGCTCGCGGAGTGCTCGCAGCAAAATACTACGGGCCGGGAGGGACTTGAACCCCCGACCGTCTGGTTAAAAGCCAGACGCTCTGCCAACTGAGCTACCGGCCCTCGAATTGGTGTGGGGGCAGCGAGGGCTAAGGGCTTACGATTACTCGTCGTCGAAGGGGAGTTCGATTTCGTAGCCGACGGCCTCGATAGCGGCGTCGAGTACGCCGTCGACGTTGTCTTCTTCGGTGACGCTCATGTAGTGGTCGGCCTCGACATCGCGGGTGAGATCCGCCTTGTTCGCGATCGTCAGGACGGGCGCGTCGAAGCGGTCTTCGAGCGCGTCGCGCAGTTCCAGCTGGACCGCGATCGGGTAGCCGCAGTTGCCGCTGGGGTCGAGGAAGACGAGCACGGCGTCGGCGAGGTGTTCGACGGCGCTGACGGCCTGAGACTCGATGTCGTTGCGCTCGGCCTCGGGGCGGTCGAGGAGCCCCGGCGTGTCCACGAGCTGGTAGCGGATGCGGTCGCGTTCGACGTGGCCGACGCGGATCTGTGTCGTCGTGAAGGGGTAGCTGGCGGTCTCGTTGCGGGCGTTCGTGACGAGGTTGACGAACGACGACTTGCCGACGTTGGGGTAGCCGGCGACGACGATGGTCGGTTCGTCGGGGCGGATGTCAGGCAGCGTCTTCAGGGCGTCGCGGGCGGCGGAGATGCCGGCGAGGTCGTCTTCGACTTCCTCGACGATGTCCGCCATCCGGGCGAACGCCTGCTTGCGGAGCTTGCGGGCGGTGTCGGCGTCGCCGGTCATCCGGCCCTGGTACTCGCTGTGGATGTCCTTGGCCTTGCGAGAGGCCCACTGGACCTCCGAGAGGTGCTGGCGCAGGGCGTCGATTCCGCCCTCGCCCTCGACGTTGCTCGTGATGATCGCGTCGGCGAGTTCGACGTAGAACGGATCGAGCGTGTCGATGTCCGGCCACGCGGTGACGACGTTCTGGAGGTTGTCCGAGACGATGTTCGACGCCGTCTGGAGCATCGACTGCTGGCCCTCGATCCCGGTCTTCGCCTTGCCGGCGCGGGCAGCCCGAGAGAAGGCCTTGTCGATGACTTCCTCGGCGGTCGGCGTCGTCGGAAGATCCTCGAAGGGATGGCTCATTGGACCGGGATACACGGCCTGCGCGTAAAAGCACGTTCGTTCGAGCGCGCGTCTCGGAGCATCGGTGCCCAGCACCGTCGAATCCCGGTGTCGGGCCGAAGCCAGGGCTACTGTTCCGTGAGCAGGTCACAGTGCCGCCGGAGAGACGACGGCAACTCCTCGGCGTGCTCGTGGAGCAGGTCGACGAGCGCGGCCACCTCCGCGAACCGCGGTCCGCGTCTGGCACGCAGTGGCTCTCGGTCCCACTCGATCAGATCGGCCTCGGCCAGCGTCGGCAAGTGTAAGTGTACGAGTTGCCGGTGTAGCAGGTCCTGGTCGCGTTGTGGCGGCGACGAATGTGCAGCCTCGGGGAGCGCCAGCGTCTCGTCGGCCCGCGCGTCGGCCAGCGCGATGACGAGTCGTCGGCGTGGCTCGGCCGCGAGTGCCCGAAGCATCGTATCCCACCGTTCGATCGACCGTCGTCCGTCGACCGGCCCCGTCATAGTTGCGCGAGAGTTGTAATCCACCTCACAAAAAATTTCTGGGCGTAGGTTGTCACGAATTGTCGTTCGTTTCGACGCCGCTTTTGTATCGCGTGGGACAACGACGGGTATGGCCGAGATCGACGCCGGAGAGATCCTCCCCAGCGAGCACGTCCAGCAGATGGCCGCCGACGGGACGGTCACACAGATGCACCGCGGTCACGCCTACGCCAGCGAGGGCGACACCTTCGTGATCGACGGCCAGCGCTTCGAGGTGACCGACGTGACCCACCGGACGCTGGGTGACCTGACCGACGAGGACGCACGGCGCGAGGGGTCGGACGACCTCGAAGCCTACAAGCGACGGCTCGAACGCGTCCACGACGAGTTCGAGTGGGACCCCGAGAGCGATGTGGTGTGCCATCGGTTCGAACCCGTCGGAGAGTAGCGAGGGGCAGCCCGAACGAAGTGAGGGCTGGTCCTCGGAACAGACGAACGGCGACCGTCGGGAGCCGTGAGGTAGGGTGGTGCCGACCACAGGGCGGCCACCGTGATGCCGAGCGGGGAGCACAGGACCCGCGAGGAGTAGCGAGGGGCAGCCCGAACGAAGTGAGGGCTGGTCCTCGGAACAGACGAACGGCGACCGCCGGGAGCCGTGAGGTAGGGTGGTGCCGACCACAGGGTGGGGTCTCTCTGTACCGAACGCAAGCGGAACCGATAGCCCGGAGCGCCGTCTACGTCGAAGCGAGATGTCGTGGTACACACTGGTGCTGGCGGGACTGTTCGAGATCGGGTGGGCGATCGGGCTCGAATACTCCGACGGGCTCTCGAAGCCGGTACCGACGATCGCCACCGGGATCGCGCTCGTGATCAGTATGGTCCTGCTGGCGCGTGCCGTCGAGGACCTCCCGATCGGCACCGCCTACGCCGTCTGGACGGGCATCGGCGCCGTCGGGACGGCCTCACTGGGGATCGTCCTCTTCGACGAGCCGGCCACCCTGCTCAGGCTGGGGTTCGTCGGCCTGATCGTCGTCGGCATCGTCGGCCTCAACCTCGTCTCGGGCGGCCACTGATCGCCGATCGCAGGCGGCTGCGAGCGCGCTATCGCCGCTGGGCCAGTTCGTCCCGCAGGTCTTCGACGTCCATACCGTTCATCGCCAGCACCACCAGCAGGTGATAGACGATGTCGGCGCTCTCGTGGGCGATCTCCTCGTGGTCGTCGTCCTTGGCCGCCAGGATCAGTTCCGTCGTCTCCTCGCCCAGTTTTTCGAGGACGGCGTTCTCGCCTTTCTCGTGGGTGAACAGCGAGGCCGTGTAGGAGTCTTCGGGCAGGTCGGCTTTGCGCTGCTCGATGACGCTGAACAGTTCGTCGAGAATCTCGTCGGCGTCGGCCTCGGTCATACGTCACTGGGCGTGGCGGTGGGCCTTGAGCGCATCGCTCCATCACTCCGCTCGTTGGTCGTTCATGACGTAGTAGTACCCCGAGAGCGCACCGTAGTACAGGAGGCCGGCGATGATCGGGAACAATACGAACGAAAACCAGTGGTTCGGGAGCAGGTCTCCAAAAAGTACTGCCGAGGTCATCAACGAAGCAAAAAACAGGACGACGCTCGTGCCGAGAGAGGGGGTTTCAGCCGCCACGGGATGAGTGTACCGAGGTGAGTGTCAAAAATACGTCGGATCGAAGGGTCGCCACCTACACCTCAACGGTCTCGAAGAACGCCAGATCGTGAATCCGGGGGTCCTCGGTCAGTTCGGGGTGGAAAGAGGTCCCGACGACGGAGCCCTGTTTGACCGCCACCGGACGGCCGTCCCACTCGGCGAGCACCTCGACGTCCTCGCTCACGTCGTCGATGACGGGGGCGCGGATGAACACCGCCGGGAAGGGGTCGTCGAGGCCAGCCACGTCGAGGGGAGCTTCGAAGCTGTCTTTCTGGCGGCCGAAGGCGTTGCGCTCGACGGTCACGTCGAGTAGGTCCAGCGCGTCGACGCGGTCGTCCTGGGGGTCCGTCGAGGCGACGATCAGACCGGCACAGGTCGCCAGCACGGGCTTGCCGGCGTCGACGTGGGTCTGTATCTCGGCGGCGATCCCCTCGTCGTGGAGCAGGCGGGAGATCGTCGTCGACTCCCCGCCCGGCAGCAGCAACACGTCACACTCCGGGACGGTGCCCGAGTGGCGGATCTCGTGGATCTCGGCGTCCTCGCCGTGGGCTCGTGCGGCCCGCTCGATGGCGGTCGCGTGCTCGGAAACGTCGCCCTGGACGGCGATCACGCCAGCGGTCAGCGTCATGCCCGCCCGTAGGCGATTGGGGGCGAAAAAGCTCTCGTTGTCGTGAGCGAGCGAACACACCGGAAGACTCCCCGTGCTCGACTCCCGACCGTTCGCTCGCTTCACTCGCGAACACACCGAAAGGACGAGGTTCGATCAGGGAGGTCGTCCGTCCAGACATCCTGGCCGACCAACGCTTAGGTGCAGGGATTCCCTTACCGGAGACATGGGAGACAGACGCCGCGATCCGGTGTCGATCCGCGACGACGGGTCACAGGACCTCTACGACGTTTCAGAGTGGGAAGTCAGGTCGTGGCTCGATCGCGTCGCGTGGTTCTGTTACGCCGCGCTGGTGTACTCGCTGCGCGGATTCGTCGTCCTCGCAGCCATCGCGATCTTGCTCTCACAGTTCCTCGTGGGCGGTCTCGGCGCGCTGGCGAATCCGGTACTCGGCGTGTTCACCGTGCTGTCTGCGATCCCGGCGCTGGCACTGGCTGCCTACGCCTGGTACACCGACGTGACGACCAAAGAGCCACTGGCGTTGCTCGTCGCGACGTTCGCGCTCGGAGTGTTGTTCGCCAGTTTCGCCGGTGTCGCCAACAGTGGCCTCGGCCCCGCAGTCCAGGGGATCGGGTCGGGCTTTCTGGCGTCGATCGTCGGTACCGTCCTCTTCTACTTCCTCGTCGTCGGCCCGGTCGAGGAGGGCGTCAAGCTGCTGTCGGTGCGGCTGGTCGCCTACCGGAGCGACCGCTTCGACGCCGTCATCGACGGGGCGGTGTACGGTGCAGTCGCCGGACTGGGCTTCGCGACGATCGAGAACGCGCTGTACATCACCCAGAACGCCGACGCGGGCGTGACCGTCGCCAACGCCGTCATGGAGGCCGGTTCGATCACGTTCCTGCGCTCGCTGGCCGGTCCGGGCCACGTGATCTACTCGGCGTTCGCCGGCTACTACCTCGGACTGGCGAAGTTCAACCGCGAACACGCCGGCCCGATCGTCATCAAGGGACTCATCGTCGCGTCGCTGATCCACGCCACCTACAACACGCTGGTCGGCGTCGTCCCGGCCGTCGTCTCGGTGCTCACCGGTGTCTCGCCGCTGCTTGCCTTCCTCGGGTTCGTCCTCGTCTACGACGGCGTGTTCGGGGCGTTGCTGTTGCGCAAGTTCAACGCCTACGAACGGGCCTACGAGCGGGCACACGCGAACGAGGTGCCCGATCCGGAGCTGACGGAGTTCGATCCCTGATCACACCATCCGCTCGACGTACTTCGCGACCACGTCGACTTCGAGGTGGACGGCGTCGCCGGGAGACTTCTCGGAGAGCGTCGTCACGTCGTAGGTCGTCGGGATGATCGCCACGGCGAAAGCATCCTCGCGGCGGTCGGCGACGGTGAGACTGATGCCGTCGACGGTGATCGAGCCCTTCTCGACGACGTAGCGCTCGACGTCGGCGGGCAGCGAGAAGGTAAAGCGCCAGTCGCCGTCCTCGCCGCCGACCCGCTCGATCGCTTCGACAGTCGCCGTCGCGTCGACGTGGCCCTGCACGATGTGGCCGTCGAAGCGCCCGTCGGCCGGCATCGCGCGTTCGAGGTTCAGCGTGTCGCCCGCAGCGACGGCGTCGAAGAAGGTGCGGTCGATCGTCTCCTCGGCCAAGAACACGGAGAACCACTCACCCGGTTCGAACTCCTCGACGGTGAGACACGCGCCGCTGACGCTGATCGACTGCCCGTGCGAGAGGTCCGCGAAGTCGGTGCCGATCCGCAGCCGGCGGCCGTCCGCCGTGTCCTCGACTGCCCGCACTTCGCCCGTCGCCTCGACGATTCCCGTGAACATACCACCGCTTGGTACAGTCGTCACAAGAGAGTTATGGATAACGGAGATGGAACGCACGTGGCGAACGGCTTTTGCCAGACGGTCGCGTACGCTGGCCCATGCCACGCGGGATTCTGGAGCTGGTCGGCCTCGCCGGCTCGGTGCTGTTCGCCTCGTCGGTCGGGCTGTTCGGCCTCCAGACGCTCACGGACGGCGACACCCTCGCCGGACTGGGCTATCTGGCCGTCGCGGCGCTGATGGTGTTCGTCCCCTACTACGTGACGACGCCGGACGACGTGGCGACCGGTGCCGCCGAGCGGGCAGTCGGGTGGGTCGTACGAGACGACGACTAGGCGTCTGTCTGCCAGTCGGCCGGCGATGTCGGGAAAATCGAGACGACGAGCGGTCGACGATGCCCTCGCGTCGCCGGAGTGTCTCAGAGACCGAAATCGTCAGGGCGTCGGCAGCGGTTCCTGGGCTTCGAGGAGGAGTTCTTCGGGCGGGTCGGGCTGGGGTTCGTTCTCCAGGATCACGTCGATGGGGAGCGTCGGTGCGCCGTCGACGAGGTTCTCCATCAGGACGAGCCGCTCGCGGGCACGACTCATGCCGACGTAGAACACGCGCCGTTCGTTGTCGGTCAGGGTCGGGATCGGGTCGGTGTGTTTGGTGAACTCCTCGTCACCCGGCACGTGGCGGTCGTTTTGCTCGACCTGTGCGGCCATCTGCTCGACGACCTTCTCGGTGAGGTCGGTGCCGACGAACACGTGGTCGGCCTCGCGACCCTTGGCGGAGTGGATCGTCCCGAGACGGACCTGGTCGGCGTCCATGCCGGCGTACTCCCCGTGGAAGTACGCCTCGACGGTCCGTTCCTGGAAGTTGGTCACCTTCCGGAGCATGTCGGCGGCGGCCCGCGGGTCGGGCGCGAACGGTGCGTGTTCGCGGATCACGTCCGGATCGATCTCGATGTCCGCCAGGTCGTCCTCCTCGCTGGCGTCTGCGATCTCGTCGAGTTCGTCGAACAGGTCGTCGCGGTCGCCGGTCCCGAAAGCGGAGTCGGCGAGCATGTCCGCGAGCCGGCGACCCTCCAGCACGGAGAGGGGTTCGTCGGCGTCGAGCGCCTCGACACCGCGGACGTACTCGGTGAGTCGGTCGGTCCACATCCGCTGGTCGGTCAGGCAGGTGAAGGGGATCCCTTCGCCGATGAACTCGTCCATGAACTGGAACATCTGGTACCGCGCCCGAAAGAGGATCATCACGGTCCCCTCGTCGTCGTCGACGGTCCGGCGGATCTCGCGGACCAGATCGAGCATCGAGGGGTTCAACATCGGCAACACCTCGCCGCCCTCCTTGCGCGGATTGAGGTCTTTCTCCTGGCGCTTCTCGATGTGGCGGACCTCGCGGTTGACCACGTTGAGGATCGAGGACGGCAGTCGGTAGGAGTTGGGCAGGATCTCGTCGACGTCGACGTCTTCCTCCAGCAACAGATCGGGGTCGGCCCCCTGCCAGGCGTAGACGACCTGGTCGTCGTCGCCCGCGATGAGGATCTTCGTCATGCGGGGTTTCCACTCCTCGTACACGTCGTACTGGAGGGTGGTGATGTCCTGGAACTCGTCGATGATGAGGTACTCGACGTTGGGCAGCAGCGATCGCTGCTTGACCCGTTCGAGCATGTCTGCGAAGCCGGTGAGGTCGTTGTCGCCCTTGTAGGTGCGCCAGGCGCGGATCGCTTCGGGCACGTCCAGCCGGTCGTCGTCGCCGGGCCAGGTCGGCGTGTACTTGTTGCCCGTCTGGGCGTTGTCGTCGATATCGGGCGGGAGCCGGACCTCCTCCTCGTCCCACTTGAAGGGCACGTCGTACCAGTCGGCCACGTCCCGGCGAGTGCGCTGGAGCCACTGGCTCGTGGCGATGACCTTGTTCCCGAGCGTCGTCGAGCGGGCCGACCGGCGGCGAGAGCCCTCGTACTCGTCTTCGAACTCCAGTCCGAACTCGTCACAGAACGCCTCTTTGTCGGACTCCCCGACCACGTCGCCCCGAGAGAGGTCGAGCAGTTCGTACGCCTTCGCGTGCATCGTACAGACGTTGCCCTTCAGGGAACGGGGGTTGATGTCGAGTCGTTCGGCCAGTCGTTCGCGGATCTCGGCGGCGGCCGCACGCGTGTACGAGACGACCAGAATGTCGCGAACGTCGGCGTCGTCCTCGGACAGCAGTTCTTCGACGCGGTCGAGCAGCGCCGTCGTCTTCCCGCTCCCCGGACCGCCGAACAGCCGAACCACCTGCGGGGTCGTGTCAGTCATTGCACACAGAAACGAGCCGCTCACTCATAAACGACGTGCTTTCTACGGGTGGGTGTTCGGCGTCGCTGACGACGCGACAAGACAGATCGGAGACGACAACGAAGGCGTCCTACGAGTGTCGGGGAGACCGTGCCTCCCGCACGTCTGCGCCGTCACGGATCATGTCCTCGCAGTCGGGACAGACCCGCGGGTCGGTGTCTTCTTGAGGTGTGAACACGCGTACGTAGTCTTTGGTCACGAACGAACCGCAGTTCTGGCACTTTGGCATGGGCTCTCTCCCAATCTAACCCATACTGGTTATCGCTAATATAAGTATCGCCGATTTACATAATGATCGTTCCAGTCGTGGCAGCCACACACTGCTCACACGGCCGGGGCGACCGCGACGTGACCACTCTCGTCGGCTGCGATCCGCTCTCTCCGTACGAGACTCGGACCGTGCTTCATACTGCCGGCTGTCACTTCGTGAGGATCTTCGCCACCCCGGGGTGGCGAAATCGGTCACAGATGTACAGCCGGTAGTATCACTATGGACGCCGTCGTCGGAAGGATCGCACACAGACAGCCGGCACCGTCACCGGTACAGAGAGAGATACAGCATGCTGAAGCCGATGATGAAAGGGATCGTCTCCGCGAACTGGAAGAACAGGCGGGTCGTCTCCCCGGCGTCGCCGACGCTGAGCTGGGTGATGACGCTCGAAACTGCAACTCCCATGCTGATGAACGCGAAGCCGACGAAAGCCGCCTGGAGCCGTTCGGAGGGACGCTTTCGGTAAGCCTGGAAGCTGATCAGAGTGATCCCCAGCGTCAGGCCGAACACGACCATCCGTAACAGTGCCAGCAATCCACTCGCGATCACGACGCCGTCGACCATCCTACCTACCACCTAGTCGGGGTTGAGTTCGTCCCAGAGCTGACTGAAGCGGTCTGGGAGGTTCTCTTCGCGGTAGATCCGGACCTTGTACTCGTCGTCTTCCAGCGAGATGACCGTCGACTCGAAGTTCGACTCGTACACCTTGTAGTGGTTCCCGTCGTCGGCCACGAGTGTGCGAGCCGTCACCAGTTCGTACTCGGTGAGCATCTCGATGCGGCGATACACCGTCGGCAGCGACATATCGCACTCCTCGGCGAGTTCCTTCGCCGACTGGGACTCGCGACTGATCGCGGCCAACACCTGCCTGGCGTGCTGGTCGCCGATCGTGTCGAGGATCTCTTCGATGCTCTTCTCGTCGTTCACTACCGGAATGCTTCTCCTCTCATCATATAAGCGTTTTCAGCCGACGGGGTTCTTTCAGATCCAGAAAACACTGACGGGAACTTATGCACGGACCCGCCCTACGTCAGATTGCGGATCGACTCCAGGTGACCACATGACCGAAGACGAACTCCGTCACGTTTCGACGGGCGATGCGGGACACGCCAGCGCCGACGAGCGCTTGACCCCCCTCGTCAGCGGGCACGACACCGAGACGTCGTCCGACCGATCGAATCGTGACGGCGTGCCAGAGACGCTACTGTCTTCGGTCGGCGAGGCCCTCGCGGATGGCGACGCTGCCATCGACGAGAGTCTCGTGACGGAGAGCCTGGACGAGATCCTCCTCGCGTTGATCGCGTCTTCGACCGATCAAACGCACGGCACAGAGCTGATGGACGAACTGGAGCGGTGTTTCGACGCCCAGTTGAGCCCAGGAACGGTCTACCCCCGACTCCACGAGCTCGACTCCGAGGGACTCCTCGAGATGCACGAGCTCGTCCAGACCAAGCAGTACTCGATCAGCGACGACCCCGCTGCTCGAGAACGCATCGAACGCGCGGTGTATCAACACCTCGCGATCGGTATGTTCCTGCACGCGTCACTCGACGACGCGTAACTCCGTCAGAACTGACCCCCCAACTCTCTCCCCCCTCTCGACGTTCGAGAGCGACGGTGACGCTACGAGCACCGCGAAAGTTCACAGACCGACAGCCGCCACTACGAAGACATGTTGCTACGAGACGAGCCGGCAGACTCCGGTAGGAAGGACAGCTATGGTAGCTACTGAAAATCAATGCACACCCGACCGCACGGCGGAAGTGCGATCGGTGTGTAAATCGTTTCAATTGTTACTGTAGACGTGTGTGCTGCTGAGAGTCAGTTAGCGGGCCCCCAGCCACACACCGAGCACTCTGTGGCCGATCCGTCGTGAAGACCGCCACAATCCGGACACTGTTTCTTGTTGTAGCTTTCTTCCCAACCAGTCGCTTCGACGTCGTGACCCCGCTGGGACAGGAACTCGTCGATCATGTCGTCGGTACTCGGTGCGGTCGCCATACATGCTATGGTATACCACACCAGTATATAGCTCTATTGGTATCGACCCTTGTTGCCACGACACACAGTACGGGGATACGACTGGACACTGGCGGCCGTCACGTCGTCGAGACGCTGGTCACACCGAGGTAGCGATGGTCTGCAGAGGTGGACGGAGACACCGTCGCCGTGTCGCGGTATCTCTCCCTCGGTGTGACGACGCCTCGTACCGCCGGCAGCGTGGACGAAGCAGAACACATCCGCCGTATCGAGTCACTCGACGGTCGAAAACGGAAAGGAAGGGTGGTGGGGGTGGGTGG